>JAPPFL010000044.1:0-18487 GCA_028823855.1 Albidovulum sp.
AGATTATTTTGACGGTGATCGTCCGTCCGTCTATACTTCGCCCGATTGGCCTCGGACCAAGCCATGACTGCCTCCATCTCGCGTGCCTTGCTTGATGGAATACCGTGGCTCGGGGCCAATTGCTACTTTAGGAACAAACTCTGAGTAGGCGATCACGCTCTTCGACCGCGCTACAGCGATCATGGCCTGCCGTGCATCTTCCTTCGCCGCGACCCATTGATCGTCTGAGAACCCGTGTTTAAATCCCTCGCATAGCATTGACAAATCTCCTCCTTGGTGCGCTGTTCCGAGACCACACCCGGCACCCCTTTGTCGTCTACCCCATCAAGCCGTCCAACCGATCATCCCCGCTTTCGCAGCGGTTTCTTATTCACTAGGACTCTCCTCGTTCTCGCTCAGACATACTCCACGATAGGGATCGTCTCCAAGAAGCCTGTGCCAGGATGGCCTAGAGTCAGTTCTACAGCGCTCTCGGGCGCGACCGCATCGAGAGCTGCAGTGTTGGGCGCTTTCAGGACTTAGCCGGCGCCAAGACGGTCTGAAACCATGAGATCGGCGAGCAAGTTCTTCTATCCGAATGCTGAGAAATCCACTGGGCACTGACCGTCGTTGAGCCGACGTAGAGAGCCCGGCCACGGTATCGGGTTTCACCGCATTGTTGCCGGGCCTCTGCCCGCCCGACTGTAATCCTAAAACATTTGCTTGGCCTCACATGGGCTCCTTGCCCATTGCAGGAGCTCCCGCAGACCTTGCATTGCGACGCCGGCCGTGTTATATTCTAGTATAACAATGGGAGATGGATATGCACACCACGAACCTACGCAAGGTGGGCGGGTCCGTCATGCTGGCAGTACCCCCAGCCCTTCTCGACCTCTTGCAACTCGGCGTCGGAGCCGCAGTGGATATCGGAGTTGAAAGCGGCCGCCTGATCATCCAACCAAGACGACGCCCCGTATACACCCTCGACCAACTGTTGGCGCAGTGCAGCGAGATCGATGCGCCCTCAGATGAGGATCGTGCTTGGATCGATGCCAAACCGATTGGCGAAGAGCTCCTGTAGTGAAGCGCGGAGATATCTGGCTCGTCACCCTCGACCCTACCGCTGGCCATGAACAGCAAGGCAGGCGACCGGTACTGATCGTCTCCCCTGCTGCGTTCAACCAAATAACGAGGACACCCATCGTTCTGCCCATCACCGCAGTCGGGAGTTTCGCGCGGCGACGGGGCTTCGCAGTTCCTTTGGAGGAGGCAGGCACGCGGACAACCGGCGTCATCCGCTGTGACCAGCCCCGCGCGCTCGACCTCGGCGCGCGAAACGGCAAGCATCTCGAAACGGTCCCTGACTTCATCATGGACGATGTGCTCGCTCGGCTCGCTACTATCATCGCTTAGAAAACATGATCAGTTGGTGAACAACTTCCCACGAAATACCGTCTTCCCGCAATGCCCAACCCAGTTTCATTTATCACATACCGCTCTTTTCGCCAAAATGTCGGTAAACGCCAGAATACAGCTCCTCAGCGCCACCCGACATTCGGAACGAAACGGAATTCGAGGACAAGAAGGTTCAAAAGCTGCTTGTTGACACCTGCGCTTGGCTCGACCTCGCCGGAGACTACCGGCAGGAGCCGGTCATCAGGGCACTCGAAGACCTGATCCAGCCACACGACATAGAGCTTATTTTGCCGTAGATCGTCATTGACGAATTCGAGCGCAACAGGGAACGCGTGATAAACGAAGCACGCCGTAGTCTTCGATCACATTTTCGCGTTGTACGGGAAGCCATAAATAGGTTCGGCGACGACGCATCCAAGCCTGAGACGCTGAAGGGGCTAAGCGAGATTGATCACAAGATGGCTATCTGGTCAGACGCCGCAACCGAATCCATGAATCGCATAGACGCACTTTTCAATTCGGCAACCGCTAAACCAACAAGCGCTGAAGTCAAGCAGCGTGTCACTGATCGGGCGATTACAAACACCGCGCCATATCACCGCGACCGTAACGGTGCAGGAGATGCAATCCTGACTGAAATTTACGCTGAGCAACTATCTTCTTTCTCGAACAGTCCCGTAAATTTTGCGTTCATAACGCATAACACCAAGGACTTCAGTGCTCCAACCGGCGACCGCCGTACGCCTCACCTTGATCTTGATGATCTGTTCGATGGATCACGATCGACCTTCTGGACCTCGTTGATTTGCTTTATCAGGTCACGTGACCCGGAACTGCTGGCCTATCATGAGTTCGAGTTCAGCTACACGCAGCAATCAAGGCCACTCTCCGTAATCCTCGAAGCGGAACATCTCCTGTTCAGACAAGTCTGGTACAATCGACATTTGAACCTCCGCACCGAAATTGCAGAGGGAAAGCACCATGTTGTACCCGAAGAGCACTACTCCCGATCACCTTACCGCCAGGACCAAACCCTCGATAGTGTATGGAACCAAGCTCCGGACGCGGCTAAGAGGACCGAAGAAGACGTCGGCCTCGAGAATTTTGGACCATGGATTGAATTCGAATGGGGAATGCTCAATGGGAAATTCTCGGCTCTGCGATGGATCTTGGGCGATGACTGGGATATGTTGGATACGTAAATGATTTTCGACAACTCTCGGCAATTGCACGATTCTAAACTAAAAGATGATTGAAAATAGTCGAAACGACATTTGTTCAACGGCCGATCGGTCCCTGGTATTGGCGCTTTCGCGTGTCCATAGGTCAAGGCGAGCGTGTCTTTTAGACAATTCCTTGATCCACAAATATTCGATATTCGAACCAGTTTCCTTCGCGCCGTCCACATAAGGGTAGAGATTGAGATATTTCTCTCCTTTGAAATTCGCCTCTTGATTCCTGGTGACCGGTACAACCCCTACCTTTCCCTTTAGTCCATCAAAGTAACCTAATTCCCAACGCATCCATCTAGATGTCTTCGAATTCGCACTGTCTACGTAAAGCATAATTTCCGAATTGCGCAACCTGCTGCGGAGTATACGCGCAGTCTCGCGGGATACATGTGCAGGTGACATCTGCGGACCGCTGTACTTTTCAACATAAACGGACAGACTACGATCCTCCAGTTACAACTTCACACCAAGTACGATGTCTTCCGGCTCTGCCGAAAAGTGACTGAGGAAGACATCGAATTGCTCGTCAGCAGGCGCCGATGCTTCAGATATTATCCGCCTAGCAGACTTTCTGATCCGTGCGGTGTCCGTCGCCGCTCGCGCCCGAACGGTTCTTTCAGTGAGGTAAGCGGTCTGGACAACCGTTCCTTCAACGTCTTCCAGTGCCCGTGACCTTCAGCAGACTATGAAGGATCAGCGCTTCGGCCTGATCGATGTGCGGAGTTCTTGCCAGCGTTGCGTTGTCCTCGGCCGAAAGGCCATAGTTGAGATCCGCGGCGGAAAAGTTATCCAGTTCCTCCCGTCCCGGCCAGACGCGATGACCCAACGTTTGCTGTTCCACAAGATGAAGGTTTTCTGCGATATCCCTGGTGCAGCCTCCAAAGCCCCCGACCACAAATAGTGGCTGCCCGTCTTGTAGTGTCAGCAATGCCTCTTCGGCGATTCCCGGCATCGCTCCCATGTAATTCTCGATGCGTCCGCCGAGTACAATTCGAGCGTCGGTGTTCTCCAGCATATGTTGCCGCATCGTCATCAGGCCCTCGGACCACTCCGCCTCAGTCGCTTGCCTCGCCTCCACTTGTCGCCGCTGTCGCATCGGCAGCGGCTCTCCTTTCATATCCATGCAGACAAGCTCGGCCGTCCCCGCCAAGGCTTCAATGGCCGCTTCAATTCTCTCCATGGACATCCCGATATGCGCCAGCCAATCCAGATAGTTGGTGACACCGAAGTGCTGCTCTGCAGCTTCCACGACTGGATGGTGACGGGCAGCGATCTCAAACAATAAATCGCTGAATCCATGCTGGCGCAGATCTCCTCCGTAGACCAAGCGCGATCCGAAGTTGAGTACGCGACGTGCTATCTCGGTCATGGCATCGCACAAATGCCCGTCGCTCAATCCTAGGACGGCCATATCAGGACTTTCGGACGTGGAGACCGCAACAACATGCTGACGAACGGCATCCGGATTGCTCATTAGACTGTCTCTGCCGCCTACTCGATCAAACTACGCAATCTGACTCGGGGGGCGACTTTGTCGAACAACCCTTGCTCCTCCCTACTGAGAGGCGGACCGGGATATACAATCATCCCGTCTGTCCCTTCCACCCCTTCGGGAAGATTAGCCAGAGAAATCAGTTCCGGCAGGCGAGGCATAAACATCACGCCGTCTGACACCGCGGGGCGATGCAATTCGACCTAGCAGCGCCACAGAAAGTCTTTCAATACTTCGTCAATCAAAAGATCGACAACGAAGTCGATCCGTTCTTCCTGTCGATCATCCAAGCGAATGACAGGTACGTTACCCGAGTACGGAAAACTTCGATCGTCCAAATTGCTTATGCAATCGGCAACCACAAGCGGCACTTTCCACAACCTGACCTCTATCACTTCTCGTCGGCACCATTCGCGCGAGGAATTCGAATCCGTATGTATCGCTACCACGGCGCTAACTCGCACCTGGTGAAGTAGTACTTCGTCAAAGCGTAGTCCTGCTGGAATATCGTGCACATCGAAGAAACTGGATAGCGAATGATGTCCGTGAATTCGGTCCCGGACAGCAAACGCTATCTGGGGCCCCTCTCATCGTGCTTCGAGTGGGTAAGAAAAATCTGCACCTTTCTGAGAAAACGCTCTAGTGCATCCTGTGCCTCCGCGGGGCGTCTCAAGTGCTCCAGGTAGTGTCGCAACATGCGGCAAAACTCGTACGTAAGCTTCCCGACCAACTGTTGTTGACGCTGTTCCGAGGGTCCGCTCCGTGCATCCCGTCGCGACGCTTGCTCGGCCAACCCAAGCGAGCCCGTCACCTCAGCTTCAATCGATACGGGAAATAACCGTGTCCTCAATCCGGTCTCGTCCGTCCGTTCTACGGATCCGCGGACGTACTCGGCCCACGCATCTTCAATGGCCAGGTTCGACTCCATCGAGACCACGATGGCCGTGGTTCCCGCTTCCGACAAGTTTATCGGCAGGGGAGCAGACGCTCCCACTGCTTCAGCGAACCGATAGATGACACTGCCTCCCGTCCCGCCCGACACATTCTCAAATTTGCGGCGACGGAAGTGCTCGCGCACCGCCTCGGCAATCAAGCGGCCTTCTCCGAACCCAGGGTGCCAGACGACGTAGACCACCAAGAACGGTTTGCTGCCATCATTCACGACTGTATCTCCGCCCTCGCACAGAACCTTCCTTCCCGTTCCGCCTCCGTATGTTCGCCTGACTAAGCGTTCCTCCGTCTCATCGGTCTGCTCAGGTCATACTCGCAGGTGCCTCTGCCCTCGAAGGTCGCCCGGCACTACGCGGTCGAGGTCGTCGGCGACGACAGGGGCACCAGCGCCGTCGCGGTCCGGTTCAAGCGCAGCCGCCGGCACGCCGAGGCGGACGAGGCGAGCGGCTCCTGCGTCCTGCGGACCTCGCGAACCGGCTGGGGCGCCGAAGCGATCCTGAGGGCGCGCTGGAGATTGTCGGAAATCGAAGCCACTCTACGCTCGCTGAAATCGGAACTCGGGCTTAGGCCCGTATTCCACCAGCTGGACAGGCGGATCGGGTCGCACCTCCTCATCGCGGCGCTGGCCTGCCATCCGGCGCATCTGGTCCGGACCCGCCTGAAGGCGCAGGGAATCCATTCGGGCTGGACGTCGATCCGGGAGCGCATGCGCAGCTGGGTCCGGATCACGACGACGCTGCGCCGAACCGACGGAGTCCCGGTGGCGAGCCGGCAGGATTCCAATCCCGGCGCGGAGCAGGCGCTGATATCGCGGGCCGCCGGCGTCGAGCCGGGCCTTCGCCGCTCGAGGTGCGCGCTGGACGCCTAGCCCCGCCGCCCGGATTCAACAGAATCTTCGAAAATGTAGGGACAGGGTGGAATCCGACCTGAAAATAATGCATATGATTCAGGAGGTTGCAGGAAGGCATTTTGCAAAATTGCCAACTTGGGGTAGGCGCATTCGCCGGGGGACGAGTGATCTTCGATAGCCGCACGCTTCCGCTGGTTGAGGCTTGCAGGCTTCGCGATGTCGCACGGCGGCTTTCCCTTTTCATTGCCGATCATCCCGATTGACGGCGCATCGAGGACGACCCGACTTGCGCCCCGCCGGCGCACGCTGGCTCTAGTTTGAAGCGTTGAGCGAGTATTCGCACCGATTTGCCCGGTCTGACGGCGGAAACCGGTCGAGCAAATTGCCGAATTGTTGCCATATTTCATCGAAGGCCCGTACCGTCCGGCGAAACGCGGCTGATCAAACGCGCGGCAACTGCCAATTCCAGGATGGCGGGCAACAAGCGGCAAGACAACGTAATTGGGGAAACGCAACGGAAGGCTACAATTCGGCAACATACGGCGATCGCATCGCTGAGCGCCATGACCAGCTAATTCCACGCGGGAACTCGGTAGAGCAATCAGTGCGTGCTACGGGCTCACGTCTCAGGAAAATCTGCTTGATTGCTTCTTGCGTGTCGCCGAGCACCTCGCCCAAGGCGGCGCATTCCGGATCGAGGCGTTAGCGCCCGAACTGACTCAATTCACTAATGGTCAGCGTATGAGCGTAACCGGCATAGAGACCGAAACGGTGGAGCTTGACCTGTCCCGTCATGACACGGTCGATCGGAGCTTGCATTGCTAGCGAGTGACTTCGACGGTGCCCGGCCCCGTTTCTATCCTTTGCCGATTCGATTTGCCTAGCCTTCAGAATTCGACCTGATGGCGCTCCTAGCCTATCTCCGCCTGCGAGAACGCTGGCGCAATTGGTCGCGCGCCAGGTTTTCAAGCGCAAGCAAAGGGCGCATCTCGCCGTATGAGCGCGACCAGGCCTGAACGGCTTGGCGGGCGGAATGTCGCAGCGGGCGCTCGCTGGCCGTAGTCCATTCAAATTTTGTATAGCGATTGATGATCCTAACCAGAACTTGATGGGAAGTTCGGCCCGATCTTGCTGACCAAAGCGCTAAGCTTTTGGAGTTTTCCGCTCGCGCGACGTGAATTCTTTCTTTCGCGCTTACGGGAACAGTTTGCTCCGGATTGTTCTCGACGAGTTCGAATGCCCGGTTGGGCGGTCTAGTCGACCGGTTGCCGACAGCCTGCCTCGCCTCGTCCGCTCCCGAAGGGCGGGCCAAGTTCGCAACTGCGCTTGAAAAGCCGTCGAGCAGGATGCGAAATCTGCCCGCCGGTAACCCGTCCGGGGACTGCTTGGTCGCTGACGTTCCAGAGGCGCCGGGAGACGACTCTTCCTTTTCGATCGGCATCGCCTTACGTCTGCGGCCGCTCCTACTGGTTTTCGGCTTTCCGCTCCGGAAACAGCCTTTTCGCCGGGCGGACCACGGGTGGAATACCTTCTTTGGCAATTTCCGGTTCCAAGCGGCCGAGCGATTCCGTTCGAATACGGATATACAATTAGGAACCGATCATTCTTCGGGTATAGTACGGCAATGATCTTCTTTAACACGACGGGACCGGTAGATGCTTCGAGTCACTACCTTGTTCCGCCGCTCTCTCGCATCAACCTACCGGAAATTTTGCGGCTTATATCGACTGGGCGTTACTTCGTGCTGCATGCGCCTCGCCAAACAGGCAAGACCTCAACGCTGCTGTCGCTGCGCGACCATTTAAACTCATCCGGCGATTATCGCTGCGTTTACGTCAATGTTGAAGCGGCTCAGAAAGCGCGCGAAGATATCGATAGCGCGATGCGCACTATGCTAAGCGAATTCGCGGAGCGCGCGCAGGATTCCGGCGACAATTCATACCCCGATGCGATCTGGCCCGATCTGCTGGAGCGATCGGGAGCCAATTCGGTTTTCAACCTCGTGCTGTCGCGCTGGGCGGGATGCGATCAGAAACCGCTCGTTCTGCTAATCGACGAGATCGACGCACTCGTTGGAGACACTCTGGTCTCCGTTTTGCGACAGCTTCGTTCCGGGTACGACCGTCGCCCGGTACGATTCCCGCAGAGCGTTGTATTGTGCGGCGTGCGCGACGTGCGCGATTACCGCATCCATGCCTCCTCAGAGTAAGAAGTTATCGCTGGAGGCAGCGCTTTCAACATAAAAGCGAAATCGCTTCGCCTTGGGGACTTCACCGAAGCCGAGATGCGCGCCCTGCTGTTGCAGCACACGGAGGAAACGGGCCAGGCCTTTGCCGAAGAAGCGCTTTCCGCAATCTGGGAACAGACGCAAGGCCAGCCTTGGCTCGTCAATGCGCTGGCCTGGGAAATCTGCTTCGAAGGGCGCGACGAACCGGACTATTCGGACTCGATCACGCACGAGGATGTAATAGCCGCCCGCGAAGCTTTGATCCTGCGCCATGACACTCATCTCGATCAGCTAACCGACAAGCTGCAAGAGGACCGCGTTCGCCGAGTCGTAGAACCGATTCTCGCTGGCAGAGAGTTGAGTTATTCTTCCTCGGAAGACAAAAAATATATAAGGGATCTTGGTCTAGTGGCCCAAGATGCGCCGCTGCGAATCGCCAACCCAATTTATTCGGAAGTTATACCAAGGGTTCTGACTGATACCGTCCAGGATGAGCTTTCGATAGAACAGTCGACCTACATTAATGATCAGGGCGGGCTTGACATGTCCCGCCTGATCGGAGACTTCCAGCAATTCTTCCGCGAGAATTCAGAGATCTGGGTGAATAGATTCTCCTACAGCGAGGCCGGATGCCAGCTGCTGCTGCAAGCATTCCTGCAGCGAGTGATCAAAGGAGGCGGTTCTATTGAAAGGGAATACGGTCTAGGAAAGATGCGTACCGATCTCCTGATCCGCTGGCCAGCGGGCGACGACACGGAGAATTTTGTTGTAGAATGCAAGCTGCGACACAAGGGCCTTGAGGCCGCGATTGCCGAAGGCTTGAAGCAGACGGCGCGCTACATGGACAAATGCGGTGCAACCGGCGGCCATCTAGTGATTTTTGATTGCTCGGCAGATCGAAGCCGGGAGGAGAAAATTTTTCGCAGAAACGCCGCTCGAACGGGTGCTCCAATTACAATTTGGGGAATGTAAAATATTTCGCATACCGACCCGCGTCATTCGAATCGACCCTAGCGGGCAAGGAAAGCGAGACCAAAAGCGCGGCCCAGCATGCCGATTGTCGATCGTCAGTTCGGCATTCTTCGAGCCTGTTCGCTATTTGGATGAAACGATGCCGTATTTTTTCCGGCGCGATATACCAAAAGACTGAATCAATTGTTGTCGGGGATTTCGGCACTTTTGCCGTGCCGCCGAAAAATTCCAAATTCGCTTTAAATAGGCGGCGCGGATCAACTACCGGAACAACAGCACATTTTTGAAGGCGTTCGTAAATTTGGCTGGCTCCGGGTCGACAAATCAATGAAGAACTGAACGCATGCCGCGCAAGTACCGTGCGGAGCGCGAGCTAAGTGATTGAACAAAGAATCGGCAACCAAGAAGTGACTTATGATTTAAACTGCTAGAGGACTCCGAATTCCTCGTAGACATCGGCAAGCAACCTGCCGTCTAGAAGCGCCTGCTGGGTTTTATTTTCGGCGACGAGTTTTTCGCGGCCTCTGTCCAAAACCTCGTCAACGCGGGCGCGGGGAATAATGATGCAGCCATCGACGTCGCCGAACACGATATCTCCGGAATGAATCAACACGCCGCCTACTTCCACCGGAACATCGATTTCGATTACTTTGCCTCGGCCCCAGCTGTCGAGCGGCGCGATCCCCTTCGCGAATACCGGGAAGCCGAGTTCGCGTATGTCCTTGATGTCGCGCACGGAACCGTCCATCAACGCCCCGACCGCTCCGCCCATGGTTGAAGCCGTGCTAAGCAAGCCTCCCCAAGGCGCGATTCTCCTCGATCCGCCGCAGGCCGCTACGGCAACGTCGCCGGGCTTCAGATCGTCCACCAGCTGGATTTCAAGAGCGTAGGGGTTCTCGTCCGGCCTCGGCGGCGCATAGACGGCCGCGTACAGCATCGTGCGCGCGCGCCCAACAAGCTTGAGGCTATCGTCAATCGGTCGAATATCGGGAGAAAGCGCCTGCTGCATGAGACCCAGCGAATCCAGTACATCGGATATCAGCCCACTGTAGAATGATTCCCTAAACTCGGCGACCGCTGAATCGACTCGGTCGCCACTGCTCCCAGTGCTGTTTTTGCGTGTCACAACTGCCCGCTTTCTGCTGAATTCTCCGAAATTCAACAAATCGAAGTTAGCTGACCGAGTCAACTTGCTTGACGGGCAGACGGGCAGTCGACCGGAAGCTATTGCGCTTCCGTGTCGCTCGGTGCGCTGACCAGTCCCTGCAATAGCTTTCCGGATTGGTTGTCGCTACGACTCGGCTGGCATTGAAATAGGCAAGAGCGCGGCTATCGTATCAGGGCGATTGCGCAACCAATCCGGTCCTCGATTTCCAGCCGAAAAAATGCATGTCCGGCCACGGAATTTTTCCGCGGCCCCGACAAACGCCTAGAGCTCGCTGTTCCGGTCGCGTTTGCGGACGCGAGCGTTGGCATACGCGAAATGACGGGCAATACTCGGCAGGCGAAACGGAAGGCTAAATCACGGGCGATCGCTACGCTCTTTCCCTGCAATTGAAAATAAACTCTTAGCGTTTGTTATACATTTTTAACTTCATGATTAAGTTTTTTTCCATTTGTATTATAGAGTTGGAACAAATTTGCTATTCCGACCCTTGTACAATGGTAGGACGTTCAAAGTCGTTCAAGCTTATTGAACCGTATACGCGCGACTGCACCAGTAATTTCCGCAAGATTTGCGCCGCGTGTACCTCCGCGTCAGTATTCCTTGCCGGCGCAATATACTCGCGTCTTTGCCATTTGACTTTCCTATACCAAATGCGACCCGGGCGCGCCGACTGGAATTAAATGGAACGTATCGATTGGAATATCAGACTTGCCGGAATCCTCGATCAAGCGAAGATTCTAGAAACCGGCATCCTCGCCCGGAGCCGAATAGTGCGACTGAACAATGTGGAGCACTCGCCCTATGTGGAGGCGCTTGGCGATTCGCCCGACACGCATTGAGAAGTCTAACGGATTTTCTGAATTTGCCAGCAAGAAAACCCAATTGAAGCGAGGAATGTGGCGATTGAAGCGCAATCAATTGGACATGTGACTTAATAGTCCCATGGTGCGCAATGTTGGAAAGAACCCGGATAATTTTAGAGGCGGGATGCGCGCAAGTTGCAGCCGGCATCTTGGCTTCGCACTGCACTGCAGCTGCGGAAGATCCTAAAATTTCGTTCACTCACATACGAGTTTCCTTTCACGATTTCGCCACTTGGAATCTTCCAATTGCCGTACGTTCTTTCGACGGCGTACCGTCGAGGAATAGTGCCTGCGGACGATCAAAATGGCGGATTTCGTGGCTTCCGCCAAGCTGTACGGTCAGGAGCGCGGCCACCCCGACGACCAGATGATCATCAGGTGCCAAGAAGCGGATTTGAGTTGCCTAGGCAATGCGATAACGATTCCGTCTAACGAAAGGTGGCGAATTCCGCGCTGCCGAAACCGGCTGGAAACGGGTTGACTTTAAACGAGATTGCTGCAGACCTGCGATTTGAACGACAAGTCAGGCGAGCACTTTAGCCGCACGATCGATTCAATAGTTTTCCCGCCCGAGGAATCCAGCGGTTTGGCATATGTGCTTATCATCTATCGAGAAATCTGCAAAAGTTCTGACACGCGAAATTCGCATCGGCCCACATATCGGCCGGATTAGCATCGTCAAAGGGACTTATGTCAGAAACTGGCCAAATTTTTGAGCTAATAATTTCGTTATTTCGGAGTCTCGTCGCAATGCAAGTCCAATTACGGATAGCCGGTATTATTCAGTTACTAATCCGGATCAAATCGCAGCGATTGAACTTGGAGGCTGCCTTTCGCCCCGTTTTCCCGGCGGAATTTACCGAAGCGAGTTGCGAGCAAAGTACGCGCGATCTTGACGACCCGCTTTTGCGGGCGCTGGCCTCAGAATTGAATTGAACGATATTTGTCGACTTGGCTAGTTGCTGAAGAGCGCAATATATTCACTGAATACGAAGAGCCGGTTGCGTCGCCGGCCCGTAGCCTCGGTCAGCACCCCGTAGTCCACGAAATCCGAGATTAATGCCGACGCGGTATTTGGAGTAGTGCCGGTCAATTTTGTGGCGTCCATTACGTCTACCACCGGACGGGCGCAGAGGCGGCGCATCAGCGCCTGCGCGTTGTCTTGCCGTCGCGAACTGAACCGGGGAAGAATTTCTGTTTCGATCCGCGCCTTGAGCGCCAAAATGGCCCGGAAAGCGCGGGCGGAGGCGCAGGCGGTTTCCTCGACCCCGTTCAGGAAAAAGATCAGCCAGCTACGCAAATGGCTTCCCTCTCTAACCGCCATCAAATGATCGACATAGGCGGTCTTGTTTCGTTCGAAGTAATCCGACAGATACAGGGCGGGTCTGCACAGCAATCCCTCGGAAGCAAGATAGAGCGAGATCATCAAGCGACCCATCCGCCCGTTTCCGTCCAGAAACGGGTGGATAGTTTCGAACTGGTAGTGGGCGATCGCAATCCGAAGCAGCGGATGCACGCAAATATCGCGGGCATTTAGAAGCCGCTCGAGATCGCTCATCAAATCAGGCACATGCTCATGGTGAGGCGGTACGAAGACCGCGTCTTTCAGACTGGCGCCTATCCAGTTTTGGCTGGCGCGAAACTCGCCCGGCATCTTGTGCTCGCCCCGCGCGCCATCCATCAATTGAGCATGAGTCCGGCGCAGAAGGCGGCTCGAAACAGGCGACTCTCCCAATGAACCGATCGCGAAATTTATTGCGCGAATGTAGTTCTGAACCTCGGTCCAGTCATCGCGGTCCTTGGGATTCAGATCATCGGCTCTTTTAAACGCGTCCACTATATCGGTTTGCGTTCCTTCGATGCGGCTCGACTGCGTGGCTTCCTTGGCTACGTACATGGAAATGAAAAATTCGATATCGGGAACCAGCTGCGCAAATGCGTTAAGTTCGCCCAGGGCTCGATCCGCCCGGCCAAGGAGATCGGCGACATCGGCATCGGCGCTAACCCATTCTCGGCAGATCGGCGTGGGTTTGAATGCGCGATAGTCGTATCGCGCCTCATATCCTCCAGAAGTGTAATCCCGAATTTCCATATGTCAGAAACCGGCCGAGTTTTTGAGTTTTGCGTTCCGTTATGTCAGAATCTCAACGAAAGGCAAATCTTATGTCTGAAAGACGGCAGCTTTCTGATATGAGCCAAATCCAGTCCCGGCAATTTAATTCGAAGCAGGAGCGTTTTTTCCCAACTAGCCTGCTTCCCGCTCATGATTTAGAAAATCCGGCAGGGCCGACGGGCGAAATGGGTCCCAGCGACCAAGCGCTTCCTCGGCTTTGCGGCGTAGCCCTTGCGGGACGGTCACCTCCCTTTCCTTCAATGCTAATCCCGGTCCGTACGGACCATGGTCGAAGACATCGGCAACTCAAACAGTGCGCGCTAGGTCAAGCCGTGCGCATCAGCCTATGCAAGGCCAATGTGTTTCGTCGGGTCCCGCGCACTAAAATCGCGTGTCGCATGATTCCTGCGTTCTCCCGCGATCCTCCAGGATTTGCTGCTTTGCAGCGGCCTGTTCGGATTCGAGCTGTCCTGAGGTAGGAGGAGCTCTTGATCTAGGGAGCCGGATGCTCGCACTTTTCCCGATCTGCTAGATCAGGGATCGGAAATCCTTCAAACGCGTTCCGTGCAGGTCGATTCAGATAGTCTCGTCCATTGCCCCCGGCCTGTCGAGCCAAGTTCCGCGCCGCGCTCGTTCGCGCTTCTTCGCAATAAAATCAGCAACACGGTTGAATGGCGAAGGACGAAGCCCGCTAGCATCCTATTTCCAAAACGACATCTACTGTCACGATGCCGCCATGATTCAGCGGCAGGCTTCGCTTCTGAGCTATAGTCCACGCCACCGAACGCCGTTGGCGAAAAGAACGAATCCAGTGCGTGAAGGCCTCGATTCCTTTCACTCCGACTTAAAGCCAAGCGCCAGCTTCTGTTCACAATCAGCCAAGCATCGTGAAACTATATACGGTTATCGGCCTTTTTCCACGCGGCGAACTACGGGGGAGAATCCTGGGAACCAACGGGCCGTCGCTTGATCGACTCGGGCGGAATCCCTATGCTTGCAGTGCTGCAGATCCGGCGAAGCGGTGTGCTCGCCCCTTTTCAATATCCCAAGCGCGCACGGGAAACAGGAGCGACTCGATGAGCGAGGCATTCGCACCGCAGCACTTCGTCGGTCCGATGGGGTCGGAATTCTGGCGGATCGCGGTGCCGCCCGACATCGTTCCGGTCCTCGCCGAAAGGGTCGACTGGAATCGGTTTGGCCGAAGAGTAATGATCGACGCCGCCGGGGGCGTCATCGGCTGGATGAATCCTTCGGGAACGCACGAGGACTACGCCGACGCGGCAGACAAGACAGTCGAGCGAGCCGCGCGATTGCTCGGCAAGACGGCCAAGGCCAAGCGCGGTACGCGCTGGAAGCGCCCGGATGATCCAAAAAACACGGGCCTGGAACCCGACGCGAGCTTCTACGTCGGAGTGAACGCAGAACGCTGGCTCGCGGCGCGGCGCCAGGGCGGAGCGGAGGCCGCCGCGTTATTCGAAGCGGCAAATCCGCCCGATCTCGTGGCCGAAATCGAGGTAACTCACTTCGACGGGGACAAGCCGGGGCGCTACGCGGCGCTGGGCGTCCGGGAGATGTGGCTCGTGTCCTGGAAAAGCCTCGACCGCGCGGTCGAAGTCGAAATACTCGACCTCAGGACGCCGGACGGGCCGCGTTCAGTTGCGGAGTCCCTCGCGCTGCCCGGCCTCGGGGCCGCGACGCTGCCGGAGGCGTTCGAACTGGCCATCAACGTCCGCTACGAGGAACTCGAAGAGTTGCTTACGGCGACACTGGCTCTCGCGCCCCAAGACAGCGGGCAGAGCACGGATTTCTGAACGCCCGAAGGCGCGGGACCGCGATTCCCTTTCCTGCTACCGAGCGATCAAAGGGCCGCATCGTAGATGCGGCCGCTGTAGATTGTTCGATCTCATTTTCGCTTACAAGGTTCAACCGATGGCTGACTGGATAATCCTTCATTTGCCGGCGTTGGTTCGGAACGCATGCGAATCTCGGCCGAATTCAAGCTAATTGAAGTCGGCATCCGCTATCCGGCAGATCCTGGCTGAACTGAAGTTTTGGCATTCCTATTCGCTATCGCCCGCGATAGTCTCCATTCAATTCTTTGCGGCGCTTAGTCGAAGAAAGCAGCCGGCATCCGAGCTCCTGGAGACTTCCAATGGCGAAATATCACGGCATCGCGCCGCTCTTGCAAAATGAATTCAAAGGACGGATGGGCATCGCCCGCGCGGAGATCAGCCCTCCCGAGAAAATGTTCGTCCGAACCTGGGGATGCGCGACCCACGACATAGCCGACGGACTCCACGCTCCGCTGTACGCGACATGCTTGTCGATCTCTCCTTACGAAGGCGGCGGGCCGGTCTTTCTGCTGACACTCGATCTGATGATATGGATGTCCAGGGAAGACGAGGACGGAATTCGGCTTCCGCTAGAGGCAGAATTCGGAATCGCTCCGGGCGAACTGCTACTGCATCTTTCCCACAGCCACGGCGCTCCCTTCACCGACCCCGCGCGCGCGTCTGAACCAGGAGGCCGCCTTATCGCTCCCTATCGCGAAAAATTGCTTGCCGCCTGCCGCCGGGTAATGGCCGAGTCGCGCAGCAAAATGGAGCTAGCCACGCTGAGCTGGGCAAGCGGACGCTGCGGCCTCGCCTACGATCGCGACCTCCTTCTTCCCGAGACCGGAGAGATCGTCTGCGGCCTGAATCCGGATCGCGAGGTCGACGACACTCTAGTCGTGGGCCGCGTGGCCGACGCCGCCGGAAGAACAATCGCCACGCTGGTTAACTACGCCGCTCATCCAACCTCGCTCGGCGGCGGCAATCGCCTTGTTTCGCCCGACTACATTGGCGCCATGCGAGAATTGGTCGAGCGCGAGACGGACGGCGCGATTTGCGTCTTTCTGCACGGGGCTGACGGAGAGCTCACGCCTCGGCGCAGCTTCGAAGACGATGTCGAAGCGGCCGACCAGAACGGCCGGGAATTGGGTTACGCCGCGCTGTCCGTGCTTGCGGGAATGTTCCCGCCCGGACATCGCATGGTCTTCGACCGTCGCGAAGAATCGGGGGCGACGCTAGGACGGTGGCTCCGGGAGCCGTTCGAACCCGACGGCTCTTTCGGCGTACGGCGTAGCGAGGTACGGCTGGAGCTTGCCGATCTGCCTACTGTGGCCGAATGCCGCGAGGCGATAGCGACTGCTCCGGACGGCTTCCAGCGCGAGCGCGCCGAGCGACGGCTGGCCATTAGGGAAAAGCTGGGAGAAGGCGACTCTTACGACCTGCCGATATACGCATGGCGCCTTGGACGGTCCGTTTTGGTGGGCGCGCCGGTCGAGTTCTACAGCGACGTCCAGATCGCCCTGCGCCGCCGGTTTCCCGACATTACGGTCGCGGTGCTCGACGTGTGCAACGGTTTCTTGAACTACCTGCCGCGAGAGTCCGACTATGATCGGGGCACGTATCCGGTTCGAATTGCGCTGTTCGCTCGCGGCAGCATGGAGCGGGCGCGCGACAGAGCCGCCGAGACCATAGCGTCGCTATTCTGACTTCGCGGCAATTCCGGGACGACGACTCAGCCGCTTGCGCGAAATTTAGCAGGGCGGAATTCAAGCGTTGCGACGCGAGCACCCCGCGCATTCAAGAGAAAGTCGGGATAGCGTGATAGCGCTCTTCCGCGTCTTTGAGCGAATCCGTTGTTGATTTGGATTGTAACGGCGCACTTGCCCGCGGACGAGACTGGGGCCGCTCCGACAGCTGACCGTAATTTACGTATTCGCAAAATTAGGAATGCGATTCGGGCATGGTCGGCGAACCGGACCCTATTGATGACTAGCTCTTAAGTTTTCGCTCAGTTCGGTGTAGTTCTCTTCGATCCGTCCGGCCTAGTCCTCCGCAAGCGTTGAAAATTCCTAGCGGCGCGCTCGCCGCGAAAGCTGTCTCAAATTCTGATGAAGAAGACGGAAAGGTAAAACTAGGAGCATGCGGTACATGTCGATCATTTCCTGAAGCCGGGACTTGAAGAGGTCGTAGATGTCGATGGCGTTCGAAAAGCGCGGGAAATCAGAACGTTCTGATTTCACGAGTTGTCGGAACCAAATTTATATCGGAACATGGCGAGGATAGCTCCTTGATTCCAAGCCATTTCTATCCGGATCAGATTCTGATTGCATTAAGGTCCGCATCGCCTGGATGACCTGATCTCCCGATGGTCTCGGCCACACAGGAAACCGGATTTCACCACTCGGCGGGTCGCGACTGTGCTTTGGCCGGTCGATCCGGGGGGATTTTGCTGGAATAGCTGCTTTGGGACACTTGCGCGCGGGCGCCGGACCCGTTTTTGGCCAAGCTTGCGGAGCCGGAAGGAACATCATTATCGGAACCTTTCCCCGACCGCGAGGAACAGCGGCCGCATTTCGCAAATGATCCAGCATCCCGGCGTTCAAACCACGCACAGAGTTCTGGAACATGATCGTGCCTTCACGAGAACACGTCTCGCCCCCTGACCTTCAGGATCAGTTTTCAGAATCCTGTGCCAGTCCTCGATGCGGCAAGCGTAGGGCGTAGAGCCTCGGCGCCTCGCGTGCGCCGCTCTCGTCGGCGATCGGAAGCGTCGCCGGCAGCAGCCATCCGAGGCTCTCCGAGCCGTCGGCGGGATCCGACTCCTCCGAGACGCGCACCCATCGCCGCGTCTTTCTCTCCTCCTCCAGGATTCCGGCGAGCCGCGCGAAGCCGCCGGGCGAGGCAAGTGTGCGGCGAATCAGGCTCTGCTTCTCCATGCCGCATTGGTACGGGAAAATAGTGAGCTTGTTCGGAGTAAATGAGCGACCAATGGGCAGGCTGCCGCTGTGGAAGAGGACCGCCGCCGCCCTGCGCAATCGGCAGTAGGTGCGGACGGACGGAACCGATCAGCGCCTCTTTCTCAATTCATTCGGCGCGGGATGACATCGCGGGCCTTCGCCATGCCTGTGCCATTCGCGCCCTCGAGGCGACCGGGGATATCCGTCAGTTCGCTCTATGGCTGGGCCGCGCGAGCCGGCAGACCGCGGAAATGCACCCACGGCTCGATCCGTTCGAGAAGCTCAGGATTCTGTCGAAGCAACAGCCACTGGAGATCGGCGGGGGGGGGGGGGGGGGGGGGGGGGGGGGGGGGGGGGGGGGAGGATTGGGGGGGGGGGGGGGGGTGGGGGGGGGGGGCGGTGGGGGGGAGGGTGGGGGGGGGGGGGGACGGCCCC
>JAPPFL010000044.1:18497-20236 GCA_028823855.1 Albidovulum sp.
CCCCCCCCCCCCCCCCCCCCCCCCCCCCCCCCCCCCCCCCCCCCCCCCCTTCCCGGGCGTGCAGGACGAACTCTTGGCCATGCTTGCGAGAATCGAGGGATGACCCTTGTCGGAACCTGTTCAGGGCTTGGATCCATGCCAGCCAGCCCCGCTAGGTTCCGATAAAATATGATTCCTATAACGCGGGATTCTGGTGGTTCGAAGTTTTTCGTTCCATCGGAATTGAGGATTGGCAGCATCGTCTTCGTCTGCAATGTCCGCGCCGCGGGCCAAGGGCAACATGTCATGCGCAGCATAGGTAAATTCCAGTACCGCTTCCCGCGAGATCTTTTCCGCAAGGCGATCGAATGCCTGCACCATCCTGCCTTCAAATAGCCAGCGGTGCCCATTTGCGGGCGAGACCGCGGCAACGATTGCCTTCGATGGAACAAGCACCCTCTTTTTCCTCCTTTTGTGAAAGCGTCCGGAACAAGTTGAATTTGTTCGTCCCGTGGAACATAGTCGAAGATTTCACCGGACAGGCTTAAATTTCCTCGTCCCCCTTGTGCCCTTGCTGCAGTCGTCAGGTGCTCGCTAGGAGTCATGAAACCAGTTAATGAAATCAGCAGACGAGAATCGAGGAAAGAGGCGATGCCGAAGGCCTTTGTTGTACTGGAAGGGGGCGGGGCAAAAGGAGTTGCGCATATCGGCGCTCTACGCGCGTTGGAGGAGTTGGATTACGAAATTATAGGGATTGCAGGCAGTTCGGCGGGAGCGCTGGTCGCCACCCTCTATGCGTTGGGGCTGTCATCAAAGGACATAATCGACGAAGGGAGTAAGCACCACGTTTTATTGGACCTGACGCCGCCCATAGGAGATGCAACAAAATTATTGGGCAAAAGATGGTACTTGATTGTAGCCATTCGATGGTTGTTCAAAAACAGGGACAGCAGTGCCTTAAAAATCATTACACTGTTTTTTTGGGTATTATTGGTGATGTTAATCATTCATATTTTTGGCTTTGCGATAGTTCCAATCCAGTTCTTGTTGATTCCCTTATTTGTCATCGGCGCTTTGGCATGCGGATTAGTATGGGTGGCTTTGAAAGGACTTACGCGCCTCGACAAACTGGTCCAATATCTAGAAGAGCTTGGAAAAAAGAAGATAGGGAACACGCCGTATTTTCGCGACTTCGCACCAAGCACGGGTTCCTCTCGTCCCGTACTAAAAATGGTCGCTACCGATGTCACCAACGGCACCATGGAACTATTCTCACCTGACAAGACTCCAGATGTACTTATAGCAGAAGCAGTCGCGGCCTCGATATGTATACCCATTTTGTTCCGGTCACGCAGGATTAATGAGGGATTACCAGGCCGAGCAAAACACCATTTTCATGATGGAGGACTGGTATCGAATTTGCCTGCATGGGTATTCGACGATGACCGTGCCGTTCACGGATGGCCGCTGACGGTTGTGGTCGAGATCGAGGACAGGGAGGATTTAGATACCATACGTTCGTCATTTCAATGGTTCATACGGACTGTTCGCGCAACAGTTTTCGGATCGAAAGAACTCAATATGCGGGGTGTCGAGCCAGTCGTTCGCGTGCGCCTGCCGGTGCCGGACGAAAAATTGGCGTTAGCCGATTTCGATGCCAGTTGGGATACGCTTGGAAGCGTGATCGAAATAGGACGTCTATCAACTAGCCTGAATTACCAACTGCCCGGAATAATGTGAAGAATTAGAAGAAGACGCAC
>JAPPFL010000024.1 GCA_028823855.1 Albidovulum sp.
GCCAGTCGGAATGGTCGCCGCTCAGATGGTCGATCTCCATCCAGCCGGGGATCGACGTGCGGCATCTGTGGCAGCGCTGCCCGCCTTTCGTTAGGGCGCGGCGGACCGCGTAGCGGTGCAGCCACGCATTTTCGGCGTGGAACATGAGCGAGAGCATGGCGGTTTCCGGCCCGGGAAACAGCATCTAGTTCAGGACGTTCGTGCCCTGGAAGTTGCCGACTTCGGCTGTATCCCCGAAAAGCGACGTGATGCCGACATCGAGCAATTCGGGGATGGCGACAAGTGCCGCGCCGGCGATCAGCCAGCCCGCGGCGCCGCCGAGGCTCGCGCTGGGATCTTGGGGATTGGTGGAATAGGCGCGAAACTTTATGCCGCTCATCAGCACCATCGCGACCCCGACGACAACGGCCAGCGCGCCGAAAAGCGTGCCGAACTCTCCGATCTGTGTGGTTAGGCCCGACGCGACGTCGCCGATATTGTTCTGGGCGCGCGCCGAAGCCGCCGCCAGCGACGCCACCAGGACGATCCCGGCGCTCTTGAAGTGGTTCCGATTCATGTCGCGGCCCGACATCGATGCCTCCGTTTGCCTGCGCGCCTCTCGGGCGCGCGCTCATTCTAGACGCCGGGAATTCGGAAAAGCAAGATTTGCGCGTCTCAGCGCAGGCTGCGGCGCTGGCCCTGGAGAGGGGGCGTTTCGGGCGAAGCCAGGGGTGTCCAAGGCAAAAACGCGCTGCCCGCCCCGCGCGGAAGGGCCGGGCCCGCCGCCTGCATGCGCCCGCCGCCGCCCTTCGAGAGCAGTGATTCGATGATGCTCCAGGCGCGAACCGGCCCGCCGAGGGCCGAGGCGGCGGGCTCGGGAACGCAGTCGGGACGGAAGCCGCACCGGGCGATCAGGCGCACCGTTCCCGGCCCGACGAGATCGGCCGCGGCGAGGAGGCCTTCGGCTTCGATGCGAAGGCCGCCGGCCGTTCTGCCGGCGAGTGCCCGCGCCGGACCGAGACGCCGCCATGCCCTCGCTCTGCAGGCGGCGACGGCGTAGCTGCGGGCGGGTTCGGAAAGAGCCAGCGCGTCCGGACCGGCTACGCCCCAGGGATTGGGAAGCCAGTCGCCCTCGGGAGTCGCAAGGCCGATATCGGCGAGAACCCTTGCTTGCGCGGAAGACGGCTTCGATAGAGCCGAGCACGCCGAAAACGAGGGCTGCGCGCACAGCGCGGCGGCGCAAATCAGCGGAAGGGAAAGATTGCCGATCACGAGGGATTTAGGGGAAAATCGCCGCGAATCCGGAATATTTTTGACATTCCCTGCGATTCGCGGCGAAAATCGTTCAATAGGTTCGCCCCCCAGGTGATCCTATCGAAAGTGGAGGCACCTTGATGAAAACCCCCGGTTTGGATGCAGCAGAACTTAATGCCGGCGCGCCCGAAATTCAACCCTCGCCCCGCGGAGTAGCGAAAATAAGCATCGACCCCGTCGCTCCTTCGGGGACGGCTCTGCCGCCCGGCGTCTCCAAACGCAAGGCGGTTTCGGAGATCTGCGGGTGGCTAAACGCTAGAAATGGCGGTCACCTCCTCCGCCATCTTTTGAATGAGAATCGACTTATAGGTTTGGTCCGGCAGCAATTTCGGGCATAGAAAATCTCAATAATCTTGCCGGAATGGCTTCCGGGCGAGAGTTTTCTTAAGCAGTTTTCTAGATTTGTCCTCTTGGCCGCGCTCTTTTTTGGCTGCGGAGATTCATGCGATGGTCCGGCAGGGATTCGTGCCGCCGCATTTGGCCGCGATGCTCTGTTCAAGGGTATCGCTTGTTCTGCTGCTCCGTGCTGGCGCCGACTTTGAAGCGGCTGACGGTTGCGGGCTCACGTCCGCGAGCCTCGCCTTGCCGCTCTCCAGTCCCCGTTGCATCCTCCTATCCCTTCATTCGCCGATTGGCGATCACCGGCATCGCCGTCCGTTTGACGAGCCATGATCCAGTCGGCATGTTTTTCCAAAGTTTCCAGCCAGGAGCCTCCTGGCGATGATTATCGGTATGGATTCGAATGCCCTCGAACCGGACGGGAGAACTCCGCCGCGCTGCGCCGTGATGTATGACTCCGGAGAACTGGTTGCGCCGCTGCTGGATGTCGGGGCTGACCCGACCCTCGAATAGAGGAAAGGGCAATGGAGAACTGAAGGTTCTACGGTCGCGAGGAGGAGCTGGCGCGGATGGCGTTGGTCCTCGACATGGACGAAGACATCGGCTGCCACCGATTCGGTGCGGTCAGGATCATCGGACGCTGGGGCATCGGCAAGACCGAGCTGCTCATCGAGGCCAGGCGGCGCGGCGGTCCGGATGTGCCTGTCTAACCGTCGAGCTGCTGGAACCGGGCGAGAGGCGAGACGCCGAAACGCTTCACGACCATCGGCGCGAGAAATTTGGAGAAGCTGGCGCGAATGCCCGAACTCGCAGATCGTTCGACAGACACGAGGCCTGTCTGTGATTGCCATTGCCAACCGCCGAAATAGTTGTTTTGTCCGAAGTGGAATCTATCGGCGCAGCGCGAACTTCAACGCAAGCGGAGCAAAACCAATCAGGAGGACAACCGAAGCATATTAGAGCGACGCCGCCCGGAAGAGAAGAAGGTGGCAATTGATGAATTCAGCCCGCTATTGCCGCCTAATGAACTCTGCCGTGCCGGGATCCGACGCCAGTCGACCATTTTCAGCAACCACTCGCCCACGAATAATCGTAAATTCGACCTTGCCGCGCACAGCGAGCCCCTCATAAGGCGACCATCCCGATTTCCCGATCAGATTCTTGGCCCTGATAGTCCAATCATACTCCGGATCCACAATTGTGAAATCGGCATCGCTTCCCACGGATATCGTCCCTTTGCGCGGATACAATCCATAAAGAATGGCCGGCGCCTCGGCCGTCAGTTCCGCAATGCGCTCAAATGTAAGAGTTCCTTCCGCTGCAAGATTGAGAAGTAGCGGAACCATCGTTTCGTTGCCCGGAAAACCCGGCTGTCCATCCAAAATGTTGTTGCTGCCGCGTCGTTTCAGCAGCGGGTCAACTGGGCCATGGTCTGATCCCACGGTCAATATGGAGCCGTCGGCTGCCAGCGAACGCATGCCCTCGCGGGCGTCCAGCCCGCGCATTGGAGGCGCACATGTTACCCATGCCCCGCGTTCGGCAATGTCGTCACTGCTTAAATAAAGATAATGAGGACAAGTTTCCGCGGTCGCATCGACCCCATTAGCTCGTGCTTGATGAATAAGAGCTACGCCGGCTGGCGATGTAACATGCACAATATTTACACGGGTTCCGATGCGCGAAGCGTAAAACAGGATTCGGTTTATCGCTTCTAGTTCCACGGTTTCACTTCGCCACTCCACGAACGCCTCGTTGTCCGTGCGGTTGGCACGCCGGAGACGCGCCAAATTGCCTGCCAGAAGATCGTTGTTCTCCGCGTGGAAAGTGGCGAGTCCGGAGAATGATTTCACGATTCGGAGTGCTTCCACGAGATCGTGGTCATCGGTCAATCCAGCCATCGGACAGCCGGTTTCGCAGGTGAATATCTTGAAGGCCGTGCACCCAGCGTGCCACATTGCGTCAAGGTCGGATAGGTTGTCTGGGCTGACGCCGCCATGCAATGCAAAATCGGCATAGGATGTGCTTTTGCCGAGTTGGGCCTTGTCCTCGAATAACTCAACGTCGAGAACTTCCGGTACGGTGAGCGGCATGTCGATGAGCGTCGTTATTCCGCCTGCCACGGCTGAGGCGGAACTGTCGGCAAAATCAGGGTCCGAAATAAATCCGGCCTCCCAAAGATGGGAGTGAGGATCAATTGCTCCGGGCAACACTGTCAATCCACCAACATCGATTATTTCAGAATCGCGTCCATCCGACAGATCGTGGCCAATAGCGTCAATTACACCCTCCCTGACACGAATATCGGCGCGAAAACTTTGGCGCGGCGTCACGATCAACCCGCCACTTATGACAGTCGAATTTGTTATGATCGCAATATCTTCTTGAGAAACAGCTTTGTCCGTTCATGTTGCGGAGAAGAGAACATCTCCTCCGGTGTCGCTTGTTCGACAATGACGCCGTCGTCCATAAACATGACCTGACGGGCGACATCGCGAGCAAATTCCATTTCATGCGTTACGACAATCATCGTTAGACCGTCATTGGCAAGTTTTCTCATGACGGCGAGCACTTCCTCAATGAGCTCCGGATCAAGAGCGGATGTTGCCTCGTCGAAGAGCATGACTTTGGGCTCCATTACTAGCGCCCTGGTGATCGCCACACGCTGTTGCTGACCGCCGCTCAACTGCGCAGGATAGGTGTGCAGCTTGTCCGACAGACCCACCAGTTCCAGCATGGCGGTAGCTCTCTCCTCCGCCTCCGCTCGGTTCATCCCGCGAACCACCAGTAGCCCCTCCATGACATTTGTAAGCGCCGTCTTGTGTGGGAACAGGTTGAATCGTTGAAACACCATTCCGACTTGTGCCCGCATCTTGTTCAGGTGCCGCTCCTGTGCGCGACGGGAAGCCTTCGGCAGGGCGAATGGGACGCCTTCCACTTCAACTGATCCAAATGTGGGAGTCTCTAGATAATTGGTGCAACGCAGCAGGGTTGACTTTCCGGAACCGCTTGGGCCGATTACGACCAAGGTCTCGCCAGCTTCGATCTCGAGATTGATACCGCGCAATACCTCAAGTTCTCCAAAGGACTTTCGAAGATCCTTAATCCGGACAACCGGCGGCGGCATTACTCTAGCCCTTGCGACTTCCTCAGCCATCGTTCGAGCCACACGGCCCCCTGCGCGATTATCGCGTTGAGGCAATAGTAGACCACGCCTATCGCGACATAGGCCTCGATGGGCCGGAAGGTCACTCCAACAATTTGCTGTGCCACCCGAGTAAGCTCGGAAACAGATATCGTAGACAGAAGTGATGTTCCCTTGACAAGATTGGTGAACTCCCCAGCGGCTGGGGGAACTACAAGCAACGCGGCCTGTGGCAATGTAATTCGCCACATCGTCTTGCCGTAACTCATGCCCAAAGATCGCCCGGCCTCCGTTTGACCTGAGTCGACCCCCATGATTCCCGCACGAAATATTTCCGCAAGATAGCCTCCGCTGTTGATGCCGAGAGCAATTACCGCTGCGGTCGGAGCTGATAAATTCAACCCGAACATCGGCAGCCCAAAATAAACGAAGAAGATCTGGATCAATGCAGGAGTGCCGCGGATGGCATCAATGTAACCGCGCGCCATAAGTCTCAGCAATACGAACTGGGACATTCGGCAAAGCGCCATCACCAATCCAATCGCCACCGCCAACCCGAGAGAGGTCAGCGAATAGAAGATTGTAGCTCTGGCACCTCGCCAAAAATCGGGGAGATACTCGACTATTAGTGCGAAATCGAAACCCGACACGATGACAAACCTACCGTTATTCGGGTAGATCCATCACATGGCCGAACCACTCCATTTGCAGCTCCGCCAGTTTCCCAGACGCCTGGAGCTCGTCAATGAAATTATCTATAGCCTCAGATAGGTCAGGATCCTGTTGTCTTGTGGCAACGCCGACGTAGTTGTAGATCGGCAGCTCGAGCGCCACGTCATAAACCCCAGGATTCCTTTCGAACAACACACGGTCATTGAGTTTGGTACTCGTTACGATATCGACATTTCCGTTCCTAAGGTCGAGATACGCTCCGTCAAAGTGATCGAACGACCGCAAGTCAACGTCGAGCCCGTGCTCCTTTATCAACTCCTGCGCTTGAAACTCCGCGGCGGAGTTAAGCTGTGTTCCGAGTATCATCCCGTCAAGGTCGGCAATTGCCTTGATGCGGTCGTCACCCGCCCGGACAATGAACTCCACTTGATCTGAAGCATACGGCTGCGAAAAGGTAACCGCCTTTTTCCGCGGTTCCGTTATTGTCATCGCCGACCAAATCATGTCGAATTTCTTTGTGTACAGCGACGGGATTACTCCGGACCAAGCCGTGTCGATGACTTCGAGTTCAACGCCAATATACTCCGCGAACATGCGCGAGAGCACAATGTCATATCCAACGATTTCACCATCTTCAATGTATTCAAATGGTGGGTTTTGCGCCTCGACGCCGTTTCGGATACTTCCTTTTGCCGCGATTTCACCCAACAAGCCATCGCTAGGCGCTTCATACGATGGAAGTTCTCTTCCCGACAAACTCGGTTTTTCTTGCGCAACCGCTATACCGGAAAACATAACCGCGACACACACACTCAGTATTGGTTTTAACCATGAGTAAGTCATTTCAGGGGTTCCTCCTCCTGTTTTCCGACGATGCATTGTCATTGGTTTTCGTGATTGCCTCGATTTTTAGCGCGCAAATCGCTGCGCACCTACCGAACCCAAGCAATGCTGCACGCAACGCTACTGCATCACATAAATTGCGTGTCATGCTACGCCGCATACTCTCATGTGGGCTTGAATGTGTCAAGCATCGCGCTCGCAGTGCAGCTAATCCCGCCAAGCGGGAATTGCGACGAAGATTTTCGTCCGGCCCGGCCGCGAGCCGAGCCCGCCTCCGGAGCAACTTCGCCCGCCGACTCTCCTACTCCGAAGAACCGAGTTCGAGCAAATCGGTCGCGCGTCTTTCTGGCCGGTAGCCGTCGAGGGTGCTCTTGAAGTAAAACTGCTCGGGAAAGAAAATCCGTCCCGAATTGCACCCGATTCACTGAAAGAACCGATCGACGGGAACGCGGGACAATCCGGCCGTTTCCAGCAGGAATATCGCGAGACCCAACATGCGTGCGTATTCCCTTTGACGCAAGAAATTGCCAACAACATCCGAAAGCGTGATGAACAGCCCTATTGCCGTTGCCATGTTTGCGGTCCACTACGAGATTGTCTTATGGTCACCAAAGGCGTGATGCGACAGCACTCTTCGACACAACATGAAAAAACTCATTCGAAACGTGACGACGATCGCCGCGGGCGGGACCAACTGGAACTGTTGCGAGGCCAATGTCCTGATTGATGGAAGCCAGATTGTCGCCGTGGAAGCGGGAGCGGAGTTTGGGCATGAAGCCAATTGCGTCGAGGAAATAGACGGTAGTGAACTGCTGGCAATCCCAGGACTGGTCAACGGGCACTTCCATTCTTCGGCCAACCTGATGAAGGGACAACTGAATGGTCTGCCCCTCGAAATCTTTATGCTGCACGAAGTGCCTCCGCTTAGCGATACGCTTCAGCCGGATCGAATGGTGTATGTGCGCACGATGCTGGGCGCAATCGAGATGCTCAAGAACGGAGTCACATCGGTTCAAGATGACGCTTTCTTCGTACCGTTTCCGAGCCCCGGCAACATTGACGCCGTTATGTCCGCCTATGCGGATTCGGGCATCCGGGCAACCGTTGCGCTCGATCAGCCGAACATTGTGGAATATGAGAAGTACCCGTTTCTCAAGGACATTCTGACCGCGGATGAATTGCGCAGAATGGAAACTGCGCCAATTCCTTCTTCAGGCGAACTTTTGGCGCTTTACGGCTATCTGATTGACAACTGGGATTGTGTGCACGACGGCAGAATCAGGGCAGCAGTTTCCTGCTCCGCGCCCCATCGGGTCTCTGACGACTATCTCGCGGCACTTTACGAAATCAGCCGCAACCTAAGGCTTCCGTTCTATATGCACGTTCTGGAAACTAAGGTTCAGCGGGTCTTCGGCGATCTCCATCTGGGATCGTCATTGCTGCAATACGTCCACGAGCGTGGCGTTCTCGATCGGCGTTCCAATGTCATTCATGGCATTTGGCTCGATGAGGCAGACCTGTCCTTGGTCGCTGAGGCTGGTTCGGTGATTTCCCACAATCCGGTTTGCAACCTACGGCTCGGAAGCGGAATAATGCCGTTCCGCAGGATCCGCGAACTTGGCATCCCTGTCTGTATAGGCACGGATGAGGCGATTGCCGACGACAGCATCAATTTGTGGACCGCGATGAAGATGGCGGGTTTAATTCACAACATAACCGATCCTGACTATAGGAAATGGCCAACGGCCGGTGAAATCCTATCCTGTGTTTTCCAAGGCGGCGCCCGCGCAATGGGGCTTGAAGGCCAGATTGGCGCGCTCGCACCCGGCTTCCAAGCCGATATCGTGCTACTCGACTTGAATGAAATCGCGTTCACGCCGCTCAACGATGTTCAAAGACAACTTGTCTACTGCGAGAACGGGTCGTCGGTGCGGATGACAATGGTGGATGGGAAAGTCCTTGTTCGTGACGGGCGCGTGTGTAGCGTGGACGAAGAGAGTATCAAGAGGGAAGCTCGAGAATATGCGCATGCCCGCGCGGGCGAATTGGCGAAGGCGCGGGCGACAGCTGCTGAACTTGAACCGTACTATCGCGAGATGTACTTTCGCGCCGCGGCAACGGATGTCGGCATGAACCGGTGGGGACACGCAGATTCCAACAAGAAAGGATAAAAAAATGTTGCCCTCGCATGGAAGGTATGACTTCTCACCGATCACTCGAAGGCCCAAGTGGCGGTGGCCAGACGGCAGCGGTCTTGCTATATATATTGCGCTCAATGTCGAGCAATATGCGTTTGGAGAAGGATTAACCGAGGACTTGGTTCCCGGCATGAGCCAACCGGACGTCCTGAATGCTTCATGGCGCGAATATGGGACGCGCGTGGGGGCATGGCGCCTGATCGATTTGTTTCGCTCCTTCGATTTGCCGGCGACGATTCTGCTGAACAGCGCGGTCTGTCAAAGTCAGCCGGAACTCGTAGACTCCTTCGTTGCCCAGGGCTATGAAATCGCATCGCATGGGCGAACCAATTCGGAAAGTCAGGCGGGCCTGCGTCCAAACGAGGAACGCAAGCTGATTGAAGAGGTTTCCGACGCTATCACCGAAAAAACCGGCAGCCGCCCGCGGGGATGGCTTGGACCGTGGTTGGGCGAGACGCTCCAAACGCCCGAATTGTTGAAATCGGCCGGGTATCACTATGTGCTCGACTGGTGCGCGGATGATCAGCCAATTTGGCTCCGCACCAATGAGGGATCGATCCTGTCCATTCCGTATTCACAAGAGATTAACGACAGTTCGGCAACAATTGGCCGCTACGTTGGGGCTTCGGAATTTGCAGACATGATCATTGATCAAGTCGATGAAATGATCGACCAGTCGTCCGAACATGCCCTTGCATTTGGCTTGGCACTCCACACTAACATTGTCGGTCAGCCTTTCAGGCTGCGGCAACTCAGACGAGCCTTGGCACATATCGCCGCTCGCCGCGAACACGCTTGGATCACTCGAGCGTGCGACATTGCGAGCTACGTTTACGAAAAGCCCGAACGCGCGGTTTGATGGCTCGCGTGTCGAAATCAAATAGCGTGGCGAATTGGCGCTGCGCGACTGTTCCACGATAACTCGTTGGCCTCTTGTTGCGGAATTACTTAGGAGCCCGATACATTGCTGGGGACCATGAATTCTGCGCGCGAGTACACTTGATTTCGATATGGATGAAACGACGACCATCGGCAGATCGACCTACCGAGTCATCTGCACCGGAGTAATTTCAAGAACTAGCGGGGAGAAGACATGATGGGAAGCGAAGATGAATTGCAAACGCCATTGCTGGGTAAGGATTCGCCTCTTGACCGGCGCGCCAAGCGGCGCATACGCGATCTCTACGACCAAGAACAGCAAATTGCTATTCCGACAAACGACGCTCTCGATCCCGAGAGGCGGAGGCGCGTCGATCTGACGATTACAGAAATCCAAGGTCAATCGGCAGCAATACAGAAAACGCTTGAAGAGGAGCGCCGAACTGTCTGCGACATAGCCCGGAAGATTTCTGGAACGCCCGTCAGGCAAATATACCTAGTTGGTTGCGGCGATTCTTTGTCCGCAATGTTTGGGGCACGGGCTCTCTACGAACAGCTCTTGGGGATAAAATGCGAGCCAATGCAGGCTTTGGATTTTGCCTACTACTTCAATCGACCTCTAGATCGCCGTACCCTCGTTGTCGGGTTGAGTTCAAGCGGGACAACGACACGCACAGTCGAGGCAATTCTGTTAGCGAAGGCGCTCGGCGCGAAAACGCTGGCACTGACCAACACGCCGGAGTCTCCGCTAATGCAAGAATCCGACCACGGGTTGTTGGTCCACGCTGAGCGCAAGGGGTGGCCAACTCAGGCGAGCACGGCGGCTCTCGCACTGTTGTTCCAGTTTGCGATCGAATTTGCCGCATCTGCATCGGCCAAGACCCGCGAAATTCAATCACTGCAAATCGCCTTGGACGAAATCCCCGCGCTCGTCGACGATGTCACCAAGAAATGCAGCGAGTGCATTCGTAGGATTGCCCGGATTGAGGCTAGGAAACACCTGTATCTATTTTCGGGCGGAGGCGCGTCGTATTCGGCGGCATTTTTTGGCGCGGCAAAGATCAAGGAATGTACGCCGAACCATGCAATTGCCATACCGCTCGAGGAATTCCATCATTATAATTCGCAAAAAGACGGTGACCCGCTTTTCTTAACAGCTCCGAGCGGCCCGACGATTCCACGAGCTCGCGACACGGCGGCTGAAGGAAAACGCCGAGGTGGCAATGTTTATTCGGTAACTAGCGAGGACGAAGAGTTGCTGGCGAATAGTTCCGATGAGGCAATCGCGTTGCCACGCATGTTGGAAACGCTCACGCCGCTCGTCTATGCCGTTCCAGCCCAGCTCTTCGCCTACTACGTTGGCAAGGAAAAGTTCCGAATAGCGGACGCGGAAAGGGCAGCCAATTGAACCCGCCGCGCTTGGTTTGTTTTGGCAATTTTTCGATCGACGATATTTTCCTTCCGGACGGCAATGAGCGGCGCGCGTGCGTTGGCGGCGACGCTGTGTTTGCGGCGTTGGGGGCTCGGCTGTGGGAACCGTCGACGGAAATAGTGGCGCCCGTCGGCAACGATTTGCCAGACGCAGTGTTGCAATCAATTGCAGACGCCGGATTCCGAGTGGATCTCTTGGGGCGGCGACCATATCCGACGCTTCACAATCGTGTAGTCTACGATTCTTGCGGTGGACGCGAGTGGACGCTCTTCGCGAGTGAAGAGATCTTTCATGAACTTTCGCCGCGCCCGTCGGACATTCCGGAACAATTCCTCGAGGCGGATGCGTTTCTGGTACTTGCGATGACCCTAACGGCTCAAGAAACTCTGTTAGAGTTCCTTAGGAAAAGTACAAGGGCTGTACTGGCTCTTGACCTTCAGGAGGACTACATATTCGGAAACGAGGACAGAATCCTCAAGCTGTTGACGAAAACAGATATTTTTCTGCCGAGTGCTGAGGAGGTTCATCGGCTCATAGGGATTGATGACTGGTCGAGCGCTGCGCGCTATTTTGCATCCCTTGGTCCGTCATTAGTAATCATAAAACTCGGAAACGAGGGCTGCCTAGTATTCGATGCGAATCAGGATACAGTGTTACAAATTCCTCCCTTTACAGTATCGGACATTCTGGACACGACAGGAGCCGGCGACAGTTTCTGCGGAGGATTCGTTGCCGCCCTGACCGGAAAGCGCTGGAATGTAAAAAAAGCCGCAAGGGCCGGAGCCATCTCCGCTTCATATGCAATTGCAAGCTATGGAATTGATTCTCTTTTGGCTGCAACTGCAAAAAATGCCATGCGGCAACTTGCGACTTGGCGCCCATCAACGGGATGAGCAGAAACACGACGCTTCACTGATTTCCCGGCCCTTGCCTGCTCCCGGGCGACGTCGCCGAAGACCGCGTCCTCCAGTCTCGGCAGGATTCTCGGCCTCGGCCTTTCAGTGCCGAGTGAATACTCCCCAATTATGACGATGTAACATTCTCCAGTTTCCGAGTTGATGGATTGATCCGGCGGACGCGCCCACCGGATCAAAGTCGGCAAGAATAACCGCCTGAACAATGAGCCGATGGAGCAAGTGGCCAGATTGAGGATGATCGTTGTAATTCACGACTTGACTAGACAGGGCCAATCGATCAGCGCGATCGTGCGCAATGCCCGACTGGACCGCAAGACGGTCCGAGAAGATATCTAGAACTATCGCTCGATGGCTTGCGCAATGGCCCGCGTTCGCCGCGCATGCGGCTGGTTGAGCTCTGCGAGGAGTGTCTTCGCCAGAAGATCGCAGCCTGCCCCGGCCTATCCGGCCGGCGGATCTCGACTGGATCTTGGCCCTGAAGACCGCCGACATTCGGAAACTGCTGCGGGCGCGCGGAGCCGGCGATTCCCGAGCGCCCCCCGGCCATAGCGTAGCGGCTGACGAAGCTGCGGGAGCGCGCTTGGCCATCTGGGGATCGATCTCTCGAAGACGGTTGCCCTGTAGTTGACCGGCCGGAAAGGCGAAATCCGGGCGATTCGGGTAGTTATCGCAGGGGTTTTCTCTATTTCATTCGCGTGAAGTTCAGGTCAAAACACGGCGGCGTCTTGCGAGATAACTCGGTCGAACATCGACACGAGCAGGCTTCATTCCAAAGGCTTCGCAATCAGCGAAAACATCCGATCCATCAGCTTGCTCCTCGCAGATCGTAGTTTGATCAGATGAAGAGCGTCTTCGAATTCCCGAAATCCGACTCACTGCCGAACAGGCTTTTCGACGCTGGCGTGATAGTCGGGTGTACCGTTATCGAAGCGAGAAGCGAGTTCATACGGCGGAACTGCAATATCGCTTCGATCATGGATTGGGAACGGGCGGCCATTCTGAAAAGATACATGATCCAGGTTCGGTGCGTAGATTTGAACTTGCCTAAGTATTGCCGGCGCTTACAATTGCACCCTTTCTATCGTGAACTCCGAGCCTTTTTGCAAATTTTTAATCTAGGACCTGTGCGAGAAATCGGAATTCGCGCGACGAGGGCGCTACGGCGCTAAGCAGTTAATAGGCAAAAACTTGGGAAAATCCATCCGCCGGGTTGTAACCGGACATGACAGCAATGGAAAAGCAATCGTCGTATCGGACGATGCTGCAACTCAAATCTTGGAACGCGAAAGCCGACCGGGCGTTACACTTACAAACCTCTGGCTGAGCGACGTTGTGCCGGCTGAATACGACGGGCCTGTTGAAACTTGCACGGGACCGTTTATCTTGCATCCGCTGGAGGGCGGGTGCGTCTTTCGCACCGTCGAGTTTAAACCGGAAGACCCTGAAGTACTAGCTAATATCGACGGAAAGGCGGCTTTCGCCGAAATGAATGCCGACCAGTGCATTGTTGAAGGTGCCCGGCATCCATTCATGCACAGAACCGACAGTTTGGATTTTGCAGTCGTGGTTCAGGGCGAGATATTCATGCTTCTCGACGATGACGAGGTCCACCTATCGTCTGGAGATGTTGTCATTCAGCGCGGGACCAACCACGCTTGGTCAAATCGCGGCACCGAAAGCTGCATCATAGCTTTTATTCTAGTCGACGGAGTAACTCGCCAGCACGCGTCGGGGGAGAGAAGGCGAGGTGTTCCCGATCGCACGAAATGTTAAATCTCTCCCTCTCCGTTCGGTTCGGCTTGCGTAAATCTGTTCTATTGAACAGTTTTCTGTTGCTAGGAGGCCTAGCCGGGATGCGACACTGTCGGCCAAGTGTAATCCAGATAAAGCGGATTGAATTGATGCCGTTTCTTGGCCGGATAAAGGGTTTGGCCTGCGTTTCGACGCAATGTAGCTGCGAGGATATGCTCTGCCGGTTGGCGATTGCGCGACTGTAATTCCCGCATCGCGGTCAATCTGCGTTCGGAAACGTGGAATATTCGAGGCCGATGTCGATATCACCGCATCTCGGCCAACAAATGAGCAATTTCGAGACTGAGGCGTTGCAACATGCGGCACTGGACCATTCTACTTCGGTGTCGGATTTTGCCCAAGATCCTGCGAAGCTCGCTCGCAACTTAGTAATTCGCCGCGATTCCGGTAGTTCAAGAACCAAGGCGAAAAGTCTCCGTCGCGACGGCGATTGAATTCGACGATTCTGCATGCGCTAATGGTACGAAAGGGCCCCCAGCTATGTTTTCTCACGCCATATCGCGAGTACGCCTGCGACAACTAAGGCATCTTGTAGCGGTAGCGGAAAGCGGTAGCATTCGTTCCGCGGCTCAAAGGCTTGCAATGGGCCAGCCCGCGCTTAGTCGCTCATTGCGTTCAATTGAGGATCAGTTGCAAGTTAAAATAATGGAACGAGGCCCAAAGGGCATTGTTTTAACCAAGTTTGGCGAGATACTATGCAGTTACGCGAGGAATATCGATACAAATCTCAGGTTCGCCGCCGAAGAATTCGAAGAAGTTCACGGTAGCAGGGGAGGAAGAATTCGGCTGGGGATTGGCCCCTACGAAGGATTTACGATTGCGCATCGCGCAATTGGCAATATGTTCAAACGTCGACCAGATCTAGAGATCGCGATCTTCGAAGGCGATTACGACGCACTTTCTGAGAAACTTCTGGGAGGCGAAATCGATCTAATTCTTGGTCCCGCAGCGGTAGGCGAGGTGGCCCAAGGGTTGAAGTGGGAGGTGCTCGCTCATACCCGTCCAGTCCTAGTGGTCCGCAGCAATCATCCGCTCGCAGAGGACGTTAAGGTCGATTTACAGACGCTTGCGGCCGCCGACTGGATCTTGTCTATCGAAGGAACAAATTCAAGGGCGCGCATCAATGAAATCTTTCGGCGGCATGGCCTGGAACCGCCGTCAGGTCCAATCAGCGCGTATCCGTCCTTGACCGCGCTTGAACTCGTCAAAAAACTAGACGTTGTAGCACTTCTTCCCAGGAAGCTTGTAGAAAAGGACAGGAAGGCCGGATTGATACGCGCTATTCCGTTAGTCAGCGAAGATTTTCATTTGCCGGTCCGTCTTACCACGCGAAAGTTCGGGCGGTTGTCGCCCGCGTGCAGGGGAATGATCAGCGAGATAAAATTGGTATGTGAAGAAATCGGCGACCAGCTTTGAGAAGCTAAGAGCGGATATGCGAACCGATGCCCGTTAAAAGGAATTGCCGGCGTTGGAAATCAATCGGCCACCGAACGTGCAACGGTGCCGAATTGGGGACGGAATAGCAATTCCTATCGATTTTGAATCAAATTGCGCATTTTCCGGATTTCCATAATTTAATTTGGCTCAGTCGATTGCAATCAGGGGCTCGGCCGATACTCCGTTTGTCGAAAAAAGTGTGCTGCCGAAGCGAAGCTGGCCATTGGCCATGATGCCGCGACCGTGTTTGGTCCGCATTGTCCGAGGGGCCGCAAGCCACGCCCGCGAAATCGGTTTGCGACGCGCGATACGCCAAGTCCGCTCATCCGCCCGATTCCTGAGGCAATGACGAACGCGCATTGGGAACATCGTGGCACCGCGCTGCGAAGCCCGGTGAACTCCTTGCCGTTTGACGAGGCGAAGCCGCCGGCAAATTCATGCCGCTGACTATTGCGGCCTTGCGCGCCGTAACGCATTTCGCCAGCAATTCGTTCCGGACGAACGAACCGGAAGATGCCCGTTTGCGTGGCGGACGCCTCGCTTTCGGTGCGGAACCGGGCAAGAGAAAGTAGCAAATGCTGCGGCACGCGGTATTTTCGCTCATGCGGTCGATCCTTCGGCGCGATGTTCGTTAAGAGACGGGAATCTGTAGTTTGCTGCCGACGCGCAGTACGTCCGCCGCGGATTTGTCAATGTAATCTGGCAACGTGTGCAAAATATGCGTCGGCTGAACGGCGCCTTTCGAAATAGCTTCCGACATTTGCGCTCTCTTTTTCAATTGATGATCAATTTGGCGGCAGTCGTTCGTTGAGGCCGTTTCGTATGAATTGCGATTCCATTGACGTTAAAGCGAAAAAGTCTTGAATTCGCGTAAGGCTGCGCTGGGACGCAGAACCGTGGCCAGGGCATGTTTTCGAGTGAGATTTTCTTCGTTTAGTCGGTATCTGGCTAGGTAGAACCCAAATGAAAGAGTCCGATTCTTTAGCTGGTTCCGGGAAAAGACTGCCGCAATTATTTGACCAATTAATCATCGGTGGCTGGAAACCGCGAGCGGCCCGGCTCAAGAAATCTCGAAACAAGCATATGCAAAAATTGGCATACCCATAGCAAAAAAAGTGCTTGGATTGCATCTATTGGCACTCTAATGTCCATGAAATTCGGGAGAGACTCGCCTTGGCTTTCCAGGCGGGCGAATGAGTCTTTTTTTGGCAACGGAGGCCGCATAGGGTGGAATTCCACGCGAAAACCCGCGAATTCGGAGGAAATCTTCACTCCGGAATTGCTTTTCGAGTACCAAGCTTCGGTTTCTCGCGGATGGCGAAGCTAAATTGCCGACGCACCGACGAGCGCGACTTATTGGATTCCGGAGGAATGATCGCTAGGGAACGGCAATATGGGAATGTAAACTCCAGCCAACGGTTCCGAAGGCCGGACTCGATGCCGGCTGCTCGAAGCGAATGCACTCCTTCGGGGCCGAATTTCCTTAGCCGGCCAGATTTAAGGCGCGTCCCTAATATCAAAGGCGATAGGTCGGCAACAGGGGCCTAACCGCCGCCAGAAGCGAGTGCAAGTTTCCGCCCAAGTACTCGGAATTGAATAACTTTCGTTACGACACAAAGGAGGAGAACCTCATGAAAAAGCGAATATTTTTCCGGAACGGTCTGTTAGCCGGCGTTTCTGCCCTCTTTGTAGGTCTGGCTGCGTCGCAAGGGGCTATCGCAGACGAAATGCCCGCCCGTGGCGGCAAGCTCGTAGTCGGGCTGCAGCAGGACATTGCCGGTTTCGACAACTTCAAAGTACTTAGCTTTGCTTACTTTCGGCAGTATATCCTGCAGGCGATCTATGAGCGAATGTTCGAGGTCGACGGCGACACCTTGGAAATCAAGCCTGTTCAAGCTCTCTCTGCTACTCCAAGCGCCGACTATAAGACTTGGCGAGTGGTACTGCGCCAAGGTGTGAAATTCTCTAACGGCGAGGACATGAATGCCGATGCGTACGTAGTTCACTTCGACCGTCTTTTGAATGGCAATGAAGGCCAATTCGCCGGACGCTATCGTCGGCTTATGGGTCCGCACCTAATGGGCGTCGAAAAGATCGACGACTACACCGTCGACTTTAAATTCCAAATCCCAAATCCGGGTTTCAAGGATATGGCGGCGCAGCCAAATATGGCTTGGTGGATCACCGCGCCGAAATACCTCATGGACAACAAGGATAAGCCCGAATTCAACGAGTCGCCGGTGGGAGCGGGTCCATACATGCTGGACGAATGGCGCGACGGCGCCTATGTGCGCCTTGTCCGCAACCCCCATTATTGGGACGAGGACGCACAGCATCTCGATGAATTGACGTTTTTGTTCATTCCGCCTGAAGTCAACCGGGTAAACGCTCTTAAGGCCGGAGACGTCGACCTCATTTACGTAACGAGGGGTTTCATCCCAGATCTTGAAGAGGATCCCGAAATAACGGTGGTGTCGGGTCCAAGGCTTTCCGTCGGCCAGGCAATCGGATTCAACCATTCCAAGCCGCCATTTGACGACATTCGGGTTCGAAGAGCGCTCATCCATGCACTTGATCGCCAGAAGGTAACATGCGCGCACACCGGCATTTGCCGTGATCGCGCCGAGAACGACATGTACGGAGAAGGCCATCCTTGGGCTTGCCCGGATGTCGTGTGGCCGGAATACGACCCCGAGAAGGCGAAAGCGCTTGTTGAAGAGTATGTGGCCGAAACGGGATCGCCCTTGACGTTCAACGTAGACCACTTTCCCGATGCTTGGGCTGAGAAATCGGTAACCGCAATGATCGACATGTGGCGACAAGTCGGCATAGAAGCGACGCAAAAGGCTGGACCGCGTGGCCCGGGATTCATTCGTCCGCTACTGGCTGGCGAGTTTGACATCTTCACATTCGTCGAAAATTTCTCAAATGCGGACCCGAGTTTGGTCGCGACCCGATTCCATTCGCAGCATCCGTCGAGCCGGCAATTCCACCTCGCGAATCCGCGCATCGATGCGGCCATAGAAAAGCTTCAGGCTTCGACGGGCCGCGACGAGCGTTACGCGGCGAGTTGCGAATATCAGCAGGTTTTGGCGGACGAAGCCGCGCTTATTATGTATGATCATCCGAGAAAGCACATTGCCTTCAGGAGTAACGTCAAAGGGGCGACGCAGCCGTTTGGCTCCTCATTTGACGTGCACCGACTCTGGGTGGACGAGTAACCGTATATAGTTGTTGGGGCTCGAGAAAATCGGGTCCCCGCAACTCGATCATTCATCGGGAAAACGACATGCTGAACGAGTTGATTCTCGTTAATGGCAGAATCCACACGATGGACGATGCCAATACCGTTGTGTCATCGGTATCCATAGAGGGAGGTCGGTTTGCGGCTCTCGGCGATAACCTCAAATCGAGAGGCCCGGACGCGAGGATTGTCGACCTGCAGGGCAGAACAGCGGTACCTGGCTTGATCGACAACCATGTTCATTTCCTGCGCACCGGCCTTTTGCCCGGCCATGACATGAGAGCTCTGGAAACGGCATTCTCGGTCGGCGAAGCGTTGTCCCTGATTAATGCGCGCGCTCGGATAGTTCCTCGAGGGGAATTGCTGAGCGCGATCGGCGGAATCCATCCTGGGCAATTCGCCGAACGCCGCTATCCCTCTTTGGAAGAGTTGGACGATGCGGCTCCCGAACACCCTGTATATCTTTCGATTTCAAATTGGGGCCCGGGCGCAACAAATTCGCTTGCGCGCCATTTACTTCAAGAGCTAGGGGTGCCTGTCGGCAAGGACGGCATCGTAGCAAAGGGAGAGGATACCGTAGCGGCTTGGAACGCGTTGAGTTCCAAACGTACTTACTGTGATACGCTCCGCCAGACGGAAAGCCAGATGAAGTTCGCCCTCTCTATGGGTCTTACCTGCTTGTTCGATATGGGGGGCACGATACCCGCCGGCGGCTGGCTGGATCCGGCGACAGGATACGATCCGCTTTTCGAGCTAATGAGAGAAGACAGGCTGCGGATGCGAATCAGAATTTTTTTGCCCGTTCTTGACACAAGTGCCGCGCTTCCCGACCTGACGGCGCGGCTCGACAATACCTTCAATGAATTCGGAAACGATTTCGTTCGGATAGCTGGAATCGGGGAATGGCTAATCCCGGCTAAACTGCAGCGAAGGCAACCTTTGCCCGACTTTTATGCGGCTTCGGTTCGCGCCGTTGCCGAACGCGGGTGGGTATACAGGCAGCATCTCATAACATTGGCTGAACAGAAAGAACATCTGAGAGTTTGGGAAAAAGTAAATAAAAGCGTCAAGATTGCCGGACTCCATTGGTCGATGGACCACTGCTACGGAATGGACAAGGAGACATTGAATCGCGCGATCGACTTGGGCGTCGGAATCGGATCGCATTCGTCTCCCTATTTGGGCGACTCCCTTAAGTCGCCCGGAAACCCGCCATTCAGGATGATCATGGACAGCGGCATCGTCGCGGGTGGCGGCTCCGACGGCGCGCGAATATCGGCCATCAATCCGTGGGTGATGCTCTATTACGCGGTTACCGGAAAAAATTATGCGGGCAAACCGATCAATAGTGAGCAATCGATTAGTCGGGAGGAAGCCCTTCGCATATGGACCGCTCCTCAAGGGTGGTTCTGCCGCGAAGAAAGGAATTTGGGCGGAATCGCTGTTGGCAAGTTCGGCGACCTTTCCGTCTTAAGCGACGACTTTTTCGATGAAAGCGCGGTGCAAGATGACGACATCCGGAACATCACTTCAGTATTGACGGTTGTCGGCGGAAAAATCGCCCACGACGCCGGACTGCTTCGGACTAGAGACGCGGAAGCCCGGAAGGCGCCATCGATTTGAAATTGTCGGCGGCCTGAAAACAGCATCGAAACGCTAAAAATCAAACGGTACTCGCCTTAACATCGGTGATAGCCCGCAGGCTGTCGCCAATCATGTTCAGCGACAGAATCGTTAAGAACATAACTGCTGCCGGAACCAGCGTTACGTGCGGTGCCCTAGAGATGTCTTCAAATCCGTCGGCGATCATTTTGCCCCAGGACGGCGTAGGGGGAGGAAACCCGACGCCGAGAAAAGCGAGCGCACCCTCGATGATGATGACAATCGACATGCCGAATAACACTAGCGAGAGCATCGGCACGATTACGTTCGGAAGCAATTCCCTAACCATGATGCGGAGGCTCGACGCGCCTTGGGCTTGCGCCGCCAATATGAACTCGCGCTCAGAAAAAAGGATTGTGTTGGCCCTTGCGACCCGGACCTCGGCGGGAATTCCGAAAAAGGCAAGAGCCAATATCATAACAGGAAGACTGGCACCCAGAAAAAACAGTATGACCATGACTCCCACGATATTTGGAAAAGCAAGAATCGAGTCGACAAAAACGCTAACAGCGGTATCGACGCGACCCCGGAAGTATCCTGCCGGCAAGCCAAGCGCGAGTCCGGCGATCAGACTCAGAAAGGGAGCCGTAAATGCCAGTACCAAGGAAATTCGCGCGCCGTAAATTGCGCGCGATAGCATATCGCGTCCGACTGCATCCGTCCCAAGAAGATGCCCGTCGGAGAATATCGGCAAGAACAAGTTGTCGAGGTCTGTGGTCAGCGGATCATCAATCGGTAGAACGTTGGCAAATATCGCAAACAGACAGATCACGAGCAGCCAGCCGAAACCAAACCAGAACAAGCGGCCGATGCGCGCCCACCATGGTAGCGACGCATCCCTCTTTTCTTTCGCGCCATAGTTGCGGGCTTTGCGCAATATGTCTCGATAGAATTCAATCAACTTCTAAACGGTCTCTCTTCGCCGACCTACCCGAGGATCCAGAACCGCGTAGAGAATATCAACAATCAAATTGATCGCAACATAAGCTACGGCGGAAAAAGTAACGATTGCCTGAACAACCAGTACATCTCGAGCATCTATGGCATCAATCAGCAATTTGCCGATTCCGGGCAGAGCAAATATATTTTCGACAATTACCAATCCACTGATAAGCCTACCGACTTGCAACCCGAGCACCGTAATCAGCGTGAACAGGGATGGCCGTAGGGCGTGCCGAAAAAGAATGTAGCTCGTTGACAGGCCTTTTGCCCTGGCTAGCGCAATGTAGTCTTCCTGAAGTGTCGTAATCATGTCAACGCGCAGTACCCGGAGAAAGATTGGAACCTCGCTCAGGCCGATTGCCAGCATTGGAAGTATAAAATACTTCATGTTGGCCCAAAGTCCCATGAACATCGGCGCATGCCCGGCGGCTGGGAGGAGATCCAAAACAACGGCGAAAACCCAGACAAACAAAATGGAAGTTACAAAGGGCGGAGTGGCAACGATTCCGAACGCCGCGCCCGAAATCCAGCGGTCAATTGATCGGTTGCTTTTGTAGGCGCAGAGAATGCCTAGCGGGACTGCCGCCAAAAGGGCAAAGACCAGCGACATGGACATTAGCTGAACGGTTACAGGGATCCGCTGTACCAAAAGGTCGCTGATTTTTTTGCCAGTGATGTAGGAACGTCCCAAGTCGCCTTGAACAAGTTCGCCCAGCCAAACGGCATAGCGAACGAGAAGGGGTTTATCGAGTCCGAGATCAACCATGATTTGGCGGCGCAATTCCGGATCATTCGCGGCCTCGTCGTCGGCAAGGATCGTGTCCACAACATCGCCCGGTAGGACGTTTACGAGCACGAAGCTGGCAAATGTAACGAGAAAGAACACGGGAATTAGGTGCAGCAGCCGTTTGCGAAGATATGCCATGGATGCAGCTACCTCCTTTTGTCCCGAGCAATGCCCCGGCGCCTGTTAGTCGAATAATTGACCCGCGGCGACGGTGCTGAAACGCTCCGGATCGAAGCCAAGAAGCAATTTGATCCAATGGGAGACATCAAACGTTCCTGAACGATCCGAACTCCGCGCTTAAACGCGCGAAGTCGTCGATTGAAGGCTTGGTCGTTGCGAAAAGGCAGGTAGAGCGGAGATCGGTCGATTGTTCGCTTCTTCGAAGCGACGGGCAAGTCGCATTCGCTTCGAATGTTTGACTCTCAATGCTAGGGGCGGCCGTCCAGAATACTCCTTTCGCTTCCGCATTGGATCGGTCGTCGCTACGAAGCGCAGCGCCGCTCGCGGTCTCGGCTGAATTCGCATAGCGAATGGCTGCTTGTGCGCAAAACCTATTCCGAATCCTTCGCGAAACCATCTTACTGCGACAGTGGAAAATGGCAGGAAACAAAATGCCGGTCTTCGATTTGCTTCAATTTCGGTTCCTCGGTCGTGCACTTTCTTTGGGCGAATCGGCAACGCGTATGAAAGCGGCATCCTGTCGGCGGATTGAGAGGGGACGGAACATCGCCTCCTAGGACTGACATTTCGCGCCGGTTGGACGGGACCGTTTCAATGGCAGGTATAGCCGAGATTAGTCCCGCAGTATAAGGATGCGCCGGCACGTCGTATATTCGATTGGAATCGGCAAGTTCGCAGAGTTTCCCTAGGTACATGACCGCTATCCGGTCACTGACATTCTTTACAACCGCCAGATCGTGGCTGATGAACAAGACAGTCAAACCGTAACGCGCTTTCATGTCTTCCAAGAGATTAAGAATTTGCGCTTGGACCGAAACGTCAAGCGCGGACACGGGCTCATCGCAAACGACAAGCTTCGGCTGCAGAATCAATGCGCGCGCTATGCATATCCGTTGGCACTGACCTCCGGAGAATTGGTGAGGTCGGCGTTCCATGCTGATTTCGGGATCTACTCCGACGGCGTTCAAAACCTCGCGAACTTTCGCTTCGCGTTCACGCGAAGTCCCGATTCCTGCAATTGCCATTGGTTCCGCGACGATGTCCTTGACCTTGCGGCGCGGATTTAAGGACGATACCGGATCCTGGAAAATGATCTGCAACCGGCGACGAATTTTGCGCATGTCCCTTTGCGAGATGCCCGTAAGATCAATATTTTCGAAGAACACCTTGCCAAAGGTTGGCCTTGGAAGTTGCAATATCGCTCTGCCGGTCGTTGATTTTCCGCATCCGGATTCGCCTACGAGCCCGAGAGTCTCGCCGTCGGCTAGATCGAAACTAATGTCTTGAATCGCTGCGAAACGCCCGAACTCGGTGGCATACTCGACCGAGATATTTTTTACCGACAGGATCGGACTGTTGTTCACGTCCGCGACTCCCCATCTCCAAGCGGGTGCCAGCACGCGAAATAGTGGTCCGACTCGTAATCTGCGACCAGATTCGGCATGCTTACGCGACAGTCGTGCTGAGCATAATCGCATCGCTCGTGGAAACGGCATCCCTTCGGAACCATTAAAAGATTGGGAGGAAGTCCAGGTATGGAATAAAGTCGCGTATGCGGAGGAGCCGACAATACGGGCACCGATTTTATCAGCGCTTCAGTATAGGGCATGCGAGGTCTCTTGAGCAGTTTGCCGGTTTCGCAACGCTCGACAAACTGGCCGGCGTACATAACCGCAACCTCGTCGGCATACTCGGCGACGATTCCCAGGTCATGGGTGATGAGAATAATCGCCATGTTTCGTTGGCGCTGTAGTTGCTGCAAGAGATCCAGAATCTGCCCCTGAATCGTTACGTCCAATGCCGTCGTGGGTTCATCGGCGATCAGCAGTTTCGGATCCCCGGCAAGCGCGATAGCGATCGCAATACGCTGCCGCATGCCGCCGGACAAATGCATCGGATAGTTTCGCAGCTGCCGTTCCGGGTCCGGTATGCCGACGGCGTTCAACAGCTCAACAACTCTTACTCGGGCGGAGCGCTTCGAATATCCGCGGCGACGCGTCAACACTTCTGTCAACTGGGAGCCGATTTTCATTACCGGGTTCAAAGAAGACATCGGGTCTTGGAAAACCATTGCGATTTCACGTCCCCGCATGTCGCGCATTTCGCTCGAAGAGAGCCCGCTCAGATCGCGGCCTTCAAATATGACTTTGCCGCTATATTTGACGGATCCGTCGCGAGGCAGGATATCGATGATTGAACGGGACAACACGCTCTTGCCCGAACCGGATTCTCCAACAATGCCCAGCATGCGCCCTCGTTCGAGCGAAAAGGAGATTCCGTCTACGGCACGAGCGATTCCTCGGGGCGTATTGAAGTGAGTACGTAGATTGACGACTTCCAGGAGCGGCGGTGGCTTTGGCGCAACTTGCTCCAAGCTAAGATTATTCATCGAATAGGTGCCCAATCGAAGAAAGCGCGGGCGATGATTTTGGGAGCAGGGCACGAACTACAGAAGTTGGCGCATTTGCTTCCTCGGCGGACCTTGGAATCTGCTCCGGGATATGTTTGCCGAATCCAATTGATCCGTGTGCAGTTCCATTCTGTTCAAGCTTGCGCCTTTGTTGGCAGGCGCGCGAAATCCGTAAATCGCTAGACATGCAGTAGCGATAATAGTCCAAAATTAGGATTCTCCCTCCATTTTCTGCGTTGAGTATACGGTATCGGAGGAATTGTTCCGGCGTATTTCCGAAATTTGGTCAATCAAGAGAATTGAAAGCGAATCGGAATTTGGAAGGAAGACATTCGCTGCGACCGAACGCGCCCCCGGTTTCACTCTGGTCCATATCCGATTTTGCGTGAATATCCTCCCCCATCGCTCGCCCGAAACTGTCGCGATGCAAGAACCGCAAAAGGAGTCGCGACGTTCGTCTGAAACCTAGTTCCTAAGAGGAGCCGACGCAATGTGAAATTAAGGGATTGCCCGGCCGGAAAAGCAAGCGAGCCGAAGTCCGCGTCGATTGCATTTGCAGTCTTCGGATTGCTACTATCCTCCGGTTCTCGGGTTCAGAGGCTACCTATTCTTCGCAGACTCGGTTTGAACCGCTAATTCGATTGCAATTGTGCGAACGAACGAGGAGTTGAGCCAATTTATCCCATTTTCCAGGCATTTGCATCGCGGCCAACTGGATAGTGCCAAATCAGGTTGAAGACCACGCACCGCATTTAAATCGACTCCTCAATTCGAAAAGTCTGCCCATTCTCTGGTCATGGCCGAGCCGATCCGGTCGGAACGCCCGGCAAACCCGGTCCACGCCTCGATCACGGCTTCGCGGACTTCCTCGACGGCGTCGAACACCCTGTTCGCCAGCTTGCAGGATTTCAGATGGACGAAGACGTTCTCCAACGAGTTCAGCTCCGGGATGTAGGGAGGAAGACGCAGAAGCGACGCGCCCTTCGGAATCTCGAGGTCCTTAGAGCGGTGTCATCCGGCTCCAGCGGGCACGACGATGGCGTGGCCCTCCTCGTGAACCTTTCCTGCGATGTCGGCGAGATGGCGGTTCATCTGCCCGGTTTTGGCCCGGTCGCGGGCAAGCCCGGCCGCGGGCAAGCCCGGCCGCGGTTCCGCGCTTCGGGCAGGCGGCGCAAAACAGGCAGCGATAGCCGTAGCGGTGGTTGCGCTCGACGCGGGGTCGCGTTTCCTTGCGGGCCCGGAGCGTCGGGACTCAACATTGCCGTTCGCTTAACAATTTCCTGGAACCAGGTCTCCGCCTTGCCGGGATCGACGCCCCTACGCTCCGTCTCCATGGCCGGCTCCCTGAATTCCCGGCGGAATTCCTCCCGGGCGGCAGGGTCTGGACTTCGGATGGAAGGGGAGGGAGAGGGGTACCTGAAGCCCGGGCGGCGGACAATCCCGCGCACGCCCTCCAGCGCGGCCCGCGCTTCCTCCGAGGGGCTTGCCGTGAGGCCGTCCTGCGCCGCCTTGTTGAAGCGGGCGACCCAGTCGCGGATCGTCTTGCGGTCGATGCCCTGGGCCATGGCCGCCTCCCGACGCGTCGCAAAACCTTTCGAATTTGGTTTCTCGTACCCAAAAGGAATTTGACTCGTCTGCTGGCGGCTACCTTCGTACGTAGATCTCCAGGCGATTGAGCCATCAAATCGTTCCGCGCCGGCTGTTGCTGAGAGCATCCGGTTCTACGCGGCTATCCCCGCCTTGCTGCGCCCGCGCGATGGGTATTGGCTAGTCAGCTTGGTTCCAACAACATTTGCGCGCATGGACTGCGGAAAACGAATGAAGAATGCATCGCCGATTTCTCGTAGGAACGTTTGTAGACTACTGCGGCCTTTGTTGCGACGCGATCCGTTTGTCGGGCGCATATTCTGCGCCGCGCGAAAGAACATATGGCAAATGACGGAAAATGGGCAATGCTTCGAATTTTCGCGCCCGTGTTCGGCGGTCGCGGAGCTAGTCTTCCGGTCCCAAGGCGCATTGAATTCTCCGATCAATTGTCTTTCCCTAAACCCTTCGACTTGAGAGCACGTTTCTCACTATGCGTACCGCTACGAAAGAGAATATCACCGGAGTCTTATTGAGCTATTTCGGAGAGGACTCGGATCCTCGCCTCCTCGAGACAATTCAGCGCCTCGCGTTTCATCACCGCGCTTTCGCCATGGAAGTGGACTTGTGCCGCAAAGCGTAGGGCAAAGGAATCGAGTTCATAGAGCGGGCCGATGTAGTTTGTCCGACGATGTGCGCAACGAATGCATCCTCCATCAAGACGTGAACGGTTTCTTGCCGCACGTCGGCGTGATTGACTCGGTTCTGGAAGGTACGGCTTCAAGCGTCCTAGGCCGGTTCCACATCCCGGAAGCGTCGACGTTTCCGTTAGGCGGCGATGCGAAGCGTGATTTCGAAGGCCGGGTGCCCTAGGCCAAGGGCAGCGTAACAGATCCAAGCGACAACCCGATCGACGGCGCTAAATTGGATATTGGGGAGACCGCGCCGAACGGGCCACGATCCAGCCGGGATGCCGAGCGGGACATTCACTCTTTCCAGGGTTGCCAGGCCACCGGTTCCGACGGACGGCAAGCCGAGTAGATCCTTCATGCAACGGACCAACATCCTTGCCGATCCTCACGCCTCCACAACTTTGTGAAGGCCGAAGGATATCGTCCGCTCGCAACCGAGATTTTCTCCGATGACGGCTTCAATTTGAACGAGGATTCGGTATTCGGTGTCAGTTTAGACTCTGTCATGACGTGCACTGAGCACATGTTGGACGAATTTCCCGAAATTTTCGTCCTCACCGCTAAAGTAGCGGTGCTCTTTTTCCGTGCCGAATTCGATCTACTGCATGTACCTTTACCGGTTTTGCGCAGCGAATTTGAACCGGGGAGTCGGCAGGACTTACCTGAATGTCTCTTGGAGTATCGCGGAAAATTTGCGTGTTTGCGTTCAGGGGGCTCGCGATGGCGAGTATTCCGGCACAATTGTCGCAATGGCTCCAGCCCATCGCCAGGATTTCCTATTCGGCGCGCTCGCATGCCGCTATGGAATTCGACTTGGCCGACGAAATCGCTTTGCAAATATTATGCCAATGCCTGAGGCCCCAATTGTTGTGCGAAACGAAAATCGATCAATTCTCGAATCTCCTAGGAGCGCAATTCGTCTGTCAATCGGACACCGACTTCTAAATTGTAAATACTTGGCGAGTCTTGGATCTGACGCACGACAATTTTGGGGTCGATATTAATTTCGCAGTCGGTTTCACCGATCAGAAACGGGGAGTAAATTATTGGATTCGGGAAATTGCGAGCGCCGCGGACCCGGCTATGCGTCGCCGCGGGAAGCGATGACGGCACCGAGGGAAAGTCTCCTTTATACGGCTGCTCTCTACGTTGGAACCGGGATCCAGAAGCCGGACTATCTGGCAACGATTGATGCGGATCCCGAAAGTCCGACCTATTCGCGCGCAATTAGCAGGCTCGGCATGCCCGGAATCGGCGACGAGTTGCGCCAAACCGGATGGAACTCCTGTTCGTCGTGCCACGGCGACTCCACTAGGGAACGCCGTTATTGGATCGTCCCGGGCGTTCGATCATCAAACCTCCATATTGCCGACTGCGCCGAAAATCCGGAAGTGCCTCGCTTGCACAAGGTTATCGAAGGTGCCGAAATCAAATCCAAGACGAATTTGTCGGCTCCCCATAAGATTCATTGCATGGGCCCGGACATCGTTATTTTAATGCTAGGCGATGCTCAGGGAAACGCGCCTGGAGGTCTCCTTCATTTGGACCAAAATTTCGAAATCGTCGGGCGCTGGGACGAAGAACTAGGCAACATGAAATTTTACTATGATTTCTGGTTTCAACCCCGTCACAATGTAATGGTTAGTTCCGAATGGGCTGCGCCAAACACATTTATGCCACGACTCGATTTGGAAGAAGTAGGACACCTAAAATATGGGCGCGAAATACGTTTTGGGATCCGGCGAGAAATCGCGTTGATCGCACCCTTATCTCGGCGAGGACGGTCTCGTGCCATTGGAAGTTCAATTCCATCACGACCCGAATTCATCGCACGGATTCGTTGGCGCGGCGCTCAGTTCAAACATCATTCACTGGTTCAAGAAAAACGGGGCGTGGTCTCGGGAAAAGATTATTGACGTCGAAAACCGGAAGCATCCGGAATGGCCGATACCGGTACCGGGAATGATCAGCGTCATCCTCCTGTCTATGGATGACAAATATCTCTATTTCTGCAACTGGTTGCACGGGGACATAAGGCAGTACGACATTGCCGACCCGCATGCGCCTAGATTGACCGGCCAAGTCGGGATGGGAGGCCTGCTGGGAAAGGCGCCTTTTGTAAAAGGGCGCCGCATTTCCGGAGGTCCGCAAATAATCCAGTTATCGCTCGACGGGCGGCGACTTTACGTCGCGACCTCGCTGTTTTCCACTTGGGAAAATCAATTCTACCCGGAAATTTGAGAATGTGGAGGCTGCTTGCTTCTAGTTAATTGCGATATCGACAATGGAGGCATGGAAATCGACAAAGATTTTTTTGTTGACTTCGGAAAATAGCCAAATGGCCCCGCTCGATGTCATGAGACGCGTTATCCTGGCGGCGACTGCGCTTCCGACTTTTTTTTCTAATGGGATTCCATAAAATCACATTGTCAAACAGATCGGGCGCGACCTACTTTGTCGAGCGCAGCCAGTCTCTGTTGAAGTCCTTGGATTCGCAGGGAGTTTCGCTTCCGTACGGCTACCGGTATGGTGGATGCATCACGTGTGCAGCGAAATTGCTGAAAGGCGAGGTGACCCAAAATTGAGCGTGCGCACTAAATTACAGGCAAATGCGATCCGGCTATGTATTGCCTTGCGTAGCGCAACCGCTAGCCGATTGCACGCTTGAAGTCGGAGTCGAATGCCACGACAAGCTTTATCGCAATCCATTTGCAAGCCTGCTGCGGCCCGACGAATTGAAGCCGGATATTGCGCAAAAGTTGCCGAAAATGACATGAAGTATTCGAAACACGACGATGACTATCCTCCCGAGAATTTGGCGGGCATCCTAAATTCGATAAAGTCTGTCGCCATGGTGGACGCAAGCACTGATCCGACCGAATTTAGCTAAGCGTTTGGCGCGTTCGTTACGAAACTGGCTTCGAATTGATTCCAATCAACCCTGCAATGGCGGGCGGCGAAATCCGAGGGCTGAAAGTTTATTCGTCGCCGCGCGAAATCGATCGCCAGATAGATATGGTTGAAGTTCTTCGAAGCTCTAACGCCCTTCTCGGAATTGCCGAGGAGGCGATTGCCGTAGGCGAAAAGGCACTCTAGGGGCAAATCGGCGTGAGCGATGACAAAGCTGGGCACCTCGCCGAAAGTGCGGGACTGAAAGTTGTGATGAACCGTTGTCCAAAAATCGAGTTGTTTCGCCCCTTCAGGAAGCCGCGCCTCAATCAGGAAATTTGAAGAAATAGGCGAGAATAGCGGGCCTTTTGTAGCGAAAAATTGCGAATTCGGTCGAGGCGGCGCAATCCGGAATGTAAGTGAAGCCGCGCTCATGCGCAGGTTGGTCTCGTTCGCGAATTCGAGGTCGAAGCGGTCGAGGCACCGGATGAGAATCTACACATTTCAATGCAGCGGACTAAAGGAAATTCTCGTCCAATTCGCCATGCTGCCGACACACTCGTTCCATAAACTTCCATGGCGCATGATATTGAGTCGAGTGGGAATTTTTGGCTAAGGTACATGCGCCACCAGATCCGTGTCGGCGCATCTCTCAACCCGGTAGCCCGCCCTGCAATCTGTCCGGAATAAGAGACGGTCTTTGTACAGGCTCCGGTATTCCCTGCCCGTCGGGGTCTGTCCCAGCCTGCGCCGCAAGCAGAACGCTCTTGATAACTTGTGCTGCCGCTAGCCGCCGTAAATTCTCCGATATCGAATGTAACTGTCGGAATTTTCATTAGAATCAATGAAATTGCTGTAAATTATCTCATAATCGTATTGAACACTGGCAGTATGGATTTCTTGGCATTTCGGATCGACTAGGGACGGCTAGCATTTGGAATTTGGTTTGCTAAAGTCAATTCTAGTACGGCGGCTGGCAAAATCGACTACCCGACTAAAATCGGCGTCAAAATCAAGATTCTTGTCGAATTCTCTGGCGAATTCGTCCTAAACGGCTCTAATAGCCCCGCTTTACAAACGAATCCTTGTCGTCCGTCCGATTATGGCGGCGACTCATACTTCCGCCGATTTAGATAAAATTCGTTACTGATTTTTTGCTGCGACTCGCGATTAGGCGAGGGGTCAATTGAGGATCAACTCCGCGTTAGTAGGGTAGGCCGGTGTAGTTTTCTGCAAGCATCTGACGGCCAATTCGAGATGTTGCCAAGTATTCGATTTCGCTTGCCTTAATCCGATTTTCGAATTCCGATCTTTCGGGAAATCGGTGAAGCATCGTGGTCATCCGCCAACTGAAGCGCATCGCATGCCAAACGCGTTCCAGCGCTGCTCGAGAATATCGGGAAAGCTCTTGAGAGTCGCCATGTCTATAGTAGGCGCAAAGCGCTTTATGCAGATAGTAAACGTCGGACGTCGCGAGGTTCAGCCCCTTTGCGCCCGTCGGCGGGACAATATGAGCCGCATCGCCGCAAAGGAAAAGTCGCCCCCAGCTCATTGGTTCCGACACAAAGCTCCGGAGCGGCGCAATCGATTTTTCGACCGACCTTCCAGTTTCCAATTTCGCGGCCGCTTTCTTCGGGAGACGCAGCGCTAATTCATTCCAAAATGCGTCATCGCTCCAATTATCGACTTTGTCGTCGAGCGGCACCTGGATGTAGTAGCGCGAAAGGGAAGGGTTGCGCATAGAGCAGAGCGCGAATCCCCTTTCATGACCCGAATAAATTAATTCTTCGCTGACCGGTACTGTTTCGGATAGAATGCCCAGCCAGCCGAAAGGATATATCTTTTCGAATTCGCGCCTTTCATTTGCCGGTATGGCCTGTCGGCTTGGTCCATAAAATCCATCGCATCCCGCTACGAAATCGCAGTCTAGGCGCTTCTTGTCGCCATCGTGCGTAAAACCGATTGACGGCAATTCAGAGTCCAGATCCGAAAGCGTTGCGTGTTCGGCTCCATGGAAAATCAAGACTCCAAGCGTATCGAGTTCGTTGTACAGGTCCCTTGTGATTTCGGTCTGCCCGTAGATCATGACGGATTTGCCGACTAATTTCTTGAAATCTATATGAACCGATTTTCCGTTGGCGAATATCGTGCATCCGTCGTGTACGAGACCCTCTCGATCCATCCTGGCATTTACGGAGGCATTTCTCAGCTGTTCGACAGTGCCCCATTCAAGTACGCCCGCACGGATTCGAGAAAGGACGTATTCTCTCGTTCGTCGTTCGATAACGACTGAATCGATTCCTGAGCGAAATAGTTTGAGGGCAAGCAGCAGCCCGGCGGGGCCGCCCCCGATTATGCCGACCTGAGTTCGCAATTTCATTTTCGATTTGGCCTTCTCGTTCGGGAAGTTGGGCGAATTCGGTTGACTACCACGGGTGAGTTAATGTGAAGCGCTCGATGAGTCGAGGCGCACTGGCGGCTCTTCTCGCCTAGCAGCGAAAAATCAAAACGGGAATTGTCTTGAGCGGAATGCATTTCGCTGATGAACTGAGATTCGCAATTTGTTGAGCGGAGCCGTCTCGAATTCCAGCGCCTGTTTGCCGCAGCCGGATCATAGTTTCAGTTGCGCCGGCGCCGACGAAGAAATTCTCAAGCCCGCGCATGTTCCGCGGAGTACATATTTCAATTACGTTTGCTCGGCTGGGCTGACGCACCCTTGGCGGCGCGGGCGACGAGATTGCGACCGATCTGTGTTTCTGCCATACTTGGAGTTGATATTCATGGATTTCCAACAAGAACATTCAAGGACTACCTATGGCTACAAACCGCGCGCCTTATCGCGCCGATCATGTCGGAAGCTTGCTAAGGCCGTCCTCTGTGGCGACCGCTCGCTCGAAGCATTTTGAAAAGGAGGAAATCTCGCCTGAGGAGCTATCCGAAATCGAGGACGCGGCTATCGCCGAAGTCATCAAAAGCCAAGAGAATGTGGGTTTACGTTCAATTACGGACGGAGAGTTCAGGCGTTCTTTCTGGCACTACGATTTCATGGGCATGCTCGAAGGATTGGAACTTGAAGAGCGAGACGAAGGCATTGCATTTCAAGGTGCCGAGTTGAGACCGATTTTCCCGGTAATTAACGGAGATCTTGATTTTCCCGACGATCATCCAATGCTTGAGCATTTCCGTTTCGTAGCCGAACGTACAAGCGAGCAACCGAAAATATCAATTCCCGGACCGAGTTGCTGCCATTTCAGGGTTGCGCCCGAGGACATAGCGCCGAAGCGGTACAAGGATCTCGATGCGTTGTTCTTTGATATTGCAAGAACATATCGCAAGGCTGTGCAGGCATTTTACGAAGCCGGATGCCGATACCTGCAAATGGACGACATTTTTTTCGCGTATCTTTGCGACCCGAAACACCGGGCTCAAAAAAGGAAAAGCGGACAAGACCCGGATTGGCTGATCGATCGTTACGCTTGGATGATGCATGAGGCGATCAAGGGTCGGGCTGACGACATGCTAATCGGAATGCATATGTGTCGCGGCAATTTCAAATCGACCCATGCGGCGGAAGGCGCCTACGATCCGGCGGCAGATGCTGTCTTTAATCAGACGGGCGTCGATATATTTTTTATGGAGTACGACACGGAACGAGCGGGCGGTCTGGAACCGCTGTCTCTTCTCGTCAAAGGCGATCAACGCGTCATGCTAGGATTCGTGACTACCAAGACCGGAGACTTGGAATCTCCCGACTTCTTGAAACGAAAATTGGACGATGCTTCCCGATTTGCCGACATGGAGCAGTTAGGAATCGCTCCACAATGCGGATTCGCGTCAACGGAGGAAGGCAATAATTTAACTGAGTACCAGCAATGGCGAAAACTCGAACTGGTTGTTGCAACGGCGGAGAGCATGTGGGGAAGCGTTTAGCACCTGTTCACGCCCCCAATACTTGCTTTTTCTAAAGAGAATCGGTCGAAAACAGTGCTTTCCGATTGATGCAAGCCCGTCGAAGGCCGTTTTTGAAACTAATATTTTAGAGAATGCAACGGTACCAACTTTGCGAACAGGCGGATTGTCCAATTGGAATTAAATTTCTAGAAAACAAATTGTTACACGGGAATTCTTATGCGTTTTAGAACCTTTTCGCCGGGAGTAGCCTGTAGCGATATTCAGGCGCGACATTCGGTACTGGCTGGTTATCGATTGTTGAGATTTCAGAGCGTCGCTAGAAACCGGCAACCTGTGCTTGTCTACAAAGGGAATGAGCGAGTCGCCGAATGATGTTCCTCCATTTCTAATGGCTTCGCGGGACCGAAATAGTTGGGACGTCGCATTCTTCACTGAGCTTGGGTGTTTTTCGAGAGAATTGGTCGACATCAAATGAAGATGGTCGTCAATTGCCTCTATTCCACCCATGTCTCGCACTTCTTCCCTTCCGACTACCTCGGCCTGATCGGATAGCGCGTGATTCTCCTATTTGCCGCGTCGTTCTGCTCGGGAAAACTATAGCGCCATTCCTCTCCTCATACTTGGTGGTTCGATACGCCGCTTCGATATAGGCACACACTTACGAGTAATGCTCAGAGATGCCTGCAATTTCGGTATTGGAATACGGCTGCGGCGCGCGGGCTGCTTGGGGCCGGTCAAACCTGTAAATATTTCTTTGTTCGACGAAGGAATTTGACCCTTAAAATATTTCCCGCGCCGCGCCAGTTGCCCGCGCCTCGAATGCGTCTGCCGACGGGCAAGCGTAGTCATGGGTCCAAGACCATTCGTTCGAATCCAGCGAGCGCGCATATGCGGCATCGGCCTTCGGGCTAGGAGACTGAATATCCGGCTGACTTTGTTCGCAATCTATAGTTTTGTTTTCGTAGCGCTGCGTTCGTATAGCGAATCCTCGTCGTAGATGCCCGAAATTTCGGTGATGCGTCCGTATCTGGTCAACTATGCCGCGGCTCTCCATTTTATTGAACAGCCCATGGATGGCGTTTGATCAACCGGACCTGAGCCGGTCTCCGCGATTTGCCGCATGGCTTCGAACAATTCCCTCTTTGCATTCGGCTGTGGATTCATGCCCGCAGAATCGATCCGGCCTCGGTACTGAAGTTGCAGCTTCGAGTTGAAGCCAAAAAAATCTGGCGTACATACGGCGTCGTAGGCTCTAGCCACGTTTTGGCATTCATCGTGAAGATATGGGAACGAGAACTTCCACTTGTCTGCGAAAAGTGCCATTTTTTCAAAGGAATCGTCGGGATAATTGATCGAATCATTCGAGCAAATCGCTGCAATTCCTACTCTGAGATCATGTAACTCGCGAGAATCTCTGATGATTCTGTCGAGAGCGGAAACGACATACGGACAGTGGTTGCAGATAAACATGATTAGCGTTCCGTTCGGTCCCCTAATGTCCGCGAGTGTAACGGTCTCACCCTTCGTCGATGGAAGTTTGAAGTCCGGCGCATTCCAGCCGAAATCGCAAACGGGGGGTCTAGCAGGTGACATTTGTTTCTCCTTTGATATCCAAAGTTCTGGATTTAAGAAATTGCTCTGTCCGATCGAATGGTTTACCTTCAAGAGCGGACGATTTGTCGCGAGCCTTCATAAACGCGCGAGCCCGGCTTCCGCGCAACGCCTAAGATTTCGAATGTTAGCAACGTAGCGTTGGGGATCTGGGGACGAGTCGCTCGAAAAGATCGCCGATCCAGCTACGAAGACATCGGCTCCTGCTCGCGCGGCGTCGCCTGCATTGGCCTGAGAGATGCCGCCGTCAACTTGAATTCGAATGTTTCTCTCCCCGACCATGTCTCTGATTTCCCGGATTTTTTTCAATTGGCTTGCAATGAACTTTTGCCCGCCGAAGCCCGGATTAACGGTCATTACGCAAATAAGATCGATGTCGTCCAGTACGGGTCCGATGGATTCCGCAGGGGTCGCAGGATTCAACGCAACGCCGGGCTGCACTCCCGCGGATCGAATTGCCTGAATCGTACGATGCACGTGCGGTCCCGACTCAATGTGCACCGTAATTCTGTCTGCGCCGGTTTCGGCAAATACGGAAATGAACGGGTCAACGGGTGAAACCATGAGATGGATATCAATGGTTTTTTGAAAATTCAGGCGGATTGCCTTGCATGAGTCGGGGCCGAAGGCGATATTCGGAACAAAGTGACCGTCCATGACATCGACGTGGACCCAGTCCGCTCCCGACAATTCGACGGCTCGGCATTCTTCTCCCAATTTGGCAAAGTCTGCGCCAAGTAGGGATGGAGCTATAACAAGGTCGCCAGCATGCACAATTTACGTTCCTTAATAAAGAGCCCGAATCGAATTTAGCGAGCCGCGCGAAGCGATTCGCCGTCAACTACATCCGAACGCAGCCTGTCATGCCGCACCTCAAGGCTAGCTCCTATTCTGACGATTTTCGATTAAATCGTCGACCACTGCCGGTTCGGCCAACGTGGACGTGTCGCCAAGCGATCCAAAATCGTTCTCCGCAATCTTGCGGAGAATCCTGCGCATGATTTTTCCCGACCTAGTTTTTGGAAGACCCGGCGCCCATTGGAGCAAATCGGGTTTGGCAATAGGGCCGATTTCCTTGCGCACCCATTTTGCGAGTTCACTCTTGAGTTCGTCCGTTACCGCGACACCCGACATTGGAGTAACATATGCGTAGATTCCCTGGCCCTTTATAGAATGCGGATATCCTACAACGGCGGCTTCCGAAATGCTCGGGTGAGAAACAAGCGCGCTTTCGATTTCTGCCGTGCCCATGCGATGGCCTGAAACGTTGAGAACGTCGTCGACCCGACCAGTTATCCAGTAGTAGCCGTCGGAATCTCGGCGGCAGCCGTCGCCCGAAAAGTAGTATCCCTTATACTGTTGAAAATATGTGTCCATGAATCGCTGGTGGTCGCCGTAAATTGTGCGCATTTGGCCTGGCCAGCTGTCCGCAATGCAAAGAATGCCTTCGCATTCCGTTTCGGTGAATTCCCTTCCCGACTGCGGGTCGAGAATCGCCGGTCTGACGCCGAAGAACGGCATTGTGGCAGATCCCGGCTTGGTCGCGACGGCGCCCGGAAGCGGCGTTATAAGGTGCCCTCCTGTTTCCGTCTGCCACCATGTATCAACGATTTGACAGCGTCCCTTTCCTACGACATCGTTGTACCAATTCCATGCTTCGGGATTTATCGGTTCGCCTACGGTTCCCAGAATGCGCAGCGTCGAAAGATCGCAGCATTCGACGAATTTGTCGCCTTTCCCCATCAAGGCGCGAATGGCGGTTGGGGCCGTATAGAATTGATTGACACTATGCTTGTCGCAAATTTGCCAAAACCTGGAAGAATCGGGGTAGTTTGGCACGCCTTCGAACATTAGCGTCGTCGCGCCATTGGCGAGTGGACCGTAAACGATATATGAATGCCCTGTAACCCAGCCGACATCCGCTGTGCACCAGAACACGTCTTTTTCGTGATAGTCGAAAACGTATCGGTGCGTTGTCGCGGCGTAAACGAGGTAACCGCCGGTCGTATGCAAAACTCCTTTGGGTTTTCCTGTCGAACCTGAAGTATACAAAACAAACAACGGGTCTTCGGCGGACATTTCTTCGATCGTGCACTCGTCAGAAACGGCCGAAGCCAGGCTGCCGTAATCGAAGTCCTGGCCTTCTCGCCAAGGAATGTCGGCTCCCGTGCGTCGAACAACAAGAGCTTTTACGTGTTCCGTGGAACCGCTAATCGCGGAATCTGCATTTTTTTTCAGCGGCGTTCTGCGGCCGCCTCTCGGTGCCTCGTCGGCCGTAATGACGACCTTCGCGCCGCAGTCTGAAATGCGGCTGGCCAGGGCGTCAGAACTGAAGCCTGCAAATACGATCGAGTGAACTGCTCCGATGCGGGCGCAGGCTAGCATCGCGTAAGCCGCTTCGGGGATCATCGGAAGGTATAATATGACTCTGTCGCCTTTGCTGACACCGAGATCCTTCAACACATTAGCCATGCGGCAAACATTCGCATGGAGTTCTCGATATGATATGCGCAATGCGTCTTCGCCGGGATCATCCGGTTCCCAAATTATCGCGGTTCGATCCGCCGCAGCGTCAAGATGCCGATCAACGCAATTGGCTGCCACGTTTAGCGTTCCGTCCTCGAACCACTTGATCGACACGTTCGGGTAAGAGAAATTCGTGTTCTTTACTTTATTGAATGGCTTGATCCATTCGACGCGGCGAGCTTCGTTGCGCCAAAACGCGTCCGGGTCTGCAATGGAATTTTCATACATTCGAGCATAGTCGTCGGGCTTGACGTGTGCTTTTTCGATTGCTTCTGCATCTGGATGATACATTGGACTGCCGACTTGCGTCATGAACTAGTCTCCTCTTCACTGCGTCTTTGTCGAACAGCGGAAAGCCGCGACGCTGCTATTCAACTATCTGTACCTGCAGCTATTTGATTCAAGCGCCAATGCAACCGAGTTTTATTTTGGAATCGCGATCGCCACTTTTCATTTGCCACGCCACGAATTTAATCGCTGTAGCCTACTTGGTTCAAGTGCTCGATAGATTCTTGCTGATTTGCTTAGGCATACCGTGGTCGGCGGTGCGATCAGTGGCGATTCACACGAACTCAATTGAATTTTGTGCGGATATCGGGGAAAGTTTCGGAGTTTGTTGCAAAGGGAACGACGAGGAAAACCTTCAAATCGTTACGTCGGAGAATGTCGCGTAGCGTTATCGCGCGGGCAACGCGCCGACCGTGCGAGTGACTGCTCGACTGCGCAAAAATCTCGGTGTCGGAATTGGCACTCTCCCTGGGGTCGGCAATCTGCACTTAATCGACCTCTACGAACTAGGCTGGATGGATATCGTGGATTTGAATTCCCTAGCGCCATCAGTTTCGTGCGCTGAATAGCTCGTGCGGAATGGGCTGAATTCAAGCCTTGAAAACTTGATGGGGCGATTTTGAATATGGCTAGCCCGAATCGCGTATTGGCAAAGCCCATACTTTCGGCCTTCCTCGACGCAAGCCTCCAATGTCGGAATTTGCGACGGCGTTGACGGAATCGCGGTGCGCGGTGGAAGAAATCGGCGTTGAATGCGTCGCGGAGGTTTTCGCGGACCGAGATTGGGTAGATGACGAAATCTTAAGATTCGCACGGTTCTTCTGGCGCAATGATTCTTGATCCAGGCAAATGCGCTGAGAATGAACTCGGAGTCGCGGGGGACGGCGTGGCCGCAATCCGAAACTGAGGATTTTCCGGTCGAATCAAGAACCTTTAGCGTCCACAAAGACTCAAAAAATTCCGGGGCGATTGCTTCATCAGTACGCGTACTATTTGAAGGCGCCGGCATTGGCGTATCGACGCCAGGTCGCTTTATTGTCGAAAACAAAGCGCTCCCGAACATTCGGGCCGAAGTGCCGGCAATTTCTGGATTTCAGCGAATCACGCGCGCCAACGCGCAGAATCGTTCCGCGCGTCGACCAACCGGACAGGAAAGAACGCTTACAAAATCAAGAGGACTCGTTACTACCGTTTCGGGTGCTTGCTTACTCGTTATCGGCCATTTCCACTTCGGATTCTGACGATGTCTTTTCGCCCGAACTCTCGGCATCGCCTTCCGGCGATTCGATTTGCCCCGTTGCATCGAATTCGTCTTCATCTGCATCCGTACTGTCGATTTCGAGGCCCTTGGACTGAAGTTCGGCTTCTTCTTTGGACCGGGCCACATTTATCGAAACCGTTACTTCAACTTCAGGGTGAAGAACGACCGTAACCGGATGCATCCCAATTTCCTTTATCGGGCGGTCAAGCGCGATTTGTCGGCGGCTAATCGCCGCTCCCGTCGATTCGGCCGCTTCTGCAATGTCTCGCGTGGTGACTGAACCGTACAGAGACCCGGTGTTTGATGCTGAACGGATAACAACGAAACTCTGGCCAACGAGTTTTTCCGCGACGGCTTCGGCTTCCCTTTTCTGTTCGAGGTTTCTCGCCTCGATCTGAACTCGCTGCTCTTCGAATTTTTTCCGGTTGGCATCCGTTGAGCGAAGTGCTTTGCCTTGAGGCAACAGGAAGTTTCGAGCGTATCCTTGCTTCACGCGTACTGTATCGCCCATCTGGCCTAGCTTGGCTATCCGTTCGAGCAGTATGACCTCCATGACGGGATCTCCTATTTGATCGCGTAAGGAAGCAGCGCGAGGAATCTAGCGCGCTTAATCGCGCGGGCAAGTTCGCGCTGCTTTCGCGCCGACACCGCGGTGATCCGGCTCGGTACGATCTTACCGCGTTCGGACAAGTAACGCTGAAGGAGCCTCGCGTCCTTGTAGTCGATGCGCGGCGCCTTTTTGCCCGAAAACGGGCATACTTTCCTACGGCGGAAAAACGGTCTCGCTGCCATTTTTACTGTTCCTTTTCCTAGTTGCTTAGCGTCGGCGGTCGCCGCGTTCTTCACGTTTTTGCATCATAATCGACGGACCCTCGTCGTGCTCGGCTACTCGAATCGTGAGCACCCGCATGACATCTTCGTGCAGGCGCATCAATCTTTCCATTTCGCCGATTGCGGCCGGCGGAGCGTCGGTTCTCAGGAATAAGTAATGACCCTTGCGGTTCTTATTGATTTTGTAGGCCATTTTTTTCAGGCCCCAGTACTCGCTCGCGACAACTGCCCCCTCGTTTTCGGCGAGGATGTTTCCGAAGTGTCCGATCAGGCTCTCCGCCTGCGAATTCGAAATGTCTTGGCGCGCGATAAATACGTGCTCGTAGAGCGGCATCGGCAAATCCTTTTTTGGGCGCGCTTCAAAATGCGGCTCTCAGCCTTCCGCAGCCGCACGCGAGAGGCAACGCGTCGATAGATTTTGGCGGAAGACGCGGACTTATACATTGGATTTTAAGATTTGCAACAGCAATTCGCAAACCGATAGAGTCGCGGGCACGAGATGCCTACCGGGGAATTGATCGGGATGCGGATCGGATCGTTGACAGTTGCGCCGATCGAAAATGGGCGTTAGGCGCAAACTGGATTCGAAGAAAATCGCATCGCCGAGAATCGAAGGAAATTGGAAAGGGCGCAGTGTGGCAAAGGAGCATCGGGCTTTCGTGTTTCCCGGTCAAGGAGCGCAACGCGTAGGAATGGGTCGCGACATTGCGCAATCCTTCCCTGCAGCCATGCTGGTCTATGAAGAGGTGGACGAAGCGTTGGGAGAGGCGTTCTCCGATACCGTTTGGAATGGGACGGAGGAAGTCCTCCAGCTTACACGCAACGCTCAACCGGCCTTGATGGCAACCTCCATGGCGGCGCTTCGAGCGCTGGAAGCGGAAGGCGTACCAATCTCGCTTGCCGACTATATGGCCGGGCACAGCCTCGGCGAGTACACCGCTCTCTGCGCCGCAGGATCGATTTCGATCGGCGACGCGGCGCGGTTGCTGAGAACTCGAGGCGAGGCGATGCAGCGAGCCGTTCCGTTGGGCGACGGAGCCATGGCGGCATTGCTTGGACTCGATCTGGAATCGGCAACCTCCGTGGCCAGAGACGCGTCGCAGGGCGAAATATGCGGCGCGGCCAACGACAACGATCCGAAACAGGTAGTGGTTTCCGGCCATCGCGGAGCGGTCGAAAGGGCAGTAAGACTTGCGAAGTCGCGAGGCGCCAGAAGAGCCGTGATGTTGCCGGTTTCGGCACCGTTTCATTGCTCTTTAATGGAACCGGCGGCAGAAGAAATGGCTTGCGCTCTGGAAAGCGTGAATTTTCGCCGGCCCAATGTGCCCGTTGTGGCAAATGTAAGCGCGAATCCAGAATTTGATCCCGCTGAAATTAAGAGAAACCTCGTCGAACAGGTGACCAGAACGGTGCGATGGCGAGAGACGATCCTTTGGATGATCGGCGAGGGCGTCTCGCAAATCTGCGAAATAGGGGTTGGCAGCGCTTTGTCGGGTATGGCAAGGAGGATCGACAAATCCCTTGACTGCATAGTTGTCAACGACGCGGGAAGCCTTAGGTCGGTGGCGATGGACTTGAGGAAACAGGACGGCGATGTTTGATCTTGGCGGGAAAAATGCGCTGATTACCGGAGCGACGGGCGGTATCGGCGGTGCGATTTCGCGCATGCTGCACGGTGCGGGAGCGGCAGTTGCCGTTTCCGGAACAAGGACGGAGAGGCTTGAGCGCCTTGCCGCCGAATTGGGCGACCGGGTTTATCCGATCTCTTGCGACCTGAGCGATAGTGAGTCCGTCGCTCAATTGCCCAAGCTTGCTTCCGACGCGCTGGGCACGGTTGATATTCTCGTAAACAACGCGGGAATTGCGAACGATTCGCTGTTGATGCGCATGTCCGACGAACAGTGGAATAAGGTAATCGGAGTGAATTTGAACTCGGCCATGATCCTAAGCCGGGGCGTGCTTCGCGGAATGATGAAGTCGAAATGGGGGCGGATCATCAATATCTCGTCAGTGGTGGGACAGACCGGGAATCCGGGCCAAGCCAACTACGCCGCATCCAAAGCGGGATTGATCGGGTTCGCCAAATCATTGGCGGCCGAAGTTGCCAGCCGCGGAATAACGGTTAATACCGTTTCGCCTGGCCTGATCGCCACTGCCATGACGAATGCGATGAGCGAAGCCCAGGTGGATAGGATTTTGACATCGATTCCCGTAGGACGATTCGGCGAAAGCGATGAAGTCGCGTTCGCTGTGCTGTTTCTCGCCTCGAATGAAGCCGCTTACATTACAGGAAACACGCTGCACGTCAACGGCGGGCTGGCGATGGCTTGACCCGGTGATCCTCGGGATCGAGTATTGAATGCAGATGGCGGCAAATTTATTTCTGTTCGATGCGTAGTAAATTTTTCGCGAAATTTTTCTTGCTATGCCGCATTCCGTGCTATAGGCGGCACAGCCTGTAAATTGTCAGTCGGACATCCGATAGATTGGCATTGAATGGGCCTAAAGGGCAGGGAATTCGACCGGCGAAATCTGGATCGGCCTTGACATTGGTTTCGGGCTTATGCCTTGGCAGACTTAGGACATGGCGGCGCGGCCAAGCGGGCGGCGCGCTACCAGGAAGGAAACTGAAATGAGCGATATCGCGGATCGCGTAAAAAAAATTGTTGTCGAGCACTTGAGTGTCGAAGAGGATAAAGTCGTTGAGAATGCGTCATTCATCGCGGATCTGGGAGCCGATAGCCTGGATACGGTGGAATTGGTCATGGCGTTCGAAGAGGAATTTGGCATTGAAATACGCGATGAGGATGCGGAAACCATTAATACATTTGGCGATGCTGTAAAGTTTATCACCGACGCTGTTTGAGAATTTTCATTTGTTCATAAGTCCGTTCGGGTAGGGGCGAGGAGCGCGAGCATTCTTGCCCCTGAACCGAGTTTTTCGCCTCGCGCAATTTAAAGGGCCATCAGGTGTGAGCGGCGAATGCGCGATGTAGCGCGTTTTCCGCGTTTCGCTGGACTCAGTCTGCGCCCGGCGGACAGGAAGCGCGGCATTCGATGCCATTGATCGCCGGCGAACAGCGCCCAATTAGGGTCAAAGTATTCTAGAAAAATCTTGGTGGCTTCAGTAGGTATAATACATATTTTTTCTGCAGTCTTCTCACGGCGGCTCCAACGCACCCGGGGCTCTATGTGGGAAATGGCCCGCAGCGGGACGAGGAAAGTGCCGGATCCGGCAGACTCCCACAAGGGGAGGGCTCGGTTCAATCCGGAATCGGGACGGCGCAAATTGGCCGATTGCATCTATTCGTCAGCGAAGTGATCCGCAACCTTTCCATCGGTTGCACGTCCTTCTTCCATCACTTTCCGGAGGAGCGGATCCGGGAACCCAGGGGCTGACGGCAAAGATAGGTTGGGGCGAAGTACAAGCGCGAATTCGCGGGCAACCCTACATGGTTACCACGCGCTGGCAAGCCCGAGACCCCCGGTGCCACCTCGCCCGGGATCGGTCGGGCCGCGCTACTGTGAGGGGTCGGACGGCCGGTTACTCCGCAAAGCGATCAAGAATCCGTACCCAGGATCGCATCCCTCGCACATAGCTTGAAAGATCGTATTTTTCGTTCGGCGCATGAACCCGGTTGTCGAAGCGCGCGAAGCCCACCAGCAAGGGATCGAGCCCGAGCCGACTGCGGAACTCCGCCAAGATCGGGATCGAGCCACCGGTTCCCGCAATCGCCGCCTTGCCCCATTCGTCCCGAAGCGCATCCAACGCCTTGCGCAGCATCGGGCCGTCAACAGGCATCGCGACTGGGGAAGCGCGGCCCAGAGCGGTGAACTCCACGCTGCAATCGGGCGGAAGTTGGGCACGGATGTGATTCCGAAGTGCCGCGCGGACGGCTTCGGGATCCTGGTCGGGAACCAGGCGACAGCTGACCTTGGCGTGGGCGTTGCCGGGGATCACGGACTTGAATCCCTCGCCGCTGTAGCCGCCCCAAAAACCGTGCACTTCGAAACACGGCCGGGACCAGCACTGCTCCAGCACCGAGCGGTCCGTCTCGCCTGCAGGCGCCGTTAGACCGACGCCTCCCAGAAACCCTCCTTCGTCGAACGGCAGCGCGGTCCAACTGGCGCGAACCTTTTCGGGTAGCTCGCGGACATCGTCGTAGAAACCCTCCAAGGCCACCGAGCCGTCGGGGGCGCGAAAGCTTGCCAGCACGTCCGCCATGACCTGCAGCGCATTGCGCGCGGCACCACCGAAAATGCCGGCGTGGAGGTCGCGGTTGGCCGCCGTGATCGTAAATTCTTCCGCCATCAGCCCGCGCATCATCGTCGTGATCGCCGGCGTGTCGTGGTCCCACATGTCGGTGTCGCAGACCACGGCCAAATCGGCGCGCAACTCGCCAGCCGTCGCTTCCAGGAAGGGACCCAGCGAAGGGCTGGCTATCTCCTCCTCGCCTTCCAGCAGCACGGTCACCCGGCACGGCAGCGCGCCGGTCGCGGCCTTCCAGGCGCGGCACGCCTCGATGAAGGTCATGAATGCGCCCTTGTCGTCCGAGGCGCCGCGTCCGGTAATCCAGGTCTCGCCGTTCGGCTGCTTCATCAGCGCGGGCGCGAAAGGGTCGGCGTCCCACAGGTCAAGCGGGTCGGCGGGTTGTACATCGTAGTGGCCGTAGAACAGAACATGAGGGGAACTGTCGGGCGCACTGTTGTCGTGGCCCACGACCATCGGGTGGCCTTGGGTGTCGCGAACCGAGGCGTCGAAACCCATCGACGACAGATCCGCCGCCAGCCAGTCCGCCGCGCGGCGCACATCGGGCGCATGGGCGGCCTCGGCAGAGATCGAGGGGATCGCGACCAACTCCAGCAACCGGGCGAGTCCGGCGTCTAGGCCGATCTCCGCCGCGGCGAGCGCGGCATGTAGTTGGGATTTATTATTACTCATCGCGTTGTTTCCTTCCGATGTTGTTCCGTGGCGTCGAGGACCGGGCCCACATCGGTCTCGATGCAATACATGTCGACGACCTAGGTGGCGCCGGGCCGAATTGACACCCGGCGGTCAGCGCGGCGCCTTCGCGAGCTTCCTGGGTCGCGACGGATTTTCCCCTCCATATGCTGGACGTAGCGGAACAGGCAGTCGTCCGCGCCTTCTTCCTGACGACGGAACTGGGTCGTGGTCAAATTGGCGTGCGCGTGGAACATGCCGGGCATCAAGATTTCGCGCAAGCCACCCATGTTCCGGACCCGTTGAGGACTGGCATACCGGGGTGCAGGGCGGAAACGCGTCGCGGCAGATCGTCGGGTCCGTCATGCGGCCGCCTCTGGCGGCAGAATGCTACATTGCTCGGGCTCGGGAACTAGGCGCGCGGTCTCGCCATGCTCCCGCGGCTGGCCAAGCGGGCCGGAAGCGACGAGATTGCCTGCCGGCGTCTCGGCCTGATAGTGATACGCACGGCCCACATAGGTGCGCAGGCCTATGCGGGCCGGAATGCCGTGACCGCCGTACAAAACTCGCAACCCGTCGGGGCGCGTGGCCAGAATGAACCGGTCGGGGATCGGGCCCAAGTCGTCCTCAAGCAGCGTCATGTCGATGCCTCCCTCGCCCTCGGCGGTGATGCGGCCGGCATCACGGGCGGTGACGGTCAGGGGAATCAGGTTCTCGAACCCCACGAATCGGGCGACGAAGGCGTTGGCGGGACGGCTGTATAGCGTCTCCGGGCGGTCGAACTGGCGAATGCGGCCGGCCTCCATGATCGCCACGCGATCGGAGATCGAGAACGCCTCCTCCTGGTCGTGCGTGACGAATATCGCCGTCGTCTGGTTGGCGCGCTGCAGCTCGCGGATCTCGACCCGCATCTCCACGCGCAGCTTGGCGTCGAGGTTCGACAACGGCTCGTCGAACATCAGAAGCGGTGGCTCGATCACTAGGGCGCGCGCTAGGGCGACCCGCTGCCGCTGGCCGCCCGACAGCGCGCCTGGCAGTCGTCCGGCCAAGGCAGAAAGGCCGACGCGTTCAAGCATTTCGCCGGCCCTGCTCCCTCGCTCGGCTCCGCTCAGCCCCCGCTGTTTAAGCCCAAATGCCACGTTGTCGCGCACGGTCAGATGCGGGAACAGCGCATAGTTTTGAAACACTAGGCCGATGTTGCGCTTGTGCGCAACCAGGCGGGTCAGGTCGGTCGCGCCCAGATGGATCGTGCCCGCCGTAGGCTGCAGGAATCCCGCCACGAGGCGCAAGGTCGTGGTCTTGCCGCAACCCGAAGCGCCCAATAGAGCCACCAGTTCACCCGCGCCAACGTCCAGCGACAAATCGTCGAGGACCTTGGTGGCGCCATAATGCGCAGTGAGGTTCCGAAGGGTCAGGGGCGTGGTCATTTGGTGAGGAATGTCAGGCCTAGGGTGCGTTCGACGACCGCCATGACGATGACGGTCAGCACCATTAGCAGGACCGAGACCGAGGCGATCACGGGGTCAAAGAATTGTTCGACATGGGCGAGGATCTGGATCGGCAGGGTGGAAATGCCCGGCCCGGTCAGGAACAGCGCCACCGACACGTCGTTGATCGAAGTGATGAATGCTAGGAAAATGGACGCGATTACGCCCGCCTTCACATTTGGCAGGACGATTGTGAAGAAGGTCTTGACCGGCGGGCTGCCCAGGCTGACGGCCGCCTCCTCGATGGTGAAATCGAACGACGCGAGAGAAGCCGAGATCACCCGCACCGCATAGGGCAGGACCAGAAGCGTATGGCCGACGATCAGCGTCGAAACCACCGGCAGCCCCGCGCCGACCTGGATCGAGCGCAACAGCGAGAAACCCAGCACGATTTCGGGAATCAGCACCGGAAGGACGAACAGCGTCGACAGCCAGCCGGGCAACTGAACCCGATACCGGTTTAGCGCATAGGCCGCCGGAATGCCGATCACAAGCGCGAAGCAGGTCGAAATGGCTGCGACTTGAAAGCTCGTCACCAAGGTCCGGCGGAAGGCCGACATCTCGAATATGCGCTCGAACCAATGGAGCGTGAGACCCTGCGGCGGAAAGGTTAGGTAGCCCGTATCCGACAAGGCGGCGCCGACCACGATGACCAGAGGCCCCATCAGGAAGAAGTACACGATGAATGCGAATGCGATCAGCGCGGGATGAAGGCGGCCCGTCATGTTGTCATAGGGTTCAGGTGCTTGGCGACCCGCGTCATGCCGATCACCACGGCCAGCGTCACCGCGACCATAATCGCCGAGACAGTCGTCGCGCCATCCCAGTCGAAGGCGACCATGGCTCGCTGGTACAGGAAAGTGCCCATCATCATCTGCTGATCTCCGCCCAGAAGTTGCGGCGTGGCATAAGAGTTGAACGACCCGGTGAACACCAGGACAGCGCCGACGATGAGGCCGGGCACGGCGAGCGGAAAGATCACCTGCCGAAAAGTCTGGGTTGGCGAGGCGCCTAGGGATTGAGCGGCCTCGATAACGTCGTCGGGAATGTTCTCCAGCACGCCCACGATGGTCAGAACCATCAGCGGAACGAACAGATAGACCATTGCAACGATGACCGAGCCCTTTGTGAAGACCATCGTGAAGGGCGCGCCTTCAATGCCGATCCATACTAGAAAGTCGTTCAGGATCCCATTGCGTCCGAGGATGATGAGCCATGCGAAGGACCGGACCACCACGCCCGTCAGCAGCGGGAAGACAGCCAGGATGATCAGGACCGACCGCCAGCGCGGCGGGGTGCGGCTTATGGCATAGGCCGTGAAGAAGCCGATTACCAGTGACAGGGCCGTCGTGATAAGCGAGATCTCGAGAGTCCGCCACAGGACGGAGCGGCGGAACCCGCTTGCCAAGAAAGCGGCGTATAGGTCGAAAGGTCCGCCGCCCGCATAGAAGGTCGCGGTGATCGTAGCCGACACCGGCAGCACTAGGCACAGAACGACCAGCGCCGTCGCCGGCGCCGCCATCGCCCATCCCCTCATACTACGGAAAATGACCCGCGTTCCGCACATCGACGGGGGCGCCGCGAAGCTCCCCCGGAATAGCTCAGTTGCCGAAGACCTCGTTCCAACGCTCGATCCATTCGGGCTTGGCGGCGTTCATCTTGGCGTTGTCCATTCGCTTTAGCCCGTTGACCATCTCGGCTCCGTAGGTCCAGAGCCTCGCCGCCGCGGGCGTCAGTTCGACCGAGGTGTGAACCGGCGCGTCGACGCCGTTCTCGGCCAGAGTCTTCTGCAGTTCAGGATCGAGGACGAAATTGATGAACTCGTGCGCAAGTTCGACGTTCGTGGCGCCGATAGGGATGTTGATCGTATTCATCGTGGCGATGTCGCCATCCTCCAGCTCCGCCCAGACGACCGTCGGCACGGCCTCTTGCAGGCGGCCGAGCGCGAAGTCTTGCGCGAGGCTCACGCTGATCTCGCCGGTTGAGAAGAGGTTAATCATTTCCGACCCGGTGTTGTAGTTCTTCAAGACGTTGGGCTTCAGCATTTCAATCTCGGCAAAAGCCGAGTCGGGATCTTCATAGGCGTTCACCCCGGCCCTATCGCCGGCCAGAACGACGACCATCGGCCCGGCGGTTGTTGTGATTCCGGGAAGGGAGATCTTACCGGCCAGATCCCCGCGCCACAGATCGCCCCAGGACGTGATGGGCTCGCTGACCTGCGAGGAGTCGTAGACTATGCCGACTCGGCCCAACGTATAGGCGGGGCCATAGTCGCCCATCGGCGCCTCAGCCATCTGGTAGACGCCGACGAGATTTGGCAGTCTAGAGCGGTCGACTGTCTGAAAAAGCCCCTTGTCAATCCCGAGCTGAGCGAAGCTGTCGGGCAGGTAGATAAGATCGACCCCCTTGCCGCCACGAATCTCGATCTTGCTGATCCGGTCAGCGCTGTTGCCGGTCTCGAATATGATTTCGCAACCGCACTGCTCCTGGAACGGTTCGACGATATACTCGTTCAGCTTGTCGCCATTAAAGCCCCACCAGGAGACTACGAGCGTCTCGGCCTGAACGGATACCGGCAGCACCGCGAGCGTCAGTGCCACGGCGAAAGACTTTGAACATCTTGTCATCATTTTTGGTTCCCTCATGGCGACGTTTTTGTCGAATCTGTTTCAGCCCCGCGACTTATTGCGCGAGGTCGGAAGTTTAGCACATCCTTTGGTTTTTGCAAGAAAGCCGGCTCCACTAACCATTGCCGGCGAGCTGGGGAATATGAGGGTTCCATCGCCTCTTTGGAGAAGCGAGTAGGGACTGCGAAATTGCAGTCCGCTGAAAGACTTTATTTCCCTCCCAATCCACAGTAACGGTGTCGGCGCTCTTTCTGGACCGATCTTCAAAGCCGGGTATCGACTCTATTCGGACGTCTTTCACTCTCCAGCATCAATTTCGTCCATTCCGGCTTCATTCTCCGGTTCTTGACGAACCGTCTTTCCGACCCCGATTCCGGACGATCGCTCAGATCCCTTTTTCTGCACGGGGGGCTAAGGCGGCAATCTTCCCGCCATCCTTACTCAGCTTTGAACATCCTCGCTGCGCCGTGGAGGCCGGTATTCAACGGATCGACATTTTCCAGCCGGAAAGTCGGATTTCCAGGGAATTTCGTGGTTCTGGCAGCCTCTCTCGTGCCGTTCAGGAAAAAATGCACCGGCGATCACCTACGAGTGGTGAAAGGGGGTTCAGACCAGCACCGTAGGCATCATGGAGTTTGCGCGCCTGCGACGATGGAAAGACGCAGCTTCGTGGCGAAGTGAAGTCGAGCGTCAACCTACCTGCGGAAACCAAGGGAATTCGCCGTCGTAATGCGGCGCCAGAGCCCAGATTCCCTTGCGCCTTGCGGAAGTAGAATGTGCGGTGGCTTCCCAACTTTGGCAGGTCTACGCGTTCCAGCGTATATATCAACGCGAACCCCGCTAGGACCTTGGCAACGAGGCGAACTGCAATGTCGTGGCTCCACGCATGCGCGACCTGGCGGTGAACTCGCTGCCGTCCGAGCCTAGGGTCGAGGCCGGCGCCGCGTCGCCGAGCGCAAACCGGCCTCAGAGATACGCGCTGCCCTGACCCCGGCCTCGTCCCCGTTGCTGCCGTCTACAAGCGAAGGCACGCGCTAGAAACGTCCTCTGTTGTCTCGATTTTCCTTGGCGTTCGCTCTACGCCGAACTCACCGCGCAGCGTCCGCGTCCGCTCGTCGACGTCCCGGGTTGAACCCTTTCGGCGACAGGCACGATAGTGGCAACTGTCATGCCCGTGATGTTGAACGACACCCGCGCTCGACCGCCTGCCGAATGCCGCTGAACGAAATGTCCGTGCGCGCCAGCCATGCTAGCGGCGCGAGACGAAAATATTCGCCGACCCCCACAAGGGTCGGAGCGGGGCCGGCTTCGCGCGCATGCCGCCGCTAGCGGACGAGCGTCCTCGGGCCAAGGCCTCGGCGCCCCCGCCCTCCAGCTCGAGTTCGACGAGGATCTCGCGCCGCTCCTCGGCATTTCCGGCGTTAGGCCATTCGCCAGGCCCTGGCCGGAACGTCTATAACCATTGCTCCTTGCCGCAATTGTTCGGGCTCAAGGGCAAAGGCCCAGGCGGCCCCCGGTTCAACCCGCAATCCACGCGGCGCAAAACGGCCGATTACCACTAGGTTTCTTAGGCATTCGACATATTGGCCCGCCGGAATACTTTCCGCTCGAGAGATCGGGCAGGGAGCGGTTCGCGCCTGCGCGAATATGAATCCCTCGCTTTTTCTTGACTGTCGGTCGCCGAAATATTGGCTGCCACTCAAACGTGATTTGCAAACGGTATGCCTGAGTCATTCGGACTTGAGGTGTTTTTTTCCGGTATTTGGCCTGGCGATGAATCTTTAAGTGTTAGAATGTTTCCGGTTTCCTGATTGAGGCCGAATCTAAGCCGAGCGAGCTTTGACTTTTATTCCTTAGTTTCGGTTGGCACGCAACCCGCGTCGTCGACCGCCGACGCCATGACTTTTTGCCTGCATTCTTTGCGCGGAACAGTCGCGTTTCACATAAAAGGCTATTCCGATCGATGCGAGACTGCCGAGCGCGGTATTCGGCATGGAAGCCGTATCGAATCGAGATTTGGGCCTGTGGGCTTTCCGGCGCACGCGGAATTGCTCGGTCGGCCAAGTCAAGGCCGCCGCACCGATTGCTTGCTGGACGGTTGCGGCCTCCCGATTTGCGACGGAGATTCGGCCCCGGAACGGTAGTGTTTCCGAAACGAGGCAAATGCAGACATTCTGCTGGCGATGAGCGCCAAGACGATGGAGGTGCAGTACGGCATGAATTTGGCACCGGTCGCCGTAGCAAGTAGGGCGAATTTCGGCGGCGCGCGGCCGCCCGCGGACCAAGCTGGCAAAATTCTGCGTGGTTTTTCGCCTAGGCGAGGATGCGTGAGTGGAAACCGCGTCTGTTGCTCGACGATTCGCTGGAATCGCCATTCGCCAATCCAAAAGTCGCCGTACGGGGGCATCTCCGCGAACGGCGAACTCGATCTCCAGGTTGTCCGCGGCAACAAGCAGTCGGGAAACCAGCGAACGCCGCGCTCGGAAGTATGTTTCTAGTCCACGCCAGCTCCAGACTTGGCGCCCGAACTGACACAAAACATTGAAGACATTGGGCGCTTGTCGAATTTTCTTTGATCAACCCTAGCTTGAAGATTGCAAATTAATCGAGACTTTGGTAGGAAAAGAAGGGGAGATGCCGCACGATACTCATTTGATTTTTCAAGGCGGCTTTCGATTTGCCGAGCCCGTTAGGTCGATTAAAAACTGGTCGGGACGCCGTGTCGGAACGTCTAGACTCTTTCCCATTTCGTATAAAATCATTTGGTGCGGCCGTAATTCAAGAATCGCCGTGTCATTGTGTGCGGGAGAACCAAAATGATCATTTATCCCACCATTCAGTTGATGAATGGCCGTTGCGTAAGTCTTTTTCGCGGCCGCACCGAGGAGCCAAGAATCTGGCACGTGGATCCGTTGGAAAAAGCCAAAGAATTTTACGCTGCGGGCGCGGAGTGGATGCACATTACGGATTTCGATGCCATGGAAGGCGACTATCGAAACTCCGAACTAATTCTTTCGATAATTCGACAGGTCGGTATCGCAGTTCAACTCGGGGGAGGATTTCGATCTCAGGAGAGAATTGCGGAGTGGATCGACTTGGGAGTGGGGCGCATTGTGCTTGGTACTCTAGCGGTGCAAAATCAGGCATGGGCAAAACGAGCTGCGAAATTATTTCCCGACCAAATCGTAGTTTCAGTTGATGTCTGGAAGGGATCCGTAATGATTGGCGGATGGCGAAACAAGAATGCGATTCCTCCCGAGAAGCTTATCGATTCCTACCTGTACTCGCCGCTCGCCGGCTTTATTGTAACCGACATCGATTCAAGCGTTGACCAGCGGGAGAGTTCCCTGGCTCTAGTGACTTCATTGGCTAGTCTCGCAAGATCTCCCGTAATCGCAAGCGGCTTGATACGCACCAGCGACGACGTTTCAAGATTGAAATACGTTCCAAATGTCGCAGGCGCCATCGTTGGAACCGCGCTTCTTGAAAAGACGGTGGAATTGGAAGAGGCTTTGGCGATAGCGCAGCCAACGCCGGAATCAAAGGCCGAATTTATCTAAGCATTCCAATCTGGAAAACGCCGAAGGGCGCTACCGCGAGAAAGGGTTCTTGCCGCCTGCCCGCGTCGGCGTGTATCAGTCCATCGAATTTTTTCTTTTGGAGCAAAGCGAATGCGAAGAGTAGCCGTTACCGGCCTCGGCATGGTCACTCCACTCGCCTGCGGTGTCAACGAGACGTGGTCCTTAATCCTCGACGGGCGATCGGGGTCGGGAACGATTGCAAGTTTCGACGCGTCGCATCTCGCAACGAATTACGCTTGCGAGATACCTAGAGGCGAAAATGTCGGCGAATTCAATCCGGACGACTGGCTCGAGCCGCGCGAGCGACGAAAAATCGACGATTTTATCCTGTTTGCGATTGCAGCATCCGATCAAGCAATCGAAGACTCTCAGTGGCGGCCTTCCAACGACAAAGATCGATGCCGCACCGGCGTAATGATAGGTTCGGGTATCGGCGGGATGGCATCGATTGCAGAAACGACTTTGCTTCTCAAAGAGCGTGGCCCGAGGCGCATATCCCCTTTTTTCATTCCTGGAGCTCTCATCAATCTAGCCTCGGGGCATGTCTCTATTCGACATGGGTTCAAGGGGCCTAATCACGCTGCGGTGACCGCTTGCGCTACGGGAGCCCATGCGATCGGCGATGCGGCGAGGCTCATTCAATTTGGCGATGCCGACGTCATGGTTGCGGGCGGCGCCGAGAATCCTATTTCGGAGATAGGGATAGCCGGATTCAACGCATGCAAGGCATTGTCGACAAAGCGACGCGACGAACCCGAAAAGGCGAGCCGCCCGTTTGACAAGGACAGGGACGGTTTCGTTATGGGCGAGGGCGCGGGCGTAGTCGTGCTTGAAGAACTCGAGCATGCGCGCGCGAGGGGCGCCAAGATATACGCCGAAATTCTTGGATACGGACTTTCCGGCGATGCATCGCATATTACAGCGCCGGCGGCAGACGGTCAGGGCGGCTTCCGTTCCATGGCAGCGGCAATTTCAAGAGCGGGGCTCGATCCAAGTAAAATCGACTACATAAACGCTCACGGAACTTCGACCATGGCCGACGCGATCGAGTTGTCGGCCATTGAGCGGCTCTTCGGCAATTCTGTTGAGAGCATGACGGTATCTTCAACTAAATCGGCGATCGGCCACCTTCTTGGCGCCGCTGGCGCGGTTGAAGCCGTATTCTGCATCCTTGCAATACGCGATCAGGTGGCGCCTCCGACGATCAATCTCGATTCGCCGGATGTCGGCGAATTGTTTGATCTTGCGCCGAATAGCGCGCGGCGGCGAGATATCGAATTCGCGCTTTCAAATTCTTTCGGTTTCGGAGGTTCAAATGCTTCGCTGGTATTGGGCAGGATCGACTTTTGATGTGGCGGCATGCTGGCTCGAATCTAGTAACGCTACTTTTTTTTGCTGGTCTGGCCGTATTTGCCTCAATTTCGATAGGACATCGTATGTTTTTGGATGAGGGGCCGCTCCGAAACGCGATTTTTTTTGAAGTCCCGAAAGGGTCAACGGTGTCTGAAGTCGCCGAAGACCTGGCTCGGGAAGGCGCCATCGCAAGCGCGGCAATTTTCAAATTGGGGGCAAAGTTATGGCATGAGGGAGAAGGCTTGAAATTTGGAAGCTACGAAATTCCGGCTCGGGCTTCGATGGAGTCCATACTCCGCGCCGTTACAACCGCCGGGTCGAGCAGCTACCGATACCGGCTCCGCTACCGGATCAAGAGCGAAGGAGCTAACTTAACGCTGTTCGAAAGGATACCGGAGACGGGAGAATCCGTACCTCTAGTTAGTTTCCAAGTAAGCGAACCTGCGCCTGACAATTTTACTAAAATTGCAAATTCCGGAATACCGTTTGACTACCTTGTCGCGATACCGGAAGGCTTGACAAGCTGGCAGGTCGTCGGCGGTTTGCGTCAAGCGCCATTTCTCATAGGAGAAATTGAGCATATTCCTGAAGAAGGATCGCTCGCTCCGGCTACCTACCAAGTCATGGAAGGCTCGACTCGCAAGAGCCTCTTGGAGAAGATGGCGCGTTCCCAGACTGCAATTCTAGAGGAGGAATGGTCGAAGCGTGCGCCGAATCTTCCGATTGAATCCAAGGAGCAAGCACTGATACTCGCGTCTATTATCGAAAAGGAAACTGGCCTGGCGAGCGAAAGAGATGTTGTTTCATCGGTATTCGTCAATCGATTGAAGATAGGCATGAGACTGCAAACCGATCCGACCGTGATTTACGGCCTCACCGAAGGAAGGGGAAACTTAAGGCGCGGCCTTCGAAAAAGCGAGCTAGAAAGAGAGACGCCTTATAACACTTATGTATTTAAGGGCCTGCCGCCGACGCCGATATCGAACCCTGGACGATTGGCAATACGCGCTGCGCTTCATCCAGCCGCGACGAATTTCCTTTACTTTGTTGCGGACGGCAAGGGCGGCCACAGATTCGCGACGAATTTGCAGGAACACGCGCGAAACGTGCGCGAATGGCGAAGAATTGAAGGTAATCGCCAATAGATTCTTTTGCCGAACGATAAGCTATTGCTACTTTACCTAGCCATTCGGTGCTCCAAGGGAAGTTGCGGCAACTGCCCGCTTGTTGTTCACGCTCCGAATTCAATTCGAATTGCCGGAACTATCGGCGCTCGAGAACGGTTCCAGCCGCATGTCAATTTTAAAGACGCGGGGCGTGCATTCAATGTCGACCGCTATCGATGGATCGAATTCCCGACCCGAAGCCGGCGGCGCTCAACCCCAGACGGGCTACGTTTCTAGGCAAAATTTTTTGTAGCGGGTTTTCTCGGGAATACGAAAACAATCGCCATCTTGAATCTTGAACTATCCGCCGAGCTAGGAGAATTCCCTTTTGTAGGAACCGGAAAGCCGAAACGCGGCTCAAGCGATTTGGCGTTCGGCATTCCATTTGGATTGACCGTCCGATACGATTGCGTTTCGGCGCCTAATTCCTACTCCTGCCGGAATTATATTTTACTCTCAACGATCGCTGATTTAAAAACCGCGTGGGAGCAACTATATGTAAATTAGATTAACTATAATTGACAACGCATTGACCTAATGATCGAAAGTTCGCCAAATGTAACCGCATTGGATCCCGTGTGGGAGCGCATCCGGGATGAAGCCGGTGAATCCGTTAGGAAGGAACCGCTATTGGGCGGGCTCGTCCATACGAGCCTGCTGCATCATCATTCGCTGGAAAATGTTCTGGCTTACAGAATGTCGGTAAAGCTGGCATCCAGCGAAATGTCGGAGCAGATTCTACGAGAAATTGCCGACGAAGCGCATGCCTTTGACAATTCAATCGGAATTGCGGCGCGCGCGGACCTTATCGCCGTTTTGGACCGCGACCCCGCCTGCAATACTCTGCTGCAGCCGATTTTGTTCTTTAAGGGCTTCCAAGCTATCCAGTGCTATCGCATCGGCCATTGGCTCTGGCAACAAAACCGCCGATTCCTAGCCTACTATATCCAGATGCGCGTCTCCGAAGTATTCGGTGTCGACATTCATCCCGGCGCGGTTTTGGGCAAGGGAATTATGATGGACCATGCGCATTCGATTGTGATTGGAGAAACAACCCGGGTCGGGAACAATGTTTCCATGCTCCACTCGGTTACTCTCGGAGGAACCGGCAAGGAAGATGGCGACCGACATCCAAAAATAGGCGAGGGCGTACTCATCGGAGCAGGCGCGAAGGTGCTCGGAAACATCGTCGTCGGCAGATGTTCACGCATTGCGGCTGGCTCGGTAGTCTTGAAGGATGTTCCGCCCTGCAAAACGGTTGCCGGAGTTCCGGCTTCAATCGTCGGCGAGGCGGGGTGCGATCAGCCGTCCGAGACGATGAACCAGCTACTTTCCTCGCCTTCTTGATCCAAAAGTACTTTTCAGTAATTTTCCAAACTAATGCTCTTGAAAATTCGATTCGCTGCTGTCGCCGTCGTCGCCGTTTGCGGCGGCGGACCGAAACGAGACGGGAAAAATTGCGACAATAACGAATGCAACGGCGACCAATATTGCTACGATGGTGAACACGTCCTTCAACGCGCCTGCCAAAGTAGTTGCTGCCGAATCGAATAGGTTTTCGCGTAGGTTGCTGCATTCCGAACCCGAGTCGGGGATACGGGACTCGACAGACGCAATCCCATCCGCATCCGCCAGCACATTGGGATTATCCTTGATTTCGTCGATCAACTCCCGCGGCAGCGCTTCCTTAACGCATGCGGGCAACGAATCGTAAAAGTCGGACGAGAAGTTCCTCGCCATGACTGTCCCTAGCACGGCGAGGCCAAGCATTCCGCCTGCCGACCTGAAGAATTGCAATGCCGATGTCGCGGCGCCTACTAAAGCAAAAGGAACCAGATTCTGTACGGCTACAGAGAATGTGGCGACAACCCAGCCAAAGCCAAATCCGGCCGTAACAATATAAACTCCGCTTCCTAGAACACCCGTTTTCTCGTCAATTGTAGTCAGTAGGAATATGCCTAGGGACATAATCCCTGAACCGATCAGCGCCTGTATCCGGTAATGTTCGCCGATTCTTGAGAGCGATTGCCCTGAAACGATTCCGCCGACTACCATCCCAAGTAGCAGCGGCACCAGTAATTTTCCGCTGTCAGTAGCGGACAGGCCCGCGACTACTTGGAAAAACAGAGGCAAGAAAATTACGATACCGTAGAGTCCGAGGCTGGTCAGGAAGGTCACGATTACGGCAATGCGGATCATTCGGTTCGAATAAATTTGCAGCGGCATTATTGGCCAGGCTGCCCGCGATTCGATGACTACGAAAGCGGCTGTCATTGTTAATCCAAATAATAGCAAGCCGATTACCGGAAAAGCGTCCCATTCGTAGTGCGAACCGCCGACGGACAACGCGCATAGGACTGGCACGATGGCGAAGACGATTGCCACCATCCCGGGGTAGTCCAGCCTTTGGTTCCCGGAAGCTCCTCGATGCGTCGGGTAAACCCTCACGGTCAACGCCAATATCGGGATGCCGACGATAGCGATTGCGATAAAGGCCCAGTGCCAAGCATATCGGTCTGCGATAAATCCACCTAGCACAGGACCAGCTACAGAGGCGACTGCGTAAACGGCTCCGAACAACCCGTGGTATTTGCCCCTTTCCTTGGGCGGGAACAAATCTGCTACGGAAACATAGCAGCAGGTCATCGTTATTCCGCCGCCGATTCCCTGTACTATGCGGAAAGCAACAACATGAGTCATGGATGCGCTTAGGCCCACAAGTACTGAACCGGCCATGAAGATCGCCATGCCGACAATCATAAAGAACCTGCGACCGTAGTAATCGCTAAGCCTGCCGACGATCGGATAGGCAACCGTCGCGGCGATCATATAGGAAGTCACCGCCCAGGTGTACTTTTCGAAACCGCCGAATTCGGCAACGATTTGCGGCAATACCGTGGCAATAATTGTCTGGCTCAGCGCGGTCAGAAACATGGAAAGCGCCACGCAAACCAATGACATCGTAACAGTCCGTTTGTCTAGCGGGACAAATTCGTCGACAGCCATTGGGTTGCCTTGCAGATGGTTCGCCGGCGGAAGGAGACGGTAATATTTTTCATTGCTCGCTGGGAATCGGAAGAACCACTCGGTTGACCCAAGCTATCAAAACGATTCGCGCCGGTCACGCGCTTGCTTTCCCGCCTAGTCGCCGTGCAAACCTATAGATTCGATATCCCGACCTCGACAAGACCGAAAAACCATGGCTGCTAGAACCGAAGCGATCGCGGCCGGGAAGAAATTCGTACGCATCGAGATCCTCAAGCGCAGCAAGTATTCGCCTTATCAGTTCAGTTGCTAGTTCTACTCGCCTCTGGTCGTCTAGTTTGGCTCCCCCGCATCCTAGAATGCAGGACATAAATGCGGTTAGCATATTTTGTCTGTATCCGTGCCAGCAATCCTCAAAACTGAAATCCTTTGCCCCTAACCGGCAGACAATCGCATGGTATTCCTTTAGTGCCGAGCATTCAATTCGCCGGCGATTTTCGATAGTTACGCTGGTGGCCAAAAAATACGCGACGTCGTAGAGACCGCTGCCTATACCACTCCCCTGCCAATCGATCGCGGCGAAATCATCTCCTTCATTACCGAAAAAACAATTTTCCGACCTAAAGTCGCCATGGACAAATGTTTTGGGACCAGCCGCTAAATTCCCGAAATGAGACACGTATCTCGTGCCTAGCGTTTCCGCAAATCGGACGGAAAATGGTGAAAAATGCGCGTCGAATCTATCGAATACAATCGGTAAGCACGCGAGATAAGCCGTCTGCAACTTTCGGGTGTATCCGGGGGCGAAAGTGTCGAAGAGGCCCTTTACCGGCGGTTGGTCGACGGCGTCCCAAAATTGGCCATGCAATTTGGCTATCTCTCTAACCGCGAGCAGAGCCTGGCGAGAACCGACGCCTTTTGTTTGACTGATCGATTCCATGCCTTGCAAGTCCTCGATCAGCAATAATGACTGGTGCGTTCGCGCGTCGAACTCGCCGTAGTAGAGAGTCGGCGAACGTATCTGCGCATGACGAGCTAAAATGCGATAGAAATCGTACTCGCGCTGGTGAAGCGATAGCCATTTGGCGGCTCGAATGGCCGTTCTATTCGTGGAGGGCAACTTTACTATAGCCGTTTCGGGAATATTCGGTGAACCGCCTTTAATGGTCAATCGACAACGAAATAGATTTCCGAACGCATTTGTTGCCAACCCGAGTCGTTTGACCGAGACCGCCTCGACATGCTCCGTCCCAAGCACATTGCCTGCCGTCAATGCCTTTTGCATCCAATCGGCGGTTAAGGCGTCTGGGCCGCTGCATAGGAGCGATTGACCGTTCATTGCTATTCTTGTTGAATCTGCCGAGCCCTGCGGCGAAAATATATCGGCCGTATTACCGAGACCGGTTGCGAGCGCGGCTCAAGCTGAGGATATCTAGCGTTTTCTAAACTTGAAGTGAACAACCGCGCGCAACTTTTTGTTTTGCGAAAATTTATCTAGCGATCCATTGTTTGCCAACGCGCTGTCCCGGAAATCACCGCCTTGGATCGAGTGCAAATTGCCTGATCGTTCCTCGCTACGCGGCGAGCTGGGCCGAAACTGGCAACAAACAATTCCAATTGATTTAGGATTCGCCTTCAGTATTGGCCGTAGGCGCTCGGCCTGGATCCGAAGCTTCCGAATATCTATTGCCAACGCAAGCCAAATGACAAACATAGGAATTCAAAGCGCAATCGCAGCTACGTGAACGCTAAGCTGAAAAGTCACACTGCAACGCAGTCGGGCATCCCGGCCTCTTTTCAATTGCCTTGAACGCCGAGGAAAAGGGCAGCGCGGAGGCGGGAGCGCATCGTACTTTCACCCGACCGCGAGGAATCGATCGACGAGTCGGGGCTGACTCAAATCAAAAGAGCTATTGGTGATTCGACGAAGTTCTTGATTGCGTCGAGGAATTTGGCTCCGAGAGCTCCGTCGATGGTCCGGTGGTCCACGGAAAGCGTCGCGGAAATCACGGTTGCTCTTTCAATGCTTCCTTCGGCGTTGAATACCGGTTTCTGTAAAGTGGTGCCGACGGCGAGTATCGACCCGTGGGGGGGATTGATAATTGCATCGAAGTTCTCGACACCGTACATGCCTAAATTGGAGAGCGCAAAACTGCCGCCGGTATACTCATTAGGCGCAAGCGAACGCGTTCGGGCGCGCGCCGCCAAATCTTTCATTTCCGTCGAAATTTCCGAAATCTTTTTGGCGTGGGCATCCCTGACAATTGGGGTAAACAGTCCTCCGTCAACCGCCACAGCTACGGCGACATCCGACGGGCCTATCCTAAGAATTCGGTCGCCCGCCCAAACGGCGTTAGCATCGGGAACTCTTTGAAGAGCGAGTGCTGCGGCCTTGATCAAGAAATCGTTTATCGAAATTTTCTGGCCGCTTGCCGCCAAATGCTCATTGGCTTCGGCGCGGATATTGATCAGCGCATCCATTCGAAATTCGCGTCTCAAGTAGAAATGCGGCACGGTTTGCTTCGATTCTGTCAGCCTCGCGGCAATAGTTTTGCGCATGCCATCGAGTTTGACTTCTTCGAATTCTCGGCCTGCAAATATGTTTCTGACCGAGAGCATTTCCTCGGACGCTCCGTGCTTTTCAGGCAGAGAAGACTCAGCAGACTTGAGCTTGGAAATCGCGTTTAGGACATCGACCTTTACAATTCTCCCGCGAGGGCCCGAACCTTTTGCCAAAGCAAGGTCCAATCCATTTTCGGCAGCTATTCGCCTAGCTAGCGGCGAAGCGAAAATTCTTTCGACACGATCGGAAGATTCTAAGGCTTGGACCGTCGTCTGCTGCGGAGCGGGCGCGATTCGCTGGCCCTGCGAGGCTTCCGGACTGCCGTTTTTCCTGGTTCCATTGGATTCGCGTTGGATAGGCGAGGCGGATTCAGAGATAGATTCACCTTCTTCCAATAGTACGGCAATCGGTTCGTTTACTTTTACGCCGACTGATCCCTCTGCAACTATTAATTTTCCGATGACGCCTTCGTCGGCTGATTCAAATTCCATTACGGCCTTGTCCGTTTCAATTTCCGCGAGCAAATCGCCGGAGGAAACGAAATCCCCTTCCTTGACTAGCCACTTGGCGATCATTCCCTCTTCCATCGTTGGCGAGAGTGCCGGCATCAGGATATTTGTTGGCATGGCGGCTTCCTCAGCGGTAGCAGACAGATTTGGCGGCTGCGACTACTTCCTCGGTTGTAACCAGAGCGAGCTTTTCGAGATTTGCGGCGTACGGCATCGGGACATCCTTGCCGGCGCAATTGGTAACCGGAGCGTCGAGCCAATCAAAGGCTTGCTCCATTAGCACGGCTGATATGTGATTCCCTATCGAACAAATCGGCCATCCCTCTTCAACTGTAACACATCGATTCGTTTTCATAACGGATTTGACGATCGCGTCCGTATCCATTGGGCGAAGCGACCTCAGATCCACGATCTCTGCTTGAATGCCTTCCTTGGCTAGCGATTCCGCTGCCTCGAGCGCACGCGACATCGCTGTGCCGAACGAAACAATCGTCAAATCGTTGCCTTCACGCCAGGTGCGCGCCTTGCCAATGGGAACAAGGTAGTCGTCGACCACCGGAACGTCAAAGCTACGCCCGTAGAGGATTTCGTTCTCCAGAAATACGACAGGATTCGGATCTCGTATCGCTGACTTCAATAGTCCTTTCGCATCTGCGGAACTGAAGGGCTGGACGACTTTTAGGCCGGGAACCTGCGTATACCACGCGGCAAAATCCTGACTGTGCTGCGCGGCGACTCGAGACGCGGCACCGTTGGGCCCGCGAAATACGATAGGGCAGCCCATTTGCCCGCCGGACATGTACAGCGTTTTAGCTGCGGAGTTGATTATTTGATCGATCGCCTGCATGCCGAAATTAAAAGTCATGAATTCGACGATCGGCCTTAGGCCCCCAAATGCCGCCCCGACGCCCAGGCCGGTAAATCCATGCTCGGTTATAGGCGTATCGACTACGCGCCTGTCGCCGAATTCTTCAAGCAAGCCTTGGGAGACCTTATAGGCGCCCTGGTATTGGGCAACTTCTTCGCCCATCAGGAACACTGATTCATCGCGTCTCATTTCCTCGGCCATCGCATCGCGCAGCGCTTCCCGCACCGTTTGCTGCCGAAAACTGGCGCTGCTCGGGAGTTCTGGCACAGGCGCAATTGGAGCAGTATCGGAAATAGGAGGGGTGCGCGGCAGCTCCCGGCTGCTGCTTCGTTCGGCTGGAGCAATCGCCTTGGGCTTGTCGATCGGGGGCACGAGAAATCCGTCCTCGCCGACCAACAGCGCTATCGGCGTATTGACGCTAATGCCTTCGGTTCCTTCCGTTACAAGCAATTTTTGCACTTGGCCTTCATCGACGGCTTCAATCTCCATCGTTGCCTTGTCGGTTTCTATTTCAGCCAGGATTTGCCCGCTTTCGACATTGTCTCCTTCCTTAACCAGCCACTTGGCCAAGGTTCCTTCCTCCATCGTAGGCGAAAGTGCTGGCATAAGGATTTCAGTAGCCATCGTAATGCTATTCCTTTGGTTAGGCTGGCCGTCGTAGGCTAGTGCGCGTAAATGTCGGTCCGAAGTTCAGAATCTTCAGGTTCGGGACTTGAACGCGCAAAATCGGCCGAATCATTGACTTCGACCTTTATCTGCTGGTCAATAGACTTCAGGGTACCCTCGTCGGCGATATCGGCGTTGATCAACAAGTCCCTTACGTGGTCGATTGGGTCTCTTTTGCTTCTGATATTTTGAACTTCTTCTCGAGTGCGATACTTCGCGGGGTCCGACATTGAATGGCCTCGGTAGCGATAGGTTTTCATTTCCAGAATATATGGCCCTTTGCCGGATCTCGCATGTTCGGCGGCCTTCTTCCCGGCATCACGTACTGCAAGAACATCCATACCGTCGACGACTTCGCCGCCGATTTCGAATGCGGCTCCTCGGGAATGCAGTTCGGTGGTCGAGGATGCGCGCTTGACCGAAGTTCCCATCGCATACTGATTGTTCTCAATGACAAAAACTACCGGTAGTTTCCAAAGGCTGGACATGTTGAATGTCTCGTATACCTGACCCTGATTCGCCGCGCCGTCGCCGAAATACGTAAATGTCACGCAATCGTTGCCCTTGTATTTGTCGGAAAAGGCCAGTCCGGCTCCGATCGGCACTTGCGCGCCGACGATTCCGTGCCCGCCGAAAAAATTCTTTTCGCGACTGAACATGTGCATCGAACCGCCCTTGCCGCGGGAATAGCCGTCCGCGCGCCCCGTTAGCTCAGCCATGACGCCTTTGGCATCCATGCCGCAAGCCAGCATGTGCCCGTGGTCTCGATACGCGGTGATGCGCTTGTCGCCTTTCTGGGCAGCAGCTTCCAGTCCAACGACAACCGCCTCTTGGCCGATATATAGATGGCAAAAACCGCCGATGAGTCCCATGCCGTACAGTTGCCCGGCCTTTTCTTCGAAACGGCGGATCAAGAGCATTTGACGGTAGTAGTGCAGTAGTTCGTCGGCTGTAGCCTTTGGTTTGGAAACTGCTTTCCGAGTCGGCATCTCTCGATGTCTCCAGGTTGGAACGGCCAATTTCGTTCGGGAAAGGATATAACCGATTTCTGCCTAGATTCCATGACAATTTGGGCCGCGAATGGTATACAGCTAGGGTAGCAGGTTGGGCGCAGGCCATTCAGTTTTTCGCTTTCCAAATTGCTGCAATTGAAATTTCGAGAAATGCCGACCTGTAGATGAAGTAAGACATTTGCCGCTGGCGGCGATTCACTTCGGACGGAAAGCGACTCGCATGTCGGCAATCGTGCATAAGGCATTGTAGAGTAGTCCTTAAGTCCAGCTTAGGAATTTCGGACGATACGGAACCACCTAGACCGGAGAGGGAACTCCGGCGAAGATATCTGCATCGCTCCTCTGGGAGTACCCGATAAATCAAACTAGATTCCGACTGAATTTTTTCGACGCTCGCGTTGCGCCGCTTGGACGACGAATATTCGGTTGGTTCCAGAGTTGCCTTCATTCAAGATAGTTCGCAGTACTGACTCTCGTCATACGAATCATTCTGATTTTCGATGTTGTCGTGTCGGGGATGTCTTGGCTCCGAATTAAACTGATCACTACCAATTCGATTGCTGTGAAGGCAGAGTCCGCAGCCGGACTTGTACAGGCATTTTCGACGGTGGCGCGAATCGCCAATGCTGGCGGGGCGGTGAACAAGAGGGCGGGGAAGAATCCATGTTTCGCGTCAAGGCCAATTTTGAATAATATTCGCGGCCCCGGGATGATTTATTTAAGGCATTCCACGGTCTTCTCTACGGCAAGGCCGACCTCGGCGCAGGTCCGGAATTCGACGGAACCGCCCGATTTGGCGCGGGCCGCGGCGGGCCGAAGAGTTCCGCGGCTTCGCGCCCGACCCGGTCCTCGGGAGGAGGACGGGCGGCTCTCGTCCCACTCGCGACAATCCCGCAGCAGGACGTTGGCCCGAACCGCCAACTTCCGCATTGCCGCGATGGCCGCGAACTTGCGCTTCTTCCCCTTTCCGACGAGCCGTCCGAAGTGCGCCGCCTCGTCGGCACGGCACCGCGCGGCCTCGATGGCCTCCATGTAGGGAAAGTCCCGGGGGCCTACGTCGTCCGCTGGACACGTGCGGGGCCCTTCGCGGCGCCGAGGAGAGACGCCGCCTGGCAGTTGCCGATCGCCTCCCGCTCGGGCACACTGCACGGAAGCGCGGCCGCGGCTACCGGCCCGATGCCCGGAATCGGCCCGGGAATGCCGCAGGCGGGCGCCTGCTCGGAATCGCCTTCGATGCGCTTTTCGATCTTCCGGTCAATGTTTCGCTTCCGGATCTCGATCTCCGGGGCGGCGGCCTCCAGCTCCGCTCGCGCGCCGCGACCAGGTCGGCGAGCGTCTCGACTCGCTCATCCCACGCAAATATTGCGCCGAACGAGCCACGCCTACCTTATTTACGACCCGGACGATACTTGGCAGATGAGCACGCAACTATTCGGAGTCGCAAGGCGGATGAAGGAGCGGCTGCGCCACGGCCGCTCTATACGGCGCTGTAGGGTACCGCACCTATGAATTCGAATTCGTGTCGATCCGGCGTCTTCCACTATGAAGCGCGGATCTGGATTTCGACGCAGTTCCATTTGGGCTACGCGCAATCCATTGACCGGGCGAATGGGAAGTCCGACTGTGGCGAGGATACGCGCCGCGCCGTTTTTGAAGCGCGAACCAAGTTCGCTTTGCAGGCTGAGTGTTTCGCCTTGAAAATGGCCAAGAGGCAGGCGGCCCTTGCAAATCAAAATCCTTGATTCAGATTCGGCGAGAGAATCTAAACTGGATTGGTTGTTTCCAGATCGACAATTGAATATTGATCGATCCGAAAGGCGTTGGAAGACTTGCGCCTCTAACGCCTGCACCTGGCTTTCATCGCGCAAGTGCAATGAGCGCGCTTTGGATCAATTCACTATGAATTCGTCGTTTCGAACCATTCCAAGTACGGCGCGCGCTCTTTCGTCCAACAAGTCTAGGTCAAGGTTGGAATCGGATAGACGATCCGTCTTATTGGCAAGAATGTCGTACTCGTATTCCAGTTCCCTAAGGGTTTCCTTCAATTCGCTCTCTTCGTCCAGCGCTCTCAGCCTGCTCGCCATTCCGTATTCGCCTTGAACGGCTTCAAATACCAGATATGCGCTAGCGGAGATCACGCAGATCGCGTAGGCGACAGCACCCCAAGCCGGCTTTACAAGTTTTTTGATCACTTATTAGCCCTTGCGCCTCGGCCCGGCACTAGCGGCCGGTTGCTGTAACCATAACGAACATTTACGGAAAAGAAAATCTTTTTTGCTCCTTGTTCGTCCGAGTCCTTATTTCCGGTCTGAGCCGCGCGTCGTCGCGCTGTTCGGATTCATTTCTTCCATTATACGGCAAAATTCGCCGATGATTTAAGCGCCCTAAAATTGGCCCTCGATGTGCCTGGCAGTTCAATACGGCGAATTGCATGTCGATTCGCGACGTCGAGATTCGAAAATGATTTCGATATTTGAACAATAGAAGCTAGTCGAACGCTACTGGAACTCGAGAGGAGCGTAACTGCTTCGCTCGCCGAGGCTTAGGCAGAGCAGCTTAAATGTTTTGTGCGAGGGCTGCCGTGCGAGGCACGCGCGGCCACGCGCTCGATTTGCCCGGATCGATCAATTCACTGGAATGCGTTCGCCGAAAACCCACGCGTAGGAATTTGTTCGCGAACGCGCGACGCTTCGCGTGCATCTCTACTAGGTTCCTTTTCGCTGACAAATGGTTCTGGTTTCAGCGTTCGGAATTATATGCGCTTTAGAAGATAATTCTGCTTGTTTGAGTTTGCACCCGCCTCATTCAATTCAGCGACTCCTGGCTACTAACTGATCCCTTCGGAAATCCTGTTCGTGTCAACTTTCCAGCGCTCTTATGCCCGGAAGTACTTTCCCCTCCATCCATTCCAAAAAGGCTCCGCCGGCGGTCGAAACATAGCTGAACGACTCCATATGTCCCGAATGTCTTAGCGCAGCCACGGTGTCGCCACCGCCAGCAACCGTCAGAAGCTTGCCCTGACGCGTTAGACTAGCGGCTTCGGCGGCCAAAGCGCTTGTTGCATGGTCGAACGGTTCAATTTCAAATGCGCCGAGCGGACCGTTCCACAGCAGCGTTCTGCAATAGCAGAGCACGTCGGAAATTCGGCGGACGGTCGCGGGTCCGCAGTCGAGAATCATCGCGTCGTTTGGGCATTTTGAGGCAGAGACGGTTCTCGAATTCGCGCCTGCGCGGAACTCTTCAGCGATCACGATATCGACCGGAATCACGATTTCGCAACGCGCTTGTTTCGCGGCGGCGGCGATTTCGCCGACAAGTTCCAGCATGCCAACTTCGCTCAGCGATTTTCCGACCTCCAGCCCGTTCGCCAAATGGAATGTGTTTGCCATTCCTCCGCCAACGATCAGGTAGTCTGTTTTTCCGACGAGGTGCTTCAATACTGCCAGCTTCGTCGAGACTTTGGCGCCGCCGACTATTGCGGCAAGCGGCCTTTCGGGACGGCCCAGCACTGAGTTAAGGGCCGACAACTCAGCCTGAAGGAGGCGTCCGGCGCAATTCGGCAGCAAATGGGCGATGCCTTCCGTGGAAGCGTGGGCGCGATGAGATGCCGAAAAGGCATCATTGCAAAATATGTCGCCAAATCTAGCGAGACTAGCCGCGAAGCTAGGGCAATTGCTTTCTTCGCCCGGATGAAACCTTGTGTTTTCGAGCAGCGCCACGCTGTCGTCCGGTATAATTGCGGCGCGCGCCGGAGCATCGGCGCTGTCTATTGCGTCAACAAGGCAAACCTTGCAGTTCAGCGCATACTGAAGTTCCGATAGGAGATTCGCTAGTGAAAACTCGGGCAACACTCGTCCTCGAGGCCTACCGAGATGCGCCATCAGAACTACTTTGCCGCCCATGTCGCGTATATCGCGAATTGTCGGAAAAATCCTATTTATACGCGTTGCATCGGATACTCGCCCGTTTTTGAAGGGTACATTTATGTCGACGCGAACAAGCACGCGATTTCCGGCGATAGGAAGATCTTCAAGAGACTTCCACTTCATTGCGCTGGCGGCTCGTTCTTTCCGTTAGGACTTCCAGGCGACGAAACGCATGTTAGAGCGTTGAGCCCAAAACCGCGGCTACATCGGCCATGCGATTAGAAAATCCCCACTCGTTGTCGTACCACGTCAGAATCCGGCAAAGGCTGCCTTCAACTACCTTGGTCTGGTCCATATGGAATATTGATGAGTGAGGATCGTGATTGAAATCGGAAGATACGAGCGGTTCAAACGTATAGCCCAATACGCCCTTCAATTCCCCTTCAGCCGCCTTTTCGATTTCGGAGTTAATTTCTTCCGGCGAAGTGGGGCGCGAAGCGATGAAGGTCAAATCCACGACCGACACGTTCGGAGTCGGAACGCGTATCGCGACTCCGTCCAGTTTCCCATCCAATTCGGGGAGCACTAATCCCACGGCTCGCGCTGCGCCCGTCGAAGTGGGAATCATCGACAATGAAGCCGCGCGCGATCTGTATTTGTCTTTGTGCATTGTATCGAGAACGGGCTGATCGCCCGTGTAGCTGTGAATCGTCGTCATGAATCCGCGTTCAATGCCGACCGAGTCGAACAGAACTTTGGCGACCGGGGAAAGGCAGTTTGTCGTGCATGAAGCGTTTGACACAATTTGGTCGTTATCCGTCAATGAGCGATGGTTGACTCCGTAAACGATGGTTTTGTCGCAGCCGGAGGCCGGCGCCGACACAAGGACTTTGCTCGAACCGTTGGCGAGATGCTTCGCGGCTTTGTCTTTGGAGGTGAAAATTCCGGTGCATTCCAAGGCTACATCGACTTTGGGCCAAGGCAATTCGGCCGGGTCTCGAATCGCCGTTAAACCGATTTTGCCCAATCCAACATCGATGAAACCGTCGCCGGTTTCGATTTTGTTGGGGAATCGCCCGTGAACCGTGTCGTACCTTAGCAGATGGGCCATCGAATCTACGGAACCCAAATCGTTGATCGCAATAACTTCAACGTCCGTTCTTCCGGTTTCGACAATCGCGCGCAAAATATTGCGGCCGATTCTACCAAATCCGTTTATCGCTAATTTAACTGCCATTCGATCGTTCCTGACATTTCATCACTTTTCTTCAGCCGCGCGGCTAGCGATGTGTACAAGCCCCGCCATTAAGCACGCGAATTGCCTTGCGGCAACATGTTTTAGGTATCGGCTGCCGAAAAAGCCGGCAGCCAGCCAAAAGACGCCGGTATGCTACAGCCGCTGACAATTCCGATACCGTATTTCGCCCAACCGAATTCATCTAGCGCCGGATATGTCATGAGCCGACGCCGATTGATCCGTGGAGAAAATCTCTAGAGGAGCGATTTCGCCTTTTCGGCAACCGCTTCGGCCGTAATGCCGAATTTTCTGAATAGTTCCTGTCCGGGCGCCGAGGCTCCAAAGCTTTCCATGCCGACGAAACCAGATTTTTTTGCGGAGCCGCGTTCGCCATACAGCCACCGTTCCCACCCGACTCTTACCGATGCCTCGACGGCGATTCGCACGGCGCCGGGTGGCAGGACGCGCCTCCTGTACCCCTCTTCCTGGCGTTCGAATCTCTCGATGCATGGCATCGATACAACTCTCGTTCCAATATTCTCGGATTCCAAGATCGAGCGGGCGTCCATCGCAACAGAAACTTCCGAACCCGTGGCAAGGAGCACGACTTGCCGCCTCGCGGATTCCGGCGCAATGACGTACGCACCCAGCGAAACCAGATTGCGGTACTTGTGGACGGTCCGCAAAGTTGGAAGGCCCTGCCTAGTCAAAGCCAGTACCGAAGGAGTATTTTTCGAAGTTAGGGCAAGTTCCCAAGCCTCGGCGGTCTCCACAGTGTCGCATGGACGAAATACTTCCAATCCCGGCGTAGCTCTCAACATAGACAAATGCTCTATCGGCTGATGTGTTGGACCATCTTCGCCAAGGCCAATTGAATCGTGGGTCATGACATAGACGACGGGAACGCCCATCAATGCGGAAAGCCTCATCGAGGGCCGCGCATAGTCGGCGAAACACAGGAATGTGCCGCCGTACGGCCGTATTCCGCCGTGAAGCGCCATGCCGTTCATGGCCGCGGCCATAGCATGCTCCCTTATTCCGAAATAAATGTAGCGCCCCCCTCTGTTTTCCGCCGAAAAAATACCGAGATCAGGTGTCTTGGTATTATTTGACCCGGTCAGGTCGGCTGAGCCTCCAATTGTTTCCGGTAGTACGCGGTTGACGATCGTCAGGACTTTTTCCGAAGATTTTCGCGTGGCGAAATTTGGGCGTTGTTGCGAGATTTCCTTTTTCAGCTTTCTAATGACGGTAGGCAGCCTAGAAGGCGCTTCGCCGGACATTGTTCTTTCGAATAGTTCTCTTTTGCGGCGCGGCAGCTCTTCGAGACGGCGCTGCCATTGTTTTCGGGCTTCGCTGCCTTGAGCGCCAATTCTTTGCCATGCCATCCTGATGTCGCTTGGGATCGCGAACGGCGGATCGTACCAGCCGTAGGCGTCGCGCACCCTTTCGATTTCGTCGTTGCCTAGCGGCGACCCGTGCGCGGCGGCGGTTCCCTCCTTGGAAGGAGATCCGAACCCGATTCGCGTTTTGCAGGCCACTAGAGCGGGCAAATCGCTTCGTCTGGCTTCGGTCAATGACCTGTCGATCGATTCGGGGTCGTGTCCGTTGCATTCGAAAACCGCCCAACCGCTGGCGGAAAACCGTGCGGCTTGTTCGGTTTTGTCGGAAAGACTGACGCTTCCGTCTATGGAAATGCGATTGTCATCCCACAGTAGGATCAATTTCGAGAGTTGGAGCTTGCCCGCGAGACCAATCGCTTCCTGGCTCAGCCCTTCCATCAAGCATCCATCCCCGGCGATCACGTAGGTAAAGTGGTCGACAATTCGGGAACCAAATCGTTTTCGCAGCGATTCTTCCGCAATCGCAAAGCCGACGGCGTTGCCTAGTCCCTGCGCGAGAGGACCGGTAGTTGTTTCAATTCCTGCCGCATGCCCGAACTCGGGATGGCCGGCGGTACGGGATCCAAATTGCCGAAAATTCTTGATTTCGCTCAAGGGCATGTCGCTATAGCCCGTAAGGTGCAATAGCGAATAAAGAAGCATCGAACCGTGCCCGGCGGAAAGAATGAACCTGTCGCGGTCCGGCCATTTGGGCGCCTGAGAATCGAATTTCAAGTGGTTTCTAAAGAGAACGGTTGCGACATCAGCCATTCCCATCGGCATCCCGGGATGCCCGGAGTTCGCGGATTGAACCGCATCCATCGACAACACTCTGATCGCGCTTGCCAGATTCCAATGATCGGGATGCTTGGATTTGAGCTCGGCAATTGGCATTTGGGTTTCCCCCCTGCATTTGGCACGCAGGCTAAAAGTATAGCGGGCGCGTTAAAATTGGAAATAGCGTCCGCAGCCTATTAGTAGATTTGAAGGGAAATTCAAGCCGCACGCGAAATTGCGCGATTGAGCGTTCCTTCGCATTTTCTCGTCGCCTTGCAACTCCGACACTGTTGCGGAAATTCGGAAGATTGAAATCCGCCCCGCCTTTGCTCTTGAATTAAGCGAAAAAAAATGAATCAATTAGCGGCGAAGAGCCGACGGCCGGCGATTTCCGAATTGGCAGATGGCAGAACGATAGCGCGTCGAGCGGAAGTCTTTTCGCGAATTGGCATTGAATTCGCCAAATTTGAGTAACGCCGGCGATGAACCGTAGAGAATGATCGCACATGGACAGAACCGTCCTCGAATTGGCAGCGCGAATTAACCTTTCACTAACGCGAATCGAAGATGCCTTGGATCGAGTTCGCTTGAATTCAAATGATCCGACCGAAGCGCGTGACGGTGATTTCGCCGGCAATTCATCGGGGGTAAGAAACGAAAATATCGCACGGCTTGAGGAAGAAGCTGCAGCCCTTAAGGCCCAACTTAGAAGCGCGGAAAATGACCTCCGAAAAGCGAGAATGGAGATCAAGAGCTTGATGGCTATCTGCGAAATGAGCAATTCGGAGAAAACGGAACTACAAAAGTCGTTGAAGTTGAAGGAAGATGCCTTCTCGTCCGAAATCGACGCGATTAAATTGGAAAGAATCGCGGAAGTCCAGCAGCTGGACTCGATTCTCGAAGAATTGAAGCCGTTACTCAGGGAAAATTCCGATGCCTGAAATCACTGTGGTGATCGCCGGGCGAGAGTATAATTTGGCCTGCGCCGAACACGAGATTGCGGCGACCAAGGCGGCATCCATTCTTCTTGACGACGAAATAAAGTCGAGCTTGGTAAGGAATCCGAATGCGCCAATGCAACAGCTGCTTTTGCTTTCAGCGATCATTTTGGCCGACAAGGTTTCTGCATTGAAAGCCGAAATCCGGGCCGCCAACGACAGGATTTCCGATTTGGAACAACACGCGTCCGAGTCCGGTTTGCCCATGCCGGATTCCGCTCTCGCGGAAACGCTTAAATCGTTCGCGACAAGAACCGAGAAGCTAGCGAACAGGTTGGAGCAAGCCCTGCCCGAGGAACGCTAGCGCTCGGACACTTGCCAGAATCTGCTGGATCAGGCGTTCGATTCGCGAATTTTGTGTGCCGCTTGCTTGTCGAACGAAATGGAATTATTCTCCAATAATTCATCGAGTTCGCCGGAAAGTGTCATTTCCGAAACAATATCGCATCCGCCAACGAACTCGCCCTTAACGTAAAGTTGAGGAATTGTCGGCCAGTCGGAAAATTCCTTTATCCCTTGCCGAACGCTCTCGTCGGCAAGCACGTTGACATCCTTGAATTCGACGCTCAGATATCTAAGAACTCCCGCGACGCGCGCCGAAAATCCGCACTGCGGCATAGTTTCCGTACCCTTCATAAAGAGCACGACATCATTTGATTCCACTGTGTTTTTGATGCTTTCGCGTACTGCTTCGTTCATTGTTCACTCCGGAGTTTTCGTCGTCAGTGCCAATGCATGCAACTCCGCATTGGAACCGCTCATCTTGTCCTTCAGCGCGGAATAGACTGCGCGCTGCTGCTGGACCCTGTTCATGCCGCGAAACGATTCGTCGATGACTTCAGCAGCATAGTGATTGCCGTCGCCAGCAAGGTCGGTAATTTGTATCGCCGCATCGGGGAAAGCTTCCCTAATCAATCTCTCAATTTCCGACGCTTCCATAGCCATGCGGTTCTCCCTCAAGTTACCGTCATAAATAGATGCAATCCCTCTTGAATTCAATGATCTTCCTTTTGGCCGCTGGAGAATCGTCGCAGGATCGAACGGCATCGGCTTCGCTCGTGGCGAAACGCTATTCCGCGCGTCCGTTCCGTTTTCGGCGATACGCCGCGACTTCCGAAACCACAAAATCCCGGAAAGCCTTGATCTTTCTGGACTGCCGCAATTCTACGGGATAGGCGAGATAAACGGGGACCGCTCCGGATTCTATCGTCCCTAAAACGCGAACCAGAGCGGGGAAATGCTCTGTCAGGTAATTTGGAAGCAATCCTATTCCCAGATCGTGCAATACGGCCTGTAACACGCCGTAATAGTTATTGACTTTCAGGTGAGACAAGACTTCGCCCGCGAATAGATTTCGTATCAACGCCCTTCCATCGCTGACCTGCGCGCTTTTTGCGCCTTGACAGATAATCGGATGCGTTCTCAACTCCTCGAGGCTGTTGGGTGCGCCGCGAGCGTCCAAATATTTGCGAGTGGCATAGAATCTCATGTGAACCGACATGAGCTTGCGCCTAATAAGGTCCGCCTGCGACGGCTCCTTCATTCGAATGGCTACATCGGCTTCGCGCATTGTAAGATCTAGAACGCGCTCTTCCAGCATCAGTTCGATATTCAGGTCGGGATGCATCTTGTAAAAGTCGGCGATTCTCGGAGCTAGCCAGAGCGTGCCAAATCCCGTCGTAGTGGTTACTCGGAGACTTCCAAAAGCTTTTTCTTCCGAATCGCGAATTCGCGCCGTCGCGAATTCGAGGCGAGTCGACATCGATGAAGTCGCGTCGAATAATAGTTCTCCTTGCTCCGTTAGGATAAGCCCGCGGGCATGCCTGTGAAAAAGTGTGGAGCCCAGTGCATATTCCAGGGCTTGAATCTGGCGGCTGACTGCCGATTGGCTAACGTTGAGGTGTTCACTGGCACGGGTTACGTTGCCCGCTGCTGCAACTACGTGAAAGATTCTAAGCTTGTCCCAGTCCATCGGCTCTTCCAATTTTAGAACTAGTCTTCCGAGTATTTGTCGGTGACGGAATGTTGAACGATGTTGAACGGCGGGCTGCGAAAGGGCGAATGCCGAATTCTTGTTTCGTCATTGACCGGCGTTCGCAGGCAAGGCTCCTTGGACGATATATTGGCATAGCCTCCCGACGAGAACCTCGACCGTCGCTATTATAGTTATATGGTGGCTTGTCCAAAAAAACTCGGATGAGCCTCCCGCGTTAGTAACTTTTGCGTTTATACAGTCAATCGAATAGGTACATTTGGAAATTCAGTCTTATTTGGGATGACCGCGAATTGTCGGAGCGACGCGAAATTTCGGCATGTGCGAGGGAAGGGCAGAATTTGATGCTGCGATATCAGTTAGCGCGCCAAAAGTAATCTCGCGACCGGTTCTCGAATTCGGTAGGTGCGCGACGAATGCCCGAGAATCCGGCATACTTGTCAAACGAACGAACAAACAGGCGGAAGCGCGTCCGAAAAATTAGATTGGAAGCAACAGTGCGCTTCATTTGGAAAATGGCTTGCCAATGAATTCTAGGGACGTCTCGCTAGACGATAGGTTCGATTTGTCTAAGTCCTCAGTGCTGCTAAGCGGTACGCAAGCGCTCGTGCGTTTGATGTTAATGCAAAAAATGCGCGACGCGGCGGCGGGACTGAATACGGCGGGATACGTGACGGGATACAGAGGTTCGCCGTTGGGAGCCGTAGATTTTCAAATGGAGATCGCGCGCGCGCGGCTCGAAGCCGCCGACATTCGCTTTCAACCCGGTTTGAACGAAGACCTGGCCGCTACCGCGTTGTGGGGCACGCAGCAGGCGGAATTGCGCGGAGAAGGCAAATACGACGGCGTTTTCGGACTTTGGTACGGCAAGGGCCCTGGCGTTGATCGTTCGGGAGACGCGCTTCGGCACGCCAATATGGCGGGAACATCGCCGCGCGGCGGCGTGGTCATGGCACTTGGCGACGATCACACCGGCGAAAGCTCGACAACCCTTCACCAATCGGAATGGACGCTAGTTGACTCGTACATTCCGATTCTTTCGCCATCGGGCGTCCAGGAAATCCTGGACTACGGCGTAATAGGATTTGCGCTCTCGCGCTATTCCGGCAACTGGGTCGGCCTGAAATGCATGAAAGACACGATCGAGGCAACTGCGGTTGTCGATGGAAATCCAGATCGCATTCAGCTGGTTGAATCGAAATTGAGCGGCCCGCCCGGCGGACTCAATATCAGGATAATGGATACGCCGCGGGAAAGAGAGGAACGGGCGAGCGAACATAAGCGAATCGCCGCCGAAGAATTTTGCCGCGCCAACGGCATCGACCGGCGCGTTTTTGGGAAATCGGGCGCTAAAATCGGTTTCGTTGCCGCGGGAAAGAATTGGCTGGATCTCCTTCATGCTCTTGAGTTGCTTGGCATTGCCGGCAGCGAAGCGGAGCGCTTGGGATTGACCGGCTACAAGGTCGGCATGGTTTGGCCCTTCGAAACAAAAAAGTTTCTGGAATGGGCGGAAGGCTTGGAGCTTATCGTAGTCGTCGAAGAAAAGCGAAAACTCATTGAGCTTCAAGTAAAGGAAGCGATCTTCAATAATCGCCAGGGTCGCCGGGTCTACGGCTGGAAAGACGATAGAGGCCGCGAATTGTTTCCGGCAAAATTCGCTCTCGATCCCGCTCAAATTGCGCTGGTCGTAGGGGAAGTGCTGATTGCGGAAGGCAGGGGCACGGAGGCGATCAATGCCAATATTCGAGCGCTGGGAGAGGTCTCGGCAAAGGGCAACGTAGAAGGAATTGCTGAGCGACTGCCCTACTTTTGCTCGGGTTGCCCGCACAACACTTCGACGAAGCTGCCCGGCGGCGCAAGAGCTTACGCAGGAATAGGCTGCCACTACATGGTCCAGTGGATGGACCGCGAAACTGTTGGATTCACGCACATGGGCGGCGAAGGCGCAAACTGGATAGGCGAAGCACCGTTTTCAACGCGGAACCATGTTTTCCAGAACATTGGCGACGGGACCTACAACCACTCGGGCATGCTCGCGATCCGAGCGTCGATAATGGCTGGAGTCAATATCACCTACAAAATACTGTTCAACGATGCGGTGGCAATGACCGGCGGTCAAAAGAACGACGGCAACCTTGATCCAGCGCGAATCGCCCAAGAAATTCGCGCAATGGGGGTAAAAGAGATCGCGGTTGTCTACGACGCGGAGGAAAGCCCCGACCGCTCCCGATTTCCGCAGGGCACCGAGTTCGCCGAAAGGTCGAGACTCGACCTGGTGCAGCAGCGCATCAGCCAAGCCGAGGGTGTAAGCGCGATACTGTATGTCCAAACTTGCGCGGCGGAGAAGCGCCGTCGTCGCAAGCGCGGAAATTTTCCGGATCCAGATAGGCGCGTTTTCATTAACGAGGAGATTTGCGAAGGTTGCGGCGATTGCGGCGTGCAGTCCAACTGCGTCTCAATCGTACCATTCGAAACGCCATTTGGACGAAAACGGTCGATCGACCAATCGAGCTGCAACAAGGATTTTAGTTGTCTAAACGGATTTTGTCCCTCGTTTGCCACGCTACATGGCGCAATTGTTCGGAAGGAGCCGCGGGCTGAATTCGAACTCCCCGAATTCCCCGAGCCGTCGCTTCCCTCAATCGAGAGAACTTACAACGTTGTTGCGTCGGGGATAGGGGGCACCGGAGTCGTAACTATCGGAGCGATCCTGGCGATGGCGGCACATTTGGACGGAAAATTCGCCGGAATGATGGAGATGGCCGGGCTAGCGCAAAAGGGCGGTGCGGTCAATGTCCACTTAAGACTTGCTCGCAATGCCGAGGACATCACGGCCGTGCGGATATCGGTCGGCGAAGCCGATTTGCTCGTAGGAGGCGACCTTGTAGTTGCCGGGAGCGGCGATACGTTGCGTTTGATGAAGAGTAGTCGATCTTCGGCGGTTATCAACAGCTACGAAACGATTACAGGCGAGTTTACTCGAAACGCTGATTTCCGATTGCCCGTCGAGCGACTGAAGCTCGCGATCGCTGCTAGAACGGGGGACAAAAGCCTATATTTGATGGATGCAACCGGGATCAGCAAAGCGGCTCTGGGCGATACGATATTTTCGAATATGCTGGTGCTTGGCGCGGCTTGGCAAAAAGGTTGGTTGCCATTATCGCGCGATTCTATTCGACGAGCAATTGAATTGAACGGCGCTGCGGCAGAAATGAATTCCAAAGCATTTGAATTAGGGCGATGGGCCGCCGTCGACCCCGGCCTTGCCAATCGTATGAAATCCAAGCGTGCCGCGGTACAGCCAACGGCGGACGCGGTCGAGATTCGCGCCGGCCATTTGGATGAATACGCCGGCGCGGCATATCGCCGAAGATTTCTTGACTTAGTGGATCGCGCTAAGGACCCCGAGTTGCGCGAAGCGATAGCGAAGGGATATCACAAGCTATTGGCGGTAAAGGACGAGTTTGAAGTTGCCAGGCTGCTTCTCAAGACGGAAGAAAAGGCTAGGCGAGAGTTTTCTGGCGATTTTTCAATCAAGTATTTCTTGGCGCCGCCGATTATTGCTAAAACGGGCCCCGACGGGCGACCTGCGAAGCGAGAGTTCGCATCATGGACAATCCACCTTTTCCGCCTCCTTGCTTCCATGCGGTGGTTGCGAAACAGCTGGGCGGATCCGTTTCGTCATTCGCAAGAAAGGCTCCATGAGAGGGAATTGATTGCGCGTTTCGAAAACGACATGCGTGAGATTCTGGATTCAGAGGACTTAGTCGAAAAATCGGTCGCTATAGAACTCGCCGAACTGCCGTTGTCCATCCGCGGATTTGGAATCGTAAAGGAGCAAAACAGAGTCGCGGCTGACCAAAGGCGGAAGGTTCTGCTAACAAAATTGTGGCCGCCCGTCCGTGCGGAGCCGAAAAGCGAAGCTGAAAAGAATCGCCGTTCGCGTAAGGTACTTAGTCCGCGCCTTTCTTGATCAAGAAAACCAAGCAGTCGCCATCTTCTCGATGGCTTACGAGAGTGTGCCCGTTCTCGTCGCAAAAATGCGGAACGTCGACCAATGCCGCGACATCGTCGGCTTTCACTTCCAGGAATTGACCCGGTTTTAGCGGCTTCATTCTTTTTCGAATCTTCAGCACTGGCAAAGGACATAATAGCCCAGTTGCATCTAGTAGCTCCGATTCTTCTCGCTTTTGCATTTGATTTCTACGAAATTGTGATGTCCGCCAGTTCGATTTAGATCAATTATCAATTATGTTTCGAACAGGTCCTTGGAAAGTCCAAATGTTCGGTATCGACATAATCGACGCAACTATCGCGCCCGCAATTATTATTTCCTTGCTCGCAGGTTCCTTTAGTTTTGTCTCGCCGTGCGTACTTCCTATCGTACCGCCCTACTTGGCCTACATGGGAGGGATATCATTCGCCGATCTTTCCCAGGGACGTCGCCGAGCCAAAATTGTTACGGCTGCCGCGTTTTTTGTTTTGGGCTTGTCAACGGTTTTTCTTCTTCTTGGATTCACGGTATCAACCTTAGGTCTTCTCTTCCTCGAGTATCAAACCGCATTCGGGCGTGTCGCCGGGATTGTCGTCCTAGTGTTCGGCTTGCACTTTATCGGCGTGTTTCGAATTCCTTTGCTTGACCGCGAAGCAAGATTTGACGTTCGGCGCGGCAGCGGCGCCATTGGATCCTTTGTGCTTGGACTTGCGTTCGCTTTTGGGTGGGTTCCCTGCATTGGTCCACAACTAGGCGCTATTCTAACGTTGGCGGCGCAGGAGTCGTCAGTTGCTCGGGGGACGATCTTGCTGGGAGCCTACGCATTCGGTCTCGGCATACCCTTTGTGTTGGCAGCACTCTTTATCAACGAATCGCTGGGGCTGATGCAGAAGCTCAAATCTCACCTGCGAAAGGTCGAGTTCGGAATCGGGAGTCTGCTTGTACTGGTCGGACTGCTTCTACTAACCGGAAATTTTTCGGACATTTCATTCTGGCTACTAAGCGAGTTGCCGTTCCTTGCACTGGTAGGCTAACTTTGAGACCGCGGGCGATTGCTGGCTCATTAAGCTTCAGCGCCCGAATGGCCGTGCCTGGGATCGGCATTTCTGTACTGCGTAAGAACGTAAACGCGAATCGAGCTAGCTAGCGAAACACCGTCATCTCGAGTTTCGTCAACTGCGGTAACGAGATCGCGCACGCTGTAATTCTCGCGGCGCGCAATGTCTTCGAACGCGGTCCAGAATTCCTGTTCGAGGGCGACGCTTGTCCTATGTCCGCGCAGCGTAAGAGATTTTTTGATCAAACCGGGCAGCTTTCCAATTGAATTCATTTGACCCCGAAAAGCCAGGACTTTGATGGTCGGCAAGACTTCTTCAGTGTCACCGCGGTTTTGGACCTATCATGTTTTCGGGCCGCACAACTCTATCGAAAGTGTCTTCGTCTACGAGACCGAGCCGGACGGCTTCTTCTCTTAGCGTCGTGCCGTTCTTGTGCGCCACTTTGGCGACTTTAGTCGCGTTGTCGTAACCGATTTCCGGCGCGAGCGGCGTAACCAGCATAAGCGACTGTTGCATGAGGTGTTCGATGCGCTTCCGGTCCGCTTGAATTCCGACCACGCAATTCTTCATGAACGCCGACGCGGCGTCGGCAAGAAGCTGGATCGATTGTAGCACGTTGTAGGCGATCATCGGCTTGAAGACGTTTAGTTCGAAATGTCCCTGGCTCCCGGCGAATCCGACGGCGGCATCGTTGCCCATGACATGGGCGCAGACCTGCGTCAGCGCTTCAGTTTGAGTTGGGTTGACCTTTCCCGGCATTATCGATGAACCGGGCTCGTTTTCCGGCAGCAGTAATTCGCCTATTCCGCATCGAGGCCCGGAGCCTAGGAACCTGATGTCGTTGGCAATCTTAAACAACGAGGCCGCAGTCGTCTTCAATGCCCCGGACATTTCCACCATCGCGTCGTGCGATGCCAATGCTTCGAATTTGTTTTCCGCGGATCGAAACGGAAGTCCGGTAATTTCCGAAATGATTTCTGCAACTCGGTCGGCCCAGCCTTCGAAAGTGTTCAATCCGGTTCCGACGGCGGTTCCGCCTTGCGCCAGAGCAAAAAGATTTTCCATAGCTCCGTTTATTCTGGATCGCGACAGCTCAACCTGGCGTCCGTATCCCGAGAACTCCTGAGAGAGCATCAACGGCGTAGCGTCCATGGCGTGGGTTCGCCCGATTTTGATAATTCCCTTGAATTCCTTGACTTTCTTCGAGAGCGCGCCGTTCAGCAGGTCGAGCGCCGGAAGAAGGTAGCGCGAAGTTGACATGACGGTCGCGATATGCATCGCCGTGGGGAAAGTGTCGTTTGAAGACTGGCACTTGTTGACATGGTCGTTGGGATGTACCGGAGATTTCGTGCCCAAACGACCTCCAAGAATTTCAATCGCGCGGTTGGCTATAACCTCGTTCGCGTTCATGTTGGATTGTGTGCCCGAACCGGTCTGCCAAACGACGAGAGGAAATTCTTCGTCTCGCTCGCCTTCAATTACTTCATCTGCTGCTTGGACGATCGCGCTGCAAATCGATTTTTCGATTAATCCGAATTCGTAATTTGCGAGCGCGCATGCTTTTTTTACGATGCCGAGAGCTCTTACAATTGAAACAGGCTGGCGTTCCCAGCCAATTTTGAAATTTTGAAGCGACCGCTGTGTCTGCGCTCCCCAGTATTTTTCCGAGGGAACCTCTAGCGGACCAAAGCTGTCCGATTCTGTGCGTGTCATCGTCATAATGATTTGCTCCTATTCGACTAAATCGAACTTTTTTCACGTTGCTGCGCGACAGGGGCGTTCTCGACAAATCACCTTTCGATTCGCCGAACGAAATCGCAAGAGGCCGTCTTCCTGAATCATCCCTTCGAATCAATCTGAATCGGCGGTCGATCCGTTCTGCGAATTTGAAAGCTAACTTTTTCTGAAATTGTCGAGGCTCACGATTTTCGCTGAACTGCCGGCGTCGCTTTGAGTTCCGCCTTCGTCGGGCCTCGGCGTGGATTCCGATTCATCGGCTGGCCGTTCGTCCGATTCCGTTTCCTCGGCCGCAACTTGGCACTGAAGTCCGAATTTTGCTCCGGGGTCAACGAAGGAAATGATTGACTGGTAAGGCACATAAAGCGAATGCGGAACATCCTGAAAGTTCAAAGTTACGCGAAACCCGTCGTCGCCGACCTCCAAATCCTTGAACCAGTACTGAAGAATAATTGTCATGTCATCCGGATGCTGCTGTCGCAGATGCTCGGCTAGCTCAACATCCGGGTGGGCGGTTGCAAAATTGATGACGAAATAGCTTTCCCCGGGCAAGCCGCGTTCGGCGACATGCCCCAATGCGTTCGCGATTAAATGCTGCATCGCACGATTCAGCAATTCCATGTAGTTTATTTTGTCCATGTCCGAATCGCACGTTTCCGCGTTTGAAGGGCTTGTTTCTTGCCGGGGCAGGGCATTGTCAAGATAATTTGGCGACTTGCCAACAGGATAGGCGCAGGCTTCTGTTGCCAGGCGCCTGCGGGCCCCGCCAGAGCGTGCTAAGTGCCCTGGGCTTGTCGTTCGGTAAACCGCACCGCTTACGCGGCGAGGGCTACCGGAGCACGATTGTCGTTGGCAATTGTGCGATTTGGACCGGTACGGCGGTACCCCACCGAGCGAAAGCTAGCACCTTTACGCGTCCGTCGATCCTGTTTCGGCCCCATGAGCTTGTCCGAGCATTTCATGGTGGAGCCGCCGGGTACCGCCCCCGGGTCCGGTCCGTTTATTTCGTGAGCGTTTATCGCCATAGCTTCCGAAGAAGCACCAGTAATATAACCCTATTTTCCGAATGTTTCAATTTTTGCCGAAGAATTCTCGGTATTGTGGCTATGCAGCAACTTAGTGGCTTTGCAAACCTATGAGATTACCAGCTTCCGGTGTTTCCCATGCTTGCCCAGGGTTCCTGCGGTTCTAGCGGGTCTCCTTCCTGAAGCAATTCTATCGAGATATTGTCAGGGGAGCGAACGAAAGCCATGTGACCGTCTCGTGGCGGGCGATTGATTTCCACTCCCTTCTCCATCAGGTGCCGGCAAATATCGTAGATGTTTGAAACTGAATAAGCCAAGTGACCGAAGTGCCGGCTGTCGGACGGCAAACCTTCATCGCCGTCCCAATTGTATGTCAATTCAATCGGGCATTCGGGTTGACCGGGAGGGGCTAGGAAAACAAGTGTAAATCTACCGGATTCATTGCTCACTCTGCGCGTTTCCTCAAGTCCGAGCAATTTAAAGAATTCGATCGACTTGTTTAAGTCGAGCACTCGGACCATGGTATGCAAATATTTCAAACCCATGAATCTTTCCTTTCGAGTTTTTGGAAGATCAAGAAATCGCCGCTAGCGAGAATTTCGATCAAGACTGGTGCCTGGCGCACGCGGAGCACGCTAAATTTGAAACAGGATTTCGGTAGTTTCGCAAGTGGATTCGATCCGCAACTGCGACAATTTCAAAAATCATCGTAGGTTTCACCGTCAAATTGGTTCGGACGCGGCAAATGCGGCCGCGCTTGGCGAAGTGCCGATTTCCACCGCGGGCTGATTGCATAGCTACCATTTCGCCAACATAGCTCAAAGTCTCCGCTGCGTTCGTTTGCTCGCGCGGAATTCTAGCATCGCATTTGATCGTGCTGCGAAACTCTCGCCCTTCCCGAATAATTCGGAAAAGTGTGCATACAGCTTCGAGTGAAGAGCTCCATTGGAAAAAGTCCATGCCTTGGCGAAGTTTAAGGGAAGCGGTCGACTCGACGTCGCTTCACCCATAAGCAAAGAATCCAATCGGATATTTACTCTTGGATTCGTTAAGACGAAAATTATCGCGAATTCGCCATCAATCGCACTTTTCCGCCGAGAATGAAATGGATGGCCGGCAGCGGCGACAAGATCGGAATTTAAGAATGGAACTTACGCTAGATCAAGAAATAGAACAGCTTAAGAATAAACCGAATGCAACGACGCGAATCGTTAGCGACGGCATGGAACGGCACTTGCACATTCCCAAAAAAGTTTTGGACCATGGATTTGTCCGAGTAGTCGACTACATGGGAGACGATTCGGCCATCGTGCAGGCCGCAAGGGTATCGTACGGAGCCGGGACCAAGCGCGCTAGAGGCGATGCAGGACTAATTCGATACCTTATGCGCCATAGGCATACGACCCCTTTCGAAATGTGCGAAGTCAAATTCCACATCAAGCTGCCAATATTTGTGGCTCGCCAGTGGATCCGGCACCGTACTGCCAACGTTAACGAATATTCGGCGCGCTATTCGGTTCTCGATCGCGAATTCTATGTGCCGGCACCCGAAAATTTAGCGGCACAATCGTCGTCCAATCGCCAAGGTAGGGGCGAAGTTCTTGACGGTAGGGAAGCCTTCGATGTTCTAGAAATTTTGAAATCGGACAGTTTAAGAGCATACGGCAACTACGAACTCATGCTGTCCTCCGACGGAAAGCGCGGCTTGTCCAGAGAGTTGGCACGAATAAATTTGCCGGTAAGCGTGTATACGCAGTGGTACTGGAAAACGGATTTGCACAATCTTTTCCATTTTATTTTGCTGCGCGGCGAACAGCATTCGCAGTTTGAAATTCGAGCCTACGCCGATGTGATCGCTACAATTCTTGGCGACTGGGTGCCGATTGCCTGGCAAGCTTTCTCTGATTACCGAATTAACGGTTTCGAACTGTCGGCCAAGGGCGTCGAATGCGTTAAACGCATGATTAAGGGCGAGAACGTCACGCAGGAGTCATCCGGCATGACGCGGCGGGAATGGACGGAATTTGAACTCGCGATTCTGAACGATTGAATATTCGCCACGACGCACGGTAGACCGATCTTCAAAGAATTGCCAATGGCTAATCCGCCGTCACCGGTGCGCCAATGCCTCGAAGGCGGGCCAATCGTTCTCCTCGGCACCGTTATTTGCCATGAAATCCTAAGCGCTTTGACAGCAAATTGTCCAGGGAAACAGGGCCGGCACCCTTAACTATTGTAACGATCAGCAGAAATGTCCAAAGTGCGCGCTGATCCCAAATTATAGCGTCCGGCCAACGGTCGAACCAACCACCGATGCTCTTGTCGTCTAGCCCGTGGCCGAAAATGTCTACGACACTTTGAACGATTACAAAGCCAATCATTCCCAATGCCGCCAGACGGGCGAACAACCCGACGAGGATCAGCAGTGGAAGGATAAACTCCGCGTACATTCCGGCCATGGCAACAATCCAATGGAAAATTCCAAGTTGAGAGGGGTCGTAGCCGACGGCAGCCGATGCGGATGGGAAAATCTGCGCGTACGCGCCAGGAGAGGGCGACAAAAATCCGAATATGCCGTCCCCGACTTTGGTCAAAGCCGATTTCCAAAAGTAGATTAGAAGAATTGCCGCGAACAAAAGCCTTGCCAATGTTGGTAGAAGCCAATTGGCCTGCGCCGGTATCTTCCAGTTGATGAGTAAGTTGATTATCCGCATTTGAGTGTTCTTTCGCCGCTATTATGTTTTATTGGCTCCAATTCAGTCGCCGCGCCCGAAGACAGAACCAAGGCCAGAATTTGATCGAGCTTGAAATCTGGTCGCCGTGCCGCCGCTAGATCCGCCGCTTCAGAAACGCGATGGCCGCTCGCAAGCAATCTCATGAATTCGCATCCGCCATCCGGTAGTAGATAAAGCTCTGGATCGAATTGCCTGCGCGCAACCAAGGCTTCTTCGGGTCGATTCGTCGGATTGCCTTCGCCGCGGGCGTTGGCTCGCCAAATGCCAAATATCGGAAATCGCGATTGAATAGTTCGGGCGGAAGGCGCAATGATTATTCGTGATTCCAAGAAGTCGGCCGGCCGGAGCGAGCGGAGGGTTTCATTGGAAATCGAACTGGAGTCTTTCGAATAGAACGACTCCCGGATCAATGTCTCCAGGCGCGCGACATCGGGAAGGTATGGCAAGTGTTCAACCGGCTCGAAATCAGAAAGAAATTCCGGCATGCGGTTGCCAAACTTTGATAGGATCGGCGATTCCGGTGGGTGCCGCCGCAAATAAACTCCAGCCATAGCCTTGAAAAATTCGTCGCCTACCAATTTTCGAATCACGGGGAATTGCGCTTCCAGCGCCTCTGTTAGGCTGACCGCGAATTTGTTCCGATACACAGCGAATCTCTTTGCCGTGCCGCCGTTGCGACTGGCCAATCCGTTCGGAACAGGCTTTTGGGGGTCGAGAAGCGCGTCGATGAATTCGCTATGGCAAACCGACATATTCGTCCTGTACTATATTCATGAGGCGGAACGCGCGATCGGCCTCCGCCTCCAGAATTTTCCATTCCGGCACGTCGCTATCCCACTCTATCAAAGTGGGCAACGCGCCGGCACCCCTTAGCACATGTTCGTAAAGATCCCAAACCGGTTCGGCGACTTCGGAGCCGTGATTGTCAATTAACAGGAGCGCACCTTCGTCGTCTGAGTCTTCGGCGTGCCCGCCTAGGTGAATTTCTCCGACCGAATGCAATGGAAATTCATCTATGTACCAGTACGGATTAACAGAATGGTTCGTTGATGATACAAATACGTTATTGACGTCTAGAAGAAGTCCGCAGCCGGTTCGCCGCGAAATATCCGAAATAAATTCGATTTCGGTCATTTCGCTTTCTTCAAAGACTAGGTACGTAGAAGGGTTTTCGAGAAGCATCGTGCGACCAAGAATGTTCTGTACCTCGTCTATGTGTTCGCAGACTCGTTGCAGCGCGGCTTTCGTATACGGAACCGGCAATAGGTCGTTAAAGTAGCTTCCGCCGTGCGACGACCAGGCTAGGTGTTCGGAAAACGATGCAGGTTCCAGCCAGGATACGAGAGCCTCGAGCCTGTTCAAGTGATCTTTGCTAAGCGGGTTTTCGCCACCGATAGACAATCCTACGCCGTGGCAGGAGATCGGAAAGTCTTGTCGCAGCCTGTTGAGCTGGGCGATTTTTCGACCCCCGTCCGACATGTAGTTTTCGGCGTGGATCTCTAGCCAGCTGACACATCCGCGATCGTTCAACAAGTCTTCGAAATGAAGGTGCTTGAACCCGACGCCCGGCTCCTTCGGCAGGACGATTTCCAATGCTCGCCTGTCGTCCAACATAAAATAGAAACGGTATGTCGCACCGCTAGGCGCAGTGCGACGAATCAAATCGAATTAGGATGGCAAATCACGGTCAAGCGCAGTAAGCGAACCCATGCGCCCGCCCGGAAGTTCCATAGATTCGCAGGTGCCGGCAGGGACGAGGGACCAGGCATTGCCCTGATAGTCGACCGTCGAGGTTGACGCACAGGTCGTTCCCGGTCCTGCTTCGCAGTCATTTTCGCCGGCGAGGCTAACGCCGTAGCACTTTTCATTCGCGCCGCTTGCCAACGCTGCGCTACTCCCGACGGCCAAAGCCGCTGCAACAGCCGAGGCTACGGCAATTGACTTAATTTGATCGTTCATGTTGAAATGTCTCCGATTGTGTGCGCATTTCCGCAGTTTCGCTAAACGCGGAATGGCGCGAAGTTTTGTGCTGATGCACGTAGCGGCTGGGTAGCAAAATAGGTAATTCAAGTAAAGCCCAATACCACTTTGTTCACGGCAACTTGAAGTACAGGCCTTGTATGTTTCGGCCCGAATAGCCGGCGGCCATTGGCTCAAGCGGGCCCGGGCCAAGACTGACGAACACCGCTTCGTCGATTTCTGCGAGCGCGCGCAGTTCGGATAAGGTGTTGCGGAACCTCGCCCGAGCAAATGCCGAAACCGGGCGCATTCCGGGGCCGATCGCCTGGAGTGCCCCGGCGTCGGTCTTGGCGCGATTTCTCGCGCCGGCCCGCGCCCGCTCAGCGAAGCCGCCTCAAATGCTTTTTCGATTCGAGTTCAATGACGCCGCCTCCTATGCCGTTCAGCGATCTGACGCGCTTCAAATCGGAAAAGAAGAATATTGGCGTCTCGGTTAAAATCTTGGGGTCTAATTTCCAACATTGCCTTGCCTGTTCCGTCGGACGATCAACCTTTGGGTATTGCTTTGCTGGACCAGGATTGAAAGCCAGCGCTCTCGACAGTTCAGGATCCTCAATTGCATGTTCGAACAAGGTCCCAGCAGTGAAAATCTAGGCGTCAGAATTTAGCGGATCGGCGCGATAATGATCCGTCGATTTAAAATCCATATGCCATTTCGATGCTTTGCCGTCGTCCGAATGAAAAATTTAGATTTGTGCCAGCGAGTCTTGCGGTACGCTCTAGATATTCTGATTGAGCTGAAGTCTTTCGAACGCAATCGAATATCTTACTTGGATCCACCTCCGCTTCAGTACGCTCCGAAACTGTGGCCCCGCTACTTTACGGCGAAAAAGCGTTATATTAGAACTTGGCGACTCGGCTGTTAAATTTTGTTGGAAAAGAAAGCGCCGAACGAAATCGGGATCAACGACAGTGCCAGAGACGCTGGACGACATAGATCGAAGAATCCTTTCCGAACTACAAGACAACGCTAGCCAGTCGCTCGAAACCATTGCGAAAAAAGTCGGTTCGTCGAAAACTGCGGTTTGGAAGCGTGTCCGTCGCCTTTTGTCATCGGGAGTTATCGAACGCCATACGGTAATGCTCAATGCCGAAAAACTAGGGTTCGAGGCATGTTTTTTCGTCTTGGTCAGAACATCGGAGCATGACAAAAGATGGCAAAGGGAATTCCTCGAAGCGATAAAGGGGCGTCCTGAGATTCTCGAAGCCCATAGGCTGGCTGGCGACATTGACTATATTTTGAAGGTGCGCGTCGCCAACGCGCGTGCCTATGACAAATTTTATCAAGCCTTAATTTCCGAAGTAAAAATCTACAATGTAACGGCGTTGCTGTCCATGGAAGAGATAAAGTCAACAAATGTGCTCTCTCTTTAGCGCCTTGCTGCTTCACGCAAACCGAAGTTCTCCGCCGCCGCGAACCGAAAGTCGGTTTCGGGTAGATTATTAGTCGAATGATCCGAATTTTCGGATACCCAGTTCGCGCGCAAAAAACGGCGACATAGTTCCGGGAAGAGTTCGGCGCTTCGAATTCTGCAGCGCAAACCGGGTTGTTCCCTCGGATGCCTATGCAGTGAACGCTCGGCGAGCACGGGGAAGCGGTTCTTTCGTCTTGCGCGGGTCGGTCGACTCGATGATCTTCCGATACTAGGGGAGCGCGGTTCGAGAACGGGCGATTAGCCAGATTCGGCCTGGGGAATTTGGTAGGAAATTTGGTGCAAATCGTGCGTTTAAGCGAGCCTGGCTGGATTTAGTGCTTTAGGAAGCCTGCCGCTGGATTCGGAGTTGACTATGAAGCATTTGAAAAATGCGGGCACCGATTGCCGGAAAGGTAACAAATGTTCGATTCGTCTCGCTGACGGCAAATCCTTTCAAAACTAATTGGCGGAACGAATCGGATTAGAGGAGTCTGCGTGTCTTCTCTCCATCCTCGCCCCGATTCGCAGCTCGGTGCGAGGAACGTCGCCTATACTTGCCGCGCGGAAGATTTGAATTGTCTCCCGAAAGTTCGGGAAACGGGTTCGCGGCGCAGAATTCTATTCTCTCCATTAGGCTGTTTGGATTCGGTCGACTCGGCAAGAAACCACTTTCGCCGCGACGCTAGAAGGCCGGTATTCAATTTTGAGACCATGCGGAATTAATCCATCCGCCCCGAACGAGGCGGTGCCAACCTTGGGTTCATCGATACCGGCACTTTGAAGAATTAATTTGACCGATTTCTCGTAGCAATCGAATTGAGGATGCAGAAATTGATGGCGGAACCGCATCGGCGCTGATTGCAATTCGGTATCAATTTTCGAATATTCGAATGCCCGTTTGATAAGAAGCGCTGGATTAAAGCAGACATGTCGGACGAACATTCAGAGCTTAAGATTAAACGGCTGTTGATTCGAAGCCAACGGAGAGGCACATTGGAATTGGACTATATACTTGGTAGATTTGCCAAGGAAAATCTTGGCGATCTCGACGACGAATTGCTAAATGAATTCGAATCGCTGTTGGACCATTCGGATGGAGTCGTTTTCGCTTGCGTCTCGTCAATGATGCCGGTCCCCAAAAAAATTGAACGCATCATTCATGAAATTAGGGCTTGGGTCAAAAATTCGGCCGCTTTGGCGAGCAGGAACGAACAGAGCCGCAACCAAGCAAGTTGATGCCGTTCATAGACTTATACCGAGGGAGAATCCGGACGCAGGATATTCGGAATCTCGGGAAATTGCGTGTTAGCAGGGCTCTCTGCGAAGATTGGTGATTGCATTTCGATTTTTGCAAAAATGCGGTTTGGCGCTCATTCGGGTCGATGTGCAAATCGTCGGGCGTAAATCGCCGCAATTGGATTCAAGATCGGCAAATTTTTCTTGATATGTGGCAAGTTTCGTGCTTGAATGCCCCAACAAACGCAATTATTTGTGTTGGTCTCGAAAATTTGGACGCGCCGCCTTCGTGAATTGATGGTTGAGCGCGATGAGGCAAAGGCGATGCGCGATTCGGTGGACAATTGGAAATTTCCGCCCATTGAGCTACGACGATTTGACGAATACGAACAAAAATTAGGTGATATGTTAAGAGGGAAGCGTGCGGAGAAAGGGCACTCGCTTCTCAAGATTGAAGAAGAACTCGGCATACGCCGATACATGATTGTCGCCATCGAAAAGTGCGATGCCAGCGCGTTCGAAAACCCTTACTTTGTTCCAAGCCATGTACGCTCTTACGCGAGATACCTAGGGCTCGATCCGGAAAAGGTCTATCAGCAATTTTGCGAAGAGAGTAAATTCTCGCTTCCGGAAAGCGGAACGCTGCAACCGCTACCGAATTCTCCAGATGCGATATTCGAATCGAGGACGCGAGATTTTCCTTGGGCGAGCTCGCCGCAGCCGACATTTTCCGTTTCCGCGACTTCAGTTCTATCCGCTCTTGTTCTAATTTCTCTTGTCGGCGGAGCAGGTTACTTCGGATATTCCATACTGAAGGAATTTCAGCAAATAAGTTCGGTTCCAACCGAACTTGAACCGGAGTATGAATTCGCAGAGAATGAATTTACGCCCACATTTTTGTTAAATTCACCCTCCGATAAAGTTGGAGCATTCGCGGAAAGCGCTCCGTTTACGGACCTGCAAAACGATTTGGAACCCATAGGCGAATTGAAGCCTAGCGAATTAGGCATACTAGCCGAAAGTCGAGAATCGGCTGAGGACCAAAACCTAGTGGAACCTCACGGGCAACCCGCTGTGAACGCTGCGGTCTTGGCGCCTCCGGTCGCCGAACCGCCTAAGCCAAGGAACGAAGTCAAGATATTTGCGGCTAGACCTGCTTGGGTGCGCGTCAGAGCGGCGGACGACACGGTCCTTCTCGAAAAGATACTGGATGCTGGAGAATCTTATTTGGTTCCGAAATCGAGTGGCGAGCTTAAGCTTAGAGCGGGCAATTCAGGTTCAGTCTATTTCGATATCGACGGGCAGCTTTACGGTCCCGCCGGACGCAAGACTAGCGTCGTTAAGAATTTGATGCTAAATGCTGCATCTCTTCGAGAAAAGTATGAATTGGCAGACGAAGACGCATTGCCAAAGCCCGCTCAGTCCTCGCTAGTCGCCGCTCGAATGAATACTGAATCCAATTGATTCGCATCCACGCCCGGGGCTTTGGCGCACTGCGTCGCATTCTGGCAAAGCAGAAGCGGCAATCCGAATGTTAGAGAGTTTCGCCCGTGGGGCGGGATGCGCGATTATGCAATCAATTGCCAGAACGACAGTTTTCCAGCGATTTGAATTACGAAAATTCGATTTTAACATTGCAGGCGTGGCGTCACAATTTTTCGGGTAATTGCGAGGTCGGAGTCCCGGTTGTACAGTCTGTCCCGTCAACTCCACCGCTGTTAGGGTCGCGAACGAATATTGAATCGCTGAAACCGAACCGCGCATCGAGGCGAACAAGGTGAGATCTAAAATCAGTTAGGAATGCAAACGTCATGCTTCGCAATCCAGTTAGACCCTGGAAAAATATAGCGCGTCGTAAATCTCGCGAAATTAGCGTGGGTCCGGTTCGAGTGGGCGGCGATGCGCCGATTTCCGTGCAGACGATGACGAATACGCTGACATCCGATGCCGAGGCGACATCCGCGCAGATTGCGGAGTGCGCCGAAGCGGGGGCAAATATAGTACGCGTGTCCGTTCCCGACGAAGATTCGTCGAAGGCACTACGGAGAATAGTTGACAAGAGCACCGTGCCGATCGTTGCAGACATTCATTTTCATTACCGCCGAGCGATTGAATCCGCCGACGCAGGGGCGGCTTGCATTCGAATTAACCCGGGAAATATCGGCTCCCGGGAGCGAATTGAATCGGTCGTCTCGGCCGCGAGGGCAAACGGCTGTTCGATTCGCATCGGAGTCAACGCGGGAAGCCTTGAAAGACACTTGCTTGAGAGGTTTCGGGAGCCTTGCCCGGAGGCGATGGTGGCTTCGGGCCTCGAACACATCAAGATTCTCGAAGATTTGGACTTTTTTGATTTCAAGATCAGTTGCAAGGCCTCGGACGTCATGCTTGCCGTCGCCGCGTACAAGGGCTTGGCGGAAGAAACGGACGCGCCGATACATTTAGGAATCACGGAGGCCGGCGGCGTGTATTCGGGAACAGTGAAGTCGGCGATTGGCATCGGAAGCCTGCTGCAATCGGGTATAGGCGATACGATTCGAGTCAGTTTGTCTGCTGATCCGGTAAAGGAAGTTCGAGCGGGTAACGAAATTCTGAAATCCCTCGGATTGCTTAAGCGCGGCGTGAACATCATCGCGTGCCCAAGCTGCGCTCGCCAGGGGTTCGACGTAATAAATACGGTGGCAATTCTTGAGGACAAGCTTCAGCACATTACGACGCCTCTGGATCTTTCGATTATTGGTTGCGTCGTAAATGGTCCGGGTGAAGCGCTCATGACCGATATTGGATTTGCGGGAGGTGGAAAGAACTCTGGGATGCTTTATCTCTCTGGCGAGACTGCAGCCAAGCTATCCAACAGGGACTTGGTTAAACGCATCGTGCATGAAGTTGAAAAACGAGTCCGCGAATTAGAATCTTCCGATGGCGATAAAAGCAAACACATTCGGCAACAATAGTTATCGCGACCTAGGTCGCGGCGGGTCGCGCGCGGGTTCGGGATCGGTCCAGAAAGCAAAAAAGGACAGTTCTCTATCTGCTTGACAGCATGGCGGCGTTGAAAGATAGCGCGAGCATGATACCCAAGAATTCTCTAAGCCGAATTCGATCACGGATGGCGGAGCTTGAGACGCGCCTGAGCGAATGCCAAGATACAACCGAGCTTATCGAACTCTCGCGAGAATATTCGGGACTCAAACCAGTTGTCGGTAAAATCGACGAATATTTCAATCTTGTTTCGGAATTTGAGCAATTGGAAGAATTGCAGGAAGACACAGAATTCAAGGAACTCGCGTCTGAGGAGTTGAAAGAACTAAAGCCAAAGCTGGAAGAAGCTCTGCAAGAGGTGAGAATTGCCCTTTTGCCGGTAGATGCTGACGACGACCGTGCAGCAATTCTCGAAGTCAGAGCCGGTACGGGAGGCGACGAAGCGGCCCTGTTTGCTAGCGACTTGGTTCGGATGTACGAACGATTTGCCCAGACGGCCGGTTGGAAATTTGAAATTATTGCCTCGAGCGCAGCAAGCCTGGGAGGCTATCGGGAAGTTACGGCCGAAGTTAAGGGAAGCGGCGCCTACGCGAAGTTGAAATTCGAATCTGGAGTTCATCGTGTACAACGGGTACCGGTAACGGAAGCGAGCGGGCGTATACATACATCGGCCGCAACCGTCGCAGTGCTTCCGGAAGCCGAGGAGGTTGATGTCGACATACCTCCGTCCGATTTGCGAATCGACACGATGCGCGCCAGCGGAGCAGGCGGACAGCACGTCAACAAGACGGACTCCGCAGTTCGGATAACTCATATTCCAACGGGTATCAGCGTAACGTCCTCCGAAAAATCCCAACATTTCAATAGATCACTGGCAATGAAGGTCATTCGAACCAGGTTGTTCGAAGAAAAACGGCGAAAGGTTGATGCCGAGCGCGCCGCGGACCGAAAGTCGCAGGTTGGCTCGGGCGACAGGTCTGAAAGAGTGCGCACTTACAATTTCCCTCAAGGTAGAATTACGGACCACCGAATAAATTTGACAGTCTATAAGCTAGAGCAAGTGCTGGCCGGCGATCTCGACCAGCTAGTTGCTGCGCTGGTCGCCAACGACAGGGCGAGGCGGTTGGCGGAAATCGAAATTTGACCGCAACTGTGCGCGATGCGTTGCGGCGCGCGGCGCGAAAACTGAATTGGGCCGGCGTACCGGACGCCGGGACCGACGCTCGATTTCTCTTGGCGTTTGCAATGGGCCGATCCGTTTCGATGCTAACACTCGACGATGATTTGCGGCTCGGCGGGACCGAGGAAACCAAATTTGAAAATGCGGTCGAATTGCGGCTGCGAAGGAAGCCGGTTTCTCAAATCGTAGGCTACCGGGCATTTTGGAAGCAGGAATTCGCCATTGATTGCAACGTTCTTGATCCAAGGCCGGAAAGCGAGTTTCTGGTGGAACAAGCAATTGGGAGTGATCCAATTCGGATTTTGGACTTGGGTACGGGAAGCGGCTGTATTCTGCTTGCGATTTTGAGCGAATGCCCGGGTGCAACGGGCGTAGGCGTAGATTGCAGTGCTGACGCATTGGAAATTGCGTTTCGAAATGCCGGGCGGCTCGGACTGCGGGACAGAGCAGCCTTCTGTCTTTCCAATTGGTTTGCCGAGGTGAAAGGAAAGTACGATTTAATCGTGTCAAACCCGCCTTACGTCTCGGAGTCCGAATACTCGCGTCTGGATCCGGAGATCAGGGATTGGGAACCGGAAATTGCCCTGAAGGCAGGCGAATCCGGGCTGGAAGCATTCCGGGAAATTGCAGGTAGCGCGCGCGAATTTCTCGCTCCGGGCGGCGAATTGCATTTGGAAATAGGGCGGGGGCAGGAACGCGACGTGCAACGCATATTTGAATACGAGGGCTATAGTCTTTGCCGTCGCTCGAAAGATTTAGATCAACGGGTTCGCGTTCAAGCATTCCGGTACGGACATGCTCCTGAATAAAAAATCGTTATTGACGGAATCTACGGACTGAATTAAGATGTTGCGAATCGCGTTTGGGCGGAAAACGGCGCAAAGAGCTGATGCGCAAGTCGTAGGTGCTTTTTTTGCGCGCCACTTTATCGGGAACAATTCGGCGAAAACCCCAAGGTCCAGCCATTAAATGGCTTGGTTCATGCGATTGTTGAACTGATCCCGGCGGAAATTTATGCAAGACAAAAACTATCAACGCATGAGAGCAATCAATAAATCGCGCGTACGCAACAAGAACAGTCGCCGTGCTGTCGGCAATGTTTTAAACCGCGTTTTTGAGAGTTCGGGGCCCGAAGGCAAAATTCGCGGTACTCCGCAGCAGATAATTGAAAAATATCAAGCTTTGTCCCGCGACGCGTCACTAAGCGGCGATAGGGTTGCTGCGGAGAATTTCGCGCAGCATTCCGAGCACTATGCTCGGCTTCTAAGCGAAGCGCAGCTTGAGCTTGAAGCGCGTCGCGAAATGAAGGAAGCGCAGGCCGCAGCGCATCGACGCACCGATTCGCCTACGCGCAATGGCGGTCAACCTGCTGAAAAGCCCGAATCTTCGGATAATCCAATCGCCGCCGGCGATACTCGAGACAGCGGACTCGTCGATACGCCCGAAGGCATTTCTCCAAAGCGCGCCAGAGCCGCTTCTCATCCCGGCGCAGTCGCGGTTAGCGAAAAATCTGTCGGAAAAGCATCGGCTGTAGAATAGCATTCATTTGCCCGAATGCGGATCCGAATAGAATTGCCTTGCAAGTAGGCAGTAATCCGCCACCGACAAATCTTCCGCGCGGCAGCAGGGGTCAACGCCGATACGCCGTAGCGCTATCTCGGCGCTTGGACCGAATCGTGCAAGGCTGCTCCGCAGCATTTTTCGCCTTTGCCCGAATGCGGCGGCCGAAACTTTCATCAGGTGCTCCGGCTCGATTTGTGAGTTCGAGTCGATTGGAACAAATCTTATAACGCTTGAACTAACTTTTGGGCGGGGGGCGAAGGCTTTCGCCGGCACATGCATTACAAGTCGCGGAATGGTACGGAACTGGGCAAGCACCGACAGTCGCCCGTAAGTTCTATTCCCGGGCGGCGACAAAATTCGTTCAGCAACTTCGCGTTGGAACATCAGAGTCATGCTTTGCCAAAACGGTGGCCACGAATTCGAAAGAAGCCATTTGGAGAGCAGTACCGTTGAGACATTGAACGGCAAATTCGAAGCAATTACGACTGGCGGCGAAAGTTCACCAAATGGCTCATATTTCGTCGCGTCCGCGTGCCGGATTGCAAGGCGGCCCTCTGACGCGACCGCGACCTCTTCAAGAGCCGGCAAGAATCGAGAATCCTTTTCGACGGCAAGAACGTGTCTAGCTCCCGCCAAAAGCAGACTTCGGGTCAAGCTTCCTGGTCCAGGTCCGATTTCCAAGACATCGCAAGCGGCAAGATTGCCGCAGGACCTAGCTATTTTTGCCGTTAAATTTAAGTCGAAAATAAACGATTGGCCGAGCGACCGCTTGGCTAGTAGATTATGCTTGGCCACGACTTCACGAAGCGGCGGCAAGCTTTCCAAACTCATTGGCCGGCACTCCTTCGGGTACGCGACAGTCGAGCTGCTAATTCGATGGCGCGCGTCATACTTTCGGCGTTGGCGGAGCCTTGGCCGGCAAGGTCGAACGCCGTTCCGTGGTCTGGCGAAGTTCTGACGATTGGCAGCCCCAGCGTTACATTGACGCCCCGATAGAAGTCCAACGCCTTGATAGGGATCAGCGCCTGATCGTGGTACATACAGATTGCGGCATCATAATGCAGTCGCGCCTGTTCATGAAACATAGAGTCCGCCGATAGTGGCCCTGAAATCGCCAGGCCCTGCTCGCGTAGGCGTTTGACGGTCGGCAGGATGATCGTTTCTTCTTCTTTGCCGAGCACGCCTCTTTCGCCCGCATGGGGGTTCAAGGCTGCAACGGCAATCCTTGGCGACGGGATTCCAAAATCGATTCGTAGCGCCTCATGCGTAACCGTGATCGTTGAATAAATCAGTTCTTGGTTCAACACGCAGGGAACTTCGGAAATCGAGCAATGGCGCGTCGTTGGGACGACTCTGACGCTGGGAGAATCAAGCATCATGACAACTGAACGGGAACCGCAAATTGCCGCTAGAAACTCCGTTTGGCCCCCAAAGTCGAAATTTGCTCCGGAGCGCAGCAGGAATTTACTAACCGGTCCAGTACAAACGGCCGCGGCTCTCCCTTTCATCGCATAGCAGGTCGCCTTTTCGATTGAACGAATTATGGAAGCGGCATTGGAAGCGTCGGCTTTACCGACTCGTGGCTCAACGGCAAAATTGTTGCCAATCACGGGAATGCCGTGATTCATAGCTTCCGGCGCGTCTTCCGGTGCCTTGATCACGCGAACTGCCGCTTCGTTACCAAACAGTTTGGTGTACCGCGGGTCGAACAATACAAAAAACGGGATGGTTCCGCGCAATCGCTGCCAAGCCTTTGAAATTATTTCAGGACCGATTCCGGCCGGGTCGCCGCATGCAATAGCGACCGGCAGGTTCAACGTCTTATGATCGCATTTGCGCGAAGCTGCCTGAGGTGGACCTGCGCATAGGATTCCAGCCTCTGATTTCTAATCGTGTTGAATACGGCGTCTCTTTCCGCCGACCTTTCGCGGGAACCGTACAGCCTGCGGCAAAGCATCAACAATTCGATTGAGCCCTCGGTCCTTCCGGGCAGAATCGCGAATTCGCCGTGATCCAGCTTTGCGATTTCTACAACACGAGCCTCGCTTATGTCCTCGGGTCTCAATGATTGACGCTTAAATGATCCTTTGGGCCAAGCCTGAGTCTCCAGAAGAAGTTCGGTGCACGTTGCGACGCGACTCATGACTCTGTTCGCCACCTCTACGGCTTCGGAGCGTTCGCGCGACTTCGTTCTGATTTGAAGAGTTGCGTAGTCGATTTCATGCTCCTCTCGAAACAAATCGTCTTTTCGCATGCCGCGCTTGAAAAAGATGTAGATGACCTGAGGCAATTCTATCGGCGGAATGACCGAGCCGGACGGCGCAGACTGGATTGCCGTTCGAGCAGCGGCGGGAATCCGCGAGATCGGTAGCCAACCGATATCGCCGCCGCGTTGTCGCGAGGCGGACTGCGATACGGCGGTGGCCGCTTCGCGAAAGTCCTCCAAATTGCGAACCGAGCTGTAAACTTGCTGTGCGAGCCGTCTCGATGCGTCCGCCAACCCAGGTTGTTTAGCGATAACGATTTCTGACAATAGCACGGATTCCGTTTTGAGGCGCGGGTCGAGCTGAAGCGCCAAGTCAATGTCGTCGTTCGTAATATTCTGAACTTGAGCGGAATAGAGGCCGGACACGACCTTGCGCCACAGAAGTCCGGCAACGACGAAGTTTTGGAACACAGCCGGGTCGACACCCTCGGAAACAAGTTCCGCCAAAAATTCTTCGGTCGACAGGTTCGCTCTAGCCGCGAATTCAAGCATTCCTTCTTCAATTTCGGCTGAAGTCAGCCCGTAGTTCAACCTCTTGGCTTCAGCCAAATAAAGACGCTCGTCGATCAACGCGTTTTCGGCCTGCTCCTTCAGGTTTCCTCTTATACTCAAAGCCCTTAACATTAAGGCGCGCTGAGAAATCTCGTAGTTGCTAATGGGAATTCCGTTGACGGTAATAGCGGTCGCAAAAGGGCTCGCCTGTGCAATCAAAACCGAAGGGATGACCCAAATCGCTAACGCAATCAGATATTTAAATTTTCGCATTGGTTTCCGTGCCTGTATTTAGCCGCAAGATGCCGTATTCGAACTTTCGCTACCGCCACCAAGCCCAAGCCAGAAATTAATTTTTATTGAAGTGACGGGTGCATTGTCAAACATTGATCGGAACCTGCGCGCAATACCGAATTCGAATCCAGCGCAGTCCTTCGCGTTGGCAACTACGATTTCTTCATTGATCGGCGTGCCAATGGCGCCGTCAAATTTCCAGTCCGCGCGAATGCTCCAACGTGGCGTCAATTCATACCGGAGGTCGAGGGAATAGTACTCCGAAAATTCAGAGGTCGATATGAGCGGGTCGGGCGCGAACCACGAATATCCGCCGTTAAGTGTAATTCCGCTTCTGACTACTCTAACGCCGAAGTCGGCTCTGGATATTTCAAGAGCGTCATCGAATAAGGCGCGACCCTTCAGCTTAAGGAAATTCGCGGTCTTCAGTTCGGTTGCAACGACATAGTCCGAATTCCGGCCATTCAATCCAGAAGATGGCGAAAAATCGTGTTGTGCGTCTCTCCTGATTATTCGGCCGACAAACATCTCCAATTCGGAACCGGCGGCCGAATGGCGGTTGTAGATCAAGCCCAAATTGAGCCTGGCACCAGTTTCCGAACGGTCATGGCTCGAAAACCGATTCGCTAGAAGCAAATTCGTTTCGTCGAGTTCCAGCAATTTGCTGTCTTCGTTTTCTACGACCGGGTCGGACTGCGACGACCAGACAAATTGCGCGACGGGCTCCAACGTCTCAAAGACGGAGGATTCTCTTTTGATCCAAGGCCAGCGAAGCTTGAAACCGACGGACTTGCCTGTCTTGAATTGCGATCCGGAGGCCTCGCCGCCATAGTTATAGGCTACAGCCGTTCCAGAAAATTCGGATGTGAATTCGACCCCGTTTGAGGCAATCCATGAGCGGGACCAGCCGAATCTGGCACCCGCAGCAAGCCTATCCGTCCCTTGCTCTCTCTCCAATGCCGTTGCCGACAATTCTAGGTCGGCGGACCCTCCTATCTCCAGCTGCTCGAACCTAAAGTTCAGGAATGTTCGCCCGATTAGAGTAGGCATGGTTCGATTTGCCATTGGATCCGTAAGCGACCGAAAATGAAATAAATCCGTTTGAACGCGGCTTCTTCGCGATCGGTGAACGAGCGCGAATCTATTTTCGATCCGGTTCTTTTGAGAATAGGCGAATTCGCTAAGAAACTGGTTGTCGGAAACCACTTGGTTGCTGTGGCTCAGTTTCAAACTGTCGGTCAGCCTCCAATTGCCTTCAGCCGATATCCACGCTCTGTAATCTTCGTCGATAGTTCGGCCGTCCGCAATCGAACCCGAAAATTTGATCTTTCCCTTCGAAGATACAATTCGATTTTCAAATTCGAGACCCGAACCGCTTCTTGTCGTAAAGAACGGAGTAACGGTTAAGTCGGCGTGATCGCCGAGAGTTTTAAAGTACGGCAGTGCGAACTTATTGCCGATCGCGCTTGTTCTAACAAATTCCAGCGGAAGCACGCCATCCGCCCTTTCAACGTTGGGTCCGGGCATACTTAGCCAAGGAACAAACGCAATCGGTATGCCCATGACACGAAAGACGGCGTTCCTTAGTACAATCCTTTCTACTGCGTCGCCCGATTCAACCTCGTCGGCGTCAATGCTCCAAGTCGGTGTTTCGCCCGGATTGCAGAGCGTGCACGGCGACCCGTAGGCTTTTCTTAGCCGATAACCTTCCCGCTCCTTAATCAGCTCTGCCGCGGTGAATTGTACCCGCTTGTCCAGAAGAAGCCGGGCATCCTTCAAAATGCCTTCTCTCAAATCCGACGACAGTTCAGCATATTCGGCAACAACGACCGATTGGTCCTCGGAAACAAAAGTAAGCGGACCTAGAACGGTTACGATTCCGCTATTTCGATCAAATTCGATTCGCTTTGCGCGGATAAAACTCCTTGGACCCCTCATTTCAACATTGCCGGTCGCAGTTAGCAACGAAAATCCTTTCGAAAATTCAATCTCTTCCGCGGCGAGCGTAAGCCGTTCCCGAGCCAGGGCGGCGTTCGAAAGGAATAATGCTGCAACCGTGAACGCGAAAAATAGCACCCTCACTTATCCGTCCTCAACTACAAGCAACTGCGTCAACGCCAGTGCCAGAGCTACGGTTGGGGGCAACCAAGCGGCAGCGAATGGCGAAATTCTTTCGTTCTCTGCGAGAACTTTCGTAAAAGTACTGAAATAATAGATGCCCAATACCGTTAGAGCTGCCAAAAGGACCTTGATACTCGCCGGGCCGACACGTGCTGGTCGAGTCGTAAATCCGGCGCCAACGAGAACGAGCGCGGCGAAAAGCAACGGTTTGGCCAATTCTGCGCTATAGAAGACCTTGAATTCGACAGAAGATATTCCCGCGCGCTCTCGCAACTCGATTAATTTTTCAATTTCCCAAAAGGAAACGAAATTTAGCGAAATCAGGCTGCTATTCACTTGATCCCGGGTCAAGTCAGTCGGTAGTTCATATTCTTCAAATTCGACTGCCGACTTTTCCGGGTTCGGACTGTCGGAGTCTATTCTCCAAATCTTCCCGTTAGAAAGCTGCCAGCGCGAATCCTCCAGCATTGCGGTTTCCGCGAGTATCCAATGAGTTAAGGTTCCGTCGTCCGCAAAAAGAAATATATCTGCGTCTTGAAATTCAAACTTCGTTTCATCTACGAGCGTTGCTCGGATCACGGATTCCGATTTTTGACCCGGCCGACCGAGAACAACTTCGCCGTTTCTGATCCACTCGCTTTGAACTAGCGAGGCATCAATTTTTCCTGCCGAAATCCGAAACTGGTCCGTCAGAATTGCAACCAATGGGTTCAAAAGCGCAATGGACACGATACCGAAAAGAAATGCGCAAAGAGCGGGTACGCACATCGCCGCCAGTGCGGAGATACCTGCCGACCGAACTGCAACCATTTCACTGGATCGAAACCACAAAAACGACATCGCAAGTGCCGCAAGTCCGACGATAATCGGCAGAAGCGTGTATAGATCGATGGCAATGCGCATCAACGCAAGTTCGGCGGCTTTGAATAATTCTATTTCGAACCGCATGAATCGATCGGAAATTTGTACCGTGCCTTCCAAAAAGTACATGCAGAAAAACAATAGGAACGTAGCCGCGAGCGCCTGCAAAAATCGCAATGCTAGGTAGAGTGATAAGGTCATTCCTTGCCAAATGCTGATCGGAAGAGGTGCCAGAGCGAATTGCTTTGCTGCGCAGTCCACAGCAGCGAGGTCGTCATTCCCAATGAAAGCGCTGCTGGAGCGTAAACGTATAAATAGTCGTTGGCATTTTCCTCCGCCATCGAGACCGAGAAACCATTAAACAGGTAAACTAGCGCGAAAATCGCCACTGATACCATCCAGCAAAGCCAAAGGTTCAGTCCGGCACGGCGACACGCATACATCGCGGACATTCCAAGCAATGGTATTATCGCGGAAAGCAGCGAAACTGCATTTCGGGAATGCAGTTCAAGGCGTATCGATGCGATCGACACTCCCGAATTGCGCAACGTCTCTGCGCCGTGTCCCAGCAGTGAACTTGTTGTGAAATGCCGAACCGAGGGCAAGAATTTCTTTAGATCATCGAGAAGCACCCCGATTCCGATTTTGAATTCGGAAAATTTCGTGCTCGAAACGGATTTTGAATCCGCGGAATAGTCGAAAAAGCGCCCGTTAATCATGCGGACGAAAGGCGCATCGTCGCCCTGTACAACCCAAGTATCTTCTGCGAAATACGCTTTCGTCCCATTGTTTGAGTTCTTATGGTGCACAAACATATTTTTTGCTCGTCCGCCAGAAGCAACCGAATCAATGTGTACAACCAAGCCGTTGCCAAGAAACAGAAATTGTCCTTCTTTAAGTTTCAGCGACGAAATTTTCGCGGCTATGTCGTTATCCAATTCCATTAAATTGGCACGGCAAATCGGCAGTACATAATGTGCGATAGCCGATGCGGCCATGGCAATGCAGATACCAAATAAAGCAAATGGCAACGAAAGACGGAATGGCTTGGTTCCGGTAAACTCGAATATTGCAAATTCACGGCGCGCGTGCATCCGCGAGCACAGGAATGCCGCGGAAAGAAACGCAGAAAACGGGAGCATTGGAAGAATAGCGTCGGGGAGCATTTGCAATGTGTATTTGGCAAATAATCCCCAATTTTGAATATCCCCTACGAGCTTTCTAAGCGACAAAAAAATGCTGTTGATCCAGGAAAGGCTGAACAAAACAGCCGCCGCAAAGACAAATCTCTCCAGCAAATTTGCGAGTACGTGGAGATCGTAACGCCTCAATGATTTGCCCTTCTCCTGTTGTTTGCGCTTTGCCTTTGCAAGCGAGACGAATAACGCCTTTCATCAATCGTCAAATCCTTTTATCTATTGGCTTTAAAGAATTCGACGGTTTTTCTGTTGTTGGAGGACTATAGCTGCGATGACGTCCGTAACGAAGGTCAAATTTCAATCCGTGGATCTTGGCGCTGCATCGAGCTTTAGCGGCACGCTAGGGGTGTTAGTGCGTCCAAGCGGAATCGATGGAACTTGGTTGAAGGAACTTGACGAAAAGGCCGGAGGCGCGCTGTCGCGGCTTTGCGGGAGCCAGTTATTCAAATCCTTGAGCAAATGCGATTCTGTCGTTCTTGCGTTTCCGTCCGGCATAGGTGCTGAATCAATTATCGTTGTCAAGCTTCCAGCGAACGCAAATGACCACGACGCCCGAAGGGCGGGAGCGGCATTTGCTTCGAAGCTAGGAACAAGCGACATGCTTTTGCTGCTTGCCGAGCATTCAAAGGCCGATTCCATACTCCAAGGACTCGCATTGCGCGCATATGAGTTTTCCAACCACAAAACAAAGAAGAAAAAAAGTAAACGCCCAAAAGGCCGCGTCTGCGCGATGGTGGCCAATCCCGACGAGGTCGAGAAAAAATTCGCGCCTCTTCTCGCAGCAGTTGAAGGTGTTTTTCTAACGCGCGATTTGGTCAGCGAACCCTCAAATATACTTACAACTCTTGAATTCGCTGACAGACTTGAACAACTGCGCGAATTGGGGCTCGAAGTCGAAGTGCTCGAGGAGATCGAACTGGGCAAAGTGGGCATGCGCGCATTGCTTGCCGTCGGTCAGGGGTCCGCAAGCCCATCTCGAGTCGTTGTTATGCATTGGCGAGGGGCAGAACGACGACCTATGGCGCTGTTAGGAAAAGGAGTCGTATTTGATACCGGCGGCATTTCATTGAAGCCGGCCGCGGGCATGGAAAAAATGACCTTTGACATGGGCGGCGCGGGCACTGTTGCTGGCGTTATGAAAACCCTCGCTCTGCGGAAATCCAGATCCAATGTTGTTGGAATCGTCGGATTGGTTGAAAACATGCCCGACGCGAAGGCCCAGAGGCCAGGCGATGTCGTCAAATCACTCAAGGGCGACACTATTGAAGTCATCAATACAGACGCAGAGGGCCGTCTCGTTCTGGCCGATCTTATTTGGTATGCTCAACGGAAATACAATCCATCCTGCGTCATCGATCTCGCAACGCTGACGGGAGCCATAATAGTTGCGCTTGGCCACGAAAACGCCGGCGTTTTTTCCAATGATGACGAATTTTGCGGTGCCTTGCTTTCCGCGGCTTCGAAATCGGGCGAAGGCGCCTGGAGAATGCCGACAGGATCAGCGTACGATAAACAATTGAAATCGGCAATTGCCGATATGAAAAACGTTGGCGAACGCGCGGCGGGAGCTGTGACGGCGGCGATGTTTCTGCAGCGATTCGTGAAGTCTTCGGTACCCTGGGCTCACTTAGACATTGCGGGCGTGGTTTCGACGAGGTCGTCGACAGATCTTGCTCCCGCGGGAGCGACCGGCTGGGGCGTTAGAACGCTGGACAGGCTGATCCGAGACAAGTTCGAAAAATAATGCCGGAAGTATTTTTCTATCAGACTAATAGTGAACAGGAATTTACTCTTCGCCGGATACTCTGCAAGTCTCGGAAAGCGGGTTGGAGGATACTTGTAAGAGGAGCGAAGCAGGATCGAATCGAGATGCTTGACGACTATCTTTGGAAATTTCCCGAAGATGAATTTCTGCCCCATGGAATGTCAGGAGGAGATTGCGACCATTTGCATCCTATTTTGCTGACGACAGAAAATGAGCCGTTTGAGGCGAGAGAAGCCCTGGTACTAATCGACGGCGCCAAGACTGAGCCGAACGAAGTCGCAGCCTTGCAGAGAGTTTCGGTTGTGTTTGAATCACGCGATATCGAAATTGTTCGTTCTGCTCGGACACTATGGAAAGCGCTGAATGAAAAGGGAGTTCCGCTAGTGCTTTGGATTGAGGAAGCGGGCGGCTGGGTGAAAAAAGCTTCTAATAGATAAAGCTACTCGTAACTCGTAGTCTTGAGTTCTCCGTTAAATTTCCAACGACATTTCGCCGGCCTGGATTTCTATGCGATGGAAACCGGACAAGAAAGACTGGCCTAGGAGCGACAAATCCGAATCCCCTTCGCTCACCCAGGCACGAACGTTTTTGAATTCATGCCGCCCGGCAATTACGGACTCTAACTCTACCGGTGCAGTTCGCACTTGGCCGTTGGCAGTCTGCGCGACTCCAAGATATACCAACCTGCTCGGATCTATTCCGACGGCAATTGCGTCTTGTTCTGTGAGGACCAGGTCCGTGGCGCCGGTATCCACAAGGAAATTCACTGGCGTTCCGTTAACTTCAAGTTCCAAATAAAAGTGCCCGTCGTCGCTTCTTGGGACGCGTATGTGCGAATCCTCGAACGTTGCGGCGCGCTTGGGCGAAATGTCGCGCCGCACGTCTTCCCACATTCCGTAGACGACAATGAAACCGATAAAAATAAACGCCCAGACGCTCAATTGCTGAACGATGCGATTAAGACTCTTCCTGTTGCTCGCGACGAACCATCCCAAAATCGCGACGAGGAGTACCAACAGATAGATCAGTTTCGCTACAGCATCGCCGTCCAATAATTCTCCCTTTCAGTTCGTTGGCAAATGGAAAGCCGGGTCATGCGGGCGCGATCCAACATAACGAAAATATCTTGAGAATCGTCCATGCGAATAAACAGGACTTCACGCCCATTTTCAGCTAACCTACCTTTGCCGCATTTCGTCATGGCTATACATCAATTTTACCGAGCGTTAGGCCGACGGCTCTCTGCTGCTTGCCTCGCTAACCGTTTTCTTTGCTTGGATTCATCAAATTCCGAACATGGAAACC
>JAPPFL010000065.1 GCA_028823855.1 Albidovulum sp.
GCTCGACCAATCTGATTGTATCGAATTCGCCTCTAGCGCCCAAATCCGCGCTAGTTGTGGATGCGTCTATTTCGGGGTTTGCTAAATCCGTCAAGGAAAGGGTCTCGCCGGTTGCGGTCCTGCAAGTGTCCCCGTCGCAATAAAAGTTTACGACGACATCGGTGCCGCCCTGTCGAGAATCCTGGAGTCGAAAATGCATCGAGGGTACGATAAGTGTGTCCGACCCTTCGCCAATGGCGGCAAGGCGAACCGATCTCGGGTCCGATCTTATCCGCTCCAGTTCTGACGCGGACAAGACGCTGTATCCCGGCCCTCCGCTTCCTCCGCACGAGGCCAGGGCCATCAAGCCGCCGGCAGCGGCGAGAACTAAAATAGATCGATGCATAACTGGGATTTTCCTTGTCATTGCTTGAATTCATTTAACGGCTGCTGCGACGGGCGCTTCTCTCCCGCCGCGCGCTGGCGCGCAATTCGATCGGAAACAGAAGCAAAGTCTTTTTGGATTCCGCCTTGCTCGACGGCGTCAATCACTCCTTGAACTTGCAACCGACTCGGCTCGGTGTAGCTGTACTCGCAGCCGGCACTTCAAGGTGTTCAACATATGCGCCTCCGAACTTGCCACGCCGACGCGCTTCGCCGGATCAACCCCGTCCGGCCTCTTCCTGCCGGGACCGCGACTAAGCTTTTTGAGGCATGACTATGGCAGTTGCTATTGGCGGATGCTAGAGCATTGGCATAAAATATATATGTAGTATATTGGCTTTAAGATGTCGTTTCCATAAACACACTGCTAATCCGCGAAAACCCGGCGACGCTTGCGGTTCGGGTCCATTCATCGCTCCGCGCTTGATTCGGGCTTGCCGGTTGCCTGAATCGGGACCATGCAGGTTAGCCTTCGACATTTCGGTTCCGAGGCGATTTCCTGGCTCAAGGGCGAGGTCGTTGCGGTAGTAGAGCCGGTGGCCTAGGACCCTATTCATCGCTGTACATATTTGTGGTTTTGATGCCGCTTGCGGTCTCCGGCACATGGGCATTCCTTTACCGGACCCGTTTCGGGCTCCGACTTTCAGGGGCGGGCGAGCATCCCTTCGCAGCGCGAAGCGTCGGGGCGACTCCTTCCCGTATGCGATTCATTGTCATTTAGGCTGGTGGTGTATTCTGCGCGACCGGCGGTGCCGAACTTTCCGCAGGAAGTTGGCAGATATTCGGCCGGAACATGACGGCGGCGCGAGGCTTCATGAGCTTCGCGGCAGTGATTTTCGGCGCGAGCCATCTGATCGGAGGAGCTTTCTCGCCGGCTCCTTTCAGTTTCGCCGGAGCACTGGGTATCGGGATGCAAATTCGCCTCGGAGCGATGATTCCGAACGACGTACTGCCGAGAGTACCGTTTGTTGCTACCGATTTCGGCGTATGGATCGCCGGTAGAATGGGCCGGGGCGCCGAGGGAGCGGCGCAATCCTCCGTTCGGACGCGGATTTCATCGGCGAATTGACGAAGTGATTTTCCATGGCGGCGTCGTGCCGGGAGGGCGCAACTCTTTGAAGTGATCGTTTTTGAATGCGTTTTCTCGGCCGGGCGAACTTGCTTGTCCAGGTGGAGGAGTAATTTGAAAATTACCGGTTGAAATAGAGGCTTCCAACTTCGATAGACGGCAAATAGGATATCGTTGACTTACTTCGGAACTGAGAATTTAACGAGGGAAAGCGGTACTATGAAAATGATGCGAGTCGGCAACGTGGCGATTCATTATGCCGATGAAGGCGATCCCAACGGATTGCCGGTTGTTTTTTCAAATTCTCTCGGCACGGACTTTCGCGTCTGGGACAGAGTCGTCGACAGGCTTCCAAAAGAATTGAGGCTTGTTCGCTATGATACGCGGGGGCACGGGCTCAGCACGATTACCGACCAGCCATTCGCAGTTTCCGATCTTGCCCTGGACGCGGCGGGATTGATGGACCGGCTGAAAATTTCACGCGCCGTGTTTGTCGGACTGTCTATCGGCGGCGTAACCGCACTGCAGCTTGCGTCAACTCGTCCGGACTTGGTCTCGGCCGTTGTGCTTTCCAATACCGCTGCCCGCATCGGAAGCGAGGAAATGTGGCGCTCCAGAATCGATGCGATCGCCAAGCGCGGCATCGAGGCCGTTGCCGAGGGCGTGCTGGAACGCTGGTTTTCGAAATCGTTTCGCGAAAACAAGCATGACGAACTCGAGGCTTGGAGGAGCATGCTCTGTCGTACGACCGCAGCCGGCTATCTGGGATGCTGCGAGTCATTGAGAACGGCAGATTTTAGCGACGCTGCGCGCAGTCTTCTCCAGCCGACTCTGGCTATCGCGGGTTCCGAAGACGGAGCTACGCCTCCCCGAATTGTTGAAGAGACCGCGTCGCTCATTCCGAATTGCGAATTCAGGCGGATCGACGGTGCGGGGCACTTGCCGTGCGTGGAAAAATCCGAGGAGTATGCAGCGTTGATCGGGGATTTCTTCAGCGAGGTCGGTTCCGCCGGCCGTAGAATCTGAAGAGATCGACACGCGAGATAATTTTTGATCAGCGGAGCGGGGCGAAATGTCGGTTCGAATCAGGAATGCGGCCGTCGTAGCGACGATGGATTCACGGTCGTCGGAAATTACCGGCTGCGATATATTAATCGAGAACGGTAGAATCGCAGGCGTCGGTCGAGGCCTGCCCAAGGCCGAGGAGGAAATCGACGCCGACGATTGCGTTGTAACTCCCGGTCTTGTCAACACTCACCATCACCTGTTTCAAAATCTGACCAGAGCGGTTCCGCGCAGCCAAAACGCGCTGCTATTCGACTGGCTGCGCGTTAACTACCAGATTTGGCGCGAGCTGAAGCCCGAAGACATTCTGGTTTCCGCTCGCTTGGGGCTTGCCGAACTCGCGCTCTCCGGCTGCACGCTATCCTCCGACCATTTGTATCTTTATCCAAACGGAATTCGTTTAGAAGATACGATCGAGGCGGCGGCCGATATCGGAATTCGGTTTCATGCAACGCGTGGATCGATGTCGATCGGCGAAAGCGCGGGCGGACTTCCGCCGGACTTTCTAGTTGAGAAAGAAGACAACATTCTGGACGATTGCATACGAGTCGTTGATGCTTTTCACGACCCGGGTCCCGGAGCGATGGTTCGTATAGGCATAGCGCCATGCTCGCCATTTTCGGTCAGCCGCGAACTGATGCGCGATTCGGCTTTATTGGCGCGCGACAAAAAAGTCATGCTTCACACGCATCTGGCTGAAAACGATGAAGACATCGAGTACGGAATGGCTAAATTCGGTTGCCGACCCGGCCAATTCATCGAGGGTCTCGGTTGGACTGGCGCCGATGTCTGGCACGCTCACTGCGTTAAACTTGACAAGTGCGAAATCAGACTCTTCGCTGAAACGCGCACGGGAATTGCCCATTGCCCAAATTCCAACTGCAGGCTCGGCTCCGGCATAGCGCCGCTTCGACGCATGCTAGATTGCGATGTCCCGGTTGGGTTGGGAGTTGATGGCTCTGCATCGAATGATTCCGGGAATCTGCTGGCGGAAGCTCGTCAGGCGATGCTTTTGCAGCGCGTTAAGCGGGGCGCCGATGCTATGAGCGCTCGCGAGGCGCTGCAAATAGCGACGATTGGCGGAGCCAAAGTTCTCGGCCGCGACGATGTAGGTTCTATAGAAATTGGCAAATTTGCGGACATTGCAATCTGGGACCTGGGCGGGATTGAGTTTGCCGGCCATTGGGACGAAATCGCTTCTCTGGTTTTTTGCGGAAGCCGGAGAGTTCGCGACTTGTTGGTGGGAGGGCAACGAATTGTCTCGGAAGGCCGTTTGGTATCGTTTGAAGAAGAAGAGCTGGTCGGCGCTCATTGGAATTGCGTCCGAAGGCTCGTCGGGAAGTGAAATAGTTCTTGCGGTTTCAGAATTCCGGGACGTCAATCTCTCGATCATCGCGGTTGCAGTTCTCGCTGCGGAATGACAATACCGGCGAGCCAAGAGTCAGATTTTTGAAAAGAAAAATGCGAGGAAAATGATGAAGGCGGCAGTCTGCAGGGAATTTGGTAAACCGCTATCAATTGAACACGTAAATCTTCGCGCGCCTTTACCCGGCGAGGTTGAAGTAAAGATAGAAGCCTGCGCGATCTGCCATTCGGACATTCACTTCATCGACGGAGCGTGGGATACGGAATTGCCTGCGATCTACGGGCACGAAGCGGCCGGCAGAGTGGTTTCGGTCGGCGACGGAGTCAATTCGTACAAACCGGGCGACCCGGTTCTGGTTACCTTGATTCGCGCTTGCGGAGAGTGCTGGAATTGCTGTGACGGGCATCCTGCGAATTGCGGCTTCGCATCAAACTTGCCGGATGGCCCCCTTTCCGCAGCGGATGGCACGCCGCTCCTGCAAGGACTGAAAACAGCGGCTTTCGCTGAACGGACAGTCGTCGACCCGAGCCAGATCGTAAAATTTCCCGAAAGCGTTTCGATGGAGGCGGCGGCTTTGATGGCTTGCGGCGTAATAACGGGCGTTGGCGCCGCAATCAATACGGCGAAAGTCCGTCCGGGCACGACGGTTGCAGTTATCGGCGCGGGAGGCGTCGGGCTGAACGCGATCCAGGGGGCTCTGATCGCCGGCGCAGCTAAGATTATTGCAGTCGACACGCGTAGTGAAAAACTTGAGGCCGCTCGCGAGTTCGGCGCTACGCACTGCGTGCTGGCAACCGAGGAAAAGCCTCACAGGCAAGTCAAAGCACTTAATGGAGGGCAAGGCGTCGACTATGTAATGGTTACGGTAGGCTCGACGGATGTTTACAACTTGGCTCCCAGGTATTTGGCCTACGGAGGAAAAGTAATAATCGTAGGCATGACTCCGAGCGGAGAGAACTCCTTTTACCAGCCGGTCGCGATCGCCGCGACCGGGCAAGCCATGCTTGGCTCAAGCATGGGCGACACCGTGCTTCGACGGGATGTTCCGTACTTGATGGAACTTTATCGGCAAGGAAGACTCAAACTGGATGAACTCATTACCGGCAGATATTCGCTAGAGAATATCAACGATGCCATTGCCGCAACAAAGTCCGGACTGTCACGGCGAAACGTGATTCTGTTCTAGGTTGCGGCGGATTGAAAATTCGCGATCTCGAGATTTTTGTTGTCGCGCCCCCTCCGCCAGGTTGGGGCGGGCGCTATTGGATTTTCGTCAAGTTAACGGCGGACAGCGGTATTGCCGGCATTGGCGAAGTCTACGCCTCGTCGGTGGGACCGGAAGCGATGAAGGCGGTTATCGAGGACGTATTCGAAAGGCATATGCTCGGGGAAAATCCCGAAAATATCGAGCTAATGTTTCGTCGCGCCTATTCCTCCGGATTCACTCAGCGACCCGATCCGACCTCGCTCGGCGCTTTCTCGGGACTTGAAATCGCGTGCTGGGACATTCTCGGCAAAGATGCCGGGAAGCCGGTGCACGCGTTGCTGGGAGGAATGACGAATTCTCGCGTTCGGTCCTACAGCTATCTCTATCCGCTTTCCGGCCATGAACCGTCCAAGTTCTGGACCGATCCTTGCCTTGCGGCCGAGAGCGCGGCAAGCATGGTTCAACAGGGCTTTACGGCCGTTAAATTCGATCCGGCGGGACCGTATACGATTAGAGGCGGGCACCAGCCGGCCATGTTCGATATCGAACTCTCCATCGAGTTCTGCAGGGAAATCAGGCGAGCCGTCGGCAGTAGGGCAGACCTTTTGTTCGGAACGCACGGGCAATTCTCGACGAGCGGCGCGATTAGGCTGGGTCGCGCAATTGAAGAATTCAACCCGCTCTGGTTCGAAGAACCGGTTCCGCCGGACAATCTGCTGGAATTCGCCGAAGTCGCTCGGCGCGTGAGAATCCCAGTAGCGGCGGGGGAGAGGCTTGCTGCTAAATCGGAGTTTGGCACGCTACTGAGAACGGGTGGAGCATCGATTCTGCAGCCTGCGCTCGGCCGCGTGGGAGGTATATTGGAAGCCAAGAAAATTTCCGGGATGGCGGAAGCTTTCAATGCGCAGATGGCGCCGCATCTTTATGCTGGCCCGGTGGAATGGGCTGCCAGCATTCAGCTGGCCGCGACTTTGCCAAACCTCCTGATCGTTGAAACTGTTCAGACGGGCGGAGAATTCCACCTCGCTCTGATAAATAATTCAATTCTTTGGGAAAACGGCTATATCCGGACGCCGGTCGCGCCCGGCCTCGGAATAGAATTCAATGAAGATCTCGCGAGAGAGCACGCCTACCAGGGCAAGGGTCTGCACTTGGAAATGCAGGAAAGCCCCTGCGACTACGGTCGCGCCAAGCCCCAGAAAATGATTTGAAAAAGCGCCTACCGCTTTTATTCGTCCTGTTTACGGTCGCGATCGATGCCGTGGGAATAGGTTTGATCATTCCGGTGATGCCTGACCTGCTTATCGAAGTCGGAGACGGCACGCTCACGAACGCTGCGGCCTGGGGGGGCATTCTTTCGTCTGTATTCGCGGTCATGCAGTTTGTTTGCGGACCGACTATCGGAAGCCTCTCGGACCGGTACGGGCGTAGGCCGGTTTTGCTTGTTTCGCTTTTCTTTATGTCCTTGGACTATTTGATCATGGGCTTCGCCCACGCCATCTGGCTGCTTCTGCTGGGAAGAATCATTGGCGGAATAACGGCCGCGACTGCAGCGACCGCCGCGGCATTCGTCTCCGACATTTCAACGCCGGACGAAAAAGCGCAGAATTTCGGGCTGATCGGAGCGGCATTCGGAATCGGATTTATTCTGGGACCGGTCTTGGGAGCGGCATTTGCCGAGCTTGGGACGCGAGGGCCTTTTTTCGCGGCTGCCGCATTGTCAATGTGCAATTTGGCACTGGGCTATTTCGTTCTACCGGAAACAGTAACCGATGATATTCGTCGACCATTTTCCTGGAAGCGCGCAAATCCGGTCGGCGGATTCTATCACATCGCGCGCCTGCCGGGTCTTGGGACTTTGATCTCCGCTCTATTCATCTATCAACTCGCGATTCTAGTCTACCCGTCCGTCTGGTCTTACTACTCTGTCGAGCGGTTTGACTGGGGGCCGCGAATGATCGGTATTTCGATTGCGTGCTACGGCGTTATGATCGCGCTCGTGCAAGGCGGCCTGATTAGGCTGTGCCTCAAATTTCTTGGGGAACGCGGAACGATTCGAACCGGAATGCTGTTCACTGCGATCGGTTGCTTGGGATTCGGTATAATTGACCAAAGCTTCGCAGTTTTCGTATTGATTCCGATTAGCGCGCTCGGCGCGGTTTTCACGCCGGCGATTCACGGGATCATGGCGAGAACGGCGCTTGCCAATCAGCAAGGTGAACTTCAGGGCGTAATTGCCAGCGTAAATTCGATAGCATACGTTTTTTCGCCGCTGTTGATGACGCAAGTATTCAACGCGTTCGTTTCGCCCGAAACCGACTACTATCTTCCGGGAGCGCCGTTTTTGGTTGCCATGGTGCTCGTCCTGGTCTGCGCAGCAATCCTCCGCAGCCAGAAACTCGTCAAATAGCCGCGCGGCAAGTCGCCTGCCATTTGTCGACAGGATTGGAATTATCGGATTCTGCGACGACCTCACGTGCCGAAACCGGTAAACTAAACGGAATGGCGTCGGGGACCGCCGGCATCCTCCGTGTATTGTCAACGCCTGCCAGGACGTCGGTATCGCTGAGTCTAGAACAATTCCAATCCGATTTTGCCGCTTGGAGGACGATCGCTTGCTCGCAAAATCATTTGGCGACTGTCCATACTTTCCGATTAACCTAGATAGAACAGTTGTATAGGCAAGCATTGATACGGAACCTTACCGCAACGTGAACATCGCATCGGAAATGGCGCGCATGAATTCCTTGACGTCCAAGCGTAGTGATTCTGCGCAGAGAGTTTGAATTTGAAACTGCAGACAACGCGCGGACTTGTCGAACAGGCAATCGGCCCGATTTTGAAAACCCCTTAAGACAACATTGCAAGAATTTTTCTTTCGATACTTTTGTCCAACTCTTCGCCGAATCGCTCCTTGCGGCTTCAGTCAACGGGAAGCGTTTCGGTTTACGTAAAGCCGATTCAGATATTTGTTATTTCCTTTGGAAATTCGCATTCTTAAGGTAAGTTGGACAATGGCTGAAAGGAACCGCTGTCGGGGTTTCGGAGCTAGTTGCTGGACAAGCCATTGGGAGAACCGATCATGAAAACGATCATGAAACCGCTCGGAATAATTGCATCCGTTATTGCGCTTTCCGGAACGGCGAAGAGCGTATTTGCTGAAGAAGGAACATTCGAATCTGTAGGCAGTCTTTTGCTGGTTATGAGATCTATACAAATGGACGGAGAAGTGGCTTCGACCGGGTTCGGCGAGGGCGCCCTGCATATAATTTCTTCAAGCGGAAAACCGTTCGGAGACATCGCCGCCATGCCTTTAACATGCGTAGTATACAGCAAGTCGAGTAACGGCGCGTTTAATCTTGAATCTAACTGCGAAGCGGCGGCTAGCAGCGATGACAAGTTTTTCCTTGTGGGCAAGCGCTCCCGAGACGACGCCGGTCCAAGCGGCGGCGGAGAAGGCCATGTTTCCATCATAGGCGGTCAGGGCATTTTCGAAGGTATCAGCGGACAGTGCGACTATGCGGTGCAATACCACGCAGTTAACGCGTCAATTTCCACCTTCGAAGCGGGATGCTTCTGGGAAATAGATTGAAAGTTCACGGGGCCTGAAATCGAGTTTGGAAGCGGAAGATTTAGCCGAATACTAAAATCAGTTTGCAGTGATGCGCCTTTGTCTCGATTTTTTCCGATGCTTCCTGGACAAGCGTAGTCTGCGTTGCCTGCCTATGTGCGGTTTCCGCCGGCTAGGGTTCTTTCTAGGCATCGAATTTGCGACCTGTAGATTGCTGGCGGAAATTATTCCGTCATCTGGATTGTTCTTAAGGCTCGCGGCGAAAATTTGTGCCGGGTTTCGAATATTGTTCGCATCGCAGTGCCGAATGGTGCATGTCCACCGCCGACCGGAAATATGCGTGAACATCGAATCAGGGCATACATTTACAAGACAGTATCTCGACTGGGCCAAGAATATTCTAAAATCGTCGCAATTATCCAGTACCAATACCAGTCGAGGGAACCACGGCTATTAAAAAAAGGTATTTGGTATTTTGATTCTAGCTGTTAACGAATTCATGCGCAGGAGCATTTGGAGCTTTCGATGCATGTATGATCGCCGACCGCGTCGATTGGCATTTCCGAGAAGTGCTAGTCTTGGCAAAATCGAACTTGGATTCCAAAGGACCTGCACATGATATCCTGTAAGCTGTCCAACCGGAAAAGACCAAGCCCGTCGGTACTGGAATAGGATCGCTGATTTGGCGCACGACCCTTTTACTATCGCTGTAGTTCAAGCTGGGCTTGCCTCCGCTTCGGACGAAATGTTCACGCTTCTTCGCAAGACCGCGATGAGCCCGATCATTTATGAAGTGCTCGATGTCGGAACGGGTATCACGGACGGCGAGGGGAATCTTGTCGGCTCCGGCGCCGGCATTCCGACATTCATCGGAGTTCTCGACAAGGCGGTCAGGCGAATACGCGAGATCTACGGTTCGAAGGGGATACGGGAAGGCGATCTGTTCGTCACAAACGATCCGTATTTCGGCGGGGTAACGCACCTTAGCGACATCGTCATCGCCCAGCCGGTATTTTTCGGCGGCGACTGCATCGCTTGGACCGCTTCGATCGCTCATTGGAGCGACGTGGGAGGAATCACGCCCGGTTCGATGTCTACCCGAGCGACGGAGATATTCCAGGAAGGCCTGCGTCTACCGGCCGTTCATTTGTTCGAAAGCGGCCAAAAAGTAGAATCGGTATTCGAAATTATAGCGGCCAATTCGAGGATGCCGGAGTTTTCAATGGGCGACCTCTGGGCTCAAATAGCCGCGTGCCGTCTAGCGGGCCAAAGAGTTTCGCGCCTGGCCTCGAACTACGGGCTGGACGCCTACAATCGTGCTGTGCAGGGATTGTTCGACGAAGGCGAGCGTCGCTCGCTTAGCGGACTGGCGAGGCTGCCGTCGGGTACATACGAAATCTCCCAGGAACAGGATGATGGCGAGCGCTGGAACGCGAAAATAACAACTTCATCCGATAAGTTCATCGTCGATATTCGAGACAATCCGAGGCAAAAGGCGAAGCCGTACAATACGAGCAGAGACGGTTCCGTAATTGCAGCGCAAATGCTGTTCAAAGCGCTCGCCGCCCCGGACCTCTTCGCGAATGAAGGATCATTCAGGCCTCTGGTTGTCCTGACCGAACCGGGTACAATTTTCGACGCGACCGGTACTACGCCGCACGGATACTATTTCGAAACCCGAATTCGCCTTTACGATATGCTTTGGAACTGCATGGCAACAGCGTTCCCGGAGGCGCTTCCGGCCGGTCATTTCGGCTCGGTCTGCGGCACGGTGATTTCCGGCATGCATCCGGATACCGGAAGGCGATTCACGCTTGTCGAACCGCAAATGGGAGGCTGGGGCGCGACTTCTAAGCGCGATGGCCTCAACTGCATGTACACATCCAACCATGGAGATACCTTCAATTGCCCGATCGAAATCTGCGAAGCACGCTATGGCATCGACGTGGGATGGAAGAGAATGAACAGCGACGATGCCGGCGACGGCCTGCATCGAGGCGGCAAGGGCCTATCGATATCCTACCGGCCGCGCTCGCAGGCGACATTGGCGGCTGGGTTCAGCAGGAGTCAAGTTAGAGTTTGGGGATCGAACGGCGGCGACGAGGGCGGAACAAATCAGCTAAGGGTGGTGCGAAAGGACGGTACTTTAGAAAAACACGCGTTCGTAAGCGAATTGGTTTTGGAACCCGGAGACGAACTGGTCATCGAAACGGCCAATGGCGGCGGATGGGGCAGAAAGCTCGCGAATAGCAGTTCTAAAATAATTTCAAAAGGCGAAGACATTAAAGCGACTGATTCGAACTAGATATTCGTTCGACAGTGTGTATTGGGCACGACTGCCGCGTCGAACTGCTCGACGCAACATTTTCGTCTCAATTTCAACCTGCACGAAATTTTTTGACAGCTATCCGGGCGACTCCGGAATTGGCGGGGCGCCGGGCATGCGTTGGCTCGTCGCAAACCGATTTTGACCGTAGCCGGAAACTCTGTATTTGATCAAATATTCTCGTGATCTGGACGCACGGTTCGTGTCGCCAGAGGGACCCGACTCGAATGAATCGGGTCCCGATGAATGCCATCGCGCTGCGAAGCCTTCCATTTCGAACGCGGCGGCATGCTTTTAGCGGCTTTAATTGGGGACTTCGCCCTCGAGTCCTTCCACGTAAAAGTTCATGCCTAGGAGAGTGATGTCGTCGGCGACTTCTCCATCGGCGAGCCAGGGCGAGCCGTCCTGCTTGTTTATGGGCCCGGTAAAGGGATGGTATTCGCCGGCTGAGATCGCATCCGCAAGGGCTTGAGCCTCGGCCTGAACCTCTGCCGGAATGGCATCCGAGAATTCCCCGATCTCTACCATGCCTTCATTGATCCCGTGCCACGCGTCCTCGCTTGCCCAAGTTCCGTCCAACGCAGCCTGGGCCCGCGCTACATAATACGGGCTCCAGTTGTCGATTATCGAAGAAAGCCTCGCGTTGGGGCCGAATTCCTTCATGTCCGATGCCTGCCCGAATGCGTAGAGTCCCTTTTCCTCCGCCATGCTGACCGGCGCCGGGCTGTCGGTGTGCTGCATGATTATGTCGGCTCCCTGGTCGATCAATGCCGTGGCCGCGTCCGCTTCCTTCGCCGGGTCGAACCAAGTGTAGACCCATACGATTTTGAACTCTACATCCGGATTCACCTTTTTAGCGTGAATATACGCCGCGTTGATTCCGCGAACGACTTCAGGGATCGGATAGCTCGCGACATAGCCGATCGTATTAGTCTCGGTCATGCGCCCGGCAATCGTACCAATTACGGCGCGGCCCTCATAGAATCGAGCGGAGTAGGTCGAAACGTTGTCGGCTCGCTTGTAGCCCGTAGCGTGCTCAAACATTACGTTGGGAAATTTTTGGGCGACATTGACTACGGGATCCATGTAGCCGAAACTCGTTGCGAATATCAGGTTGTTGCCGGCTAGCGCCAGCTGCGTGAGAACACGTTCGGCGTCGGCTCCTTCCGGAACGTTCTCCACGTATGTCGTTTCAACTGAATCGCCCAATGCCGATTCCACGGCTAGTCTTCCTTGGTCGTGCTCGTAGGTCCAGCCAAAATCTGAAATGGGACCGACGTAGATGAATCCGACCTTGAGCGGTTCCGACAAGCCAGGAGTCGCGAACAACAGGGCCGTTGCCGCCACGGCGCTGGCAGCCCTAAGCGATTTTTTCAAAGAGATCATGTTATCCTCCTTTGTGCCATGATTAATTGTTATTCCGAACCTCCATTCTTTATGAGGATGGATGGAACGGTTTTCCGAGAGACGCGGGCGCATTGGCGCTCATTCCCGAGTGTTTCGTCGAAATGGCTACGAGAACTAAAATGGTAATGACATAAGGCGCCATTGACAAGTACGCCGCGTTGATTTCTAGCCCGACTGCCTGAAGGTTGAGCTGGAGCAGCGTTACGCCGCCGAATAGGAGAGCTCCGGCCATGACGCGCCATGGCCGCCAAGAGCCGAAAACGACGATGGCAAGAGCGATCCACCCAGCCCCGGCAGTCATGCCGTCTGTCCATTGCGGCACTCGAATCAAGGACAAGTATGCACCGCCAAGGCCGGCGGCGGCGCCTCCGAACATGATTGCCAGCAAGCGAACGCTCTTGACCTTGTAACCTAGCGCGTGAGCCGCGTCGTGGTTTTCCCCCACGGCTCGCAAGATCAGGCCGGCCCGGCTATAAGCCAGAAAAAGCCAGACGCCTAAGACGGTTAGAAAAGCAACATAGACAAGGTAGTCGTAGCCGAAAATGATTTTTCCAAGGATCGGTATATCGCCAAGCGGTCCGAACTCCGGCTTCGGGAACTGCGGCGGCTTCACTCCCGTATAGTTTTGGCCAACCAAAGACGAAACTCCCAGTCCGAAAATCGTTAGCGCCAGCCCTGTCGCAACGTGGTTGGATTTTAGAAACTGAGTCAGCACGCCGAAAAACAGCGACATTGCGCTTCCTGCGGCAGCGGCGGCGATAACGGCAATGACGTGAGAGTCCGATTCGACTGCCGCGATGAACCCGGCGACGGCGCCCGTAATCATCATGCCCTCGACGCCCAGATTCAGGACGCCGGACTTTTCGACCACCAATTCGCCGGTTGCCGCGAGCATGATCGGTATAGAAGCTACGACCATCGTCGCGATAAGCGAAAGCGGGCTGAGAGACGACCAGTCCATGTCAGGCTCTCGCGCCGGCGCCAAATACGATGCGGTAATTCAGGAACAAGTCCATGGCGAGCAGAAAAAACAGAAGCATTCCCTGGAACGCCTGAATCGCGGCTGCCGGAAGCCCGAGCATGAACTGCGCCATTTCTCCGCCGATATACGTTAAGGCCACCAGCAAACCCGCGAAAAGGATTCCGATTGGGTTCAGTCGGCCGAGAAATGCCACGATTATGGCGGTGAAGCCGTAGCCTACGTTGAAGTCAATCGAGATTTGCCCGGACGGTCCGGCAAGTTCGAACAATCCGGCCAGTCCGGCCAAGCCACCCGAGACGCCTAGGCAGAATGCCACGAGCAGCGCCGGACGGGCACCCGAAAACCGCGCCGCGCGCGGCGATTCTCCGGCAAGACGAATGTGAAAGCCCAAAATATGCCTGTGTAAAAGTACGTAAAGGCACGCCAACGCCGCGACGGCCGTTAGGCCGCCCCAATGAATGCCCGTTCCGGCAACGAGTTCGGGGTTCGACGCGCTCTCGTAGTATTGCAGGTTGCGCGATCCGGGAAAGCCCGATCCCTCCGGATTTCGCAGAGCTCCAAGCGACATTGCGGCGAGAAACTGCACGGCGATGTACACAAGCATCAGCGATACAAGGATTTCATTGGTATTGAAGCGAATTCTCAGGATCGCCGGTATCATGGCCCAAGCGATGCCGCCTAGCGCGCCGGCGGCTACCATAAGCGGAAAAATGTACCAGCCCTCCTCGGGATAAAAGGCTAGAGCGACGGCGCCGCCGAAAATTGCACCGACTATGTATTGGCCTTCAGCGCCGATGTTCCATATCCCGGCCCTGAATCCGAGGGACAGACCGGCGGCTATCAGGATCAGTGGCGTAGCCTTCACCAAGAGCTGGGGTCTTGCGTAGGCCGAAAGATTTGGGTCGAACAGGGGCGACCAGAAAATTGTAGTCAGAACTTCGAACGGATTCTTGCCCAATAGAGAAAAAATAACCGCTCCGCCGACGAGCGTCGCTCCGACCGCGGCCAATGGAGCAAGAAAGGACCAGATTCGAGACGGCGCGCGCCGCCGTTCAAGCCTGATCATTAGCGACAGCTCGCGGTTCGACCGGCGACTGTCCGCCGCCCATCATCAAACCCAATTTCTCCCGGGTTAGCTCTTCGACCGGACAAGGCTCCGACAGCCTTCCGCCGCTAAGCGCGCAGAACCTGTCGGAGATTTCAAGCAACTCGTCGAGATCCTGGCTAATGACGACCACGGCGCATCCTGCTTCAGCCAGATCCAGCAGCGCTTGCCTAACCGCAACCGCAGCGCTCGCATCCACCCCCCATGTAGGCTGGTTGACTACAATCGCCGTCGGCTTTTGGAGCATTTCTCGACCGATGACGAACTTTTGGAGGTTGCCTCCCGAAAGGGAGCTTGCGGAGTTGTCGATGCCGGGAGTTCGCACGTCGAATTTTTTGACAATCGACGCGGCGAATTTTCGCGATGCGGGCCAGCTGATGAAGCCGCTCGTCTTCAAACGCATGCGACCGTGGCCCGTCAAGAGGGCGTTTTCGACTAGATCCATGGGGGGGCATGCCGCGTGCCCGTGCCGTTCCTCCGGCGCGGCTAGCAATCCCAAATCGCGCCGTTCTTCCGGACCGAAACGACTTATATCCTTGCCTTGGAGCTTGATCGCGCCCTTGCGCGATATCCTTTCCCCGGAAAGCGCGGCGAGCAACTCGCTTTGGCCGTTGCCGGAGACTCCGCCAATTCCGAGAATTTCACTTGGGCAAACGCCGAATGAAATATTCTCCAGGCCGGCGCCGAATGCCGACTCCGCCGGCAAACTCAATTCCTTGACCTGGATTATTTCTGCAGTGCGCTTCGGTTTGGCGGAACGCCTGGGTTCTGCAAGGTTCTCGCCAACCATCATTTTGGCTAGGCCGCCCGCTGAGGTGCTGCGCGGGTCGCAGGATTCTACAACTTTCCCCGAACGCAGGATAGTGGCGCGTTCGCAAAGTTCCCGGATTTCGCGAAGCTTGTGCGAAATATAGAGAATAGTTGCCCCTTCCTTTGCCAACGATCTGAGCGTAGCAAACAAATCGTCCGCCTCGTCGGGAGTAAGAACGGATGTCGGTTCATCCATGATAATCAACGACGGGTTCTGGAGAAGGCAGCGGATGATTTCCACTCGCTGCCTTTCGCCCGCCGCAAGACCGCCGGCGCGGCGCTCCGGGTGGACGGGCAAATTGCATTGCTCGCTTTTTTCGCGAATTCGAGAGATGAGTTGCCTTGCTGGCGGGGGGTCGTCCATGCCGAGAGCAATGTTTTCGGCCACGGTCAGCGCGTCGAACAGCAGAAAGTGCTGAAAGACCATGGCGACTCCCGAATTTCGAGCTTCCCGCGGCTCTGTTGGCGCGTATGGCTTGCCTTCAAGCGCCATCGACCCGGAATCCGGTCTGACCAGCCCATAGATCATTTTTACCAGAGTCGACTTGCCCGCGCCGTTTTCGCCAAGAATTGCGTGAATTTCGCCAGGTTCCGTTGAAAGATTGATTCCGTCGCATGCGACGACTTCGGGATACGCTTTTGTGAGGCCCGAAATTTCAAGAAGCGGCGGCTTCACGAATTCAGGTGCTCGGCCCCGGTTCGGGCATGATCCGGTTCAGGATATCGGAGGCTACGCCGATCGCTATGGCTTGAGGGTGCTTGCCGAGCTCGGGATTTCCGATCGGGCATCGAATCGCATCGACATCGCGCTCGTCGTGTCCCCTTTCGACAAGGCGGCTTCGAAATCGCGCCCACTTCGTCTTGGAGCCAATCAGTCCGATTCTGGCCACTCTGCGGGCGAGCAACTCGCTGCAGATCTCCAGATCCATGGAGTGGGAATACGTCATCACGAGATGCTCGCTGCGCAATGGCGCATGCGGCGCGAGTTTAGCCGGATTCTTCGCTATAAGCTTTGTAACGGATGCCGGAATGTCCTCGGGATAGCGTTCGTCGCCGGTATCGATCCAATGGATATCCAGTTCCGGAATAGGCGACAGCACGGAAACGACGGCCCGGCCGACATGTCCCGCCCCGAATATCCAGAGCTGATGCGTCGGATCGGACACTGCTTCCAAAGCCCAGCCGGACATAAGCGCCGAATGCGGCTGTTTCCGACCCGAGTCGCGGAACGTCTTTACAAAGCGCTCAATCTCTCGAGGAATTTCCCCATTTCCTTCGTGAATTGGACGCGCGTAGAAACCTGGAAACTCTTCCGATTCACGGATGCGATCCACTGATTCTCTGTCGAAGATTTCGGTAATCAGCGTAACCGCGCCGCCGCAGCATTGGCCGAGATTGGGCCCCAATGGGTGTCTATCGATCTTTGGCCTCGGCGGGGGATCGAGTTCCAGCAATTCACGAGCGTTTTCGACAGCGCTGAATTCCAAGGCCCCGCCGCCGATCGTGCCGCTTTGCCCGTCGCCGGATACGATCATGGACGTGCCGACTTCTCGCGGAACCGAGCCGGCAGTTTGCGCTACGAGAATCCTTGCGACTCTTCCGTGAACATCGACTTCCGATGCCAGCCACTTGATATCGAAACTCATTGCGGACAAATTCCTCGGAAGCAGGCGCGAAAATGAGTTTGGCCGGCGATCAACGCAAAGCTCTTCGCCCTCACGCGGATCCGAACGCTCGGCCGCGTACCTGTTCGACCGCCTTCAGTACGCGTTCGGGAGTTGCCGGCGCGTCCATCGGCAAATAGCTTGACGCCTCGTCTCCGCAAGCGGCGACTGCGTCCGATATTGCCATAAGAACCGAGATGGCCAGCATGAGAGGCGGCTCGCCGACTGCCTTGGATTTGTGGATTGTCGATTCCTTGTTGCATCCTCGGTTCCAAAGCGCCGAATTGAACACCGCCGGCCGGTCGGAGCATGCCGGGATCTTGTAGGTGGAAGGAGCGTGCGTCTTTAGCCTCCCGGCCTCGTCCCACACGAGTTCTTCGGTGGTGAGCCATCCTGCACCCTGAACATATCCGCCTTCGACCTGGCCGAGATCGATGGCGGGGTTTATGGACCGCCCCGCGTCGTTGAGCAAATCGGCGCGAAGTATACGGTTTTCGCCGGTCAGCGTGTCTATGGCGACTTCGGTAACTGCAGCTCCGTAAGCAAAATAGTAGAACGGCCTGCCTCGCCCCACAATCCGGTCCCAGTTGATTTTCGGGGTCGCATAGAATCCGGTCGCCGAAAGCGAAACTCTGTTGATATAGGCTAGATTCACGGCGTCCTTGAAATCGTAGGATTCATCGCCGACTATGAATTTGCCGTGCTCGAATCGAACCTGATCCGGCGAAGCCTGATGCATTTCAGCAAGCAGAGTTTTGATGCGCCCCGTTATTTCGTCGCAGGCGCACTTTACGGCCATGCCGTTGAGATCCGAACCCGCGGAAGCGGCGGTCGCCGACGTGTTCGGAACTTTTCCTGTGTCCGTGGCCGAAATCTTAATCGCGTCTAGCGGCTGTCCCAATGCATCCGCCGCGACCTGCGCGACCTTGATGAATAGCCCCTGGCCCATTTCGGTGCCGCCGTGGTTTAAATGAACCGAGCCGTCTTGGTAGACGTGCACCAGAGCGCCTGCTTGGTTCAGGTGCGTCAGAGTGAACGATATCCCGAATTTAACGGGAGTAAGCGCTATGCCGCGCTTGATTATCGGGTTTTCGGCATTCCATTTTTGAATTTCGCGCCGACGATTCAGATAGTTGGAGGCTTCGACCAGTTCGTCGGTCATGTCTCCAATGACGCAATCCTCAACCGTCATATGGTAGGGCGTCGTCTGCAATGTTTCGCTTCCCTCGGCCGCGTAGTAGTTCCTGCGCCGGACTTCGAGCGGATCCATTTTCAGCGCGCGCGCCGCGTGGTCGATAACGGTTTCAATGCCGATCATTCCCTGCGGTCCGCCGAATCCTCGGAAAGCCGTCGCGGACTGCATGTGCGTTCGCAGCCTGTGCGAAACTATTTTCGCGTTGGGCAGGTGGTATGCGTTGTCGGCGTGCAGCATGGCGCGGTCGGCTACGGCTAGCGATAGATCCAGCGCCCATCCGCATCGAGTGTATTGGTCGAATACCACGCCTTCGATTTTGCCGCCGCTACTAAATCCCGCCCGGTATCGAATTCGAAAATCATGCCTTTTGCCGGTGATCGTCATATCGTCGTCGCGGTCGTATCGCATTTTGCAAGGCCGCGAGGTCGACCGCGCGGCAACCGCGCACGCAACGGCGAGAGCATTCGACTGGCTTTCCTTGCCTCCGAACCCGCCTCCCATGCGCCGCACTTCCACCCGGACCGCGTTCATTGGCACCGCTAGCGCATCGGCCACTTTGTGCTGTACTTCCGACGGATGCTGGCTTGAAACGCAAACATGCATGTCGCCGTTTTCCTGCGGTATCGCCAGAGCGGCTTGACCCTCCAAGTAGAAATGCTCCTGTCCGCCGATCTCGATTTCGCCCTCGACGCGGCATTCGGCGGCGGCGATTGCTGCTTCTGCATCGCCTATTTCGTAAACGCGCGTCTCTTCGAATCGGCTTTTCGCCTTGATAGCGTCGCTGTACTTCACGAGCGGGTCCGACTCTTCGAATTCTACCTTCGCCCGCCGAGCCGCCTTCCGCGCCGCATGATGGGAACGTGCGACGACAATGAAGATTGGCTGGCCAGCGTAGAAGACCTCGCCCTCCGCCAACAGCGGTTCGTCCCTGATTGACGGCGACACGTCGTTTGCGCCCGGCAGATCGTCCGTCAGGATAACTTCCACGACCCCGGGAAACCTGCGGACCGGTTCGACATCCAGGGAAACAATTTTAGCCCGCGCAACTTCGGAAAGCCCGAATGCAAGGTGGAGCGTTCCTTTCGGCGTCGGCAGATCATCGACGTATTTCGCGGCGCCCGTTACGTGGAGCCTCGCCGCATCGTGTTCGCTTGGCTTGTAGATCACGTTCATAGTTTGATATCCAGCACGTGCGTCGGCTTGGATTCCTGCGAAGCTTCGGCCGCGAATTTGGCGATAAGGTTTCTCGCCGCGGCGACTCTATATTCCGTGGAAGCCCTGGTAGTCGCCTTGTTCACTCGCATCGGCGAAAAATCCCGGACGAGCGCTTCCTGCGCATCGGAAACCGTCTCGGGCGTCAGCCGTCGCCCCAGCAGCGCCGATTCGGTTCCGGGCGACCGCCTGGGTATGGAAGCCATGCCGCCGAAAGCAATTCGCGCCGACACTACGACTTCTTTCTCGACAGCGATGTTGAAGCAGCCGCAGACCGAGGAAATGTCCTGATCCAGGCGTTTCGACAGCTTGTAGCACCTTAGGTGATCATCCTGGACCGGGATCAGGATTTTCTCGATTAGTTCGCCCGGCAGCCTGTCCTGCTTCTTGAACCCCAGGAAAAATTTCTCGACCGGAATGGTTCTTGTCTTTCCGCCCTTGCGCAGCTTCAGTTTCGCGCCGAGAGCGATCATCGCAGGCGGAGAATCGCCGATTGGAGACGCATTGGCGATATTGCCGCCGAGCGTTGCGGCGTTGCGTATCTGTACTGATCCAAATCGCCGCAGGAGTTCGGAAAGGGCCGGGTGGCGGGCGGTCATGAATTTTCTGATGTTCTCCAGTGGAACCGCTGAGCCGATTTCAATGAATGAATTTGCGACTTCGATCTTGGAAAGTTCCGGAACCTGCGCCGCGAAACAGGCCTTTTCTATTTCTCGGAGCTTTTTTGTTACCCATAGCCCGACGTCGGTTGCGCCGCCGATAACGACCGCATCGGGATTGCTTTCGTACCACTCGGCGAGCTCGTTCAAATTTCGAGCTACCAGAAACCTGTTCGTCTCGACGCTCTCGCCGCGGGCCCGAGGCGGCGGCTCGTCCCGAATCCATTCGGGAACTGGCTTTCCAGCAGCTGATTCCGCCGCTTTGACTATAGGCGCATAGCCCGTGCAACGGCACAGATTGCCCGCGAGGACATCGTCGTGAAGCCTGTCCCCGATCGAATGCGCGGCTGCCATCGACATAATGATGCCCGGAGTGCAAAAGCCGCATTGGCTTCCGTGATTCGCGATCATCGCTTCCTGAACCGGGTGGAGACTGCCATTAAGTTCCGCAATGCCTTCCACAGTTCTTACGTCTTTTCCGTCCATTTGGGGCAGGAAGAATAGGCAGGAATTCACCGCTCCCCGGACCATGCGGCCGTTTTCGTTGTGCGAGACCATCACCGTGCAGGCGCCGCAGTCTCCTTCATTGCAGCCTTCCTTCGTTCCCGTGAGTCCTTGTTCCTCGCGCAGCCAGTCAAGTAGAGTGGCGGTAGGTTCGACATCGTTCACCGACACCTCCCGGCCGTTCACGCGAAAATGGATTTTGGTCATCAGCTGCCTCGATAAGTGCTGTACCCGTACGGGGATAGGAGGAGCGGCACGTGGTAGTGGCCGTCCTCCGACACGCCAAATCTTATCGGTACGACATCCAGGAACAGCGGCTTGGGCGCGGCTAGGCCTGTCGAGCGAAAATAGTCCCCGGCGAAAAATGCGAGCTCGTAAGTCCCGGTTTTGAATTCCTTCTTTTCCAAAAGCGGGCCATCCAGCCGACCGTCGCTATTCGTGGTTCCCGAAGCAATGACGCGGTCGCTCTCTCCAATGCGTCTTAGCTCCACGCGCAGCCCTTTCGCGGGACGGCCCATGGATGTGTCGAGAACATGCGTTGTCAATCTGCCCATCGATTTCTCCAGCCGATCTGCTCAATTCCGCAGCGGCAGCGACATGCCTTAGGAAATAGCCTTTGCGGTCGTCGCGGTCAAATCCTTTTGTCGCGATCCGGTTCCCCGGACTTGCGAGCGCAAAATTCTGGCTCATCGGCAACGAAAAAAATTTTGGTGTCGCCTTCGTTTCCCGCAAGCCGGCATGGCGGGATACCGAAACGAAAATTCTATCGGTTCAATTCGCCCTGCATCGCCGTCTTGCTGTCGGGCCCGTCGGTCGCCGGCAATGGAGGAATCCGATTTGAAGGGCTTGAAGGCAAATGCGCGATCGCGACCGGTTCGGCAAGGGGCTTAGGCGCAGATTGGCGAACGAGGTCTAGTCCGACGACGCCCGCGAATTTCCTGCGGACATCGAAGACTTGTCGGATTCAGTGCATTCAACAATGGACGCGGGCGAAGTTGCCGAAAGCATGCGCACGTACGCCAAAATATTCTAGGAACCGGAAGCGGCAGCAGCTTTTCCGGTCGATGCGTTTGGATTTACTGGCATCCTCGCGAACAATGCCGGATACTTCGCGAGTCTCCAATGCAAGCCTTACCGATACGATTCCGTCGAGGAATGGGACTGGATCTCTAGAGAATCGATGCAGTTCGCCTTGAGTTGGATGAAATTGCAATGTCGAAAGTCCGCGCCGCCCGCGACCCCGATTCCAAAGAAGGTCATGGCTCGTTTTATCCGCTTGCACCCGATCGCGCGGAATATTCGGTCCGCAACGCGATTTTCGAGCTAGGCGACAAACAGGCGGCGCGGGAAATTGGTGAGTCGCTCGATTCCTTCGCCGGTAACAGCTATGGTTTCCGACATGCCAAATCCGCGCGCCAGTACATAGGTATGAAAAGTCATACCGGATTCGAATACCCAGTCTGAACCGGGAACGGCTTCAAGCGGTTCGCCGCCGGAAGGCGGTAGAAGCAGTCCGACGGAATAAAAGGTTTTGTTGGTATATGTGTCCCGGAAATTGTTCGACAACACGCCATCTCGGTAGATTTTGTCCGGAACGCATGCGGCGACGCCGGGGCGCACTTCCGCAAGCGCGGCGTCCTGGATTGAAATCAAAGCTTCGACGAGGCTGCGGTCATCTTCGGTGGCCTCGGCGACGCGGATCGGACGCATGAATCGAGCGTGGTAGTGGCGTACATTCGGCGTGGTTTCAACTTGGACGATGTCTCCGCGTTTCAGAACCCGGTCCGAATAGCCTCCGTGAAGATGCAATGCGCGCTCGCCGGACGAAAGGACTCCCGGTCCGGGAAGGTCGCTTCCCGCGCGGATCATCGCGGCGCAGATTTCCGCTGCGATTTCGCGTTCGCTCACTCCTATTCCGGCCGTGTCGATGGCGGCCTGCATGCCCGCCTCGGCAACTTTCCCCGCGCGTCGCTGATATTCTATTTCCGCCGGACTTTTGATCAGCCTCATATCCGCCGCGAGGCGGCTTTCATTGCGCCAGATCGCCGCTGGAAGGCTTTCCCGGAGTTTCTTGAATCCGCTGGCTGAAAGCGAACCGGAAGCCAGTTCAACGCCCAGTCGAACATTTCCGCCGACGTGACGGATAGCGGCCGAGGCGGCGGTTTTGAACGGATCCTCGCCGTCTTTCCACATGGCGCGGTCCGAAAAGACGCAGGTTGCATCGAGGTAGTATTCTTCGACATCGCGACAAACAATCGCCGGCCTGCCTTCGGCGGGAACAATCGCGCATTGAAAGGTGCCGTATCCTCGCGTGAAAAAACCCGTCAGCCAAGTCACGGTTTCGGGCTGGAAAGCGATTAGACCGTCGAGGCCGCGGTCGGCGAGTTTTACTTGGACACGCGCAAGGCGATCTTCGTATTCCGACTTGTCGAACCAAGGAGCCGCGATGCCGTTCATCGATCCGGACGGCTCAATTCCGACTGCCGGATTTCAGCACGTCGGCGAAACGAGAGAGCATGGTCTTCGCAGACAACGCGGGATCGGCTTGCGCCTTGAGCAAGTCTACGTCCGCGCCATCTTTTTCCATGCGCTTCCGGTTTTCCTCGAACCAGATCGGGGCTTGGTTCTCGTCAATTTCGGGGTGGCCCTGGATGCCCCATATGCATTGGTCTCGATACCGCCAAATCTGGTTCGGGCAGTCGTCCGAGTACGCTAAAATCGTCATGTCGTCGTGTTCTGATCGCACTTCGTCGTTGTGCCAAACGAACATGCGGACATGCGCGCCCAGCTCGGCTCCAATCGCATCATTGGCCGCCTCGGGCGTAACGGGAAGGTCCATGTATCCGATCTCGCAGCGCGACCGGCGAAATACCTGATCGCGTCCGCATAGCGCCGAAGCAAGTATCTGGCTGCCGAAGCAGATGCCTAGCATGGGTAGATCGCGTTCGGCGGCCTCGGCGATCAGATCGTGTTCGCGTTTTATGAATTCTATATTCTCGTAGGCGCCATGCGGGCTGCCGGAAAGAAATATTCCGTCATAGCTGCCCAAATCCTCGGGAAAATCACCAGCGTAGGCCCAGCGTCGTTCGACTTCGAGCCCCAAGCATTCAAACCTTTCGCCGAGTTTCGCCACTGTTTCAAGCTTCGGACCGTTTCCGAGGTATAGAAGTCGTTCTGGCACGTCTGGCCCCTTTTAAGTCGTCGGTCGAAAGTATACCCTTTGTAAGCCGTTAGCAATTCAGGACCGCCCGCAGCGGCCGCAGGGAAGGCAGCAAATCATGCGTATCGATCTTAATTCGGATTTGGGCGAGGGATTCGGTCCTTGGAAGATCGGCGACGACGATCGGATGCTGGACATCGTTACGTCGGCAAATGTCGCTTGCGGATTTCATGCTGGCGATCCCGACATCATGTACAGCATGGCGGTTCGGGCGAAAACCAAGCGGGTCGCGGTCGGCGCGCACCCGGGCTACCGGGATCTGATCGGATTCGGCCGAAGGGCGATGGCCGGCATCACCGGCCGGGAAATCGAAAGGCTCGTAGCCTACCAGGTCGGGGCCTTCCAGTCCGTATGCTCGCTGGCGGGCTACCGAATGAGCTACGTCAAGACTCACGGTGCGCTAGGCAACGCATGCAATGACGACGACGGGCTAGCGGATGCAGTTGCGAGGGGCATTTCGGCTGCGGACCCCGGGCTCGCATGGCTTATCATGCCCGGAACACCAACGGAACGAGCCGCCGAACGGGCAGGACTTCGGCCGGCGCGGGAGATTTATGCAGACCGAACTTATGCGGATAGTTTCAACCTAGCGCCTCGTAGCCGCCCGGGAACCGTAATCCACGACGCTTCGATAGCTTGCGAACGCGTGCTCAAGATGGTTTCCGAAGGCCGCATCGAATCGGAGACCGGGCGAGAAATGAAGGTCGAGATCGACTCGATCTGCGTGCATGGCGACAATCCGGCAAGCGTGGAAATGGCGAGCAGAATTCGCGCCGCTCTCGAGGCCGAAGGCTGGACCGTGGCTCCATTCGCGAAATAGGAGTTAGAGTCCGTCCGTTGAACCGTGGATTAGGTTGACGCTGAGCAAGGATTCGGTTGTCGGTCCCAAGGAAACCGGTCGAATCGACGACAATGTACGATCCATCCGGGTTTTCGCCAAAACGGCTGCGGCGACGGCTTCGTCCAGCGTAACCGAGGAGAAATTTACGATACCGCCAGGTGAAATCTGCGCCAGCCGGTCGAGATCGGAGCTAATCACCGTGGCGATTTTCGGATAGCCGCCAGTCGGCGGACAGTCGCGCAGCAAGACAGTAGGCACGCCATCGCCCGGCACTTGAATGCTGCCGGGAAGCACTCCGTCAGATACGATGTTGGCATCGCCCAAGTGGCGCAGCTCGGGCCCGGAAAGCCGGCACGCCATGCGATCGCTGTCGTGCCGGACCGTAAAGGGGCATTGGGCCAGAAGCGTTAACGCCTCGGCCGCGAAATAGTCGTTCTGAGGGCCCGCGACGAAGCGGATCGGATCGTCGTCGCCAGTCGTCGGCACCGCCTCGAGCAATTTTCCGCGTTCCGGTGCCTTGGTCGGCAGCCGATCGCCGGCCGCAAGGGTTTTGCCTCCGATGCCTGTACGGGCATGGGCTGACAGGCTTCCCATCTGAGGCTGGAGGTCGATACCGCCCCCTACTGCGAGATAGGCATAGACGCCGCCTCGCACCGGACCGACTTCGACGATATCTCCGTTCTTGGCTCGTGCCGATCGGTTCGACGGAACAAAGCTCCCCTCGATTCTCAGCGGGCAGTCGGGGCCAACGAGCGCGATTGCGACCTCTTTGTCCTCGACCGAAAGCCGCCCGCCCGCCAGCTGAAATTCCACGCACGCCTCGAATGGCGAATTGCCAACCAGAGCATTGGCCAATCGGGCGGATGATCGGTCGACCCAGCCGGATGTGGAGACTCCGAAGCGGCGGAAACCGAATCGCCCATGGTCCTGTATCGTGGTGCACGACCCGCAGTCGATAACTCGCAGGCCCGCCATCATGCGCAGCTCTTGGGAAAGGCGTCTCCGGAGGCGAATTGCGCCTCAAGCCGTTCCCATTCTTCAGCCGGGAATGGTTCGAATTCCACTGCGTCGCCAGGTTCGAAAAGAAAGATTGGATTGCGGTCGGGGTGAAACGAACGAACCGGCGTGCGCCCGATCAAATGCCAGCCGCTTGGGCTGGGAATCGATCCGATGGCGGTCTGGCCTCCGCCGATTGCGACAGATCCTCCGGGTATGCGGCGCCGCGGCGTGCCGCGCCGCGGAGTGGCAAGCCGCGGATCGAGTCCGCCCAAATACGTGAACCCCGGCATGAAGCCGACCATGAAGACGCGATACGTCGTTTCTGAATGCAGTTCGATCGCCTGCTCCGGCGAGATTCCGCGCGCCTTGGCGAGCGCGTCCAAATCCTCTCCAAAATTTCCGCCGTAGACGACCGGCACTCTCCAGCGCCTTCCCTTGCCCGGTTGCGGGCGCACGTCGCGAGCAAGCCTTGAAAGCGTTAGAATCAAATCCGCATGCGCCGAATTCACGGGATCAAGGTGCACGAGCAAGGAACAGTAGGTTGGCACAGTCTCTATCACTCCGGGAAGCCTTGCCCGCCGGACCTCGCGGTCGAGCTCGATCACTTGCTCGTTGAGCCGCGCATCGATTTCGTTGCCGAATTCAATTGTTAGGGCGGAATCCCCGCAGGGGAGAACGCGGGGATAGTTCGGGCTCATTTCCCGGGCATTCCCAAGGCCGCAATCACCTTTTCGGCCGCCTCAATTGCAGTGCGATCAAGGGCTTCTCGCGCCGAACCGCCGATATGGGGAGTCAATACGAGGTTTGGACAATTCAGCAGCGGATCGTCCTCCGGCAACGGTTCGGCGACGAAGACATCCAATGCGGCGCCAGCGAGTCGCCCGCTGCGCAGGGCGGAAATTAGCGCCGACTCGTCCAGCAAGGATCCGCGGGCCGTGTTGACGACGACCGCACCGCGTTTCAGTTCCGCGATCCGTTCCGCATCGAGTCGATTATATTTATTGGGCACGGAGTGGAGGGATACGATATCGGAACGGGCGCACAAAGCGCTCATGTCTACAGACTCGACGCCGTCGCGAATCAATTCCGACGAAGCGGCGTGCCGGGAACTAGCAATGACATTCATACCAAAAGCGCGAGCTAGTTTCGCAACGCTTCGCGCGATCCGCCCGTATCCAACGAGACCGAGCGTCTTGCCCGAGAGTTCAAATCCGTTTTGCCGGTAGCGGAAGTCGAACCTGCCGGCGCGCGTGGCGCGGTCCGCCTGCGGAATCTGCCGCGCGCAGGAAAGGATCAGGGCAAACGCGTGTTCTGCGACTGCTGCCGTATTTGCTCCGGGCGTTGATAGGACCGGGATGCCTCTAGCCTCTGCCTCGGCTTTGTCGATCGCGTCGGTGCCGGCGCCGTGGCTGACGATTACCTCGAGGTTCGGCGCGGCGGTGATTTCGTCCGACGAAAGCCCGTGGTTGCGCGTAATTACGGCGCGAGAGGTTGCCAGATGCGGCCCTAGTTCCGAGAAGTCGGTTGTTTCCGGAGTAAACGCTGCCAGGCCCGCGCCGCGAAGCAGCTCAAGTCCGGGCCTCGCAATCGGCTGTACGACGAGACAATCAGTCATGGCGGGATGCGCCCACGCAAATTCGCATTAAAACTCGCGCGGCAACGGCAAAATCCTCCATTTCCATATGCTCGTTTGGGTTGTGGCTGCCGTTTTCGTTCCTGATAAAAAGCATTCCAGACGGTACTCCCATTTGGGCGAAGACTGCGGCGTCGTGGCCTGCCCCGCACGGCATGGCGATCGAGGGAACGCCTTCTGCGACGCACGAAGATTGCAACGCGGCGACAATGTCGCCGCTCATTGCCGCCGGCTCGCTACCGGTACGAGGACCGAGATCGAAGCGGACGGAGTGGCATTCGGAAATCCGTTCAATCCGGCGTAAAAGTTCGTCCTCGACCTTGTCCAATGTGCGGCGCGATTCGCTACGGGCGTCGAACGAGAATTCCACGCGTCCCGCCACCTTGCTGAAGGCGTGCGCTTCGGGGTCGGTGAAGACTTTCCCGAAAGTAATTGCTAGGTCATCTCCGCATGCCTCGGCTTCGTCCCACGCCTTGTCCATCGCCATCACCAACGCAGCCGTTGCGCGCACGGCATCGCGTCGCGCGCGTCGCGGAGTCGCGCCCGAATGCGCATAGCAGCCTCGGCAGCTCGCCGAGCGGTACCGTAGCGATCCGCGTATGCCGGTGACAACGCCGACCGGAGCGTTTTTCATGACAAGGCACGGGCCTTGTTCAATATGCGGTTCGATAAACTGGCCGATTTCGACCGGGGAGAGGTGCGCCTTCCCCTCTCGCAGCAACTGTGCATTTCCGCCGGCGGCTGCAATTGCGTCGCCAAGAGCCAATCCATCCGAGGTCCGCTCAACTTCGTCCAGCTCGTTCCTCGTCAGCAGGCCGAACGCGGCGCGGCTGCCGATGTAGGATGCGGGAAACCATGTGCTTTCCTCCGCGCGAATTGCCATTAATGTAATGTCGCGGCGCGGTTTCGCGGCGGCCCGCGCGAGACCGGCCAAAACCGAAAGCCCGCAAAGAACGCCCGCCGCGCCGTCGAAATTCCCGCCGCGCGGCACAGAATCGAGATGCGAGCCAATGATAATCCGGCCGTTGGGCATTTCGCCAGGGAATGTCACGTAAAGATTGCAGGCTGCATCCGTCTCTACATTGAGTCCCAGCCTGTTTCCTTCGCGACGAATTATGTCGTGCGCAAGCTGCTCGCCTTCGCCGTAGGAGGCGCGAGTGATTCCGCTTCGGCCACCAGTTTTTTCCGCTAGTTCGGAAAATATATTCTTGGCCAGCACGATGTCCGGAGCCAATTCGAGAGGTTCCTGAGATGCCGCCATATTCCTCTTGCTCGAACGTAAATCCGCAATGGATTCCGCTTTCTCGCTTTCCGCCATCTTTCTGAAACAGGTTGAATACGCGTATTTCAATAAGGTGATTCTGGAACTAGGTTCAAGCGCGAGCGGGATTCGCGGCAGTTCGATTTTGACGCTTTGTATCGGGCAGTCAAGAACTCTCCCTTTTAACGCTGCGCGAAACGCGGCGTGCGCGGACGGCGGCCAGAACGCTTTTCGAGTGCCTGAAGCTGCCGGTCGCCGTTCGAATCAAGCGATGATTCTTCACTGGGCAAGTCGTGATGCGGGCCTTTCACTGGAGCCGATGCGCAAGCTCGGAATCTCCCGCAACGCCGACTGCCGCGCGATGCAATAGATCGCGCGGGCAGCGACAAAGCGCGGTATTTTTTGGTCCGTACTCCCGGATAGCCCGTGCGGAATTATCCAATATCGCCAGAGAAGGGAAAGATGGCTCCGCCAATAGGAGGCGGGGCAATTTGCAGTCGGCGCCTTGGAGGCGAAGCGGCAACGGCGGCAGTGACGAATGGAACTGCATGTCGCGCTTGCCTACGGCCCGAAAAAAAATCGCTTCGGCCCTTTCGGAACGTGGAACCGCAATGCTTGAATTAAACGGGGGCCAGCGCCTATCGGAAAACATTCCAGGGAATGCGCGCGAAAGAGAATGCGGCTCTCGCTACTGCGCTAAATTGCCAATCGACCTTTTAGTTGCCTTCGTGTAAATGACCGGCGAAGGCGTTGCTCGCGTGCCCGCGTTTGACAAGTATCTTTGCGAGAAATATCTTGCGGCGTTTGGGACGGTATGCGTGCCGCAGCGAGGAGTAAAGCGTTAAATGTCAGTGGAACCGGCGTCGGCCCTTCCATTCGCTCGGCGCGAGCACTTGGATCGACAAGCTCGGCTGCGGCGGCAACTGCGAGCGAACGGATTCGATGCAATTCTCGTTTTTGCGCAGGAGAGCCACTATTGGCTAACCGGATACGATACGGGCGGGTTCGTTTTTTTCCAATGCGCGGTTGTAACTGCGGACGACCAACCGATCGTGCTTTTGACGCGGCGGCCCGACCTCATTCAGGCGCGAATTACTAGCACGATCGAGGACATCCGAATTTGGTGGGATTCGGAAAACGCTAACCCGGCCCTCGAATTGCGCGGAATCCTGGAGGAACTGGGGCTTCGCGGAAAACGGGTTGCCATTGAGCTCAATACTCACGGCTTGACTGGCTGGAATCTGTGGAGAGTCCAGAAAGCGCTCGAAGGCTTCTGTACGCTCGATGACGACGAAAACATGATTCGGAAGCTTCGTCTTATCAAGTCGCCGGCCGAAATAGCGTATACTCGCAGGGCGGCTGAAATCCTCGACCGCTCGCTTTCCGCGGTGATCGCCTCGGCGCGGCCCGGCATTCTGGATTCCGAAATCAAGGCGGAATACTTGCGTTCGATTCTCGCCGACGGCGCCGACATGCCGCCGAATGCGCCGCTGTTCAACTCCGGGCGGCGAGCCACTTACGGCCGGGGAGTCTCCGAGCCGCGCCGAATCGAAGAAAACGACCAGTTGCTTGTCGAATATCCGGTCGCCTATCGACGCTACAACGCGAAAACAGAATGGACGATCCTGTTCGGCAAGCCGGACCCGAGGCAGCTGCGCATGTATGACGCCGCGAGAAAAACTCTTGAGCGAATGACGGATGTCGCGCGGCCTGGATGCACGCTTGGCGAGATATTCGACGTACATGCCGACGGCCTGGACTCGGCAGGCTATTCTGCCCATCGCTACGGCGCGACGGGCTATTCGGTGGGTTGTACGTTCTCTCCGACGAGCATGGACGTTCCGCCGATGATTTATTCCGGAAACCCGACTGTGTGCGAACCCGGCATGACACTTTTTTATCATGTGATGCTGGGAGATTCCGAAACGGGTTTGGGAATGGGGGTTGGGCATACTCTGTTGATAACCGACGGTGCGCCGGAAGTTTTGACTGGGCTGCCCGACGAGCTGACAATAGTAAAATAGACGGCGCGAACGCCGCAAACGGCAACAAGGAGAAATTGAAATGACAAACTTAAAAGCCAATCGTCGCGAGGTAGTGATCGGATTGGCGGCGGCGTCAGCCGTTCCGGCAATTGGATTCGCCCAATCGGGAACTCCCGAGATCGGCGGTACGCTCAAGATCAGCCACTCGACTCGAATCGCCACTCTCAATGTAATGCAGCTGTCCGGGCCGGCGGAGTACCCGTGCGTGGACATGCTCTATTCCGGTCTGACGAGAATCGCGCCGGGCAGGAATTCGGCCGATCCCGATCTTGCCACGAGCTGGGAGGCCAACGACGACGCTTCTCAGTTCACCTTCAGTTTGCGCCAGGGAGTGACATTCCATGATGGCACGCCTTTCACTTCCGCCGACGTCGTTGCTACCTACGAGGCAATTCTCAATCCGGAATTCGGATCGCCCGCCCGATCGGTCCTGGACATGATCGGCTCGGTCGAGGCCTTGGACGATCACACAGTCCGATTCAATCTGAACTCGTCCTATGCCGACCTGCCGATTTCTACGGCTCACGCGAATGCCCGGATAGTATCCGCCGCGGCTTTAGCGGGCGATTTGAACGATTTAGAAACCAAGCCGAACGGCACGGGCCCATTCAAGCTGGAAAGCTACGACTCGGCCCGGATCACCCGCTTGGTTCGATTCGATGACTACTACAAGGAAGGCCAGCCGTATCTTGATGCCGTCGAGATGCACCTTTTTCCCGACTTGGCCGCCGAATCCGCGAACTATCTTTCCGGCAATGTCGATGTGATGCTGAACGTGCAACAGGCGGATTACGCCCGCATCGCCGCTGCGGAAGGCAGCAACGCACTGCGCGTGCCGGCCGGCCGCTACGTCAATGTAGTCATGCGGCAGGACCAGCCTCCGTTCGACGACGTTCGACTGCGCAAGGCGCTGGCTCTTTCGGTCGACCGCCAGCTCCTAGTCGATCTGGTTCTCGAAGGGCTTGGCCGCCCTGCGTACGACAATATTGTGTCGCCCGAGTTTCAGTATGCCATCGATACTCCCGAGATCCCCTATGATCCGGCCGCAGCCAAGGCGCTTCTGGCCGAAGCGGGATATCCTGACGGTATCGAGCTCACGATGGTGGCGTCGAATCGCCCCGCGATCCGCGGGCAGGTCGCGATCGCAATCAAGGAAATGGCCCGTCCGGCCGGCTTTGACATTGAAGTCGAGGCGATGCCGCACGACACTTATTTGGCCAATGTCTGGCGCAAGGGCACTTTCTACATGGCGTATTGGGGGATGCAGCCGACCGAGGATGCGACCTTCAACCTGCTCTTGACGTCGACGGCATCCTACGAGGATACGGCCTGGTTCAACGAAGAGTTCGACGAGTTGGTGCGCCGAGGCCGATCGACTTCGGACCCGGCGGAGCGCGCGGCGATATATGCGAAAGCGCAGGAGATCCAGTTGCGCGACACGCCTTACATTATTGCGATGTACCAGGACGTTCTGACGGCAAGTCGCGACTGGGTGCGCGGCTGGACGGTCCATCCGCTGAATCGCGTCTTCTATATTGAGGATGTTTGGCTCGACAGGGCCTAGCGAGTGAGCCCGGCCTATCTGCTGCGCCGCCTTTTGGCGGTTGTACTGGTACTATGGATCGTTACGATCGCGGTTTTCGCGATCACCATGATTCTGCCCGGCAACGCGGCCGTGATGATCCTTGGCGAATACGCTACGCCAGATCAAGTTGCCGCGATGGAAGAGAGGCTGGGACTAAACCGACCGGCGGCAGTCCAATATTTGGAGTGGCTGTTCAATCTGCTGCAGGGGGATCTGGGGATGTCCCTGCGGCTTTCGCTTCCCGTGTCGGAAGTCGTCGGTTCTGCGTTCGCCAATTCGGCTTTGCTGGCCGTAACGGCTCTTCTATCCGTAACGGTCGTCGCAGTGCCGCTGGGCATGATCGCGGCGCTGAAGCGCGGCACGAAGGCGGATCTGGGCATCAGCTTGATGGCTTATGTCGGTACTGCGATGCCGGAATTCGTCACGGCTACGCTGCTGCTGGTGATATTCGCCGCGCCGGGCAATCCGCTTCTGCCGGCGGGCGGCTTCATTCCTCCCGGCGAAAGCGTTGCCGGATTTTTCAACCATGTGATCTTGCCGGCCGGAGCGCTGGGCTTGATCTTGACGGCGCACATCGCCCGGCAAGTTCGATCGGAGATGTCGGACGTGCTGGCGAGCGACTACATTCGCGCCGCCCGCCTTAAGGGCCTGCGCGAGCGCCGAGTCCTTCGGGGGCATGCCTTGCCGAATTCGCTGGCTCCCGCGGTTGCCGTGATATCGCTCGACATTGGATACCTACTAGGCGGAATCATTGTCGTTGAAGAAATCTTTGCATGGCCAGGCCTTGGACGGCTGCTGATTTTGGCGCTCGAAAACCGGGACTTGCCGGTGATTCAGGCCATCACTCTTTTGCTGGCCATGGTCTATGCTCTTTCGAACCTGCTTTCGGACCTGGTGATCGCGGCTATCGACCCTAGGGTTCGGTATGAGTGAACTAGTCCGCAGTCCGACAGGTCTGGTCGGAATTGTCCTGCTGACCGTTGTTGCACTGGCGGTCGTATTCGGGACCGTGCTGGCTCCCTACGACCCGCAGGCTTTCCATCCCGCCGTTCGGCTGACGGGCCCGTCCAAGGCGCACTGGCTCGGCACCGACCAGTTTGGCCGCGACATCCTGTCGCGGTTGCTGACCGGCGCAAGTTCAACCATACTCTTCGGCGTCGGAGCAACCGCAATCGGCGTTTTCGCCGGTTCCGTCATCGGGGTAACCGCGGGCGTTCTGGGCGGATGGGTCGACAGCGTGATCATGCGGACGCTCGACGGGCTCCTCGCCGTGCCCGACCTTCTATTCACCTTGCTTATCGTTACTTTTCTCGGCGGCGGGACAGGAGAGGCGATGCTCGCCGTCGCCGTGGCATTCACGCCTGGCATGGCGCGCATCGCCCGATCTTCGGTTCTCTCGATTCGAACTCGCGAATATGTCATGGCGGCCGTCGCCCGCGACGAAAGCCAGGCCTACATTATAAGCCAGGAAGTCATACCGAACGCCATAGGTCCGATAATCGTCGAGGCGACTATACGCGTCTCTTTCGCGATCATGATCGGAGCGACTCTTGGCTTCCTTGGACTAGGCGCTCAGCCGCCCAGCACTGAATGGGGCCTCATGGTAGCCGAGGCGCGGCAGTACATGTATCGCTCTCCGTGGGTAGTTGCGGTACCGGGAATTGCTATCGCGGTTTCAGCTCTTGGCTTCAATCTCTTCGGCGATGCTCTGCGCGATGCGTTCGTTCCGAGAGGACGAAGATGATGGCGGCGCAGGACAACAACGCTTCCGAGGGACCTGTCCTCGATATTCGAAATTATACGCTTGACTACGGCACGCCCCACGGCCCTCCGGTCCAGGTATTGCGAAACGTTTCTTTGTCCATTCGTCCGGGTCGGACGATGGGCCTAGTCGGCGAATCAGGATCCGGAAAAACCTCTCTTGCTTGGGCGATCATGCGCTACCTGCCGGGCAACGCAATCGAGCGTTCGGGAGAGATCGCGCTGCTTGGCGAGGATCTACGAACAAAATCATTGGAGGAAGTCCAGGATTTACGCGGTCGAAGGATCAGCATGGTGTTCCAGGATCCGGGAACTTCGCTTAACCCGGTACTGCGGCTAGGCGACCAGGTTGCCGAGGTGCTGGCCCGCCACCGCGGCCTAACTCCGAAGGAAGCCCGCGAGGAAAGCGAGGCCTGGCTGGCCCGAACCGGAATTAGCCGTCCGGCCGACATGATGCATCGCTATCCGCATGAGGCCTCGGGCGGCGAAAAGCAGCGCGTCGTGATCGCCACGGCCTTTGCCTGCAATCCCGAGATAATCGTTTTCGACGAGCCTACGACCGCGCTCGACATCATAACGGCGCGGCAGATTTTGGATCTATTTGACGACTTGCACGACGAGACCGGAGTTACGGCCCTGTATATTTCGCACGATCTCGGGCTGGTATCACGAGTCGCGCAGGACGTTGCCATGATAGATAGCGGCGAGATCGTCGAGTGGGGCACCTGCGAGGAAGTCTTCGTCCGCCCTCGGCACGACTACACTCGGCAGCTTCTCTCGGCGGTTCCGCATCCCGATCGCCGAATCGTGGCCTCGGCGCCCGAAGCGGAAAGCGACCTGCTAAGCCTTAGCGGAATCAACGTAAGGTATGGCGACAAGAAAAGCATCCTAGGATTTCTTGAGCCCAAGCGCGAGGTCGTGCAAGGCGCGCGCGATGTTTCGTTTGGAGTCCGCCCGGGGGAAATCCTGGGCATTGTCGGTGAATCCGGTTCCGGCAAATCGACAATAGCCAAGGCACTGGCCGGCCTGCAGGACTTTAAGGGCACTGTCGAATTCGATTCTCGGACGTTTTCCAGCCGCCGTCAGATCGATCGCGATTACCGGCGCTCCGTGCAGATCGTATTTCAGCATCCCGACGCATCCTTGAACCCGCGCCAGACCATCGGAAAGATTCTGTCCCGTCCGCTAAAGCTCTACGATCAGGTGCCGCGATCCGAGCTGTCGCAGCGAGTTCGCAAGCTTCTTCGCAGCGTGCTTCTGCCGGAGGAATACGCCGTCAGGTACCCGCACGAGCTTTCCGGCGGCGAAAAACAGCGCGTTGCCATCGCCCGCGCCTTCGCCGCCGAGCCGCAGGTCGTAATCTGCGACGAGATTACTTCTTCCCTGGATGTCTCCGTGCAGGCTGCCGTGGCGCGATTGCTCGTCGAACTGCAGCAGCAGACCGGAACCGCCTGCTTGTTCATTACCCACGATCTAAATCTCGTTCGCCAGCTCGCGCATCGAATTGCCGTTATGCTGGATGGAGATCTAGTCGACCTGTTCGAGACGCCGCAGGCGAGTGCATCCGGGCGCCATCCCTACACCAAGCAACTGCTCGACGCGGTGCCGGTTCCGGTGAAGGCGGAGGAGCCGGCGAGGACCGCATGATCGATCTACTAGCAATTGCTCGAAACATCGACGAAACCGCTTGCCTGGACACGCTGGCGGAAATGGTCAAATACAAAAGCTATTCTGAGAGCCCGGGCGAGCGGATGCTGGCCGAACGCATGGTCGAGATCATGCAAGGCATGGGGCTGGACGCGGAGTTGCAGCCGGTCGAAGGGAGTCGCGTCAATGCCATCGGAACTTGGCGCGGCAAGGGCGAAGGCAAAAGCCTCCTTTTCAATGGTCATCTCGACACCAACCCCGTAACCGAGGGCTGGAGCGTAGACCCGTGGGGCGGGCTTGTCGACGACGACTTCATCTACGGAATCGGCGTGTCCAACATGAAGGCGGGCGATGCCGCCTCGCTTTGCGCCGTGCGCTCGCTTATCGAGGCCGGCCTCCGCCCTCGGGGCGACGTAATCCTCACCTACGTGGTTGGCGAGCTGCAGGGAGGAGTGGGAACTCTAGCCGCGGTGAAACAAGGCGTGCGCGCGGATTATTTCATAAATTCCGAACCGACGGATCTGCAGGCATTGACGATGCACGCCGCGGCCTTCGTGTTTCATATCGAACTCGAAGGCATCACGCGCCATATGTCCAAACGGGAGGAGGCCGTCGATGCGATCAAGGCCGCCTGCGCGCTGGTTCCGACCCTATCGGATCTGACCTTTTCCGATGCTCCTACCGAAGAACATCGCTTAATCAACAGGGTGCATGTCGGCACGATCCGAGGCGCGCTGTCGCGCGAGTTCCACGAATGGCGCGCGCCCCAGGTATCCGATTTCGTGCATCTTTCGGGTTCGGGCCGCTACGGTCCCGGTCAGACCGAGGCTCAGGCAGTGGCCGACATGCGCAAGGTGCTTGACGAATTGGAAGCGGTACTGCCGGGTCTCAAGACGAGAATCTGGACCGAAACGCGCGACGGCAAGCCGACCATGCCTGCGTTCGAAGTGGCGAAGGACTCTCGAATTGTAAGGTCGATCAACGAGGCTTACCTGTCAATTCGCGGTTCAGCCCAGCCTACGGGCACGATCGTGCCCCCGGGATTTTATGGAACTGACGCGGGTCATCTCTACGTCGAGGGCGGGATGGAAGGAGTCGTTTGCGGCCCGGGCGGGCGATTCAATACTATGCCCGACGAGCGTGTCGACCGCGATGACTACCTGGATATGATACGCATCTACATGTTGGCGATCTGCGACATATGCGGGGTTAGGCAGGGATCCGAGCGACGCGATTGAATTCAATGCAAGTTGGTCGCCAATCGAAAATATTCGCTATTCGGCCGAGAGCATCGCATTCGGTCCCGCAACTGATTCGGCCGCATCGCGAGTGCTAGGCCGATACCGACACCGGCGTTGCAACTTATTTTTTTGTTCGGATTTCGAAGAAAAATACAATTCATCAAACTAGTTCAGGCTGCCGTCCGAACCGCTGCTCTCGACAGGGGTCCAAATACAGCGAGGCGTCTTCGCCAAGCATCCGTCGGGAACAGAGCTTTCACGGTGCCCTTGAGGTCGAATTGAAGTTCGCTGATCTCTCCCTCGACGGCCACGATCTCGAACAGTCCCCGCCGCGTCTTCAAATCGTGCTGGATAACGTGGCGCAGATTCAAGGCTGGGCCTGCAACCGTCGCGTCGCGGCAGGAGGCCGCAAACTTAGAGTTCTCGCGCTCGGCATGCTGGGAAAGTGGCGCGATGAATAAAATTCCTGCGCCGCGACGATCATGAAGTTGGCGAACGTTCCAGGTCAAAAAGCGGAATATCCATGGCGAGGGCGACGGCGTTCATCCGCCGGTCATAACTGGCGAGCATGACCCCCTGCCCGTGCTCGGCCAAATACGCGCACGACGCCAAATGCAAGGCGTCGAGCGTCCGTAGCTCGCCGGGGCCGGGAAAGGCATCCAGCGCCGGCGCCAGAACCGACGGGGAGAGCTCCAGCATCGCGACTCGCCCGGTTAGCCAGCGCGCCGCCTCGCCGTAGGTACTCGCGAGCCCGCGCGCATGTAGCGGAGTCCATATCTCGTATTCCAGCAGCCGGCTCGAAATCAGGGTCTCCTTCCAGAGCGATCCATGAGGCTGGCGGTCCTCGGCAAGAAGATGCGCGAGCGCGACGGACGTGTCGATATAGATCACCGGTCGCGTCGGCTCTCGTCCAGATCGGCCAAGATTTCGTTTAACGTTGCGACCGGCGCGGGTTTAGGCGGCGGTCCGGAGGCGGCCAGCCTAGGCGGTACCAGCACGCCGGACCGTACCGCGTCGGCTAAGAAGGCATCGGCGAGGATGGGGCTTCGGGTTTCTTTCAGCGGGCCGAGTTCCGCTACGACCCGATCCCGGTCTGTCACGAGAATCCTTTCGCCGGAAGAGGCAAGCCGAACATATTCGCTAAGCTTGCTGTTCAGAACCTTGATGCCCACGGATCTCATGCGGCCAATGTAGCGACCGATTGCTACTATGTCAACAGGGCATGCATGCTTTGCGAGAACGTTCCAGCGGCAATGACAATCGACGCCCGCGGCGACGGGGCAATTCGACCGTTCACTCGCCTTTTGTTCCGATTTTCGAGAGCGCAAAATTCCTGGTCGCCTTAGCGAAGATCCTGCTGTGGCGCATTCGCCGAAACTAGGATCGCGACGGGAGAGCCCACAAGAGCAGCGCGATCGAGTCGCCGCGCTCCGGCGCGGATTACTCCCTAAGGCAGGACAACAATGGGCATAGTTTTCTGAACTTCTATCGAAAAGTGCTCGAACAGATTTCCGCATCAGGAGGCCGCGCGCCTTGCCTGCTGCCCAGGAAATCACGAAATTCTCCCATTTAATCATTGCCTCGCGATGTATCAGACCAAGACCTCGGTCCAATTTCGGTCTAGGTGGTTGCGAAGCCCCGCTTTGTAAAATTTTCAACAGCCCAGCGCCGCTAGGTAGCTAGCGATTATTTTTGCGCCTAAATTTGTTTGCTTGAACTAGTGTATATAGGAATTCTCCAAGTGCTGTTCATGTTCCTGCCGCCAGATTGCACGATGCACGATCCGGGACGATGCTCAGGTCGTCTCGAAGCGATCGGTATCGGATATCCATGCTGGAACAGCGCAACCGCTTCATGACCCGGATGTGGTCGCGTTTCCGCTTAGCGAGGCGAGGCAGCATTCCTGCAACTCGGGATTGCTGCAGGAACTACCTATTCTTCCGTTCCGCCCTTTCCAAAAATCGGTCTATTTCGGCGATATCGATTTCCGTCAGCCCGTATACGGGCTCGCGCGCGGTCGCATGACGCAGTGCGCCTCTCCGCCTAAGTATTTCCTTTCGTACAGGGAGCCCGAATCCGATTTGCTGCTCATGTCGAACCAGGGGCAAGTATTGGTCGAAGAGGTCTTCCGCCTCGACCGCGCGCCCATCAGAAAAAAGGGCATAGACGTTAACGAGCACATCCGGAAAGGCGAACCCGGTCATGGCGCCGTCAGCTCCTCGATGAAGCTCCTGCGGAAAGTACAGGCCGTTGTTGCCGATTAGTATACTTACTCGGCGCTGCAGTCCCTGCCGCTCCATGTCTCGAATCTTCGAGAGTTTTGCAAGTCCCGGGCAAGCCTCGTGCTTAAGCATCACAAGGTCGGGAAACGCGTTTACCATCCGGGACCATGCGGCGGGAGACAAGTGGACGGCGCTCGCCTGCGGGAAATCCTGATAGACGACGGGAATGCCCGGGCCAATCGTTTCAAACACTTTCTCGAAGTATCGAAATAGCGCGTCGTCGCTTTTCAAGCCGGATATCGGCTGCAGCATTACGGCCGATGCGCCCATGTCCATAACTGAATGCGATAGCTCCTTCAAAGCCGTGAGCGCGGAATGGGTCACGCCGACAATTACAGGCAATTTTTGACCGACATGACGCAGAGCGCGACCCGCGAATTCAGCCGATTCCGAATCTGTCATCTTGTTGGCTTCGCCCATAACGCCCAGAATGGTTATCCCATGGACGCCGCACCCAACATAAAAATCCAGCAGTTGCTCCGTTCCATCGAGGTCGAGCGACCCGTCAGGGCAAAACGGAGTCGCCGAAATAACAAATACGCCCTTCGTATTCTCGCTCAGCTTCGACACCATAATTTCTTGTCTTTCCAGTTTTGTCGCAAGTAACTAGTAGCTGTCGAAACTCGACAATGCGTTTGGCAGTGTCAAGGAGTTTCCGCAGATATTCGAAGAAAATCGCCGCGAAATGGAATTGATCGGATGGCCGACGGCATTCGTCGATTTGGAAACATTGCCGTAATCCACGTTGTAGCCCCGAATACATGAATTAAAGGCTACCTCGTTTTCACTCAAGTCCGCGCCGCGGCGCAGAGAGTCGGTGGAGCCAAAAATCGGAGTCCTTTGTCTTCCGCAAGTCGCGAGTGTAATGGTTGCTCGCATTCGCGTCCCATGGATACTAGGGCAACATCGCGAGAATCAACCGAGCCCGGAAAAATGTGTGCCGCCAACGCGCAAGCGTCACTTTCCGTTCGACGCTGCTCTCCGATTTCTGTTTCGACTATAGCCTCGATTGCGAGAATCCGTAACTGTTACAGTCGGGGGCAAGCCGAATCGATGCGACTCGGCATAGAACGTGTATCCGCCCGCGCATCTACAGTACGATCGGGACCGGACCAGTAACTGAGGATGGCGTCGCGACAATGAAAACGCGACTTGGCCAGGAGCGCGCGAACGGTCCGGCAGGCCGCGCTTTGCAAACGAAAGTTGCGCCTCGTCCAGAAGGCCGGTTACTTCTACGGCTTGGTCGACGGCCAGAGACGTGTCGATGGAACGGACGCCGACGAAGTCTGGCGGCAAATTCACGACGATGCAGGCAAGGCTGACCCGAAATTTTTCGGCTTTACCGGTGCGCAGTCGCGGTTCCTAGTGTTCTTCCCCAATGGCATCCACGCGGATGGCTTTTCATCTCGGGAACGGGACTACAAGGTGGAGGCCAAAAGAAAGCTCGACGCTACCGCGTCCTTGGCCGAGGCCATGTACGGTAGCGGATTGGGCTAGGCCGTGCTCTCGGTGTTCCAAGCGACGAACATGCAGTCCCGGTTCGAGAAGGGCGCGGTCGCCGACGTGCCGCGCTGCCGGGACGCCGATGCTTTTGTTAAGGCGGCGGACTAGTTCGCCGATGACGCGTACGCGGCGATACTATCCGAGATCAACCGAGTTCTCGGGCCTCACGACTGCGTAAAGTGGACCGTGGCAACTTGCCTTCCGTTCCTGCGGAGGCCCGAAGCACGTATGTACCTGAAACCCGCAGCGACGAAGAACTTTCGCCGTGAAAGCTGGACACCGGTTCGTCTCGGTCTATCGGGCGCTGCTTGAAATCGAAGTCCATTCCTCGCTTCTGGACCTCGCGGACAAGACCGCAAGAGAATTGCCAAGCCTCTAGCCGGGCGACCGAATCGACATCCAGAGCTTCATTTGGGTCGTTGGCGACTACTGCGAGGACCGTGACAGGGCCTACCCCTAAGGGCAACGATTATTCGTCCCTATGGATGCCCGCCCGTCAATTTGCATATCTGTAGTCGATTTAGGTCAGCCAACGGTTCCAGCGACTTTCGCAGTTGCGTTCCTTGAACCAGCCGTCCCTTTGAAAGTGCGTGAACGCCGCCGAGGTCGTCTGTCCTTTGAATGCCACCCCTCAAAGGCACAGTTCGGAAATTCTGCTCTTCCGCGGGCACCCGTTCAAGCCGGCTTCCCATTTGGCGACGGCGACCGCGGAATCGATCAGGCCGTACTTCCGCCAATTCAAGACCCGTTCGGCTAGGTCGGTACGTCGGATCCATTGAAAACACGTCCGGCCGGGGCAGCACGGCAGGGTTGCCAGAACATCGCGATCAGCCGCTGTGGCCAGGTATTCCAATATTTCCGGCACCAGGCAGACTGACGGCGCTTCCACTCCGCGTCCCTAAGCACGACCAGCAAGTGCTTGAATTGATGGGGTCCGAACATCCCGAACGCACCTCGCTTCCCTTATGATTTCCGGCGGAACAGCGGGAGATATCGAGTTTTGCGAACTTGTTCTCTGCGAGCACTTGTTCGCGTCCCCATCTCAGCGGATCCCTAGCCCATGGATGGGCAGCCCTAAGCCGCCCCTGACCAATAACAAGTGAATGGCGATTTCGTCCGGGGCGGGCTGCGCGGCTTCGAAAGGGAAAGACTCAGAGTCACCTCCGGTGGCAAACTCGCACAAAGACCGATTGCGCAGTTGAGTATCTCGATACTCTTCGACGCGAGAACAAGATAGTGATCGCCACTCCTGTTCGGCCGTCATCGCTTATCCCTATCGGTCGCCCGGAAACGAATAAATGATACATGAATCTAGTCGGATTCGCACATGATCGGAATGTGATCGCTCATCCGCTCGGCGCGATCGAATGCTCCAGCCCGATCCAGTAACCGCGCCCGGCTCGGGCGATCCGGCAGCGGCCGGCTAACGTAGCAGTAATCCAGCTGGTGCAGGATCGCGCCTCCACTGTGCCGGAATATCGCCGCGGGATGGCATCCCTGCGATTCTGAACCGAGATCGGATTGGGTTGCAAAAGAATCTGTCGAAGACCAACTAACCGAACAGGGCTGGCTTCAGAACTCTTGAAGATCGGCTAATCGTAGCCAACTCCGAAGATTAGCCTCCTGTCTCGACCGAACGACTTGCCGAGACCCGCCGTGCAGGCCGCACGGGCAAACGACGAAACCGAACTCGCGTCGCCGAAACGGACGCAGCGCAAAAACTGGGAGAGGTTCCCTGAAGCTCTCGAAAAGCAGATCGGTCCGTTTTCCGGCAGCCGTCTAGCGCAGCCACAGCCATGGACGACCTAATCCGTCGGGCAGAGCGAGATTAACCTTGCTGATGTTGTCGTCCGCCTCAAAAAACGATTTCGCGCAAGACTTTACTCTGGCTGAGTAGATGGCGAGGCGAACCTCCATCTTCTTGAAGAGGATCGCGCCAAGTTCGAGGCCGACCTTGGATGCGCCTTGAAAGGGAAAGAGTTTCCCGAAAGGCAGTTCGCCCGGGTCGTCGTTTACTTCGACGGCACGGATCCTATTGATCGCGACAAATGGCCGCGCTTGCACGAATCGCTGGCAAAGCCCCTCAACGAGTTGAACAGAACGTTCGCGTAACGAGTCCGCACGCTCGAAGCTTCCGACCGGGATGGCAGCGCCGGATCCAGGACTTGAATCCACGTTGCCGCCACGATCGCTGGCCGCAATCTATCCCCATTCGAGTATCTTCCCGGGGCCGCTGAACCGAACGCCTTCTCCAGGTTCCTTCGCGGAAATTGGGACCAATGCCGGACCGAGGACGCATGTGGCTGGAAGCGTCTTTTCGCTCTCCCCGCATCGCAGTGAATCAAGCGAGTTTGATTCCTAAACGCAAAAGACGCGCCCCAAAATGAACAATTCAGCCCTTGAAAATTGGAGAGAATACGAACGGTTGCGGACTAGCGGTTAGCGGTCAATAGGCGGCGTATGCGAAGCAATTTGCAACATTCCCGCGTGATTTCCCAATTTATTCTTTTCTATTTCACGACCCCGATTTAATCAGAATGAATGGATTCACAGCCTAGATTCGTCCACCTCCGACTCCACTCGGAGTATTCGCTTCTGGAGGGGGCGGTTCGCGTGGGGACGATTCCGGAGTTGTGCGCTAGGCATGGCATGCCGGCGGTTGCCGTCACAGACACGGGCAACATGTTCTGCGCAATTGAATTCGCTACAAAGGCGGCCGAAAAGGGCATCCAGCCAATTCCCGGAATGCAGGCCAGTTTTCGATTTGAAGGATTCAAACCTAAAAATAACCTGGGCGGATTGCCGCAAATCGTGCTTCTAGGACAAAACGAAGAGGGGTATCGAAATCTCTTGAAGTTGAATTCGTGCATGTACACGAGTTTGGAAGTCGAAATCTGTAACATTAGGATCGAGGACCTCGAAGCCTGTTCGGAAGGTGTGATTTGCCTGACGGGTGGAAGCACGGGACCCTTGGGGTATCTGATCGCGGCCGGACAGTTCGAGGAGGCCGGCGAACTGGCGCTCCGGCTGGCGCGGATTTTTCCCGACAGGCTTTACGTGGAAATCCAGCGCCATGCCGATAGTAGCGGAAACCGAATCGAGCTCGAAAAAACTACCGAGCGCGGGATGGTTGAAATCGCATATCGAAACGATCTTCCTCTGGTGGCCACGAACGACACCTTCTTCCCGGAAGAAAGCGATTTCGGATGGCATGACGTTCTGATTTGCATAGGTGAGAAGTCTTGCGTTGACCAAGAGACCGACAGAAGACGCCTGTCGCCTACCCATTGCTTCAGGTCGCAGGATGAAATGTGCGATCTGTTTGCGGACATTCCTGAAGCAATTGAGAACACTTTGGAAATTGCGAGGCGGTGCTCGTTTTTCCCGAAAATGAAGGCGCCGATTCTTCCGAAATTCGCGGAAGATGAAATCGTAGAATTAAGGCGCCAGGCGGAGGCGGGACTAAAGGAAAGATTTGCCAAGATCGAATTGGCTGCGCCGGAAGAGGAATATTGGAAGCGCCTTGAATTTGAGCTGGAGACAATCGAGAAGATGGGATTTCCGGGCTATTTCCTTATCGTCGCCGAATTCGTGAAATGGGCGAAAGGCAGGGACATACCGGTTGGCCCCGGGAGAGGTTCGGGAGCGGGGTCGCTCGTTGCGTATTCGCTAACGATAACCGATCTCGATCCCATTCGGTATTCGCTTCTGTTCGAGCGATTCTTGAATCCCGAAAGAGTGTCCATGCCCGATTTCGATATAGACTTCTGCATGGATAGGCGCGACGAGGTAATCCGCCACATACAGCAAACGTACGGATCCGATCGCGTCGCTCAGATAATCACGTACGGAACGCTGAAATCGAAGGCGGCCGTTCGCGATGTAGGCAGAGTGCTGCAGCAGCCCTATTCGAAAGTCGACCGTCTTGCGAAACTCCTGCCGCGCGAGGGAGCTGTAAATGTTCCCATCGCCGCCGCGCGAAAGGAACCGGCCCTAGCGAAAGAGGAGAGCGAAGATCCCAGCGTCAATATCCTTCTCGACCACGCGCAGAGCATCGAAGGATTGCTACGGAACGCATCGACGCATGCCGGCGGAGTCGTGATTGGCGACCGGCCGCTTGAAGAATTGGTCCCGTTGTACCGGGATGCCAGGTCGGACATGCCGGTGACCCAGTTTGACATGAAATGGGTGGAGGCCGCAGGATTGGTAAAATTCGACATACTTGGCAGCAAAACGCTCACAGTTATCCACAATGCGGTCAAGCTCATTGAGAAAAGCGGCGAACGCATCGACATAACGGCGATCCCTCTAGACGACAAAAAAACTTTTGAATTGTACGGATCGGCGGCCACCGATGCCGTATTCCAGGTTGAAAGCGCCGGAATGAAGGATGCGCTACGCAGGATGAATCCGACCTGCCTGGAAGATATCGTGGCTTTGGTCGCGCTTTACCGGCCCGGCCCAATGGAGAACATCCCCGACTACTGCGACGTCAAGAACGGCAAGTCGAAGCGGAAAAAGCTTCATCCGAAAATCGACCACGTTCTCGATGAAACCCAGGGGATAATCGTCTATCAGGAACAGGTCATGCAAATCGCCCAGCTGCTGGCCGGCTATTCGCTAGGCGGCGCAGATTTGCTCAGGCGGGCGATGGGCAAGAAAATCAAATCGGCAATGGATGCCGAGCGGCCGAATTTCCTAAAGGGATCCGAAAAAAACGGCGTTCCGAAATCCAAGGCGAACTCGATTTGGGAGCTTCTGGCGAAATTTGCCGACTACGGGTTCAACAAGTCGCATGCCGCGGTCTACGCTCTGGTAAGCTATCAGACAGCTTGGCTTAAGGCGCACCATCCCGTCGAATTCATGGCGGCGGTCATGAACTGCGATATTGGAGACACTGACAAACTTTATCATTACGCCAAGGAAGTAAATCGTCTCGGAATTGATTTGCTACGGCCTTGCGTCAACCGCTCGACTTCGCATTTCGCCGCGGATAGCGGCAAAATCTCGTACGCGCTTGGCGGCCTCAAGAACGTAGGGATCGAAGCCGTAAAGGCTATCGAAGTCGCTCGCGGCGACAAGCCTTTCGTCAGTTTGTTCGATTTCGCGAGCCGGGTGGACCTCAAGTCTATCGGCAAGCGGTCGCTGGAAATCCTCGCCAAAGCTGGCGGGTTCGAAGAACTGAACGACAATCGTCGCGCCGTGCTCGCGAGTCTCGACACCTTGATTTCCTATTCGGCTACGATAAAAAACGAGCGCGAGTCCGCGCAGATGTCGCTGTTTGGCGATATGGAAGCGGAATTGGAGCCGCCGCCGCTTCCCGCGCCGAAACCCTGGTCGGACGAAGAGAAATACAGAGAGGAAGCGACGGCGATCGGCTTCTATCTTTCGGGCCATCCCTTGGAAGCGTATTCCCAACTGCTTTCCAGCATGGGCATTCTGGACTATCGCCAAATAACCGAGGCCGCTGTCAATAATCAGGGAAGCGAGACGAGCGGACAAATCGCGGCTACTATTTCGAATATCCAGCGGCGCAAGTCGGGCAAGGGCAACGCCTACGCCTTTCTACAGCTTTCCGATGCAACCGCAGACTACGAAGCCGTAATGTACAGCGAAGCGCTCGACGCCTGCGAGAGCGTTCTCGAAATCGGGCGGCACGCGATATTTACAGTCAACGTCAAGGAAGAGTCCGGGCAAATAAGACTGTTCGCGCTTCGCGCCGAGGCAATTCCGGAACGGAGCGACGCAAGGGTGAACAACTTTCGCATTTTCATCGACGATTCGAAAGCGCCCGAGCATGTTAAGCGCATTCTCGAAAGAGTGCAGTCCTTGCGGGAACCCGCCGCCCGCAATCGGGGCGCAATCTTGTTTAGCCCGGTCGACAGTGAATTGAATTGCGATGTGGATATTGCCATTCCAGGCGAGTTTCGAACAGACAAAGAGGTTAGAAGAGCATTGGCCGGCGTACACGGCGTCGTGAAGGTTGAAGAATTCGCCGGCGCAACGTCGGCGTAGCGCGGGCCGCGGCGATTCTTGCCCGCGCGCAGGCACTCGGCTAGAGAGCAACTGATTCCCTCCGCACGGAAAGATCAATTCTATGGCGAAGAAAAAATCGGCGATTCGACGACCGAAAGCGGAAACGCCGAAGGGATTCAGGGATTATTTCGGCGAGCAAGTAGCGGTACGGCGCGACATGCTGGCGGCAATTGCCGAAGTCTACGAACTCTTCGGGTTTGAGCCGCTGGAGACGCCCGCAGTCGAGACCGTCGAAGCTCTCGGCAAATACCTTCCCGATACCGAAAGGCCGAACGAGGGCGTGTTCGCCTGGGAGGAGGACGACGGGAAATGGCTGGCGCTGAGATACGATTTGACTGCGCCGCTCGCTAGGGTGGCTGCCCAGTATCGCTTCGACCTGCCGAGCCCCTATCGCCGCTACGCCATGGGTCCGGTATGGCGAAACGAAAAGCCCGGCCCCGGCCGCTTCCGCCAGTTCTACCAATGCGACGCGGACACGGTCGGATCGTCGGCCACCGGGGCGGATGCCGAAATGTGCGCCGTAACCGCGTCTGTCTTGGAGGCGATCGGCATTGGCCGGGGGCGCTACCTGCTACGCCTGAACAACAGGAAGATATTGGACGGCGTTCTTGAAACTGCGGGTCTTGCAGAAGCCGATGAGGGGAACGAGGATTATCGCCAGCGAACTACCGTTCTGCGCGCAATCGACAAGCTTGATCGCGTTGGCGCGGACGGAGTCCGCCAGCTCTTGCAAGATGGCCGCGAGGACGATAGCGGCGATTTCACGAAAGGAGCCGGCTTGTCGTCGGGCCAGGCCGAGCTGATTATGGCTTTCGTGGGCGCTCGGCAAAAGGACAACGCCGCGACATGCTCCGAATTGCGCCGCGCAGTTGCCGGATCGCCGAAAGGCACGGCGGGAATCGAAGAGCTTTTATCAATTCTCGATATTTTGTCGGGGCAAGGAATCGGAGAAAGCCGGCTTGCGGTTGACCCTTCCGTGGTCAGAGGGTTGGGATATTACACGGGACCGGTTTTCGAAGCGGAACTGGTTGCCAATCTCGACGAAGAATTAAACTCTGCCGCGCGCATTGGATCGGTGGCGGGCGGAGGTCGCTACGACGGCTTGGTCCGTCGGTTTACCGGCCAGGAAGTGCCTGCGACCGGAGTTTCGATCGGCGTCGACAGGCTCTCGGCGGTGCTTGCTGCAAGAGCATCGGCCGCCGGGGTTCAGTCCGAACGCGGGCCCGTCCTGATAACCGTTATGGATCGCGAGTGCATGTCGGGCTACCAGGCAATGGCGGATGAAATCCGCCGATTGGGAATCCGCGCGGAAGTTTATCTCGGCAACGCGAGTAGTTTCGGTAGGCAGTTGAAATACGCCGACAAGCGCCGGTCGCCCGCGGCAGTGATCGAAGGCACGCAAGAGCGCGAACGGGGAATCGTTCAAATCAAGGATTTAATCGCGGGCGCGCGAGTCGCCAAGACTGCAACCCATGCGCAATGGAAGTCTCGACCATCGCAGTTTGAAGTTGAAAGAGGCCAGCTTGCGTTCGCCATCAAACGATTGCTCGATGACACCAGGCGCTGACTTCGTGCCGCGACAGCCCGAGGGAACCAAACGCGAGGCCCAGCGTCTTTTTTCTTTTTTCAAGGCGGCAGGAGGAATCTCGATCGACACCGAGATTCTACAGCCGGCCGGAACATTACTGGACTTGTACGGGGAGGATATCAGATCCCGCGCGTTCGTTTTGAACGATCCGGATAGAGGCGAACTTGTGCTTCGACCGGATTTTACCGTGCCCGTTTCAACGTATCATTTGTCCGCCAAAGCGGACAGGCAGCGCTATGTTTATTTGGGCACGGTTTTTCGAAGACAGTTGGGATCGGTCCCGAGGCCCGCCGAGTATCTGCAAGTGGGATTCGAGGATTTGGGCAGGTTTGATACCGCTCGGGCCGACGCGGAAGCCTTTGCGCTGGTTTCGGATGCGCTTGGCGGAACGGCGTTCCGTCCGGCGACCGGAGACTTGGGAATATTGATTGCGGCAGTCGAGGGGCTAGATACGGCGGCAAGGCGAAAAAGTGCGCTTTTGCGCCACATTTGGCGGCCCGCGCGGTTCCGGTCCCTGCTTGAGAGATTCAGCAGCGCAACGATTTCTCCGGCTCGCGAAAAACTGCTTCGTTCGGTCGAGCAAAGGCCTGTAGCGGAACTGGTGGAAGCCGCAGGCCAGCTAGCTGGCGAACGAACTGTCGCCGAAATCGAGGATAGGATCGAAGCCCTTTCGGAGGATGCGGCGACTCCTCCGCTGGAAAAAAAGCAGGTGGAAGCGTTGGAATTCCTGCAGCGGCAGCGCGGGACTTCTACGGACGCTTACGAAAAACTGCGGCGGCTTGAGAGCGATTTGCCCGGAATAAAGCCCGTTCTCGACAAAATGTCGGAAAGGCTGGGGCAATTGGAAAGTTGCGGAGTTGACGTAGACTCGCTGGATTTCGATTCCAGTTTCGGGAGAACGATGCTGGAATATTACGACGGGTTCGTATTCGGGTTTTATTCTCCGGCGCGATCCAATCAGCCCTTTGCGGCATCCGGAGGTCGGTACGGCGCGCTGACGCGAATTATCAGCAAAGGCAAAGAGATTCCCGCCGTAGGTGCAATCGTTCGTCCGGCTATCGTGCGGGAACAGGAGTTGCGGGGCTGATGGCTGTAAGGCTTGGCCTGCCGTCGAAGGGCAGGCTCCAGGAGGGAACCGTTGACTGGTTCCATTCCAGGGGATTGAGAATAGGCGGGGTTGGGGGCGAGCGAGGCTATTCGGGCGAGGCGGAAGGCATCGAAGGAATCGAGGTTTTTTTCCTTTCCGCCGGAGAAATTCCGCGCGATCTCGCCTCCGGTCGAATCCACGTCGGCGTGACGGGAATCGACGTAGTTCGCGAAAACTTGCCGGATTGGCCGTCGAAAGTCGGCGAGATCGCGCGCCTTGGCTTCGGATTTGCGGATCTTGTCGTTGCCGTGCCGGCGGCTTGGATCGATGTCGACAGTTTGGACGATCTTGACGCGGTCGCAGCTCAGTTTCGCCGGGTTCACGGCCGAAGGCTAAGAATTGCAACCAAATACCACCGCCTCGTGCGGGAATTTCTAAGCGAGGTCGGGGTTGCCGACTACCAGCTGGTCGACAGCCGCGGCGCCACGGAAGGAACCGTTGCGAATGGCGCGGCGGAAGCTATCGCGGATATTTCGTCAACCGGTCGCACGCTGGAAGTCAACGGACTCAAACGGCTTGACGATGGACTAGTCCTGCGCTCGGAAGCGGCGCTATTTTTGTCCAGGGCCGCCGATCTCGAGCCGCACGATCGCAAGACCCTTTCGGATATCGAAGGAAAATTCCGCCTACGTTTCGATATTTGGGAGACGGGGACGAACGACACCGATTGAATCGAGTTGCGCGTCAAGATGGTCGGGCAAGGCATCGTCGCGGACATTCGAAGAGCAAATATCCGCCGGGCTATCCTGCGGCTTAAGGTATCGCCAGCCTTGAAACGGCCTTCTAGGCTGGCGAAGCGTACGAATGATATTTCCATCGAAGACTATGGCGCATCTGCGAATTCCATCATTGCACATTCGATAGTCTAGTCCGACGACGCGCTGCCGCGCCTGAATGAACCCGTCGATGACCCAATATAATGAGCCGCCGTTCAATACGTCGTCTGCTCTTTTGGGCCGCATTCTCGTAAGATGGAACGGAGGCGCATCGCTGAATCGCCTTTTTTGCCAAATTTCCAAATCCTGAACCGAATGCGCGCCGACGCAAAGTTTGACTAGATTGATTCGGCTCTCGCATTCTTCGGGCGAGCCTTCGGACATCCGAACCGAATTCAATCGCATCGGCCGTATCGCCGCGTGACTTCGACAAACTCCCGGTGGTCCTGCGCTCTGCAGACCTTGCCGCCCGGACCCGGCGGTGCCATGTCTTCGGTGGTGACTCGGGAGTTGATCACTGCATCCTCAACCGATTCTACCGCTGATATTGTAGATGTCGCCGGAATCCGCACGTTCGCGGGTTCCTCACCCGACCGATGCGCGTCAATTAGCATCATGGGAATCGGATTCACAACTGACTATACGAGAATTAATCGCTTGAATAGTTGCCGCCTAGCGAACCGCCCCGTCCCATTGCAACGGTTGCGGGGTGCGCTATCCTATTCGATACGGGAAGGTTCCTGTCATACGAAGAATGCCGCTTGGCGCGGCGGCAGCCGGATAGTGGTCAGGGCCGCTCCGACCGAGGCTTCAATTCCGGCCTCGTCATTTGGCCTTTTAAGAGCATGCCGGTTGAACTGCGACGTCGTAATGTTGAACGAACTGGAGGAAACTTCGGAATCACCCGAGGGCTCTCGCGTTCCGCCATCGCCCAACGGTTGATCGCCCTGGTTTGGAAATGCCTCGGCGCGAATTTGAATCGAATGGGCCAGCGGCGCGAGAAGATTTCCGCTTTGACTTCGCAGTCGGCTAAACGCAGCAAGAGCGGTTCGCCAGAGAGATTCAACATGCCGCAATTCCGCGGTCCAGGGACGAATCGCGTTCGCGTTGGCCTGGACGGCGCCTCGAACCTTTGCAGGCGCGCCGCGCGGAGCTGATGGTGGCTGTAAGCCGCGCTGCCTTATGTCCCTGTCCGGTTGCTTACCTAGCCTAAAGGTGATGCCGGGCCCGCCATGCGCGGCGCCGACTGCGGGGCTTCCTGCTCCAGTTGATAGCGCGTTCCAATCGGATTGCGCTTGCCCGCTTTCGCGTTCGGCTGGCAGGTAGGGTCGTTCCTTGGGCGAAAATTCGTCGATGCCGTGCCAAGAGAAAGACCGCTAAGTCGATCCCCTCGCGCCGTCCGACCTCGACTCGCCCGGATACCGGTTTCACCCGGTGAACGGCGACCCGAAAGGGCACGGGAGCATCTCCATTTCCGGCAATCGGCGCACAGTCTTCCTTTTCGAAGATGGCGATGTCTACGACGTTGATTTGATCGATTACCATTACCTGGAGGCCGCAACGCGGCGATGAGCAATCCCTTGCGTCCCTGTCGCAGTATCCGGGAGAACGGCCCGGGGCCGCTCGGTTTGATCTTAGCCCGAGCGCCAAAAGTAATGGGCGTGGCTCGCCGCTCTCTCTCGCGGGCGTTCAACTGGCTCGCAGCCATCTCCCCGGAAAAAGCAATTCGCCTGGAATAGCTAGGTAGGCCGGTCCAATGCGGAGTTCTGGTCGCGCGGGAAGATCACGTGCAAGCCCGCAAAGAAGATAACCGAATCATCGTCGAGCGATACATGTCGCTAAAGCGGCCCGCATCGGCTACCCGCCGCGATTGGCGCTGGAAGTGCGGCGATGAAAAATCCGGCCGCGATAGTCATTCGATCGCACATTGGGTTACCCATTCGAGTTCTGTGCCGTCGTCAGAGGTCGTGGCCCTCCGCCAACGCGACGCTCGGTCGTCAAGATCAACGCGTAATTTTGGGCCGGTCGGCGCTCCTTCAAACCGAACCCGAACACCGCAAGAATGTACCTGTTCGTTCAGCGTGAGATGGAGTTGAGCAGACAACCGGACCCAACCATCCTCGCCCTGGCGGAACCCAAAACCGTAGATGGTTCCGCGACGGCATCGCCGGCTGACCGAACGAACCAGCGGAATGGTGGAGGACGGTCTGCCGCCGCCCGATTCCGCCGGCAAGAGCCCCGATTTGAGAGTATTTGAAATTCAGTTTGATGGCCGGGCCTGCGTATACCGCTCGTAAATGACGAAAGGGGAAGAACATCCGGGGCCAGCTGACGATAGGGCTTGATTCGACGCATCGAGTTCGTCTTTTTTTCACAAGGATATGCCGATAAGGCACGAATCGAAGCAGGAAAATTTAGGCATATTCGCGAAAACCGGCGGGTTTGTCCCGGCCGACAGAGAGCGTGGAACGGGATCAAGGACATGCTTCCCGGCAGGCGGGGGCTCGCTGGGAAGGACGGCGGCCGACAGCAGCTTGATTTTGGAAGCGGCGGTCCGGCGGGTTCGAACCGGATCGCCGCGTCGTGACTTTCCATCGGAACTCGGCAACCGGATCAGCGTTTTCGTTCGCTTTCGGCGCCGGGCCGGGAACGGGTTTTCGAAGGCGTTTTCAAGGAGATGTCCGGTTCGTTCTACCTCGATTGGCGCAGGTAGACGGCACCGCGGTCCGGGCGCGCACGAAGGCTTCGGGCGGAAAAGGGGGCTTTGCGGCGCAGGCGATCGGAAGATCCCGGGGAGGCCCGGCGACAAAGATCGCGGCACTTGTCGACCCCCTGGGCTATCTGGCCCGTTTTTAGCTGGTTCCCGGGCAGACGCAAGATCCGGCGGGCTTGCCGCCTCTGCCGGGCGGCCTGGAAATCGGAGCCCTGATCGGCGACAAGGCCTTCGATTCCGAGAGGCTGATTGAGAAGCTAGAAGCGCGCGGCGGCGAAAACTTCGAATTCAACAGGAATGCCAAGCGCAGCTGCGACATTGAGATGTGCAAATGGCGGCGCCAGATCGAGAATTTCTCTGCAAAATCAAGAAGTTCAGGGCAAATTCGACGCGTTGCGACAAGACGGTCGCCGGCTTCCGCCTCTGCGAGGGCAGACGCGAATCGCGCTTGATCCCAGTGCCCGCCGATACGCGCAACCCCGTCCTGTCATCCAAAGTTTCGCAGGCTTTCATCTTGATCGTTGCGCGATATTGGCATGTCAACAGCGGACCCCGATATCATTTGGCGGCAAATGTCCACATGAAAGCCGCTCCGCCGCGATATCCGAATCCCGGCGACGGGATGCTCGCAACCGTTCCATATCGGATTTGGTTTAAGTTCCGGTTTAAGATTTCAGGCCGGCCGCGCGAGCGAAGATGCGGGTATTTAGATTCTACCGGGGCCCGGACCTGTAGAGGCGCCTTCGACAAGGTCGACTTCCCACAATTCCTGGATCGGCGATAATTCAGGCTTTTCTATAATGTCGATCAACAGTTCCGAACAGCGGCGTCCGGCATCCCGCACGGAAGACCTTGTGGCGGTGAACATTGGGATTTCGCCGGAATTCCCCAAATAAGACAGAACGTCATCGTGGATCACGATTGAAATGTCTCGGCCGAGACGGAGGCCTAGTTCCTGGACTGCGCGCCGCGCTCCGATGGCGGGCAGGATCGATGACACCACAAACGCTGTCGGCGGGTCGGGCAGCCCTATCATTTCGTGAACCGAATCGCGCCCGTACGGTTCGGTCATGTCGCCCGAACGCATCAAGTCGGGATCAGGGCGCACTCCCCTTTGAAGCAGGGCCTCTTCGTAGCCTAGTCGCCTGCGGTGAGCAAAGTTCAGGATTTCCAGCCCGTTGATAAGGCCAATTCGGCGATGTTCCAGATCCAGAAGGTAGTCGGTCGCCCTGCGGAATGCGCTGCGATTGTTAATGTCGACCCAGGAATAGTCTGTCTGTTCCCTTGAGGAGCGTCCGTGAACCACGAACGGAAGCCCGATTTCGTTCAAAATTTCGATGCGCGGATCGGAAATGTGCGGCGCTTGCAAAATTATTCCGTCAACGGAGGATTTCTGCGCCATAGTTCGGTAGGCATTTTCCAATTCCATATCATTCACGACCGTCAGGAGCATTTCGTAGCCCCTGCTGGTGTACGTTTCGCCGGCGCCGGCGACAAAGTCGAAAAATATCGGGTTTACGATTTCACGCTTCGATGACACCGGCACGACATGGCCGATCGCCTTCGATCGCCCGGTCGCAAGCCGTGTTGCGAAAGCATTCGGCCTGTAGTTATATTGCCGCGCTGCCTGAAGGACTCGCGATCGGGTTTGCTGGCTGACCTCGGGATAGCCGTTCAGCGCGCGGCTGACTGTCGTTTGGGAGAGCCCGAGAGTCTCAGAAAGCTGCTTGAGGTTCATTTCGCTAAAAATCGCAAATGACGGATTTCGATTGATTGCTGGAACGAATTTGCAAATTCATCTCAACGTTCAATTTTTTTGCGACCTCAATTCGAAAATTGATTCAACCACCGCGAAAATCCGCGAAAGCCAAGGGCAAGAAACGCAGCCATTAGGTATTCGTTTCCAGTATGGCGGCAGGGGCGTGGTACGCGATACCGGAAAGACGCGTATTGCCGGATTGGTTCAATCGTGGATGAATTGCATCAAAATCGCCGCATATTCTTGCCGGTGCCGTTGAAGAAGTGCCATTCCGAATGTAGCATCCTTTGCAGCGAATAATCGAAACACCGGAAGACCTAACAAACTGTTTGGTGACGGTACGCGCGCCAACGGTCGCGGAGAAGCGACATCTGCCTTGGTGATCGGGAGCATGAGCCGTTCCGAAACGCGGCGGCGGTCGGATGCCAAACCGCAATGAATGGAATTCTCTTTTGGTACGCCGATGGCGAAGTAGGTACTTGGACAATGTAATCAATGCCTTAGCCCGGTGCCTCGCTACCGATGACGAAGCGAAATGCCGTTTGAGAAGACATGAACTTTTTCCGGATCTGCCCTAAGCTTAACTACCTTGCCGCGCACGTCTCGATGGATGCCCTGCAGCTTGGCCAGGATTTGGTTATTTCCAGTTTCGGATGCCAGATACAGGAGCGTTACCTCGCCAAGAGCTTCGACGAACTCGACTTTGCCTTGGAAAATGTAATTGCCGTCGGTCTCGGTGAAGTCTTCCGGTCTGATTCCGGCATTGACCTTGAGTCCCATGTCGGCTTCCTGCGTTGCAACGGACGAAATTGCTGTACCGCCGCTATCGAGACGAATCGTCGTCTGTTCCCCGGTCGCCGCGACTTCGCCCGAGAGAAGATTCATTGCCGGCGATCCAATGAACTGCGCCACAAATTCGGAATTCGGTCTTTCGTAGAGTTCCAGTGGCGACCCGACCTGCGCGATTCCCTTGTTGGCAAGCACTACGATTCTGCTTGCAAGCGTCATTGCCTCCACTTGATCGTGAGTCACGTAAATCATTGTGGAGTCGGGCATTTGCTCCTTTAGCTGCGCGATTTCGATCCGCGTAGCAACGCGCAATGCCGCGTCGAGGTTGGAAAGCGGTTCGTCGAAAAGATAGACCTTCGGATTTCTTACAATTGATCGGCCAATCGCGACTCGCTGGCGCTGGCCGCCGGAGAGCGCCTTGGGCAGGCGGTCGAGGAACTGGGTCAACTGCAGCTTTTCAGCAGCCGCGAGAACCGCGGAATTAATCTCGCTCTCCGACTTTTTAGCCAGTCGAAGTGCGAAGGCCATGTTGTCGTATACGGTCATGTGCGGGTAAAGCGCATAGGACTGGAACACCATAGCGATTCCGCGCTCGGACGGCGGCACGTCGTTTACCACCACGCCGTCGATTTCCAGCGTGCCGCCGGTGATCTTTTCAAGCCCGGCGATCATTCTCAATAGCGTCGATTTGCCGCAGCCGGACGGGCCGACGAAGACGATCAACTCGCCTGTGACAATGTCGAGATTGACATTCTTCAATACTTCGACGGTGCCGCCATAAGCCTTTCCAACATCGGTTAGCTTCAGGTTGGCCATTTCGTCTCCTATTGCAGATGGTGTTTTCTGATCATAAAGCGGATCCGGAGCCTTTGGATGCGCCTGGCTTCATTAAAGGTGCATTTTCTTCGCCAAAGAACACCCAAAGCCGCGTCGGCGGTTTCGGTCCGGCTGCCGATGATCATATCAAATAGCCGTTTTGCGAAGTCGAGACAGCTGGGCCGTCGATGCATGGCTTTCGAATGCGGCAGGCAATCGAAAGTTGGATTGCCCGGCACGTCGATTGGCCCGCAAGTTATTTTTCGCGGAAGCTTTCGCGAGTTCCGAGAAGCGCCCAAGACGTCGTGCAAATTCGTCATCCAGCCAGAATCGACTGCTTTCGCGAATGCCGGATCTACTGGATTCCGTGCTAACTCCCCATGCAAGGGCTTCGCATTCGGGAATCTGAAAAATGCACCGCGACTCATGGTCGGTATCCTCATTCGGCGCCGGTCGCATTCTCCTGCCGAATCGACTGGCTGGCAGTTCGATACGCCGAAAATAAGCTTCATCGATCAATTTGCCTCGATTTCCGCTATTTCACCGATCCGGCAAGGAGGCCGCGCACTAGGTACCGCTGCATCGCGAAAAACACGACAAGCGGAACTGCGATCGACACGAATGCCGCCGTTGCCAGGATCTCCCAGTTGCCGCCTCGAGTGCCGAGAAGTTCTACGATGTGGTTCGTCATTACCGTCGTCTCGCCCGTGGCATCGATCAGGAATACCTTCGCGACCAGCAGGTCGTTCCAGGTCCACAGGAACTGGAAAATCGCAAATGAAGCCAGGGCCGGGAAAGACAGCGGGAGGACGATCTTCGTGAAAATTTGGAAGTCGGTGGCGCCGTCGACCTTGCAGTTTTCGATGATATCTTTAGGCAGGCCGACCATGTAATTTCGCAGAAGATAAATTGCGAGAGGCAAGCCGAAGCCGGTGTGCGCCAGCCAAATACCAAGGTATCCCTTTCCGATGCCAATTCCGTTGTGAAGCTTCAGCAACGGGATAAGAGCGAGCTGCAACGGTACGACTAAGAGGCCCACTACGGCGGCGATTAGCAGAGCCCGTCCCGGAAACTCCATCCAGGCTAGGGCGTACGCGGCAAACGCTGCCACGAGGATGGGGATAATTGTTGCCGGAATCGCCACGGTTAGCGTATTGAAGAAAGCCTTCGCCATGCCGCCGTCGGAGGAACCGCCCGTTAGAACCGTTACGTAGTTCGCCATCGTAAATTCCGGCGGCGTTTTCGCGGTTGCGAATACGCGCGGCCCCCTGCTGCCCGAAAACGCTTCGAAATTGGTCAGGCGATAGTCGCCGTTAGACTGAACCGTGATTTCTCCGCCTCGTCGAAGTTCGGCCGTATCGCCGGGTTGAAACGCCGAAATTTCGCGGCTCGAAATTCCCCATACGGAGATCTCCGCATCTTTACCTTCGCCAAATAGATTGCCTTCGATAACGTAAAGGCCGCCGTCGTGCACCTGCTCTGAAGGCGGCGCCGTGCGGAGGGTGAAATTTTGCTCCGTGTGGAACATGGACCGCCACCAGCCCGAATTCGAAATTTGGTCAGCCGTTCGAAATGAGGAGATAAGAAGCCCGACAGTCGGGAATAGCCAGAGAAGCACCAGCAGGAAAACCGAGATGTGAACCGCCCAGACCAGGCCGGGTTTCTTTCCGGCGATTCCATCCATTATTTCATCTCCTTCCGAGCGCTGTAGACGTTCCAAACCAGGATCGGAGTAACCAGAAGCATGATCACCATTGCACTCGCAGACCCCACTCCCCAGTCATTGGCGCGGAAGAGCTTGTCAAACATGTAGTTGGCGAGCACCTGAGTTTCCCACTGGCCGTTCGTCATCGCGAAGACGATGTCGAAGACTTTTAGCACCACTAGCGTGATCGTCGTCCAAACCACTACGATAGTGCCCATGATCTGCGGTACTTTGATTTTAAAAAATATCTGGAACGGATTCGCCCCGTCGACGATAGCAGCCTCGACTGTTTCTTCCGGGATTCCGCGCAGAGCTGCCGAGAGTATTACCATGGCGAAGCCAGTTTGGATCCAGATCAGCACTATCATCAGGAAGAAGCTGTTCCATAGCGGTACCGTCAACCAGGTCTGTGGTTTTCCGAAGACTAGTTCATCCGTGAAAAGCGACAAAAGGGACTCAAGGGACAGGAAAACGAGCCAAATTCCACCGACAGCAACCAGTACTCGTACAGGCATGATGCGTCCCGGGCCGGTGCGCCGGTTATTCCAAAGCGGCTTGGCGAAATTATAGCAAGCGTAAGCAATCAATGCGGCGAAAGCGAGCAAGATAATCGCCGGAACGATCTGCAAAAAGATAACTGACCAAAAACCGCCTTCAAACTTCAGCCAGATCCAATTCAATATGCCGATCTGCTGCTGTTCGACCGGTCGGGTGTCGTAAACCAGCTTCCAGATCACCGATGCGCCGACGAACGAGATCGCCATAGGCATGAATATCAGCGACTTTGCAGCGTTGCCCCAGCCAATCCGGTCAGTGAGCTGGGCTGCGAGAAGGCCGAATGCCGTCGAAGCAGCGGGTACTATGATTAGCCACAGCATATTGTTTTTCAAAGCTTCCCAGAATTTCGGCTCTCCGAGCATTCGGGAATAATTCTCGAGACCAACCCAGGCATAGTCGTCCCGTACCCGTTCGGTTAACGACAACCGGATCGTCTCGAACACGGGATAGGCCAGATAGAGGCCCAAGGCGATGATCGCAGGTCCCAGGAAAAGCCACGGCCGAATCATGTTTGCGCGGCTGATGTTGCTGCCGGCGTTCGGACCCCGGGCCGGAAACAGCACCTTGTCCAGGAATTGGTTGGAAAAGTAGAAATACCCGACACAGCCGCCGACGCCGATGATGATGGTCAGCAGTCCTTGCAATGCTGGATGCATTAGATACCTCCCAAATGAGCAGGCGCCATCGGACTATGCCAGGTTACGAGGGAAGACCGGCAAGGCCGGACTTCCCCGCGGCAAATTGCGGTTTTACTTGAGCGCGTCCCAAGAAGCCTGGATTTCCGCGGCGACATCCGCTGCAGATTTTCCGCCGGAATAGTCGACCATGCCGGTCCAGAAGCTGCCGGCGCCAACTCCGCCGGGCATCAGGTCCGAGCCGTCGAAGCGAAAAGTCGTTGCGCCAAGAAGAATTTCGTTCATCTTCGCCAGCGTCGGATCCGAGAATTTCGACGAGTCCACATGCTTGTGCGGAGTAAGGAATCCCTTGAGGCCCATCCATATCTCATGCGCTTCAGGCGTCTGCAGGAAGGCAATCAGATCGTGGGCGGCTTGGTTCTCGTTGGTGATCGCCCAAACGGTGCCGGCCCCTAGTACCGGCTTGCCAAGGTCTTTGCCCTCGTAGGCCGGGAAATAAAAGAAGTCAGCGTCCTCTCCCACGGAGGTCCCTTCCGGGAAAAAGGCCGGGATGAAAGACGCCTGGCGATGCAGGTAGCATTGCGGCGGCGACGAGAAGAGACCCTTCGGGCTGTCGCGGAAATCGGTTGACGCTACAACGCCCGCCCCGCCGGCGACATAGTCATCGTTTCGGGCAAAATAGCCGAATTCCTCGATCGCACCCACTATGCGTTCGTCAGTAAACGGAATCTCGTTGGCAACCCACTGGTCATAGACGTCAGGCGGTTGCGTCCGAAGCATCATGTCCTCGACCCAGTCTGTTGCCGGCCAACCCGTTGCGCCTCCCGACCCTAGGCCGATACACCAAGGCGTCTCGCCGTCGGCGACAATCAGGTCGCCCAATGCCTTAAGCTCTTCCATTGTAGCCGGGATTTCATAGCCGGCATCTTCAAAATTTTCAGGGCTGTACCAAACCAGCGATTTCACATCGACCTTGTAGAAGAAGCCAAATAGCTGATCATTGCCGTTTTCGTCGGCGTATGTGCCAAGATCTACCCAGGACTGACCGGCCGCATAATTTTCTCTGATCCAGTCGCCCGTGCCTTCTTCCAAGGGCGTTAGAAAGCCGCGGGATGCCATATCCGCCGCAAGCCCCGGCTGCGGGTAAACGGCAATGTTTGGCGCGGAGCCCGCTTCGGCGTCCACGACTATCTGCTGTTCGAAACTGTCCGAGCCAACATAACGCACATCGTGTCCCGAAGCCTCGGCGAATGCTGCAAGTACGACCTCCACATTGGCTTGGTCCGGCCCGAGCCAGGGTCCAAACACGGTCAATTGCTCCGCCGTTGCCGGCCCCGAAGCAATTGCTAGCGCCGCGGCGCTAGCATATAGTGATTTATTCATGATGTTCCTTTCGGTGGTTTCCGCACTTCAAATGGATTCCAATTCCTTACCAAAGCGCTTTGGATGATGTCAACTCGTAACTTGGCCTGCCGAGGGGTTTTTCCATTCGGCGAAAAGTGGCGACTTCCGCGCTGCAGCAATCGAAGTCGGAACCGGACGCGCGTCAAATCGCGAGAATGGAACCGGGCTGCAAATTCTTCATCGATAATTTCCTCGGGACCGCGATGCTGCGCTCAGGCGGACTTCGGCAACAAGACTCCGGCTGTATAATGGCTGCCCGTTCTGCGTGCGATTTCCTACTTGACGAATGGATATTGAATCGTAAGTCCGCTTCGAATCCGTTCTAAGGAACAGGCAAGCTGCTTCGATTTCAGTTAAGCGAAACCTCAATAGTATAAAATACGAGCAGGAAAACGAAATGTATTTGGGACATTCGAAATGCGTGCAGAGGGTTGTTTCGGTCGAGCAGGCCGATAAACTTGCCGGACATTGCAATAATCGAGTTTCAGCGATTTTTGTGGCATTGTCCGGCCTATTTGCTGAATCGCCTGGCGGCGCCTGCAAAGGGAGTGCTGAGGTAGCCGATGCCGAGCATGTTTGTTCGCGAGATGCCTTGCAATCCGAAGACTATGGAACGAATTCAATTTTCTGCCTAAGGCCTCTTGCGGAAGAAGCGCGTGGCGTATTTCGGAATTGCCGGAATCGGGCAAACTGGAATGAATGCGCTGGCAAAATGGATCAAAAGTGATCAATTGGGCGCCGTCGACGTTTGGTGCCAACCGGCAGCGCGGTTTCTACGAATCCCAACTGCCTAGTATACAAGGTTAGAATGCGTGGTCTTGGAGAGAAGTAAACATGACAAGAATTGTCCTAATAGGTGCCGGCAGCCTGCAGTTTGGAGCCCAACTGCTCGGCGACATTTTCCGAAGCGAGGAATTGGAAGGATCCGAAATCGTATTCAACGACATCAACCCGGATGCGGTCGAGAAAACCCGAAAGCTGGCCCAAGACTACATTGATGCAAACGGCCTCGATTTTACGATTTCGGTAGATGGCGACCTGGCAGGCGCGCTAAAGGGTGCCCGATTTGTAGTGGTCATGATTGAAGTCGGCGACCGCTTCAAGCTCTGGGAAATGGACTGGAAGATTCCACTGCAGTACGGCATCGCGCAGGTATATGGCGAAAACGGCGGCCCGGGCGGCCTGTTCCATGCGCTGCGAATAATACCGCCGATCCTTGAGATTTGCGGCAAGGTTGCCGAAATCGCTCCGGACGCCACGATTTTCAACTTTTCAAATCCGATGAGCCGGATCTGCACAACAGTGCACCGAAAATTTCCGCAACTCCATTTTGTAGGCTTGTGCCATGAAATCGCCTCGCTTGAACGCCATTTGCCGCCCATGCTGAGCCAGCCAAGAAGCAACATTCGCTATCGCGCGGCAGGGCTTAATCATTTTTCAGTACTAGCGGAAGTAAAATACGTAGATAGCGGCAAGGACGCCTATCCGGACGTGCTCGAAAGAGCCCCGGGCTATTTTTCCAGGCTGCCGGGCTACTCGGAGATTCTCGCGGCCACGCGCCACGACGGTTCCTCCATCGCGACCGAAGGCTGGATGAGTATTGAATTCGATCACACGGAAAACGTGCGCGAATGGTCCGATAGGTGGCTCTTTCGCGAAGTCCTAGAGCGGTTCGGCGTGCTTCCGATCACCACGGACAGCCATTTTGGAGAGTATATCGCCTGGGCGTACCAAGTTTCGGACCATCGCGGGATTCTCGATTTTTTTACCTACTACCGCGACTATCTTGGATCGGTGGAACCGGCCATCAAAAACGAGGCAAGCGAACGCATGGTTCCGGTCATGGAGGCCATGCTAACCGGATGCGCGTACGAGGAGGCGGCGGTCAATATCCCCAATTCGGGATTTATCGAGAATTTGCCTGATTGGATAGCCGTCGAGGTTCCTGCAATCGTTGATTCTAACGGAATTAGCGGAATACCTGTGCAACTTCCTGCTGGCGTTCGGGGCTTGCTCACGAACCAGATCGGAATCCACGACCTCGTCGCCAGCGCAATTCTTGAACAAAGCCGTGAACTTGTTGTTCAAGCTGTTTTGGTCGATCCGGTGGTTTCTCGGTCCAAGGTGGCGCCGACGCTGGTCGATCATATGATTTCAGTACAGCAGCCGTGGCTTGACTATCTGCGCTAGCGACCCGGCAAGGCCGTGTTGCGAGGCAAGATTCACCGTACGCAGCGAAGCTCTTTTCATGCCGCAAGTTGCAAGGCATACTTAACTCTCGTTTCGTTAAGTCGTTGAGCCGCTACGCTTTCTGGCAACCGAATAACCGCGCCCGCGCCCGCGGCACAAAATTAACTGGCGCGAAGATTCTCGCGTTCGCTTGCCGTCGCTTTGCAGCGTTTCGCCTGATTTTTTTTTGAACAAGTTCCAGATCAGGCATGGTAGGGCGATTGCGATCGGCACTTTGCTCCTATCATTTCGCTTTGCCAAGTTTCATGCGCCGAAATTCGACTCTTCGCCCTCGAACTAGTGAATGCGTCTCGGAATTCCTAGCGGGGTCGCGCTGCAATGAGTTCATGAAGCGAAACGTGGCGCGTTGGTTGAGGCATCAAGCGCTGCGCATCGATCGGCGCGGAATCTTTTGCGGAAGATGGCCTATTCCATGCGTGGCAAGCTTTCCGCCGCCTCTCGTGCGGCTCGTAGATTTCCGCCGCCGTCCCAAGGCAGTCGCTAACCCGACAAGTCGCCGGCCGACCAACTGCCTCCCGGCGTGTCGACGCTTTTATTCCGCCATCGACACGGGCAGGCACCGGTTGCCGCGGGACGAACGTCGTGCTTGGTTGCGATGCTTCAGAATGAACATACGCTGGCAGGGCTTTCTTCGCCTGAATGCGCAAAAGGCCGCAGCGGCCAAATAAAATTCGGGTATTCGCTCGCCCGGACCGACAAATGATGGAATTTGCGTGTTACTCGAAGTGACACGAAGTTGTAGTCCAGACCATTGGCGGCCTCGGGATCCCAGGGAATAATGCTCGTCGGAACAAGATGGAGTTAGAATCGGGAAAATTCGAGTAAGAGTATCGGCGGGAGGATCTTGGCCCAACTTTCAGTCGACTCTTTAAATTCATCGTGATTTCAACGGTAGTAGCGACGATTCTTTGCCAGGCGTTTCCTTGCCTCGTCTTGTCCTGATTGTCGGTCCCGAGAGTTGAAGGTTTGAAGCCGTTCACGCCGAGGCCTATTGTCAATCCCGAATGCGAGTACTCTGCCGATGCTTGCGATGCGGCCATGCCGGTAGGAGGTCTCCATATCCAAGTGTCGAAAATGTTTCGATATTGAAATTGAGCCCACCCAGGATAGATACCGGTTCAACAAATCCGGTTTCGGTGCGAATTCCTAGCGCGAGGTGCAGGATGGTCAAACAGCCGATGTCCATCGCCGCCGAAATCATCAAATACAGTTTTGGCCTGCGCTCGAGCGAGAACTGCAGAGGATTCTTCGGAAATTGGTAAGCGTCGAGCGAATAGCCTGGGAAAAAGCGATTGACGGTGCCAGACGATCATAGAATTGGTCGCGCTGAACGCGCAATCGATTGCAGTTCGGGAAAAATCCGCCGCCAGGCGAATTGGGCAGAAAATTGAAGGCAAATACGGAATTTGCGGTTGACGACTGCGGTTAGGTGGATTTAAGGAGGCACGCTGGCCGAATGCCTGCTAATGCTACTTGGTGTTGGAGGACTCCGCGAGGAGAACCCTGTCGCCCCGGTCAACTCGCGGGGAGAGGACAACGCCCTTCGAACAAGGAAGGAGAACAGCCGTGACGAAACGCACGTCTGCCAAGCACAAGATCGATCGCCGCATGGGCGAAAACATTTGGGGCCGTCCCGCTTCGCCCGTCAACCGCAGACAGTACGGACCGGGCCAACACGGCCAGCGCCGCAAGGGCAAGCTCTCGGACTTCGGACTGCAGTTGCGCGCAAAGCAAAAGCTAAAGGGGCACTACGGCGATCTTACGGAAAAGCAGTTCCGTCGAATTTTCGCCGAAGCCGAGCGCTTGAAGGGAGATACAGGCGAAAATCTGATTGGATTGCTGGAGAGCAGGCTGGATGCTTTCGTCTACCGAGCAAAATTCGTTCCTACGGTTTTTGCCGCCCGCCAGTTCGTCAACCACGGCCACGTGACAGTCAATGGAAAGCGCGTGAACATTCCGTCGTTTCGCTTGAATGAAGGCGACATCGTTCAAATTCGCGAAAAATCTCGCCAGATGATACTAGTGCTGGAAGCGATCGACCTTCGCGAGCGCGATACTCCCGACTATATTTCGGTCGATTACGATAAAATGACGGCGGAATTACTGCGTCGTCCTCAGCTCTCCGGTGTACCGTACGCAGTAAATATGGAGCCTAACCTCGTCGTCGAGTTCTATGCGAAAAATTAAATTTCCGAATTTTCGCTGAAATGAACGATTCGGGCGGCTAAATTGTCCGCCCGAGATAAGGAGCGCAAACTGTCCTTGTCACTCCCAAGCCGTATAGAACGGCTAGACTAGACAAGCAGTACCGATGACGGTTTTCAGTAGCCAAGTGGCATTGTCGGAAGCGGACGGTTTTCCGTTCTGGCGGAAACCGGTCTTTTTTCTTTTCCTAATGGCAGCGGCCATGCCTCTGTCGTTCTCCACTTGGTCGGCGCTGCTAAACAACTTCGTGATTGAAGCCGCATCTTTCGACGGCGTTGGCATTGGCTGGCTGCATACCGTTCGAGAAATTCCGGGATTTCTGGCCGTTGGAGTCATTGTGCTGCTCCTTGTTCTGCGGGAACAGGTTCTCGCGCTTCTTGCGCTTTCAACCCTAGGTGCGGCGACGGCCGTGGTCGCATGGTTTCCGAGCTTTCAAGGATTGCTGTTGACGACGTTGGTCGCCTCGATCGGATTCCACTATTTCGAGGCCGTAAATCAGTCGCTTCAGCTTCAGTGGATCAATAAATCCCGAGCCCCCGTCGTGCTCGGCTGGATTGTCGCCATTGGTTCGGGCGCTTCGCTCGCGGCGTACGGTCTAATCGTGATCGGCTGGAAGTCGCTGGATCTATCCTACAATGTTGTTTATCTGCTCGGTGGAGGCGCGACGGTGCTGATCGCGCTCTATTGCGCAATCGGATTCCGACAATTCGAGTCTCCCAATCCGCAGCGGCGAAAACTCATTCTTCGGCGAAGATACTGGCTTTTCTACGCCTTGGAGTTCATTTCGGGCGCCCGGCGGCAAATTTTCGTTGTTTTTGCGGCATTTATGATGGTCGAGCGGTTCGGCTTGGAAGTTCATGAAGTCACGGCGCTTTTCTTGCTGAATTACATGGCAAGCATGGCTTTTGCTCCCGTTATGGGCAAAGCAGTGACTATTTTCGGAGAACGCAGAGTGCTAGTATTCGAGTATGCGGGATTGACTCTAGTTTTCCTCGCCTACGGCGGAATCTATTATTTCGAGTGGGGCGTTGTCCTTGCGGCAGCCTTATACATACTCGACCATTTGTTCTTTGCATTGGCGTTTGCGCTTCGAACCTATTTTCAGAAAATTGCGGATCCGGGAGATGTCGCCCCTACCGCCGCCGTCGCATTTACGATCAACCATATCGCGGCTGTATTTCTCCCGGCATTGCTCGGCTATCTGTGGATCGTTTCTCCCGGCACGGTTTTTACATTCGCGGCCGCGCTGGCCGCTATTTCTGTCGTGCTCGCAGCGCTGATTCCAAGGCATCCGGCTCCGGGCCGCGAAACGATTCTGAGCAAAGTATTCCGATCCGGCAAATGATTTCTCGCGGGAAACGACACTAGCGCCAATTTTTCGACGCGACGCTTGCCATGCGGCACCAAGGTCGCCATATTCCAATTTGTGATTGGTCCGACGGAAGCTGACATGGCCTTATTCGCCAGAAATAAACTCAAGTTGCCTGCGCCCGACGCGGCTCTTCCGGGGCGCCCGGACGCCTTGCCTACCGCATTGAACCATTTCGTCAACGGACGGCCGCTCGCAGGTCCGTTTCCGGAGGGTATGGAGCTTGCAATGTTCGGAATGGGCTGTTTTTGGGGCGTTGAAAAATATTTTTGGCAGTTCAGCGGTGTCTGGGTAACTGCGGTAGGATACGCGGGCGGGTTTACGCCGAATCCTACATATCGGGAAGTTTGCACTGGCATGACAGGGCACAACGAGGTTGTACGTCTGGCATTCGATCCCAAATCTGTTTCGTATTCGTCGCTGCTTCGGGCTTTCTGGGAAAATCATGATCCGACGCAGGGAATGCGCCAAGGAAATGATTTTGGCACCCAGTACCGGTCGGGAATTTACGCATACGGGGATGAGCAATTAATGCAGGCGCAGGCTAGCCTAGAAGAATATTCCGGAGCATTAGCCGAAGCCGGATACGGTCGGGTAACGACAGAGATCGACTCCGCTCCCGAATTTTACTTTGCCGAAGACTACCATCAGCAATATCTCGCGAAAAATCCGTTCGGATACTGCGATATGCGAGGGACCGGCGTATCGTGCGGCTCGCGAGCTTCAAGCTGAGGCAGCAGGTCCGCTGATCCGGCTGCGGCCGATGGTTGCCAATGGCAAGCGATGCTTCCATGCTTGGACGAGAATCTCTGGCGAGGCCAAAGCGAGGACCCTAGCCGAAGGGCTCGAAAACATTCAGCCGCCTCCATTGGGAACCGAGATCATGGTTCTTCAAGAGATGTCGGATCGATGGGAGGTAGGGGCATACTTCTCCGCTAGCCCCGATCCGGCGGGATTGAGCCTCTTGTCAACATGCATGGATGCCGAAGAATTTCAGTTGATTGAAATTCGAGACGTCGACTGGGTCGGGAAATATCGCAGCGCAACGAAGCCTGTTCTCGCCGGTCGATTTACGATTCGCGGAAACTCTGAATATATCGATTCCCATTCGGCCGAGAGAAATTCGATCGTGATCGATTCCAGCATGGCATTCGGAACTGGCAGGCACGGCTCGACCAAGGGCTGCATATGCGCCCTCGAATCTCTTGCCCATCGAGGATTCGAACCGAAAAAAGTCGCGGACATAGGCTGCGGATCGGGAATTTTGTCGATTTCGGCCGCGAAAATCTGGCCGTCGTCTAAAATCGTCGCAAGCGATCTGGATCCTAATTCGGTAGAAGTCGCAAAATCGAACCTTAAGTACAATCGCGTCGAGCGTCGGGTCTCAGTTTTCGAGTGCGCCGGCATGAATCATGATACGCATCTGCTCGCTTCGCCATATGATTTGTTGCTGGCCAACATCCTCCTGGAGCCGTTACTGAGCATCGTACCGCGCGCTTCCGAACTATTGGCATTCGACGCGCGCGCGGTGCTATCCGGCATAGCGGCGAATGAATCAAGTCGGCTGCGAGAGGCGTGCGATTCAGAGGGACTTGCTCAAACGGATGAAATAGATTTTGAAGGCTGGATCACGCTCGTGTTCCGCAAGCGCGTAAGCGGCTAATTTACGACGTCCCGATTTTAGGTTGAATCGGGTCTGGCTCGGCCGATACCTTCGAGCCGCAATATTTTCGGCAAGGAGGGATTGTCATGAACGTTCCGGCGCGGGTCGCCGAAGAGCCCGTTATCCGAAGTGCCGAGGAGTAGCGCGAGATCGTCGAGAATTTCGAGCGGGAGGGCGTCACCGCCGCCGCCTACTGCGAGGTGCGAGGCCCGGGGCCGCGGACGCTGCTGCGCTGGCGGCGGCTCGCTCGCGAGGACGAGCGCTCTCCCGCGTTTGTTTCGCTCGGCCCGGCTCCGGCGGATGCGGCCGCGCGGAACGCAGCCTTCCCCGCCATCAGCCTTCACGAGCGCCAGCCCGCGCTGCCGCTCGGCGGACGCGTTCTCCTTCGCGGACCATGCCCGCGCCCCGCAACGCGGGACGAGGCCTGACGGGATGGGCCGCTACCGCGTCGGCCTCGAACTCGACACGCTACGCGGCGACTTCTTCGGAGGCGTCACCTCCATGGTGGTGGCTCTGCCGGTCGCCCTTGGCTTTGGCATCGCGTCCGGGATGGGTGCGGCTGCCGGGCTCTACGGCGCGATCGCGGTCGGCTTCTTCGCGTCCGTGTTCGGCGGTACGCGCTCCCAGATATCCGGTCCGACGGCACCCATGACCGTCGCGATGGCGGTCGTGCTCACCAGCCATGCGTCCAGCCTCGCCGAGGCTCTGACGGTCGTTGTCCTCGCAGGCTTCCTGCAGGTCCTTCTGGGCGTCTCGAAGATCGGCCGCTTCGTGGCCTACACGCCTCATGTCGTCGTGTCCGGCTTCATGTCCGGCATCGGCGTCATCATCATCCTGATGCAGTCGCTTCCGCTGCTTGGCGCCTCGGGCGCGACGGGGGGGCCGATGGGCGCTGCACGTGCGCTCCCGGCAGCCGTCAGCGGCATCGACGCCGGCGCATTCGCCATCGGCGCGACCACGCTCGCCGTGGGGTTCCTCTGGCCGCAAAGGCTGTCACGGTTCGCGCCGGGTCCCCTCGCGGCGCTGGCCGCCGGAACGGCCCTAGGCGTGCTGTGGTTCACCGAGGCTACGGTCATCGGTCCGATCCCGACCGGATTGCCGACCCTGCAGATCGGCCTGCCGCCGGCCGGATTCCTGCTGCATGCGTTGCCGCCGGCCATCATCCTTGCGCTGCTGGGCTCAGTCGACAGCCTGCTGACCTCCCTTGTGGCAGACGCCATCACCGGCAGCCGTCACGACCCGGACAGGGAGCTGGTCGGCCAGGGCATCGGCAACATGGCCGCCGGGCTGATCGGCGCGCTCCCCGGCGCGGGAGCTACCATGGGCACGGTCGTCAACATCCGCTCCGGAGGATCGACGCCGGTGTCGGGCGTCGTGCGCGCACTTCTCTTGCTTGCCCTGGTGCTGGGCCTCGGACGGTACGTCGAGCCGATTCCGCTCGCGGCATTGGCAGGCGTGCTGGTCAAGGTCGGCTGGGACATCATCGACTGGCGCATGCTCGGGAGGCTTCACCGGCTTCGGCGCGAACACCTGGTCGTGATGCTGACAACGCTCTGCCTCACGGTGTTCGTGGACCTCATCACGGCGGTCGCCATCGGGCTGATCGCCGGGGGAATGGTACACGCCCGGCGGCTGGAACAGCTGGAGCTCGACAACGTGGTGTCCGTGCCGTTGCTGGAGGCGAAGCTCTTCGAGGGCGACGAGACGTTGAAGGACGTCGACCCGCTTGCGGCCCGGGTCGGCATGGTGGCGCTGAGGGGAACGCTGAGCGTCGCCTCGTCCCACAGGCTGGTCAGCGTGATCGGCTTGGACATAAAGCAGCACGAGGTCGTCATCTTCGACTTCTCGGACACCGTGTATGTGGACGACAGCGTCGCCATGGTGATCGGGCGGCTTCTGGAACTCGCGGCCGGTTCCGGGACGGAATGCATCGTCACCGACCTCGACGGCGACGTGGCCGCGACCCTGCACAGCCTCGACATCCTCGGCGGGGTGCCGTCCGTCCGGATCGTCGGCACGTTCGACGAGGCCCTTCGCGCCGCAAGGGAGGTGCTGGAGGCCGGCGCCGCCGGCCCGGTTAAACCGCAAGCGTCGTCCTGATCCCGTGCCGGATTTCGGGTTTACGGCGGGTTCGTTCCGGGGTCCGGGCCGAATGCCGGGGTCGGCGAATCCCGGCGCCGTAGCCGGTTCCCGCGCAGCGACGGGACGCATGAGGGCCGCCGGTCGCCCAGGACCCGAACTCGCCCTGCTTCGGGTCCGCGCCGGCAGCGGCCCGGCAGCCGGACAGTGTAAGCGGCTAAACTGGGACGTAGCGTTTTGTCGGGATTTTGCTGGATTCAGCCTGCGCCCGGCGGATCGGAGGCGCGGCATTCGACTCCGGTGCCGAGGTCCGACTTCATCGGATCGCCGGCGGACAGATCCTTCCACAGCCTCGGCACGGGCTCTTCGACGCGCGATGACGGGTGGACCGCGACCCGCTGGGGCACGTCCTCCAGGTAGCCGCCCGGCCCGAAACCGTTTATCTTCATCATCGTGCGGCGGCAGTCGGCGAAGACGAACCAGCCGCCCGAGACGATATCCGCGCCGAGCACGTTGCGCGCCAGCGCGGCCAGGCCGTCGAAGGACTTGCGCATGTCGGCGGGACGCGTCGACAGCCAGATGCCGCCGTCCGGAACGTTCGCCGGCATTCCCGCCTCCGAAGCCGGAGAACCATGCCGCCGCCGAGATCGAGCTCGGCGTCCCACGTGGCCGAATCCGCCGGAGCCAGGCCGAGTGAAACGAATGCGGGAACGCGCTCGTCCTCGCAGGCGAGCCGCCTCCGCCAGCGGAGCGGCGTCTTCGGCTTTAGGCCGCGCCCCTCGCAGTAGGCGGCGGCCGCGCCCTCCCGCTCGAAATCGTCGACGATTTCGCGCCGTTCCTCCGCGCTTCTGGCAGCGGCCCTTCGGCGACCCGCGCCGGAATGTTAATGACAATCCCTCCTTGCCGAAAATATTCCGGCTTGAAGGTACCGGCCGGGGCGGACCCGGTTCAACCTAAAATCGGGACGTCGCAGTTTAGCCGCTTACAGGCAAGCGGCATTGATCGAAGACAGGTTTTGATTGAATAGTTTTGGAATCGTCGCGAATTCGCGAGCAGGTCATTTCTCAGGCGTAACGTATTCGTATAAAATGCGGTCGGGATCCTCATGGGGCTCCATTCGCGAATACGCGGCCAGTTCCTCGGTCGGAAGAAGAGGCAAATATTCGATAGAATCGCGAGCGCGTTCTTCTTGGGTTGGACTTGTCATGATTGAGCAACCGCCCGCCAGCGCGAACGATACGCCCGCGAATGCACCAATGCAGATCCACCGAACAAATTCATTCGAGAAAATTCTCAAGGGCCTTGTGCCTGGATTGGCCGAAGCGCCGAGGTTGCCGCATTCCGGTATGGCGAAATTCCGAAACACGGCTATCCCAAAGGATTCTCGTAGATGGGGAATCGATCGCATAGGTCGACGGCTCTTTTCTTGACTACGCATTCGACCGATAGGTTCCCATCGGCGCCGTTTTCTCTAAGCCCATTGACGACCTCGACGATCATTTCTCCGACCTGGCGGAATTCATTTCTGCCGAACCCTCGCGTCGTGCAAGCAGGAGTTCCCAAACGAATTCCCGACGTAACCGTCGGTTTTTCGGGATCGAAAGGAATGCCATTCTTGTTGCATGTGATATTCGCTCGCCCCAGCGCGCTCTCGGTTTGGTTGCCTTTAACTCCCATAGGGCGGAGGTCTACGAGCATGACATGCGTATCGGTTCCTCCCGTCACGATTTCCAGGCCACCGGATTGAAGCGATTCCGCAAGTTCCGCGGCGTTGGCGACGACTTGCTTGACGTACTCTCGAAATTCCGGCCGAAGCGCTTCTCCGAACGCGACCGCTTTCGCAGCGATAACATGCATGAGCGGACCGCCCTGAATTCCCGGAAAAATTGCGGAATTCACTTTTTTGGCGATATCCGGATCGTTTGTCAGCACCATGCCTCCTCGCGGACCGCGCAATGTCTTGTGAGTCGTCGTCGTGGCGACATCCGCAAACGGGAACGGCGACGGATGTACTCCGCCGGCGACCAGGCCGGCGAAATGGGCCATGTCCACCATAAGCCAAGCGCCCACATCTCGAGCAATGGAATGAAATCTTTCAAAGTCGATCAACCGAGGAACCGCCGAGCCCCCGGCGATGATGAGCCTCGGCTTGTGCCTGCCTGCCAACTCTTGAATCTGATCGTAGTCGATTTGGCAATCCTGCCTCCTAACGCCGTATTGAACGGCGTGGAACCACTTTCCAGATTGATTGGGACGGGCGCCGTGAGTCAGATGACCGCCCGAAGCCAGATCCATGCCTAGAATCGTGTCGCCGGGCTTAAGCAGCGCGTTGAAAACGCCCTGATTGGCCTGGCTTCCGGAATGAGGCTGCACATTCGCGTAGTCGCAGCCGAATAGCGAGCAGGCGCGCTCGACTGCGAGGATTTCGGCGGTGTCGACGAATTGGCACCCTCCGTAATACCGCTTGCCGGGGTAGCCTTCCGCGTATTTGTTCGTAAGAACGGAACCCGCGGCCTGGAGGGTAGCTCGCGAAACGATGTTTTCCGACGCTATTAGTTCGATTTCGTCGCTTTGCCTTGCCAGTTCCATGGCAACGGAGCGATAGACTTCCGGATCGCTGAATTGCAATTCGTCGGAAAAAATGCTCGCCTGACTGGATTCTGTCCTCATGTTTGGCCTCCTTCGCCGACGGGTTGGGTCAATTTTTTCGTCAATTCCCAAAAGCAATTCGGCGGTGCCTTATCCGATTTTAGCCGGACAACGAAATTTATTTTAAGGCGTTCGGATTACGTTAAGTCTTAGTGACAGCGGAATCCCAAAAGTTTCAATGCGGAATTTTGCTCTTGCAGTTGCCTGCGGCGAAACATGTTTCCATAAAAGCGCGAATCGCCCGAATTTCGGCGGCTTGCCACACAATTTCATTGCGAATTTCGCTTCCTTTGTACAAATACGGCGTTCGTCCCCAATTCTTGCATTTGCGGGTCACAATGACTTCAAATTGGAAAATCTGCTTTGCGGCGAGCGAAATCGAACCCGCCAACGAGGCTCGAAGCCGGCTTGCGGCCAAATACGGGAATTTCGAACCCGGCGAGTCCGATGCCATCGTCGCCCTGGGAGGCGACGGCTTTATGCTGCAGACCCTGAACATGGCGTCTGAAATCGATGTCCCTGTCTACGGGATGAATCGCGGTACCGTCGGGTTTCTTATGAATGAATATAGCGAGGATAACCTGTACACGCGTCTCGACGCGGCCGAAGAAGAAGTGATCAATCCATTGAGGATGAAAGCGCTGACCAGCGAAGGAACGGAATGCGAGGCTCTCGCTATCAACGAAGTTTCGCTTCTGCGCGCAGGTCCGCAGGCAGTGAAATTGTGTATCACCGTGGACGGAAAAACCAGAATGGATGAGTTGATTTGCGACGGGGCACTAATATCTACGCCGGCGGGATCGACCGCATACAATTATTCGGCGCACGGCCCCATTCTTCCGATTGGCAGCGATGTTCTGGCCTTGACGGCCGTAGCCGCATTTAGACCGAGGCGATGGCGCGGCGCACTGCTGCGCAATACTTCTCGCGTCTTATTCGAAGTGCTCGAACCGGAAAAAAGGCAGGTAATGGCGGACGCGGACGGCAGGCAGGCGCGAAACGTCGTCAAGGTCGCTGTGCAGAGCGAACCCGATATACGTCATCGCATTCTTTTTGACAGCGGTCACGGTCTGGAAGAACGCCTGATTCGCGAGCAGTTTGCATGAACTGATTTTTCGGGAATCGTGATTTTGTCTTCAATCGACTCGTAAATTGGGAATCGATTCTTGCTCGCACCGTTGTTCTATGCCGACGAGAAAGTACAGGGATCGGCTTTTGTTGCTGGGCATGGCTCTGTTTGAAGACGCGGCATAGCCCTCGATCTTCGCCTTCAGGAATTCCGCGAGAGTCTTCAGCTTATCGAACTCGTCGTCGCGGGCAACCCCGACGAAACCGACAACGACCTGGAAATCCTTGGCCCTTCACCGAAGGACGTAACGATCTAGGCCCTTTTTCGGCGCTGTTTTGACCAGTATGTCTACGAAGCGAGATTGGCAGAATGGTCGGCACGCTCCAAAACTTAAGATGATTCGGACACTACAGCACAAATTCGCCGTCTGACGCGGCCCAATCCATTGAATTGCCGGTCTTTGCGATGTTGCGGAAGGGTCCAACTGTCGAATTTAAATGATCCATCGAACGAAGGGATCGCTCGCGCAAAGCGATGCTCGGTCGGATGGAAAAAGGAATCGAGGCACCGGAAACACGTAGAACTCCGCCTGCAAAAAACTACTGTGCGAGCCGCAGAAGTTGCCCGCATCGCCACGCCAGCCGCGCATCTTCATATGGCACCAGTACGTGCCGTCCCGCAATAGTCTCGCCAGCGTCGAGCGGACGTTCCGGAACTGAAACAAGCCGGTCGATCTCGACGCTGGGCCGATCCATCGCTTCAAGTTAACCCGGATGCGGCTTTATCTGTTTCGGTGCATGCGCTGCTGCTATGTGTAGCACCTCATGCGGTTTCGCGAACGCCCAAAGCCGTTCGACGACGAGGCGCCCAACCGAGAAAACATCGTGGTCGCGGTCAGGCGCTCGGAATTGATTGAAAAGAATTCGCAGACGGAGCGAACGATCAGCAGAATGGAGGCGCACCTCTTCCGCAGCCAACACGCCGTTCTCGGTTTCCTTTGAGTCCACGAGATCGCTCCGGCAGGGGAGAGCGGAGCGAAATTCGACTTGGTAGCCAGATCCTCGTCGCTGCAGGCAAGGACGCTTTCGCTCTTGAAGGCAAGAGTCGCTCCCTTGTTGCGAAAAGCCGCGCCTGTACCTGTAGGGCGCCCGCCGGAAAAAAATGCCTAGCATTGCAAAGAATCGCGTCGTTGACGTCTCGATATTTTAGTGTGACCGGTGAATTGTCGGGGCAATCCTTGCAAACAGGCTGGTTGCCGATTCAACGGAGCGAGCTTTCTTGATTTGACGGCCAACATGAGTGATTTGCGGAATTCCCAAAATGCGACTCGGGAGTTGCTCCTTGTTGCGGCTAAAATCCATCGAGGGTTTGGCCATCGACCCGGAAGTGTGCCTGCCATTCGGAATCGGCGGGTAGCTTCCGGTTGATCATCGCTCGGGATTGGACGAGGGTGAAAAACTAGGCTGCAAAATTCGGTTCGCTGCCGGATTTCGCCGAATCAACGAACGGTGGGCCAAGATTTCTGCGTGGCAATTCCGGGATCTGCCACTACTTACTCCGTGATTTCGCTTTCCCTCTAGCACCTTCAAAAAAAGCGCCGGTGGAGACCGTCAATTACCGCTCAGTCGAGTTTCGGCCCGGTTCACCGGCAGAGATTTCTGAACCCGCTCGCGATCGACGTCGACTGAAGACGTTGGCAGAAAAAGTTTGACAGTAATCGTTTACAGTATACCGGTAATCGATTACTGTTTTCTTGAATTCGACGCAAAAGGAGGTCAAAATGCAACATAAGAACTTGACGGGCTCTCTTCTGGTTGCGCTGCCAACCTTTTTGGCAACGCCGGCACTGTCGCAAACTGAAGTCGTGGTCTGGGTGGGAGGAGAGCCCGGCCAAACAACTGTTTACGAAACGATTGCAAACCAGTTTAACGAGGAAAACCCTGGAGTAAATCTCACAGTCGTTACAAACACATCTGACATATTCAACCCGGCACTTGTCCCGGCATTGTCGGCCGGCGAGGGCCCGGATGTCTTTACGTTTGGCACGGGTCCAGGACAGCCCGCCGCCCTGATCGCCGGGGGATTGGTCGCCGACCTGACTGACGCCTACTACGAGCATAACTGGTCTCAAACGATCCCGGAGGGAATCATCGTCCAGACATCAAGCGATGGAAAGCTTTGGTCTTACGGCAACGAGGTCGAAACCACGGGTATGTTCTACAACAAGGCAATTTTCGCGGAGCACGGACTGAGCGTTCCAACATCATGGGCCGAGATGGAGGCTGTGGTCGAGACATTGATGGCTGCCGGATTCGAAACTCCTATCGGTCTCGCCGGTGCTGACAAATGGCCGGTTTCGCACTGGCAATCAATGATCTTTGGACGATATGCAGGTCCCGAAGGTATTGAGAATGTCCTCTTTAGCGACGGCTCATGGACCGATGAACCTTTCGTCCAAGCTTCGGCGCGGCTCCAGCAAATGGGCCAGGCAGACTGGTTCGGACCCACGCCCGTTGCCATAGGTTATGGCGAACTCATGGATGCATTCTGGGCTGGTGAAATCCCCATGACATTTACGGGTCCATGGGTTGTTGGTGGCGGAATAGAAGCGGCCGGTGACCGAATCTCGGACTTCAGCGTCTTTGCCGTTCCGCCTTTCGAGCCGGGTCAGAAGATCTATCCGACCAATTCGATTGGCAGCGGCTGGTACATCAGGGTCAACTCCGAACACAAGGAGATCGCCATTGCCTACATCAACCGGATGTTCCAGAACGTCGAGGGACGCGTAACCCTGCTCGACCACGGCGTAGTGCCGGTTGGGCCGCTTGAGGAAGCCCTAGCCATGGCGAATATGCCGCAACTTTCCGTGGATATCTGGAAAGCAGCTGATGATCACGCCGCCAACGGTTCCGTTCCCGCGTTTCTCGACACCATTACGCCCGGAACCTTGACTACAGTATCTTATGATGGACTTCAGGCCCTATTGCTCGGCGTAATGACCCCAGAAGAGTTTACTGCCGCGATGCAGGAAGCCTGGGCGGCATCGAAAGCGGCAGGGGAGATCATGCTTCCTGGCGGCATTGCCGAGAGGTAATTTAACTCCTTTTCCATGCCTGCCCTCGAGATGTAGACGGTCGGGGGCGGGCGCAAAAGTCCATTGAACAGACTACTTGCCCTCACTGCGCTCGGTGGAAGGAGCATCGACAGTGTTTCTCGATCCAGATTCGAAACTCGCGCAAAGGCTGAACCCCGTCCTGTTCCTGTTGCCAGCAGTGGCAATTTACATTCTGTTTGCCATCTACCCGACGATATCGGTTGTGGAATACTCCTTCACGGATTGGGACGGCATCAATCCAAACCGGAATTACATAGGTCTGGAAAACTACGAGCGATTGTTTTCGGACAAGATCTTCTGGGAAGCGTTCCGCAATACATTCGTATGGAGCGCGGTGATTATTGTTATCAATGTCGGGCTGGGACTCGTCATTGCATCGATGCTGGCAAGGGTCTGGAAGGCCCGACTGATCATCCAAACTGCAATAGTGCTTCCGGTTGTGATTTCACCGATGGCGGTCGCTACGATTTGGCGTTGGATGTATCAACCAAAAGGAGCGGTCAATCAGGTTCTGGAGGTGATTGGTTTGGGGGCCTTCAAAACGCCGTGGCTGGGTAGCCCTGATGCGGTCTTGTATGCGCTTGCGGTAGCCCACTCCTGGTCAACTATGGGTCTCAGCGTGATCATCTTTCTGGCCGGTCTCCAAGCGGTAGACGAACACCTCTACGAGGCAGCAAAAATCGATGGCGCATCTCCGCTACAGTCGTTTCGGTTTGTAACCCTTCCTGCACTGCGTCCGGTAACTGCGGTCGTTTTCATTCTAACCCTGACTCAATCATTCAAGGTGTTCGATATCGTCTGGGCCACTACGCAAGGCGGGCCAATTCGGTTTAGCGAAATCCTTTCGACCTATATGTATAAGCGCGGTGCGCTGGAAAACGACTACGGGTACGGAGCCGCAATCGGCGTCGCCTTGCTCGTCATCGTAAGCCTTGCAACCATCGTCTACATGCAATTGCAGAACCGGCAGGAGAGTTAAGGTGGTCGGGCGCTACCTTTTGGTTTTCTTTTTAGGGGCAATCGCTATCGTTATGGCGTCGCCGTTGATCCTTACTGTCTTTTCCTCGCTCAAGCCCACGACGGAATTGGCCAATCCACCTTGGTATCCCCCTTTCGATGTGACATTCGAACACTATTTTAGGGTTTGGACTGAAGGGAAGTTCAACCGCTATTTCCTGAACACCGTAATCATTTCAACCGTGGACGCTATTGTCATGATCGGAATTGCATCACTTGCTGCTTACGCCCTGGTGTTCATGAAATACCCGGGAAAGGCGCTTATACAGGCGTTATTCCTTGTCGGATTGATGATCCCGGTAACAGCAATCATTCTTCCACTTTACTCTATAGTTCGATCAGTTGGTTTGGTGAACACCCATTTGGGAGTGATATTCTCCGACCTCGCTCTGGCCGTGTCGGTCTTCGTGTTTATGTTCTCATCATACTTCGCCAGCGTTCCCAAGGCGTTACACGAAGCTGCAAAAATCGATGGAGCGACCGAATTCCAGATTTACTGGCGAGTAGTCATGCCAATCGCAAAACCAGCAGTCGTAACGACAGCATTACTGGAATTTTTGTGGAGCTGGAATGATCTACTGTTGAGGTTGCTCTTGCTTCCCAGCGACAAAATGCGGACCCTTTCCGTCGGGCTCTTGAACTTTCAGGGAATCATGACGAGGGATGTGACGGGCTTGTCGTCAGGAACCGTCATCATAGCGTTGCCTGTCGTTCTGCTGTTCCTGGTCTTCCAACGGCATTTTGTGCGCGGGATGACGCAAGGCGCGGTGAAATAGGGAAATCGCAATGCCGATCCCGCCCAAACCCAAGCTGCTTCTCGACCAGCATTTCCGGTGCATCGATGAGCTGTTCGGCAGGTCCACCTATTCCGAATTGGCCTCTCTTTTCGACATTTGCGGGGGAGAAAACCGCCCGATGGCTCGAGATGACTTCCTCAAGGAATTGCCAGGAGTCGATGTAATTATTGCGGCCAAACCGACCTTGAACAGGGACGAATTGTCCGAATCCAGAGCGCTTAAGGCCATAATTGAGGTTTCGGGCACTTTCCAAGACGGCCTCGACTACGAGTTCTGTTTCAAGAATGGAATAGAGGTTCTGTCTTGTTCACCTGGATTCCGGTACGCCGTCGCCGAAATGACCTTGGGACTCATTTTGGCGGGATGCAGAGGAATTGTCGAAGAACACGAACGGTTCCGGCAAAACGAGGAGCACTGGGTCGATGACAACATCGGGACTGACTTCATGCTCTATGGACAGTCGGTCGGGTTTGTCGGGTATGGAGAAATCGCCCGAGAGTGCAAACGGCTTCTGGATCCCTTCGCCCCGAAGGTCAAAGCATTCGATCCTTGGATTGAGAGATCGGGAGAAAAACTGGTCGGCGTGGAACTTTGCGATCTGGAATACTTGTTAAGCACCTGCCGCGTCATCGTCATTGCCGCTACACCGACGGACGAAAATTATAAACTAATTTCGCGACAGCTTGTCGAGCAAATTCCTGCCGGGTCACTGGTCGTTTTGGCCAGCCGTGCGCATCTTGTGGACTTTGAAGCCCTGGTAGACGCAGCTCAAGACAGGAAGATCCGATTTGCTGCCGACGTCTTCCCCATCGAGCCTGTTGAAGAAACGTCCAGATTCCGGTCGGCGAAAAACGTAATCTGGTCGCCCCATCGAGCCGCTGCCGTAGAAGGAGGTCGGCACCCGATCGGAGATATGATTCTGCACGATTGCAGGAACATTTTGCGGGGAAAACCTAATCGGCGATTGAAACCTGCAACTGAGGAGACGGTTGCCAGCATCTTTAGAGCACCGCTGGCTTCTAGGAAAGGAGGGAACCGAGTTGGCAAGCGTTGAACTCAGAAACCTCAGTAAATCTTACGGAGATGTTGAGGTTCTGCGCGACATCAACCTGATTGTCGAAGATGGCGAGTTTGTTGTGTTCGTAGGTCCGTCCGGTTGCGGCAAGAGCACCCTTTTGCGAATGATTGCCGGACTGGAAGAGATCACCGCCGGCGAGTGCTTGATTGGTGGCCAACGAGCCAACGAACTTTCCCCAAAGAAGCGCAATATCGCAATGGTATTTCAATCCTATGCGCTCTACCCGCAGATGACCGTGGCTGAGAATATGGGCTTTTCTCTGCGTTTGGAAAAACGCTCCAGGTCTGAAATCCAAAGAAAAGTGAGGACCGCCGCTGAGGTGCTCAAGCTGGAAGCACTGCTGGACCGCAAACCCGGTCAGCTTTCTGGCGGACAACGTCAACGAGTGGCAATCGGGCGAGCGATTGTCCGAAATCCACGAGTTTTCCTTCTTGACGAGCCGCTCTCCAACCTCGACGCTGCGCTTAGGGCAGAAACTCGCGTCGAGATCACGGCACTGCATCAGCGCATGGACACGACCATGATTTATGTCACACATGACCAAGTTGAGGCAATGACCATGGCGGATCGCATTGTCGTACTAAACGGCGGCGTGATTGAGCAAGTTGGCTCGGCTATGGAACTCTACAATACTCCCGCGTCGATATTCGTGGCGGGTTTCATCGGATCTCCAAAGATGAACTTCATCAAGGGTCGCTTCGCTGAATCGGCAGGTGCGGGAACCATCGGAATACGTCCTGAACACTTCCAGATCAGGAACGAAGCAGGGGATTGGACTGGAGAAGTCGCGATTGTCGAACAGCTTGGCCACGATACAATTTTGCATGTGCGTGTGCCGGACGCAGGCATTTTGACAGTAAGCTTGGACGGGCAGCATGGACAAAGAGTCGGCGATCAAGTGCACCTCTCGCCCATTTCTGAATTAATTCATCGTTTCGACAATCAGGGACGTCCCCTGCCTACAAGGAATTGACGGATAGAATCGTGGCGGTCAAGTCTCCGAGGCGACCAACCGTAAAGGACGTTGCGCGTTGCGCCGGACTGTCTGTGGCCAGCGTTTCTCGTGCTCTCGCCAGCCCGGACGGAGTACGGCCGCGAACGAAGGAACTGGTACTCGAAGCCGTTAGGAAGACCGGTTATCGGGTTAACCAAACCGCCGCCGAGCTTCGAACCGGTCGGAGCAGGACACTGCTGGTTCTGGTCTCTGAAATCACGAACGCCTTCTTTGCGGAGTTCTTCAAGGGCATAGAAGAAGAAGCGCGCGAAAACGGATACGTACTGCTGATCGGAGATTTGTCAGAAGCTGAAGTGAACGAGCATGCCTTCTCCGACATTTTGCTGAGGAACCAGGCCGGCGGTCTAATTCTCAACACCTTTGTATTTCTCGATGACCTGCTTCCGAAGGAAAGCACTGCGACTTATAGCGGCCCCCCGGTTGTTTCTTGCAATGGGCATCGCCGCATTGCCGTGCCGGTGGTTAGGATCGACGACGAATTGGGAGGCAGGCTTGCGGCAGAACACCTAATCAAACTAGGCCACAGGCGCATTGCCGAAGTCGGCGGTCAGCTTTCGGTTAAGGCTTTCGAACGGAGGCACAGAGGATTTCGCCGTGCCCTGGAAGCCGTAGGAATAGCGGTGGCGAAGGACCGGTGGCTGGAAGGGCGCCTTTCCACGGATTTTGGTTTGGAGGCCGCAAGGAAAATCATTTCGCAACCGAGACCGCCTACTGCCGTTTTTGCTCACAACGACGAAACCGCAATCGGGTTGTTGCACGGCCTGGCAAGGGCAGGGCTGCAGGTCCCGGAGGACATCTCGGTCATCGGTTATGACGACATGCCGTACGCCGCCGTCTTTAATCCGGGACTAACAACTGTGAGGTTGCCGAAGCGCGATTGGGGGCGGCGGGCTTGTCGAAAGCTAATATCGATCCTTGAAGAGGATCCTAGCTTGGAAGGCCAGGAAATCATCGAACCCATGCTTGTACCGCGAGCGAGTACAAGTATAGTATCGGATCCCGACAGGATCTAGCGGGACGACTCCAACAATAGAAATTCTCATGTTCGGGAAGAGATGATCCGCGCCCGAGCGGCAACCCGTTTGAACGGAGTTGCTTTGTTGCGGTTACCTCGACTCCAGCCGCCTGCTTAGCCGCACTGCGATTTCCCGTTGAAAATTTCGTCCGAAGTTTTAGGTCGAGGTCTGCGAGCTGCAAATGCGCACGCCAAAATCGCAAATACCAGATCGATCGGCAATTCGGGTGATCCGTTGCCTATCCTCGGTCGCGGCGATCACCACTGTCGACGCAACAAACGTTCGCTGTCTCGCCGCCGAGGATCATCCGTTCGAGATCGGTTAATTTGGCGCGCTTTCGGGCTGATCTCGATTGCCCCGCTTAAGGCGATTCGCAGAAGATCGGTTCTCTGGCGAAGCGTAAGGTCTTTGTCCATATTCTTCGCCATTGATTTCTTGAGAATTTTCGTGCGTTGAAATAAATTGATATTGATTTGCCGCTGAATCTTCGTGTTAAGGGATCCGAATCATGGCGTTGTCCGCAAACCAACAATTGCGCTGGTGGGGTGCTGGATTGATCGCGTTGTTTTTAGCGATTTGGTTGCTAAAAGACGTGCTTTTCCCCTTTGTCGTTGCATGCGCCATCGCTTATCTGCTGGATCCGATCGCCGACAGGCTGGAGTCCGCGGGAATTCCCAGAGCGCTGGCTTCCGTTTTTATTATTGTCTTGACGATTCTGTTCTTTGTGACGGCCGGCTTGCTGGTAGTACCAGTCTTGTTGCTGCAGTTTTCGTCGTTGGTCGATGCCCTGCCATCAATACTGGAGGGGCTGCAAACATTTTTACGCGAACGGCTTCCCGGCGATATCGGCGACTTGGGAACGATACTCAAGCGATCTCTGAATGTCCTCGGTGACCTCGTTCGCTCCCAAGGCATGGCGTTGATGGGGACTTTGGTCGCGTCGGTGCAAGGCGCGATTAACGCGGCTGTATTCGTCGTGATCGTTCCCGTCGTTGCGTTTTACCTCCTACTCGATTGGAATCGCCTCGTTGCCAAAATCGACGGATGGCTTCCAAGGGACCATGCCGACACGATTCGCAGGCTGGGAGGAGAGGTGGACGAGGTCCTCGCCGGATTCGTGCGCGGCCAAATAACGGTTTGCGCCATTCTTGCAGCGTTTTACGCCGTTATGCTGTCGCTCGTAGGGCTTCAATTCGGCATAATAGTAGGCTTTTTGGCAGGAATGCTTTCTTTTATTCCATTTGTCGGATCGGTCGGAGGAGGCTTGCTGTCAATAGGCTTGGCGACCTTCCAATTTTGGGACGATCCGCTGCTTATCCTCGCAGTTGCGATGATTTTCTTTGCGGGGCAGTTGTTCGAACAATATTTTTTGACGCCGAAGCTTGTGGGCAATTCGATTAAGCTGCACCCCGCGTGGCTGCTTTTTGCTCTGTCGGCATTCGGATCCCTTTACGGCTTTGTCGGCATGCTGGTGGCCGTTCCGGCCGCCGCCGCGCTCGGCGTTTTTTTCCGCTTCGGCGTTTCTCAGTATTTGCATGGCAAGCTTTTTAAGGGAAGGTCGGAAAGTGGATGAAGGCCAAGCTCGAACGGACGCGGAGGTCTTCGACATCGCTCGAGAACCTTCGATGCGACCCGAAAACTTTTTCGTATCAAACGCCAACAGAACCGCATTCGAGTTGATTGCCGATCCTGAAAGCTGGCCGAAACGAAAACTTGCTATTGTCGGCGAGGCTTGCTCCGGCAAGACCCACTTGGCCAACATTTGGGCGCATAGGGCGGGCGCGAAAATCGTTCCGGCACGGCAACTCGATTCCGTCGAAATTCGCGCGATGGGCGATCTGCCGGGAGTGGCGGTCGATGATTCGGATGCGGTCTCAGGTTCCGGCGCGCTTGAAGAAGCGCTGTTGAGGCTCCACAACGTTGTTGCCGAATGCGGCGGACATTTGCTCTTGACCGCGCGCGCCGTACCGTCGAGGTGGAACATTGCCTTGCCCGATCTGAAAAGTCGACTTGCGGCCACTTATGTCGTTTCATTGGGCAAACCGGACGACGAACTCCTGGAAGCGCTTCTCATCAAGCATTTCTCGGACCGGCAAATTTTCGTTGCGCAAGGAACTATAACCTATATTCTGAACCGAATTGAAAGGAGTTGCCAGGCGGTTCAAAGCGTGGTCGCGGCGCTGGACAAACTTTCGCTAGGCCGGGGAAGGCCGCTAACGCGCGCCGTCGCGTCGGAGCTTCTTTCCGAAGCGGGGCAATCAGGCCTCGCGTGAGGAAAGGGGGCGGAATGGTCAATTCCGATTTTCTAAACGAAAGCTTTTTGGAACCGGTCGATTTGCAGGGAATGGATTTTTCCGGCCCGGACCGGTTTTTCAACAGGGAGCTGTCATGGCTCGCCTTCAACCGCCGCGTCCTCGAAGAAGCGGAAAACCCGGATGTGCCTCTCCTCGAACGCGTTCGCTTCGTATCGATTTCAGCATCGAATCTGGACGAATTCTTCACAGTGCGTGTCGCCGGGCTTCAGGAACTCGCGCGCACCGGAAGCCAGAAAACAGGCGCCGACGGTCTGACGCCGCTTCAGCAACTGGTGTTGATAGAGCGCGACGCCCGCAAGCTGATGAACGCGCAACAGGAAGCATGGTCCGTCCTGCGCAAGGAGTTGGACGCCAACGGCATTACGATAGCTTCAGTCGAGGACTTGAATACGGCCGACCGTAACTTTCTCGATTCCCTGTTCATGGACAAGGTCTTTCCCGTATTGACGCCTCTTGCAATTGATCCCGCCCATCCCTTCCCGTTCATTCCGAACGAGGGTTTTTGCCTTGCCCTTCAGTTGGAAAGATCTTCCGATAAGCGTTCGCTAAAAGCTCTGCTTCCAATCCCGCAGCAGATCGACCGTTTCGTCCGGCTCCCTGACGAAAAGGGGGAAATCATACGCTTTCTTCCGCTTGAAGCACTGCTTTTGGAATATGTTTCGCACCTTTTTCCAGGCTATGTCATCAAGGGAAACTGCGCTTTTAGAGTGCTCCGCGATAGCGACCTGGAGGTCGAGGAAGAAGCGGAAGATCTCGTGCGCGAATTCGAAACGGCTCTGAAGCGAAGGAGGCGCGGCGAGGTCGTCAGGCTTTCGCTTTCGAGCGGCGCGCCGCCGAAGCTCCGAACGCTCATCATGGAATCACTCGGAGTGAAGGAAGAGGAATCCTTCGATTTCGAAGGGATGGACGGACTCGCCGACTTGAGCGAGCTCTTGATCGACACTCGTCCTGACCTCATGTGGCCTGGCTTCGTACCAAGGATGCCGGAACGCGTCCAGGACCACGATGGCGACATGTTTGCCGCCATTAGGCGGAAGGACATGCTGCTTCAGCACCCTTACGAAACCTTTGACCTCGTCGTGCGATTTCTGGTTCAGGCGGCTACCGACCCCAACGTTCTGGCGATAAAGCAAACGCTGTACCGCACGTCGTACAATAGTCCGATCGTCGATGCGCTCTGCGAAGCCGCCGAATCAGGAAAGTCCGTAACAGCTTTGATCGAACTGAAGGCGAGATTTGACGAAGCCGCCAATATTCGGCAGTCGAGGCGCCTGGAACGAGCGGGGGCGCACGTCGTATACGGTTTTATCGATCTAAAGACCCATGCGAAAGTTTCGTCGGTGGCGAGAAGGGAAGGCGAGCAGATCGTCGTCTATACGCACTACGGAACTGGAAATTATCATCCCATCACTGCCCGGATCTATACTGATTTGAGCCTGTTTACTTGCGATGCGGCGGTTGGGCGCGACGCTGTAAAGCTTGTCAACTACGTATCAGGATACGCAAGGCCCGACCATATGGCGCATCTTGCGATCGCTCCGCTTGACCTTAAGGACCGGCTATTGGAATGCATTCGAAACGAAATCGACTTCGCCAAAAAGAGCAGGCCTGCGGAAATCTGGGCGAAGTTGAACTCAATCATCGATCCCGACGTGATAGATGCCTTGTACGAAGCGAGCGCGGCGGGCGTAAGGATCAGCCTTGTCGTACGGGGGATTTGCGGAGTGCGGCCGGGCGTTCGAGGTCTGTCTGAAAAAATCAGGGTGAAGTCGGTCGTAGGAAGGTTTCTGGAGCATTCTCGCATAGTCTGCTTCGCAAACGGAGCGCATTTGCCTTCCAAGAAGTCGCTTGTTTTCATGTCCTCGGCCGACTGGATGGAGCGAAATCTGATACGCCGGGTGGAAACGCTCGTTTCAATCAAGAACCCGACGGTAAAGAATCAGATCATGGGGCAGATCATGGCCGCGAATCTTGCCGATCAAGCGCAAAGCTGGGTGTTGAAGCCGGACGGGACCTATGAGCGGCACAGCGACGAAATAGGCGGCGAACAATTCAATTGCCATAATTTCTTCATGGAAAATCCGTCTCTCTCCGGTCGCGGTACCGCCGGTTACAAGGATGCTGTGATCTTGGCCGAAACCCGGAACTAGTTCGTTGGATTCGCAAGAATTGCTTGAACCGGAAACGGTAGTCGCGGCTCGAAGAGCGCCCGGCGAGGCGGACCGCGCCGCCCGCGATCTGGAAAGGGTAGGGGTTCTCGATGTTGGCTCAAATTCCGTAAGGCTGGTGATCTTCGACGGCGCTGCCCGATCGCCCGCGTATTTCTACAACGAAAAAATCCTTTGCGGCCTTGGCGCTTCGCTGGCGGAGACGGGCAGGCTCGACCCCGAAGGGTGCCGCCGCGCCCTGTCGGCTATCCGGCGATTCTCGTTCCTGGCCAAAAGCATGGGGATCGAACCGTTGAACTGCGTAGCGACTGCCGCCGTTCGGACTGCTGAAGACGGCGCGGAATTTTGCGAGGAGGTGATGCGCGAAACCGGGCTGCGGCTTGACGTGGCTAGCGGCGAGCGAGAGGCGAGGCTTTCGGCGCAGGGCGTTCTGCTTGGCTGGCCCGACGCGGAGGGCCTGGTCTGCGACATCGGCGGATCTTCGATGGAACTGGCTGAAATCCTGGACGGTCGGATTCGAAACTGCATAACATCCGACCTCGGCCCGCTCGCCTTGAAGCGCGCAGCGGGCGAAATGGGGCTTGGAAAATACATCGGGCGCAAATTGAAGGAATTACGGTCTCAAGTAGGCCGCAAGTTTCCAGTCCTTTTCCTTGTCGGCGGATCTTGGCGCGTCATCGCTCGCCTCGACATGGAACGTCGGAACTATCCGCTAAAGGTCCTGCACGAGTACAAGATGGACAAGCGCTCGGTAATCGATACGGTCAAGTGGATACGTCGCGCCGATCTCGACAAGCTGCGCCAGGATCTTTCGATTTCCCCGGCGCGAATGTCGCTGATTCCGACGGCTTCCGCCGTGCTGAAGTCCCTCGTGCGCAATTTCGATCCCGATCAGATTGCGGTTTCTTCCTACGGGATCCGAGAGGGACTGCTGTACGACAGAATGCCGGATTCCTTGCGACGACGAGATCCGCTGATCGAGGCTTGTCGAAATATGGAGCTTTCCGCCGCGAGGTTTCCGAATTTCGGCGACGCGCTTTACCAATTCGTGCTGCCGCTCTTCGCCTCGTCCGGTCGCGAACGACTGCGTCTCGTCAAGGCTGCTTGCCTGCTGCACGACACGACCTGGCGCGCGCATCCGGACTACCGCGCGGAAATTTGCTTCGACAACGCCACCCGCGCGAACCTTGGCGGCCTCGATCATCCCGGCCGAGTCTTCCTGGCGTTGGCATTATTTCATCGCTATAAAAATTCGCGGGCCGGGGCGCCGCATCTCAAGGAGCTAGCCGAAGAGCTTCTTTTGCCGCAATGGATCTCTGAAGCCGAGGTGCTTGGCAAAGCTATGCGATTCGGATCGATGTTCGGCGTTAGCCGGTCGCTTGGAAGAGGCCGAATTGCGATGCGTTCGCAGGAAAGGCGCCTGGTTTTCCATCTGCCGCGCGAGTTGAGCGACCTGTACGGCGAGGTCGCGCAGTCGCGCTTCCATGCTCTGGCCAAGGCCATGGATTGCGCGCCGATTGTTGAACAATGCTAGGCGGCTCTTGCCGACCGAGCTTCGATTACCTACACGAACAAATCCATAAAATACGGGAGAATCGACTGCCATGAGAATGACTCGATACTTCGTGCCGGTCTTGAAGGAGACCCCGGCAGAAGCTCAAATCGCCAGCCACCGCCTTATGCTCCGGTCGGGCATGGTGCGCCAGGCGGCAGCCGGAATCTATTCCTGGATGCCGTTAGGCTACAGAGTTCTCAAGCGGATCGAGGATATCGTCAACCAGGAGCAAATTCGCGCCGGCCATATTCCGCTACTAATGCCGACGCTTCAATCCGCCGCGCTATGGAGGGAATCAGGAAGGTACGAAGACTACGGCGAAGAAATGCTTCGCATTTGCGACCGGCACGGCAGGGACTTGCTTTACGGGCCGACTAACGAGGAATTGATTACCGACATATTTCGTTCTCACGTAAATTCGTACCGCGACCTTCCTTTGACACTTTACCATGTGCAGTGGAAATTCCGAGACGAGATCAGGCCGCGCTACGGGGTCATGCGCGGACGGGAATTCCTGATGAAGGACGGCTACAATTTCGATGTGGACAAGGCGAGCGCGATCCATTCCTACAACCGGCACATGGTCAGCTACCTGCGCACCTACGAGCGCATGGGACTCAAGGCGATTCCGATGCGGGCGGACACCGGTCCGATCGGAGGCGACCACAGCCATGAATTTCTTGTGCTCGCCGACACGGGAGAGTCCGAGGTTTTTTTCGACGATTCAATCCTTGAATTGAGTCTCGGCGATCGAAATATAGACTACGACTGCGTGCAGACTTGCAGCGCGATCATGGAGGAATGGACCGCGCCGTATTCCAGGACAGACGAAACTCACGACGAGGCCCTATACCGCGCATCGGTGCCCGAAGGCAGGCGACGCCAGTCGAGAGCGATCGAAGTCGGTCAAATATTTTATTTCGGCACGAAATATTCCGAGCCGATGGGCGCGACGGTCTCGGACCGCGACGGAAGGCGTGTCCACGTGCACATGGGATCGCACGGTATCGGCGTTTCTCGATTGGTCGGCGCAATAATAGAAGCAAGTCATGACGAGAAAGGCATTGTCTGGCCGGAGCCCGTGACCCCTTTCCCGGTCGGTATTCTGAATCTTTCGCAAAGGGATTCGAATGCCGAGGCGGTTTGTCAGATGATTTACGGAGAATTGGTAAAGAAGGGCTTGGAGCCGCTCTACGACGACCGGGACGAAAGGGCGGGCGCAAAATTCGCGACGATGGATTTGATCGGTCTTCCCTGGCGTATCACCGTCGGTTCCAGAAGCCTGGCCAAGGGCGTCGTGGAATTGTCGCGACGCAGCGACGGCGAGAGCGAAAATATCGTGCCGGAACATGCGGCGGAAAGAATCGCCGAAATCTATGCGGCCCATTTTTGACCGAGTTTAATTTCCGGCAAGGATCGGAGACGGATGGCTAGAGCTACTCCTCCGTTCGCCGCTTTCGAGTGGTGGATCGCCTGGCGCTACCTTAGGGCGAAGCGAAAGGAAGGCGGCATCAGCGTCATGGTTTGGATTTCGCTGATAGGCGTAGCTATCGCCGTTTTCGCTCTAATCGCGACACTGGCCGTGCGAACGGGATTCAGAACGGAATTCGTCGGCACGATTCTAGGCGCAAATCCGCACGCGACGCTGATTTCCCGGTCCTATGGACGGCAGGGGAATTTGATCGATAACTTCGACGAGATAGCTGAAGGAGTCGCGGCGATAGAAGGCGTAACTCGCGCTATGCCGGTGATTCGTTCCCAGGCACTGGCTTCGTTCGAAGGGCGCAATGCGGGCGTCGAGGTTGTCGGAATTCGTCGCGACGACCTTTTGTCGTTTCCGCTCATCGCCGAACCGGAGGTTTCGTATGGCGACTTGGCCGATTTCGGCGAGGGAATTGCAATCGGCACGGGCGTAGCGCGAGCGCTGAACGCCGGAACCGGCCATGCAATTCGGCTGGTGAATCCGGACGGCGCCAAGACCGCCTTCGGCGTCTCGCCCCGAGTCAACTCGTACCGGGTCGCTTTTATTTTCGGCGTCGGGCGGTACGATATTGATCGCGTTCGCGTATATCTCCCATTCGAGAAAGCGCAAATCTACTACGAGAGGGAAGGCGTAGCGGACGAAATCCAGATCTTTGTTGAAGACCCTGAACGCATTGACGGTTTGGTCGATTCCATCATGGAGGCCGGCGGCGGCTTGAGGATTTGGACATGGAAGGACGCTTCGGGAGCGTTCCTTACGGCTCTGCAAATGGAAGACAACATCATGTTCATCATCCTTTCGGTCCTAGTGGTAATCGCGACCTCTAATATCGTTTCCGGATTGGTGATGCTGGTCAAGAACAAGGGCCGGGATATTGGCATTCTTCGAACGATAGGGCTAAGCGAAGGCTCTATTTTACGCGTATTCTTCATTTGCGGCATTTCCATCGGCGCGGCGGGAACGGCGATCGGCGTGGTGCTGGGAAGCCTGTTCGCCATATTTATTGATCCTATATTCGAATTCGTTAACATGCTTGCGGGCGGCGGCGTATGGGATCCGCGCGTGAGATATCTTTCAACCTTGCCCTCAAAGCTTACGTTGCCGGATGTTCTTTCCGCCGTTGGCCTGTCTCTCGGATTGTCTCTAGTCGTGACGATTCTACCCGCGCGACGAGCCGCCCGGCTGGATCCTCTGGAATCCCTTAGGTATGAATAGTCTTGCGCTGCGCCTTTCTCAGATTGAAAAGGTCTACAATCGGGGCACGACCGGCGAGGTACCTGTGCTCCAGGGAGTCGATCTCGAATTGAGCCGAGGCCAGACCGCAGCGCTGCTTGCGCCGTCAGGCGCGGGCAAATCGACACTACTTCACATTGCCGGATTGCTCGACACTCCGGATTCGGGCTCCGTATTTGTGTCGGGGGTCGAGGCGACCCAGGCGTCGGACGGGGTTCGAACTCGCATTCGGCGCCAGCAGATCGGATTCGTTTATCAGTTTCATCATCTGCTGCCTGAGTTCACGGCGGCGGAAAATATCGTTCTGCCGCAGCTGACCTGCGGAATCCCCAAAAAAATTGCGCATGATCGGGCGATGGACTTGCTGGATAGGGTGGGTGTTGCGAGCCGTTCTAGTCATCGTCCAGCCGATTTGTCCGGCGGCGAGCAGCAGCGCGTCGCCTTTTGTCGCGCGCTTGCCAACGGTCCGAGCGTATTGCTGGCGGACGAACCGACTGGCAACTTGGATCCGGCGACCGCGGAACGGGTATTCGCCGCCATGATGGGGCTAGTGCATGAAACCGGCCTCGCCGCATTGGTGGCAACGCACAATCTTGAACTCGCAAAGCGCATGGATAGAATCCTTCGGATTTCCGAAGGCAACGTTACCTGACGTTGCGATCGGAGCAGATTGATTGCAAATACAGCCAATCCGTGTCGCTTAGCACCGTCCTGTAGCTAGTTGCCGGTTCTGGTTGCGCATCCATTAGGCTCATGTCCCCGCTTGCCTTTGCCGCATCGACAAAGGGAGCCAATGGAATTCCGGCCTTTTCGAAACTCAATCGCAGTTCCTCGGCAGGCAGCTGCACCGGGATTCTCGCAAAATACTCATTCGCAGCGGAACGAACGGATTCCGTATCGACTCGTCTGAATGCCAGGAAAAGCAAGGTTTCGAGCGGGCCCGCGATTTCGAAGTACGCCCTCAGCGGATCGGAAATTTTCGCTCTCGATTTTTCGCGCAATATGTAGCCGCTGAAAACCTCCGGGCCGAGTCTGTCGCGCAGCAATGAGCTGCGAACCAGTATTGTTTCGCTCGGCAGCGCCGCTGTTTCGACCGAACCGCCGGGTACAATTCTCAAGATATTTCCGAATGCTCCGAAAAGGCGCCGTTCAAGTCTTTCAAGCGCCACGGTTCCATGCTTGGAATTGCATGGCGAACCCGCCGTCAACCCGTGCTCAACGAGTAGCGCTTCGCCTATTTCGGCCCTATGCGACTTTTGCGCCAGCGCCGTTGCTTGCCCAACCAGGAAATCGGGCGCGGCGAACGCGCCGGCGATTGCGAGCGCGACTACGCCGGCCACCGCGAGCGCAAGGCGAAGTCTCTTGGGTTTGGCTGGACCGCTCGCAAGCACATTCTGCACTTTTTCGAGAGCGCGTACCATGGTTTCGTCGTCGATCGCTATGAACTCGCTTCCCTCTCCGAAGGGCGCGAAGATTGCTGGGCGCTTGCCGGGATTCCTTCGACGAATTGCCGTCAGGGTCCAGTGCGCGATCGGAGAACCGTCGCGCTCCAGAATAATGAGCGACGTTTTTCCGAGTTTCGCGACTACGGGTTTTTCGCCGTACATGCCCGGCAGAGTCAGGAGTCCCGCCGATTCGAGTACATCGAACTCCGGAAGCAGGGTCATCGTGACGGCTGCCTCTCGCGGCTCAATTCTGCCGGTCTTTTCAGTGAGCGTTCAACTAAAGCGATTTGGCGGTTTCTCTTAGCTGGAATTTCTGGATTTTTCCTGTGGATGTCTTCGGCAGCACCTGGAACACAACCCGTTTCGGCACCTTGAATCCGCTCAACGATTGCCGGCAAAACTCTACGACGCTCTCTTCGGAAAGTGTATTTTCCGGCTTAAGTTCAATGAAAGCGCACGGCACCTCGCCCCATTTGCTGTCGGGCTTCGCCACGACTGCGCAGAGCGAAACTGCCGGATGATCCATGATCGCGCCTTCAATTTCCACCGACGAGACGTTTTCGCCGCCCGATATGATAATATCCTTCGCTCGGTCGGCAATTTGAATGTAGCCGTCGGGGTGCTGGACCGCGATGTCGCCCGTTCTAAAGTACCCTCCTTCGAATGATTCGCTAGTCGCTTGGGAATTGCGGTAGTAGCCCTTCATGACCGAGTTTCCCCGCATGACGATTTCCCCGAGCGATTTCCCGTCGCGGACGATCGGTTCGGAAGAGTGCGGATCGACGACGGCCACGCTGTCCATCATTGGGAATGCAACTCCCTGGCGCGCTTTGATGGCGGCGCGCGCATCCATGGGGAGGCCGCTCCAGTCGCTATCTTGCCAGACGCATTCCGTGACGTGCCCGTAGGTTTCGGTCAACCCGTAGACGTGGGTTACGTTGAAATTCAGCGCTTCCACGGCTCGAAGCGTTGCGGCCGCCGGCGGCGCTCCCGCAGTGAAAACTTCGACTTTCTGAGAGAAATCGCGACGATCGCCCGCATTCGAGTTGGCGATCAGATTTAGAATAATCGGCGCCCCGCCGAAATGCGTAATTTGCTCTTCGGCCAGGGCTTCGTAGATGCTCGCTGCGGAAATGCTTCGCAAGCAGACGACGGCTCCGCCGAGAAGCGGCATCATCCATGTGTGATTCCAGCCGTTGCAGTGAAAGAGCGGTACCACGGCCAAGTATCTCGGAAAAAGCTTCATTCGCCAGCTAACGACAGTTCCCATGGTCATGAGATAGGCGCCGCGATGGTGATAGACCACGCCTTTCGGACGACCCGTTGTTCCCGATGTGTAATTTAGAGCGAGACTTTCCCATTCGTCTTTCGGCAAGCGCCATTCGAATTCGACATCTCCTCGCAAAAGAAAATCTTCGTATTCCTCGTAGCGACCCGATGCGGGAAATCCGCCCTGCGGGTCGGCGACCTCGACTATCTGAGGCGGCGGGCATTTCAATTCTGCGACGGCTTGCTCCGCGAGCGGAAGGAATTGAGAATCGACAAAGACGAGCTTGGCGCCGCCATGTTCGAGAATGTACGAAACCGTGCTTGCTTCAAGCCGCGTATTGATCGTGTTCAAAACCGCGCCGCATGCAGGAACGCCGAAATGCGCTTCGGCCTGCGCGGGAATGTTCGGAAGAATCGACGCCACAACGTCACCGGAAGCCACGCCTGTTCCTGCGAGCGAAGAAGCGAGCTGCGTAACGCGATTGAAATATTGGACGTACGAATGTCGCAGGCTTCCGTAGATCAATGCCTCCCTGTTCGGATAAACTTCCCTGGCTCTCAGGAGGTGAGACAACGGCGTGAGTGGAACGAAATTCGCGGCGCATCGGTCCAAGCCGTCTTCATGCTTCATCCAGCCCATAATTTCTCCTTCTTTGCCCCCTCAAATTACTCATGCGGCGACGCTTGTAAAACATTTTCGAAAAAACTAGGCGCATTTGCGGCCGCCGTGCGCGCCGATACCAACTACAAAATGTAGTTCGCCGGAACAGCCGGCTACAGAAGTATTTCAAGGAATCAGCGTCGCAATAGAACAGGTCGCAGACTATCGGAATTTGCGTTTCACGAGTAGGGCGGCAATCCGTTTTCCGGCTGCTTTGAAGCCGGAGCTTGGATTCGGCGATCCGAGCGCGCCAGTTCGGCCTTGGCGGCTTGGAAATTTAACGGGGCTAGCGAACGAACTCGGACAGGCGAGATGCGTTGAATGGGTGAAAGAATAGATGCGGAAACGGGCGATTCAGGATTTTGGTCGCCGCAGCGGAACCAGCCTAGCATCGAAGGGCCGATTCAAATTTTGCAATTGCCGGCCGGACAGCTCGCCGGGTCGAATTTAGCGACTCGCCTCCAAACTATTGGCTTGATCCTCGATATTTTCGGAATCCCGCGAAATCAAAATTCCAACATCGAGCGACTACGCATTTGTCGCGCAAAGCGAAGCTTATTCGGTTCTCGACGAATTGCCGATACCGATACGATTTCAATATCGAAACGAAGACTTAGCCGGATTTTGGTACCGCATTCGCAAGGCGATCAAGTCAAGGCTTCACCAATCAGCGCGAGATTGAAATCGCGTCATGCTAGTAGAATGTTGCGCCCGAATTTGCCATGTCGGCAAGCAATTCGGGTGGCCGAAACCTCGGACCGTGCTTGATTTCAAACCTATTTGCCAATTCAACGGAGTTTCCGGCGCCGATGATATCGAGCCAGCTGAAGGGTCCTCCCGACCAGGGAGCGAAACCCCAGCCCAGCACCGCTCCGACATCGCCCTCGCGAACGTCGCTCAGAATGCCGTCCTGCATCGCGCGCGACGCCTCAAGCGCCTGAACTAGCAAAAGACGATTTTTGACTTCTTCTAGATCGGGCTGGTTTGGCCGAATTGGCCACAAATCTCGGAGGCCCGGCCACAGCCCCCTCCTGCGCCTCTTGCTGTCGTAATCGTAAAATCCGGCGCCGAAAGTTCGGCCTAGTCGCCCTCTTTCGGCCAGAATGAAGATCACGTCGTCGACGTCGTGTTCGGCGTAACTATCCCCCGCCGCTATCTTGGTCATTTTAGCAATGTCGACCGCAAGCTTTATGGATGTTTCGTCGACCACTTGAAGGGGTCCGACCGGCATGCCGGCGATTTTCGCGGCGGTTTCGACCATCGCTGGGGCTATTCCTTCGCGGACCATGCGAATGGCTTCGTTTAGGTACGGAATAATGCATCTATTCGCATAGAAGAAACGGGCATCGTTGACGACAATCGGCGTTTTTCGAATTCTGGATGCGAAATCCAGCGCCGCGGCGACCGCCGTGTCCCCCGTATCTCGGCCGCGAATTACCTCTAGCAGCGGCATCCTGTGGACCGGGCTGAAAAAATGCATGCCGATGAAATTCTCGGGATGTCGAACCTTGCCGGCCAATTCCGTTATGGGAAGCGTCGAAGTATTCGTCGCCAGGATCGCTTCGGAGCCGATTTCGTTTTCTATATCGTTGTGAACTCCGTTTTTGACGGCGAAGTCTTCGAAGACGGCTTCAATGACCAGTTGGCATTCCGAAAGGAGGCTGCAATCGTCTCCTGTGGATATTCTCGCCGATATCGCGTCGGCATCGCTCGCTTCAAGTCGGCCCTTTCTGGTTTCGCCTTCCAAAGTATTGGATGCCCGCGCCTTGCCGGCATTCGCCTTTTCCAAGGATCGGTCGATCAGTACGACATCGAATTTCGCCCTTGCGGCCGCGAGCGCAATTCCGGATCCCATCATGCCCGCCCCCGCTATCCCAACTTTGGAGATTGCCGGCGAGCTTGCTCCGGCCGGGCGGCGGATGCCTTTTTCGAGAGCTCTCTTATTGATGAAAAGAGTCCTGATCATGGCTTCGGTCGACGGCTTCATGATCAATTCCGTGAACCAGCGCGCCTCAACCGAAAGCGCAGTGTCAAAGTCCACGATGGCGCCTTCGTAGATCGCTGAAAGCAAAGCTCTCGCGCCGGGCAGGCTGCCCATCGTGCGGCCGTTGACCATAGCCGAACCTCCGGTGAAAACCGTAAATCCTTCGCGGCTGTACGGGCTGCCGCCCGGCAGCCTGAAATTCTTTTGGTCCCAGGGTTTCGAATAGCCGCTTCCCGCGGTGTCGATCACCCATGTCTTGGCCGATTGCAGCAGCACGTCTCCGGGAACGATTTGGTCGACGAGTCCCGCTTTGGCGGCGGAAACCGGATCGAGAGTCTTGCCTTCGAGCAAGTAAGGCGCAGCTCCGAGCAGGCCGAACATTCGAATAAGCCTCGTGGTACCGCCGGCGCCGGGAAACAGGCCTACCTTGATTTCAGGAAGGCCGATGCGCGACTTCGGACTGTCGGCGCAAATTATCCTGTGGCAAGCGAGCGGAATTTCGTAGCCTATTCCTAGGGCGGTTCCCGGAATCGCCGCGGCGATGGGTTTTCCCGGCTCGCCGCTTTCGCCCTTCATTCCCGCGCGTTCAATTTTTCGCAGTATCGAGTGGACGCGCATGAAGGCGTCGTAAAGCGTCTTCGGAGATCCCTCGTTTGCTTCACGACGGAGGCCCGCCAGGACATTGAGGTCCATGCCGCCCGCAAAGTCTCCTTTTCCGCTGGTTATGACGATGCCGATTGTTCCAGAGTCTGCCAACGCTTCGTCGATCAGCGAATTGAGCTCCTCCAATCCCCGCATGGACATGACGTTCATGCTTTTTCCGGGAACGTCCCATTTGATGACTGCGACGCCGGAAGCGTCCCGGTCCATAGTGAAATCCGACATCCCGCCGCCTCCTAAACGCGCTCTAAGATCGTCGCCGCGCCCATTCCGGCCGCGACGCAAAGCGTCACGAGCGCGAGTTCCTTATCCGCTCGTTCCAGTTCGTCGAGAGCCGTGCCGAGCAACATTGCGCCGGTGGCGCCGAGTGGATGGCCCATCGCAATTGCGCCGCCATTGACGTTCATTTTCTCGATTTCAATTTCGAATTCCTGGACAAACCGCAGAACGACCGAGGCGAACGCCTCGTTGACTTCGTAGAGGTCGATATCGCCGAGATCCATTCCCGCTTTGCCAAGAGCTCTTTTCGTAGCCGGAATTGGGCCCGTAAGCATGATTGTAGGTTCCGTACCAACTTTGGAAGTAGCAACGATTCGGGCGCGCGGCTTGAGGCCGGTGCGCTCGCCGAACTCCCCCGAACCGACAAGTACAGCCGCCGCTCCGTCGACGATGCTTGATGAATTGCCCGCGTGATGGACATGATTTATTTTTTCCACATGGGGGTATTTCATCATCGCGACCTTGTCGAAGCCGGGCATCGATTCGCCTAGTACTGCGAAGGACGGCTTCAATTCGCCAAGAGCCTCCTCGCTTGTTTCCGGGCGAATGGCCTCGTCGCGGCCAAGAATCTCTATTCCGTTCCGATCCCGAACGGCAACGACCGAATCCTCGAATCGCCCTTCGCTCCAAGCTCTCGACGCGCGCCGGTGCGACTCGGCGGCATAGGCGTCGCAGTCTCTGCGGGAGAAGCCGTACATCGTGGCGATCAAATCCGCGGAAATGCCCTGCGGCACGAAGTATCGCTCCATCGCCAGGCTGGGGTCCACGGCGATCGCTGCTCCGTCGGAACCCATCGGCACGCGGCTCATCATTTCAACTCCTCCGGCGATGTAGCAGTCGCCTGCGCCGCTCGCGATCTGGTTCGCAGCTAGATTAATCGCTTCAAGTCCGCTGGCGCAGAATCTGTTTATTGATAAGCCGGGAACAGTTTCGCCCAGATCCGACAGCAACGCCGATGCTCGGGCCAGGCATCCTCCCTGTTCCCCGACCTGGGTAACATTCCCCCAAATCACGTCTTCAACTTCCGAGGGATCGAGCCGGTTTCTCGCTTTCAATTCGTTAAGTAAATCGGCCGACAACCGAGCCGCCCCGACTTCATAGAGCGAACCGTCATTTCGCCCCCTTCCTCTCGGAGTCCTTATTGCGTCGAAGATGAATGATTTTTTCATGGATGCCTTTTCCTTGATCGCCTCGCCGATTTTCACCTCGCCCGTTTCAAGGTACTCCGGTCACTTGCTCTTGGACATCCGGTCAGATGGGCGGCCGGGCATCAAATCGTACGGATGCCTCCAGCCGGTCAAATCTTCAATCCGTTCAAGCCACGCGTCGACGGCGGGCCAGTCCTTGCGATCAAACCCGAACGGTTCCGGATAGAAAAGATAGCCGCAGCAGGCCAAGTCAGCCGCCGACGGCTCTTCGCCGACCAGCCAGTCGCGATTCGACAATTCGCGCTCGAGGGTCGAAAATCCGCCCTGCATCCTTCCTCGCAGCCAGTCGATCACCTCTAAGGGCCGCTTTTCCTCAGGAATGAAATTTTGAAGAAACCGCGCGATGCCGCAATAGGACGACATTTTATGATTGTCCCAGAGAATCCATCGCAGGATTTCGCGTCGTTCCCCCGGACCGCTTCCGCGCAGCCGTCCGCTCATTTCCATCGCGTAGTCCTGAATTGCGCCGGACTGGCTGAGCTTCAATCCGTCGCCTACCAAAACTGGAACTTCGCCCATTGGATTTAATTTTCTAAATTCCGGAGTTCGGGTTTCCCCGTTGAAGAAATCCACGAAAACGGGCGTCCACGGGATACCGCACAATTCCAGAGTCAGTGCCGCCTTATACGCGTTGCCGCTTTCTCCGAAGCAATACAGATGCAGCGTCATTCGTGTCTCTCGCTAGGCCAAATTCAAAGTTGCGCCTGAAATGCGTCGTCGGGCAGGGCCATGATGTTCTTGCCCCCCATTTGAATTCGTCGCAGGTGGAGCCGCGTCGCCGGGAGATGGCGGGACATGTAATGGCGTCCGGTGATGATCTTCGCGCGGAGGAACATTTCGTCCATTCGCCCGTCGCTCAATGCATTTGCTGCCGCGCGCGCCATTTTGGCCCACATGAATCCGGTACACGCGTAGCCGGCCAAATGCATGAAGTCGTAGGAACCGGCAAGGCACGAATCGGGATCATTCGAAGATTCTTCGGCAAGCCAAGCTGCGGCGCATTCTAGGTCGCAGGCGGCATTCGCGAGCGGAGCAAGCACTTCGTCCCGGTACCAGCTTTCGCCGCTGCCGGATTCTGCGAAATTCTTCATCTTCTCCACGAGAATCCCTACGCTTTCGCCACCGTTCGCGGCAAGCTTCCGACCGACGAGGTCCAGGGCCTGCACGCCGTTCGCGCCCTCGTATATCATCGTAATTCGAGCATCGCGAACACGCTGCGAAGCATCGAGGTCTTCAATGTATCCATGTCCGCCGAACACCTGCTGCGCGGCGACGGCGGTTTCGAACCCCTTGTCTGTAAGGAATCCCTTGATGACGGGCGTGAGCAGCGAGACCAGCCCGGCTGAGCGGCGGTCGCCGCCGCGCATCTCTCGGTCAATCAAAGTTGCGCACCAGAGCGCCAATGCGCGCGCGCCTTCGACAAAGGACTTTTGATCGAGAAGATTCCTGCGGACGTCCGGATGGACGATGATTGGGTCGGCAGGAAGCCGCGGATATTTCGCTCCGGAAATCGCCCGGCCTTGGAGCCTATCTCCCGCATAGGCGGCTGCCGACTGATAGGCGGCCTCTGCGACCGCATACCCTTGCAGTCCCACATGAAGCCTTGCAGCGTTCATCATGGTGAACATCGCGCGAAGGCCTCCGTGCTCTTCGCCCAGCAGCTGCCCTATTGAATCTTCGTAGCGGAGCGCGCACGTCGCATTTCCCTTGATTCCCATTTTCGACTCTATTCGAGAAACGGAAATACCGTTGCGCGAGCCTAAAGATCCATCGCCCGAAATCTGGAATTTGGGCACAATGAACAAGCTGATTCCCCTGGAGCCCTCGGGTCCGCCGGGTATCTTCGCGAGCAACAGGTGAACGATATTTTCCGACAGGTCGTGGTCGCCGGAAGATATGAATATTTTCTCGCCTGAAATGGAATAGTTGCCATTTCCAAGCGGCGTGGCAGCGGATTTCAGAAGCCCAAGGTCTGTTCCGCAATGCGGTTCCGTTAAATTCATTGTCGCGAACCAGCTGCCGGCATTCAGCTTCGGAAGGTAAGCGCGTTTCTGCTCCTCCGTACCGTGGGATTCAATCGTTTTGATCGCGCCTTGCGTCAAGCCGTTGTACATGCTCAGCGACATGTTTGCGGACGCGAAGTATTCTCCCGCCGCTATTCCCAATAGGCAGGGCATTTCCTGACCGCCGTATTCCGCGCTTCCTTCAAGCCCGAACCAGCCGCCGCTACGCAACTCCGCGATTGCATTTGCGAATCCCGGCGGCGTCCGAACCACGCCGTTGTCCAGGCGGCAACCCGCCTGATCGCCAATACGATTGAGCGGCGCGAACACTTCCTTCGCGATTCTCGCGGCCGCGTTCAAAACATCATGGGTAAAATCGCGATCAAGTTCGTCGTACCCGGGCGTTTCCATGTTTTGGGCTTCCAGAGTCTCATGGATGACAAAATGCGTATCGCGAACCGGTGCGATGTAGTCCGACATTTGTAGCCTCACATTCCGAAAGTTTTCGCAACGACTTCCCGGCTCGACGCTACCGAGCCCGCGTGCCGCGCCAGTCGAATCGTCAACCGGTCGGAACCGTGCTTAATTCCATGCTGGCGGATAAACCATCCTTGCGAAAGACAAGAATTCGTTAATTCAGGAAGCCTGGCGCCAGAAAAAAGAATCCATACGCGACGATAACTGCGGGAATGGCGGATACTAGAGTCGCCCAAACAGCTGCTTTAGGATTGAGGGCGATTGCTGGGAACAGGGCATCGCCGTCGTTGGAGATAGCGTTGCCGATCAGGGCGGCAAAGGGAATCGCGCCACTGATGTATAGAGCCGTTACCAGGATTTGCGGGCCGCAACCGGGAATGAAGCCCACGAATATGGCTACCAGCGGAATTAACGGCGCTATCAAATCGAACGCCGCTTCAAGGTTCAGGCCGGTAAACGCAACCGCGTAATCGTAGGCCAGGAATGCGGCTAAAACCCAAACCGTGATAAAACTCGTTTCCTCGCTCGTTCTAGATGACGGCGGGTCGTCCTTGTTTGTCATCGCGTTAACGGGAGATGTCGCCCACACGAACATTGCAATCGAGGCGCCAGCTAGTCCAAGCACCGTCGGGAGATCCGCGATCGGCCCCGTAAATTCAATTTGAAAGAGTAGAATAAATCCAACCAAGAATCCGGGGGCGGCAATTGCAACAAATATCGCATCCCTCGTCCTCGCGCTACCGATCCGCGGTACCATATCGCAGACGGCCAAAGCGGATTTTGCCGGCATTCGGTAGTTGATCGCGTTGATTACCCAACCTGATAAAACTCCGACGCCGAACGCCAGGGGAAACAAGACGGCGGCTGCGTCCGGGCGAACGGCCAATAAAACAAACGCCGCATCGCCCATGGTCGCCGTAAGCGCGGCAACAAGAGACCCGAATCTTGCGTGTCCGGCGGTGTAGGCGGCGACTACGACCACGGCGCCTCCGCAGCCTGGAACTACGCCCAGCAGTGCTGCGATCGGAACTTCGAGCCTGCCCGCGCTTCGCATAAGCTTCCCGAAGTCGAAACGGAAAAGCTTCTCGGCGCCGTAAATTGCCAACAGCGTCGCCGCGACAAAAACGCTTACTCCCAAGTAGGCGTCGACAACGATGCCTCTTGTCAATTCGCCGAGTTCGCCGGGGTAGCCGGCCAGAAACAGCAACAGTACTGCTATCGCGACCCTTCGAATCCGAATTCGACTAGCATGTCGGTCCGAGTAAGTTTCGCTCGACCGGTTGAGTTGAAGAAATTCGCTCCAGAGAGTCATTGTTCGCCGTTGCAATTGCGAATCATTATCATTCTCAACTAAATCGTTTTGCCGGGAGGGTCAAGTAGAATTTTTGCCCAGTCAATTGTTCGCCTTCAATCGGGAATCGGTGATATTGTCGGGTCGAAGAGGTCCAACGAATGGAACAATTTCGGCGAACTCGCTATACTGGATGGTTCTTTTGCGATTGAGTTTACGAATCGGCTAAGCGCGAGCCATTCTTGCAGCGCCGGCGCGCGCGGCAAATCCGATCGGCAGGGCAACGAATCCAAACCGGCACGGTTAAATCGCGAGGGCGGCGACGCAGTAGCGCGAAAGCCAGCGAATTTGGCTAGTTCTGGAGGCTGGAGCCGCAAAACTTTGCAAATTCCGTTGTCAGAGAAAGTATTGGCCAATACATGGCGGCATGTCTATTGCACGCAGGAATTCGCTCGAATCGTCTTAAAATTTCGAGCGCCTGCAATCTTGGAAAAGGGAACGTAAATCCTCGATGCGCGAAACAAGATCGCACGAGAGAGCCGACCGCCGCAATGAAAGAGCGGCCTCGCAAGCAAAGGGATTGGATTCGAAGCTGAATCGCGCCAGGCAGTTTTTCGAGACAATTCCGCTTTGCCGAGAAATGCAAATGCGAATTGACGATATCAATGAAGGATTTGCTGTTGTTTCCTTGCCTTACGACGAAAGATTGATCGGCGATCCGGAATCGGGAGTTTTGCACGGAGGAGCGGTGTCGACATTGCTCGATACCTGTGCCGGTGCAGCTGTGGTTTCGCACCCGCTTGTACCGGATGTTGCCGCGACCTTGGATCTCAGAATCGAATATATGCGCTCGGCGGCGCCCGGCGAAAGAATCCGCGCAACCGCCGAATGCTACAACGTAACTCGAACGATCGCTTTCGTTAGGGCAACTGCGAATGACGAAAGCGGAGCAAGGCCCGTGGCTGAGGCGACCGGGATTTTTGCGCTCGTGGAGCGAAAGACGAATAACGCATGAATGAAACGGTCGAAGCCGCGGCATTGGAAAGCGAAATCCACAGGGATGCCAATTTGGACGTGCTTATATCGGGCATTCCTTACGTGCGGTTCCTCGGAATGCGCTTCGAAAGAAAGGGAGATGAATTGACATCGGTGCTGCCGTTTCGCGGAATCTTGCTGGGAAATCCCGATCCGCCCGCGTTGCATGGAGGTGCGATTGCGGCTTTTCTCGAAGTTACGGCGCTGGTCGAGCTGTCATGGAGGCGCATCTGCGACGGGGGAGATGAAGCAATGGTCGAAGAAAACCTTCGAAAGAATCCGAAAACTATCGCCCTTACCGCGGACTATCTCCGCCCCGGGTATCCTCGCGCCGCATATGCGCGGGCGCACATCGTCAGGTCGGGGAGACGATACGCGACTGTACGCGTCGAGGCTTGGCAGGAAAAAAGGTCGCGGAATTTTGCCCAGGCTACGGGGCATTTCCTGATGCCGGCCTAATTTAATGCACGATTTGCGTAGTGCCGAGATTACTCACAAGCGGGTACTTGGAATCGCAATTCCCATCGTCGTATCCAACGCGACGATTCCCGTATTGGGAGCGGTGGACACGGCGGTCGTCGGGCAGCTCGGCACGGCAGCGCCGATAGGCGCAGTTGGAATCGGATCGATAATCGTTACAACTGTTTACTGGCTCTTCGGTTTCCTCCGCATGGGAATATCCGGCATGACAAGCCAGGCGCGAGGTCGGTCCGATACCGCCGAGATATCGGCTTTGATTTGCCGAAGCCTGGTATTCGGGTTTGCAGTCGGTCTTTTCCTGGTTGCGATGAAGGTGCCGATAACGCGGGCGGCATTCATGATTTCGCCTGCTTCTCAGGATGTCGAGAGCCTAGCCGGCAACTATACTTCGATTAGATTCTTTTCCGCGCCTGCGGCAATTGCGATTTATGGAATAACAGGTTGGCTGATAGCGCAGGAGCGCACGCGCTCTGTGCTGTTGCTTCAGATTTGGATGAACGGGCTCAACATCGCGCTCGACTTCCTGTTCGTCCTTGTTTTGGAGCGCGGCGTAGCGGGAGTTGCGGAGGCAACGCTTATCGCGGAGTGGAGCGGTCTCGCGTTGGGCATTTGGATTTGCAGAGACGGAATTGCCAATGGCGCGTGGCGCAATTTTCCTCAAATATTCGATTTTGCGAAAATCAAGCGCATGGCGACAATCAACGCCGACATCATGATCAGATCGGCGATACTTGAAGTCGCTTTTCTTTCATTCCTTTTTTACGGCGCAAGTTTTGGCGATGTAACATTGGCGGCAAATCAAGTGCTGCTCCAGTTCCTTCACATTACGGCGTACGCGCTCGACGGTTTCGCGTTTGCGGCCGAGGCGCTTGTCGGACTCGCTATAGGCGCGCGAACACGCTTAGCTCTCCGGCGCGCCGTCATTTTGGCGAGCTTCTGGTCGGTAATCATGGTGTTGCTTTTGTCGAGCGTATTTTTGATAGCAGGCCCTTACATAATAGACTTAATGGCGAAATCCCAGGAGGTCCGCACGGAATCCAGGCAGTACTACCTTTGGATAGTTGCAGGTCCGCTGACAGGGGTCGCCGCTTGGTTGCTCGACGGGATTTTTGTCGGCGCGATGCGGACGCGGGACATGCGCAACGCGATGCTGCTCGCATTGATTGCCTACGGCATTTCCGCCTGGGTATTTGTGGAGCCGCTGGAAAACAACGGTTTGTGGCTATCCCTAATGATATTCAATCTGTCGCGCGGCATCGCTCTCGGCATACGCTATTTGGATTTGGAAAGAATGCAGTGAAGGCTCGCCTCCGCTTTTCGGTATTCGGCCGTCGAGAAATCGCGATGCGCAAATTGACTTCATGTTGAACTCACGATTTAAACGCCGCTTGCCCGCGCGGTTGCTTCGATGCCGAAGCGTTGCCGGCCCAGTCGGTGAGCCGGGCTCTAGGCCGTAGTTTCGGAAGATGCGTGTACGCGGCGCTTGCAATTTCCTGCGGAATACTCCGTTCATACAGTTCTCATTCAAAAAACGTCTCCAAGGCGGAAAATACGATTCGCTTTGATCGCCTTGCCGTCTTGAACTTCAACAGTTTCGAAAAGGAATAATTCGAATTTCATCCGCTATTCACGCATCTGTTAGCGGACAACGGCGCGGGCTAGACGACCGTTTAGGATGCGCGTCGCATTGTAGTCGGAGCTTAACTGCTTGGGATCCCTTGCTCGCGTGCACCGTCGATCAAACGGGAATTGTGAGGCGAGCGACCACGCGAAACGGAGAGCTCTCGACATTTGAACCCGTTACTCCATCCGCGGTGGGCTTTGACCGGCGGGTGCATTTCTCTGATCTCCGCCGGAATCGCGAGTTGGCGTCGTTCAACGAGCGAACGAACCCTATCGGAGCTCTGGAACTAGCAGTGTGCGCAGCCAAGCATTTCCGGGAAAACAATCCTGGGACGAGCTTTCCCTTGATTGTTTTCTACGGCACCGGGCGTCTTTGGATCGAGCCGCGCACAACGAAACTCGCTCGCTCCGCGGTACGCGGACCTCTCGGCGAAATGTCCCGGTTCAAAGGCAATCTTGATTGCCTCGGTCGGTCGGCGTCGCCCGAATCGCAACGCCGATGGACAAAGAAAATGAAGCTAATCGGGATTCAGGGGAATCAGTCTCTTTGGAGATTTGATGCGGTCATTTTGGCGGTTGCCGGATGCCTTGAGGGTGCGGAACTGGTTTGTTACGATTTCGAGCTCCGCAATATCGCGCTGGACCATAAGTACATTGAACGTTTGTCCGTTCGGTTTTCTTAGCGACGGCCTAAAAAGCATGGTGGCGATCACTGCCGACATCGCGCTGCGATGCATTCTGCTGGATCCGCATCCGGCCTGTGCGGCTCCAAAGGAGACCGGCGGTGTTGCGCCGATGAATGAATTGGACATCCATTTGCATCCGAATTGGAAGCGTTCCGATGTATGCAATCTTGCCACCAAATTCCCGATATCTCAGTTTGTCGCAGCGACGCAATCGCTCTAAATCGTCCAGTCGCTTGAAGGGCACGGACCGGTCAAACTCAGTGGTCGGGGAATTCTGGAATAACGAAGAAAACCCTGCATTATTGAAGACGTTGCCGAGGAAACGATGGGCGTGGACAAGCCGTAGCGGCGCAAGTTGTTTTGGGAGATGTATGATGCCGCATTTCGGCACTATAAAATTCCGGATTAATTGAGCGACGACGATCAAGTTGTCAGGCAAGCAAAGGAAGAGTTGCACCAAATCGAGGCGCGATACCCGGACAATCCGGCGTGCGCCGCGTTGTTGAAGCTTCACTGCTCCCCGGCCGAGCAGGAGGGACCGAAAGCGCGATGCAATCGGTCGACCACGGTGGGCGGCCAGAGGGGAACGACGGTCAACGAATTTCAACGTCATTTACAAGCGGCTTCAACCGATTGCAGGTGACCGAAACTCGCCGGCGCTTTCCCCAATGCGACCACACGCGGAACCGCAATCTTCCCGTTGTCCGGCAACGGCCCTTGCCCGGACAGCGTAGCTTGCTCGGCGACGCTCTTCAGCTCACTCAGCTTTTCGCTGCCGACCAACGCTCGAGCATCCCCGTCGTAGTAGTCGAACCAGGGCAGGCCGCCGGCAGCGTAGTCCCGCGCCGTCGGAGGCTCGGCGGGCGGCCGCTCGCCGGTTATCGCCATCCACTGACCGGTGTTGACGAGGGAGATGAAGCAGCGGCTGCCGCGCCTCTGGTCCCAGGCATCGAGCCCGCTGGGGTCGTCATAGACCTCCTGCTTCATTCGGCCGCCCGGCGCGAGGCCCATGGCGCTCTCACCAGAAAACGCAGAGGAATACAGCGCATTGCGGCACTCAATGAACTGTGCCGCCGTCATCTCGTCGTAGCGCGCGGCCTTCATGGGATAGGCGACCACCTGCAATCCTCCGTGCACCGCCTCCCCGGTCAACTGCTCCTCCGCCGTGCAGCCCTTGCCAAGCGGCACCGCGACGAACTGGCGGATCACGCCCTTCTCGACGCAGTACCCGTCGAGCCAGGGCTGCTCGGGCAGCACCGCGTAGTCCTGCGGATCCCGGTTCAGGCGGTCGACCCACGGATCGCCGGTGATGGCGCATATCTTGCCCGTCGCCACCTTGACGGCGAATGGATAGCGCGAGCGGAAGCTGATCCACAGCGCCTCTGCCTGGTACATCGGCGCGAGCACGCCGCCCCGGTTCCGCCACGCATCGGGCAGGCGCGATGCGTAGTCGTCCAGGTGGCGCAGCGGAAAGGTGCCGAGGCCCGGCGGCAGTGGATAGTCGCGGCCGTCGTCCGGGATGCGCAGGGTGCGCTGGAATTCGATCCTGCAGCGAGCTTCCTCGTGGACCTCGGGGAAGCGAAATTCCAGCCTGTCGTTATCAAGCAAGATCATTGATGTTTCTCCTTACCAATCGCCGTCGCGCACTTCGCGCACCACCCGCAGCACGGCTTCGTCGGGCGCTTCCTTCAGTTGGCGAATCAGGTCCGCGAACAGGCGCGGCCGCCTGCGGATGATGGCCTGCAGGTCGGCGGACACCTTGCCCGCGAGAGCGAGCATGATGTCCGGGTCTTCGCCCAGTTCCCTTGCAAGGCGCACCGTTGTCGCTTCCGAGGGCGGCGCTACCTCGCCTCGCTCGATCTTGCTGAGATAGGCCGGCTCGATGCCGACGCGCGCCGCGACCTGGCGCACCGAATAGCGCCGGTCGTCCCGGCGCAGGCGCTCGCGGACTGTGCGTACTGTGGAGCCAAAATGCGTCATGTGTCATATATAGAACACGTTTCGGCCCTTGTCAAGGCGCTGAGTACAATCCCAAGCGAGACTGGAACGACACGCCCCCTGTGCTCGCTACGCCGCACGGGCGGCGCAGTTTTCCGGCAAATGCAATAGTAAAATCGCCAAGCAATGATATCTGCTCCGGCCTCCAACGACACTTGTCGATGGCGGAATAGAAGCGCGGGGCGCGGCTTGCCATGATCACCCTCCAGGGCGAACCGTCGACAAATCGCCCCGTTTCATTCCCAGCCATGCGCATTCGCTAGGGCGGCATCGAACAAGTCTCTTATCTCTTGGTCCTGGCGACCGGCTTCGGCATTCGGCGATAAAACCCGCCGCCGTGAATAGGGAACCCGGATCGGAACAGGGCGAAAACCCGTTGACCGAAAGGCCGTCCTGGCTTGCCGGCACGTTCGGCAACAGGGGCGGGCATGGAAATTTCTCCACCGTTTCACGTAACGAATTGCGGATTTGCGCCTTCCGCAAGGGATAGTCCGAATCCTCTGGCTGGTTCCGACGTCCGGACCGGAAGCGCAGGCGGGCGCGTCTCGCACCTCCGGAAAGAGCTCATCCTCCCAACAGGCGAATTCCGGCGGTATGCCAAATAGGCGCTTTCCGGGGCATTGGGAGTCATTTAGCTCTGAGCCGGAACCGATCCCTATTTCGATACTGCGGCCTTCGCCTAAGCGATATGTTCAACCTTGAAAATATCATTTCTGAGGAACACCGCGATTTTACGGTACAAGCTCTAAAACTGTCAGCGAAATCCGAATGGACCGCGCAGACTACGTCGCCTTGTCGAGACAATCGATAGCGCGACAATTGCAGAAAACACTATAGAGCCACCGATAAACTCGACAAACGTTATCTGCTCGAAATTGAAGGCCCAAACCCAGACGGGCGCCAAAACGCTCTCAATCAGCACGAGCACGCTCACCTCGGCGGCCGGAATATACGGAGTCGCCCAAGTTACAAGCCCGATCCCTAGCCCGATCGAAAAACTTCCCATGGCGAGCATGAAAATCAAGTCGTCCCGCTCGACGATTAACCCTTTGCCTACGAAGATAGAAAGTACAAGTCCGTAAGCCGCGGCGAGAAAGCCGCCCAGAAATGCGCCTCCAAGTATATCGATTTTGCCGCCCTTGCGAGCGACCACCAGCATTACCGCGAATGCGGACGCCGAAATCAATGCCATTATGTTTCCGAATGTTCGGCCATTCGACAGTCCTTCGCCAAGCATTAGAAAGACGCCGAATGCGGCGACGGCTATGGCGACCCAAGTAAAGGGATGCGGCACTTCCCCAATCCACGCGTAGGCGAGAAGCGCCGCGAGAAATGGCGACGCGGTCAAAATGAACAGCGCCGATGCGACCGAAGTGTTTAGGATAGCGAAAACGTAAGTGGTAAAGGCTACCGACAGCGCGAGCCCGATTGCGACATCGTTGGCGTCGAAAGATCTAATTAGCCTATATGGCGAAATCCTGCGCCGCACGCAGATGAGCAGAGCCAGCATGGCGCACAATGAAATCGAACGATAAAGTAAAATCTGGAACCCGTCGGAGTTATCAATCAACCGAATGAAAATTCCGACGAAACTCATAAATACTGCGCCGAGGATTACGAGCAGAACAGCGCTTTCCTTGGACATATTCGAACCCCGGCTGATGCCGCCAATTCAACGTCAATTTCTCTTACCGGACGCGCAAACGGTTTAAGTTCGCGAAATCCATATACGGGTAGTTCAATTGCGAACACGCTTTGAACAAATTCGCATTACCTGCAAGCAATTGCCGGTTCAATATTCGAAATCGCGATTTTAGCTTTCAATTCGGAGCACTTGCGAGTCTATCGTCGAGCGCCTCGCTTTAGGCGGATTTTTCGCCGATCCGAGCAGGTTGTGTAAATTGCGATGCGCATTGAATCCTGTGCGATTTTCGGGCTGATCCAGAATCGCGGCGTTGATTTGCGTAAGATTGCACCAATTTGAACAGCAAGGTTTCTTAACAGATCGAATTTGAGCCGCGAAATCGTCGCCAAAGTTCTGTCTGCCTCCTGTAAGAGATTGAAGCCAATACCACATTTTGTAGTATCTGGTTAATTAAACGGCACGCTTTTCTATATATCGATAATTTGTCGACATTTGGCGCAAACTCTAGGATGCGACCATCGCCGGCGACCGGCTCTAGTTCGCCGTCACCGGCGGCAGATCCGGCGATTGGAGCATGTAGCTGCCAATCTTCGAATGCCGCGCGCCGCCATTCGCGTCGGTACTTGTACAACCGGGATAGCAAGCGCGTTGAGCGCGACCCATAGACAATTTCTAGAGTCGATCGTCGCGCAAATCGCGCTCACGCAAATATACCTGAAGTCGAACCGCGGAATTAGCCTATATGTCATTGCCGGGCGCGAGTATCGAAAAGCGCCCATCAATAGCGATTGCAGCCGGACATCCGAACCATTGTCGCGCTAGGCGCGACTCCTCCAATTGAGTCTCCTCGTTTCACGCCCCGCCAATTCGCCAGAGAGCGAGAATTCCTGGCAGAAAATCGCGCCTTCAACCGACCGACAGGATATAATTTCCTCGGCAAGCCGATGCGCGACCAGCGTTGGTGATTCTTCTCGAGGTTTTAACGATTGCCGGATAAATCGCGAACGAACGGGATCGACGAAAATCCGTAGCATGGAGTTCGGGTCTCGAATGCGCGAGATTGTTGCGCGGTCCTGTGAGTTGGTCAAAATTCGATTTAGCTGGTTCAGGAACGGCATTGGACGGGAAAGGGCGCCGTCAATAAATTAGCTCAATAGGCCGTTTAAGATTGACGCAGATCAAGTTCGCGCGCTTCATGCGAGCTTCGGGCAATGATGTAGTTCCAATTTCTGTTTTTAAAGCGATCGATACTCTCCGCGGCAAATCATCTAATTAGATGATTCGCCCGCGACGTCGATTCGCATACTTCCGATTTCGGGCGATTCCTAATTGATTGCCGCAGCCGTTTGACTAGAAAAAGAGATTTCATGCCTTTAACGGCAAGTCGCCCTTCCCTTCGTCCCGGCCAATTCGTTTCTCTCGTCTCGCTTCTAATGGCGCTTGTAGCGTTCGCGATCGACGCGGTACTTCCGGCGTTGCCCGCAATTGGCCACGACCTCGGGGTTCAGCGCGAGAACAGCCTCCAGTACATCATACTGGCACTCTTCCTGGGCCTTAGCCTAGGTCAAATCACATTTGGCCCGATTTCAGACAGCATCGGCCGAAAACCAGCGGTTTACGCCGGCCTGTTGCTGTTCATGTGCGGATGTTTGATTAGCATCGCTGCGCCCAACTTCGAGACAATGGTCGCGAGCCGCGTTCTGCAAGGCATCGGAATCGCCGGACCTCACACAGTTACGGTCGCCCTGGTGCGCGATCAGTACGAATGGCGCCGAATGGCGCGGCTCATGTCCTTCGCAATGGCCGTATTCATCCTTGTTCCCACAATTGCCCCGGCGATCGGGCAGGCAATTCTGTGGATAGGAGGCTGGCGCTCAATATTCGGCGCTTTCCTTGTCGCATCTTCTATCGCTTTCACCTGGTTTGCGATACGCCAGCCGGAAACCCTGCCCGTAGGCCGTCGGTCGCCGATTTCCTTTCAGGTTATCGGGAGAAACGTCCTCGAAGTCGTGACGACTCGGGCAGCGTTCGGGTTTATTCTCGCCGCGGGCTGCGTGAACGCGCCATTCGTCGCCTATCTGAGTTCCGCCCAGCAAATCTTCCAGGAGGCATACAAGACAGGCGCGCTGTTCCCGGTCTATTTCGGTTCACTGGCGTTAGCCATAGGATGCGCTTCGCTCGTGAACGGCCGTCTCGTGATGAAGTTCGGGATGCGCCCGCTCGCCGGAGCGGCGGCCGCAGGCGTGTCACTCGTTTCGATCGTAGCCTTGATTCCGGCCTATGCTTTTAACGGTCTTCCCCCGTTGTGGTTGTTCATGGCGTATTTGTGCGCCGTTTTTCTTTGCGTAGGGCTTCTGTTCGGGAACCCTTACGCCCTCGCAATGGAATCTTTAGGCCATATCGCCGGCGTCGGAGCAGCCGTAGTCGCGTCGGTTTCTACATTTATAGCGGTACCGCTCGGAACGATTGTGGGCCAATACTTTGATGGAACAATGTATGCGCTTACAGCCGCCTTCGCGATCTCGGGAGCTAGTACCTTGGTCGCGATGCTTTGGGCCATGCAAGGGCGCGGCGCGCTAATGGGTCGTTTCCCGCGATCCGGGCCGTAACGGCCACTTGCCGGACAAATGCAGGCCGGGAAGCGAAATCATCCGAAAGGTGTATTTGACAGGCCCGAATGAAAAGGGGATTATATACTAAAGTAACCAAACCCTCTTGACTTTTAGTAACCAAAACCTTATTTCCTAGCTGAAGAATTTGGCTAGGGAGCGCGAAATGTCGAAAACTGGGCCCGGCAAATCTCACCGGCAAGGCATGACGCTTATTGACGCCATGCGCAAGTTCTCCAGCGAGGAAGCGGCGGAAAAATGGTTTTCGGACGAGCGGTGGCCGGACAGCATTGAATGCCCCCGCTGCGGCTCCCGGCGCATACAGGAAAAGACCACCCATCCGACCATGCCTCACCGCTGCCGGGACTGCCGGAAATTCTTCTCGGTGAAAACCGGAAGCGTCATGGAAGGGTCGAACCTTACCTGCCAGACGTGGGTTATCGCGATCTACCTGCTCGCCACTAGCCTCAAGAGCGTATCCAGCATGAAGCTTCGCCGCGACCTCGGAATAACGCAAAAATCGGCGTGGCACCTGGCTCACCGCATTCGCGAGACGTTCGCCGAGCCGGAGCCGCCTTCCTACGAAGGCCCGGTGGAGGTCGACGAGACCTACATGGGCGGCAAGCGCAAGAACATGCCGAAGTCCAAAAGAGAGAAAATGACGGGGCGGGGGCCGGTAGGCAAGACCGCCGTGGTCGGGATTAAGGACAGGGACACGAACGAAGTGGCGGCGAAGGTCGTGCAATCGACAGACGCTCCTACGCTCACCGGCTTCGTCGAATCCCGATCGGCGGACGGAGCCAGCGTCTACACCGACGATGCCAGCGCGTACTTATCTCTCGACCGGGACCGGGAGACGGTCAACCACTCAGCCGGGGAATACGTGCGCGGAGAAGTTCACACCAACGGGGTCGAGTCCTTCTGGTCCATGCTCAAGCGGGCGCACAAGGGAACATTCCACAAGATGAGTCCTCAGCACTTGCAGAAGTACGTCACGGAGTTCGCGGGCAAGCATAACATCCGCGAATCGGAGACCATTGACCAAATGGCCACGATCGCCGCCGGAATGCGCGACAAGAAGCTGCGCTACAGGGATCTTGTCGGAAAGCAGGACCTTGAAAGATAGACTGCCACCTTTTAAGGTGGCCGCTGATGGATGCAATTTCTGCTAGGAAAAACTAGCAGAAAGGTTTCACCGTGTCTACTGAAAACGTTTTGGATTTTCTGCCGAAGACACCAAATTCCGAATATCCCCAAGACAATGTGAAATCTGACTCACCGACTCGGCGATCCGGAGAAGTTCTCTCGCTTGAGAAGATTCGCCGAGATCGTCAAGCAATGAGTTTAACGCCTGAGCAAGAGCTCGCCGAGGCGCGGAAGCGAGAAAAATCTCGTGCTGATCGCTTGTTTCAATCGACAGGCTGTAGAACCCTTTCCTGCATACAGATTCGGTCAGACGGAACTGTAAATCGTCTATTCCCTTGACGACGATCCTTTTAGGGTTTTCCGCGTTTTCACTCATTATTTTTCCTTTCTTGTGATGATGGATACCCGCCGCTGCAACGGCGGGTATCGCTCTTTTCTAACTCAATTTGGTATCGGATTCTTCTGATGCGCCTCGGCCGCATCGCGTTGCTGCGCGATTTGAGAAGAAACGGAAGTGCAATTCTTTTGTATTGCGCTTTGTTCAACGGCCTCGATCTCGCCTTTCAATCGCGAGAGTTCTTCCGATCTATCGCCGCCTATCATGAAGAACAGCGCCGGCCAGAATAAAATCAGCCCGGCTCCCAATGCGACGGCATCCTTTGTCGCTTCGCTCGATTGGCGACCGGCAAGTTCCGTTGCGCGAGCGTTGATTCTCGAAAGCTCCTGATTGAGTTGGGAGCAGGAGTGGGACTGATACTGAAGCGGAGAAATGTAGGTCCCTGATATGGTCCCGGGCGATCGCGCGCATCCTGATAAAACTAGGCTGGCGCAAACTGCTGCAGTTACAACTTTATTCATGACCGCTACCTCGCCGCGCCGAAGGCGCCTACGATGGATCCGCGGCGGAAGGACCCCGCCGCCTCAACATGGCCCGGACCGTAGAACTTGCCTTCAATCCGGTTGCTGCCGCTGCCTCGGGCAAACCCGTCGCTAGTGAAGGGAACGTTGTAGAAATAGATGCTGGCGCGGTCCGCGCCCGTTGTCATTTCGTGAACGTTGGTAAAGGAAGCGTCGATGTTCGACGCGGAAAAATCGGCCCTGAGCGTGGCATCGCCGACAATTCCTTCGTACGAGGCCATGTTTGCGCCGGTAACGACGCCTCGCCACGTAGCAGATCCTCCGCGGGGAACGCTGCCGGTACTGTCTCCTATCGCGATTCCGTAGGCGATGGGGTTGTACTCCGAACCCGCTTCCTGGTAATACTCGGCGGCGGTCGCGAAACCGGAATGATCCAGAATTCCGCCGAGCACGTCCGCTACTTGCTCCCCGACGCCGAAAGGCGTTTCCTGATGCGCCTGAACCACCGCTACACCGTTGCGCGACATGACCGGGCCGTAATCCAAATCCAGATTCAAATCTTGAAGCGTGCGCCTCTGGCCGCCGACGTAGCAAACGGCTCCGGAGCATCGCGACGCAGCGTAAAGCCGTCCTCCCGACGTTATTATGTCTGACAGCGAGACGCCGTCAGTCATCGTTTCCAGACGTGAAATCTCGCCCCTTATCTGAGTCGACGTCATATTGAGCGGCTGGCCTCCCACGGCCGACCTGACTGCCGACGTATCCTGAATCGGCAGGTCTGGCGCCGGCGGCGCACTTCCTCCGCCTCCGCCGAAACAGGCGCCCAAAAACACGCAACTCACAAACAGAAATAAGTATCTCATTACTACCCTCCGTTATGATGGTTGCGGCCCGGCTGGTGCCGGGCCGTTGCAACTTCAACTGGATGTAATTGAGGCCCCGCTTATTGGCCGGGACAAAGGGAGCTACCCTTTGCCTCCGATCGGCTTATTGGGCGGGCGGCCCGGCAGAGCCGGTCCAGTTGAAAGTTGCGGGAGAATAATAACCGCTTGCAATCGAAGGGGCAACACGGCATAAGGGAATAAACGAGGAAATGCAGATGAACTCTCAGAAAAAGATGCCGGTTAAATCTGCGAGGAAGTCTAGCTACGACGAGGATTTCAAGCCTTTGAACGCGGAGCCGGAAGCCGTTGCCAGAAAAATACTTTTGACCCCCCCCAAGCGTCTTAAGGACTGGAAATATATGAAGGCGAAATCCGCGCGAAAAGCGTCGTAAAAAATACTGGTTACTTTAGTATATAATCCCCAATGAAAAACTCACAATTACTGCCTCATAAATTCGAAAACTTGAATCGGGCTCGTTGTCCCCGTTCAACGAGTGCCTCGGCTTTCGTAGCCGCTAATACCGGCCGTTGCACGATCTAAGCTGCGCCCATCGGAATTTGCGAACCACGGCAAATGATCGCCGATCCAGCAAGGCGCACGCGATTCCGCAGCTGTGCCTAATTCCCGATTTGCCAGTTTTTTCTAGGAAATCTAAAGCCGAATCCTCGATCCCCGCGCATCGCAATTCAATCGAAACGTCCGCCTAATCTGGTCGACTCGATTCCCTTAAGCTTTCGAATCGTAGCTGGTTCGATCAGCAGCCGGTACGAGAATCCGGAACCGGCCAGCTATCTCGGTAGTCGAGCGCAGGATGAATCTCTGCCAATTGCGTAAGGCATCGAAAAACATGTCTCCTATGCGATTTTAGTTCCACGGACCGAAATCCTCTTGAAAACCGGCATGGAATTCGATTCCGAGCGACTATTATTGATGCGGATCAAAGCGCTGCCGCTTAAGGATTGGGAGTTTCTAATTGCCGAAAAGAGATTGAATCCGTTGCGGACGCCCTGCTAGCACGGTCGAGTGTGCAAACTCGCGGCGCTTCGCCAGCGATTATTCTATCTGCAAACCCAAGTTGCAGCAGCAATCGGGAAACCGACGAATGAAGATACTGTTTGATCCAGACCCGCGTACCGAAGACGAGATTTTCAGCGCAGCCGATAATCGCCTGTTCCGCGAATCCTACGAGATTGTCGAAGTCAATGCGGAGTCCAGGGCTGAAGTCTATCGCCGGAATTTGCCCAGTACCCACATTGCCATTAGCCAGCAGCCCTTCGGAAAGACGGAATTGATGCGCGCCAAACGGCTGCGAGCCATATTCAATGTTGAAACGAACTTCCTCCAAAACGTCGACTACGAAGAATGTTTCCGCCGCGGCATACATGTATTGACTCCAGGTTCGGTGTTCGCGGTGCCTGTCGCGGAAATGGCCCTCGGCATGGCGTTGTCGCTTGCGAGGGGAATTCACACAGGCCATGCCGATTTCCTGGTTGGAAGCGAACAATACGGACTGGATGGCAACGCGGACGCCGAATTGCTGACCGGCGCCAACGTTGGCATCATAGGATTCGGAGATCTTGGACGCGCGGTTCGGCGCGCATTGCTGGGGTTCAATGCGAACATCCGCGTTTACGACCCTTGGCTTCCAAGCGGAATTCTCGAGAGGGAAGGGGTCCAGCCGATGGACCTTGGAGATCTCTTGGCCGATTCCAGGTTCGTATTCGTTACTGCTTCGGCGACATCGGAAAACCAAAAATTTCTTGGAGCCAGGGAGATTTCGAAGATGCGGTGCAAATCGATGCTAATACTGCTGAGCCGTGCCGCCGTTGCCGATTTCGATGCGCTTAGAGATGCGGCGGATTCCGGCAGGATTCGAGTCGCAACCGACGTATATCCTGAAGAGCCATTTCCGAAGTTCCATCCATTGCGAAAAGCGAAGGGCATTCTCTTCTCGGCCCATCGCGCCGGTGCCGTCCCATCGGCCCTCACGGGGATCGGACGACTGGTTCTAGAGGATATGGAAATGATTGCGCGAGGACTGCCTCCTTTCAGCTGCAGGCGTGCGGAACGGGAGACGGTTGGAAGGCTTCAAAGCATGCCTATCTCAAGAACTTGACTCTATAATGGGATCCAATAGCACATAGCGTTCGCGTATTGTCGAGCATGCGGAGAATTGCGACGTATGTAGCGATGCGCCAAATTCGGTTGCAGTTGGCTGGCGCTGGACTGGAACCCGGAGATTTTGCATTTGAACGCGATTTGACTCGAAATTCCGTCGCCGGGCGCGAATCCCGGGCGGCCATTGACATGACGCTCCCGAAGGTTTTTGACGGAAGCGGCAAATCGAACGGAGTTTTGGAGACTCAGCATGATTATCGGAACGCCTAGAGAGACCGCCGACGGGGAGCGCCGCGTTGCTATGACGCCCTCATCGGTGCGTCAACTCTCAAAATTGGGGCATGCCTGCAAAATCGAGTCGGGAGCGGGAGAGTTCGCGCGGTTTCCGGACGGGGAATACGTCGATGCGGGCGCCGAAATCGTCGGAAACGCGAATTTGCTATGGGAATCGTCGGATGTCGTGTGCAAAATTCGGCCGCCAGTCGAATCGGAAGTTGATTTAATTCGCGGCGGTCAAACGCTGATTTCGCTCGTTTACCCCGCGCAAAATGAAAGCCTTCTGAAAAATTTGAATTCGCGCGGCGCGACCGTCTTGGCAATGGACATGGTGCCAAGGATTTCGCGCGCGCAAAAGATGGACGTCCTGTCGTCAATGGCGAATATCGCCGGTTATCGCGCCATAATCGAAGCCGGCAACAATTTTCCAAGGTTCTTTACCGGCCAGATAACCGCCGCCGGTAAAGTTCCGCCCGCTAAAGTCCTTGTAATCGGCGCGGGCGTGGCCGGACTTGCGGCTATCGGCGCGGCAGTGTCCCTCGGGGCGATCGTGAGAGCGTTCGACGTCAGACCGGAGGTCGCGGAGCAAATAGAATCCATGGGAGCTGAATTCCTGTTTCTCGAATTCGAGGAATCCGGTTCCGGAGAGGGCGGATACGCGAAGCCATCCTCTCCCGAGTTTCGCGAAAAGCAGCTGGCTCTTTTCCGGTCCCAGGCTCCCGATATCGATATTGTCGTTACTACTGCTCTCATTCCGGGAATGGATGCGCCGAAACTTTGGCTGGAGGACATGGTTCTGGCCATGAAACCAGGGTCCGTGGTCGTCGATTTGGCGGCCGAACGGGGTGGAAACTGCGACTTGACCGTACCGGATCAAAAAATCGAAACATCAAACGGAGTCACAATTATAGGTTTCACCGATTTTCCGTCGAGAATGGCTACTCAGGCGTCGAATTTGTTCGCGACCAACGTGGGCCACATGATCGCGGATCTCACGCCCGATAAAGACGGCGTCCTAGTTCACGACATGGACGACGACGTCATAAGGGGAGCCACGGTAGCGAAATGCGGCGAAATCACGTTTCCGCCTCCGCCTCCGAAGATCCAGGCGATTGCCAAACCTCCGCAGAAGGCGCCGGAACTGACGCCGGAGGAAAAACGCGAGGCCGAAATCGCGGCGTACAAAAAAACCACTCGCGAACAAGTCGCGATGCTCGTCGTCGGCGCTGTACTTTTGCTTGCCGCGGGCATGTTCGCGCCGGAGAGCTTCATGCAGCATTTCACGGTTTTCGTACTCGCCTGTTTCGTTGGATTCAAAGTGATTTGGGGAGTCGCGCACGCACTCCATACGCCCTTGATGTCAGTAACGAATGCGATTTCGGGAATAATCATTCTTGGCGCGCTGCTCCAGATTGGATCGGCATCCACCCTCATTGCCGTTCTCGCGGGCATTTCAGTACTCATAGCGACGATAAATGTTGTTGGCGGTTTCCTGGTTACTCGCCGCATGCTGGCAATGTTTCAAAAGAGCTAGGGATAAATTCGGATGGGAATTGGAATCATAACGGCTGCCTATATTGTCGCAGCAGTCCTTTTCATTCTTTCGCTTGGCGGATTGAGCAATCAAGAGAAGGCCAAGCGCGCCGTTTGGTACGGCATTTTCGGTATGGCTCTAGCAATTGGGGCGACGGTTCTCGGGCCGGGTATCGGAAATTTCCAGTACCTTGTCCCGCTTGTCCTTGTCGGAGCGGCAATTGGCGTCGTAGTCGCGCAGCGAGTCGAAATGACGGGCATGCCGCAATTGGTTGCGGCGCTTCATTCGTTTGTCGGTCTTGCCGCTGTCTTCATTGGACTGAACGCAGACATGTCGCTGTCGCTCGCGGAAGCCGCGATAGAGGCGGGCACCGTAGACGAACTAAAGAATTTTGCGGCGATCGTGGCGAAGAAGACACCGGTCGAAATCTCGATCATGCTGGTCGAGATATTTTTAGGAATTTTCATTGGCGCGATCACCTTTACCGGTTCCGTGGTCGCATTCGGAAAGCTCGCCGGCAAAGTGGACGGCAAGCCGAGAAAGCTTCCCGGCGGGCACGCGCTCAACGCAATTGCGACGCTCGCATGCATCGTCCTTGGCTATCTTTATCTGGACGGTGCCGGGATTTGGACAATGGTCGCCGTCGCTCTAATTGCCGGGTTTATCGGCTGGCACTTGATCATGGGAATTGGCGGCGCCGACATGCCGGTCGTCGTTTCCATGCTGAACAGCTATTCAGGCTGGGCGGCCGCTGCCATTGGCTTCACTCTCGGAAACGATCTATTGATCGTAACGGGGGCTTTGGTCGGATCTTCCGGCGCCATACTATCCTACATCATGTGCCGCGCTATGAACCGGCATTTCGTATCGGTCATATTGGGCGGATTTGGCGGCACCGCGATATCGACGGGAGAGATTGAAGGCGAACAAGTCGCAATCGATGCGGAAGGGGCGGCGACGCTTCTTGAAGATGCCGATGAAATCATAATTGTACCTGGATACGGAATGGCAGTTGCGCAGGCGCAGAGTGCGGTTTCGGAGTTAACGAACCGCCTTCGCTCAAAAGGCAAAAATGTTCGGTTCGGCATTCATCCGGTCGCAGGTCGACTGCCTGGCCACATGAACGTCTTGCTGGCCGAAGCGAAGGTTCCCTACGACATCGTACTTGAAATGGACGAGATCAACGAGGACTTTCCGTCGACTGATGTCGCCATCGTCATAGGGTCCAACGACATTGTAAATCCAGCTGCGCAGGAAGACCCGAATTCGCCGATTGCGGGCATGCCGGTACTAGAAGTTTGGAATGCAAAATCGGTAATAGTTTCGAAGCGGGGACAGGGAACCGGCTATTCCGGAATAGAAAATCCGCTCTTCTACAAGGAAAATACGAGGATGTATTTCGGGGACGCTAAAGCTTCCGTGAATCAATTGCTGGCGATCCTGAATTGACGCGGCGCCAACTCAAATAAGCGTAAAGAATTTGCGCGGGCAAAAATTCGGAATAATTGGTTTCGAACCGTTGCCGGGCTCAAGTTGAAGTCCCGTTGTTCCAGGAGAATTTCTACGGTCTTGCTCTGCGCGACTTTTCCGAATGACCGCTGCAATTTTTTGCGGCGCTTGCTCCCGCTACCGATTCGGCCGGTGATTCGCGGTCGGCGACCGCACAGTTCTATTCGGCGGCCTGGTGGCCGTCGCGCGAAGTCAACCGGAAATTGCCCGTGATTGCGTCGGTCGGGAACTTGCCGCTATCCGGCAGAGTTTCGTCGAAGAAATCGAGTATGGCTTCTGCGAAAATTCGGATGCCCTCGTAGTAGCGCCGGTTGAGTGTCATCTAGCGGTGCGGGGCACCTCATAGCCGTTCGATTAAGCCGGCGCTTGCGTACCGAGAATACGGCCTGCCGCTTCTCTTCCCGAGCCTGCCAGAACAGGTCCTCGCTTGGAAATACACGCCATTCCTATCGAACCGGCCCCGCGCTCGCGGAATCAGGCGACGGAGATATAAGGCGTCAATCTATAGGGAAGAAAGAACAATCCTGTGAATGCGCGGCGAATCGCCAGAATCACGCGCTTTTGCTCAGCCATCGACATTGATATTTCCGCACGCTTGTCGCCTCTCGCCCATGTCAACACGCGAGATCCACAGAGCAAGTAAGGCACAGCATGTTCGTCCGAAAGTGCAACATCTTTCGTTCCACGGCAAATGCAGACGCCATTCCACTTTATTGGGAATGGACCACGAGGCATCATATCGACGCTAAAATGAGTGACACCGAGATGTTCCCGCCGATACTTGAAAGGGGCAATTCGGCAATATGACCTCGATAACCCCTCTAAGATCAATCCGGGGGCCTCAGGCGCGGTCGGGCACCAGGCCTTCATCCTAACGCTCGATTGTTGGTTTTGGGGCAGATCATCGACTCGCGTTCGGAAGCGTTTCGTGAAAATGGCCTTCAGCGTTTCTTCGCGCGCCCGGAACGGCCCGGCAATCCGACCGAACCGGCTCGGTGCGCGAAAATGGCGGGCCGCCATGCGCAAAAGGCGTTCGGACTAGCGAAAATTGCCTCCGCCGCGCAGGAAGCGTTACCGCCGACGTCCCGATGCAGAATCGGCGCGGCGCGAGTCCCGGCCAGGGTGTCGCCCTCGCGCGAGGTCGAAATTGCAAGAAGATATCTCCGCTCGCGCGAAGTCCGAAATCTGCCTGTGCAGCGCATGCCGCCGGGTCCGTACTGCTACAGCCTCAAATTCTTGTTTTCCGGTACGAATATTCCTTTCAATCGGCACCGCGAAAATTGCCGCTAATCAAAGTCAGGTGCTTGATTATTGGCATAATTGCGCTCAAGAATCTTTGTAAACGCTCGCGACGAGCGCTAATTTGCCGCAAGAGTTAAACCAACTGGACGATTGAAAATGTGCGGAAGATTCGCCGTAACGCTTCCGGTAGATGCCATGTCGCAGTTGTTCGATTGCGCGCCTGCAAACAATTTACCCACCGCTCCGCGCTACAATGTTTGCCCGACTCAGCAAGTTTCAGCGGTCGTTTCGCGGCCGGGCGGGCGTAAGCTTGTTGCAATGAGATGGGGCTTTCTCCCGGTCTGGTACAAAAAGCCGACGGATAGACCGTTGCTTATAAATGCTCGGTCCGAAACAATTGCTAGCAAGCCGGCGTTTAAGTCCGCATGTCGCGAGCGGCGATGCTTGATTCCCGCAAACGGTTTTTTTGAGTGGACTAAGGACCCTGAAGGAAATCGTTTGCCGTGGTACATTCACCCTTCCGACGGCGAGACATTTGCATTCGCCGGAATTTGGCAGAATTGGAATAGAGAGGGCGAATCGTTGGCAACTTGCGCTATTGTCACGACGGCCGCCAACCGATCGCTTTCAGCGCTGCATTCGAGAATGCCGGTTGTCATACGCCGAGACGACGCTGCGCTTTGGCTCGGGGAAAAGGGGAAGGGAGCGGCCGCATTGATGAACGCTGCCGCCGACGATTTTTTCGAATACCACCGAGTGTCAACCGCGGTTAATTCGAACCGCGCGCAGGGAATCGAGCTTACGGAGAAACTCGGTTGCTAGGATTTTAGTCGGAGTACGGCGCAGTAGCGAATTTTTTGCAATTGGATATTTCGTTGTTTAACGATTTTTCTACGAACATATAATTCGCAGCTCGCAATCAACGCTACGATTTCAAGGAGGGTGCCATGGATGCGTTGCAAATTCCCGAAAGCGAAATGATCAGCCGCCAGATAGAAACTGCGCGAGGACTCGCCAACGATCACTACATAGGCAGCGACCGATACGATGAGGAACGAGAAGCTCTTCTTTTTTCCGCTTGGTCGGGCATAGCCTTTGCATCCGACGTTCCGCACCCTGGAGACGCGATGCCGATCGATTTCGCCGGCTTGCCGCTGCTTCTCCTACGCGACCACGACGGCGAAATCAACGTATTTCAAAATACGTGCAGGCATAGGGGCATGATTCTCGTCGAGGAAAAGTGCAATCTGAGAGGAACCATTCGGTGTCCGTATCATAGCTGGTGCTACAATCTGGACGGAACATTGAGAGCTACGCCCCACGTCGGCGGCCCGGGCGTAAATTATGACGAAAATGTCGACAGGCGTAACCTCAGCCTTTTTCCTATAAAAACGCATGTATGGCGAGATGTGGTATTCGTGAACATATCGGGCGATGCGCCTGAGTTCGACGACTATGCCGACGCGATCAAGGAGCGCTGGAAGGAACACGAAAAGCCTCTCTTTGCGCCAGGAGGTTCCTCAAGCTTTGAATTCGACGTAGCCTGCAACTGGAAACTGGCAGTAGAAAACTATTGCGAAAGCTATCACCTTCCTTGGATTCATCCCGGACTGAACAGTTATTCCAGGCTTGAAGACCACTATCACATCGAAGAGCCGGGCTGCTTCTCGGGTCAAGGAACGATGGTATACAGGCAAATAGAAGGCGAGCGCGGAGAGCGATTTCCGGATTTCGAAGGATTGTCCGAGTTTTGGAACAAGGGGGCCGAATATATCGCGTTCTATCCCAATGTTCTGTTCGCCGCCCAGCGCGACCACGCGTATGCAATTTTGCTTCTGCCGAAGGGGCCTGGCAGAACCGTGGAGCGCGTGGAAATCAATTACCCATTCGATCCGAAGGATCGTCCGGATCTTTCGAAATTAATCGAATCGAACGCGAAGCAGTGGTACGGCGTGCTTGAAGAAGATTTGTTTGTCGTCGAAGGCATGCAGAGAGGAAGGCACGGCTTGCTCTTCGATGGCGGAAAATTCGCGCCGAAGATGGACGGTCCAAACTACCTTTTTCACCTTTGGGCCGCAGATAGAATGTCGTCGCGCAAATTGCGCCTGGCCGCCGAGTGAATCTCGATGGCATCAATGCGGCCATTCTTGCCGCGCATTCGGCAGGCGACGGCGTGTCATTGGCAGGTCTTTATCGCCGTGCCGGCGACGAGTTTGTCGCCGCCGGCAGTATTGACGAGGGATGTTTCTTTCTGACGCAGGCCTATGTGTATTCTTTAGAATACGGACTGGATTCCGCCGCCTCAATTCGGAGTGTCCTTGTCGCGCACGGGCGTGAACGGTGAATTGTCGAATGAGGCCTTTCGCTTACTGCACGGCTCCATTCTGCGGTCGGGCGACTTCAAATCGAGGAAGATTGGCGAGCGTGTCGCTATAGTGTTTCGCAGACCACTTGCATTGGGTACGAAGACTCCTTATTCTTCAAGTAGCGCGGGTGTAGCTCAATGGTAGAGCAGCAGCCTTCCAAGCTGAATACGTGGGTTCGATTCCCATCACCCGCTCCATTCCCGGTACGAGAACAATCCATTGAAAACGCGTAAGTTCATTGGGGAGTAGCGGGAATTCCTCGGCGGTCATTCTACTACGTCAGGTTCGGTTCCTTTGCCACGGAGTCTTGAATGCAGCAAGCGCCTTGCTCGCGTGAGCAGCGAGCCTTCGGATTCGAAGATTTCCTTGACCTTAGCGATCTCGGCTTCTTCTCTTGAATCCAAAAAACCGTCCGCGGACGCGACTTCGTAAAGAAAATCGACCGTCCCCTGCTTAATGGATGCGAAATTGCAGTCCGGATTTTCCGCCGTGAACTTTGCCAAGTTCCGGGCTAGCCGCCGGATTTCGAAGTTTGCTATGTCTTGTGCCGCCGCTTGCAGAGCGGTGTCCAGGAATTCTTTTTCATAACCCCATGATTTTAAAAAATAGTTCAAGATTGTATCGTGTTCCTCCTCGCTGATGCGACGGTCGCTGGCCGCGACTTTCAGCGCCAGAGGCGCAAGCAGGTCGAATATGGCGATTGCGAGAAAGTCGAGCGGCGTGTTGATGAATTTCGGTACGACTTTGACTCTGCTTTTGGACATCGCCTTTAGTTTTCGCCTCACGACAAACCACCCGGCTCCGGAAAGTACGCCTGCAGCGACGATCCATCCAAGCGGGGTGGCCGCGGTTCCGAGACCTAGTAGTCCCATAATCCCGCCGGCTTTGAAAAATGTACCGGCGACAATTGGCGAACTTGCAATCGCGGCCCCGGTAACTCCGACTCCGCCGACATCCCATAGCTCTTCGGCGACATTCCGAAGCCTGAGTGACTTGTAGGCGTTTTCGCCGATATCGAGTTTCGCCTTGAATAGGAGCGGTTCGGCTATAGGCGACTCGATGTCGAGCTTTGAGATCTTTTCGCGCCAGTTCTCTTTGTTCATTGATATACGGGTAGCCGTCCACGAGCGATTTACGTTCCCTTTCTTCGGTACCTCGTTGGTTTGACCCGAAAAAGGGATCTTGCTTAAGTCAATATATGACCATTTGGTCAATTACGATACTGTCCGCAAGTAGTCGAATTGCAAACCAAATCGGCTTTTTTCATGCTACGGTCGTTGGTGCGAACCTGTTCCCAATCGCCGTTAAGGCCGGTCGGGGTCCAATGGCTTTCGGATGAGTAAATCAGCCGGCTTTCGTAGATATTCGCCGGAAGCCCGGGGGGTAGAAGCTAAACTTGGCTCTAGGAGAGCGTCAGACGGGTTGCCTGGTCCCCCGTTTGCTTCTTGGCAAATATAGGCGATATTCGGGTTGCATATCGGTGATTTTCGGAAGCTCCTCTTGGAGTTGCGGCTGCGAAGGAAACCGCGGCGGCGGACGCACGTCGATTCCGGAATGTGGCTGGCTTCCACTGAATAAATTCGTTTCGGATGTGACCTGCTGCCGATTCGCGGGGGATAACGCTAAGCATCTTTTGAACCGACGCAAGCGCGGTATCAGCTTCGAGGTTGTAGCCGGTATTTGTCAGACCTTTGGCGCGTGAAGCGGCTGGACAGAATAGGGGAATGAGAACTGCAGTAGCTGACTAATGGAACTGCCTACGTGATCACCTTGATTCTCTTTGCCCGCGCGATTGTCGAGGAAGGTTGAAAGGGCAGCTTGCAGAGACATTCGGGATCATCTCGGCCCGAAAGGCCTACGGGACGGAAAGGAGGCGCTACGAAATGGAAAATGTCTAGCTATGCGCTGTATTAATTCCACTCCTTCCGGCAGTACAACGGGACGATCTGGCGCGCTTGGCAAGAATGCCGGAGGACCAGATCGTATGCGGCGACATCCCGGCTCTCAGCGAAGAACAATTGGCCGGGATAAGGCGCGGATTGTTCTACCGGCCCGTGAAGCAACAGATCACTTCGTGGATGGATTCTAAAGAACTGGAGCGGTTCGAGGCAGGCGGCGGGATTAACTGCGGCGCTGTTCCCACGGCCAACCGAAGCCTCGCCAGCTTCGCGTTTCGCCTTAAACGGATGTGGATGAAAGTGTTTCGTTGGCAATCACGGAAGGACAGGGTTTCGCACGTCGGCGTTAACCTTCTTGCGAAGGCATGCTGGCAAAAGGTGCAATTCTGACGCCCGTCGCCAATCGCAAGTTTCCCCGGCGAGCACCGAAGGTGGAAGCCGTATGCCTTGAGGGGCGCGAAACTGCGCGGGCGGCGGCCGGTAACTGGCTTTCCTACCGCAGCTTGCGAGGCTTAGGCGCATTCGACTCTTTTCGGAAGGCGTTCTAGCCGGCCGACGAGAGTGTCGGTACGAATCTCAAACGAATATTCCGGAAATTCGATCTGGCAAGCGCCGACAGCTTAAATGCTAACACCCAGGCAAATACTTTTCTTTAGCAATAGCGAGTATAACAATAAAATCGCGTCCCGCGCTGTTGCCGGTTTTCAACGATTTTCCGATCGGCCTTCATAAGGATAGGGAATCTCAATGCGTTATTTTGAAGAAATTGCTGTCGAGCCAGTTTCCGAGAACCATTCAAGATTCTATTTCTCTGAAAAATAGCAAAGGTATGGCACGATATTCGGCGCACGAAGGCGAGAGTCGCGAAAAAGCCAAATCCCCGAAGCCGCTTCGCGAATTGGCTCGTTTTTGTCGGCCCTACAAGCTCCAAATCGTTCTCTCGGGCATTGCGCTTGCATTTACTGCTACGCTTGCGCTTGTTCTTCCGATTGCCATTCGCAGGATCGTCGATAGCTTCGGCGAGAATTCCGGTCGGATACTAGATGATTTCCTTCTAGCAGCCGTTTTGCTGGCCGCGCTTTTCGCGATCGGAACGGCTATGCGCTACGCGCTAGTAAATCGCCTGGGCGAACGAATCGTGGCGGACATCAGGAAGCAAGTATTCGGTAGAGTCTTGGGAATGAGCCCTGGATTTTACGAGCGAAATCTTACAGGCGAAGTGCTGTCGCGATTAACGACGGATACGACGCTTATTCTAACCGTAGTCTCGTCGTCAGCCACTGTCGCGCTTCGATTCATTCTAATTTTCGCGGGCGGGCTTGTACTCATGGTTGTGACCAGCCCAAAATTAACCGTTCTTGCGCTCGTGGTTGTTCCCGCCGCCATTATTCCGGCGATCGCGCTTGGACGCAGGCTAAGGCGTCAAAGCCGAGATAGCCAGGATCGAATCGCCGATAGTTTTGGAGGCGCATTTGAAGCTCTTTCGTCGGTTCAGACGGTGCAAGCGTTTACCAACGAAAAAAGAGTTCAGACAAGATTCGAAAGCGCGACTGATGCAGCTAGAGAAACGGCATTCCGCAGAATAACCACGAGAGCCATTCTTACAGCCATCATGATTTTTTCAGTGTTCGCAAGCATCGCGATCATGCTCTGGGTTGGAGCGAGGGATGTGAATGCCGGAACCATGAGCCCCGGTGAACTCGTGCAATTCATGATCTATTCCGTCATGGTTGCAAGTTCCGTCGCGGCGCTTTCGGAAATTTGGGGCGAAATACTTCGCGCGGCCGGAGCGTCCGAGCGACTCGCCGAATTGCTTTCGGCGATCGATGCGATACAGGATCCGATCGACCCGGTGAGGCTGCCTGTAAGCGCGACGGGGCATATCGCCTTCGAATCGGTCTCGTTCCAGTATCCGGCGCGACCCGACAGCAAGGCCTTGTTCGGCGTGTCATTCGAAGCGCATCCGGGTGAAACCATTGCGCTCGTTGGACCCTCCGGAGCCGGAAAATCCACAATTTTCAATTTGATACTGAGGTTTTTCGATCCGGAATCGGGACGCATTTTGTTCAATGGCAAGGATTTGAGATCCATGGCGAGATCGGATTTCAGGGAAGCGATTTCATTGGTCGACCAGGATGTGGCCGTTTTCGCAACCTCTGTCCGAGAAAACATTCGGTTCGGACGAGGAGATGCTTCCGACCGCGATATTGAAGCCGCGGCTAGAGCGGCCGCCGCGCACGAATTCATAATGGATTTGCCCGACGGCTACGACACGCTAGTCGGCGAGAGGGGCGTGCTGCTTTCCGCAGGCCAGCGACAGCGAATTGCGATTGCTCGGGCGGTGATTAGAGATGCGCAACTGCTATTGCTGGACGAGGCGACATCGGCGCTTGACTCTGAAAACGAGCGCGTCGTGCAGTCGGCAACGGAAAGCCTTTCCGAATCGAAGACTACGATCATTGTAGCGCACCGGCTTTCGACAGTTCAGAGAGCGGATAGAATATTCGTTTTCGAACGCGGGCGAATTACGGCCGAGGGAACGCATGAAACATTGCTGGCCGAAGGCGAACTTTATGCGCGCTTGGCGGCGCTTCAGTTTACCGGCACCTAAAGGCATTTGATTGTTCACTTTACTTTCGAATTTAAGCCAAGATGCCTTCATGTTGTGAATGGGCCGACAAAGGGCGCCGCAACTCTCGGCGCCTCCGGAATCTTTCGCGGCTTGAGAAACTGTATTTCGGCACTTAGAATGTCTTGGCGACGGAAGGAGCCATGGCCATGGAAGACAGAGTCAAGACAATTGCCGACAAATCGAGGATTGAGAATGAAATGGCTTGGGAGGATCGCGATGTCCCGAGCACGCTCTACGGGTTGCTTAACCGGGCGAGCGATAAATTCCCGAATCGCAGCGCCGTATCCTTTCAACTACTTTCCGACCCCAAATCACCGGCAGTAACGCTGAATTGGAAAGAGTTCCGTTCGAAAACCGTGCAAGCGGCAAATCTTTTGCGATCTCTTGGGATCGATGAAAAGGAAACCGTCGCATACTTGCTGCCGAATTCGATTGAAACGGCGATTGTTCTGGTAGGTGGCGCAATTGCGGGAATCGTATCTCCGATAAATCCGCTACTTGATACGGCGCAGATAGCCGCCATTCTTCGCGACCTGAATGCCAAGGTTCTTGTAACCCTGAAGGCATTCCCGAAAACGGACATTTCTCAAAAGGCGGCGGAAGCGGTCGCTTTGGCGCCTTCAGTTGAAGCAGTGCTGGAGATCGATCTCAATGGCTACCTTTCATTTCCGAAATCCTGGATCGTTCCGTTTTTGAGGCCCAAGACTTCGGTCCGGCATTCGGCGCGCGTGCTGGATTTTGGAGCGGAGCTCGCCAAGCAACGCAACGACGATTTAAGTTTCGCGGACAAGAACATCGACAGATTTGCCGCGTGCTTCCACACCGGTGGCACGACAGGAATGCCGAAAATCGCGCAGCATAAGTATTCGGGAATCATATTTAACGGTTGGTGCGGCGCAAATGCGATCGCAAGCGAGGACGAAGTTATAATTTGCCCGCTTCCTCTTTTTCACGTTTTCGCATCCTATCCCATACTAACGGTCGCGATCGCCTCGGGGTCGCACGTTGTCTTGCCGACCCCTGCCGGCTACCGCGGGGAAGGCGTGTTCGACAACTTCTGGAAGCTGGTCGAACGCTGGAAAGTTACCTTTATCGTAACCGTTCCGACCGCGGCGTCCGCTCTCATGCAGCGGCCGGTCGACGCCGACATATCCTCATTGAAAACCGCGCTCTGCGGCTCGGCGCCGATGCCGACGGAAATGTTCAAGCGATTCGAAAAATTGACCGGCGTCAAAATCTTGGAGGGATACGGTCTTACCGAAGCGACATGCCTGGTAAGCGTCAACCCGCTCCAGGGCGAAAGAAAAATCGGTTCCGTCGGCCTGCCGTTTCCCTATGTCGATGTCCGAATTTTGAATTGCGATTCGTCGGGGAAGGTGGAAAGCGAGTGCGAGTCCGGCGACATCGGCGAGATCTGCGTCTCTAGCCCCGGCGTTGTCGCGGGGGGGACCTATCGAGAGGCAAGCAAGAACGATGGCCTATATGCCGATGGAAAGTGGCTGCGGACCGGCGATCTCGGCAAAGTGGACGATGATGGATATATCTGGATCACGGGCAGGGCGAAGGACCTGATAATCCGAGGCGGACGAAACATCGATCCGGCATTAATTGAAGAGGCTCTTTCGGCGCACGACGCAGTTGCATTCGTTGGCGCGATCGGACAGCCGCACCGCCACTTGGGAGAAGTGCCCTGCGCATACGTCGAACTCGTGGAAAACGGTCATTCGACGGGCGAAGAATTGAGAGAATTTGCCGTCGAAAAAATTTCCGACAAGGATGCTTTGCCGCGAGTCGTCGAAATTTTGCCCGAACTACCGAAAACTGCGGTCGGAAAAGTTTTCAAGCCCGATTTAAGGAAGAAAGCCATAGCGCGCGTTCTCGCCGAAACGCTTAAGTCGGAAAAAATCGATGCCGTAGTCGCCTCCGTCGAGGAAGTCAAGAATCGGGGACTTGTAGCTCGCGTGTCGCTCAAGGGCGACAAAAAAGAGAAATCGCGAGCGGCCGATATTCTTGGAGAGTTCTCGTTTGAATGGGAGTTCTCGGACGGCTGAGAATTCCGATTCGCATTGGAATAAGGGACAAACGGCGTAGCGGGGATCACGATTTCCGACTCCGCGCAAAATTGCCTAGTTCGCGCAGATCGACTTGGAGGAATTTACTCGATTCGAAGCAAACTGCATGTCCTGTTCTTCGCTAAATTCTGAAAAGCAATGATACGGCGAAAGGGTATTTTCGATTTTCCCGGCTCGTTCGGCGCGTCAGCCGTCAAATTCCCGCTATTTTATGGTGCCGCAGGGGAGGATTGAACTCCCGACCTCACCCTTACCAAGGGTGCGCTCTGCCACTGAGCTACTGCGGCTCGGACGGGATCTTTCCTATGCCGATTACTGCGACATAGCAAGCAGGATATGGACTGGTCCAAGACGTTGATATAATGGGATCGAATGTCGGAAAGCTCAGGGAATTCAAAGAGCCGTAAAGTCGCTGGCAGGCGGGCGGATAGCCGTCGGGAAAGGCTGAAGGCTGCACTCAAATCGAATTTGCTAAAGCGCAAAAATCGATTGCGCGTTCAAAAGTCTCGATCGCCTGAAAAATAAGAGGCCGTTAAAGTGGATTCAATTTCGATCGTTGGCGAGAAGGCCCTCCACGGGAGGGTAGGAGTAGCTGGCGCAAAAAACGCATGCCTCGCCCTGATGCCTGCGGCCCTGCTTTCGGAACATCCTCTTACACTGACCAATGTTCCGCGACTATCGGATATCGGCACCATGACCCGGCTAATGAGGTCTTTGGGCGCGGAAGTCAGTTCGATTCAGGAAGGCAAGGTATTGGCTATCAGCGCATATCGGATTTCGCATAGCCGAGCGGACTACGACATCGTACGGAGGATGAGAGCTTCGATCCTCGTGCTTGGTCCACTGCTGGCGAGGACGGGAAAGGCGATTGTTTCGCTTCCCGGCGGATGCGCGATCGGCGCGCGGCCCGTGGACCTGCATCTTTCCGCGCTCGAGGCCCTTGGAGCAAAACTGGATCTCGCCGAAGGGTATGTAACCGCGGTCGCGAATGGCGGGCTAAATGGAGCACGGATCGAGTTTCCATTTCCCTCGGTTGGCGCAACCGAAACCGCAATCATGGCTGCTTCTCTTGCTCGAGGTACAACGGCGATTGTCAATGCGGCGCGCGAACCGGAAATTGTCGATTTGGCAAATTGCCTAAATAAGATGGGCGCGAAGATATCCGGCGCGGGACGCAACGTAATCGAGGTCGAAGGAACCGATTCACTCAATGGCGCAACCCACCAGGTAATTGCCGACAGGATTGAACTCGGAACATACATGATCGCTTCCGCAATCACGGGCGGAGAAATCGAACTTGTCGGCGGTAGAAGGGAATTCATAGGAGCTTTCGCGGAGAAACTGGAACAGGCTGGCGTTGAAATCGCCGACACCGCGGACGGGATAAGGGTTGCGCGAAATTCAATGATCGGAGCGGTCGATATTGAAACCGCCCCTTACCCGGGATTTCCGACCGATCTTCAGGCGCAGATGATGTCGATGCTAACTATCGCCGACGGAAAGAGTGTTTTGGAGGAAAAGATTTTCGAGAATCGATTCATGCATGTCCCGGAACTTGCGCGCTTGGGCGCTTCGATTGAATTGTCTGGAGGAACTGCGACCGTAACCGGAGTCCAAAAGCTCAAGGGCGCACCTGTAATGGCGACAGACCTGCGTGCTTCGGCGTCATTGATTTTGGCTGCGCTGGCTGCGGAGGGTACTTCGGTGGTTCGACGCGTCTACCATCTTGATAGGGGTTACGAGCAGATGGTCGAAAAATTGTCGGCATGCGGCGCGAGTATCGAAAGGTTTTCGGAATGACCAGCATTGGCGACGCTTCTTTCGATGACGGCGCAAACTCGCCATTGCGTTTGCGAGCGATTGATTTTGAAGATCTCGAGGTTGTATCCGCCCTGGTCCAGGATTCAGTGTTTTCGATGCAAGACTGCGCTTGGGATCGAAAGCGGCGCGAATTCGCGATTTTGATCAACAGGTTCCGCTGGGAAGACCGGGAGGACGCTGTAATCTCCGGTAGCGACTATGAACGCGTGCGAAGCGTCTTGCTCGTAAGAGACGCGATGGAGGTCAAGTCGGACATAGTGGCGCCCAGTGAATCGGATCAAGTGTTTTCGATGCTTGCCTTGCGCTTCAGCCCTGGCGAAGACGGAACCGGGAAACTTGATGTCTTGCTTGCCGGGGACATGCTTTACTCCGTTCAAGTGGAGTGCCTGGACGTAACCCTTACCGACGTGACTCAGCCCTATCGAGCGGCATCCGGCAAGATCCCCAGCCACGGCAAGTAGAAAGTGCCGGTTCTTCTTTCAACTTCCCACATTGGATTCGAATCGGAATTCAGTAGTTTCCTGGGCCGAAAGAGGGAATCTGAAGCGAATCTGCGTGACGAAGTCGCCGAAATAATTGAAATCGTTAGAAGGCGCGGGGACAAGGCGCTCGCAGAATTCACTCTTAAGTATGACAGATTTCAGCTGTCAAGCGGTTCGCTGCCGTGGTCCGACGACAAAATAGAATCAGAAATCGGCAAAGTGGATCCAAAGGAACAAGATGCTCTCGAGCGTTCCGCCGCGCGTATTCGCGACTACCATGAACGCCAGCGTCCACTCGACGAAAATTGGACGGACGTTGCCGGCGCTAGACTGGGATGGCGCTGGACTCCCGTGGATACGGTGGGGCTGTATATTCCCGGCGGATCGGCGTCCTATCCGTCTTCGGTCTTGATGAGCGCGATTCCGGCCAATGTTGCCGGAGCGCGAAAATTGGTTATCGCCTGTCCGGCACCCGGCGGACAAGTAAGTCCGTTGCTTTGCATGGCAGCCAAGCTTGCGGAAGTTGACGCTATTTTTCCGATCGGAGGAGCGCAGGCGGTCGCCGCTCTCGCTTACGGAACTGAATCGGTACCTCGAGTCGACATGATTGCGGGACCCGGAAACGCATACGTAGCGGAAGCCAAACGTCAAGTATTCGGGGCCGTTGGGATAGACATGATAGCGGGGCCATCTGAGATTCTAATCATCGCCGACAAGAAAAATGATCCAAATTGGATTGCGCTGGATCTATTGTCGCAGGCGGAGCACGACGAATTTGCGCAGGCGATATTGATTTCAACCGACAGCGGCCTTGCGCACCGCGTACGAATTGCCGTCAAAGAACTACTCAATGCTCTGCCTAGGCGGAAAATCGCCGGCGCGAGCTGGCAAAATTTCGGCGCGGTAATCGTCGCCCGGAATCTTGACGAAGCGGTCGATCTAAGCGATCGAATCGCGCCGGAACATCTCCAGCTTTGCGTTGCGTCGCCCTCGAAATTAGCGGCTAGAATCCGCAATGCGGGGGCGGTGTTCCTGGGTCGATGGACGCCCGAAGCCATAGGCGACTACGTTGCCGGTCCAAGCCACGTTCTGCCCACTTCGCGGTCGGCGCGGTATTCGTCGGGGTTGTCGGTGGCCGATTTCATGAAGCGGACTTCAATAACAGGGTTTTCGAAGGAGTCGCTGCTCGCAGCCGGAGATGCTGCGGAAACGCTCGCGAAAGCCGAGGGGCTTGACGCCCACGGAATGTCGATCCGCGCGCGCCTGGATGCCGCGAGGGATCAATGAACATGAAGAACTCGAACCGGCTGTCTGAAATCGAAATCAACGACGCGCACCTGCCTGCGCCTTCGGACGCGACGCTTCAAGAACGAAAAATCGCAATTTTCGAATTGTTGGAATTCAACGAATTCACGTTATTGCCGCGCGGCGGGCGGGAAGCGCCGCCGGGGCCGTACAAGCTTGCGCTGTCCGTTCGTGAAGGCCGACTCGTCCTCGATGTCTCCTCGGACGCGGGAAAAGCTGCGGAATTCCATTTGTCTCTGTCGCCATTTCGGGAAGTCGTACGCGACTACTCCGCTATATTGAATAGCTATAACGATGCCGTAAAGCGGCTGCCTCTCAGCAAAATCGAGGCGATCGACATGGGTCGGAGAGGCATTCACAACGAGGCTGCCCGCCTTCTTCAGGAAAGGCTTGAGGGAAAGATCCGGATCGACGACGAAACGGCGCGCAGGATGTTTACGCTCATATGCGCGCTGATGTGAATTCATTGAAGTCCGCTGTGTCGGGAAACATTCCAGGGTCGGTCCTTTTCGCGTGCGACTACAATGCCGTTCGTTCGCCTATAGCCGAAGGCATTATGAAAAAGCGGTACGGCACTGCGGCTTATGTCCAGTCGGCCGGAGTTAGGCAGGGATTGGAAATCGACGGCTTCGCGATAGCGGTCTGCCAAGAGATAGGAGTCGAGCTGTCTCGTCACCGTTCTCGTACCATGGACGAGATGGAGGAATGGGGCGACGATATTTCGGCATTCGAACTTGTCGTTGCGCTGTCGCCGGCGGCGCAGCGAAAGGCTTTGGAATTCACGGCCTATTTCTCGCTAGCGGTGGAGTATTGGCCCGTTCTTGATCCGACCGGCATGGGCGAGCTACGCGCGCAAAAGCTGGAATTCTATCGCCAAACCAGGGATCAGATAGCAGGCAAAATCGCGGAGCGGTTTGGAGAACCGTAAGCTGGCTGGAAAAAGTATTGTTCGAACTGCTTCCCATTTCGGGGCAGCGCCAGCGAGAACCGCTGTTCTTGAAGTCGTCTCGGACGGAAATGTGCGAAATCTCGCTATTCAATTCGATTAGAATCCGTGTCTCGAGACAACCGTTCCATGGCACGAAAATTTAAACGAGGAAATTCTTGACTCGATGCGCGACGGCGGGAAAGAACTGATTCCAAACCAACCAATTGGTTATCGGCGGAATCGGATTTGATTTTCGCAGTTCAGACCGCGCTTGGCAGGTGATTTGCACGATCTTCCCGGTCGTTTGGGCGAAGTATCCTCAAACATTTTCCACGACCTCCCTTGCACGCTCGGCGCTCTCGAACACTCGGCTCACGAATTATCCATGTTTTGCGCAATCGAATTTTTCGTTTCATTTACATATTTCTCTACAAGTCCGAGGCCTTACAGTATCTACACAGCCTGCCGCTGCGCCGTTCGCTGGCTTAGTCGCCGCGGGCGTAGCAGGGCGATTTCGAGAACGACGAGCATGCGAATCACGGCGGTGGCCGCGACTTTGCGGGACAATCCCGCTTTCCTGGGCCGGTCGAATTTCGCCTTCATGTCCGAATTGTGCTGCTTTGCCGCTAGCGCGGTCTCATTGGGCACGCCCCGTTCTGTGCTTCGGCTCCCGATTCCGATAGCCCTCGGCATGTCGGAGCGCAGGCGCTTCCGCCATAGCCGAAGCGAGCCTCATCGATGATGATTGCGATCTTCCGCCCTCGCGGCGCGTCGCCGATTTCTGCGAGAATGAGCGCGCACTTCTGGGCTATGGAGATGATGATCTTCTTGTCCAGCTCGATGAAGCGGCTCAGGTCTACCGACCGCTCGGCATGGCACGCGGTTCTGCCTATACGGCAGGATTGCCGGACGGTGTTGTTGATCGGCCGGCCGGTCACGACAACGATGGAATCGAAAACGGTGGCGACCTTGCGCTCTAGCGAAATTGGCTGATTGGCCAGCCAAACGATGGAGCTACTCCTGCGCCTGCCTGCGGAGTCCTGAATCAGGCGGCGTTTTCCGGAACCGTGCCCGGCTGCGTCCGCCGGCAGTCTGCCTGCGACTTCGCGCTGGTGGTAGAGGAGTCGGATTTGCTTTCGCTTTTTCGGCCAGTTTTCTCGCCGCGCTTCGCAAAGACCTAGGCGTAATTCTCGAGAATATCGGTTGGTCATTCACGGACCGGCGCCTCGCGCCGCAGGCAGCTGGCCTCTGGTTCGTTCTGTTCGGGAGGAATGCCGGCGCCGTCGATCCGGTCCCAAAAATAGCGGAGGGACTAGGACGCCCCGTTTTTCAAGTGTCTACAGACGTGTGCGTCGGCCTCGTCCAATTCAAAGTGCGCAACGCATTGTCCAGGTTCGAGCGTATTTTATTGCGGGTCGCAAACCGTCCCGCATTGCTTGACTGCGTCGCGCGCAGCCAACTGGTAGGGTTGATCTTGGACTCGACTGTGATAGCGGGGAGGCCGTTGATGAAGAGCCTAGAATCCGGCGCCCGCCGCGTTTCGTCACGGCTGTAGAGAAGCTGCCGGGAATCCGTGAAGCGGTTCCGCGCGAAGCATAATTTCGCCTGTTGGTTGCAAAGAGAGTGCGTGCCATCGAACAGCGAGGCGTCGTAGGCGCCAAGCCGGAATTCGTTGCGAAGTTCGTCAATCGTGCCCCGCTTCGTGATGTCGCCTCGCAGTCGCAAGAGAAATATGCGTCGAGCGGGATCGTCCTATTCCAGCAAGGAATTCGGCGGCCTCCGGTTGGGAAGCGCGCGGAAGCGCCTTTGGCTGAACTTGATCGGCTCAATAGTCTCGTTCGCGGTCAAGTCAATTTCCGCAACTCCAGCCAATTCCTCAGTAGCCAGTCGCGGGCTCGCCAGCAACGGTCTCTTCCCTTGGCCGGGCGCCGGAGCGTCCCGTGAGCTCGGTGCAGATCAGCGATTCGAGCCCTTGTCCGGAAGTGACGGCCGCCACTTCACTCGATCCTAATCGGTGCCTCGACGACCGGGCCCGGCTGCACTGACTGGAACCCTTGGCCAACCTTCCCGGCGCGACGGCGGACCCTTGCCAGTTCCCGAAAGCATTACGACGATGCCGATACCCCCTCTCGAAAAAACCTGCCGGTGCCGCGAACACTGGGCGGTTGTCCCCGGAACATCGTATCCCTCCCGCTCAGCCAGATCGAGCAACTCGCTGTTTTCCTTGTCCGACCCCCCCCTTCTTCGCCAGAGTATCGACGGAATGCTCCGAAAGTTGGTTCCGCAGCGGGGCTGGCGCGTCTTGGTCGAAAAGCAGCTCCAACGCGCCAGTGCTGTTCTCAATGCCTCTGCTTCGTGTTCGAGCACCGCGCGAACCCGCTCTTCTTCGACGCCCGGAAACCACTTGACGAACCCATCCATCGCGCCGCCGCCGGCCAGGTATTCGAATAGAGCTGACAGGGAAATCGAAGAGTCCGCAAGACCCGCGCTCCGCAGACTTTTCCAGGCTATTGCTCAACTGCCCGACAGGTATCCCAGTTTGTTATCTTTATCGCCGCCTCTAGGTTTGGAATGATTTTCCTCGAAACGATTCGCGCACTCCACCGACTGGCAAGCCGCGCTTTCCGCGAGACCGCAATAATTGTTGAAAATTTACGATTTAGGTCTTACCAATCCGATCATGCGCGAAAAAGCAGCTGAAGCAACACAAGGGAGCGATCATGGCCAAGGAAGAAATGCTCGAAGTGCCGGGCGTCGTGAAAGAACTCCTGCCTAACGCGACGTTTCGGGTCGAGCTAGAAAACGGCCACCAGATAATCGCTCATACGGCAGGCAAAATGCGCAAAAACCGCATTAGGGTTTTAGCGGGCGACCGCGTTCAGGTCGAAATGACGCCTTATGACTTGACCAAGGGCCGCATCAATTACAGGTTCAAGTAGACCCCTAGTTCGTCTCGTGCTTGCTTCGGCGAGCCCGCGAAGGAAATTGCTGCTTGAGCAAGTCGGAATCGCGCCTGACGCGATTCGACCCGCGCGCATCGACGAGTCGCCGACTGCTGGCGAAACACCTCGAAATTACTGCCGCAGGATTGCTCGTGCGAAAGCTCTCTCGGTGAGAGCAGCCGATGACGAAATAATCTTGGCGGCGGATACGATCGTCGTGGCCGGGAGGCGAATAATTGGCAAGCCGATCGATCAAGAACAGGCGAAGTACTTTCTTCAGTTACTTTCGGGGCGGCGCCATGTCGTAATGACAGCTGTCGCGGTTAGGCGCCGGAATCGAATTAGGGATAGGCTTGTGTCCTCGAAAGTCAAGATGAAACGGCTTAGGGACGATGAAATCGCCGACTACCTGGCTTCGGAAGAATGGCGGGGAAAAGCCGGCGCCTACGCGATTCAGGGAAAGGCGGGCGCGTTTGTTCCGTGGATCAATGGATCGATCACGGCGGTAGTAGGGCTGCCATTGACCGAAACCGCCGCATTGCTTCGCTCTGAAGGGTATGAATTCGGTTCCAGATGATGATGACGAGGCGAGTTGTAGTTGAGCGTCGCGCGGGACGCGAAATGGCGGCGCTACTGATTGACGGTGAACTAGAGGACTTCTTGATCGATCCCGTCGGCGGAAACGAATTCGCCCATGGAGCGGTTTTTCGCGCCGTCGTCGATCGCTCCCTGAAGAGCCAGGGCGGGGCGGTCGCTCGTTTGCCGGGCGGCCAAAGAGCCTTCATCAGGGGCGGGGGCGGCCTCGCAGCGGGATCAACGGCGCTCGTCCAGATTTCAAGCTACGCAGAGTCAGGCAAGGCGATTCCTGCCACTCAAAATGTTAGATTCAAACGCCGATTTGCGATTTCGGTCGTAAATCGCCCGGGAACCAACTTGGCAAGGTCGATTTCATCCACCCAAAGGCGCGCGTACTTGGCAAATTTCGCCAAGACTCTGTGCCGGGAAGCGCCGGAAAACGTCGGCCTCATTCTCAGGTCCGCGGCCGCGGACGCCGATGACGAGGAAATTGCGGCCGACATTGAACTAGTACTGGGCGAAGCCGACATTGCGCTTTCGGGCGCATCGGGCAATTCGCCGAAGATGCTGCTACCGGGTCCTAGAGCAAGCGAAATCGCGCGCAGGGATTGGTTCCGAACAAATGCACTCAATTTATATGCGGAGGGATTCGACAACTTTGGAATCTGGGAGTTGCTTGACAAGTATCGCGGCGATAAATTCGAAATGCAGAACGGTTCTTTGATGTACATCCAGGAGACCAAGGCGATTGTAGCAGTTGACGTCAACACAGGCGGCGATCATTCGACGCGCTCCGGCCTAAAGGCGAATCTCAATGCAGCTCGAATTTTGCCTAGGATTTTGAGAATAAAAGGCTTGGGCGGTCAAATTGTTGTTGATTTCGCTCCCGCTCCCAAAAATACTCGCGATTCAATTGTCGATGCGCTTAGAAATTCGCTCAGGCACGACCTGGTAGAGACATCGCTGGCCGGATGGACGCCGCTCGGCAATTTCGAACTGCAGCGCAAGCGATTGCGGTTTCCGTTGAGCGAGTCATGGCCGGAATGAATTGCCCGATCTGCGGTAAGAAGATGGTCGAGCAATTCACTCCGTTTTGCTCGAAGCGATGTTCATACGTCGATCTGAATCGCTGGCTGAAAGGCGAATACAGGATTCCCGGACCTCCCTTGGATCGCGACGAGGAATCGATGAACAACGGCGAGTCGCAGCTGGGCAACTGAAAACCGATCAGGTTCCCTGAGCCAATCGAACGCTATAGACAGATACGTTGAAGCGCATTAAATAGCCTCCTGCGATTTCAGACGGTATTTGCGTCGGCCTGGGTAGCTCAGTGGTAGAGCAGTGGACTGAAAATCCTCGTGTCGGTGGTTCAACTCCGCCCCCAGGCACCATAATTCCCGCTTGGCGGTTTTTTTCTAGCCGAATTGCGGCGCGGAGAATCGCCAAGTGTCGCGCAATGCGACGGGATGGGTGAATTTGCAACTGCATCGCCGCAAAAAAACTCTTGGTAAATTCTTTCTCCGATTCGGAGTCTCTAAAAATTCCCGCATAGTCTCTAATTCGAATTCAGGACACTATTAGGAGAATCGGAGTCGCGCCGACAATTGATTGCAAGCCATGTAATCGGGATACGTACTTTGGTGCGGTCGGTCGATTCCGAGTCGGCTTTCGGAGCTCCGCGCAGGGCCGGACTAAAGTTCTTTAAAGTTTTGGCCGGCCTTGCTTCTGATTTTAATGCGATTCACTTGGCTAGGCGACCGCCGCCCACAATACTCCTCCGGCTACCGAACCAATGATCGCGAATGTCAAATAAGCAAGGAAAATTCTTGCCCGAACGAGAGCCCAAACGGCAACTGCCGCGGGAATGCAGGTTACGCTCCCTGCTAAAACGAACGCCATCGCGGCACCTTGAGACATGCCTTGCTCAAGCATTCCGGCCACAACTGGAACGGCAGCGTATCCGTTCAGATATGCGGGGCCTCCAATTAGAGCCCCTAGCAAAACCGGACGAAGCCCTTCTCCTCCTAGTACGGAAACGACTAATTCCGTCGGAATGAAGCGAATCATCAACGCTTCCAGCAAATACGCAAGAATCATCCATTTCAGTAGAAACAGCGCGTTCGAAACTGTACTTTCACGAAATGCTAAAATCCGCCCTTGCTCCTTCCAGAATTTCCAAAGCGGTTGCCCAGAGAATTTACTGGAATTGCAGCACGCGATCGGAATCGAAGTAGTCTTCAATGCGGAAGAAAAATAACTCGTGCGATTGAACGCCATTGTTCCGAACCCGCCCAGCAATCCGAATCCGACCGCGGCCAGGGTCTTCGCCGCTGCGAAATCGAAGCCTAGCTTGCTGGCGGTAATCATGAACATCGGCGGGTCCATGATAGGAGACGAAAGCCAGAATGCCATGACTGCCGAGAGGGGCGTGCCGGCAGCTAGCAAGGCGGCAATGAACGGAATTACTTCGCATGAACAAAACGGCGCAAGTCCGCCTAAGAGCGATGCGAAAACGACCATTTTAGCTTCATGCCCCAGGAATGCCTTGGCAACGATGGATTCGGCTCCGGAAGCCTTCAGATAGGCAACCATCGCAACCGCAACGGCGATGAATACTCCAGTATGCGCCATCGCGTCAGCTGCGAAATCAATTACCGGCAAAAATTCGGAGCTTGCGAACGTCCCTACCGAAAGCAAGACTAACGCGGATGCCGCCCAGACCGGATCGATTCGCTTGAAATTCTCGGAAAGCGGAATGAATATCTCGAAGGATTTCAGGCTCATATTCCCGCTTTTTCCTTGCTTATGTCGGAGGGAGCTAGATTGGATTCCGTGCAGCAATTCCTGATTAGGAAGGTCGAAAGCTCTTCAATCATCCCGTATTCCGCCGCCGCGCAATGTATCGAACGACCCCGCTTTTCTTGCGATACAAGCCCCGCCTGAGTCAGAGCCTTGAGGTGATGAGTTAGCGTCGATCCTTCAATTCCGCATCGTTTCCCAAGTTCTCCGATCGTTACGCCATTCGCGCCCGCGCGAACGAGAGCGCCTAGAACGGCCAGCCGCTGTTCCGAGCCTAGCGCCGAAAACATCAACGCGGCTCTTTCATTGGACATGCCCGGGTGCGAATCGGCCTCCATAATTCCATAATGCTAGAAATATAGAAATAATGCAATGTATCCTCTTCCGAAGCGTGCCGCTTTTTCGCTTGCCTTATTCGGGAGGAAAATTCGAGAGCGATTGCGTATATCGTTGGCGCAATTCGAATCGCGGTCGCGGTCCGGAATTTCGCCAGTTGCAATAACCTGGACTGCCGGAATCGTCCGTTTTCAATTCGCAGCCGGTTAAGTCAGATGCGCTCACTATTTAGCGAGGCGCCGAGTTCGGATGCCAAGCTCTTGACGATGGGACGCGCGTCGTCCGCGGTCATGCCACGCTCTAGTCTCGAGTCGTAAAGTATTTTGAGCATCAGCTCGTCATGAACGGTAAGTAGTGCGAATTCCTCGTCGTCGTTGAAAATTGACGGCCGGGCCATCTTGCTGTCGTTGACGAGACCAAGCGCCTGCGACATTTCTTCGTGAATGCAGGCGAGCTTCATAAGAGGCGGATGCTCGGCCTTGATCAACACGACGGCGTTCTGGATTTCGCCCTTGCGGCGATCATAAAGCGTTATGGCGCTGCAAAATTGTCGCGCCTCGCTGGTAAGATAGTCGCGAGCTACCCTTTCGGAAATATCGGGAAGTAGGACCTGCAATTGACCGACGAAATTTAGCTGCTCGGTTTTATTCAATATCAAAACGTAATAGTTGGGCTCGCTGTCGGAAAGTTCGATATCGAGGCCAGTCAAATCGCCAAGTCGCACGGCGAATTCAGTAATGTTTTCTTTGTCCAGCGCTTGCTGCTGGGGCGAAACAGAATCGCCGAATACGATCTCGATTCGCACCGGTTTGTTCCATTTCCTGAGAACGGACTTCACCTGCGCGGGCACAAATCGGCCGTTCCTGAACGCATGCTCGTCGTAAAATGCTTGGCGCTCGAAATTGGCAACAAGGTCGTCGACGGCGAGTGGGGCTTCCGAATAGCCGCCGTCAGTACGCAAGTAGCCTTTTGCAACAAGCCTCTTTTCAACGGCGGCATAGTATTCCGTAAGCAATTCGCTTTCTGTCGAGGACGAATTCGAGATTGCCGGCCTAGCGTCCAGGTGCTGCGCCGTAGTTGTCCCGGTGCCGGCGCAACCGGCCAATAGCGATGCTGCTCCTAATAATGCAACTGCCGACCCTAAATTGGATTTTTCGAATAATCCGAATCTCGGCGTTGTGCCGGCCGCCTTTGCCCACAAATCGCGCGCGCGGTTGCGGATCTGGGCGGTAAAAGTCCTTTCAAAAAAATTCATTGCGCCAATATCGCTTTTCTTACTGTCGAATCGAGAATTCGGCGATCGGAATCGTTAAATTCAATTTAGTCGCCTAGACCCGAATAATGAAGTACTCATGCCGTCTTTGAGAAAATTTTTGGAGTCGTTGCGCGCCGAAATCTTAAAAGCCTACTTTCTGTGCATTCGGGATTTCTTGCTTATAGAATTTCGACGGTTTCGACTAACGGTTCGCACTTTGGACGGCGATTCGGCAATCGAAATCCATTCGTCATTTTCAAATTTTCCGCCAAGCTGGTCGCGGATGACCTTAGGTCTGATTTCGGCGATTTCACCGACTTTTAAATCCGCTAGCTGAAATGGTCCGAACGAAACTCGAATCAATCGATTGACAAGCATTCCGACCGCTTCCAGCGCCCGCCGGATTTCTCGGTTCCGGCCTTCGCGAATTCCAACCGTGAACCAGGCATTCGCTCCAAGCTGTCGATCAACCGAAATCTCAATGGGGCGGAATCTCTCGCCGTCAAGAACGAGACCTCGCCGGAGCTTGTCCAGAGACTGCTCGTTCGCAATTCCTTTGGCTCTAACTCTGTAACGTCGAGTCAACCCGGTCGACGGCAATTCCAACCGGCGCTTTAGCTCACCATTATTAGTTAGCAATATCAGGCCTTCGGAGTTTAAATCCAAGCGACCAATAGGGATAACGCGCGGCAATTCCTTCGGTAGAATTTCAAAAATCGTAGTACGACCTCTTTCGTCGCTTGCCGTGACGACGGTTCCGACGGGCTTGTAAAACCTCCAGAGTCGAGTCCTCTCTCGATGAGGCAATAACGCACCGTCAACCGTAATCTTATCCTTCGGCGAAACGTCGATATTCGGAGCGCGAATTGCGGCGCCGTTTACGGTGATTCGACCTTCCAAGATCATCGATTCGGCTTTCCGGCGGGACGATATCCCTGCTCGCGCTATCACTTTGGCTATCCGTTCGCCTTCGATTTGCCGTTTAACCATAAAATACCGAATAACCCGAGCTGATTGCTCGCGCTAGAGCAAGTGCGGAATTTTGGCAGGCGGCAAAGCTGCCGATACGGCGGCGGCGGAAATTCGGGTGCCTCGCGGGTCTTTTTCCGCTCGGAAATTTCAAAAGGCGCAGCTAGAAAGCCATCAAGCCGGATTTTGCCTAACGCAACGCAATTCCCGTCGCGCACGTCCTTTTCGGCAGGCGTTGCTTTTGACATATTTCGATCGACCGATCGAGAGTCGCTCCCGCGCCGCTCGGAGGTAAAATAAATGAGAAGAATGGACTCAAATTACAGAAATGAATAATTCGCGTACTGGAATATTTGGCGGCCTGATGCGAATCGCGCTTGAAGAGGCGCAAAATTCGGGACGCTTGGGCGAAATACCTATCGGAGCCGCGGTTGCGAATGCGGACGGAAGTCTGATCGCTTCGGCAGGAAACAGGACTAGGCTTATGAAAGACCCGACTGCGCATGCCGAAATTCTAGCGATTCGATTAGCGTGCGAAAAGATGAAATCGGAGAGGCTTTGGGGATGCAGCATTTACGCGACGCTCGAGCCTTGCTCGATGTGCGCATCCGCAATTTCCGCTGCAAGAATTCGAAGTCTCTACTTCGCGGCATCGGACCCTAAATCGGGCGGCGTCGAACACGGACCGCGCATTTTTAGCCACTCGCAATGCCACCATCGCCCGGAAGTATTCGGAGGAATTGGCCAGGTAGAAGCAGAGGCGATTCTCTCGGATTTTTTTTCAAGGATCAGATGCAGCGGAGAATACGAGTGATATGGAAGGCTTGAACGCGTATGTCGATGCCTATTGCGAACGGATGGAGCCCGGCTTGTTCGGGGAGCCGCTCAATGCATTGACGAATCTCTCGTTTATTATTGCGGCGGTATTTGCATGGAGCATGCTCGGCAAACAGAAATTGCCTCTCGCGCGCGCTCTGGTCGCGATTCTGTTCTTGATCGGCGTTGGATCCACACTTTTTCACACATTTGCGACGAGATGGGCGGCATTGACGGACGTGATACCCATCGCGGCATTCATACTAGTCTACATTTATGTCGCGAATCGGGAATATCTCGAGCTTTCGCTCGTCGCGTCGCTCGCGGGCGTAGTGCTGTTTTTCGTCTATGCGCCGCTGGCTTCGTTCGCGATAAACTACCTTTTCGATGCGATAGGATCTTCGTCGGGCTACGCCGCCGTGGCGCTCTTGATCTTCATTTATGCGGCGGCACTGCGAAAGAATCAGCCGCGCATTTCGCGCGGATTGCTGATTGGAGGGACGATACTGGCGGTCTCGATCGGGTTCAGAACGATTGACGATTACGCTTGCGCCCGACTGCCGTTCGGGACTCATTTTATGTGGCATATTCTGAACGGTATAATGCTTGCCTGGATGATAGAGGTTTATAGGCGAAGTGCGCTTGAAAAATCCCGCGCTTGAAGATTAAACGGGCGAGCCTTAATTCAGCGGAGCGACAATGCATGGCGATAACTCCTGACGAAGCGGCCAAGGTTGCGCATCTTGCAAGAATTGAAGTTGCGGATTCGGATCTCGAAGGAATTGCGAGCGAACTTTCGAGCATTCTCGGGTTCATGGAGCAATTGAATGAAGTTGACATTGAAGGCGTGGAGCCGATGTCAGCCGTAACTCCAATGCTCCTGAAGCGGCGCTCCGACAATGTCACTTCGGGCGGCGATTCCGTCAAAGTGCTTTCGAACGCGCCTGAAAATCGCCAAGGCTTCTTCGTTGTGCCCAAAGTCGTGGAATAGCCAATGCGGGAATTGAACCAGCTTTCAATCTCCGAAGCGCGTGACGGGCTTCGCTCTCGGGAGTTTTCCGCCGTCGAATTGGCGAATTCTTGCCTGGCGGCCGTCGATAACGCTGCGGAACTCAATCTTTTTTGCGAAACGACAGCCGAATTGGCTCTCGATGCCGCTCGAATGGCAGACGTTCGGATTAGCTCGGGAGACGCTCCCTCGATGTGCGGAATTCCAGTCGGAATAAAAGATCTGTTTTGTACTGCAGGCGTAAGCACCCAGGCAGCATCAAAAATTCTCCAAGGATTTAAGCCCGAGTATGAATCGACTGTAACTGCCAGGCTTACCGATGCCGGGGCGACCATGCTTGGCAAGCTCAACATGGATGAATTTGCCATGGGTTCATCTACGGAGCATTCCGTCTACGGACCGGCCGTTAACCCATGGCGGGCCAAGGGTTGCGACAGGAAACGATCGCCGGGAGGATCATCGGGCGGGTCGGCCGCCGCCGTCGCTGCCGACCTTTGCCTAGGCGCGCTTGGAACGGACACGGGCGGTTCGATTAGGCAGCCGGCAGCATTCACGGGAACGGTCGGAGTTAAGCCTACTTATGGAAGATGCTCTAGATGGGGGATCATTGCCTTTGCCTCCTCTCTGGACCAGGCGGGGCCGTTGACGAAGTCGGTACGCGACGCGGCAATAATGCTTGAGGCGATTTCAGGCCACGATCCGAAAGATTCCACCTCGGCAAATCACGAGGTGCCGAATTTCGAATCTTTTCTTGAACGCGGCGTTGCAGGAAAAAAAATAGGGATTCCAAGAGAGTTCCGGTTGGATGCAATGCCGAGCGAAATCGAAACTCTGTGGTCGGACGGCGCTAAAATGCTGAGGTCGCAAGGTGCCGAAATTGTCGATGTATCGCTGCCGCATACCAAATACGCGCTACCAGCCTACTATGTTATCGCGCCGGCGGAAGCGTCGTCAAACCTCGCCCGCTACGACGGCGTGAGGTACGGCTACCGCGCCAGATTGCGCGACGGCGAAGGAATTGTAGAATTGTACAAACGGACGCGCGCCGAAGGGTTCGGGCAGGAAGTCAAGCGCAGGGTCATGATAGGCACCTACGTACTATCTCAAGGATTTTATGAAGCCTACTATAGGCGCGCTCAGAAAGTTCGGTCCCTGATCAAGAGGGATTTCGAGAAAATTTTTGCCGAAGGCGTGGAGGCCCTGCTGACTCCCGCCACGCCGAGCTCCGCTTTTGAAATTGGATCCGTAGGCAAATCGGATCCGGTCGAGATGTATCTCAACGATGTCTTTACCGTTACGGTTAATCTAGCTGGACTGCCGGGCATTTCGGTTCCCGCGGGGCTTGATAGACAGGGACTGCCGCTCGGATTGCAGATTATCGGACGCCCTTGGGATGAGGGCGAAATGCTAGCATGCGCATACGCTATAGAAGATGCTGCGGGATTCAGTGCCAAGCCGGATCGCTGGTGGATTTAGAAATCTGTTCGGATGTTGGCCGCAGACAAACGAATTATTGAGTTTTCGACAATTTTGCTTGATAAATTGGATCCGAACAATGGCGGCTCCTGCATGGGCTTCGGGAAGGAAGGAATTCACGGCGACCAAGAAAATACCGATCTTCCATGCAACAATGGGCTAGAAAGCGAACTAGACCGGCTATGGTTGAACCCGAGGAACTGCGTTGAAATAAACGCCAATCGGGAAGGACTCGTCCGGGCTAGGAAAAGCCGGCGAAATTCTACTTGCCCAGCATCAATGATTGATACGAATTCCGAGCGATCACCATGGCATTTTTTCCTCGTCTAGCGATAACAATGATAGCAGCGCTGTCTGCGTCGGCTTGCGTGAACGGGCCTCAGAATATTTCGGCGACCCAGAAATCGGAGCCGGATGAAATATTATCGGGCGCGCCAATTCCGAACTCGCCTGAAGCTCGGCCGGGACTTGCCGAGATAGGCGGCATCGACGGTTCCAAACAAGTTAATCGGGAGCCGGATGCGCAATTCTCAGCGCTCGCTGAAGGAAGAGCGTTCGATAGAGAGGCCGATGTCGGCCGGGAAACGCTTACTGCAGAGCCAAACAATCCCGGGATCTCCGACGAGCAGGAATTCGAGGCCGTGGCTAGCAGGGAAACAATCGAATCCGATGCCGAAAGGCTCAAACGCTTGAGAAGTCAATACAAGCTCGTGAAATCCGAACATGTTCCCGAACGGCCCGACGACATTAATGTTGCGGCGTACGCTCTGTCGACAGAAAATTTGCCAGGAGAGAAACTGTACAGGCGAGTGTATTTCGGAAAGCAGAGGCCAATAAGCGAAAGATGCGCGTCGTATGCCACAGATGATGATGCGCAGCATGTCTTTCTTTCGCAAGGCGGGCCGGAAGACGATCCACTGCACATCGACCCGGACGGGGACGGATTCGCCTGCAATTGGTCGCCGATTCCATTTAGGCGCCTTTTCCAATAGGCTTTGCGCTGAAGATAATTGAAGACCGGCTGTCGCCGAATTTCGGACAAAGGCGAGAATGTCATTCGCCGAAGTTGATAGTCATTCACTACACGGCGATGGATTCCGATGAATCGGCGCTGTACCGGCTGTCCATGCCGGAGTACGAAGTTTCCTGCCACTACCTTATCGGTGGCAATGGGCGCGTCTACCGAATGGTTGACGAAAAAATGCGCGCATGGCACGCCGGTCTCGGTAGCTGGGGCGGGCGAGGCGATGTCAATTCGCGTTCCATAGGCATCGAAGTTTCGAATTCCGGCACAGAGCCCTACGCTGCTGTTCAAATGGAAGCTTTGGAGGAACTCTTGAAAGATATCATGTCCCGCTGGTCCATCCCTCCGGAAGGCGTAATAGGACATTCCGATCTTGCGGTGGGACGTAAGGCAGACCCGGGTCCGAAATTCGATTGGCGTCGACTAGCGTTGTCCGGTCTTTCAGTTTGGCCTGACACCAGGCACAGGCGAACCGCCTGCGCGATAGGCTTCGTCGAATCGGCACAGCGATTCGGGTATGAATTGCCGGAGGGACCGGGTGACAGAGCCCTGTCAAACTTGCTGGACGCGTTCCGCTTGCGATTCAGGCCATGGGCCCGAGGGCCGCTCGGCGATCAGGACGTAGGCGCAATCGAGAATTTGGCCGCGAGATGGCCATGTCGGCAACAGAAGTGATGCGAAAAAACTGTCGAGGCGAATTGAGGACATTGTTATTTCAGACGTCTCCGCCTCGCGCTTCGCAATGGTCAATCATCATTGACCCTTTCCCCCGGTTCGGTTCAGCTCGCGGGCAACTCGTAGACCGTTCGCGGGTTTGTTCCGAGGAGGGTCGCGCGTATCCGGCCGAGTTTCTTCAAACAGTCCCTCGATCGCGGCGCCGCCGCCATGGGCCGCATTTTTACCGATCGGCAAGATTGCACGATTGCGCGCGCTTGAGTGGCTGAATGTCCGTGAGGAAGCCGTGCGGCCTCCCATTTCCCAAACATTCCGAAAAGCGGTCGCCCGTAGTCTTGGTACGGTTCTGGCTTTACACTTTCACCGCGGCCGCGGTAGCAAGAACCTAAATCGCAAAGCCTGAAATGCGGCAGCGACGCGATCCTTCCGGGACAATCCGTAAACGAGAATCCGGGGCCAAGCGGCAGTTGCCTGACGGCAATTCGATCCCTCGGTTCTCTACGAGACAATCGCCGCTGCCGGACCGAATCGCAACATTCCGTTAATGCCAAAGCGAAATCCAACTCGTCGATTATTGACTGTTCTACGGTAAAAAAGTATCCTTTTTCGGCGCGGGTAGCCGGATGGCCGCGCACGGACGCCCGTGCGAGGAAAGTCCGGACTCCGCGAAGCAAGAGTGCCGGGTAACGCCCGGCCGGGGAAACCCGAGGGAAAGCGCCGCAGAAAACAAACCGCCTCGCATGCGGGGCAAGGGTGAAACGGCGGGGTAAGAGCCCACCGCGTGGCCGGCGACGGCAACGGCACGGCAAGCCCCACTCGGAGCAATGCCAAATAGGGGTTCAGCGCGACGCTATTCGCATGGCGGCTTCGGCCAATGAACCCGGGTAGGCAGCATGAACGGCGAGGTAACCCGCCGTCAAGATGAATGGCCATCCATGGAGGCGTTCCCTCCAGGACAGAATCCGGCTTATAGGCTGCCCGCGCATTCGTAGTCGAGTAATTGTTGACTTGGGTCTTCGGTGAATTTATGTGTTGCGAGAGATTTTTGCGGGGCGGGCGCAGCCCGAAAAAATCCGTAGCGAAGAACGGAGGTACGAAATGGCCAAGCCAACCACGATAAAAATTAGACTTAACTCGACCGCCGGCACCGGTCACTTCTATGTGACCCGAAAAAACGCGCGGACGATGACGGGAAAAATGTCGGTTAAAAAATACGACCCCGTGGCACGCAAGCATGTTGCCTACAAGGAAGGCAAAATCAAATAGGCCCTCGGCAATCCAGTTTACCGCTCAAGTTTTGTCGATCGGGCGAGAGTTTATCCAGGAGACTATGTCGGGACACCGCTGCAATTCGCAACATACCGCAGACTCTGCCATTACTCTTCAGCGATTCCGGTAAGCAAGCTGGCTGCTATGGTCCTGGCTATAGCATCTGTGCAGTATGCGGTAATCTACGCCGATTTTTTCGACTGAACAGCCAAAATTCCGGAATTCGCTAAGCGCGATTTCTTTTTGAATTTTATTCTGAACACGAAATCCATGTTTAGCCAAAGCGCGTTCGCCAGTTAGCGGAACTTCAAGCGATGCATGCTTGTGAATTGCAGGGATTGACAGCCGCGATCCGAATCTAAATCGCTTGGACTAAAGAAATCGGCAGGCGCCGGGCCCAATTTTTTCGAATTCGGGAGAGGTCGCGCATCGCCCTAAATTGAGTTGTGCGACCCTTTGAGCCAAGCTCCCGCGCGCCGGCTTATCGGTGAAGTATTGAAGGAACGATCCGGTGGTCGGGAGCCTGAACCAGAAATCTCCAGGAATTTGATTTGCGGAACCAAACATTGACCATTTGGCAAATTCCGTATGTTTGGACCGTTTTGAACAACCGGGGAGCAAACGGCGGAATTGAATTCAATTCCTATTATAGGGAATAGATTTGTCAAAAAGGTCGCGACTGGTCAGCGATTCTTGCTGAATTCAAGCATCGCGCCAATTCCTGCGCACTTTTGCTTCAATTTCGAGGTAGGTGAATCGACCGCCAAGCTGTCTATGCCGCAGTCTTCTGATGGCGGCTCCGTTTCGGTCGAGGCCCGGCATTAGCCGCATAATTCAAGGAATATTCGAACTTGACTAATCTATTGTCGTTGGCCGATGAAACCGCCGCGACAATATTGAGAACAATTCTCGTGCCCATTCTCATGCCGAGTAATAATTCCTAGGGCTCAAGTAAGACGCACTTCGCCGAGGACATGCAAAATTGAGCAAGATTCATTTCAATATCGAGGGCCAAGTGGCTGAAATTCGACTCGATAACGAAGCCAAACTAAACGCGCTGACATCATCCATGCTCCACCAGCTTGACTCTTGTTGCAGCGAGGCTGAACGAGACCGAAAAATAAAAATTATTCTTTTGACAGCCGAGGGCGAACGGGCATTCTGCACCGGAGCCGACATCGAGTGTTGGTCGCGGATGTCGCCCAAGGAGTTCTCGCGCGATTGGGTTCGACGCGGCCATCGAGTCTTCGACAGGCTTGCGCGAATTTCCAAGCCTACTATCGCCGTCATAAATGGCCATGCTCTGGGTGGCGGTCTGGAATTGGCGGCCACCTGCGATATTCGCGTGATGTCGCCGAGCGCGACACTAGGATTGCCCGAAACCGGAATAGGTGTGGTTCCGGGCTGGTCGGGCACGCAAAGGCTCGCTCGATTGCTTCCAGAGCCGGTTTTGAAAGAATTGGCACTCTTCGGACGTCGACTATCCGCCGAGCGGGCGCTGCGCTTGGGCTTTGTCGCCGAAGTCAGCGAAAATCCATACGCCTCCGCGCTTGAAATCGCCCGTCGAGCTATTGAACTGTCTCCATCCGCAACTGAAATTGTAAAATGTATGCTTCATGCCGGCTCGAATGAGGATCGCGCTGCGCTTATTGAAGCCTTGGGCGGCGGCATGGTTGCCTCGACGCAAGACAACGCCGAAGGCACGACAGCATTCCGGCAAAAGCGCAAGCCAAGGTTTTCCGGTTACTAGCGAAAATGCGCCTATTCCCCGAAAATCAATGCCTTTCGGATTTCTGAATTCAATTGAACGCGACAGTCGCGCCCAATTAGGATTCTTGATTGAAGCCGGCGAAAATTTCATTCGGTGCACTTAAGAATCGTGCGCAATCCCGCAAGTGCAATATCCAAGCAATAGGTAGTCCCGTGATAGCGTTAGACACTACTGCTGCCTGGCTGAGCGAGCACTCGACAGTTTCGTTTGTGAAGAATTGGCGAGCAAATCAAAACTAGCCGAATGCCGCTCCGATTCGGGATTGAGACAAATTGTTCGCGAAAGACGCTAGTCCGAAGTCTCGATCAACGCGAATTTGCCGGGCGATCGCACGCATTTCCCTCAACAGCCGCGACCGGTAAGGCTGACACGAACTATGGCGAGAATGGAAGCATTTCGCTTACGGACGGACATGGTCGTCCGGTGTCCCGAACCGAATTCGATCAGACCTCGCCGCCGGTCGTATTCGATAAGCCAGTGAGCGTAGGGAGCCGCATACCCGACCGGGTCCGGCGCAAGTTTGACCCGCCCGGAACGGTACAGGCAATTGACATCCGAACCGGCGAGCGCCGCCGGGTTTTCTTCACGGACCCGCAATCGGGCGACGATTTCGGCGCGTATAGGTGGGAGGACGAGTCTTGGCGCTAAACTGGCCACGCAAATGTGCGGGAGTTGATGTCGCTCGATGTCGTGCGCGGGCTTCTTTAGGTGCCGACAAGCACGCCGAGCAGCGACTACCGGGGCGGTCGGCGCTTGGGGGCGAATCTCTTCGCTGAATCTCTGATCTGCCTCGACGCGCTCACCGGCAAGCGGAAGTGGCATTTCCAAGCGGTTCACCGCGGAGTGTGTGGCTACGACTTGTCGGCACCGCCGAACCTCGAGACGGTTGCGGTTGAAAGGCGCGAGATCTTGCTGTGGCACAGGTATCCATGCAAGGCTTCACCTACGCGATGGACCGCGTAGCGGGCGAGCCGGTTTGGCCGATCGGGGAGCGCGCAGTTGACACGGCGACGGATGTACCGGTCGAAGTGTTGTATCCGACGCAGCCGTTTCCGGCCAAGCCTCCGCCTTTTGCCGGACAGGGAGTGTCGCTGGAGGGTGCGAACGATCCGACGTATGAGTTCCATGCTCTAGCGATGGAAGAGATGAAGCGGTTCCGACTAGGCCCGCTGTTCACGCCGCCGAGCCTTCTGGGGACGCTTTAGCGCCCGGGTGCGTGCGGCGGCGCGAACTGGGGCGGGCGGCATTCGACCCCGAGACCGGCCTACTCTATGTTCGGGCATCGGAGGATGCCGACACGAACTAGGTGTGCTCCAAGGCGGGTAACGATCCGGAAGTAGATGTTGAAAACAGCAACAACCGTCTCTACGGCGCGACAGTCATTATGTACAGAGAAGCCGGCGGACCGGGCCCTGTGCCGACGCCGAAGAGCAAGCTCGGCCAAATTCCGCTCATCAAGCCGCTGTTCGCATACCTCGCGCAGATAGACCTCAATTCAGGTGTGATCGCGTGGAGGGTGCCGTTCTGGGAAGGGAACCGCGAGCTTCGAGAGCACCCGCTGCTGCGCGGCGTCGAACTGCCGACGCGTCTCGGCACGTGCGGAAACTCCGGCCCTATGGTTGCGACGGGAGTCTTCGTGTTCATCGGCGGCGGTGAGCCGTTTCTCTATGCGTTCGACAAAGAGACCGGCGTTGAGGTCTGGCGCGGAGCGACGCCCTTCAAGACGAACGCGAACCCGATGACCTACCGGTCTCAGTCGGGGCGCCGGTTCGTCGTCATCGCGACAGGTCGTGGATCGAATGCCGCGCTTGTCGCCTTCGCGCGAACTAAGTAGCCGGGCGCGCATCCACCGAGTAACGGCGAGCGAAAGTGTCTCGCGAAGGCCCGTTAGCGAAAGTAACCATGTTATCAGCGGACAGGAAGAAGTTGCTGTCGCGGGCTATATCCGATGTCCGTCAAGTCATTGTCACAGGAGAATACCCGTTAGAGCAAGGACGAAAACTACTTGCGGAACTGGAATGTGGCAATGGAAGTCGAGTTTGCAAGACTTCCTTGGAGCGATGCTTCAGGAAATCTCCGAAGAACTCGCTCTGCCCGAGCAACATTCTTCTACACTTGCTGCGTCAAGCCAATTGAACCGAACAGGAACGAGGAATCCGCATTTTCGAGATCGATATCCTGGGTCGCAAGACCGCGATCAGCCTTGCGCGTTCGCACCGGGATCGCACGTGCGGGTCTTTTACCATGGAAGATTTCGCGTGCCCGGAGCCGAGGCAGCTTTGCGGCGCTCCCAATGGAATCATCATTAGCCTCGCTTCCGCTTTGAATTCTATGTCGTAAGCGGCCAAAGGGCAGCACGCCATCCATGATTCGAGCCAACGTTGTTCTTAATTCAACTTGTATCTCTTTGCTGCATCGCACACGTCATTCCAGTAATATGTAGGTGGTGCCGCAGCTCCCGTTGCCGCTCCCGGAATCCGGAATTCGGCTCATTCGGCTGTTTTGGAATTGCTTGCAAAGCACCGAGGGAGTTGCCGTGTTCGGCGACCGACCCGTAGTGGGGAATTGGCAAGGGTCGCGAACTTCCTCGTCCTCGCGATGACTTCAATCAAGTACTTCACGCCCGTCTCGACGAGCCGATTGTAGACTGCCATTTTAAAAATTTGCTGCGCGGCCGCAGTTCTTCTAAGGAGAGCAGGTCCCATGGTCCGCGGCGGCACCGGTACGCCGCATGGCTCAAACCCGTCAATATGATGTTGTTGCGAGTGAGAGATGCGTGGCCGTCTAACGATACCGCCCGGCGATTCCCTATCTTACCGGGATCGATCCCGGCTATCGAGATCAGCATGCCTCCAGGGCTCTCCCGCTCGGAATCGCCCACGACTCACTTGTCGATCGTCTGGTTGAGATTCCACTTCTGGAACTCGCTGACCGCGACGGCAGCCTCCAGTTCCGCCTTCCCGAAATGTCGGATTGACTCCCTCGGGCGTCGGCGCGAAGAATTTGAGCCGGGATGCGCACGGCCCGCGCGCAAGCCGGCGATCTGCCGGTCGAATACGATTCCCGGCTTTGTCGCCGACAGTTCAGAGAAAGCGTTGCCGAACGCGGCCAAGTACGGCCTATCGACCCAGTTAATTTCGGCCAACCCTGTTGGCGGTCCTCGAGAATATCCGCGAAAAGGGTTGCTCGGACTCGCCTACGCCGGAACTTGCAAATAGCTCTCCATGGAGTCGTCCAATGCATCCACCCAATTGGTGTGGTGCGGAGGCGCCATTGCGCCGGTCATTGGCGAAACATAGCCGTTGTCTCGAAACGTCATGATGTCTTGCTTCTTGTGCTTTTTCCATTGGAAGAAGGCAGTGTTCGCAGCGTCGATGTCGAAACTTGGATAGTCGGTATCGGCGACCAGCTCGCGAACGTAGTCTCCTTGGTATTCAATCGCTCCGTAATCGTCTTCAAGATCGTCCTCGGCGGCAACGCGGGCTTCCACATCCGCGACCCGCTCGCTTTTGCCCGGGACCTGCAAGCGTCCCAGGATGATATCTCTAACGTACCACGCCTGTGCGTCGAACATATTAAACGTGTACCATTGATCCTGCATCCCGAGATAGAAAAGGTCTGGATCGTTGACCCAAACGATTCCCTTGTACAGGTCGGCCGTCGCAAGCCGGTTTGCGGTTCGCAATCGCAGCTTATCTTCGACAAACGGGAAATGGTGGAGGTAGCCTGTGCACAAGATAATAGCATCGATTTCCGCCGACGATCCGTCTTTAAAAAAGGCTACCTTTTTCTCAACGCGCTCTAGCAGCGGCACTTCCTTCCAATTTTCCGGCCACTTGTAGCCCATGGGAGCGGTCCTGTGACTTACCGTTACCGACTTGCAGCCATACTTCCAGCACTGCGATCCGATGTCTTCGCCCGAGTAGCTTGTTCCTATAAGCAAGAGTTTTTGATCCTTGAACTCACGCGCATCGCGAAAATCGTGCGCATGAAGTATGCGTCCGTTAAAGGAGTCGAACCCCGGAAACTCGGGTACGTTAGGAGTGGAGAAATGGCCTGACGCTACGACTACATGGTCGAATTCCTCGTCCGTTTCCCGATCGTTGGGGATGTCTTGCGCGACCACTCTGAATTTGCCGCTGGCTCCGCTCTTTTCGACCCTGCGTACGGGATTCTGGAATCGAATCCAGTCGCGGACGCCCGCCTTCTCCACCCGTCCCTTTATATAGTCGAACAGAACGGCGCGCGGCGGATAGGAAGCGATTGTTTTTCCAAAGTGCTCGTCGAAGGTATAGTCCGCGAATTCCAGGCCTTCCTTCGGTCCGTTCGACCAAAGATACCGATACATCGAACAATGCACGGGGTCGCCGTTTTCGTCCAGTCCCGTGCGCCACGTGTAGTTCCACAGGCCTCCCCAATCGGCCTGTGTTTCGAAACAAACAATATCCGGAATGTCCGCTCCCGCGACTCTTGCCGACTGAAACGCCCTAAGTTGCGCAAGTCCGGACGGACCCGCTCCGATTACAGCAACGCGTTTTTTCATGCTCGCCAACGCTCCTTTCCTGCTCTAATTCTGGACCAAATTCGACCCAAATTCGAGGCTTTGACCGCTAACCGGTCAACTATCACTATGTAGCGCCAAGCGAATTTTTTCCATAGTCATTTTCGGCAGCGCAATGTTTTTCGGTACATGCCCAATTATTCCTTGATCAATTCAATCCATTTGGTAGACTGAGGCATCCCGCAGTGTCGCCGCAGCTATTAGTGGCTGAATTTGGTGCAATAGTGCGCTTGCCGTAGCGGCGGCGAATTTACTCAGAGGAGAGAGACGATGTTCGCAAATTTCTTGGGAAAATCGCAGACCCGCCGCAAATTTCTAGGTTCAGCGTCGGCGTTCGCGGGGTTCAGTGCTTTGAGTTCGGCATTGCCGGGGCGCGCTTTGGCCCAGGGCGAACCTATAAAGATCGGTTTTCTGGCGCCATTGACCGGACCGGTCGCGGGCTGGGGCAAGCCGGGCCTCGACGGCGTGCAGATTTGGGCCGAATGGGTGAATGCCGCAGGAGGCATCAACGTCGGCGGCGAATCCCGGATGTTCGAATTCATTTCGTACGACAACGAGTACGATCCGTCTAAGGCGAGAACTGGCGCGACCAAGCTTATTCAGGAAGACGGAGTCAAATTCATTATGATGCTGGGCGGCGATACCTGGGCGGGTGTCCAGCCGGTCGCGGATCGAACGGGAATGCTGTTCTCGACGCTTTTGAACTCCGATCTCGGTCCGGAAACTACTACGCTTCTGGCCCCGGCGGAAAGCCACCCGGTGTACAACGTCACCGGCGTGGAATGGATGGCCGAGAACTATCCCGACCTGAAGACGGCCGTCATGTGCGCTCAGGAAGACGCTCTGGGTCTGCCGTCCGTGGCCACCTACCTGGCGGCTTTCGAAGCCGCAGGCATCGAGATGCTCGAGGATCCGATACTTTTCGATTGGGAAACGACGGATTTTGCGCCGATCGTGACCAGAATGCTCTCAAGCGACCCCGATATCGTTAGCCTTGACACCTGCTATCCCGACTACGTGCATCCGATCATGGAACAGCTCTTCCAGCAGGGATATTCGGGACAGGTAATTTCCTGCACGGCCGACTTTTATGGGCAGATCATAGAAAAGACGTCGGTTGAATTCGTGGAAGGAATGATCTTCCAGTTCCCGGACTTCGACGATCCGGCAATGAATCAGGACTTTATCAATTTCCAGAATCCGAACAAGTTTTGGGAAGTCTACAACGAACGGTATCCCGGTCAATGGGGTGCCGTGAGCTGGGAATACGCGTCGATTATGGACATCTGGTCGGCTGCCGCGGTCGAAGCGGGATCCGTGGAACCGGACGACGTATTGTCAACGTTGCTTGCTAGCGGCACGGGAAAACACGCTTTCGGAGATGCGTCCTGGTGGGGCGAAGATCTATTCGGCGTGGATCATACGCTTCTCGGAAACTGGCCGGTCGTGAGGATCGAAGGCGGCAAGGCACGCATTAAGGAATTCAGATCCGTACCTGCCTGGTACGACAAGCACGGTGAAATTCTCAAGAAGCACATGCGCGCTTACGGCCAGATGCCGGACCAGCGTTAGTAAACCTAGATAAAAGCGCGGGGCGACGGACCTGCAGTCCGTCGCCCCGCGCAAGCTGCGGCGGTCCGATTGAATGGTTGAGCTGTTGGCGCAAACCGGGCTTAACGCAATTTACGCGGCCGCCTACATGTCTCTCATCGCCGTCGGCCTGGTGCTTGTTTTCGGCGTTCTGGGAGTCATCAATTTCGCGCACGGCGAACTCTTTATGATCGGCGCATACGTCGTCGTTGCGATTTATGCCGATTTTCAAATGCCTTACGTTCTTGCCGCGGCGGCGGCTTTGGTATTTGTCGGCGCGGTGGGAATACTCATGGAGCGAACGATGTTCGGTCCGCTGCGCGACAATCCGCTGGGAGGCCTTGTCGCTTCAATTGGATTCCTGCTCATTCTACAGGCGCTAGTATCGGTGCAGTTCGGAGTGCGCATGGAGCATGTGCCGCCTGTCACTCAGGACGTAATAGTGATTTCGGAAAAAGTCCGCCTGCCGGTACAAAGGCTGGCAGTCATTATAGCATCGATCGTATTTCTCAGTTTACTGTGGATATTTCTCAGAAAGTCCAAATTCGGCTGGGCTCTGCGCGCGAGCGCGCAGGATAGGGAAGCAGCTTCGCTGCAGGGAATTTCCATCACGAGAATCTCGATCATCGCCATGTTCATCGGGGGCGCTCTGGCCGGCATTGCTGGAGCGCTGACGGCTCCTCTAATCTCGGTGAACCCGCACATGGGCCATTCCGTAATCGTTGCTGCATTTATCGTGATAATCGTCGGCGGCGTAGGCTCTCTTGAGGGAGCTGTTGTCGCGTCCATAGCTTACGCATTCGTCCACACCATAATTACCACTTTCTGGGACGGCGTCATTGCCGACATTGTCGGCCTTGCGCTTATGCTGGCGGTTCTGATCATCAAGCCCACCGGCCTTTTCGGAACCGCGGACCGTGCGTAGCGTTTCAGGACGCGTCGGCATCTGGCTGCTATTGGCCGCGGTGCTGGTTCTGCTGCCGCATGCGCTTAGCTTTTCGCAGCAGGAAATTCTCGTCTTTTTGACCATCAACATTTTGCTTGTTGCTTCATACCGCTTGCTCACTCTGACCGGAGAATGGTCTCTGGGGCACGCTGTGATCATGGGAGTCGGCGCGTACGCATCCGCCCTGTACACCAAGGAATTCGGAATATTCGTTCCGGTTTCGATGGTTCTGGGCGCATGCACGGCAGCATTGGTCGCGATGATCCTAAGCTACCCGTTATTCCGCATGAAAGGGTTCTATTTCTTAATCGGCTCGTTCGCGGCAGGTGAAATTATTCGGCTATTTTGGAATCGGTTTCGCGAACCGTTCGGCGGACCCAAGGGCATAAAACGCATCGATCCGATGCCCGACTTCGACATCCTGGTGTGGCAATTCGACTTTTTCGAACCTGTTAGCTACTATTATTTTTCCGCCGTAGTGGTCGGGGCGTCTCTCTGGCTGATGTGGAGAATTGAGCGTTCGCCCGTAGGTCTGACATTTCACGCGGTTCACTGGCAGGACAAGCTGGCGGAAGCCACGGGAGTCAATGTTCGCGCCTACAGGACGCTTGCATTCGTAGTTGCATCGGGGTTTGCAGGACTTAGCGGCGCGCTGCTAGCCCACTACATCGGAGCGGTCAATCCCAACATTTTCGATTTGGAACTTATGGTATTCGTTCTGACTTGGACGATAATCGGCGGCACGGCAACGATATACGGACCGGTGATCGGCTGCATCGCTCTGACTATCGTCAATGAAATTGTGCTGCGAGAATTCGGCTTGGAGCAGATGCGGCCGTTCGTATATGGATTGCTTATGATAGTTTCAGTTCTATTCTTGCCGAAAGGACTGGAAAGCCTGGTGCAAAAGGGGCTCGCTCGCATAGCGAGCTCGGGTCTCGACAGGGATATGGGGCGTGAGCGCGAAACTCCTGGAAGTTAGCGATCTCTGCATGAGGTTCGGAGGACTCGCCGCCGTGGACAATCTCAGCTTCGCGGTCGAAAAAGGCGCGATTCACGGCGTGATCGGCCCGAACGGAGCCGGCAAGACCACAACTTTCAACGTCATATCCGGGTTTTACAAGCCGACTGCGGGCACTGTCCGGCTGCGCGGCGAGACAATTTCCGGGCTCCGCATGTACGAAGTCGCCCGGCGGGGCATCGTGCGGACTTTCCAGCATTCGACTCTCTTTTCTGAAATGACAGTGCTGGAAAATGTCCTGGTGGGAACCCATTTGAATTACAGGCCGAATATTTTCGCGGCGATCGTCGGCTGGGACTCGGACGACCGCCGCGCCGCGAGGGCGAAGTCTGAGGAGACGCTCGAGTTTTTCGGCCTTTTGGAAAGAGCGGGCGACCGGGCCGGAGATTTGCCGCACGGACACCAGCGCGCTCTTGGGCTAGCCATCGCGATGGTTGCCCGTCCCGAAGTGATGCTTCTAGACGAGCCCTTTACCGGCATGAATCCGGAAGAAACGAATTCAATGATGAGTCTCATGTTCAAGTTGCGAGACAACGGCGTAACGATATTGATCGTGGAACACGACATGCATGCTATCATGGGAATTTGCGATGTCATCACGGTCATGAATTTTGGGAAACTCCTGGCGAAAGGGCGGCCGGACGAGATTCGAAGGGATCCGGCCGTTATCGAAGCCTATCTGGGTAGCGCGCGCGATGTTGCTTGAAGTCGAAAATATCGCCGTATCATTCGGCAAGGTCGCGGCGCTTAGGGGCATTTCAATCAATGTCGGCAAGCAAAGTATCGTTGCAATTATAGGCGCAAACGGCGCGGGAAAGTCCACCACGCTGCGCGCCATCTCGGGATTGGAAAAACTTCAAGAAGGCGAAATCAGGTTTGAGGGAGAAGCCATTAGCAATCTTCCGCCCGACAGGATCGTGGGTCGAGGCATTGCGCACGTGCCGGAGGGAAGGCGCGTTTTCCCTGATCTCACTGTCGAAGAGAATCTTCGCACCGGAGCATTTCTAAGGACGGATGCCGAACAGACCGAAGCCGATCTTCGGTCGGTTTTCGAGAGCTTTCCGCGGCTTCTGGAGCGTATCGGGGAAAATGCAAAAACCCTGTCTGGCGGCGAGCAGCAGATGCTGGCGATCGGCAGGGCGTTGATGGCGAAACCGCGCCTACTGCTCATGGATGAGCCGTCGATGGGCCTTGCGCCAGTCGTAGTCGACGAAATCGCCGTCATCATACGGAAAATTTGCGCCGAAGGGGTTCCTGTCGTGCTCGTGGAACAGAATGCGCAAATGGCGCTTCGCCTCGCGGACTACGCCTACGTTCTGGAAACCGGCACGGTCGCGCTGGAAGGAAACGCAGACTCGCTTCTCGACAACGATCACGTGCGCGCCGCTTATCTGGGTGTTTAAATCAAGGGACAGCGAATTGCGCGAAGCGCTTTTTTCCGGCTGGAGCCGCTGGGATCTCGTGTGGGAGCGGCTGCAGGAAAACGCGAACCGAGCAATCCGAAATGATGATAAGCTTGCCGCGTGCGCAAGGATTGTAGCCGCAAGCGTCTTGGCGGCAGTCGCATTCTCCAAAAATGATCCGAGAGCGGCCACGAGCGTCGCCAATTTCGCATTTGCGGCGAATAGTTTCGGCGCCGCGAAATTCGCCAATTGGAGATACCGAGCGGCGAGAAATATGTGGAACGGTGCCGGCAATGCGCTGAACGACATGAAAATCAAGCCGCGAGCGAGAAGTTCGGTTTTCCACATGCGAATGGAAATCAAGCATAGGGACGCCTATCGCGCCAACATGGCGCGTAGGATGAAAAAATTCATCGACGAAACCGGCGAGTGCCTTGACTGCCTGATCGAGAAGCGAAGCGTAACGCACAGGCTTTATTCGAGATGGAGGGGAGAAAAGCCGCCTTTATTCGACGACACGAGAAAAATTCTCGGCGCTTGCCTGCTATTGGCCGCGACCGAGGAAGACTAGCCTCGTCCGGCAAGGACTCGCGCATTGGCAAGCCGCGCTGCCATCTGGCTGTCCATTCTAAGGCCTGCTGACGAATGGGCTTGATTCGACGCATCGAGTTCGGATTTTTCACCAACAAAAGCCGAAAAGGCGAAATTCGAAGCAGGAATATTGAGGCAAATTCTCGAACTCCATCAGGTTTGTCCCGGCCGACCGAATGCGCGACGATTTCACGGACAAGCTTCCCGGCAGGCGGGGTTCGCCGGGAAGGACGGCGGCGGACAGCCGGCTGTTTTTGGAAGCGGTGCTCTGGCGGGTTCGAACCGGATCGCCGCGGCGGGATCTTCCATCGGCATTCGGCAACTGGAACAGCGTTTTCGTTCCCTTTAGGCGCCGGGAAGGAAAGGGGGTTTTCGAAGGCGTTTTCAAGGAACTGCCCGGTTCGTTCGGACCCTGGGCGGGCGCAGGTGGACGGCACCGCGGTCCGGGCGCACGCGAAGGCTTCCTGCGGAATGGGGGCCCTGATCGGCGACAAGGCCTTCGATGGCGACTAGCTGGTGGTGAGGCTTGAAGCGCGCGGCAGAGCGGTGGCGATACCTTCGAAATCCAACAGGAAAGCCAAGCGCAGCCACGACAGGGCGATGTTAAAATGGCGGCACCAGACCGAGAATTTCTTTTCGAATATCAAAGAGTTCCAAGCAATTGCAACGCGTTGCGACAAGACGATAGCCGGCTTCCAAGCCATCATCAGTCTCGTGGCGGGAGTGAACGCGGCGCGACGAAGCCAAACGAATCAAGGTCTTTAGCCAACAGGCCCTAGTTGAACAGATTTACCTTGGCCCGCGGAGCGAGCGCGCAACAACGCCGTCAATTTGAATTATTTGGAAACGGAAGGGTCGGCGCGGGATTGCAATCAGGCGGCGCATCCGACGGGCCGCCTAGCCCGGCCGCTGTCAAATTAGCTTCGGCCGGGCGACAAGCGATGAATTCAGATTTATTCGCGGTTGCCGAACAAGTACAGCAGGAGCATGAACATGTTCAGGAAGTTGAGGTAAAGCGAAAGCGCGCCCATGATCGCCGCTTTTTCAAGCCACTGGGTCTGGCCGCCGTTCGCCATCTGAAGATAGGTCGATTTTATTTTCTGCGTGTCGTACGCCGTCAATCCGGCGAAAATCAAGACGCCGATAACCGAGATAGCGAACATGATTGCCGGCGAGCCGAGAAAGATATTCACAATCATCGCGACGACCAGGCCGATCAAGCCCATAATCAGAAACGAACCCATGCCGCTGAGGTCTTTCTTGGTCGAATAGCCGTAGAGGCTCAGCCCGGCGAACGCGATGGCCGTGATCAAAAAGGTTTGAGCGATCGAAAAGCCAGTGTAAACCGCGAATATGTAGGAGATCGATAGGCCCATAAGCGCCGAAAACCCCCAGAATACGGCTTGAGCCGCTGCAACCGATAAACGATTGACCATCGCGCCGAACAAAAAGACCACGCCGAGCGGGGCCAGCATAACAACCCATTGCAGAGGCGTGCTGAAAATCGCGTATAGAAGTTGGTCGTTCGTGCCTACAAAATAAGCGACGGCTCCGGTGATAATCATGGCTACGGACATCAGGCCGTAGACCTTGTTCATGTGCGCCCGCAGTCCCTCGTCGATCTGCGCGCTGCGCGCGCCCGATATGCTCCGGCGGACCGTGGTGAATTCGTTCATCAATGCCTCCATATAGTTGTGAACGGCGAATCGCCGCTTATTTCATGCCCTATATATCGGAAACATCCGTCGGTATTTCAAGTCCGCCAAATTCAATTCCTATCTCGGCGCAGCTTGGATCCGATTCGAGTTCGCGCGAGATTAGGGCTTGCCGACTTCCACGACCAGTCGACCTGTTGCCGACCTGTTCCTTAATTTCTCCAATGCCAGATTGGCGTCCTGAAGATCGAATACCGCGCTGACGTGCGGGCAAATGCGTCGGTCCTCGTACCAGGAAAAAAGCGTCTTCATGCTTTCGGCCGGAACTTCCGGTTTGTAGTTCATGTAGCCGCCCCAGAAGAAGCCGATAACCGTCAAGTTTTTAACCAGCAGTATATTGGCGGGAATCTTGGGGATATCTCCCGAGGCGAATCCCAACGGGATTAGCCGGCCGTCGGGATTGGTCGCCCGCATGGCAGCGTAGAATTGGTCGCCTCCCACGGGATCGTAGACGACATCCGCTCCCCCGAGGCGCTTTACTGCTTCCCTGATGTCCACGGCTTCAGAATCCAATAGGTGATGCGCTCCCGCCTTTTCGGCGACGGCCAACTTTTCGGCGCCTCTTGCCGCCGCAATGACTTCCGCGCCCAAGAGTCTACCGATCTCGATCGCCGTTCTTCCAACTCCTCCGGAAGCCCCCAGAACGAGAAGCCGCTCGCCGCTGCGAAGCCTGGCTCTGTATTCGAGTGCAACGTGGGTCGTGCCATAAGCGACCTGAAAGCATGCGGCATGCCGATGCGACATTGAATCGGGAATCGCCGTGCAGTTGGCGGCCGGGTAGCATGCGTATTCTGAAAGCGCGCCGTGCGATCCAAATACGGCGACGCGCTGGCCTATACTGAAATTTTCAACTGCGGCGCCCTTTTGCTCGACGATGCCGCAAGCTTCCATTCCGAGGGCGAAAGGCAGGGCAGGCCGGACTTGATAGGCGCCTTTCGCAATCAACAAGTCGGCGAAATTCATGCCGACGGCGAGAATCCTAAGAAGAACTTCCCCTTCTCCTGGCTCGGGAACCGGTACTTCCTTCAGTTCGGCCGGGCCGCCGAGTTCGGTTATCAACATTGCGCGCATATTCTGTTCCGTCGTCAGTTTGGAAGTCGAATTCGAGAAAGATTGCCCATATATAGCCAAAGATCCTTGTCGGCCAGCGAGCAAAGGTTGACCTTGCCGCAGTTTCACTGTTTTTCGAATGCCGCGAACACTAACAGGGAAAATTGAAAAGTCGTGCACTATTCCGAACTTGCAGCGGAACTGGAAACCGTGGCGCATGAATTGGCGGATGCCGCCAGAGATTCGATTCTTCCCTATTTCCGGCAGGAATTCCTCGAAGTGGAAAGCAAGGAGGAGAATTCATGGGATCCGGTCACGGCCGCCGATCGCGAAGCGGAAAGCGCAATGAGGAAAATCCTCTCGAGCCGGCGCCCGAACGACGGGATTCTCGGCGAGGAGCTCGAGCCCGTTGAAGGAAAGACCGGTTTGACCTGGGTTCTCGACCCGATCGACGGCACGCGCGGATTTCTTTGCGGAGCTCCGACATGGGGAGTCCTGATAGCGGTCGCAGCGGAGAAAGGGCCCATATTCGGCATTGTCGATCAACCGTACACGAAGGAGCGGTTCGTAGGCGGGTTTGGAAGATGTTGGATGGACGGCCCTTCTGGCCGCCGGAATCTGCAAGTGCGTACGGGCAAGTCTCTGGAACGCGCGACACTCGCGACAACATATCCCGAGATCGGAACGAAAGCGGAATGCGCTGCATTTCGCCGATTGGCTGACCGAGTTCTTTTGGTAAGGTACGGAATGGACTGCTATGCCTACGCTCTGCTCGCGGCGGGACAGATCGATTTGGTGGTGGAGGCCGGGCTGAAGCCGTTCGACGCGCACGCTCCCATCGCCCTGGTTCGCGCGGCGGGCGGAATTGCGACGGATTGGAACGGAAACGCGGCGCACGCCGGCGGGCGCATGGTCGCGGCGGCAACAGAATCCCTGCACCGGGTCGCCCTCGAGGAACTAAATGGCGGTTTATGTCGAACGCCGACGCTCTCGCTAAATTCATAGCGAAGCTGGCCGAAAGCATCCGACCCGATTTTCGAAAATTGCATAGAAAGTGCATACTTGCGCGTGCTTTGATATTCTTTGCTTTGCATGATTCCGCCCGTAAAATGCAGTCGCCCCAAATTTTCGGCGGCGACTCCGATAATTTTTTTCGCCGGCGCGCCGCATAAGAAACAATTCAAGCAACATTTCTGTTCGCCGCTGTTTTGCATGCGCAGAACCTGATACTCTAGTAGAGTTCAATTTAAGCCGCTGCGGCCTAACGGCTAAGCTGCTCGACCGGGCGCCGAAAGCGGAACGGCAGGACGCATTCGTTCCAAGCTAAGGGACAAATCATATCCGGCTCGGGTTCGAATTCGCGCAGTATACCGAAAAACGAATTTCGGTTTTCGCAATTGGACCGAAAACACAGGCGCGAATCCCAGCAATTCGAGGAATGCGCCTGCGAATCTCGCGAAAATCCTAGGTTATGAACGGCGCAAACGCATATCTTGGAAAAGGATATTATTGGGCGCCGTTGTCCTTGGGGAGAAAGTCAGGAGCGAATTTCAGATCTTGCGCATAGGCCGATATCCGGCATGATTTCAAACAGGGTGTCCATTTGCCGGACGGACTGCTCGCGCGGCAAGAAAGGGATGAGCAATTTTAGAATCCAAGTGCTTTTGCGGCCGCTACAGCGGTTCATCTTGGTCTGGAAAGTGGCACGGCTTTCGCGGAAATGCCAGAGCCCGGCGAACGAGTGCGTCGTTGTAAAATCTTGCAAGCTGAACCCGGAATATATTAGCCGAAAGAGGCTGAACCGCAGTTCAAAACGCAGATCCCATGCGAAGTACGGGCGACCTGCCCGTTGACATCAACGGACACGCCGAGCCCGACCATGACTCGCGCCGCCCATCACAAGAAATTTGCGTCGGATTCGAGTTTGTCGCCGACCACTTTCGAATCACGCGTCTAGGCGACGGCCGCGAAGGGCATTTTGATCAAAGCTTTCTTGCCAAACTGGCCGCGGCCGATAGATCGCCTCTCACGGATAGGTCGCCGGACATCATTGCATTTAGAGGATCAAGGCCGCCATTGATAATCAGCTTGAAGATATCGGAACTGGCAGAAATCACGCAGTCGGCGTCGCCGCTTCCGACTCGCACGCCGGTGCCGTCGACGAAAATCGAGCCTCTATCTTCGATTTCGATTTGAACCCTGTATTCGATTCCGTTTGTCAGGCGGTCGGAAAGCAGCCCGGCGGCCTTGTCCAAAAATTCGCTCACGAATTGCCTCCGGAGAAAATTGTTGCTATACTTGAAGTGCCAGCATATGGTGCTTCAACGCTCTGCTCATGATCTCCCTGCACTGTTGCATCAAATTTTGTGTCGCCGCAACCGCTGCGATGTTTTTTTCTACGTATCTGCTCGCGCAGACATCCGACTTGGACGAATTGTTCGAAACGCTGCAAGGCGACGACCGAGCTGCCGCGATGGAAGCAGAACAGCGGATTTACGAGGCTTGGTCGGATTCGGGTTCGCCGTCAATGAATTTGCTGCTTCAAAGAGGTCGAAGCGCGATGCAGGCCGGTAATTTCGAGATTGCGATAGAGCACTTAAGTGCGCTGATAGATCATGCGCCGGACTTTGCCGAGGGTTGGAACGCGCGGGCAACTGCGTACTTTTATATGGGCGAGTTCATGCTGTCTGTCTCGGACATTTCCCAAACTCTGGCTCGAAACCCGAGGCATTACGGCGCCATGTCGGGATTGGGCATGATATTGGAGCAGCTAGGAGAGCATGAGCAGGCTTCCGCGATTTTTGGCGAAGCGCTCGAGCTCCACCCTCACAGCCAGGGCCTGCAACGCTCGGTCGAAAGATTGCAGCGGAAACTTTACGAACGAACCTACTAGCAGGCCTGGGATCAGCGCAATATTATGCCAAGACGGGGACAGGTATCGGCCGTGACCGGCCCGACAAACACGGGCAAGACCTGGTACGCGATCGAACGCATGCTCGGCCACCGAAGCGGCATGATCGGGCTGCCTCTTAGGCTTCTGGCGCGCGAAGTCTACGACAGAGTCGTCAAGATTCGAGGCCCGTCCGTCGCGGCGCTCGTGACCGGCGAGGAGCGAATAATCCCTCCAATGGCCAAGTACTGGATCTGCACAGTCGAGGCGATGCCGCTGGGCACGGGCGCGGATTTTTTGGCCGTGGATGAAATCCAGCTTTGCTCCGACGCCGAGCGCGGCCACGTGTTCACGGATCGCTTGCTCAGGGCGCGGGGGCTTGCGGAAACGCTATTCCTCGGATCCGATACGATGCGAGGAGCAATCGGTCGGGTTGTGCCCGGAGTGAAGTTTCGCCGCCGGGATAGGTTTTCCAGCCTCGTTCATTCAGGACCTCGAAAGATTTCCAGGCTGCAGCCGCGATCCGCAATTGTCGGGTTTTCTGCGGAAAGCGTTTATTCGATCGCGGAATTGATTCGTCGCCACCGAGGCGGCGCGGCGGTCGTGATGGGCGCGCTTAGCCCCCGCACGCGAAATGCGCAGGTCTCGATCTACCAAAATGGCGATGTCGACTTTCTGGTCGCGACGGACGCCATAGGCATGGGGCTGAATCTTGATATCGCCCACGTTGCGTTCGCGGGGCTTTCCAAATTCGACGGCAGGCGCATGCGATCATTAGCATCTCACGAGCTTGCTCAGATCGCCGGTCGAGCGGGCCGCCACATGTCTTCGGGAACCTTTGGAACAACCGCGGAGGCGCCCGCTTTGGATCCCGCAGTTGCCGAGCGCATTGAGGAAAATCGATTTGCGCCGGTCGAGCGGCTGCAATGGCGAAATTCCGATCTTGAATTTGGATCGCCGGAACATTTAATCGCTTCGCTGGACGAAGGCAGCGACAACCCCTTGTTCGCGCGCGCTCGCGAGGCCGACGATTTGATCGCACTACGCGAACTCTCGTCTAATTCCGTTATCCGGGCGAGGATCGCAAATCCACGCGATGTGAAGCTTCTTTGGGAAGTTTGCCAGATCCCCGACTTCCGCAAGGATTCCGCGAGCGAGCATGCGGAACTGCTATCGCGCATTTTCGAATTCGTGCAGGGCGGGTTTATACCCGAAGACTGGCTCGAAGCCCAAATGCGGAAGATCGACCGAATCGACGGAGATGTGGATGCTTTGTCCAAGCGCATTGCGTACGTTAGAACTTGGACGTACGTCTCGCAGCGAGGCCACTGGCTGGAAGATGCCGCCCATTGGCGGGAAAGAACGCGTGCGTTAGAAGACCGCCTGTCGGATGCGTTGCACCTGCGTTTAACGCAAAGGTTTATCGATCTTCGAACAAGCGCGTTGGTAAAGGGCATGAAAAGAAAGGAAAAATTGGTGACGACAGTCAACGACAAAGGCGAAGTGACGGTCGAAGGCCAGTTCGTGGGCCGTTTGGAAGGTTTTAGATTCTTCCCGGATCCGGGTGCGGCCCCGGAAGCGTCTAGAGCGATCAAAGCGGCTAGCGCCCAGGCATTGGTTCCGGAGTTAATTCTTCGATCTCAGAAGTTTTCGAATGCACCGAACAATGAATTGGGATTCACCGAACAGGGCGGACTGATGTGGGGCGATGTTGCCGTTGGAAAACTCGTCGCGGGTGCCGATGCGCTAGCTCCCCAGATAGAGGCGTTCGCGGACGAGGAAGCGGGCGAGGAAGTCAGAAGCAAGGTCGAGCGACGACTGAGAGTATTCGTTGATCACCAGATTTCATCGAATTTCGAACATTTGATAGCCTTAAGGAACGACACCGAAATTGCTGGGATTAGCCGCGGATTCGCATTTCGCCTGATAGAGAATTTAGGAATCGTAAATCGCTGGGCTGTAGCGGAAGATGTCAAGGCATTGGATCAGGAGGCTCGCAAGCCTCTTCGCGCGCACGGCGTAAGATTCGGGCAATATTCCGTATATCTCCATTCGCTGCTGAAACCGGCTCCGACGCGCCTGAGAATCCTGCTTTGGTCGCTTTTCAAGGGAATCGAGGAATTTCCGCCTCCACCACCTCCAAGCCTGGTCACCATTCCTAAACTGGAATCCGCGCCCGAAGGGTACTATCCGCTCTGCGGATTTCACCATGCAGGCGATCTCGCGATCAGAATCGACATGCTGGAGCGGTTGGCCGATTTGCTGCGCGCTGAAGACAGCAGAGCGGGGTTTGAAGCGACTTCCGACATGCTCTCGATTTCGGGTCTGGGCCTTGAACAATTCGCAACGCTAATGCGCGGGCTCGGATTCAATGCGAAGAGCGGAATCCGAAAAAAGGCCAAGCCGCCGAAGGCGGATAATGCGGAAAAGCAGGCGGAAGAGTTCGAGGACAGTGGTTCGGCAGAGGCGAATGCCGCGGCAAGCGTCGAAAATACCGCAGCGATGCCGGATGCGAATGGCCGGGCGGTCGGGAGCGTCGAGGAAGCCGGCGAGTCGCCGACGGCGGCGCTTGAGCGAGTCGGTGAAGCGCGCGCGGTGGTCGATCCTGCCTCCGGCCATGGTGTCGGAAAGGTCGAGCCTGCATCGGAGGCGGAAGAACGGGAAAAACGGGAGGAGCGGGAATTCGCGGTACCGGAGAAGGGCGATTACGCGATCTCATCCAGTTCAAATGGAGGCGATTCGAGGCAGGCGACGGACTGTGAAGAAGAGGAGGTCGTCTTTTATACATTTTCTAGATTCGCCAAGCGAAAAAGTGAGTTTCGGCGGGAAAAAAGTAATCGCGCGCGCGCGGCGCCCGACTCGAGAATTTCGCGAATTTCTACAGCGGCGGTCGACAAATCCCGCCAAAAGCCCGCCGTAAATCGGGTAGCAGCCAAGTCCGAGGGCTTTGGAAGCGGCAAGACGAAGGGCCGGAAACGAGTTAAGGCGCCGAACGAAAAAAGAAGCGGGCCAAGCTCGCCCAGTGTTGAGATCGATCCCGACAGCCCGTTCGCCGTCCTGATGTCCCTGAAGAAAAGACTTTGAATGTTAGAACCGGGATCTGTTCAGAGTGGCATGTTATTGGCAAAAACTTGTCGGTCTCGTCGTTATAGTTGCCTTGAATGCAACGAGGCGAATTTATATCTACACTGAAACGCGTCGCTCGCCGGGAATTCGATTACCCCCATGACCTACATCGTCAATGATAGCTGCATCGCATGCAAATACACGGATTGTGTCGAGGTTTGCCCCGTTGATTGCTTTTACGAGGGCGAAAACATGCTTGTTATCCACCCTGACGAGTGCATTGACTGCGGTGTCTGCGAACCCGAATGCCCCGTTGATGCTATAAGGCCGGATACCGAGCCGGATACGGAAAAGTGGGTGGAATTCAACCGGAAATACTCGGAGCTTTGGCCCGTCATCATTACGAAAAAAGATGCTCCGCCTGACGCGGAGACCCATGAATTCGAGGAAGGCAAATTTGACAAGTATTTCTCCGAGCGACCGGGCGAAGGCGGATGACTTTAGGGACTTCAACACCGGAAACTGCAGATTGCTGCCGGCAGAGGCAAGAATTTTCCTTAGATAGCGAACGGGCTGCCAGGACAAAGCATTGGTATACGCTTGCAGCATGAGGTCGACCGCGAAATCCTAAAGAAAGCGCGGCTGTCATGATCGCTCTGGTAAGAGAGCGATGCCTAAAGAGGCGGCTAGCGAGCTTCAATTCATTGTCGGCTAGACAGCAACGGAACGAGAGATAAATGGCCGGTCGAAAGAGATATTCCAAATTCCGGGTAAACCAGCATGTCGTTTATCCGTCGCACGGTGTCGGTAAAATCGTGGCGGTTGAGAACCGGACGATTGGCGGCGAAGAGCATGAGCTTTATGTGATTTCAATTTCCAAGGAAAAGCTTACACTTCGGGTCCCGACTGCGAAAGCTCGTGAGACCGGCGTGCGCGGTCTCGCCACGGCCGACGAAATATCCAAAGCCTTGGATACCCTGAAGGGCCGGGCGCAGGTCAAGCGAGCAATGTGGTCGCGACGAGCTCAGGAATACGACCAGAAAATTAACTCCGGCGTACTTCAGAACATTGCGGAAGTTGTTCGCGACTTGCATCGCGGCGACGATCAAAGGGAACAGTCTTTTTCCGAACGCCAGCTATATGAATCCGCGCTTGATCGGCTGTCGCGCGAGATCGCGGCGGTCGAAGGAGTGGATTTGTCGATCGCATTAAAGCGCGTCAGCGACGTTCTCGATACGCGCTCAAGTCGTTCCTGAATGGCCCGGCCCGTTTTAATCATTTAGAGTTTCCTACAGCACGGCGGCAAGAAAGATCAGCGCCGCAATTTCCGAGCACTGTTGCGCGGCGCCCAGTATATCTCCGGTTTGCCCGCCAATGCGGTGAAATGCCAACCAGCAGACGGGAACGGCCGCAGCGCCTGAGAATGCAAGCAAGGGAATTGCGTTCCAGCCAAAGCAGGCAGCCGATATGACCCCGGCCAGGGCGATACAGAATATGACCGCGTTGCGGCAGGGCGCGCCCATCGTCGCCGCCAGCCCGTCGTTTCTCGCGGGTGGAACAAGATGCATCGCTGCCGCCATAACGGCGCGCGAGACAGCGCAGGTTGCGGCAAGCGCGTAGACTACCGAATGGGATCCGGCCAGATCGGCGATTGCAGACCAGCGGCCAAGAAAGAGCACAACAATAGCGACGGCGCCGAACGCTCCGATACGGCTGTCGCGCATGATCTTCAACCTTTGGTCGGCCGTGCCGCCTCCCCCCAGCCCATCGGCAGAATCGGCGATCCCGTCTTCGTGAAGGGCTCCCGTCGCGGCAACGAGAAACGCAATAGCCAGTGCCGAAGCCATGAATTCGGACATGCCGACTAGAATTGAAATTTCGGCGACAATCCCCGTGGCGATGCCCAGCGCCGCTCCAACGGCCGGCCACGCCCAGGCGCAATCGGGAGAAATCGAAGAATAGCGGGGCGGCACGGGGACGCGCGTAAGCAACCCCGCAGCCGCTACTAGATCCCTGGGCCGAGGCCGCCATTCGCCATTTTGTTTTTGGTTCGGCATATTCGAGATTATTCGATACACTAGATTTGAAAGTCTGCTAAGACCGAATCCGTTGCAGAACAAAATATGAGGCCAGCCGTGCCGGATTCGGTTCCGCCCTTTGCTACGCTGAAAGAGTTCGCGGTCGCGATACAAGATCCGCCGAAACCGGACGAGCGCGCTCGAGCCGAGGCTCTAGAACGCAACAGGCAACTGACCAAGCCTGCGGGGTCGCTTGGCCGGCTGGAAGACCTGGCGGTTTGGTTTGCAAGCTGGAGGGGGACCGCCGCGCCGAAGCTGAGCACGTCCCAAATCGTTGTCTTTGCCGCAAATCATGGAGTTTCCGCCCGCGGCGTATCGGCGTATCCCCCCGAAGTTACCGCTCAGATGGTTGCCAACTTCTCTTCGGGCGGTGCCGCCATAAATCAGCTTGCCAGGGTCGAAGAGGCGGAATTGTATGTGCACGCGCTCGAACTCGATTCGCCTACTCGGGACATCGCCGAGGGACCGGCTATGAGCGAACCCGAGGCTGTCGGAGCGCTAGCGCGCGGATGGCGCGCAGTCCACGCCAATTCGGAATTGCTTGTAGTCGGGGAAATGGGGATCGGGAATACGACAGCCGCATCGGCAATGGCTCTAGCGCTGTTCGGAGGATCGGCTTCGGAGTGGACGGGCGCGGGAACCGGCGTTTCGGGCGCAAAGCTGAGAGACAAATCGCGCACGGTGGCGCTTGCCGTGGAAGCCAACCGGTCTTCTCGATCCGATCCGCTGGAAGTGCTTCGCTGCCTAGGCGGTCGCGAAATAGCCGCTATGGTCGGCGCGATAGCGCGAGCGCGAGTCGGCGGAATTCCCGTGATTCTTGACGGCTTCGTCTGCGCAGCTGCCGCTTCGGTCCTGCACGCCCTCGATGCGTCGATGCTGGACCACGCGGCAGCCGGACATCTGTCGGCGGAATCCGCCCACGGCAGGCTACTGAATATAATCGGCAAGGAACCGCTTCTCGACTTGAGAATGCGACTCGGAGAGGCGTCCGGGGCGGCGGTAGCGATCGGTCTGCTGCGCTGCGCCGTCGAATTGCACCGAGGGATGTCGACTTTTGCCGAGGCGGGAGTTGCGTCAGGAAGATGAGCTATTTTAATTTGCGTTTCCAGGCGACCGGCTGAACTTGCGCGCGTCATTGCAAGTCGGTGCCGCCAATGCGTCCTAAACAGGAAGTCGAAAGTCGTCTTTCGGCTGATCCATGACGATTTGGCTTTGGATGCGGGCTACGCCTTCGTGTCTTAGCAAAACTTCGTGGATCAAATTATTCAGGTCTTTCAGATCTTGGCAGTAAACCCTTAGCAGGTAGTCCGATTCGCCGGTAAGCGTCCAGACAGATGCAATTTCCGGCTGTATCGATGTCAGTTGCGAAAACGACCGAGCCGATTCTCGCGAATGCGCCGACATTGTTACTCTCAGGAAGGCTTGAACGCCTAATCCCAGAGCTTCGGGGTCGAGCCGAGCGACGTAGCCTCTGATAACTCCTTGCGATTCCAGTCTTAATTTTCTTCTGTTCGCCTGCGAAGGCGAAAGGTGGAGAATGTCTCCGAGTTCGTGCGCCGCAATCTGGCAATTTTGCTGCAACGTCGCCAGAAGCTTCAAGTCGGTCGAATCAAGCATGCGATAAATTATCATAAAATCGATAAAATTTAAAAAATTATAGCGAATTATCAGAAATATCGCGAATATTTTCCAAATCAACGCATTAACAATGCGTTATTTTGGCATTAAGTTCACGGGAGATAAGACTTGGGACCGTATCCGCACGAAAAATATAATTCGGAAATCTGCAGGAACAATCCGGCCGGAACCGACGGCATGGCGTTCATAGAATTCGCGAACCCTGATTCCAATGAACTGCGTAGACTATTCGCCCGAATGGGTTTCGCTCTTGCTGCAAAGCACAATAACAAGAATATCGAGATTTGGAAGCAGGGCGAAATCGTTTACTTCGTCAACGGCGAGGACGGTTCGATGGGCATGTCTTTCGCGGGCGAGCACGGACCTTGCGCTCCGTCTATGGGCTGGCGCTTCATTGACGCGGGACATGCTTTCGATTTGGCGGTTTCGAAGGGAGCTACGCCATATTTGGGGGAAGGGAGGTTGCTGGACGTCCCGGCGATCGTCGGTATCGGCGGAAGCTTGATCTACTTTGTGCAAGGAAACGAAATCGACGAAAATTTCGACGATGAATTCTATCAAGCAAGCTCCGAATGCGAATATACCGGAGTTGGCTTCTATTACGTTGACCACCTGACGCACAATGTTCGACGCGGAAACATGGACAAATGGAGCCGGTTTTATTCGGACATATTCAATTTCCGCCAGATCAGGTTTTTCAGTATCGAGGGCAGGCATTCCGGCCTGTTTTCGCGCGCCTTGACTTCGCCTTGCGGGCGAATTCGAATTCCGATCAACGAAAGCGCCGACGACAAATCGCAAATCGAAGAATACCTCCGACGCTACAATGGCGAAGGCATCCAACATATCGCCGTAGGTACGCGGGACATTTACGGATCGGTCGATGCGATCGCGAAGAGAGGCATGCAGTTCATGCCAAAGCCTCCGGGAACCTATTACCGCAATAGCTTCGAGCGCCTGCCGGGACATCGCGAGCCGATCGATCGGATGGAAAAGCACGGCATTCTCATAGACGGAGAGGGCGTAGTCGATGGCGGAGAAACCAAAATTCTGCTCCAGGTATTTTCAAAGACGGCCATTGGACCCATATTCTTCGAATTCATACAAAGAAAAGGCGACGACGGATTCGGCGAGGGCAATTTCAAGGCGCTATTTGAGTCAATCGAACAAGATCAGATCGAACGCGGCGTATTGCATTCGGGCCGGTAGTCGCCTTTGAATATTGAATTGACGCTTGGGCTTGGTACAAGTTTCCGCGCGTACGTGATCGTATCTGATGCGACGCTTCGGTAAATTGCCTTGAAATCAGTCCGAACGGTTGCGGTTTTGCCGCGAATCTTGAACTCGACTAGCATATCCCGCGCTGATTAGCTAAAGCATTGCCGAGTTCGATAGGGGCTGAGAATAATTTCATGGAGTTCTTTTCCGGCAAGAATCGCGCTTTTCACCTAGGCCCTTTCCCTATGGAAAGGCTTTCCCGAGCAAGTTCTCGCCCGAGTCTCGTGGAGATTCCCGAAACCCCGCTGCCCAACTACGCTCCAGTCGATCCCGTTTCCTTGGCGCATGCGATGGGTCGGTACGCTGCCATGTTGGATACCGTCCGCGATGGCGCCGTAACTCACGGCGCGGCGGAATTCCCCGAGAATGCAGGCGAAAGATCAAGGCATTTCAAATCCGCAGCGTATTACTTCGATTGCTCGATGGCGGGAATTGCGAGCCTGGATCCTTGCCATTTTTTGGATGAGCCGCGTCGCAACCCCATGGTCGAGGGAATCAGGAAGGAATTGGAAGCGGGACAGCCGACAAGCTATGCCGCCGGGGTGGACGCAATTTACGCCGACATCCTAGCGGCGTCGCGAGACAAATTGAAACCGGTCCATCACCACAGCCACGCCATGGTGTTCCTGGTCGAGTTCGCGCGCGAACCCGGCGCGGAAGAGCCGGGAACCGAATGGATACGAGGTACGCAGTTGGAGCGAGCGTCGCTGCTGGCGTCCAACACGGCGGTAGTTATCGCCAACTACATCAGGATGCTAGGATTCGAAGCGCGAGCTCACTCGATGACGACTTCCGATGTCCACTTGAACAAGCTTAGCGTTTCCGCGGGACTGTGCGGCCTAGTGGGCGGACAGCTACGCAATGCATTCGTTAGCCAAGGATTCGGACTCGCTGCAGTAACGACGGAACTTGAACTGGAGCCGGATGCGGCGCTCGCTTCGAATGCCGGACGAAATGGTCTACGCAGCCATGGCTTGGATTGGTGGCTCGGGCGTGGATTTGGAAAGCGGTCGGCAACCGCTATTCCGTTCGCTAAGCGCGAATTCAGGCTCGGTCCCCATCACTTCGAAAACCAAAAACGCGTCGATAGCCCGACAACTTTTATTGACGAAGAGAGGGTGCCGAGATTCCCCAAGCGCGCCGATTTTTTTGCTAGAGCGCTTTTCGGCGACATGGGTCCAGCGGTTCAGGACGCGGCGAAAGGCGGGCACTACGTGATGAAAAGCCCGATCGGAGCCTGCGCCCGACGTGCTCTCGGCGCATTGCTCCTGCTGCAATACGGAGATGCGAAGCGTTCGCCGTCGTCCGACTCTGAAGATCCAATTCGAAATGCCGACAACATCAAGGGCTCTTCATACTACCTAACGACCGACGCGGTCGGCCTTTCTCGCGCGCCCGAGTGGGCGTACTATTCGCACGATGCGGGAGGCAATCGCCTTGAACCGTATCACGACAATGCAATTTCGATGCTGTTCGATCAGGGGTTCGATACGATGGACGGCGCTTCCGGCGACGACTGGATTTCGGTCGCGCAGTCCATGCGAGCCTATTTGCGGTTCTCGCTAGTGGGAGGCGTGGTAGCGGAACACATCCGGCGAATGGGATTCTCTGCGCGTGTGCATTCGGTGCTGGACAGCGAAGTTCTCCAGCCGCCGCTACTTCTACTATCCGGCCTCGGCGAGGTTAGCAGGATCGGCGAAGTCATTCTTAATCCTTTTCTCGGCCCGCGGCTCAAGGCCGGAACGGTCACGACATCGATGCCGATGAAGCACGACAAGCCTGTCGATTTCGGTCTCCAAAAGTTTTGCGAGGCTTGCAAAAAGTGCGCCCGCGAATGCCCCTCCGGCGCAATTACGGCTGGTCCAAAATTAATGTACAACGGATACGAGATTTGGAAATCGGATGCTGAAAAATGCACCCGCTACCGGCTGACGAATTCGGCGGGAGGCATGTGCGGACGCTGCATGAAAACTTGCCCCTGGAACCTCGAAGGCTTGTTCGCGGAAGCACCGTTCCGCTGGATAGCCAGCAATGTGCCGGCAATGGCAAAGACGCTAGCGGAACTAGACGATCGGCTCGGCAGAGGTTCGATAAATCCAATCAAAAAATGGTGGTGGGATATCGAACTGGATCGCGCGAAGGGGGCCTACGTAAAGGCAGCGTCTACGAACGAACGCGGCCTGCAAACGAGTCTCGACTTAAAGTACGAAGACCAGACTCTGGCCGTCTACCCCGCCGACGCGATGCCGCCGCCATTTCCTATCGTGCATCCATTGGACAGGGAAGAGGGGATCGAACGATACCAAAAAATGTTGACGCCCGCGGAATATCAGAGTCTGCTTGCCGAAGGCTTGACGCGCGACCTGGCGCCGGCACCGAAATCGCTGGAGGGTGCACCGCCCGTAGTTCCCGTCGTAGTATCCAAGCGCGAAGAACAAGCGGACGGTATCGTTCGCTTCGAGTTGTCAAGTAAAAACGGTAAGAGCCTGCCGCCGTTCAATGCGGGCGCACACGTGGACGTAATAGTCGCACCGGAGTACCAAAGGCAGTTTTCGCTTGCCGGCGACCCGGCGAACCTTTCCAAATATGTGCTCGGTGTTCAGCGCGAACCGGCAGGGCGAGGCGGGTCAGATCTCATGTTCAGGATATTTCGAGAGGGAAGAAAGACCTTTGTCTCCGTTCCAAGGAACCATTTTCCGCTCGACGAGAGTGCCACCTATTCGCAGCTCATGGCTGGCGGCATTGGCGTTACTCCGCTAATCTCAATGGCGCACCGCCTTCACCGAATCGGCCGCCCATTCGAACTGCATTACAGCGCCCGATCGGCGGAAACGTGCGCGTTCGTTGACGAACTGAGAAATGCACCCTGGTCAGATTGCGTAAAGTTTCATTTTTCCTCGCTGGGCGGGCGTGCCCGTTTGGCGGAACTGATCAGGCCATACCGGCCCGGCTACAAGCTTTATGCCTGCGGCGGAAACGGCTACATGGAATCCGTATTTGAAGCCGCCGCCTTAGCCGGTTGGCCGGAAGACTCTTGTCTAAGGGAATATTTCTCGGTTCCGGAGCTTCCCGAAAAGGAGAGATTTCCGTTCACTGTACGACTAGCGACATCCGGTCGAGAAGTGGACGTTCCTGCCAAAATGACTGCTGTCGAAGCTCTCGCGGAACATGGTATCCATTTGGAGACGAAATGTTCGGACGGTATATGCGGCGTGTGCGCGACACCGCTTCTAGATGGCAAGGTAGACCATCGCGATTACGTACTGTCCGCTAAAGAGCGCAAGGAGAAAGTTATTCTCTGCTGTTCCCGGGCGACCGATTCCGGCGGCACGTTAACAGTCGATCTTTAATTCGACGCCATGAATAGATATCGCCCAAGTCGTGATTTCGCCTAAGGATTATATTCGAAGTTCTTAGCGGAATAGAATCACGCCGGGTCGTTTGCGCCGTTCGTCTTAGGCGGCGTTGTCCAGAGCCCAAAAACGCTGGAACGACGGCGGCTTCGCGTCCAGTGGAGGATTTCTTGCACGTCGACTTGATTGACGGTCGTCGATTTCGTCAATGAAGCTTGGGCGGGCGTTGGTCTCCGTCGTTCCTTGCAGTGTTCCGATTCTCTGGGCGCTTCTTTAAGTGTACCTTGCCGACTCGGCGGCACGCCGATCTTGGATTGCGATAATTCGGAGCACGGCTGGTAGCAGTGAATATGCCAACGATTTCCACTAAGATTGCCCGCGCAGGATTGCGTTCTCGACCTTGCGCAAGATTAGAAATTCAATTTTTTTTGCGCCCGAACAAAAGCTGGCGGAAGTCCGAGGCTTGTGCGGGACATGATCGCATTTGACATGCTCGCCGCCATCTGTTAAAAGAATTTATCGCAAACGCTGCTCCAAAACCAAAAGAGCACCGAAAAACAGGCAAGCGCGCGCTAGAAATATAAGAGCGTCTCGACGCTCTTCCGCGACCGGCGATCGTCCGTGCGACGTAGAATTCTCCGGGGCGTCGCTAGAGTTCGGATTGCTCAGTAGCAGCAATTCACCGGTACTGTCGGGATCAACCTGTTTGTTCACGACCGCCCAGCGCCTTCGAAGCATGCATTCGGAGCGAGGGAGGAAGCTTGGCTATTTGGAGATCGTGGATTCGCATTGAGAAACGAAAATGAAGAGGAGTTTTTATGCGTAAAGAATCAACTAGTTTGTCCGTTCCAATTGAGTCGGGACTTTTCCCGGACGAGGACAACCGTAGTGCTGTACCGCTTCCCGAGGGCCGCTATCAAGCGATTTCACAAAGGCATCTGGATCGAATTCCAATGCTTAGCGAGCTTTCGGAAGACGAGCGTTTCGCGATACGCGTTGTTAGTAGCGTACTGCCGTTCCGCACAAATCGTTATGTAAATGACAACCTGATAGATTGGGACAAAGTTCCCAAAGATCCTGTATACCAGCTAGTGTTCCCTCAGAGGGCAATGCTGAGCGACGATGATTTCCAAACGGTTGCAGACCATATACTTCGCGGTTCGCCTGATCATGAGATTTCTAGGATCGCTGCCGAAATCCGGAACAATTTGAACCCGCATCCGGCGGGCCAGCTCGAATTCAATATCCCCAAGATCGACGGCGAGGCCGTCAACGGTCTGCAGCACAAGTATCGGGAGACAGTGCTGTTTTTCCCGAGTCACGGGCAGACGTGCCACGCCTACTGCACCTTTTGCTTTCGCTGGGCTCAGTTTGTCGGCGATAGCAAGATGAGAATTGCCGCGTCGCAGAACAGCGGGCTCCACCGCTACCTGGCGAGTCATCCGGATATTTCCGACCTCTTGGTTACCGGAGGCGACCCGATGATCATGAGGACAAGCTGGCTGGAACGCATTCTTCGACCGTTCATCGGCAATCGAATGCTTGAGCATATACAAAACATCCGCATAGGCACCAAGGCATTGACCTTCTGGCCGCACCGGTTCGTCGGCGATCAAGATGCGGATGAATTGCTCCGTTTGCTGGAAGATCTTGTCGATGCAGGAAAGCATGTCGCTATAATGGCGCATTTCAACCATGGTCAGGAACTGCGTACCGAAGTTGTTCGAGATGCGATCAGGCGCATTCGCGACACGGGTGCGGAAATTCGATGCCAAGCGCCTCTGCTAGCCCACATTAACGACTGCCCCGCGATCTGGAGCCGGATGTGGGAAAAGCAGGTGCGGCTGGGCATGGTCCCCTATTACATGTTTGTCGAGCGTGATACCGGTGCGCGCCACTATTTCGAAGTTCCTCTGGCTCGCGGTTGGGAGATCTATGCGGAAGCCGTGCGCCAAGTCTCCGGGCTCGGTCGGACTGTGCGCGGTCCGAGCATGAGCGCTACGCCAGGAAAGGTCGAGGTTCTCGGAATACAGGAAATTCATGGCGAAAAAGTGTTCGTACTCCGGTTTTTGCAAGGCCGGAATCCGGAATGGGTTGCGAAGCCGTTTTTTGCCAAATTCGATCCTGCGGCAACATGGTTCGATCACTTGAAACCTGCACTCGGGCAATCAAAATTCTTCTTTGAAGATGAATTTCGCGCGATGACCGGGAACAAGATAGCCCTCGCGGCGTGATGAATTCCAGGATTTTCCTATCGGGTTTGAATTCGCGGGAATTGATTTCGTCGCCTCGCCTGCATCGGGTCTAAACGTCCTATTTTTCCGATTTGCACTCAAATTGACCATCCGGTCGCCGGATTAAAGTATTCATCTAATTCATTTTTTCGACCAATTGGCCGATTACTGCGGTCTGTCGGGCAAAGCAACGCGATCCATTCTTGCCAAAGATGCTGGTAGCGGTCTTCGCACGTTGGGGCGCCTCCACGCAGGCGAACCATCGACACTCGACACATTCCCGCGCGTCGCCAAGGCGCTGGATCTGGGCGATACCTTCCTAGGCGCAATACCTGCCGGACAATTGCGACCGATCGAGCGCGTCTCGCGCGCCCCCGTTCGCGAGAAAACCGGAACCCGACCTAGACATGGCCGGACGACCCGAATGACTAACGCGATCGTTGTCCTCTGGGGACGACTCATCGGTCCAGTGTCATGGGATGAAACGCGCGTTGTTGGAGAGTTCCCTTTGGCTCCGGGATTTCTCGATGCCGGCATTGAGGTGGCGCCTCTAACGACGGGAGTCACAGAAATGCCGTTTAAGGTCCCGGGTCTCAACAGGGAAATCAATTGGGGTCTGCCTAGGTGGATTGCAGGCGCCCTGCCGGACAGGTTCGGCAACCGGTCAATTGACGCGTGAATTGCGAAAACCGATAAGACTCCGGAGATATTCAATCCGGTTGAACGACACTGCTATATCACCGGCCGCGGCGGTATTGGCGATCTTGAGTTAAAGCCTTCGCTTGCACAGCAGGCGCAAGCGAAAACCGGAAATTGCCCGATCGGCCGAATTGTCGAGGCTGGTGCTCGGCGGTCGTGCATACTTGGCCGGGCGGCTGGACGAATGAAACGATTCCATGTCTCTTAAAGACATACTGAGCGTTGGCGCTTCGGCAGGCGGTGCGCGAGCCATGGCTGTTCTTGCACGGAATCCGACGATCGGAGAGTTCGGGTCCCGTCAACTATCGGCCGACGAAGGCTTTGAGCACTGGCTCCTGAAATTCGACGGCGTTTAGAATAACGGGGACAAGGAACTGGTGATCCGAAAGGATTCGGCCGGATCGAATTCGCCAAAGCCAGCATGGCGCGCGCTGCCGGTATCACGATGCCGAAATGCCGGCTCCACCACGAGGACGGCCGCAGCCGCTTCATGACGAAACGATACGGCCGGGATCAGACCGGCCGCAAGATCCACGTGCATTCACTCGTTGCGATTTAGCGCTTAGACTTCAACGACACGTCAGCCAATTCCTTCGAACAGGCCATTATGACGATCCGGGGCTAGAGCCTAGGGATGCCTGCCGTCGCGCTCTCGGTGGACGAAAGGGCGCAGATCCAGGTGCTTGGACGGACGCGGGCATCGCTGCCGATGAAGCCTGGGCATCCCGAGACCCGAACCCGCGACAGCAAGCGCCACGGCGCCGCTCGGAGGAGTTCCTCGCCTTCCGCGGTCATGCGGGTCGCAGGATCTAGCCCGGCGCGGATGCGCGTCACCCTCGACAAAGTCTCCTCCCGCAAGTCGGCCGAGGTTCATGAATGTCTTAAGGACCGCCCCGCCGGAACTTCCGCTTCACTCCGACATCGGACTCCTAGCCCAACGCCGTCGAGGGCTTCTTCTCCAAGCTCTCGAGGCAAGGGCCCAAGAACGCCGCCTTCAACTCGCGCGACGAGTGAATCGCGGCGATCGCGTGCGCATCGAGCACCGCAGCGCCTACGACGCCCGGCTTTTCCTCCGGAGCCGATAGCCCGAGGAATTCGTCGCCTCGTCGAATTGAGGCCGCCGGAAGCTGCGGGAAACAGTAACATCCGTTTGAATCAAGCTACTAGGGTGGCTTTACCCGTTGCATCAAGAAATATAGAGTGCAATGCCAACTTACGTATGAGCAATTTTATGCCCAATAAATCGCTTCAGAAAGTCGCCGTGGATGCTACGTTCGATTTGCGCTGGCTCGACAATTTTTCGGACAAATTCGAAGTGCTGGAGTTTAGCCATTCCGACGCGGCGCGCATGCCGAAAGTGGCGCAGCCACTGCGAGCAATAATAGGCCATTCAGCATCAGCTCCGGATTTCGACCTGTACCCGAGCCTCGAAATTTTCTCGAATTTCGGGGTCGGCTATGAATCCGTGGATTCAGCATACGCAGCCAAACGTGGAATCGTCGTTACAAACACTCCCGGAGTTCTGACAGAAGAAACGGCCGACACGGCGTTGGGGCTTCTCCTCAACACGCTGCGTGAATTGCCGCGCGCGGAAGCGTACTTGCGTGCGGGTCGATGGAAAAAGGAGGGAGACTATCCGCTCACTCAAGGTACTCTTCGCGGGAGAAAAGCCGGGATTTTCGGCTTAGGAAGGATTGGAAAAGCCATTGCTCGCCGCTTGTCCGCTTTTGGCGTACCTGTAAGTTATTGCGGACGAACGCGGCAAGCCGAGTTGGAGTTGCCGTACTTTGAACGGTTGGTCGATTTAGCCAGTTCAGTCGACATTTTGATTGCATCCGCTCCTGGAGGTGCCAGTACGAGGCATGCGGTAAACGCGGAAGTATTGGCCGCACTTGGCCCGAATGGAGTATTAATCAACATAGGCAGAGGTAGCGTTGTCGACGAAGCAGCACTGATTTCCGCTCTTTCCCGGGGTGCGATCATGGCCGCAGGTCTAGATGTGTATGAAAACGAACCGCAAGTGGGCCCGAAATTGCTTTCTCTGGCAAATACTTGCCTGCTGCCGCATGTCGGATCTGCTTCGGTCGCCACCCGGCGGTCAATGGCGGAGTTGGCCGCCTTGAACGTAGTTTCCTGGATTGAAGACGGGAAGGCTCTTACGCCGGTCGCCGAAACCGCTCATCTTGCCGAAAAAAGTTGGGATAGCGGAGCATTGGTTGGAAAAGATTAATGTCGAAATTGCATATTCATCCGTATGAAACTCGCTATCATGCGAAGGCGATTTACTCAAAAGCGATTCGCGCCAGCGGCGATTTCGTGTTTATGCAAGGTCAAGTTGGCGTGGACGACGCCGGCGAGCTTGTCGGGCACCAAGACCCGGGGCTTCAAGCGGACCAGGCCTGCCGCAATATCAAAAAGTGGATGATGGAAGCCGGCGGCGACCTATCCGATGTATGCAAACTGACTGTCTATGTAACAGATATTTCGTATCGCCCGGCGGTTTATGAGTCGATAAATCGGTGGTTCGACGGAGTGATGCACTGTAGCACGGGCGTTGTCGTCCAGAGTTTGGCCGATCCGAAGTTTCTAGTCGAAATTGATGCTATGGCGGTCATAGACTGAGCACGATGCTTGCAGATCGGTCGCCTAGTCGATTGATCGAAACCGATTGCAACTGGGATTTGGCCGTATCGCCGCAAAACTGCTCCATATGATCTCGGAGGCGTTGATCTGACGACGAAAAGAAATTCAATCGAATGCAAATTCATGATCTAGTTGCCTCATCACTGCCTTGCCGGATCAAAGGGAACTCGTCGGGTTGCGCTGCATGGGTGTCGTTGGCGGGGGATTGCCTTCAACAACGCGACGATTATTGCCGCTCCGAGCGGCCGCAACTGAACGTCGGCGATTTTTCCTTCTCAAACTAGATACTAGCTTGATCCGGAACTTAGTTAGCTGCGAGTAATTTTGCCGTTCACGGGCTTTGCGTAGTTTCCGAAGAAAATTATCGGATAGGAAACGAAGTGCGACGTTGCAGCGGGCTTCTTAATGATACGCATTTTATTTCTTACTGATCCGCCAAAAAATCAAATTCTATGTGCTTCGGGTGCGCATTGGCGGCGGGGACTGGCGTTCCTCCGTGATGTCTTCGTCTCGGTCGCGAGGGAATTCCCGTCCTGTCTCCTGCAAACAAAATTTTACCGATCAAATCTCTAGCTCAGCGTTACGCTCCCGACTTGATCCATGTTGTACGAGAGCCGCGAACGACGGAGTAGAAACGCCGACAGGGCAAAAGAGGAGGGATTTGGTTCACGAAAGCCTAAATGGCGGAATTTTAGTCCATTAGCGTTTGTCAAAACTCTATCTGTCCGTTGGGCTTTGTTGCGAAAGAGCAAAGGAGCGAAATTCGGAACACGGTTGAACTCGTTCTATCCGCCGAAGGCGTCCTCTGCCTGCTGCGTACGACGAAACTGCGCTTGCCTTTGCAATGGGCATACCGGGACTTCACGATTCCGCTGATGCCCGGGATTTTATTCTTTGCTCTTTTTGCCGGGATTCGGCGCACGCACCGCCAGTAGAACGCTTTTGGCAAACCGGAGAATTTCGACTTCGTAGAATATTCTGCGTGCATTCGTTTCGCCAGAAATTTCTGACGAATACACATGAAATTACAACAATATTTGGTTTCAGCGATTGCGGCACCAACTAGATCTCTGCTAAATTAGCCTCAAAGAATTTCGCAGTAGCCAAATTGATGTCGCGGGACAAGGCGACGTGCGGCACTTGGTCAAGGGGGGTCCAAGGAATGACTTTAACATCGAGTATTGTTGAGTCTTTTTCGCTCGCCAATCCGGGTGAAACTGATACTTCGGCCATTCGGATCTTCAAGCGGTTGTTTAACTTTTTGGCGGTTCTTGCCGCCGGATTTATGGTTTTGTCTTTCGAGGTGGCCGCTCAAACTGTCGCTGAGAAACCCTTCTACATGCGATTCGGCGGAGTGGTGGAGCATGCTAGTGAAACGCGCTTCATTGATATTGAGTGCGACGGCCCGCGGCGAATTCATGGTTGCGGAACGGGTCCGGACGGTCTGAAGAGAGGCATAGGCGGTCAATTTGGTACGGCAGGCGGGTTTGAGGTTGGGTTTGGGTATCGAGTGGCCCCGGGTTTTAGGCTGGAAGGAATCATTCAGAGTCGGCCGCCGTTTAAATTTAATGGCCATTCAAATTATAATTTGGCTCCTGAGAATCAACGCGCGACTGCAGAAGTTTCAACATTGTCGGTTATGTCGGCCGCATTTTATGATTTTCCAGAAACGATCTCGATGCCGTTCGGAGATTTTCGTCCTTACTTCGGATCCGGAGTCGGGTATTCGCGAAACAAAATTAGCGAGACAAGAATTAGCTTCCCAAATACTACAACGGTAATTCCGAGCGGTCAGACAAGTTCGATTTCTGCATTTTTGGCGATCGGAATCCTAATGCCGGTCAGTGAGGTTATTACTTTGGATATCGCTTGGCGGTATACGGAACTGGGACAAGTCGAAACCGGTCCGGGAAACGCGTATGTTGAATACAGGGACGGTAGACCGGCTATTCTGCTTCCAGTTTCAGCCGAGACGCGCGGGCACTTGCGAAGCAACGGACTCGCAATGTCATTGATTGTGCCGTTTTGAAGTGGGGACGCGCGCCGCCGGACAAATCGACATTCAATTCTTGAATCCCCTCGCCGCTAGGGCGAATGGAAAATCCGACAGCGGAATCCATGTTTTATTTTCCCGATAGTTGGCATTGCCGTTGGAGAATCAAGCCGGGTTGGCAAAAAAATTGGACCTTGCATCTGACTTTGCCGGACAACCGAATAAAAATGCTCAACTTCCGGTAAATTGAAGCTTCGCCATCGCAAAATGCCGGCTAATGTGTCTTCAACGCCGAGTCGAAGCAGTTCGAAAGGTGCGGCAAGCTGCGATTCACTGAAAATGAGCGGCGGGCGCAGTAAAATCGAATTGCTTAGCGGCCGGCACACGGGGCCAAGGTCTTCGCATGAGTTTGCAATGCGTCTAGACACCATAAGTTCGTATGGAAATCTCTCGTTGGATTCCTTGGCAGAATCGATTCCGGGCGCTCCCCTAAAACTGGACATGCCTACTATTCCGACCTTAAGGAGGCTTTCGAATTCATGCATCTATTTGAATTCCGGAGAAATCCTTTTGACGTTGCACCAAAGGCCGCAATTTTAGAATCAGTTCAACGGCCTCCAATACGACCTGTTCCTTGCGGTGTTGACGGTGGGTAGCCGCTTGCGACCAGGGCAATTGCAGTCTGCCCTCGAGATCCCGGGTCTGCACCCTCGGAAAGTGACGGTAGTAGGCGTTTTCGTATTACATCGGCAGCCATGGCAGTTGTGCCTTTCAGACCGGACTCGAACCTCGACGATTCATTGCGGGTCGCATTAATCGACGTCATATTGCGAAGCATAGAAGGTCTGAAGATGTTACTCGACCCTTGCCGCGAACCATCCGCACTTCCGGCTTCCAAGTCGGGCAGGATCGGCATGCTCTTCAGGCTGGAGTAAACCCAAGCGATCGATGACATCGGCCTCGCCGAACTGGTCCCGAACAGGCTATGCGCGGACTCCGCTGAAAACCCGGCCAGCATGGTTAGGCGCACTCGCATTGTTGGCCCTCTGAACGCGGAGGCGACGATGAGGCGCACCAAGTAGCACCGAAGCGCAATTTCGCGCGAGACGAGCGAGCGCCTCTACGAGGCGAGCGGAGTCGTGGATGCGGTGAACCGGACCTATCGCGGGGATAGGGCTGCAATTGTCGCCTTTTTTCCCGGTCGAAACTGTGAGCATGGATGGTGTCCCGACGATATTTTAGAGGCTCAATTCAACGGGAAGTTGCAATCGATCGCCGACTGAGGCAGAGCGGGAATTTCCTTCACGCGACGGGCACTTGATCAGCTGGTTTCAGTATACTGGAAGTGGAAATCGGGCGAAAGTCGCTTGGGGCTACGAGAACGCCGACGACGGGACGCAACCGGTCGGCTAAAAGGATACGAACGAGTCTGGTCTAGTCGGTATGCCGGTCATCGCTTGCGGTCGAGTGCGGGACTTCTAGCATGACAACTATGCCGGAGCACCCAATGACAGGCTGGCGAGGCAAGATGAAGATGGTGCCCGGCGTAAGATTCGCGGAGTTTCTTGGCAAGGATCTCCAAGCTGCTTCCATTCAGCAAAACGATTCTGGTACTCCGCCTATTTCCGCAACAATAATCTTGGTTTTCGACTGGAATTGACCCCCTGCAAGTAATATCAGGACAGAACTAAGTCGGACCGGCCAGCCCAGATCGTTGCAAGATTTGACTTCCGCAAGTAGTGAGTTGCAAAATTACTCGTTGAAAGTCTCGCCTGATAAGCTGACGCCCTAATTTACATTTACGAGAGTTGCGCAAGCACGAGCCGAAATCGTCGGCAACGGATTTCTTCTCTCAACGATCGTTGGCTCAACCATCGTCGGAAAATCGCTTGCGGAGGGAAATGGAGCAATTGCGCTTCTAGGAAGTTCAATTTCAACCGGTGCCGTACTCCGTGTATTCATCTAGACGCTTGGACCGGCGTCGGGCGGCCACTTGAGTCCCGCCGCAACGTCCGCATTCTGTCATCGAAATGAGATTGCGGCTCCCGATACGCTAGGTTACGTCTTTTCCCAAGTAGCAGGTGGAATTGTCGGTGTCCTGACAGCTTGCGCAGAGTTCACTGCGACGACTTTTCAGCTGTCGTCGCGGTCCATTGGCGGGCAAACGATCCAGCCCAGTGAAGCAATGGCCGCATATGGGCTGGTTTACGGAGCCCTTGTCGGGCTGAACATCCTTGCCGCACACTGGATCTTCCCGTCACGTCTTGCCGATCCGGCGGTGACGGTCGCGCTAGACTTTGGAACTCCTTCATGTTGCGTGGTCTTTTCAAGTGCTCCAGCGCTGATTGTCTGCCAGTTGGCGGGAGCGGTCGTGGCAGTCGTGCTTGCATGCGCACTCGATGCCGAAAATTCCGAAACCGGAACTGTCGGTAAGCGCGCACTGACAAACGGGATTTGGTGCCTTGCGTGACCCCGACAATGGATGGACAGATCGAGTCGGGCGGCGTTCATGTCTTGCAGTTGGAAACCAGTAAAATTCCTTACCGGTTCGATTGGCGTTCCAGAGTCGCAGCTGTCGAATTAGAAATCGCTTTAGACAGGCGAAGTGCCTTTAATCTGCTAAGTAGTTCGAAAAGAAATCTGCGAAGATTGGCTTGCAGACCGGTGAAGGCGCGTCTACACGCATGGGGAGAACTCGGGAAGCAGCGTCCCTTTCGGTTCTTCGCCAAGGAGTAGCTACCGCGTGAAACCGGCAGGTTACGCACAGCAAAATGGTGTCTCCGGGCGAACGTGCTACAAGCCTTGGGTGCCAACCCGAAACCGTTACGGACGTCGGAATTGCCAATTTCCGAAAGAAATCCAATGGGCAAGCGAACTGCAGGTATTATTTGAAAACCAAGCATCCCCCGAGCTATGAATTCGTAGCACTAGTCGCGTTGCTGATTTCGATGGTTGCGTTCGCAACTGACGCGATGCTCCCCGCCTTTCCCGAAATCAGTGCAGACCTTGACCTCCCGCATACTAACCATGCCCAACTGGTCGTCATCGTGTTCATTCTTGGAACTGGTTTGGGCCAGCTGGTCATGGGTCCCCTTTCAGATTCGTTCGGCAGGAAATTGATCATCTGCATTGGCTTGGGCATGTTCTTCCTAGCCAGCGCCTGGGCATTCTACGCAGGGTCATTCTACAGCATGCTTGCGGCGCGTTTTGTACAGGGTATTGGAGTTTCCGCGCCAAGAACTGTTACCCAGGCGATGGTACGCGACAGGCACTCCGGGAGAAACATGGCGCGCGTATTGTCGTTTGCGATGATGTTGTTTGTGCTCGTGCCCGCCGTAGCCCCCTATATCGGGCAAACCATCATGCTGAACTTTGGATGGCGAACTATATTTGTCGCATTCCAGATCATTGCAGTAGCCGTCGCCGTTTGGCTTATGTTTCGGCAACCGGAGACGCATTCTCCGGACAAGCGAACCAGGTTCCGGTTGGCAACAATCGCCTACGCGGCCGCCGAAGTTCTTTCGAACCGGCGCGTGATTACCTGTACCTTCAGCCTTTCGTTAGGACTTACCTGCATATTCGCCTACCTCGTTTCCGCCCAGCAGGTCTATGTAGCCTGGCTTGGAGCAGGACATGACTTTCCCTTCTATTTTGCTCTCGTCGCGATCATCTCCGGCAGCGCAAGTTTCCTGAACGCGTTACTAGTCGTACGATTTGGAATGTGGGAATTGTGTACCTTCGGATACCTCGCAATCTGTCTTCTCTCAGTTGCGGCGGCGTTTGTGGTCTTCAAGAATACCATGCCCGTTCAGTTTCTATTGTGGATGTTTGTGTCATGGAGCACCGGCATGTTTTTCCTGTTGGGTCTTTGCCTTGCGAACCTCAACGCGCTCGCGCTTGAACCGATGGGACACATTGCAGGAATGGCATCATCGATTATCGGTGCGGTATCCACGCTCTTTTGTATAATGTTGGCGGTTCCGATAGGTCAGCTGTTCGACGGGACCGGGTTTCCGTTGATCGCCGGAGTAGCCATCTGCTCGGGAATTGCCTTTGTTCTGAACCTTTCGATGCGCAAGCAACCGCTTCCCGCTGGCCCGAATTGAATACGATTTCGCGGATGAACTTGCCGCATGTTTGACCCGGTGAATGCCGGGGAACAAATCGCTACGGACCTGATATTACCGTAGCTTTTAACATTTCCGTCTTTTGTTGCGCACCCCCGCAACAACCGAGACCGACATTCCGTTTTGCGGGATGTCGGTCGCTCTCATTCCCGCCCCCGGCCCATTCGATGATGATGGCGAGGTCGCCGTGGAGCGCGGCGCGAATCTCGCCGCGTTTCTCTCCGGCGTTGCGCACGATTCGTTCGATTGGCCTCCGGATTCCGCCCGCCGCCCCGACTCGAAGTGCTCGCGGCCGAGCAGCCGGGCCTACGCCGCCTACGCGGAATCCCTGAACGGCGCGGTCGCGCAAGCAAGCTGCCGGGCCCACGCCAGGCGGGAATCCGAGAAGGCGAAGGATTCCGAGCCGAGGCGCTGGAGCTGATCGGCGCGCTGCAACTGTACGAAAGGAAGATCCGGAAAAGGAAGCTGGAGGGCGGCGAGAAGCTCGAGTTCCGGCGAACCCGTGCGTTTCCGGCGGCGAACGCCTTCCGGGACTGGTTCTCGCGGCACTACGGGGACCGGCGCCGCCCGCGGAGGAGCCCGGATCGCAGGGGCGCCGGACCACGCCCGGAACCGGCGGAGCGAGCTGGAGGCGTGGCTGTCCGACCCCGATGTCCCGATCGACACGAACCGTCTGGAGCGCGGCCTGCGGTTTCTGCCGCTCGGACGGAAGAACTGGCTCTTCTGCTGGACGGAGGTCGGAGCGGAGGCCGTCGGGATAGTCCAGAGCCTGATCGCGACCTGTCGGCGGCTGGGCGTCGACCCGCGAGCCTATCTTGAGGACGTGCACCAGCGGGTCTCGGTCCACTTGTCGCCGCGCCTCGAAGAGCCCGCGCCGAGGCGGTGGAAGGATTTGTTCGCCGGCGATCCGATTAAGTCGGATCTCGGAACCGGCGTCGATTGCCGCGCTTCCGATCAGTCGGGCGAAGGCTGAATCCGGCGAAATCCGAACAACGCGCTACGTCCCGGTTTAGCCGCTTGCAACTGCCGTATGGTCGTTGTTCCTGATCTCGATGCCAGTCGGAATGGCTTCCTCCTGTGATTTGTTTGCTTAACCACAAGATACAGGAAGCCGGCACCGGCCATATCCCACACAATGTTCCGCTTTTGTAAACGAATTATTTTTTTCGTGGATCAGTATGGCCAAGAGGCCGCCGCACGCAACTCGGCGATACAATGTTGACGACATGAACCATGGCCCGCTCAGCCGTCGGACGCGTCTCGTAGGAAGTGTTCTATGGCGTTGGCATAGTAGCGCAACATGTCCCGCTCACCTTCATTCGCGCTGTAAAGCCCCTCCGACTCTGTCACAAAGTGCCGGAGTGCCAGCATGCGTGTGCCCACAGTGACGGCGTAGTCGCGATCGGCCCGCGGCATGTGCACATAGGCGCCTCGCTGCTCCAACCTGTCGATCAGCGTCTGTGTCCGCCTCTTGATCTCCAGCAGATCGAGTGCCTCGCTCTCCGAATCGACGAAAACCGACGCCACTAGAGATACTGGCAATACCGGGATCGCTGCTGCAACTGCTTGCAGCAACTCGTCGCCGAGCCGCTCCACGGCTGCGTGGCGGGCTTTAGGTCCCAGCGAGCGAAAATCGATCTCGCGTTCTTTTGTATATTCGCGAATGGAAATCGGAGTGGCGAAGTTCACGCAGGCGTAGCCGAAACGGTACCAGCGCCGGCGGATAATTAGGCTCACGTTGTGGGCGACGAAGCGGAGCGCGGTTCCCAGCACCCGCAACTTGCCGTGCCCGGGTTCGCCGGGGACGGGCTGGCGCACCAGCATTCGGTCCTCGAGCACGCGGTCGTAGTTGATCCCTACCGGCACAAAGACGATATCGCGAGCACCCTCGGGATCGAAGGAAGAGACCATGTAGCCGATCAGGCCGACCTTGGGCTTACGCAGGCGGCCGTCCCTGCTAAGGCCGCCTTCGGGATAGACGGCCTGGACCACGCCGCCGGCGGTGGCCGCCTGCACGTAACGCGCAAGCACCTGGCGGTAGAGACGGCTGCCGGAGCCGCGGCGGACGAAGTAGGCGCCGAGCGAGCGCACGAGCGTCCTGAGCGGCCAGACCTGCGCCCACTCGCCTACGGCGTAGCTCAGGGCAGAGCGATGCGCCACCATGTAGGCGACTATCACATAGTCCATGTTGCTGCGGTGGTTCATTACGAAGACGACGCTGGCGCCGGGTTCGATGCGGGCAAGCGCATCATCGTCGGAAAATCCCAACCGCACGCGGTAAAGGAGCTGCACGGCGCGCCGCGCGACGTAAAAGCCGATGCGGAAATAAGCCCAGGCGTTGAAGGACGGCACTATCTCGCGGGCGTAGCGATGCACCTGCCGGCTCAACACTTCGCGCGGGGTACCGGCGGCCTCGGCCTCGGCCTCGATCGCTTCCATTATCTGCGGATCGTGTCTGAGCCGGTCGATGAGCACGCGGCGCCGGGTCTGCTGGAACGCCGGGATTTGCAGTTCCAGCCGCACGTTGACCTCCTCGATCATGCGGTTGAGGCGGCGGTGCATGAACCAGCGCGCCCCGGGCATCAGGATCCGGTCCAGCACTACCCAAAAAGCCAGTGCACTGACCACGGCGAAGACCCAAAAGGGAAGGGTGATTGAGCCGGTCATGCTCGACTCCCGTGGGCAGTTGTCGGGATTGCAGCGGTGCCGGGCAGACAGTCGGCTCCCTCCCGAAGGTGCTTCACAGGGAATGGGCGCAGAGAAAATGTGTAGTGATCCGGAGCGTCATGAGAATCTCCGGAGTAGTAATGTCTCGGAGTCGAACGAACCATCGTCTCGGCGCCTTTTACGTTCAGTGAATCGGCGAAATGGTCCAAACAGATCAAACCCGCGGAGCCCATCAAAAAAGGTGTGCATGAGGTCTGGCTTGTGGCATTGGTGAATGAATAGGGGATTTTTTCTAAAGGTTGATTTTTCATCTGTCGCCGGCGACCCGCGATCCGATTCGAACGAAGGGTGCCATTACAGACGAATTCAAACCGGAGTTCTGTAGGAAGTCGTCGCGGTCCAGGCCCAGTCAATCGTCGCAAGCATCATTGATCCGATGGACGACGATTCCGATTCGCATTCTCCGCACGCTCGACAGTTCGCCGAACTCTCTCCCGATGAACTTCGGGTATCGGCTGGTTTAGCCAGCCCATTGACGCATTTCGAAGCTCGCGTTGCAGAATCGCAAGAACACGGGACACTCGATCATCTCGCCGAACAGTATCGGCAACCGAGGCTTCTCCTGATCGAGACTGCGACATACCAGTCGAACGCTTCGTCATCGTCAGGCCAGATGCCGCAATAGGACCGTGGCAAACCATGGCTCGAACAAGATCCTCGGGTGCCGCATCGGTCGCCGGTGCCGGCTTCGCCATCTTGTCTTTTCCTCCATGCCTTTCGGCACCATAGACAATTATTGACGTAGTTCAACATTTTGAGTTGCAGATTTTTGGGAATGTTGCAGGGTAACGGGCATCGGACCTCCGACGCTCGGGAAACGGTCTTGGCGCCACTGTCGAAAATTCGTCTGAGAGATGCCTCCCTTTCCAAAGATCATCATTTCCGATTCACGCAATCGAGTCAATTCCCTCCTGCAGCCCGTCGAAATCAGAGATGATGGCCGACGCATCGAGCTCTTCGTCAACGGCAGCTTCCGGGCAACCGGCAAGAAGCGCGATGATTGCGATGACTGTCATGCGTGCCGTGATGAAATTCCCAACAAGATCATTTCTTGTCCCGGCATTCATCAGGCCCCAAATCGTCGACCAGAAAAGGCCATGCAGTTCGCCAGATACGCGCGCCATCTGTAAGCATTAGAAATGTCGCTCAATCGTTGAACATGACCCAACTCTTTCCGTTCTGGAGACGCTCGATAACAAACAACGCAATTTCGAAAATGGCTTCCGGTTCGTTCTTCGAAGTTGCGCCCGAGTTCGTACCTCCATCCGCCGAAGCGCATCGGACTGTTGTAGGCTCGATCGGTGAATTTCTCGAAATCCGACTTTTCCTTTGCCGCGACTCTTTCGCCCGCATCAAAGATGCGGTCATGAAGGTTTTCGGCCACGGATGTGACAGCTGGCCTTTTAGTCGGAACTTCATCGCCAGTTTCGAAAATTACCCAATGATATCAGAGAAGAATCGTAAGCGGCTAATGTACGACGTCCCGATTTTAGGATGAACCGGGTCCGCCCCGGCCGGTACCCTCGAGCCGCAAAAATTTCGGCCATGAGGGAAGGCCATGAACGTTCCGGCAAAGCCTATCGAGAAGACCACGGCTAGGAGCACCGGGGAGTGGCGCGAGATCGTCGAGGATTTCGAGCGGAAGGGCGTCGCCGCCTTCCGCCGCAGCAAGCGCTGCGCGCGTCCGCGCATCGCCGGGCCCAAATTAAAATTTCCTAAAGTGGCCCGGCACCCGATTATAGTGCATCCGAGGCCACTTAAGGGATCATCGGGCGATAGACGCTGCCGCCGAACTAGCTCGGCTCAAGGCCGACTTCGACGACGTCGGGCGGCAGCTCGACTGGTTCCGCCGCGAACTCTTCGGCAGCAAGTTGGAAAAGCGGGTCGAGACCCCTCCCGACCAGAGGGCTTTCCGGGACCGGCCGGGGCTGGAGGATCCGGAGAAGCCCGAGGAGCCGGATTTCGAATTCGCCAAGCGCAGGAAGAGGCGAGGGAAGAAGAGCTTTGAGGGCGCGGCCGACGAATCGGGACTGCGGTTCGGGCCGGACGTCCCGGCGGAGACGATCCCCCTCGACAATTCCGAGGCCGAGGCGATCCCTGAATCGGAGCGCGGGCCGGCCCGGTCGGCGAGAAGACCGTCCACCGGCTGGCGCAGACCCCCTCCTCCTTCAGGATTATTCGCTACGTGTTCAAGACGTTGAAGCGCCGCGACACCGGCAAGCTCGTCGCCGCCGCGCCGCCGCCCGCGTTCCGGCCGGTCTTCGGCGACCGCGGCGAGATCGACTTCCCCTTCAGGCTGTCCCGGGAGAACGGTGCCGTCCCCGACCTGCTCGTCGACTTCGAGGGCGCGCTGCTCTCGGCCGGCAACCGGGCCTACGTTGGATCCCGGAACGAGGCGGTTGCGCACGCAAGCTGCTGGGCCCATGCGAGGCGCGAGTTGAAGAAGGCGAAGGATTCCGAGCCGCGGCTCGCCGCCGAAGCGCTCGATCTGATCGAAGAGTTGCTACTCTGCGAAAGGGAAATCCGGAAAGGGAGGCTGGAGGGCGTAGGGAAGCTCGAGTTCCGGCGAAGTCATGCGCTTCCGGCGGCAAACCCGCGCCGAGGCGGTGGAAGGATTTGTTCGCCGGCGTTCCGATGAAGTCGGATCTCGGAACCGGCGTCGAATGCCGCGCTTCCGACCTGCCGGGCGAAGGCTGAATCCAGCAAAATCCGGACAAATCGCTACGTCCCAGTTTAGCCGCTTACCGCGCAGCGGCTAGGTCAGTCCCTTAGTCTGGTCCTGGCGGCACCCCTTCTTGCGGCGCATGCGATTGAGCGCAAGCTGCTCCGGTAGGCGATGATAAGGCTGGTGACGTAGCGGCGCACTATGGTCGGCGCCCTGACCTCCGCCTTGGCGCCGACGAAGTCGGCGACCGTCTCCGGGCTCGCCGGAAGCGCCCTCATCCCGGGTTCGGCGTACCACTCGGCGTAGATGGCGAGATCGGACTTCAGCGCCCGCTCGGTGTTGCTGCGGAACGCGCCGATTGCCGCCCGGACGAACTGTCCGAGCTGCTTGGCGAGCGCGGTCACGGAACCGCTATCGAAAGCAGACGCAAAAAAGCACGCGCAAATCTAGTGAAGTTCTGACAAAAGATCTTGCCGATCCTCTCAACAATCGAAACGTGCACGATAGCCGCCGTTGGAGCCTTCGGGGCGAACGGCGTCAATGTCGAGCGGACGACACTCGCATGAGCCTCGCGCGAGCCCATTTTAACGGGAAATACCGGCAACGCTTTCTTCTGCGGCTACGGTGACATCTTTCCCGGGAAGTCTCGAGCGTGGCAAGTATCACCTGAACGTTGCTTTAGTCGCAAATAGGGCTTCCCTTGAGTGCAATTTGCATTTTTGCGTTACCGTCCGGCGGTTTTCATATCGGTTCCCACATTTTCCCGGCGGAATTGGTGCTTAAAATTGGCCGGGACATTGAATGATCAAATAGGGCGATAATTTTCGGGAGCCTGGATTCAGGCCTCGGAGCCGGGAACACAAGGACGTCTTTCCAAACATGTACTATGTTGTAGCAATTGAGGAAAATGGTAGCGGAGGAGGGACTTGAACCCCCGACACGCGGATTATGATTCCGCTGCTCTAACCGACTGAGCTACTCCGCCTAAGGGTGCTGACCGGTAAAGGAAATAGCGGATTCGGTCAAGGAATATCCCCGGATTCGATAAGTAATTTTTTCTATTGCCGCTTTCCGGTATGGATCCGAATTTAAGATTCGAACTGGACAACCGCCGCCGACTAGACACGGTCGTCATGGCGACGTTGAATACGACTTCCGACTAGGCAAGATCCATAATCGCCGTACTACTCACTGCAGTCCGAGAATTCGCGACTATACTGCAAATTCCAGAAGGGGAAGGCAAATTTTGAATCAAACGAGTTTCGCAAGAGGGCATTCCTTCCGGGCATTTCTTCCTCCTCGCGTCCAAATTGCTCTATAATTTTTTGACTCTCGGAGTTGGCGACGAGCTGACAACCGGAGGCGATGCGGTTCAAGCGGTTCGGGCTGAATTTTTACATACGCACTCAACTTTGTGCCTCAACATCGACCTAAAGACTTCTTTGCGGCGGCATGTATCAAGTAGCGAAACGATTTTTTGGCTAAGAAGGGTCTGCAAAATGTTCGACCCTGCTGATTTGAGCGCGAATGGCGGAGGTCGCCGACGAGACAGCGGTACAAGCCGCCGCTCCAATTGCGGCGGTAGAGCGCGAATCCTTCAAGCTTGCCAATTTCGGCAAGTTCGACTGTTATGTCGCGGACTCACCACGAGCACGGTACTTCGCGTGTTGCAACTGTTTTCCGGTTGCCGATCTACAACTTTCAATGCTTGCCCACAAATTGTATGCGCTCCGCATCGACCGGGCAGGTTGACGCCGACTCATCGTCGTTGCCGATCGTTTCGAATTCCCGCCATCCATCATGCCGAATTTTTCTTCTTTTCGCCAATGTTCTATTCAATTAACCGACCAAAGCGTAGCTTGACAGTATAGTCGCCGTTCTTCATTCTGAGGGAATCAATCTACGCTTTATGGTCGGTCGGCGAAATGGATCTGGGTCTTCTAATATCAAATGATTCCAGTATCACAGAAGCCATCTCCGAAAGTAACAGAATTTCGGCGACGGGCTTCGGTGCGGAAGCCGTTAAAATCCGCTGTTTGAACGAGAGTCGCACCGCCGAGACCGAGAAAGACAAAAGATTTCTGGATACGGCATCGTCCTCATTCCGATACGCGCGACTGGGCCAGTTAGCGGCATCGGGCAGGCAGGTCGGCGTCGTTCGTCGCAGCGGCCACGCAGCAGGCGAAACATTGCGTGCGTCATTGCATGGGGCGAAGCCTCGCGACATTTGCAGGTCTGGCGTCATCGAGGCCGATGTCGAATTTTTCGGGAATCGTTCGCCCGCCGCCGACATTCCTGAACTGGGCTTTCCAGACTGACGATGCCGAGAGACAATGGCAGTACCGGTTCCTTGACGGCCGGCGGAGCTATCTTCGGTAAACTAAAGGCGTTGGGCGTAGACTTCGTTTTTGCCAATTCCGGCACCGATTTTCCGCCAATCATCGAGGGGCTTATAGAAGCGAGAAAAAAGAGAATCGACCTGCCGCAAGCCATTGTTGTTCCGCACGAACATGTAGCGGTCGGCATGGCGCACGGCTACTACCTAATGTCGGGTCGAATGCAAGCCGTGATGCTTCACACGAACGTTGGCTTGTCGAATGGAGCTACCGGGGCCATCAATGCGTCTTGCGACCAAATTCCGATGTTCTTCATGTCAGGCCGAACGCCCGTTACGGAAAGCCGCCGATTCGGGTCCCGAAGCGTACCAATTGGCTGGGGCCAGGAAATGTACGACCAGTCTGCATTGATTCGCGAGGCTTGCAAGTGGGACTATGAATTGCGGTTTTCCGATCAGATAGCCGAAGTTCTCGATCGCGGTTGGTCAATCGCGAATTCGACGCCGAAGGGCCCGGTTTACATTAGTTTGCCGAGAGAAGTGTTGTGCGAGTCAGTCGAATCGGAGGGGCTCGATGATCCATCTCCGATGTCGCCCTCGAATATCGCCCCGGATAGACAAGATCTCGCGGCGGCGGCTCGAAAATTGGCCGGCGCGTCTACCCCCTTGATAATTGCTCAGCGCGGAGCAGGGTCCCCGGAAGCCTTTGCAGCTCTGGCGTCATTCGTAGAGGATTGGGCCATCCCGCTGTCGCACTATTGGGCCAACCAAATCGCAATTCCCATGTCGAACGTGGCCCATGTTGGATGGCGCCTGGACGACTTGCTTGAAGCGGCCGATGTCGTGCTCGTGATTAACGCGCTGGCGCCGTGGTGGCCGGACCGAGCTTCTCCAAGACCCGAGGCGACTGTAATCCAACTGGGCCCCGACCCGCTCTTTGCCCGCTCTTCGCCGATGCGGTCGTTCCGGTCGGACATAACACTGGCAGGGGAAACGGCATCCGCATTGTTGGCGCTTTTGGGAGAAGTTAACCGCTTGCCCAAGGATGATGATCTGATTGCGCGTCGAAGAACTCGCATTGAGAAAATTTCCGAACGCGAACGAAAGCTGGCTCGCGACGCGTCAAGGCGGGGATGCCGCAGCCCAATGACCAAGGAGTGGGTCAGCCACTGTTTAGGCTTGGTGGCAAAAAGGCGTAAGTCAACCGTCTTCCATGAGCTCGGGTGTCCGCTTCAACCGCTCGAGCTGGACGACCACTTGAGCTACTTTCAGGAGCCGCACTCCGGCGGGCTGGGCTGGGGTTTGCCTGCCGCCATCGGCGCTCAACTCGCCGACCGCGAGCGCGTAATTTACGCAACCATGGGAGACGGAAGCTATATGTTCGCCAATCCGACGGCATGCCATCAGGTTTGCGAAGCGCTCGACCTCCCCGTCGTTACGTTAGTTCTGAACAATGAGGAATGGGGCGCGGTTCGACATTCTGTGGAAGGGCTATTCCGAGGAGGATTTGCTTCGAAGACCAATGATGTGCCAATGACCTCTCTTCGCCCGAGCCCGGATTTTACAAAAACTGCCGAGGCCAGTCGCGCCTACGCTGAAACTGTGATCGACGGCGTTGAGCTGCCCGCCGCGCTTGAGAGGGCAACCAGGGTGGCGATCGAATCTAGGCGGCAGGTGCTGCTGAACATCGCCATCGAAAGAACCGGGCCCCCGTAGATCGGGTGCCGTATTCCAGGACAAAGGAGAAAAAAATGACTGTCTTTAAATCGATCCTTGGCGGTGCCGCCGCCCTCGCGATCTCGTCTGCGGCGTTTGCAGAGGAGCTGAAGCTCGCGCACTTTTCCTCGATAAAGTATCACCTTCACGTCGAAATGTTCGTGCCACTTTCTGAAAAAGTAGCCGAGGCGACCGGCGGCGCCACGACCATCCGCGTTTACCCGGGCGGCGAACTCGGCGCCGGACCGGTCAAGCAATATGATAGGGCGATCGATGGCGTCGCCGACATCGTCTATGCGCTTCCGGGATATACCGCGTCGCAATTCAAGAAGACGCTACTTGTCGAGTTGCCGGGCGTCGTCAAGCCGGGCGCCAACAAAACGGAGGAGATCTGGAACAACATTGAAATGCTTGACGAGGAATTCAGGCGTACCAAGCTCTTGGGCTTGTGGACGGCTGGAGACGCTGTGCTCTTAATGGCCGAAAAGAGGATTGAGCAACTATCGGATCTCGAGGGGCTGAAAATTCGTGTGCCCTCTAAAAATACCGGTCGCCTTATCGAAGCTTGGGGCGCCACCGCAGTATCGATGCCGATTACAGAGGTGTACCAGTCGATGGATACCGGCGTCGTCGACGGCACTCTTGTCGATACCTCGGTACTAACGAGCTTCAAATTGGGAGAGGTTACTAAATTCATAACTCGAGGAATGAATGCTACGAATTCCGTTTTCATGCTGATTATGAACCGCGACAGCTGGGAAAGCCTCGATGCCGACACGCAGGCAATATTTACCGATCTGACCGGCGCCGATATGTCGGAAGGCGGCCGGATCACGATGACGTCCGCTTCCGACCGTGCTCTTGCCAACTGGCTCGATGGAGGCGGCGAAGTGATAGATCTTTCGGCTGAAGCCGCTGCCGAATTTAATTTTGCGAGCGATAATCTGGCCGCTACGGTTATCGCCGAACTGGACGGCGAAGGCAAAGACGCTTCGGGTTGGGCAGCCGCACTCAAGAACTGATGGCGAAGTCCGGTTTTCGGGAGGAACGCGCTCGGGTTCTGTCCGGGCGCCTCCTGAAATTTGTCGCTTTCCTTGGCGGTCTCGTTCTCTTCGCAATCATGCTGCTGGTGACTACCGCCGTGCTTTTCCGCTACGTGCTGAACCAGCCGATACTTGGCGATAAGGAACTGGTTGAAATTGGCATGTCGCTGGTCGTCATGGCGGCGATGCCTTTCGCGGCCGTCAAGGGCGCTCACATTCGCGTTGACATCCTGGACGGTCCGTTAGGAGAGCATGGGCGGTTCTGGGGCGATGCATTCGCAAGAAGCGTTTCCTGTGCCGTTCTGATTCTATTGATCCAAAAAACCTGGGACAAGACTTGGGACGCGCACAAATACGGCGATGTAACGAACATGATCGAGCTTCCCGTCTGGGTCGCCTATGGCTCGATAACCTTTGGCATGGGACTGTTTGCCTTGGTTCTCGCCGGGCAGTTGTTCGGCCAGTTTCGCCGCGGAGTCGCCGGGTATGAGTGAAACGCTTATTGGTATCGTCGGCATTGCCGCTCTTTTCCTTTGCCTGGTTGCGCGTTTACCGGTCGGGATGGCATTGCTCGTTGTGGGATTTGGGGGGATCTGGTTCATCGACGGTCAGAGGGCCGCAATTGCAACGATGTCGTCGGAGACCTATTCGTCAGTTACCGGCTACAGTCTCTCGATTATTCCTCTGTTCGTACTTATGGGAAACATGGCGGGCGCGGCGGGCTATTCGCGGCGGCTTTATGAGGCCGCCAACGCGTGGATCGGTCGATTGCGCGGCGGGTTGGCGTCGGCTACGGTTGTCGGCTGCGCGGCATTCGCAGCGGTCTCGGGATCATCGGTGGCGACTGCCGTTACCATCGGCAAAGTCGCATTGCCGCAAATGAAGCGTTTCGGCTACGCCGACGGGCTGGCGACCGGGGCGGTCGCGGCCGGCGGAACGCTCGGCATCCTCATTCCGCCTTCGACCGGCTTCGTGCTCTACGCCATTCTGACGGAAGAGAGTATAGGCAGGCTGTTTATCGCCGGCATTCTTCCCGGAATACTGCTTGCGCTGCTGTTCGTGTTCGTGATCCAGGTTATTACGATGCTGCGGCCTTCCGAGGGTCCGGTGGGTCCGGAAACAGGCATCGTCGAAAAAATTTGGGCGACGCTTCGGTCGCTGCCTTTGGTCGGCGTTATTCTGATCTCAATCGGCGGAATTTACTTGGGCGTATTCACGCCGGTGGAAGCTGCAGGAGTGGGTGCGACGCTGGTTACCATACTCGCCCTTAGTTCAGGCTCGGTGAAGCTGAACATGCTCCCTGATATTCTTCTTGAAACCGTCACGATGACGGCCATGCTGTATCTGATTATAATCGGCGCGCATGTATTCGGGCCTTTTCTCGCGCTAACGCACATTCCCGAATCGCTTTCGATAGAACTTAGGGAACTCGGGCTAGGCCCGTATGCGACGCTTTTTCTTATTCTAATCGGATACGTGCTGCTCGGCATGTTTTTTGACGGGCTTGCGATGCTTGTCGTTACGATGCCCGTCGTTTTTCCGATCATTTCGGGCCTGGGCTTTGATCCGATCTGGTTCGGCGTCATTTGCGTGATCGTTATCGAAATGGGACTCATAACGCCGCCGGTGGGAATCAACGTTTTTGTCGTGAAGGGGGTCGCGTCGGGAGTTCCTATGAGCACGATTTTCCGAGGCGTGTTTCCATTCTGGTTCGCTATGGCGGCGTGCCTTCTTATTCTTATCTTATTCCCTGAGATCGCCCTTTTCCTGCCGGAGCAGATGAAAGGACGGTAAAAGACTCTTGCGGCTTTGGTATCCGGGCGACTGCAGAGGAAAATTTCGTAGCGGCCATGCGCAGGAATCGCCGAAAATTGCGAATTCTACCGAGAACCCTGAAGCTGCTTCTTGATTGCGGTCTGCAAGGATACGGCGGTTCGCCAGCATTCGATCCATGTGCGAGACCGGCACAATTTTGGATTCGTGCCGAGACCGCCTCGCGCCGCCAACCGCTCGGACGCCGTTTCAACTTATCCTCTTCTATGATTTCATCCTAATTCGGCGAGCGGATATGCCGAATATCAATTCGCCGTCATTCTCGATTTCGATTAAAATCGCATGCCCGGAAGACTTGAGAATTTGCGCAAATCGAAAGGCGAATACTCTCCTGCAAAATCACAAGTGAAATAGATTGCAGGGCAAAATAGTATTTCGGGAGGCGCGCTTCCCGTCTGCCGCCGCGCATCTAACGAATACTGCAGGCCGGTTTTTTTGCGAATGGCTCGAGCCAATATTTTCGAATAGTCTGGCTTCAGCACGTGTAGTTCAGGGCCAGTCGGCCGCCGTCGATATAAATCGTCTCTCCAGTGATATAGCTTGCCTTTTCCGACGCTAGAAAAGCAACCACTTCGCCGATTTCTCGGGGAAGTCCGACGCGTCCTAGCGGCGTGCGCGACAGCATCCTATTCATCGATTCCGGATCTGCGTTAACTCCGGCCATCATTTTCGTGTCGATTGATCCAGGACCTACGGCGTTCACCCGAATGTTGTGCGGCGCGAGTTCGATTGCGGCCGCTTTCGTGACCTGCATCACTCCGCCCTTTGACGCGCAATATGCGGGAATAGTAGGAATAGCCAATTTGGCGTTAACCGATGACATGTTGACAATCGAACCTTCGATTCCGTTCTTGACCATCGATTTTGCCGCCCTTTGCAGAGCCAGGAAAACTCCGACTAGATTGACATCAAGAACTCTCTTGAACGCGTCGAGGTCGTAATCCAGGAAATCTCCCGGAAGCGCTATTCCCGCATTGTTCACAAGTGTCCGAACCGGGCCATGATTCGATTCGATTTCGTCGAACAGCGCGCCTACGGCGGAGGGGTCGCCCATGTCGCAAGCAATGCCGACAGTGCCGCCGCCTAACTTGCCGGCGGCCTCAATTACGCCATCTTCGCTAATGTCCGCCAACACCAGCCCATGCCCGTCCCTTTTTAGCGATTCGGCACAGGCGTACCCGATTCCTTGGGCTGCTCCGGTTACCAACGCTATGGGAAGTTCGCTCATCATTCCTCCTTACGGTTTGTATCCATAATCTCGCCGAGCTTCGTTCATCGAAACGTATTCGGCCTCCACATCATCCTTGATAGCACTTGAGTCGCGAGAATGCGGGTCGCCGTACCCGCCTCCGCCCGGCAAGGAAAGACGCAGCCTCTGCCCGTTCCCCACGAATTGCCGACCCTTCGCCCGGAGTTTCGTTCCGTCCGTCAATTCCACCGCGCCTGCGCTTCCCGGCTTTCCTCCGGCGCGTCCTCGAGCCGGATTGTCTACGCGGTCGAACATTGCGTTGAACCATAAATCGTAACCGTTCCGGGGTTCGATCTCTATAATCTGGCCGAGCCCGCCTCGCCGCGCGCCTGAACCGCCCGAATTCTGCCGAAGCTCCTTCCGCCATATCGTGATCGGTCCGACCTGCTCCGTCGCTTCGACGCTCATGGTAGACACGCCCGACGGGAATGCCGTAGCCGAAAGACCGTCCGATTGCGGTCGCGCGCCGGTGCCGCCGGAGTTGAACATGAGAATTTCATGCGCCTTTAGCCCGCTTTCCGGATTCATGGGCCGCGCCGACATTTGTATGTTCCAAAGCGCCGACGCGCCTTCGGCGGGAACGGTGCCTGGCATTGCAGCGTGCAGCGCGCCGAGCACTACGTCCGGTATGAAATGCCCGAGGACATGCCGGACCGATACCGGAGCAGGACGAGATGCGGCAAGAATGCAGCCCTTCGGCGCTGTGACTCGAAATGGTTCAAGTGATCCGGCGTTATTCGGAATCTCGGGAGCGATGGCGCACTTGAGCGCGTAGCAGGCGTAGGCGCGAGTGTAAACCTCCGGGACATTGACGCCAAGCGAACTCATGCCGCTGGTGCCGCCGAAATCCGCCGAAAGCGTTTCGCCCGCCACGTTGATCGTTACTTTCAATTGCACCGGCGTTTCGTATCCGTCGACCTGCATCTTGTTTCGGTAGGTGCCGCTGGGCACTTCGGATATGGCCTTGCGAGTAGCGTTTCGACTCGTTTCGATGATGTAGTCCCCTAATCCGGCGATTTCGTCGGTCCCGAATTCGTCAAGCATCGCGCGAAGCCGGCGCATGCCTGCTTCGTTGCAGGCGGCTAGGGAAAACAAGTCGCCTACCGTCTGGTCCGGCGTGCGTACGTTGGCGCGTACCAGCCTAAGTAGAAGGGGATTAACCGTCCTCTTTTCGGCGAACTTGCAAATAGGAATTAGCAATCCTTCTTCGTAGACTTCGTGCGCGTCCGGCCCGAATCCGCGGCCGCCTATGTCCACGACATGGGCCGTGCAAGCGAAGTATCCGATATGGCGTCCTTCGCGAAACACTGGCGTAACCATGGTCACGTCATGTAGGTGGCCGGTTCCCTGCCATGGGTCATTTGTTACGTATACGTCTCCGTCGAAGATGTTTCGCTGCCCGATCTCGCGAGCGAAGTGCGAAACGCTCTCCGCCATCGCGTTGACGTGCCCGGGGGTTCCCGTAACAGCCTGTGCCAGCATTCTGCACTTCCGGTCGAATAGGCCGGCGGAAAGGTCGCCGGCTTCGCGCACGCTCGTGGAAAAAGCGGTTCGAACGAGCGTCGTCGCCTGTTCTTCAACCACGGCGACCAGGCGATCCCACATGATCTGGTAGTCGATCGAGGCTGGCTTCATTGTCAATTCACCTTCCGCGTCGCAAGTATTGAACTGTCGTTTTGAATTACCGCCCTGTAGGCCGACGTAATGATCGTCGATGTTTCATCCTCAAATATTATGGCCGGGCCCTCGATCCATTGCCCGGGTTCCATTTCGGCACGGCGCACCTCGGCTGCTGCTACGATTTTTCGCAATGCGGCGTCTACCAAATCGCGATGTCCCGACACATCCGCGGGGATGGCTTTCAAGCTCGGCTCAAGGCGGCCAACGGGCGGCGTATCCGTCGAAACGGTAAGGGACCAGTTCGTTATCTCCACCGGAAGTCGCTCGATAGTGCGGCCGAAAAGGGCTGCATAGGCTCTTTCGAAAGAATCCAAGATCAATGTTCGATGCTTTCGCTTGAACTTTTTATAGGTTAGTCCAACCGGTATTTCCCAGCCTTGTCCGGCGTACCTCATGTGCGCAACAAGGCGCGTGGCGGTTGGGACATCGCCCGCGCCCGCCCGGACGAAGGCTTGCGCCTCAGATTCCATCGACGCCAGCGCGGCGTTGATTTCGTCAACGTCAAACTCCTGCAGGCGCTGGAATAGCCCTCTCACGGACTCGTAGCTGAAAGGCGCTCGAAGAAACCCGATAGCGGACCCGACGCCGGCTCCCGGCGGCACGACAATCCGGTCAATTCCCAGTTTTTCCGCGAGGCGGCATGCGTGGAGAGGTGCGCCGCCTCCAAATGCAACCAACGTAAATTTCTCGATATCCCGACCGCTCTCAATTGCGTGAGCCCGCGCGGCATTCGACATGTTTTCGTCAACCGTCTCCGTGACCGCGAATGCGGCTTCGGATACAGTTAAATTGGCAGCCTTTCGTAAACGATGATCGACAGTGTCCCTGGAAAATTGTTTATTCAGCGGAATCTTGCCGCCGGAAAACCCTTTCGGATCAAGCCGGCCTAGGAGTAGGTTTGCATCCGTCACCGTTGGCTCGACGCCGCCGCGCATGTAGCAGGCGGGGCCGGGTTCCGAACCGGCCGAACGAGGACCGACCCGCATGCGCCCGAGCGTGTCCACCGCGGCGATCGACCCGCCGCCCGCTCCGATTTCAACCATTTCGACGACAGGGGTTGAGACCGTCATTCCGGAACCTTTCTTGAATCGATAGGTTCTGGCCACTTCGAACGTGTTCGCGGTTTTTGGCGTTCCGTTTTCGATTAGGCAAATTTTGGCGGTCGTACCGCCCATGTCTAAGCTAAGCGCGCGGCGAATCCCGTGCGCCTCGGCTAGGCGCGCAGCGAAAACCGCTCCGCCCGCGGGACCTGATTCCAAAAGCCTCACGGGAAACTCTGCCGCGGTTTCGGCGCTGATAAGGCCGCCGCCCGAATGATTCATTAGTATCGGACAGTCGATGCCTTGGTTGCGAAGCAGCGCAACGAGCCGTTCGATGTAGTTGGCAATCCGGGGTTTGACGAATGCGTTGGCGATAACCGTGTTAAATCTGGGAAGTTCCCGCATTTGCGGAGAAACGGACGACGACCGGGAAATCGAAAGCTCGGACGCGGCGGCGCGCAGAGCGTTCTCCATCATGGTTTCATGAGCGTCATTTGCGTACGAATGCAGGAATCCGATTGCGACGGATTCGAATTCACCGTCAGCTATGCGAGCGGCAAGGCGTTCTATTTCCTCGGGATCTAGCGCCAGGAGTACTTCGCCATTTGGACCGATCCGTTCCGAAACGGTAAACCGGTGCTTCCGCGGGACAAGCGGTTCGGGCAACTTGAGATTTAAGTCGTACTGCTCGAATCTGTTTTCCGAACGCATTTCGATTACGTCCCTAAACCCTTCGGTCGTAATGAAGGCGGTTTTCGCGCCGATTCTCTCAATGAGCGCATTCGTTACCAAGGTAGTTCCGTGGATCACCTGCTCGATGTCGGAAAGTTCAATTCCAGAGCCGTTGGCGGCAATTCTGATGCCTTCCATGGTAGCCGCCTCGGGTCGCGCGGAATCGGTAAGCACTTTGCAGGTGGTCAAGACGCCTCGATTTTCTAGCGCTATGTCCGTAAACGTGCCGCCTATGTCGATGCCAACCCGGATTTGAGTCATTTTATTTGTTCCGGACCTGTTCTGTTGTGTCGTGGATATCAAGCATTTCAGCTTTCAATGACTTTGCCAAAGCCGCTGAAAATGTTGTCTCCGAAAAGGACACTTGGCTGATCGCAGACCGTTTTCCCCGCCTGCGAAATCCCTGCCGATCAAACTGGCGGAAGAAATAAAGCGTAAATTGCATTCTAATGCTGACAAGAGACAATATTCCGGTTGGCGGCTGCGTCGCATATGTCCTAGTGCCTTTGCAATCTCGATTTATTGGAAATGCCTGAAATTTTTCCGCTTTGTCAGAAGAAAGACGCTATTCCCGTCGCATCGTCAGCCGCCTAGTCGCGTGCCGCTAGCGCGACCAATTTAGTGCGCCGTAGTCGACGAAGGGAACTAAGCGGCGATTTCGCGAATTCCCGGTTCAAGGTTGAACCGAGTCCGGCCAGACAGCCCCTTCGAACCGGAGCAAGTTCGGCAAGGAGGAAATGCTGAGTGGCCGCGACAGTTCCATCGTCGAGATTCCCTTCTCGTAATGGGCGATCTGGAAGAAACCCTAGTGCTAGGTGGTCATCCGCAGCTAAATGCGCTCGAACAGCGTCCAAGCGGTAGACGAGGTCCGCCGGTCGCACGCGCTGTATGGCCAAGGGTCCGTATACTCGGGGCGTCAGCACTTCGCGCACCCGCATGATTGGCATTCGAATCCCCTCGGCCATCGCACTTTCGTCAATGCTTCGGCGCGTTGCCGCTCTGTTCCAAAATTTTTAGGAACTTCGTGATGCTGAATCCGTTTTGCAGCCGCACCCGGCCTCGGCCGCCATGGATAGAGCCGTCACAAAATCACCAAGCGATTTGTTCACGGAATTTGCTTCGCTTGCGCCGAGGAGACCGGGATTTTCAGTCTCGAGTTCCTAGTCACAATTGCCAGAGCGTTCACTTGGTGTCCATCAATTTCAAAATTTCGCCGCGATCTTGAAAAAATTTTTTCGGTCCCGCTGCACGAACTCCCCGTCAAGCGACAGGAAAATTTGGCTAGCTTGCCGTTAGTTTGCATATAAGCTGGCGTCGGCCGCGCCAAAGATTTGACGACGGTACAGGGAAATAAAAAGCCGAGCAAAATTTCGCCGAAGGATTCGTTCGCGAAATTGCGTTCAACAGCGCAGCAACCGGAGGACCGACGGTCAAGTCGCCGCCGGCAAATCGAATGCTATTCCGAACAGAATGAAACCGCGTTTCACGACTTCTGTTCTTTAATTACGCGCGCCACCGCTCGACCGATAAGATCCATCTTCGCGATTTGTTCGATCCTTCGCTTGAGGCGGACAAATTAAATTGGGTCGAGCAGCGAATGCCAAAAACCGCAGATGTCAACCAAGCCAATGATCATGATGTCGCACGGATCGGGTATTTCGCCGCAAACTAACACACCGCCGACCCGCCGCCGGACTTCTTTTACCGTTCTCCTGCCTTCTTCCGCACTCCCTCGGAAGCCGAACATCCGCGGGCGATCATATTTACCGCGAACAAAAAGCCCTCGTACCACTATTCTGTCAATCAGCAGACTCTGGACGGATTCGCGCTGTTTTGCGAATGTTCGAACCCATTGATCAGTTGGCAAGCTTTTCCCGGTCGCGGCAATTTGCGACAGCGCATCGTCAAGCACTGTTTCACCGAACGGTTCGGGGGCTCACGAAAAATAGATTTCGAAAGTCGGCGTCGACGCGATTGGAGTGCGCGAGATCCATCAAGATAGCTCCTCCAAGCGCGGTTCCTATATGACGACCGGGGAGATCCGCGTTCAGCCAGCCAGTGTCGTAGTCGAGCGCGAGCAAAAGGATTTCCTCACAAATGGTAATCATATTCGAAGTGCTCCGAAGTAACGAAACACTACTATAGCTCTATTTCTGGTTAAATTTTTCGAACTCCGTTCCAGTCTTTCGCACTTTGCGGCCACTCCCGATTTTCTCCCTTTTCCGGTGAAATTCGAAGGGCTAGCGGTCTTCGGTCGGGGCAGTATCGCCGGCAGGTCGAAGGTCGCTGCCATCCGCATGCAGGCCCGCCGGTCGCGGTGCTCCATTCGGTCCAGGCCGCCGATGCGCCATGGCTCGGGACAACGCAACCGACGGTCTGCGCGTTGGGATTCCAGTTCTGCCGCGTACCAGCGGTGAATGCCTCGAGCCGTCAATTCCCTTTTCGCGAAATTTACTCTTCATCCGAGTCCGCAGGACTGCCGGGTGCCGCGCTTCGAAGCGAGCGTAGAATCGTGCATGCCGATTATGACAGCATTTTCGAGAATCCGTCGTATTCGGCCACCGGAAATCATCTTTGAGTATTTTGCCAATTCGGATGAATCCAAGGCGCGGCATTGGATCGAGGAAGCGGGTCTTTCCCAAGCAAATGATCGCTCGCCTTTTCCCCGATCATGATTGCCGGCGCATTCAAGTTTCCGTTTGTAATACGCGGCACGATGGAAACGTCGACAACCCTCAGGCGATCAACTCCGATCACTCGGCATTCCGGATCGACAACGGAACGCAAGTCGTCCTTGGCGCCCATTTTGCATGTGCCGCACGGATGGTAAGCGCTCTCGACGTTTTGGCGCACGAACTCGTCGAGCTCCTCGTCGCGAACCGCGTTTCTACCCGGCTGGATTTCCGCGCCGGCATACGGCTTGAACGCGTTTTGAGCGAACAATTCTCGCGTTAGTCGAATACACGTCCTGAAGTCGCGTCGATCATCTTCTTCCTTGAGGTAGTTGAAAAGAATCCGCGGCGCGTCGCGAGGGTCCGGCGACCGCAACCACACTTTGCCTCGGGATTTAGGGCGCATGGGCCCGACATGCGCTTGGAACCCGTGGCCGGCTGCGTGCGATTTGCCGTCATACCGCACGGCAATGGGCAGGAAGTGGTATTGGATATCGGGGTAGCCTACGCCGGGCGCGGATCGAACGAACGCGCAGGCTTCGAATTGGTTCGAAGCCCCCGGACCGTCTTTGAAAATGAGCCATCTCGCTCCGACCAGCGCCTTCCCGACCAAATTCCAGTATTTGAAGAGCGACACCGGCGCTACGCACTCCTGCTGAATATAGATTTCGGCGTGGTCCTGCAGATTTCTGCCTACGCCCGGTCGGTCGGCGACGACCTCGATGTTCATGTCCGCCAATTCGGCTCCAGGGCCAATTCCCGAAAGCAGAAGGATTTTAGGCGAATTGATCGCGGAAGCGGAAATGACGACCTCTCGCCGCGCGGAAATGCGTTCGACTCGACCCTTGCGCTCTATTTCAATGCCCGTTGCGCGTCCTTCCTCAAATGTGATTCGGCGAACGAATCCCCGAACCAGATCGACATTCCGCCTTTTGAGCGCAGGCTTGAGATAGGCGCTGGCGGCGGACCACCTGCGTCCTTGCCAAATAGTTTGCTCCATGGCGCCGAAGCCTTCCTGCTTTTCGCCGTTGTAGTCAGGCGTTAGCTCGTAGCCGGCCTGCTTTCCCGCCTCGACAAATGCTTGAAACAGCGGATTTTCCATGGTTCCGCGAGTAACGTGGAGCGGACCGTTGCTTCCCCGCCATTCGGATTGTCCTCCGTGCCAGGATTCCATGCGCTTGAAATAGGGCAGTACGTCCGCGTACGCCCAGCCTAGGGCGCCGCCTTCCGACCAGAAGTCGTAATCCTGCGCATGTCCTCGAACGTATACCATTCCGTTGATTGACGATGACCCGCCAATTACCTTGCCTCTTGGTACGGCAAGGCTCCTACCGTCGAGATATGGCTCGGGTTCGGTCGAAAACCCCCAATCATAGGTCTTCATATTCATCGGGTAGGAGAGAGCGCCCGGCATCTGGATCAGTGGTCCTGCATCCGAACCGCCGAACTCGACCACGAGAACTCTGCTCCGGGCGTCTTCCGAGAGTCTGGATGCCAAAGCGCACCCGGCCGAGCCGGCGCCGACAACTATAAAATCCGATTCCATGTCTCTCACGCCTATTCGCCCTTGGGGAATCGCTGAGCGTCGTCGAATTTGTTCAGATCCTTGTGATTCCGCTGATACCTCTCGGCGGCCTTCAGCAGCGGCTGGTAGTCCCAGGGAAAATGCATGCCAAGTCTAAGCGATTCGTTGATGGCGATGCGCCGAGCCTGGGATTCTCGCACGTCTCTGTCGAATGCTTCCAGATCCCAGCGACTTTCGACAATTGATGCAAATCTCGCCAAAACCTCTTCGTAACTGGAATCTTGCGCGAGATTGCATTTTTCGGTCGGATCCTTGTCAAGGTTGAAAAGCTGATCGGGATCCGTTTTGCAACGGTTGAATTTCCAGCCTTCGGCGCGCACGGACACCATCGGCGCCAATGATGCTTCGGCGGCATATTCCATCAATACCGGCCGACCTTCGCTTCCATTCCCGTTCACGCCGGAAAAAAGGCTTTCGCCTTCCGTCCACGGCGACACTTCGCTCATGTCGGATCCAGCAATTTCGGCGAATGTCGGCGCGGCATCCATGGTGCTGACTGGCCTGTCGACCCGGGAGGGCTGCAGATCGGGAGCCGAAATCATAAGAGGCACTCGACAGGACCCTTCATGGAAACTCATTTTGAACCAAAGGCCTTTCTCTCCGATCATATCGCCGTGATCGGAAAGAAACGCCACCAAGGTGTTTTGTTCTTGCCTTGTGTCCGAAAGAATCGACAGCAAATTGCCGATAATTTCATCGACGTACGAAATATTTGCGAAATACGCGCGCCGCGCGCGGCGGACATGATCTTCCGAATACGGATGGTTTTCGTGATCGCAGGCAGCTAGGATTCTGAGCGAATGACTGTCGCGGTCCGAGGGAGGGATCGGTCCCTCTTCGGGGTCAAGGTGCTTGCAGTCGTCGTAAAGGTCCCAGAAACGCCGCCTCGCAACATACGGGTCGTGCGGATGAGTAAAGCTAACTGCAAGGCACCAGGGACGTTCATCGTGCCCGCGAGCAAGCTGGTAGAGCTTCTGCGACGCCATCGCGGCAACTTCGTCGTCGTATTCGAGTTGATTAGTGATTTCGGCGATCCCGGCTGTGCTTACCGAGCCTAGATTGTGGTACCACCAGTCGACTCTGAAATCCGGAGCCCTGTAGTCGGGCGTCCATCCGAAGTCCGCGGGATAAATGTCCGTTGTCAGGCGCTCTTCGAATCCGTGAAGCTGGTCCGGGCCGACAAAATGCATTTTTCCCGATAGGCAGGTATAGTATCCGGCGCGCCGCAAATGATGCGCGAATGTAGGCAATTCCGAAGAAAACTCGGCTGCATTGTCGTAAACCCGCGTGGCGCTTGGCAGCTGGCCTGTCATGAACGACGCGCGAGCGGGCGCGCAAAGCGGCGACGGCGTATATGCGCGGCTGAACCTGACCGAACGTTCGGCCAGTCGCTTGAGGTGCGGCGCGTGAAGCCATTCGGCCGGACCGTCCGGGAAAAGCGTCCCGTTCAGCTGGTCCGTCATGAAAATGAGAATATTGGGCTTGCGCATTTGGACGGTCTCCTCGCCTGCTTCGCTGATTGGCGCTACTCCCGTAGTTCGGCGGTCCTAAATCGAACAATATTTTTTCGGAACGAAGCAAATCTCGGAATCGCCGACGAAATTTAGCGCCGGATTTTTTCATGGCATGTTTCGCCAGCTGATCCAAGTTGGCAGGATTCCAATTCGGTGTCTTGCAACTTTGCAATTCATATTTCTTTTTTTCAGGACGGATTCCGCCCTGGCCGGAAATTTCCAGAGATTCCTTTGATTCCAGGCGGCGGGCGCAGGCATTCGGAACGCTCGTCGAACGTCGACGGCCCGCCATAGCTGCGCTTGTTTCGCCCCGGGGACTGGCATCCTGCCGGCTCGCCGAAAGGGCTGCGTCGGTTCGGAGCGGAATCGCCGTTATCCCGACCTAGCTGCGCCTGCGCTTCCGGTCGGAATTCTAGCTCAAGTGGACGCCTTGCGCGTTCAGGCGGATGCGTCGGATAGCGGGCCAGCGCCCCGACGAGGAGATGCTGTCCGGTCCGCTACGGCTGCTGAACCTGTTCCGTTTCCTGGAATTCGCGTCCGGCAAGTGTCTGGCCATTCCTCGCCCGCACCGTGAGTCGAGTCCATTTCGCTCGCGAGCACCTCAGCCCGCACGCGCTTTTCCTTCCGGGCGGTTTCGATCTAGCGTTCGCGACTTTATTGGCGGATGGGGTCGGTGTCTTTGGCGGACTCGGGAGGCGCACCGTCGACGAACCGGCCATATTGCCCCCCGCCAACTGCGGGCGTTCTCGGAACCACGCGTCGAGACGGGGTAGCCGTGCCTTCAACGTCGCGGGCATGTACTCGAATTCGTCGCAGTCTTTCGCGCTGCGACTCGAAACTGGCCGTTGCCCGGCCCTGGTCCGGAACCCGGAATGGAATTCCAAGCTCATCCGGTTTCAGATCGTCCGGATGGCGAATGCGCGGGAGTTCCGCCTTGCTTGAGTCACCGCGCTTATAAGCACTCTTCCGTGTCGTAGCCTAGCCGTGATTTGAATTTTGCTGGGACAGTTGGGCATTCGTTCGCCTGTCGGGAAGCGGCATCTGGCACCGATCAGGCGCACCAGCCAAGCCATGCAGGCGGCGCTATGACGCCTCCACGGAGCGCGAAGCCGCTCGCGCTCCGTCGGAAGCGCCAGGAGCGGCGGGCTTATGTAGAGATTTTCGCGTCTGGCCTCGATTTTTACGAGAATGCCTTTGGCAGAAAGAGCCTACAGGTTGACGGCAGCTGTCTGATGCCTGGCGATGTCCGCTTTGACCGCTCCGCTGATGCGGCAGTATGGATTTACGAAGATCAGTTCCGCTAGTTCGCGGAACTAGATCTTCAGCATCCCCTGTCGAATTGCGGCGGCCGTCTTGGCGAGGAATTCCCGGATTGCTTGGAACTTCGCCGTGGTTCATTCAGCTGTCGATCCGATAGCTTCGAGAATTAAGAGTATCCACTTTTCCCATTCTTGTTCGGTCGTCAATTCAAGCGGACACCGGCAGTAGATAGCATTGGTTCGGATGACGTGCCGACTGAAAGAGAGGGCGGGAATGTCACGCAGGCACTTGTCGACGAGGTAGAAAAGGTTCAGAACGCGTCCAGTCCGGCCGTTTCCGTCGACAAACGGGTGGTTCGCCTCGCGCCGGAAATTTATGGCGGCTAGCCGAATCAGCGGGTCGACCGCCTCGGCCTCGTGGATGTAGCGCTTTTGGCCAGATTGCTACCGAGAGCGTCCTCGCCGTCCGGCGGCGCGTAGATGACTTGGCCGGTTGCATCATCGGTCATTTTCGTTCCCGGCGTTATGCGCGTAACCGGCTCCGCGCTTTTGATCTTTCGCCAGACTTCGCCCGCCGTGGCGGGCGAATCCGGGCGTTGCTTCTGCTTCTCGTATCCTCGGTACAGTGCGGCGCGATTGCGCAGGTTCTCTTTGGTGCTGGAACGGTTTGACCCGAAGCGTCGGTTGAATAGCGGAACAAGCGGTCGGTCGTCGTTACGATGTTCTGGATCTCGGAACTCGCCTGAGCTTCGAGCAGGGGATCGAGTTTACCAGCATCGCTTGGTTCGGGATGAACTCCTTGGAGACCCGTGGTTCCGCCAGAGCCCTGCGCTCCTATGTTGCGGCGAAGAATAGGCTTTGTCGCCGTTTTCCGAATCCGGCGGCAGATTCGGAAGGCCGTTGAAGCGGCAACAGGGATCGAAAGTCATGTCGACGAGTCTTGCTCCCATCGACGCCCGTTCCCGATGTGCCGATCTCGCCGACATATCGCTCCAACGTGTCGATATAGCGAAAATATTTCGCCATATCGGATCGAGGCAAGCAGGTGCCCGATAATTTTGCCCGCGTTCGACCGATTGCTCCGCGCTCTAGTGCGAACGGGAGCGAAGAGTGCCACAAGCGTGTGAGACCGGGAGAGGCCCATGCAAGTCCGCAGAATAATGTCGGTTAGGAACGGCGCGAACTCGTGCCACAATTGAGAGGGCCGCCGTGCCTAAGTCATTTCAGGAGGGGTCGCTGGACTTGCTGGATGGCATCGCCTTCATGAAGACAGTCCAGCCGGCGAATTTTGGGCGGGTAATCCGAATGACGTAGCGTGATGCAATTTGCGATTGCGAAACTCGTTAAAACCGGACGATTCGTCAAAATTCGATCAATTTTTAAATTATTTTAGTTGCCTAGGCCGTTTCCTAATTCATGTTGCAAATCGTTGAAGATTCCGTCAATCAAAACTCCTTTCGAGCTGCGACTTGCAGCAATCTGCGACGGATCGCGATTCCGATATCCAGGAACGGCCGCGGCGGAAGGCGGCTGGCGCCGGGAATTCCCAGCTGCAGGCTCAACAGATCGCTTTCTTCGCCCTCCATCAAATCGGCCAGCAAGCGGCCTGCGGCGGCGGCGCGGGTCATGGGAGAAACGTCATTTGTCAATACTGCGTAGAGGCCAGGGGCATATTCACCGAAAATCGCGCCGTCGTTCCAAGTAAATGCTATGGTCCCGCCCCAGCAATGGGCAAACCGTGTTTTTTTTAAGTCGGGCCAGCGGTTGAGCATACCGTTTCGGTGCAGCTTGCTAATTTGGGTAACCCTCGGGGCCGGCGTGGGTGCATTCGGAGAAAATTCGAACAGGTTGCGAAAAAAGAGGCGCTTGTCGTTGGTTAACCGGATCGTCGCGCCGTATTCCGAACTGGCCAGAAGTCCAAATGGTTCGTTCGTCCCCAAGAGCGCGAGTTCGCCGTCCGAAAGCGGGTCCGTGAGGCTGGCATAGGTCGCCATCGATATATAGCGGCCCGCGGCAATTCCGAACTGACGAAGGAAAACGCCTGCGGCCATTACCAGACGGTCCGCCAAAACCCGTCCGGTCTCGGTCTCGACGATAAAGGCGTCGCCTTCGGTTTTGAACTCGACGACCGGGGCTTCCTCGAAAAGCGAGACGTTCGTCGGCAAGTGCCGGGCGAGGCCGCGCATCAGCGCCGCAGGGTTCACCAGCGCGCTGCCCGTCGTATAAAGCCCGCGCCGGTAGAATCGGGTGCCTATACGGGTCTCCATAGCGTCCCCGGTCATCCAGTCGTGCGCCAGCCCAAGCTGATCGAGCGTTTCGGCAATCTCGTCGATATGCTTTTCGCCATCGGGTCCGGCCGAGCCATAGATACGGCCGAATTCGTGCCAGTCGCAGTCGATCTGAAACTCGCATGCCATGCGCCGCAGATCGGACAATCCGCTTTCCCACAGTTGCATGTTGCGGCGCAAGATATCGGTGCGTTTGGGCGGTCCGTGCGAATGTACGTTAAGCATGAAGCCGGCGTTGCGGCCCGATGCGCCGAAGCCCGCGCGTTCGGCCTCGATCAGAGCGATGCCGTCGCCGGGGCAGAGCTGGCCCAGGCGGTGCGCCACCGCGATCCCGCAGATCCCGGCGCCGACGATGGCTGTCTGAACGCGGTGATTGCCGGTTAGGTGTTTGGCGGGCGGCGGCGGAGGCAGGGTCGCCCACCAGCCGTTGCTGTCGTCATGGCGGGGAATGATGGAAGGGCGCGGCACAAGCTCAGTATCCGCGCTCCAGATCGACGATGGGGGCGGGAGCGCGGCTATCCATGGCAAGACGGATCTGCGCGGCAATGAATTCCGCGGCCGAGCGTTCATTGGTCGGCGCTGCCGAGTGGGGCGTCACCGAAACACCGGGATGATGCCAGTATGGGCTGTCTTCCGGCAGAGGCTCTTCTCGGAAGACATCAAGCGCGGCGCCTTCAATGCGGCCGCTGTCTAGCGCCGAAAGCAGGTCGTCGTCGTTAATGCTGGAGCCACGGCCGCAATTGATGACGAAACTTCCCTCCGGCATCCGATTGAAGACGGAGGCGTTCAGGATGCCGGTCGTGGAATCGGTCAGCGGAAGCAGGTTCACAAGGATATCCGCCTCGCGGACGACTGTTTCGAAAGCTGCGTCGCCAGCGAGGCAACTGACGCCCTCGATCGCCTTGGGAGAACGCGCCCAGCCAGTGACCTGAAAGCCAAGATCGCGAAGCCGGATGCAGGCATCCTGTCCGGTTTGTCCGAGCCCGAGGATCGAGACGCGGCGCTCGGAGTTCTCGGGATAGCGGTGGCGCAGCCACTGTCTAGCCGCTTGTTGGCGGGCGTAGCGGGCGTAGAACCGGTGAAAGTGCAGCACCCAATAAATAATGTGGCAAGACATATCAAGAACCAGAAGGCGATCCTGCAGCCGTACGATGGGCACGTGGGCGGGCCAATCCGGATCAAACGTGATATGGGTCACGCCGGCTCCGATGGAGAAGATGTATTTTAGGTTGGGAAAGGCCTTCAGCCTCCCGGCGGGCGGCGCCCAGACGACGGCGAAGTCGACGTCGGCATGATCGCCCGGCGCGTCGAAGGACCGGATATCGATCCCGCATCCGGCTGCCTCGAAAGCGCCGTGCCAATACTCGGGAGTCGCGCCGTCCCAATGGAAAAGAATTGCCATCTCGGTTGCTCTCCGGTCTTCGCAAAGTTTGTGCGACCCGCCCCGAAGGGCGGGCCATAAGTAGACGAGCTTATTCGCTGGCCATCGCCGCTGCGATCAACTCGTCCCAGTCGGCTTGGTTGGCCGCTATCCAGTCCTTGGCAATTTGCTCAAGCTGATGCGGCTCTTTCTCGCCATCGTTCATCCGCAACATCATTGCGCTAAGGTCGGGAACCGAAATGCGCAAGCCATTGAAAAACGCCATTGCTTTGGGATTGGCCTCTGCAAACTCCCTGTTGACCAGAATATAGTTATCGTTGACCCCGAAGCCCGGGTTGCGCCCGTCCGGCCATTCAGTATTGCTCCCTTGGTCGCCGGGCAGAGACGAGAAGGGTGCGTTCAGCCACATTACGTCGCGGCCTTCCTGCAATACGCCCATGATCCAGTTTGGCGCCCAGGTCGTATAGAAGATCGGCTGGCCGGCCTTGTAGCGCGCGATCGTGTCGGCCATCAGCGCGAAATATTCGCCCTTGTCATTGTTGATGTGGTCGCGCAGCTCATATGCGTCGAGATGGTGCTCGATCACCTTTTCGCAGCCCCAGCCGGGATTGCAGCCGGTCAGGTTGGCCATGCCGTCGCCGTCGGTGTCAAAAAGCGACTTGATCGCGTCGTCCTTCATTTGCGCCAGCGCCGTAATTCCGTTCGCCTCGGCCGTTTTGATGTCGACGAAATAGCCTTGCATTGCGTTCGTGTACATCGGCCCGGCGCGCATCAGCGCGTCGTCGCCTCCGGAATTGGCGTAGAAGTCGTTATGTAGCGGTTTCCAATGGACGGCGGTGTAATGCGCGTCGCCCTGGCCGATGGAAAGATGAATGGCTGGGTAGTTGCCCGTCAACATTTCGCCGTTCTCGTAGCCGAGCGCGGCGAGGCCTTCCTCGATTACTTCGTAGATCAGCTGGTGATCTGTCCGTCCGGTGCTGATCGCCGTAATTTCGGCCGTGACGGCGGCGCTAGCCACTAAGCCGCCCGCCAGCGCGGCGACGCCAAGTTTGATTTCAAAAGCACTCATTATGTCCTCCTTGGTTGGATTTGGAATTGAATTGGCCCTGCGGTTTGAAAGTTGCACGAAGCCATCCGATTGGGCCCTGTTCCCAGAGCCCGAGATTTCCGCGATCACGGCGGGTGAAACCGAATCCCTGTGTGATGCGGTCGAATACGATAGCCAGTAGGACAATGCCCAGACCGCCGACGGATGCGCGGGCGAGGTCTAGCTGGCTGATTCCCACAAGTACAAGCCGCCCCAGCCCGGCGACCGAGATCATCGAGGCGATGACGCTCATGGCCAGCGACAGCATGACAGTCTGATTGATGCCCGCCATGATAACCGGGCGCGCCAGTGGCAGTTCGATGGACCAAAGCCGCTTCATTGGCGAGGTGCCGAATGCGTCCGCCGCCTCGACCAGGTCGGCGCGAACTTCGCGCAGGCCGAGATTGGTCAGCCGCACAAGCGGCGGCGTTGCGAAGAAGGCGGTGACGATGACACCGGGCACGTTGCCGATGCCGAAAAGCAGGATGACCGGTACGAGGTATGTAAAGGAAGGGATCGTTTGCATGAAGTCCAGAACCGGGCGAACGATGCTCCAAACCCAGTTGACGCGCGAGCACAGGATGCCCAGCGGCAGGCCCACCAATGTTGAGATTGACACGGCAGTGACCAGTACTGCTAGACTAGTCATCGCCGGGTCCCACGCGCCAATGATGCCGATTGTCGACAATGCGCAGAATACCAGAATCGCGGTTGCCCTGTTCACGACCTGCCAGGCAAACGCAGAGAAAGAGATCAAGAGCAGCGTCTGCGGCGCGTTGCGCAGCCCGTCTTCGACCAGATCCAGCGCCAGTTTAACAATTGCCTTGATCGCTTGGAATACGCTGCGGTAGTTCGAAGTAAGCCAACGCATCCCGTCATTGGCCCAGTCCGCCAGAGGCAAATTGATCGTCGCGAAAGGATCGAGGAGAGTAGACCAGTCCACGGCTCAGGCACCCATTCTGGTTCGAGAACGCGCGGCGCCCAGCGCCTGAACATAGCGATCGACGGTGATCGCGGTCAGCACAATGCCGAGGCCCCCCACGGTGGCAGACCCGAAATCGAGCCGCCCGATGCCCTCCAGCACAATCCTCCCCAGCCCCGCGACCGAGATCATCGACGCCACCACCGCCATGGACAGAGACAGCAAGACGGTCTGGTTCAGCCCCGCGAGGATAGAGGGACGGGCTAATGGAAGCTGAGTGCCGAATAGCGTCCGCGCTTCGCTGGCTCCGAAAGCGCGAGCAGCCTCGACGAGATCTTCGCGCACCTCGCGAATTCCGAGATTGGTCAATCGAATAAGCGGGGAGACGGCGAAAAAACAGGTTACGATCACTCCCGGCGTGTCCCCGATGCCAAAGAGCATAACGACCGGCACCAGATAGACGAAGCTGGGGATTGTCTGCATCAGGTCTAGTATGGGACGAAGTATGCGGAAAAACCGGTCGCTTCGAGCGGCCAGTATGCCAATGGGCAAGCCGACGACCACGCAGATTGTGACGGCGGCAATGACAATTGAAAGCGTCGTCATCGCAGATTGCCAAGCGCCCATCAGCCCGATCAGCGTCAGACATATGACGCCGGTCAGCGCCAATCGCCACCCTTCCAGAAGCCGGCCGACAACCGCCATGCCGATGATCCCGATGAGCGGCGGGATCGCCTCGAGGCTGCCCTGCACAAATTCCAGAAAGCTCTGCACAGGTACTTTCGCGGTCAGCAGCGTGGCGCGGCTGTGGCCAACGATCCAGTCCAGCGTTCTTTCGGCCCAAGACCCGAACGGTACATAAATGTAGTCGAAGGGGTTAAGGAACTGGTCCATCGCCTCACCTCCGCTCTAGATCGCGTTCCACGGCGGCCAGGATTTCTGGCCGCCCGATCCGTCCGATCAGCCTATCGCCGTCCTTGACCGCCAAATGGTCAGTGCCGTTGGCAAGCTGCCTAATCAGCACGGGCAGCGTCGCGTCGGGGCCAATGCCGGGGGCATCGACAGCCACCTCTCCGGCACTCGCGATTTCCGAGGCGGAAATGTATTTTAGCGTCGAGATCGAACCGACGAACCGCGCTACATAGTCGGTCTCAGGGTGCAGCACGATGGCCTCGGGTGAGCCGATCTGGTCGATGCGCCCGTCTTTCATCACCGCAATCCGGTGCCCTACGCGCATTGCCTCGTCGAGATCGTGGGTGATGAAAAGCGTTGTCTTGCGCGCATTCTCGGACAGCGTGAGGAATTCGTCCTGCAAATCTCGGCGGATCAGCGGGTCAAGGGCGCTAAAGGGCTCGTCCATCAGCAGAATATCGGGATCGGCAGCTAGTGCGCGGGCGAGACCAACCCGTTGCTGCATGCCCCCGGACAATTCATCTGGATAGCGGTGTCCCCAGCCGCGGAGCCCCACCTTCTCAAGAGCCTCCTCTGCGGCCTCGCGGCATGCCTTTTTCTCGACGCCCTGAACTTCCAGCCCGAAGGCCACGTTGCCGGAAATCGTCTTGTGCGGCCATAGCGCCATGTGCTGGAACACCATGCCAATCTTGCGGGCTCTCAGTGCGCGAAGTTGCCTTTTGGACAGGCTCATCACATCTTGACCGCCGACATGGACGGATCCCGCGGTCGGTTCGATCAACCGATTGACGTGCCGCAGGATCGTGGATTTGCCCGAGCCCGACAATCCCATGATGCAAAAGATCTCGCCTCTTCGTACACTGAAACTGGCATCGGCCACACCAATGACGCAGCCGAATTTCTTCAATGCCTCGTCCTTGCTGACCTTGCCGTCTCGAGCCGCCGCCAGCACCTCATCTGCGCGCTGGCCGAATATCTTCCAAAGATTTCGGCATTCGATTGAGCTCGCTTCGGGCGATCTATCGTTCATCTATGTTCTTCGCAGATTCTTGCAACGAATAGTCTTGCACAAATACAATACCGGGCGGTATTGTAAAAAATTGACCCTCCGAGTAACCTGACGTTACGCCTTCTACTCGCTTGAAGCCGAGGCGCATAGCACAAGGGGCTGGATAGAAAGCTGGCACTGGGTCTTCGGAAACTCCCGCCGCTAAAGGCACTGCTCGCGTTCGAGGCCGCGGCGCGCAATCAAAGTTTCACCGAGGCCGCCAAAGAGTTGAACGTTACGCGAGTTGCAGTATCGCGTCAGGTGCGCCGGCTGGAGAAATTCCTGGGTTTCGAGCTATTCCTCCGAGGTCAGAGCAGCATCAAGCTGACCCGCGCAGGACGTCGACTGTCGCACACGGTCCATCAGGGGTTTCGGTCGATCGTCGACGAAATCGAATCGATGGAGAACACCAAGGAAGACAGCCTGATCACGATCGCCACAACCTCCGGAGTATCAACCTACTGGCTAATGCCAAATATCGGCCGCTACCGGCGCATCGACCCAAGGGCCGATTTCCGGCTGCTGGTGTCCCATGATCTTGTCAACTTGGTGCAGTATGACGTGGACATCGCGATAAGGTACGGAACCGGGAACTGGCGTGGCGCTTCCAGTGTGCTGCTGCAACGACAGCAGATTCTTCCGCTGTGCAGCCAGGCCTTTTTTGGAAAGTACGGACCGTTCGAGAAGATCGACGATTTAGCCAAAGTACCTCTTCTCGAGTTCGAATCCGCGTTTGACCCATCGTCGACCTGGGCCAACTACTTTCGCGACAAAGGATCAGTGCTAGGCCAACGGGTCCGCATGAGTTCCTACGACTCATATATCAATTTTGTGCAGGCGGTTCTGGACGGGCAGGGCATCGGATTGCTTGGCGTTCCGCTAATGCAGCAATTCCTGGAAAGCGGCGTGCTAGTACCCGCCATCGATACCGAGGCATTGGCCCAAAACGGCTACTATTTGTGTCAACCGGAGGGCGCCTCGCCCACGCAAACGGTATCGAAGTTCCATAACTGGCTCCTTGCCGAACTCAGCTCCGGGGCAGAAACAGTCGACGATTCAAAGCACCTGCATCTGCCGGCGTAATCTGAGATTTCGCAGCGGAGCAAGTATTTTTGGCATTGCGCGGACCCTGCTGTGGCCAAATACTTCGCTGTCAGGAGATTCCCAATGAAACAAGACAAGGAATTTGCCCCGGTCCGGCGACGGCATCGCAGCGGCGGTGCCGCCGGGCGCCGAAAGTCTCGGCTCAAAGCGCCGCTGGTCTACCCCTCGGCCACGATCCGGAACATTCCCGCCTACAACGTATTGGAGGTCGACGGACTGGAGGCGATCGACGACCAAGCAATGCGGATTCTAGAAACAATCGGGATCGAGTTTCGCGATGACGTGTCGGCATCGATTTGGTCCGATGCCGGGGCCGATGTAGACGGCCACCGCATCTACGTCCCGCGCGCATTGATCCGCAAGCTGATCTCCACGATCCCCGACGAGTTCGATTATCACGGCCGCAACGCCGATCGCACTGTCCGCGTTGGGGGCCGTCACATGATCTTCGGCCCCGCTTACGGAACTCCGAACCTGATTGACCTTGACGGCGTGCGCCGTAGTGCCACAGCGGCCGACATGGCGATGCTGATGCGCCTGCACCAAGTGAACCCGGCACTGCAATACAATGGCGGCTATACCTTGGAACCGATGGATATCTCAGTCCCACACCGCCATCTGCACATGGTCGAGCAGAGCTTTCTGAACACCGACAAACCTATCATGGGATCGTCGCAATCGGAATACCAGGCGCGCGATTGCATCGAAATGGCGCGGATCGTTTTCGGGCATGAGACCGTGGATGAAAATGTGGTGATGACCGCAATCTTCAACTGCAACTCGCCGTTGGTATGGGACAAGTCTCAGCTCGACGCCACTCGCGTTTATTCCGCCGAAAACCAGGCACTCTTGATGTCGCCTTTCGTGCTCTACGGTGCATCAACTCCGGTGCACACCTTAGCCACTACAGCCCAGATCATCGCCGAGGCGTTGGCGGGAATCGCCTTTACTCAGATCATCCGCCCCGGCTGCCGTGCCGTGATGGGCGTGGCACCGATGGGCGTCTATATGAAGAGTGGCGCTCCGGTCTTCGGTTCGCCCGAAGTGTCGCTTTTTATGTACATCTTCGGCCAGATGGCTCGTTACTATGGTGTGCCTTGGCGGACGAACGGAGCAAAATCCGGCTCGAAGCAGGACGATCTGTATGCAGGCTATGACTCGATACTCAAAGTTTACCCAGCCATCCTTGGGGGATGCCATCTGCTGACACACTGCGGCGGCACAATTGAAGGCTCGCTTTGCATCTCGATGGGCAAGCTTGCCGCCGATGCGCAGCAGATTTTGGGCTTTCAAACCCTATTGAACGGTGCTTCGTTCGATGACATCGACACCGCGCTAAACGATCTTGCTAGAGTAGGCCCAGGCGGGCATTTCTTCGACGAGGATTATACGCGCGAAAATTTGCCCTTCCTTGACGAAGTGCAAGACAACGAGCGTTACGAAAGCTGGGCCGCCGCCGGGTACAAATCGGTTAGCGAGCGAGGCCGCAACTGGTGCAGGAGGATGCTAGAGCGCTACGAGGACGAACCGCCAAAGTTGGAAGAGAGTATCAGTGACGCGCTGCGCGATTACGTTGTCCGGCGCGAGCGTGAAATCCTGACGTCGTTTTCGTGATGGTATCCCGTGGAAGGTATTGGTGGCCGGTTGGCCGCTTTCGCCGCTCGCCGCTTCGCGTCCAACCGAAACAGGATTCGCCGTCGTTCAGTCTAACCCGAATCCGAATCATGTCGAATTGATCTCTCTCTCTAGGCCGAACACCGCCCCGGGAGACTGATCGTCCGTACGGGAATCATCGGTCGCCCCTGCTTCGACGCTAATTCGGATCTGAAAGTCATCGCCAATCGCGGGGCCGGTTTCGATGATATCGAAGTGGCAGAGGCCGCGCGTCGCGGCATCCCTGTCTTCGCTCCGCTACTGGCCATAGGAAAGCGCACTTTCTATCCAGACGCACTGGTTCGCCGGGGCAAATGGCGCCCTGCGACTCCGCAAGCCACCTAACTCTGCGGGCGAACGATGGGAATTGTCGGCTACGGAGCCATCGGCGAACGTATGGCCGCACTCGCCGCCGCATTCGGGTTGCGTGTGGTCGAATTCGACTCAGAACGCGCAAAACGGATTTCGCGGCAGGTCTGGAAACGGGTCGCCTTGGCCGAGTTGCTGGAAGAATGCGATCTAGCGACCCTGCACGTCCCACTGACAGACACCACGCGGAACATGATCGACGCGGCTGCGCTTGCGAGCATGAAACAGGGCAACATCCTGGTCAACGCCGCCCGCGAAGGGTTTGTCGACGAAGTATCGTTGGTTGACGCCGTCGATTCGGTGCGTCTCCAAGGCACCGGCCACGACAAATTCGACGTGGAACCGCCCGGAGAGTCCTTTGCCGTCGCGCGCTGCAACGGCATCTTGCTTTCCCCGCAAATTGCGGGTGCAACCTACGATAGTGCGCTGCGTATGTCGATGTTTTGTGCAGAATATGTGGAGCAGTTCTTGATGCAAGGGACGCGCAGGGATGACCTAGTGAACTATGCCTGGGACGCTCTTTGCTGAAACTGCATGAAACTACCGCAAAGCACCCAGCCCAAGCTGGTGCCTTCAGCTTTGCACGAACCGCTCCGCCGGAAAATCATTGACTCGCCGACACAAGACCGGCGGCGGAATCCATACGGACCTATTCACCGGCGCCATTCCGCAGATCAGTGCTACTTTCGGCCTCTGCCGCCGCGACGGCGACGAGACTCGGCTCGCTCAGAGGAATAATGGACTTTGAACGTCGCCAATCATTCTGCAAAGAGATCCTATTTGAAATTCCAGCGATTCCTTGTACGGAAATCCAATTCTTCGAAAATTCAATTCACTAAATACACGATTCTGATCCCGAAATGATGGTCGGCGAGCTTCTGGCCCGGCCGTAGGGCGACAGGCTGCGGACATTCCTCGCTAACGTCGCCTGAATCAACCGAAAGCGGCGAACCCTTGACGACGCGGTCCGCCAGATCGCCGTTGCCGGCCTCGGCCGCGAGAGGCCGACGCCGCTGGTCGCCAACCGGATGCGCGAGCCGCCGGCGCGGTATGTCCTCCGTTACGTCCGGCATATGGCGGTCGAGAACACAATCGACGACCCAGTCAACTTCTTCCACATGGCCGCGCTGTCCGACGTCGTGCCGATGCAAGTCGACGCCGACGTCCTGTTTACTTTACGCTGATGGCCAGCGCCCTCTACTGCATCCTCGGCAAATGGGACGGACGCGGCTACGACCAGGCAAAGGCGCACAAGCTGTTCCGCGACTTCTTCAGGGCCGCCGCGACAATTGCGATCACTGGCGACGCTGATCGTCGTCGCGCTGGGTCGGCGCACGCGCAACCCGCTGCTGCACCAAGTCCGCTACGAAGAGTTGGCGATCCCCGATTCCGTTGCTCGGCAACCGCATCCTCCGGCGCACCTCCCTCTGAAGTTTCACGCAATTCGCGGCAGTTGGCTATTCAGGCTAGCCCGCAACTTGCACCGAAGGAGTGTACAAGGGGTTGGATTCAGTGGTTAATGAGGTCAAACAATTGCCATTGCCCAGAGGCCCAACGCCATCGAAACTGCGCGTTTTTTGGAACTGTGGGAATTTGAAGCCCTCGAATGGCGCAAAGTTGTCGGCAAATTCGACGGCGGGCCAATTAACCGGGCTGGTTGCGCCATAGTTCTGCGGGGGAGGGACTGGTCCATGACGCTTCCGGCCGCCTTGCCGTCTGCACTACTGATTTTCGCGATCAACTCCACGCGCCCGCACTCTAAGCTTGGGTTTTGAGTCCGAACCGATTTGAAGAGGCATGTCTTCCAGATGGGTCAAAAATAATCACTGTCTGGTTCAACAACAGGGGCCCGATTCAGAACGCCAAATGCTGTTGAGGCGAACACGCATTGACTGGCAACGACCTGCGTCAGTGTTGTTTCCCCGATAAAGTTGCCTGGCGGCGCGGTAGAATTCCCGGTTTGGGCCGACGTCGACTAGCATGGCAGTCGGATTTGTCCGGGAAGCAAGGGGCGTCCTTCTTTTCCGAGCAGCAAATTCCCGGCAGTTGATTCCAGGCGGCTGGATCGCAGCCTTCCCGCGCTTCGCCGGAAGCCGGCCGCTTGAGCAATCGATTGCGGTCCCGGCGCGCCCCGCCTATTCCTTCGGATTCTGGCTAGCGAGGTGAGAGTGGCCCGCACGGATTGCCGTCCGGCGGGCCGTGGACGGCTGGGTGCAGCTCCTCTGCAAGACAGACCTTTCCGCCAAGGGCTATGTCAACACTCGGGCGTGGCGGGACGCAAAGCTTGATTGCTGTCCGACGCATCCCGGCGCGGGCTGCCGGATTGCCCGCCTCGACATCTATGGGCGAAAGACCTCTTCCGGGCTCCGGATCGCCCGCTGCTACTGCCGGGATTCCCGGACGACGTTCAGTAATTTACCGCACTTCATGGCGTTTCTTGATTCAGTTATTTTTGATCCAGATTGAGAAATCGCCGGGCGTCGCGTTGTAGCGCTTCGCGATGAACTTCTGGGTTGATCCGTTCGCAATCAGTGCCTTGATCTCCGAACGGAAAACCGGTCGAGCTTGCTCTTGCTTGGTCCCTAGGGCCGCCCGAGCGGCAGCCCGGAGGCTTTTCGGGCCTTGATCGCCTCTTTGGTTCTGGCCGAGATCAGGTCGCGCTCGATCTCGGCGGCAATCGAGAAGGCCATTACTATGATTCTGCTCTGAATGGTCTCATCGAGCTTCCAGCATCCCTTGATCGCATAGACCCGGATGCCGGCATCGGAGGCGATGGATAGAATTTCCACGCATCCGAGCATGGAACGCCCAAGCCTCGAGTGCTCGCCGAAGATCAGGGCATCGCCTTCTCGAAGTTCGTCCAGTACGTCCGCAATTTTGCGGTTGCGCCATGCAATCCTGCCGGGCTCCTACTCCTCGACAAATTCCACACTCCCGAGGTCTTCCGCCCCCATTCGAAGAAAACGAACGGATTCAAGAAACCAAATGCAAAGGAATCCTTTGGCGGAATCGGTACCTATGTGCGCTTAGGGCCATCCTCGCGCTCGAGACTGTCGAGGGCGACCTGGCGGACCTCGTCGCCGACGCGCCCGGTACTCGGTGAGGCGGTAGCTGTAGGCGGGCTCGCCGCCCTTCATGTGGGTTTTCGCGGCTTTAATGTTCATGGCCGCCGATTCTGGCGGGAAAAAATGAAATCAATACCTGTTTTTCATTTCCTATCCCTACTAACAGGATTTTACCGAACATTGGCGCAACATGTTGATTGCAATGGCCACAAAACTATATATGGTATTTCTGTATCAGAAATTTTTCGGTCGCCTAGGCGGCACCGATTCGAAAAGCGCCAACATGGGCTAGTAGAGTGCATTAATTAAAATAATACTCTGTGTGGGACGACATACGGCTGGAAATCCCGGATCAGTCATCAAATGGAATGCAGATTTTTTCAAAATCAGGACGGCCCTTGGCGGCGCGAGGCGAAGGATTTTCATTTTCGCACCTCGGACCCACCTTGAGACCTCCTTGCGCAAAACGCCGTGCGCACGCAGACGCATAGACCGATACGGTGTGGAATGCAGGCCGTCCAACTCGCGAGGAATGTCCGCAATTACTGGTTGCTGAGCCGAAACCCGCAAGAGCGTCTCGGTCCACGCCCACGCGTTCGTCGTCGGCGTATCTGGCGATCAACGTGCAGTCCTTCCGCTCCCGGCGCTTATCCCTGCAAATTCCTGTAGACGAGAAGCCCGGTCAGGAATGCGTCGGCCGGCAGGCTGCCACGCACCTGGCGCCAGTCCCGAAATGCCAGATCGGCCAGATCGGCCAGATCAAGCACTTCCCGCCGGGTAAAGCGGAGAGCGCGATTGTAGTCCGCGTCGTGGCGGGCTTCTTGAAGCTGAACAAAGGCTCTGGCGACGTCGATCCGCGGCTGTTGAACCTCTTGGCGGTCGAGGCCGAATGCGAGCCTGGGGGATATCGGCCTCCGGGTGAATGCAACGGCGGTCTGTTTCATCGCGGAGTGGCGAAAGGCGCGAGCGAGACTGTCACGCAAGGGGCCGCGAACATTGCCCGCCAGCATGAGTTTGGTCGCATCGTCGACCAAAAGATGAAAGAGGGCGTAGTAGGAAGCCGAGACCGAGCGGCGAAGGCTGGCTTGGGTCGGTTTCTTGGGTTCCTTCCGAGCGAGGAATTGGGTTTGCTTCAGCAACTCCGCGTGAATGCTCATGCTTCTTGCTCGACCTCGGACTCGCCGCGAAAGCGGATGTAGACGAGCAAGGAGGGATCGGTCTTCTCCTCGACTAGTTCGCGAATGATTTTGCGTAGCCGCGACCGCTTGGCGAATTCGACGTCATCTTCCTTCAACACCGCTCACACCCGGACGGCGCGTTCGTCGGTCGAGTCGGAGCCGGTTTCGACATGCCAGTTGCTGACAGGGGTCGGCAGTTCGGAAAGTTCGCGAAGCGCGGCTTCCAAGGTGCTTGCGACGATATCCATGTCAGTCACCCACCTTGTCTGTTCGCGTCATTCCTGTACATGTAGTGTCTTGAGAACAAGTATTGTAGCGGCGACGATAAGTCTATCTCATGAATAAGAGGTATCTGAGTTACCAATAACTGAGCTGGCCGTCCCGCCGACAAGTGCCCCAAATGTTGCGTCGGCAGCAGCCGACAACCCAAGTGCCGGTACGGTCGAACCCAAGAAAGCTCCCGCAGCAGCGCTCTCAAGCGCGCCCTTAAGGTCATGGGCAATCGCGGTTTGGACGACCGGATAATCGATTCCGGAGAGTAGTCGGGCAGCAGTTTCTACGCTGCTATGAGCAACCGCAACGATGGACTCAGCGGCCTCGCCAAGCATCGCTGCGCTGTCCGAAATTATGCTGTTAATGTCCCCCAAACGCTCGTCAAGATTCTCATCTTCAAAAATTGATGAAACGAGATCGTTAAGGGTGTTAGCTTCAACTTGGTTGACGATTTGGCGGTCAACCGATTGGGCGAGGCTAACATAACATACCATCGCGTGACAAGGCTGCGACACTATTATTTGCGTTGACCCTATCGACAAGTTGAGCGGTGTGAAAACTTCTCTTGGCGTCTAGTCCTAACGAATTATTGTCCTGCGCAGTAGCACTGATTGCACCAGCAGCTGCAGCTACACCGCCCAGCGAAGCGACAAGTAGTGATTCACGTCGAGTAGCGATGTTACGCATAGAATCCACCCAGCCGCTTTCTCGTCTCCAGAAGATGGTACGCACTTTGTCGGTGATCATTCGATCACCTCAGATTCGCACGATTAAGACGGTATTTGGCCGGCTACCCAAAGACTAGAAGAAATTGAAGTCAAGTCGACCGAAGTGATTGGCTTAGACTCCAATCAATCGACACCAGTCTCTAGTGATTTCGTCATGCCTTGGGTCTGTCTTGATGATCCTCTAGATGGGCGGACGATTTGGATCACACGTTTGTTTTGCGTGGAAGCCTAACAAAAAGCCCGCCAGCATCGAGTATTTTGCAATTGACGTCTAGTTCAACTCTAGTTGAGACAGTTAGGTGCACTCCTGCTGGGAATCCGATTGTGAAGATTGAGAAGGGAATGGCTGTGTTTTTCACCTCAACTTCTCCGCGCGTTTCCCGTTTCGCTTCTCCGCCAGGGAAAGTGATCTATACAGTAATTGGCGACTTCCTTGCATAAATTGCCTTGGCCCTTATCCAGATGCTAAGCGGAAACTCAGAGGGCATCTTGCTCGGAACCAAATCGTCCCTGTACGCGCCGATCGGAAATGCCTTACCTTGGCGTTCTCGACGAGTATCGTAACAGAAAACCGTTGTTGCATCAATTTTCTACGATCAATCCTCCACTCTGCAATGCACCTGTTTGCGGTTTTTCCCCTTCCTGCGGAGAAGTAATCGTAGTCATGCCGATGTCGGTGGAGCGCGGCGATTCATCGGGATTCATTTTCTTCGTTTCTGCACGCATAACTGGGTGATTTGCCCTGTCCAAGTCTTCCATCTGGATTTTTGAGAACGTAATTTCTGGACGCAGCCCAAGCGCCTGGGAGATATCGCTGATTGTCTTCAAAGAGAGATTCCCCCGACCATTTATTATGCGGGACAGCGCAGACTTATCGACACCCATTTGGTCGGCAATTTGAGTTTGGGTAAGATTCCCGTCCCTTTTGCCTTCACGACTGCCTTGACCAGAGCCCTATTGACGCGGCTCTTGAAACGGCAAGACGCCTTGTCTTTTGCACTGACATTTAAACTATAGGACAACAGCCAATTCTCCATTTAGGAACGGCGGTTCATCAAATCGAAAATCTTGCAGACCTCTGACGCACTGATTCCTGTTCCAATAAATTTCAAACACCTTGCCTCGAAGCCTAGTCCTCTGGCTCCGGGCCTGCCAGGAGACGCGAAATTGTCGCGCATTTGGAATCAGTTGAGAATTGAGGCTAGGAACTCGCAATGTCCAAAACGCAGATTTTCAGACACGCGATGCTTTGCATCGAAGCAAGACCGGCCGCGGAGATCGATCACTTTTGGCGCAACCTGAGCTCTTCAGTTCATCGGCCGCGCCGTTCATTGTCGATTTCGTACGGACAACTCCGACTTGACGAAATGGCCGAGCCGTGATGCAACCGCGCCGTGCCGACCGGGAAATGACCATGCCGAACGCGATTGCTTCGATTAGTGATGTGCAGAGCCTTCTGGGGGAGCAGGAATACATTTGCGATCGGCCTTTGGCGACGGTGACATTTCTTGCGTTGCGACTGGGGCTCCCACTTTTTCTCGAGGGCGAAGCCGGAGTAGGGAAGACGGAAATCGCCAAGGCGATAGCGGCCACGCTTGGACGGCGACTGATTAGGCTGCAGTGCTACGAGGGTCTCGACTCCGCCTCGGCAGTCTACGAGTGGAATTTTCCGGCCCAGATGGTGGCGATTCGCACTGCCGAAGCCAGCGGTTCGGTTCGACGGGATACGCTAAAGACCGAGCTATTCTCCGAAGAATTTCTGATTCGTCGACCGCTGCTGGAAGCGATGCAAAGCCAGGAAGGCGGCGCTCCGGTTCTATTGATCGACGAACTGGATCGAACGGATGAGCCCTTCGAAGCATTTCTTCTCGAAGCTCTTGGCGACTTTCAAGTAACTATTCCCGAACTCGGGACGGTGCGCGCGGTCGAGCCGCCAATCGTTGTCTTGACATCGAATCGAACGCGGGAAGTGCATGACGCTCTCAAGCGGCGATGCCTCTACCACTGGGTAGGGTATCCGGATTTTGAAAGTGAAATTGCGATTCTCAAAGCGCGCGCGCCGGAGGCTCCGGCGGAGCTAAGCAAAGAAATTGTCGCCTTCGTGCAGCGGCTTCGAAGCGAAGACCTTTTCAAAAGACCGGGAATTGCGGAAACTATAGACTGGGCGAAATGCCTTTTGGCGCTCGACGCTCTTGCGCTTTCTCCCGACATAATCGTCAACACGCTGGGGGCAATTCTGAAATACCAGGACGACATTCAGAGGCTGCAGGGCTCTGAAGCGAAGCGATTGCTTGAGGAAGCGCGTCGCGAGCACGAATTGACGCCGTCGCGAACGTAACGAGTAAGGAAATGGAAGTTGCATTCCGGGATATAATGGCGACTAGAAGTTAACCCGGCAGATTTGGCGTCGCCAACTCGGTTTCCGAGGGATTTAAATGTGAACATTTGTCGGACAGGAACTTGCGAGTACTGATTTGGTCGGGAAATGCCGAAATCCTTAGGCTTGGATATTCCGGACAACGGCAAACTTGCCGACAATATCGTCCATTTCGCCCGGGCACTGCGGAAAGCTGGTATTACCGCCGATCCGGCGCGCGCGATTAGAGCGGTCGAGGCGGTGCGGGAAACCGGATTCGAAAATCGGAGCGATTTCTTTTGGACACTTCATTCCTGCTTCGTCAATCGACCGGAGCAGCGCATGGTTTTTGCGCAGGTCTTTAGGCTTTTCTGGCGAGACCCCAGATTTCTTGAGCACATGATGTCCGTGCTGCTGCCTTCGCTTCGTGGCGTAGCAGAAAAGCGGGCGGCGGCGGCCGAACGACGCGCCGCCGGAGCGCTGGTCGGCGACGCGCAATCGGAAAACCCTGCGTCAGACTCCGACAGGGACGGCAAGGAAGTCGACTTCGACTTCGCGTGGACAGTGTCAAGCAAAGAAAAATTTAAGACAATGGATTTCGAGCAGATGACCGGCGAAGAGGCGGCCGAAGCCAAGAAAATCGTTGGCGAACTTAGTCTACCGGCCGATCCGGCCAAGTCCCGGCGAAAACGATTTGACAGGCGGGGCACCAGTCCGGACTGGCGAGCGACCATGAGAGCCGCCTCAAGGGCCGGAGGGGAAATCAAGGAACTGAGCCGTCGCAGCCCTAGGCCCCGATTTCCGGGCCTCGTCGCGCTTTGCGACATTTCGGGAAGCATGTCGGCCTATTCGCGTATTTTGCTTCATTTCCTCCATGCGGTAGCGAACTGCAAAGGCTCCAACTGGTCGAAATTGCATGCTTTTACTATCGGGACGCGCCTGACGAACATAACCCGTCACTTGCTGCAAAAGGATCCGGACGCGGCGCTTGCCGCGGCCGGAAAGCAGGCGACGGATTGGGAGGGCGGAACGCGTATCGGCGATTGCCTGCGCGTCTACAACCGAGATTGGCATCGCCGAATTGCCGGCCAAGGCGCTGTTGTTTTGATTATTTCCGACGGCCTTGACAGCGGAGATCCGGAGATTCTCGCGACGGAAGCGGACCGGCTGCGCCGATCCTCCAGGAGGCTTGTGTGGATTAATCCGCTCTTGCGCTGGGAGGGGTTTGCTCCGAGGGCCGCCGGAGTCAAGGCTTTGCTTCCGCATGTGGATTGCTTTCGCTCAGCGCATAATATCGCTTCGCTTGCCGAATTGGCGGAAGCGTTTTCGAAGTCGGGCGACGAAGGGGAGAAGCGCCGGTTGCTTGAGCTCCTCGGCTGATCTTGCCGCTGCGCTTTCGCCACGGTGAAATAAATTGTCGTGCGGATTTCACATGCTGCGGTTATTGTCTTCGGAAAGGGCAAAAGGATTCGCGAGATGAGTCCTATGAGCGTATCGCGTAATGATCAGATTCCGGAAACCGCCTTGGAATGGCTGCATGCAGGTAGAGGAGCCGCGCTTGCAACGGTACTGGATACTTGGGGTTCGGCTCCAAGACCGGTTGGCAGCCAGCTCGCGATTAGCGGAAAAGGCGAAATTGAAGGTTCCGTGTCTGGCGGTTGCGTAGAAGGCGCCGTGGTCTCCGAAGCGCTTGAGGCTCTACAGGACGGCCGACCAAGAATTCTCGAATTCGGCGTTGCCGACGAAGACGCGTTCGCGGTCGGCCTGGCATGCGGCGGGCGCATTAAAGTCCTGGTAGAACCCGTGGGCGATTCGCCGGGCCTCACGTCGGCCGATCTCGCTAGTCTCGTGGATGCGCGCCGTTCCAAGGAAGCGGTGGCTATGCTCGTCAACATTGAAAATTGGGAACGAAAGATTGTTTCGGGTGGCGCGGTTGCGGAGAAAAGCGCGGTCGGAGATCGCATTCGCGCCGATTCGAGCGGATTTGCTGACGAATGGTTCGTAGGAATCCACAACCCTCCGCTCCGGCTTATCGTGGTCGGCGCCGTACATATCGCACAGGTGCTTCTGCCTATGGCGCGGTTGGCAGGCTATGATGCGGTTCTGATCGATCCCAGAGAGGCGTTCGGTTCCGAATCCAGATTTCCCGGCGAGAGAATATCTCATACCTGGCCCGACGAAGCGATCTCAGAGGAAAGACCCGATAGCCGTACTGCGGTCGTGACCCTGACGCATGATCCGAAGATCGACGATCCCGCCATACGCGCGGCCTTGCGAAGCGATGCCTTCTACCTAGGTTGTCTCGGTTCGACCCGAACTCATGCGAAACGGCTGGAAAGGCTGCGTACGGTCGGCGTTTCCGAACCGGATTTGTCGCGCTTGCACGCGCCGATAGGCGCAGACATAGGCGCTCGGTCACCGGCCGAGATCGCTATTGCCATAATGGCGGAGATTACCGAGCGACTCCGGAAAGGCGATGCTCGCGCATGAAGTTCGGGCGAGTTCCAGTCCGGGATTCGGAAGGCGCGATTCTCGCGCATTCGCTGGTAGTGAACGGCCGCAAAGTTCGCAAAGGACGGAAACTTTCCCCGTCCGACGTAAAGGCGATGCAGGAAGCCGGAATTGACGAAGTCACTGTCGCGCGACTGGAATCAGGCGATCTGCACGAAAACGACGCCGCCGCGCAAATCGCGGCCAGAATAGCTGTCGACGGCTCCGGTTTCTCCGCATCGGCGCCATTTACCGGAAGGGTCAACATTTACGCCGATGTCGCTGGGCTGCTAGAACTCGATAACCGAGCGTTGCTCCGCGTGAACAGCGTAGATCACTCTATAACGCTGGCGACGCTTCCCGACAGCGCCAGATTGGGTCCTCGGTCGATGGTTGGAACCGTCAAGATCATAACATACGGCGTCGCGGCCGACTTGGTGGCTGAAGCCGCCGAGAACGCCGGCGGAGCAATGCATCTCAAGCGCGTCGCGTACTCGGAGGCGGGGCTGATCGCGACTGAGTCTCCGGGTCAGCCGGCCAAATTGACGAACAAAAGCCGTTTGGCGGTCGAGGCGAGGTTGAACGCGCTCGGAATTGAGCTGTCCGAATTCCAGATCGTCCCGCACGATGCGGATGCAATCGGAGAGTCGCTGCGAAAATCCAAAGCTTCAATTCAATTGCTCATTACGGCGTCGGCAACTTCGGACCCGGCAGATGTCGGTCCCGAGGGCCTGAGGGCGGCGGGCGGCGTGCTGCACAGGTTCGGCATGCCGGTAGATCCCGGAAATCTCCTGTTCTTGGGAGAGCTCGGAGAACGGCCCGTAATCGGGCTTCCGGGATGCGCGAGGTCTCCGGCATTGAACGGCGCCGACTGGGTTTTGGAGCGGATTGCTTGCGGAATATCGCCGGCGGCCATAGACATCGCATCGATGGGAGCCGGGGGGCTTCTGAAGGAGATTTCGTCGCGGCCCCAGCCCCGGGGAAGGGATTCGATTTCGCCGATCCGCCCCCGTATTGAGGCGCTTGTGTTTTCCGTTGGCGAGGCAAGAAATCTAGATGCGATATTGACCGCTGCGAAAAGCTCGAGCGTGGAGCGAATCATTTGCGCGGCTCCGTCGAAACTTCGCGATTCGATCCGAGCATTGGCAGGCGACGACATCGAAATCTTCTCGGTGCCCGAACCGAATGGCTGGCTAGCTTCAACGATAAGCGCCGGCGTAGCGAGAATTTCGGAGAGTGCCGATGGAATCGTGCTTTTTCGCGGCGACGGCGACATAGCGAATGCCGATCAAATCGATCGGCTGGTGGCCGCATTCAGCCCGGAAGACGGTCGCGAAATTTGCAGGTTTGGAGGCGAGCGAAGCCGCATGGGCCCGCCCGTTCTGTTCGGGCGCAGGTTTTTCGAAGCGCTTGCGGGGCTGCGCGGCGAGCGGGGGGCCGGTGAACTTATGCGCGACGCGTCCGAATTCGTTGTTGAATTAGACTACTAGCGCATTATCGGATATTTTATTTGTCGTTGGCACGCGTGTTGTGCAATGGTGCAGCATTAGCAATGGAGAGGTGCGATGGAGTTTGTCGAATTGATTGTTAACGGACGAACATTATCCGGGGAGGTGGAAGGCCGAAAGCTGCTGTCCGAATTCCTGCGAGAAGATCTGCGCTGTACGGGAACGCACATTGGCTGCGATACTAGCCAATGCGGCGCCTGCGTTGTCCATGTCGGAGGAAAGGCCGTCAAGTCCTGCACGATGTTCGCGTGGGAGGCCGACGGAATGGAAGTCGTCACAATCGAGGGCATGGCCGACGAAGATTCGCTCGGCGACATCCAGCAGGCATTCCAGGATAACCATGCGCTCCAGTGCGGTTTTTGCACGCCGGGCATGGTCATGTCGGCGGCGGCGCTTCTCGACGAGAATCCTGATCCTTCGGATGCCGAGATCCGCGACTACTTGGAAGGAAACCTGTGCCGCTGCACGGGCTACCAAAATATCGTCAAGGCGATTCGATCGGTGGCCGAACAGCGCGAGTCGGCTGCAGCCGCATAGCGAAACAGGCGGCGGTTCTTCGGAACGGAAGAGCTGATTCAGCGCTCGCCATTTCGGAGAAATCCGGCAGCAAAATCTAGATTTGGAGGGAATTATGCCCAAAGACTATGGAATCGGTGCGAGTTCCAAGCGGCGCGAAGACGTTAGGTTTCTGACCGGCTCTGGACGCTACACCGACGATATTAACGTGCCGGGCCAGGCATTTGTCAGTTTTGTGCGTTCAGAAGTCGCTCACGGGAAGCTGAATTCCGTCGAGACGGAAGAAGCTTCCGCGATGCCGGGCGTCTTACGCGTTTTCACAGGCGCGGATTTCGAAGGCGTAGGCGGGCTGCCTTGCGGATGGCAGATCACCGATCGGAACGGCGAGCCGATGAAGGAGCCCGCGCATCCAATTCTCGCGCAAGGCAAAGTGCGCCATGTCGGCGATCCTATCGCCGCAGTCGTAGCTGAATCCGAGGCGCAGGCTCGCGATGCAGCAGAGGCCGTCGCCGTAGATGTTCAGGAGCTTCCGGCGGTTTTGGACATGAAGTCGGCTCTAGAGGATGAAGGACTCGTGCATGAAGACGCCGGCACGAATCTTTGCTTCGACTGGGGCTTTGTTGAGGACAACAAGGACGCGGTGGACGCGGCCCTTGCCGGTGCGCATCATGTGACAACTTTGGAACTCACCAACAATCGACTCGTGGCCAACGCCATGGAACCGAGAGTCGCAATTGGCGACTATGATGCGGCGACCGACGTATCCACCCTATTTACGACCTCGCAGAATCCGCATGTGATCCGCCTGCTGATGGGAGCTTTCGTTCTTAGCATTCCCGAGCACAAGCTGCGTGTCGTGGCGCCCGACGTCGGCGGAGGATTCGGGTCCAAAATCTACCACTACGCGGAAGAAGCATTCTGCACCTTCGCGGCGCGCCAACTGCTGTGTCCGGTCAAATGGACGGCGACGCGCTCAGAATCCTTTGTAACCGACGCGCATGGACGCGACCACGTCTCGAAAATCGAACTCGGGCTGGACGAAGACGGGAATTTTCTTGCGATCCGCACCGCCACTCTAGCGAACATGGGGGCGTATCTCTCTACATTTGCTCCCGCGGTTCCTACGTACTTGCACGGGACCTTGATGGCCGGAAACTACAAGACGCCTAACATTTACGTGAATGTTAAAGCCGTATTCACGAACACCGTTCCGGTCGACGCCTACAGAGGAGCGGGCAGGCCGGAAGCGACATTCCAGCTTGAACGCGTCATCGACAAGGCGGCGCGAGAGCTAGGAATCGATCCGGTGGAGCTGCGACGGAAGAATTTCATAGATAAGGAGCAATTCCCTTACGCCACGCCGGTGGCCCTCCAGTACGATACGGGCGACTACGCGGCGACGATGGACAAGCTGGCGGAAATTTCCGATTTCGAAGGGTTCGAGTCCAGGCTGGAGGAATCGAAGCGAAACGGCAAACTGCGAGGCCTGGGCGTCAACTGCTACATCGAAGCGTGCGGTATCGCGCCTTCGAATCTAGTTGGCCAGCTAGGCGCAAGGGCGGGCCTATACGAAAGCGCGACAGTCCGCGTCAACGCGACGGGTTCGGTAACAATCCTTACCGGAACGCATTCGCACGGTCAGGGGCACGAAACAACGTTTCCACAAGTCTTGGCCGACATGTTCGGAATCGGCGAGGATCAGATAAACCTGGTGCACGGCGACACTGCCAACACGCCGATGGGCATGGGCACCTACGGGTCTCGCTCGATAGCCGTTGGCGGCGCGGCGCTCGTTAGAGCCGCCGAAAAAATCATTGCCAAAGCCAAGAAGATCGCTGCTCACCTGATGGAGGCGTCTGCGGACGATATCGAGTTTGCGGACGGGCAGTTCACCGTGGCGGGAACGGACAAGTCCGTTGCTTGGGGCGATGTATGCCTTACGGCTTACGTTCCCCACAATTACCCGCTCGAAGAACTCGAACCCGGGCTCGAAGAAACTTCATTCTACGATCCCGCAAACTTTACGTTCCCAGCGGGCGCGTACGCATGCGAGGTGGAAGTCGAACCCGAAACCGGCAAGGTTGATGTCGTCGCGTTTTCCGCAGCGGATGATTTTGGCAATGTCATCAATCCCATGATCGTCGACGGCCAGGTTCACGGCGGCATAGCCCAGGGCATCGGTCAGGCTCTTCGCGAGCATGCGGTATATGATGACGGCGGCCAGCTAGTATCCGGTTCTTATATGGAGTACGCGATGCCGAGAGCCGACGATATTCCGGATCTGGCGGTCGATCATTCCTGCCAGACGCCTTGCACGCACAATCCCTTGGGCGTGAAAGGCTGCGGCGAAGCAGGTGCCATCGGCTCGCCGCCGACCGTCGTGAACGCCGTTGTCGACGCGCTTCAGCGCGGCGGCTACGACGTTGACCACATAGATATGCCGTTAAGCCCCTTCAGGGTATGGTCGGCGATCAATGGCTAATTTTGCGGCACTTCGGGTCGGCGGGCAAACCCGCCGAATCCCGGAGAGCGAGCAATAAGGAGAATCGAGATGTATGATTTTGAAGTCGCGCGCCCTTCGACGATTGCCGAGGCCGCGAGCGCGCTTTCAGCAGAGGGGGCGCAGGTGCTGGGGGGCGGCCATACCCTCATCCCCACGCTCAAGAATCGCCTTGCGCGGCCGTCGGTATTGGTAAGCGTTTCTCGTATTGACGAGATGCGCGGGGTCCGCGTGGAAAACGAAAAATGCCTGTGCGTTGGAGGCGCGGCGACGCACGCCGAGGTTGCCTCGTCGGCGGAGGAAAGTTTTCCGGCCCTCGCTTGGCTCGCCGGCAACATAGGCGATCCGGCAGTTCGAAATCGCGGAACGGTGGGGGGAAGCCTGGCAAACAACGACCCCTCGGCTTGCTATCCCGCCGCGGCACTCGCGGTCGGAGCCACGATCGAGACGAATAATCGCGAAATCGCTGCAGATGATTTCTTCCGGGGAATGTTCGAAACTGAATTGAAGGAAGGCGAAATCATCACGAAAGTGCGATTTCCGATTCCAGATGCCGGGAACTACCAGAAATTCGAGCAGCCCGCTTCGAGATTTGCCTTGGTTGGAGTGTTTTTAGCGCAATTCGGAAGCGAAGTGCGCATTGGCGTGACCGGAGCTTCGGAAAGCGGAGTCTTCCGCTGGGCGGACGCAGAGGCGGCACTGTCTGCCGATTTTTCCACCGAGGCGGCGAACGGCCTTCCTGCGGCGCCGGGCGCAATGATCAACGACTTGCACGGCTCGGGCGAATACCGAGCGCATCTGATGAAAGTACTGACCGCGCGCGCGGTGGCCGCGGCAAGCTAGCGGGCGAGTGAACGAGGCGCCCTCGCGCTATTGAATCGGTTTGGAAGCCGGGTTCGCCCGGCTTTCTTTTTTTCACCGCGCGGCACAACTCAATGAACGTTATTCAGCGACGTTTGAACGGCGTGAAGAAACGATCTCGCGGATGAACTCGAGGATAAAAGGAGAAATCCGTCGTTCGATTCTCGAATGGCAATCGCGCCCAAATGCTCCATCGCCGTTCGCGCTACGCCGCCCACCGGAAAGGCGCATTTCGCGACGTCGACAGGACATATGCGTTCCAACGCGGCCTCGGCTGCGGCTCCGCTAAGCCTTAACGCGACCCAGTTGTCGGATTGGTCGCCGACATATGCTGTATCTTGCAATTCGGCTGAGACCCGGTGCGCCGCCGGTCCCTTGCAATCTTCAAATAAGATCAAATACTGTCCAATCGCCAGCCAAACAATTCTAGCGACCCTGTTCGCTGACAAATTCGAGGATCCCGGCCTGGGAAGATTCAGGCCAAATTTTTCGAAGAGAGCTAGTTCGAGTTCCTCGCGCCCGTCCGGAGGTTCGGCGACGAATACGATCGACAGTCCGGTCGCTTCTGAAAGCACCGCATTTTTGAATTTTTTCGCATAGCCGCCGAGGAAGGGTTCGGGTGTCAACACTGGATCAGCCACGTTGCCGCACTCCTTCCGGATCGTAGAAATGGGGCGACACGATTTCGACATCGACGTCTTTCCCCCTTACTAGATCGACTGCGCGAACCGTTTCGCCTCGCCGCTCGTCGCCTCTTGCGATAAATCCCAATCCAATAGAGTGGCCGAGCGTCGGCGAATACGCTACGGATGACATCCACCCCTGGTCGTTTCCCATGGTCTCGTCTTGGCCCGGCGACAAAAAATGAGCCCCGGCCGTAAGCATGCCGGATCTATTGACCGGTTTGAAGCCGGATAGCTTCACAGCATCGCTTCGATTCAGTTCCGGACGCTCCGACAAAACATTTCCGATGCAGTCCTTCTTCTTGGAAACCATCCGCCCGAGGCCAAGATTGAGCGCGGTCGTTCTTCCGTCGAGCTCATTGCCGGCGAAGTGGCCCTTTTCTACGCGCATAACGCCAAGCGCCTCTGTTCCGTAGGGAGTAGCTTCGAACTCCTCGCCAACCGACATCAGGCGCTCCATCATTGATCGACCGTATTTGGCCGGTACCGCGATTTCGTACGCGAGTTCGCCCGAAAACGAAATTCGGAAGAGTCTTGAAGGCACTCCTCCAAATACGGTTGTTTCCGCGCAGGCCATGAAAGGAAAATTCTCTTTGGAAAGATCGAATGAAGGCTCTACGACCTTGCGCAGCAGATCGCGGGAGTTCGGGCCCGCAACGGAATATTGCGCCCAGCCATCCGTTGCGGAAATCAAATGGACATCGAGATCCGGCCAAAGGCATTGCCTCGCGAATTCGAGGTTCCGGTACACGAGCGCCGCATTTGCCGTTGTCGTGGTCATGACGAAGTGGCGCTTGCCGAGTCGAGCGGTAGTGCCGTCGTCGTAGACGATTCCGTCCTCGCGAAGCATCAGGCCGTATCGTATTTTTCCGACGGCCAGCGTATTGAACGTGTTGGCGTAGACTCGGTCGAGAAACTCGCCGACGTCGCGGCCGAATATCTCGATTTTCCCTAGCGTAGAAACGTCGCATATGCCGACCGAGCGGCGCGTCTCCGAAACCTCGCGGTCGACGCTTTGCCGCCAGTGAGCTTCTCCTCGCCGGGGATACCACTGAGCGCGAAGCCAATTTCCGGTTTCGACGAAAACCGCGCCTTGAGATTCAGCCCATCGATGGCTCGGCGTATAGCGAATCGGCCTAAAATCCTTGTCGCGGGAACGGCCCGCGAGCGCTCCAATGGGAATGGCAGTATAGGGAGGCCGGTAAATCGTCGTTCCTTCTTCCGCGACGGATTTTCCGGTCTGCTCCGCCAGCAGCGCCAACGCCAGCACGTTGGCGGTTTTGCCCTGATCGGTCGCCATGCCAGCGGTCGTGTAGCGCTTTAGCATTTCCGAAGATCGATAGCCTTCGCGGGCCGCGACAGCAATATCCTTGACCGTTACGTCATTCTGGAAATCGACCCATGCTCTTCCGGGCGCTCCGGAAACGCTCCAAAAAGCGGAAATCCCCGTTTTCTCGTCCGATGCATTTATTTTGCTTTCGGCCTCGGTCCGATACCCCAAGTCGCTGGCGAATTCCGCAGCCGCCGAGCGCCCCTGGCCAATTGCATCGGACAATGTCAAAGCGCCGCTCGCCGCCCCGGCTATTTTCATTCCCTCCGGAATCGATCCTCCCGGAACGAACGCGGCGATATCGTCGCGCCATCGAGGGCGCCCGCGCTGGTGGCAGCTTAGGTGAACGTTGGGATTCCAGCCGCCGGATACGGCGAGGCAGTCGGTTTCGATCCAGTCGCCCCTCTGCAGCTTGATTCCGGCTAGTCCCGTCCGTCCCCTGGTTGCGACGACCCTTTCTGCCAATTCAACTCTCGCGCCAGGAACCTGCGGAAAGTTGACGTTGTCGCGGGTGTCGAGGACGGCGGTTACACGCACGCCCTTATCGATTAAATCCGAAGCCGTGCGCCAGCCGTCGTCGCAGCACGTAAACACAGTTACCCGTTTCCCAGGGATGACGCCGTACCGGTTTGCGTAGGTTCTAACCGATGCAGCTAGCATGATTCCCGGCCTGTCATTGCCCGGAAAGGCAATTGGTCGCTCCGTCGCACCCGAGCAGAGAACGGAGCGCTTGGAGTAAATTCGCCAGAGTATCTGGCGCGGTCTGCCGTTCGAGCTTGGCAGGTGGTCGGTGCAACGTTCGATCGCGCCAAAAACCCCGTGGTCAAAGGATCCGTATACGGTCGTGCGCGGCATGATGCGGACATTCTCCATGGCTTCGAGTTCGCCGACTGCGTCCCGCGCCCAAGCCGTCCCGGATTTGCCGTTGATTGTATGGGTTTCCGCGTTGAGTCGTCCGCCGATTTGGAAATCCTCGTCGGCTAGGACGACGGAGGCACCTGACTTTCCAGCCGTAAGCGCTGCGGCCAATCCCGCCGCTCCCGCTCCTACGACCAAAATGTCGCAGTGAATGAATCCTTTGTCGTAAATGTCCGGATCCGGTTCGCCGGACAACGCGCCGAGGCCCGCCGACGCGCGGATCGCCGGTTCGTAGACCTTCTCCCAGAATGATTTCGGCCACATGAAGGTCTTGTAGTAGAATCCTGCCGAGAGGAATGGGGAGAGGAAATCGCCGACGGCCATCAAATCGAAATTTAGCGATAGCCTATGGTTTTGACTCGAAGCCGCGAGTCCGTCGAATAGTTCGGCCGTGGTCGCGCGAGTATTGGGTTCGGCGCTCGATCCGGAACGAAGAGTAACTAGGGCGTTCGGTTCTTCGGGTCCGGCCGAAAAGATACCCCTAGGCCGATGATACTTGAATGATCGTCCGACCAAGCGGCGCCCGTTCGCAAGCAATGCGGATGCCAGCGTATCGCCTGTATGGCCTTCCAAGCTCATTCCGTTGAATTTGAACCGTAGCGTCTTGCTCCGGTCGACCAGGCCTCCACCAATTCGGAATCGCTGCGTCATCGGCCGCGACCCATTTCTCGGGCGACTTCGCGCGCAAGTTCGACATTGTAGATTTCATGCGTCAAAGTGTTCCGAGTGACCACCAGCCAGGATCGGTCGCCATATTCGTGAAACCATAGTTCTCGGTGAACGCCATCCGGGTTGTCCCTGATAAATTGGTACTGATAGAATTTCTCGAGCGCGTCGTCTGCGCGGCCGTCGGGGCGTTCAATCAAAGAAGCGTCGCCCAAACAGACGAATTCCGCAGCATCTCGAGGTCCCAGCAGGGGATGGTCGATGATCATCGGATTCGCCTTTCAGTGCAGGTTCGGCTGAGCGCCGACGCCTTTTTCGTCGATGGCGGCACCCCGGCGGAACCGGTCTAGCCGCATACCGGCGGCGAACGGATGCGGAGCATCGCGAGCGATCAGATGGGCAAAGCAGTAACCGGAAGCAGGAGTGGCCTTGAAGCCGCCGTAATTCCAGCCGCCGTTGAAATACAAGCCTTCAATGTGCGTCTTGTCGATGAATGGCGAGCCGTCCATCGACATGTCGACTAGGCCGCCCCAAATCCGGAGCAGTCGCGCTCGGCCGATCATGGGCATAAGCGCCATGCCGCCTTCACAGACATCTTCGACCGTGGGCAAGTTGCCGCGTTGCGCATAGGAATTGTAACCGTCGATGTCGCCGCCAAATACGAGTCCGCCCTTGTCCGACTGGCTGACGTAAAAATGCCCCGCGCCGAATGTAAGAACGCCGGGAAGAACCGGCTTCAGCCCCTCCGATACGAATGCCTGCAGGACATGGCTTTCTATCGGTAATCGCATTCCGGCGCGCGCCATGACGCGTCCCGACGACCCTGCGACGGCGACGCCTACCTTTTTCGCCTTTATGGTTCCTCTCGTGGTTTCAACGCCGGTGCAGGTTCCATTCGAAATTAGAAATCCTGTTACTTCGCAATTTTGAACGAGGTCGACTCCGAGATCGTCGGCGGCTCTGGCGTATCCCCAGGCGACGGCATCGTGCCGAACGGTGCCCCCGCGTTTCTGCCAAAGTCCGCCGGTAATCGGGAAACGAGCGTTTTCGAAATTCAGGAACGGGCAGAGCCGCCGCACGCCGTCCCGGTCCAATAGCTCGGCATCGGCTCCGGACAGTCGCATTGCGTTGCCTCGTCTTGCGAAAGCGTCGCGCTGAGGATCGGAGTGGCACAGGTTTATTATTCCGCGCTGAGAAACCATGACATTGAAATTTAGCGCCTGTTCGAGGCCCTCCCAGAGCTTGAGAGACAACTCGTAGAACGGCTGGTTTTCCGGCAGCATGTAGTTGGAACGGACAATTGTCGTGTTACGCCCGATATTGCCGGATCCGAGCCATCCCTTTTCGAGGACAGCCACGCTTCTGCACCCGAACTCCTTTGCCAGATAGTATCCCGTCGCCATGCCGTGGCCCGCGCCTACCACGACTATGTCGTATTCGCTTTTTGGGTCCGGCTCGCGCCACATGGGCTTCCAGCCTCTGTTGCCCGAAATGCCTTCCTTGAATAGCGTCCAAGCCGAATAGCGCATGTGCGGACTTCCCCCTGGCTGCGCGGAAATATGGCTGGAAAGCGTGAATTGGAATTTTATGATTTAGACCTTAAATTGCATCTAATGGACATATTTGATTCGAATAACCGGCCTCTTCGTACAGGATTCTTTCTGATCGACGGCTTTGCGCTCATGTCTTACGCGGCCGCTGTCGAGCCTCTTCGAGCGGCGAATTTGCTTGGCGGTCAAAATTTGTTCGACGTTTGCAACATTTCGGTCGGGGAAGCCTCCCAGAGTTCAGGAGGAGCGGTCATCCCTGCCGATGCCAGAATCGGCGAATCGCTGAAACTCGATGTGGTGCTCGTGGTTGCCGGCGGAGATCCGATGTGCTTCGAAAACGGTAGGGCGTTCGCGTGGCTGCGCCGTCTTGCTCAAAGCGGAATCGCACTCGGTGGCGTGTCCGGCGGACCTGCGGTCCTGGTTCGTGCCGGATTAATGAAGGGCCGCCGATTTACGGTGCATTGGGAACACGCGCCTATACTCGCCGAACTTTATCCCGATGTGCTGCTCGACAAGGCGCTCTATGTCATCGACCGCGACCGTATAACCTGCGCAGGCGGAACCGCGCCGATTGATCTAATGCACTATTTGATTGCAAGGAGGAATGGCGCGGAATTCGCTCGACTAGTTTCCGACTGGTTTATGCACACCGACGTTCGGCATGCAGGTGGGCCGCAGCGATCCGGTCTGGCCGAACGCTACAATGTATCGAACCGAGCGGTTGTCGCGGCGATTGAAGCAATGGAAAACCACGTTGCCGACCCGCTTGCGCTAAGCGATCTTGCTCGCCTGTCCGGCGTTGGAATGCGCCAATTGAACAGGTTGTTTAGGAAGCAATTGTCGACAACGACGATGCGCTTCTATAGGCACATCAGGCTCGAAGTCGCTCGAAGGCTCCTGGTCGCGTCGCAGGTGCCGATTACAGAAATTGCGATTGCGACCGGGTTTGCCGATTCGGCTCACCTATGGAAGGCGCATACTGAGGAATTCGGCATGACCCCGTCCGCGCAGCGAGAGAAGGGGGGCAATCGGCAGCTAGAGTCCATCGCGCCGCCCTCAACGCACTGACCCTTGCTTAGTCCGAATCATTGGAGCGCGGCGATCCAAATCCAGAATTACCGGCTGCCCGTGCGGAGTGGAGGCGTAAGCTTGCTTCCAAAGTTCTCGAATACGATCCAGTTCGTCCTGCGCCGAATAGTTCAAACGCAGCAGCAATTTTTCCAAGGCTCGGAGCCACGCTTCGTAGTAGGTATCGCTGCAATATTCGCTCGCGGATTTTTGAGATACATGCAATTCCGCGCCCAAATGCGTCGTCCATTCTTGCCAGGAAAAGCGGCCTGATTCGCTGAGATGCACCGTCAGAGCAAATAGCTGGGCGTGCCACGGCGCGTCGAAAGCGCGGTATTCGAGCGGGGACGAAGCGTTTAATCGAGCCGGCAATACTTTGTTTTCGTCGAGATTGCTTCCGCGGCCGAATTTTTCGGAATTGCTCATGCCGTTTCCGGACATGCGGGCAGTCCGGTTCCGACCATGCTGTCGCGCGTAACCCATTTTGCCAATTCATTTTCGCCTAAATTCTCGGTGCCCGCGGGTCGCATCGGTACGACGAGGTAGCGGATTTCGGCGGTGGAATCCCAGACCCGCACTTTTCGGCCTCTTTCGATTTCCAATCCGAACTCCAATAGTACTTGCCTTGGCTCGCGAACCATTCTGCTTCGGTAGGCGTCGGATTTGTACCATGCGGGCGGAACGCCGAGGAGAGGCCAAGGATAACAGCTGCAAAGCGTGCAGACGACGACGTTGTGCAAATCGGGCGTATTTTCGACCGCTACGACATGCCCGCCCTGTCGTCCCGAGTATCCAAGACTATTCGCCGCGCTTGTCGCGTCTTCAAGCAATTCTCGTCTGAAATCGTCGTCGCACCAGGATTTGGCGACGATGCGGGCTCCGTTCTGAGGGCCTATTCGGTTCTCGTAGGTATCGATGATGGCGTCGCGCGCCGCCGGGTCGACTAGTCCTTTGCGCACCAAAATCGTTTCCAACGCTTTGACTCGCAATTCCGGGTCGGAAGGGAGCAAGTTGTGCGGGTGCTCGAATTCGCTATTGTCATGCGGCATTTCAAATTCCCCGCTCTAGTCCACCATCGCGCGTTAAATCTTCTTCAATCCTCCGCCATAGTCAAGAGCCGGGCATTCACGTCGACTACTCGGCTTCGCGTGAAAGCCAATGAATGGTTGAGTACCGCTCGTCCGAACGCTTTTTCGACTGCAATTGAGCGCAAATTGTACGCGTACTGCCGAATTTCGGTCTTGCGGTCGTTCAAAGTTTCAAAACGGGCTTTCCGTCGAATGAGTTTAGGCAGTTCTTCCGTCCACGTGAATTGATTTTGGGTTTCGGGCCCGATTCCGATGTTAGTAATCGGCCGCTCTGGCTGACGGCTGCGCTCCGATGACATGAAGTGAAACTATCTTTTCCGGCACTTGGCTTTAGGTATTCGGCTCCAAAAACGAAAACCGTTCCAAGCCAAGTTTGAGCAACGCCTTTGCCTTCGAATTGATTTTCACAATATACCGGTCGACCTAAAGGAAGCTATGTCCCAAGAGTGCGGGCGAACGAAAGGCATTTCTCATGGATTTGGACCTAACCCATCCGGCGGTATCGGACCTTCGAGATTCCGCAAGAAAACGCCTGCCTCGGTTTGCGTTCGAATTCCTAGACAGTGCGACGGGTACCGAGCTGGGAATGGATCGCAATCGCCGCGCTTTGGATTCAATTGGATTTATGCCGGCGATTTTGCGGGGCAAACTGGAAGCCGAACTTACCAGAGAGTTTATGGATCAAGTTTATTCGCTACCGGTAGGAATCGCTCCCGTCGGCATGTCCGGCATGATTTGGCCAGGTGCGGAACGCAAGCTTGCGAAAGTAGCCTTGGAACGCAACATTCCATACTGCATGTCTACGGTGGCAGTCGCGACGCCTGAAGAGATCGGCCCATGCGCCGGCGCCGTGGGATGGTTTCAGCTTTATCCGCCAGAATGCGCTGAAGTCAGGCGGCACATCATTAAGCGCGTCCGGGACTCGGGTTTTCGCAAACTCGTCGTCACTGTCGACGTTCCAGCGGACAGCAGGCGCGAAAGGCAGCGCCGTGCGCACATTGCCTTGCCTCCAAAATTGACGACTTCAATGATTGTTTCAATGGCATTGCATCCGTACTGGAGTTTGGCAATGGCGTTAAACGGCGTTCCTCGATTGAAGCTAGCCGAGAGTTACGTGCCCAAATCGCGCCGCGGCGCCGATAAATTTAGGCATGTAGGCAAAATCATGAGAGGTCAGCCCGACTGGGACTATTTGGCGGCGATTCGCCAAGAATGGGAGGACGACCTGCTGGTCAAGGGCATACTCGATCCCGACGACGCGGTTCGCATGGTCGAAGCCGGAATCGACGGGATATGGGTGTCCAATCACTCCGCTCGGCAATTCGAGGCCGGCCCTACATCAATCGTCCAGTTGCCGAAAATTCGAGAAGCGGTCGGATACGACGTGCCGATAATCTTTGATTCGGGCGTTTCAGGCGGGATGGATGTCTTGCGCGCGATTGCTCTCGGAGCGGATTTCGTCTTCCTCGGCCGGGCTTTTCATTACGCGATCGCAGCGCTGGGCGAGAGAGGCATACACCATCTTCTGCACATTTTGGACGCGGATATGCGATCGAACATGGCGCAGATCGGGATCAATTCCTTGGACGATCTTGCCGATCGCCTGATTTTGGATAGCCGATAGCGCCGCGCGGCGAAAGGCGCTTTCCGTTCGCGATGCAAATTTGCCGATTGCAGCCTGTTTAGGATACTGCGACAGCCAAATGCCGGCGCGATGCGAAAAGCCATGAAACGGTATTCAATCTGTAGGGATTAGATAGCTCTCCCAAAGATCAAGAACAATCTCGTCATTTGACGAGCTATTGGAATTTCCCCACAATTCCGAGGATTCAAACGAGACCGCATAAAGCGGTTCGGGAGCTTCGCCCCGAAAATGCGCGTTGCTATCCGGCAATACATGACTGCCATGGCACCTTACCACCGTTCCGAGGCATCCCGCAGCATAGGCGGGCAGCCTGGTATGGCCGCCGCTAACCAGCATGTTTCCTGAGGGCCTGCGTGTTCGAACTAGGCGGCCGGCGCGAAATCGCGGCTGGTGACCGGTCTTTCGTGCTGTCGGCTCAATTTTCGCCAACGCGCCGGCGACTTCCGGGCCCTTGAGGGCATTCCCGTCGAGAGGCTGCTGAGGGAGACTTTCCGGAGCCGACAGCTCGTCTTTGGACACTATGTTTCGCTGCACCAGCAATTCCGCCAGTGCAGCCAGCCATTTTTCATAGTAGCTGAAGCGCGCGTAGTCATTGGGAGGCAAGCGTTCTCGCGAATGCCTCGACGAATCCTGATTCCATCTTCCCAAGGCTCCGGCGGCCAGCGTCAAGGCAAGGGCGCGGGCGTGCCAGGGTTCTTCGAATTTGGGACTGCGCAGCGTCGAAGGCTTGACCGGCCCATGGCCAAACCTTCCCCCCATGTCGTGGATTCTTGTCATTTGTCTTGTTTAATTCGCTGCTGTCGCTTCCCTTCGTTCGGCATTGACACCAAAAATTTTGATGAGGTTTGTTTCGTCGAGGAGAGGCGATGTCAATCGAATGCTATGAAACACGGAAAGGGGCGCCTGCGCAATCCCCCTCAAAATGGAAAGTCTATTTATGGAATACTCGCGGCGGGTTGGCGAATTCGCTGCAAGCGTCATCCGGCGGATGGTCGGAGGAACATCTGTTAGCGGGATGGAAACGATGACGCGGCGATGCAGAAATCACGATTCCCCTTTGCGAAACTGAAATCGGCTTCGCTGGACGAGACCGCAGACGCAGAATTCATGGCAAATCGAGGCCCGGAATTCGATTTTCGGCCGAATGGGCGTTTTTCGGTGCTCCGCAAGCATTGAACCGTTAAGTCCCGATCTTTCGTTAATCGGCGTCGGTCGATCGAGCTTGAATTTGCCGAATAAGATTCGCGAGTTCATGCCAGTATCGAATGTCCCAGTACCGTGCCGCAGCGCCGGAAGTTGATGGAAGCACGTAAATAACAGTATCGCCGACTCCACATTTTTGGCGCCCGTAGGAAACGCGCTCGGTTTCCAAAAAGCTCTTCGCTGCGCGCTTTCCGTTGAACGCAAGCACGGGAGGCCGAATCCTGTTGATATTGGCGAGAAGCGATGATGGATCGTCGTCTTCGATTCTCAAACGGGAGTCGCTACCGCTATATTTTTTGGCAAGGTCGGTTAGCCCGATACCGAACTTGGGCAGCTTGGCAAAATCTTTCGGTTCCAGGCGATACGGAGTTAACCCGATTTCGAAAAGCGTACTCCAAAACCTGTTGCGGGGTCCGGCGTAGTAGTTCCCGGTCTCGGCGGATCGCCTACTCGCGGCCGAACCGCAAATCAAAAGAATTAGATCGCCTTCAATAACATCGGGTAGTGCAAATTCATCCATTTCGGCGACTCAAATCTGTAGTCGTTAACCGGTTCGTATTTTATTCGAATTCGGGATCGCGCGGACCGCTATCTTGCGGCATTAGTCGAAACAAAGGGATAACATCATGCGGTTAAGGCATTCCAGTCAATCCGATCATTTTCCCGACAACATTTGCAAATGAAGCCATGAAGCAGATCGACTAAATCGGATTGCGAAATGTGTTTGCTCACTTTTTGAGCTAGTCATCGGATAAAAGTGTCGAATATTGGCAATTTGAACGGATTTTGAGTCTAACCAATAGATTTTCAGAATAGCGCTCGGGACAGTCGGAAGCCAAGGCTCGGATCGTTGCCAAATATTTCTCGGATCGGGCACGTATCATAATGCCCACTGCGTAGTGGAACAGCGGCAAAATCGCGTACATCGATCTCTATGCCGGCCCGTGCCGGTACAAGAAGGGCGCCGCCTCGACACCGCTTCTCTTTTTGCGGAAAGCAATTGAAGATCCCCTTGTGGCTCCAATGCTCGTTTGCTTTTTTAACGAAGCCGAAGGCAAAAATGCCAGGACGCTGAAGCAAGAAATCGCCGATCTCCCCAATGCCGACAAATCAAAAGCGCTCCTATTGTCACATGTGGAAGGTTGATGTCGAAGCCGGGAAATTCTTTACTGAAACAAAATTGTTGCCTTCCTTCTCCTATATAGATCCGTTTGGGTACAAGGGTCTTTCGCTGAAGATCGTAAAGAGTGCGATCAAGGGTTGGGGCTGTGACTGAGTATTCTTCTTCAATTCTGCCGCTTTAGTACGGAAATCAACAACGACAACGCGTCTCGGCATATCGACGCGCTGTTCGGCAATGAGCGAGCCGGCGAGCTACGAAAATCTCTGCCCGGGCGCGCTCCCCATATTTGCGAAGCAGCGATTCTGGAGGCTCTAACGCATTCGATCAAAGCTCTCGGCGGTCGTTTTGTCTTGCCATTTAAATCTAAGAATTGCACTGGAAGCCGAACCTCCCACATGCTCATTTTTGTTTCAAAGAGTTCCGGGGGCTACGAAATCATGAAAACTATCATGGCCAAATAAAGCTCCACGGTGGACCAAGGTGTTCCGTCATTCCGCTATCGCCCGGCGGACGAATCGATGTCGCTGCTTTTGTCCCTGGACCAACCCATCGGTAAACTTAAGGAAAGCCTATTGCGCCAATTTGAAGGGCATGAAATTTAGTTCCAACTTATTTACGAAACCCTTAGCGTCGACACTCGCTATATTAGGAAAAACTTTAGCGAGGTCATCAATCAACTGGAAAGGGACAATTTCGTTACCTGTTAGTCGACGAAAGGAAGGCGCCGGCCTTTCACTTAACCTAAACACGTTCGTATTAATTTCTGTGGAGGGCAGTAGGTATGGCGAGCAACGCATCGATCGAATGGACAGAAGCAACATGGAATCCGGTTGCAGGCTGCTCGATTTTTCTACCGGATGCACCAATTGCTATGCAATGCGGATGGCCCATCGGCTAAGGGCGATGGGTCAGGCGAAATACGAGGGAACAACTCGAATTTCCGCCGGACGGCCGAAGTGGAACGGAACAGTGCGTGTCGACAACGCAAGTATTGGCGCGCCGCGAACCTAAAACCGGGCGGATGATTTTTGTAAATTCAATGTCCGATCTATTCCACCACAAGGTCCCAATGGAGTTTGTCCAGGAGATATTCGCAACCATGCGGGAAACACCGCGCCATACATATCAGATCCTGACAAAACGTGCCGAAAGCTTATCGGCCGCTCTCAGCGGATATTGATTGGCCCGATAATGTGTGGATGGGCGTCAGTGTTGAAAACAACGACTACTTGTATCGGATCGACAATTTAAGAAATTGTGGCGCGTGCACCAAATTCCTCAGCCTGGAACCGCTCTTAGGTCCCCTTCCGAGCGTGGACCTCTCCGGCATCCACTGGGTGATTGCCGGCGGCGAGAGCGGACCGGGAGCTCGTCCGCTCCGCCCTGCCTGGGTACGCGCGATTCGAGACCAATGCGTCAATGAGGACGTTGCCTTTCTCTTTAAACAATGGGGCGGTCGGAATAAGAACAAAACCGGCCGAACGTTGGACGGGCGAACGTGGGATGAGTTTCCTAGACGATAGTACAAAAAAGAACTCACACTTCAGTCGGGTTGCTACGGTGCCCTTTCGAAAGCCAGCGCGGGTTCACGGGTAGGTCAACTCATATCTTTCCCAGGAATTAATGTTTCGCTAACAAAAAACACAGTGCAAGGGCGCAGCCGATGACGGTCTCGGAAATCTTTCCGATGACCAAACGCTGGCAAGGGCGAATTCATGCCAGCCGGCATCGCTTCCACGTGCCCCGACCGCTCCAGCTGCAATAGAAATCGTGCCAAGATTTGATTTAAGTTTTCCGCAGCGTCCCGGTGCCGACTACGAGCCTAATCGAGACCCCGTCCGCCGCGGTGCGGCGCCGCATGTTTCGTGCCAAGTGTTGTCTGTCGCAGCGAATCGCGAATACAATTTCGTTAACGCCGAACCGGAGGCTGAGGCAATCGAAGTGCACGCAGTGCGAACGGCGCCGTCATCTACCATCATCCTTAGTTCTCTTTGTTTAATTTTCGCCGGTAGAGCTTCTTTCGAAGAATTACTACTCAAGGGTACACCGAAAACAAAGTCTTCATGGAGGGTTGCTTTGGAACGGTTGCGCATGAGAGGCTGGCAGATATTCCCGGCGCGCGGAAGCAATATGTCGGCGATTATCGAAAACTCAGGATTTTGGCAGTAAACCGCCAATATTTTTGGGAGCAGGTCTGCTCTTCGATCGCTACCGGGTCGCACCTTTTGGCGTCTTGAGGACCACGTACCCTTATCTTCGTGTGCCGGATTGAGGCAGCGCCAAGTTCATCCTGCACATCGAGGTACCGAATGATTCCGCAAAAACATATCGGATAGGAATAGGGCCGCTGTACCGGAACCATGGTGCTCGGCATAATGTTCCAACGGCGAACCCCGGGTGGCGGCAGCGGCCGAACCCGTGCCTGTTCGCGCCGACTCCGCTCGTCGCATATCGACGGTTCGCCTGGCGATGAAGTTCACGTCGCTCTGGCTACATGATTTCGACCAATGCCGGTGCTCGCGGTCGCATGCTCGGCTCAAATCTACCTGGCGGCTGTGCTGTTCGCAGTAGAAAAGCCGACCCTCAAGTCACATTCTCCGTCTTCTCGGCAACGGGAAGCACACGGACAACCGGAGCGACGCCCGGGCGAGAAACCTAGACAAGCGACAGCGAGGCATACGGCGGCGGCAATTGGAGTCAAACAAAAGGACGATAAAGCAATCCTGCAAAAGAGCGGCGAACCGCCAGGATTCCGCGTATTTACTCAGCTATCGACAAGCAGTAATCCAGATTTTCGGAAGGTCGCTCCAATCGGTGCCCGTGATCGCGCCGGGTGCGCAGCAACTCCTGACTTCCAATTCCTGCGCATGGCGGAAAGCAGCGGATAAAGACCAACGCCGGTTGGCAGGCAAACCTCGATTCGTCGATCCTAGACCGTCGCCTGCACTTTCATGCAGCCGGGCGGCGCGTGCCCCGAGATAACGCTGGAAAGACTGTCCAGTGGAAGTTGATGAGTCACGACTTGCTCTGCAGCAGAGCCGATGGCGCGCAACGAATCCAGTGCGTCCGGGATATTGTGATTCAATGAGTGAGTGCCGAACAGCGAGAGCTGCCGCCGGAAGACCTCGAAAGGCGAGATGGAAATGCGAGCGCTGGAAGGACAAACTCCGAAGAATAGCGCGGATCCGCCGTTCGCAACGAAGTCGACAAGTGAACCGGCAACGGCCGGAACCCCCGTTGCGTCGACCGCGAGATCGCAAGCCTGATAAAGCTTTTTTTCAGTGTCCAGCCCCGCGGGAAGGGTGGACAGGTCGAATTTGCCGGCAAATTGCAACCGGGTAGCGTCGACTTCTACCATGATCACCTCGCCTACGCCCTTGGCTTTGAGCGCCAAAGCTAGCAGGAGGCCCATCGGACCGGCTCCAAATATCGCCGCGCGCTCGATCGCTCGTCCTTTCAGCGGCGAGAGGCCGTTAAGGACGCAGCCCATGGGTTCCGCCAAGGCGGCCAGCGAAAAATCCATATCGCCGATCGGATGTACTGCGTCGGCTCGTACATTGCACATTTCGGCAAATCCGCCGTTCACCGTAACGCCGTAGGCTCCCAGGGAGTCGCACAGATGCGCCCATCCGCGACAACATGCTCGGCAACTGCCGCATTCGAAGTTGGGGTCCACCACGACTCCGTCGCCCGGCTTTAGTCCAGCGACCTCGGGCCCTATCCCAACAATTTGACCGGCAAATTCGTGACCAGGGACAACCGGGAAAGCCGAACTGCCGTAGTTTCCCCTCATGACCTCGATGTCGGTGTGGCAAAGGCCGCTGGCGCGCACGCGGATCAATACCTCGCCGGGACCCGGTTCCGGGTCCGGAATACAGTCGAATACAACCTGGCCCTTTCTAGGAAAATAGACTGCCTTCATCCGGCGTGCCTCCTTTGGCTACGCATCGAGATAGGTTCTGATGGCGACCGTTGTGCCGGACTCCCAGATCAATTTCAGCCATTTGGCGAAGACCTGCGCGAAAGCCGAATTTCCCGCGAGTTTGCCGTATAGCTGATGCTGGTTCAGCCAAGCTCGCGGGTCCGCCCTTGCGGTTCTGGCAGCAAAGTTTAGCTGATTCCAGAATGGGTCGTTCGGTTCGATGACGCTGCCGTCTTCACGCGTGCCTTCGCACATCCGGGCCCAGAGCGCTTCTGCCAGCGCAAGACCCTCGAACGGCGCGTCGCCGGCGAGCGCTTCGCGCAGGACGGGCAGGATAAACCCGGTGTGTCGGGACGAGCCGTCGGAGGCGACGCGGCGCGTCGTGTCGACGATCTTCGGATTGGAAAAGCGCCTGTCGATCAGATCTACATATAATTCCGTAGGCGTGTCGGGCACCGGGCGGACGTGAGGAACGATCTCCTCGCGTACAACCTTTCCAAATAGGGATCCGATCATGGGGTGCGCCATGCAGCCGGCAATCGTTTCAACCGAGAGGATCTCGCCCGGGTTCGAAATGACCTGATGTCCGCCGTTCAGAATGCGGATCTTCATCATCTCGTAGTCGTGCACGCAGTCGGAAAATGTCGCACCTGCCTTGTCCCATTCCGGGCGGCCCGAGCAGAAGCTGTCGTCGATCACCCACTGGCAGAATTTTTCGTGCGTGACCGGAGCGCCGTCGTCGATGCCTATTTCATGCGCTAGCTCAATTTCCTTCGCGCCGGTCACGGGGACGATTCGGTCGACCATCGAATTCGGAAAAGAGCATTCGGAATCAATCCAGTCGGCAAGATCCGGATCTGAGAGCCGGGTCAGGGAAACAACCGTTTGTCGCAGAATCGAGCCGTTGCCTTGAAGGTTGTCGCAGCTTTGCAAGGTAAATGGTCCAACGCCCGCGTCGCGGCGGCGGCGAAGCGCGGCAATGATTGCGCCAAAGGCGGTGCGCGGTCTGTCCGGATTCTCGGCGTCATGGCGGATGTCTGCGTTTGCCCCGTCGAAGCCTTTGGTCACCGGGTCGATGAAATAGCCTCCCTCGGTGACGGTCAGTTCCACGATCCGGATAGCCGGGTCCGCCATCTGGTGGATCAAGGGACCGTGCCCCTCTTCGACGGGCACGTATCCAATCATTGAACCCACGACCTCGGCCGAAGTTCCTGCCGGATCCAACTCGATGAGAGTAGTCAAATAGTCCTGTGCCGCCAGTTTCTGGCGCTGCGCTTCGTCATAGGCCCGAACACCGGCGCCGATGACAGCCCAGTCATGGGCCAGATCCTCTTGCATCAGCCTGTGCAAGTACCACGCCTGGTGCGCGCGGTGGAAATTGCCTACGCCTATGTGGACGATTCCCGGGGTTAGCCTCGACCGGTCGTATTGCGGCACGAGGACTTCTTTAGGCAATCTACCCAAATTAGCATTGGACAGCCTCACCGGCATTCGGTCAGCTCATCCAATTTCCGCCGTCCACGTTCAGCGTCTGTGCCGTAATGTAGCGCGCGTCATCCGAGGCAAGGAAAACGCAAGGATCCGCTACCTCGGTCGGGTCGCCCATATGGCCAAGGGGCACGGCCTTCCCGACCTCGCGTTTCTTCTGCCCTATGGGCTTGTTTTCATACTCGGCGAATTGGGAATCGACATGGTCCCACATCGGCGTATCAATTACACCTGGCGCGATGCCGTTGACGCGAATTTTGTGCGGGGCAAGTTCCAACGCCAACGATTGGGTGATCGAAATAACCGAGGCCTTTGTCGAACAATAGACCGTGACATTCGGCTCCCCACGCCGGCCGGCCTGACTGGCAAAATTGATTATAGCCCCTCCGCCGCGCCCTTTCATGAGGGGAACAACCGCCTTTGAAACAAAGATTGTACCGCCTACATTCACGTCATACTGGCGGCGGTAATCCTCGTATGTGATCCTGTCTATCGAGCCCATGTTGAAAATGCCGGCGCCGTTGACGAGAATGTCGATCCCTCCCCACGCCTCGCGGACAGCGCTCACGCCATCGCTAATGGATTGCAAATCCGTTACGTCCATCGCAACAGCCAAGCCGCTATCGCCCAGCTCGCTGGCGGTCCCGCGCGTTCCGTCGTCCAGGATATCCGCAACTGCCACTTTTGCGCCTTCTCTTGCAAAAGCGTTGCAGACAGCGCGACCGATGCCGCGAGCGCCGCCTGTTACGAGGGCGACCCTGCCGTCAAGCCTTTTCATGCCAGTCTTTTTTCTTCCGCGTCGAACCGGTGCAACTGGTCGAGATTTGGTGCGAGGCGGATAGTATCGCCGTAATGAAGATCGACTTCCCCGTCCGCGCGGACTGTAAGCGGATCTCCAAAGCCATCGACATTTACACGGAAGAACGTGTCCGAGCCTAGATGTTCCGATACGCCGACCGTACCTGTCCATTCACCCGACTCTGCCGAGACATCTATATGCTCCGGTCGGATGCCAATCGTGTGCGCGTCGTACTTCGCGGCCTCGGGCCCGTCGACAAAGTTCATCTTCGGCGACCCGATGAAGCCCGCGACGAACAGGTTGCGCGGCTCGCGATAAAGTTCCAGCGGACTGCCCACCTGCTCGATTACGCCGTCCCGCAGCACAACGATCTTGTCGGCCATGGTCATCGCTTCGACTTGGTCATGGGTGACGTAAATCATCGTTGTGTCAAGTCGCTTGTGGAGTTCCGAGATCTCCAGACGCATACCAACGCGAAGAGCGGCGTCGAGGTTCGACAAGGGTTCGTCGAACAGAAACGCCGCTGGTTCACGGACAATTGCGCGTCCGATTGCCACTCGCTGGCGCTGTCCGCCCGAAAGTTGTCCCGGCCGCCGGTCGAGATAGTCGGTGAGGTTCAGCACGCGAGCGGCTTCGGAAATCCGGCGCTCCTGCTCGTCCTGCGGGATGCGGGCCATCTTCATCGGGAAGGCGATATTCCTGCGAACAGACATATGCGGATAAAGAGCGTAGGATTGAAAGACCATTGCCAGACCGCGCTTTGCCGGCGGCAGCCCCGTAGCATCCTTTCCGTCGATCTCGACTGTGCCCTCGGTGACGTCTTCCAGCCCGGCGATAAGGCGCAAAAGCGTGGACTTGCCGCAACCTGAAGGACCCACGAACACGACGAATTTTCCATCTTCGATTTCCAGATCCAGCGGCGGGATGACCACAACATCGCCGAAACACTTCTTGACGCTCTTTAGCTGAATTTGACCCATGATGTGTCCTTCACTTCACCGCGCCAAATGTCAGACCGCGGACAAGCTGTTTCTGGCTGAACCAGCCCATGATCAGAATTGGCGCAATCGCCATGATGGAAGCGGCGCTAAGTTTTGCATAAAAGAGTCCTTCCGGGCTGGAATAGGAGGCGATGAACGCCGTAAGCGGGGCCGCCTTTGCGGCAGTCAGATTCAATGTCCAGAAGGCCTCGTTCCAAGCGAGGATAATGTTGAGAAGAACCGTCGACGCCATGCCCGGTATCGCCATAGGTATCAGGACATGGATCACCTCTTCGCGGAGGGATGCGCCGTCCATCCGCGCCGCTTCGAGGATCTCTCCGGGGATCTCGCGGAAATAGGTGTAGAGCATCCATACGATGATCGGCAGATTGATCATCATCAGTACGAAGACGAGGCCCGAGCGCGTGTCGAGAATGCCCAGATCGCGGAAGATAAGGTAAATCGGAACCAGCACGCCGACGGGCGGCAGCATCTTTGTTGATAGCATCCACATCAGCACGTCCTTGGTGCGCTTGGCCGGTACAAACGCCATGGACCAGGCGGCGGGGATGGCGATGAGTAGACCAAGAAATGTCGACCCTAACGAGATGATAAGCGAATTCGAAAAGTGCTTGAAATAGTTCGATCTGGCTTGAACGGCGCCGTAACTTTCAGTCGTCCAGCCAGTGTTGAACAAGATCTCGAATGGAGCTTTGATCGCGTCGCCTTCGGTCTTGAACGACAGGATTACAATCCAGAGGACCGGGAAGAACATCAGGAGACTAAGCGCGCCGGCAAAGACCGTGTTGACGGTCCTTCGTGATGTTGTGACGGTGCGGGCCATTCGACTTTCCCTATGCGTCCAGGTTCTTGCCGATCATCCGCATCAGAAAGATGGCAACGATGTTGGCCAGGATGATTGCTATGACGCCGCCTGCGCTGCCCATGCCAACGTCAAACTGCAGTAGGGAGGAGACATAGATCAGGTAGGTCAGGTTGGTTGTCGAGACGCCCGGACCGCCATTTGTGGTCACGAGTATCTCGGCGAAAATTGACAGAAGGAAGATAGTCTGGATCAGGATCACAACAGTGATCGCCCGCGCAAGATGCGGAAGCATGATGTAGAAGAATCGCGAAAGCGATCCCGCCCCGTCCATTTCGGCCGCCTCCAGTTGTTCCTGATCGAGCGATTGAAGCGCCGTCAGCAAGATTAGAGTCGCGAATGGCAGCCACTGCCAGCTGACGATCAGGATGATTGACAGGAGCGGTATCTGGCTGAAGAAGTCGAGGGGCTGCACGCCCAATCCTTGCGCGATATGGCCAAATATTCCATTCACGGGATTCATGAACATGTTCTTCCAGACGAGGCCGGACACGGTCGGCATGACGAAAAACGGCGCGATAGCCATTATCCTGATGATCCCCTGGCCCCACATCGGCTGATCCAGCAGCAGTGCGAAAAGGATGCCGCCGCCTACCGTGATCAGGAGAACGCCGCCAACAAGCAGGAGCGTATTTGCCATTGCCGCTTTGAAGCTCGGATCCGTCAAGAACCAGTAGTAATTTTCCCAACCCACGAACGGGTTGGTGCCTGGAGTGATCAGGTTGTAGCGAAGGAACGAGAAATAGACAGTCAGGCTCAACGGCACGAGCATCCAGCCGAGCAATAGCACGACGGCCGGGGAAATCATTAGCCTAGCGGCTGATCGGGAAGCCTTGGTCGCCATCTACGTCAACATTATGCATTTCAATCGCTTCGAATCAACTGCCCGTCAGGTCCCTCTCGGTGCACGAAATCTACAAAATTTCGGGAAACGGGTCGGCTCCGGAAGAGCCGGCCCGTCTTGGAGGCGGTTAGTTGATGTAGCCTGCCTTGGTCATTTCGCGAACCGCGAACCGCTGGCTGTTTTCCAGCGCCTGGTCGACGGTCTGCTGGCCTGCAAGCGCGGCCGAGATTTGCTGGCCGACATAGTTGCCGATTCCCTGGAATTCGGGGATCGCCACGAACTGGACGCCGGTGTAGGGCACTGGATCCTTCGTTGCGTCGGCCGGGTTGGCAGCCAGAATCGAGTTCAGAACCGTTACAGCAAACGGGGCTGCGTCGATGTAGGACGAGTTTTCATAGGTCGATCTGCGCGTGCCGGGAGGCGCGGCGACCCAGCCCTTGGATTCTCCGACGAGTTCAACATACTCTTTGGAAGTCGACCACGCGAGGAATTCCTTGGCGGTATCAACTTTTTGCGAGCTATTCGGGACCGCGAGTGCCCATGCCCAGAACCAGCCGGTACCCTTGTCGGTAACCTGCTTCGGTGCCTGGAAGAAGCCGGTCATGTCGTGGACCGAGCTCTCGTCAGGGTTGAAGATGTAGCCCGCAGCCGAGGTCGCATCGACCCACGTCGCGCACTTGCCGTCGGCAAACAGCGCCCGGTTTTCATTGTGACCGTTGGCGGTGGCGCCCGGAGGACCGTAGTTGTTCATTAGGTCCACGTAGTAGTTGATGGCAGCCTGCCACTCGGGACTTTCAATGGTCGGATTCCAGTCCATGTCGAACCAGCGGCCGCCAAAAGCGTTAACCAGCGGGCCAACAAAGGCCATGTTCTCGCCCCAGCCGGCTTTGCCGCGCTGGCAGGTGCCGTAAACGCCGTTGTCGGGATCATGCAGCATCGCTACGATCTTGGCAAATTCGTCATAGGTCATCTGCTCTTCCGGAACTTCGACTCCGCCCATTTCGAACAGGTCGGTGCGATAGAAGGTGAATGAGCTTTCCGCATAGAAAGGAACCGCGTACAGCGTGCCGTTGGCCGAAAGGCCGTTACGCACCGGCTCGAAGATGTCTTCATAGTCATAATCGTCGCCAAGGTCGTCAAGCGCAACTAGCCAGTCCTGCGCTCCCCAGATCGGAGCCTCGTAAGCGCCGATGGTGATGATGTCGAACGAGCCGCCGCCGGTGGCGATGTCGGTTGTCACGCGTTGTCGCAACACGTTTTCTTCGAGAACCACCCACTCGACAGAATGGCCGGTTTGCTCTTCCCACTGGGACGACAACTCTTGCATGATGATCATGTCGGAGTTGTTTACGGTTGCAATGGTGATTTCTTCGGCGAGGGCAGCGGTCGCGCCGACCGAAACCAACGCTGAAGCTCCAACGAGTCCTCTTCTGAGTGTTAACAATGACGTAGCATTCATAGTTTTCTCCTTTTTGCTGGCCATTTGATCCGCCTGTTGTTCATGCACATCCGGATGTAAAGCGAAAATGCATTGGAATTCGATGCCCTTTAGAGTCAAGCTCGGTTTATTTCCGGCAGCACGCGGGCTCAACCCGTCCGGCATCCCTCCTCTCGGATAGGCAGATGAATTTCCTTCTCTAAACGTAAATTTAGCGGCAAGTCAACAAAAAACTTTACTCTTGTAAATTTTTTTTATGTCGGCGTGATAAAGTCAGGCGGAGGCCCTGAGGACCAGTTTGCCTTCGAACAGTTCTTCCGGTCGCTCGTCATTGTTGCACTTGCCGTCGATAAGGTCGAACAGCACTTCGACGCTGCGCTTGGCAATCGACCTATAGTCCTGGGAAACCGTGGTCAGCGGCGGGCAAGTAAATTGCGACCAGGGATGATCGTCATGGCCGGCGATACGGACCGCGCAGCCGGGCCCGTGCCCGACGCGCAATCCCTTTTGGTAGGCAGCGGCAAGCAGCCCAATGGCCAAGCGGTCATTGCTGCAAAGAACGGTATCGGTTGGGAGCGCACGTTCCGAGATCAAGCGTATTCCCTCGTCAAGGCCAATTTTCTCGAAGTTCCAGTCGCCGCCCGGCACCCGAATCACTTTTGGATCATGGCCTAGGTGCTCCATGGATTGAACATATGCATCACGCCGCTTGTTGGCATTCGGATTGACGGGCGGCATTTCAAAGAAGCACGGCGGCTCGCCGGTGCGGCATAAATACTCGACAATAAGAGGAATACTGTGGAAATTGTCGGAACCCACGAATGCTCGGCCAACTTTTACATTGCTATCGAAGATGACAGTTGGTACCTCTTCCGTAAAGCGCTGAACCGTCTCAAGATCCGAACTTCGGCCAAGCGGCGCGACAAGGGCTCCTGCAGGCCGAAGTGATTCGAGGGTCGCCAAAGCATTGTTCTCGAGGCGCTGCTGTCCGTGCGCGCTGAACATGATGGGCCAGTATCCGGCATCGATGCAAAGACGCTCAATCATGCGTACTATCTCGACGAAGAACGGGTCCGCCAAGTACGGCACGACAATGCCGATCGTTTTTGTGAGCTTCCGGTGCTGGTTGATCGCGAAAATGTTCGGGCGGTAGTCGAATTCTCTAAGCGCGGTTTCGACACGTTCCCTGGTTGACTTCCGCACGCTGTCCGGGTCCTGGAAATACTTGGAGAGAGTGGGGCGGGAGATTCCGCATACTTCGGCAAATTCCTCCATATTCTTGATTTTCCGATCGGACATTCAGGCGCCTCCAGGGCATGTTGTGCTGATGAAATTCGCGGGGCGGCCAGCATTGCGCACATCAATAGTGGCGATAATTCTTTACACGCGACATGTTTTCCTGAATAAGTGTACAGGTCTACGCGGGCAACGGTCAAGAACTAGTTATCGGCCCGCCGCCGGAATCAAGCGGCGCTTGCGAGTAATTGGATGCGGCAACCCAGCTAGGTTAGCGCAAATATGAAAAAGCTGTTGGTCATCGGGGAAATCCTGGTCGAAGTCATGGCCGATTCGATCGGCGATGGTTTCGTCCAACCGCAGTCGCTGACAGGACCGTTTCCCTCCGGAGCCTCGGCCATATTCGCCGATCAGGCAGCGAGGCTCGGCCAACCTGCGGCGATCGTCTCGGCCGTCGGAGATGACGATTTCGGGAAACTGAACCTTGACCGGCTCGCCCGCGATGGCGTGGACATATCCGGAGTATTCGTCGATCCCGATCGGCCGACTGGCAGCGCCTTCGTGCGCTACCGGAAGAATGGCGGTCGCGACTTCGTCTTCAACATACGCCACAGCGCCTGCGGACGTTTGAATGTAACGGCTCCAGTCAAGAAGCTAATAGAGACTGCGGACCACCTGCACGTCACGGGTTCGTCTCTCTCCAGCCCGGAATTCGCGGAGCTTAATCTCGAAGTCGCCCGAAGGCTGCGCAAGCGCGGAGGAACGGTATCATTCGACCCGAATCTCCGGAAGGAAATTCTGTCCGCGGACGGGATGACCGATACTTTGGCACGGATATTGGCCTTGACTGACCTGTACCTGCCGAGTGGAGACGAACTGATGCTGCTCACCAAGGCAAAGGATAGGCCCGGTGCGATCGCTGAACTGTTGAAATTCGGCGCCCGGGCTGTCGTTCAAAAGCTGGGTGCGGAGGGGGCAAGGTTTCACGATGGCAACGAGACAATTATCCAGAGCGGCTTTCCCGTCAAGGAAAAGGATCCTACCGGGGCGGGGGACTGTTTCGGTGCGACGTTCACTTCGCTTTGGCTGCGAGGCTTTTCCCCGAAAAGAGCACTTGAACTAGCCGCAGCAAGCGGCGCCCTTGCAGTGACAAAACGCGGGCCGATGGAGGGAGCGTCGGACCTTCCTACTCTTGAAGAATTCGTTCGAACAAAAAGATGACTTCCTAATGACGCACCCTCTGCTCGAAATTCCCGAAGCATACCACCGCGGACAACGCCTCGGGATCGCCTCTGTCTGTTCGGCGCATCCAGTCGTAATCGAAGCGGCTCTCGAAATGGCGCGCGATCAGGGCGCGACGGTCCTGATCGAGGCGACCTGCAACCAGGTCAACCAGGATGGAGGATACACCGGCATGGCGCCTGCCGATTTCGGACGGTTCGTGGAACGTATTTGCGCCAAGGTTGATTTCGAGAGGTCGAAGATCGTTCTTGGCGGCGACCATTTGGGACCCGGCCCTTGGAAGCACCTTCGTTCAAACGAGGCCATGGCGAAGGCCAAAGGCATGGTCCGGGCTTATGCCGAAGCCGGATTTGCAAAGCTGCATCTCGACACCTCCATGGGATGCCGAAACGAACCCGTGGCTCTGGTTGATCGGGAAACGGCTTGGCGCGCGGCGCGGCTGGCTGCCGTTGCGGAAGAGTACAAGGCCGGGACCGACCCTATCTACGTCATAGGCACCGAAGTGCCCGTGCCAGGCGGCGCAACTCACTCGCTCGAACAACTTGAAATAACTTTGCCGGAAGCCGTAGTCCGGACTTACGAGGCGCACAAGTCTGCGTTCGAGGCGCTCGGATTGCAGGACGCGTTTTCGCGAGTCGTGGCCCTGGTGGTTCAGCCTGGCGTCGAGTTCAGCCATTCCGACGTGACGCATTTTGATCCTCCGAAAGCGCAAGCGCTCTCCGATGTACTCGAATCATTTCCCGGAATCGTATTCGAAGCGCATTCGACTGACTATCAGACCGCGGAAGGGCTGCGGAGCCTTGTGGACAGCGGCTTTGCCATCCTCAAAGTCGGACCCTCTCTAACATTCGCCCTTCGCGAAGCGCTCTATGCGCTCGATGCCGTGGCCGATATTCTCGATGGACGCCCGCCAGTCGGCACGCTGATGGCCGTAATGGACGAGGTCATGCGAGCAACTCCTAGGAACTGGCGGGATTATTATGCGGGCACCGAGACAGAACAGTGGCTGCAGAGGCACTTTAGCTACTCTGACCGGATCCGCTATTACTGGCCGTCGCCGCGCGCGGAGAAAGCTGTATCCCGCTTGCGGCGAAGGCTGAATGGCGCGCGAATTCCAGCCCCGGTCTCAAGTCAGTTCCTTCCGGGGCGCGGTGCCGCGGGATCATACGACGAATACATCAAAGCCGCGATTCAAGCCGTATTGCATCAATATGAGCGCGCGTGTTCTCCGGATCGTCTCGCGCCCTGACAACACTTCCGGTCGACCGATATCGTTCGAAACGCCCGCGCCTTACCCAAAGACGCAGCAGACCCGAATAGCAACGCGAAGTTCGCTTCAATTTAAGTGGCAAGCGACCATTCGGGATTCGCCCCGGTCGGAAAGTAATGGTCTTTCCGCTTTGCAGCGACCCATCGCCACTGGGCAACGGGTATGGAATGCGCAACCAGCGGGCGGATTGATCGGACTTGGAACCTCGCCTTCGAGACGAGAGTAATCGCGGTTTCGCTGGTTTGGGTCGGGACGCGGAACCGCTTGCAGCAAGGCTTTCGTATAAGGATGGTAGGGAGCGTCGAAGAGCTGGTCCCTATCCGCAAACTCGACGATGCGGCCCAGATACATGACAGCGACGCGGTCGCAGATATTTTCGACAACGGCGAGATCGTGCGAAATAAACAGTAGCGCAATTCCCGTCTGTTCCGTTAAATCGCGCAGCAGATTGACGATCTGCGCTTGCACCGAGACATCAAGCGCCGAGACGGGTTCGTCGCAGACGATGACATCGGGCTCCAGAGCCAGCGCCCTCGCGATTCCGATTCGTTGGCGCTGGCCGCCGGAAAATTCATGCGGAAACTTATGCCGCGCTGCCGGATCAAGTCCGACTCTACCCATCAAATCGGCAACCCTGAACGAGATTTCGCTCGGCGGCGCGGTTCCGTGGATTCGAAACGGCGCCGAAAGGATGTCGCCGACTCGATGGCGTGGATTTAGGGACGCGAACGGATCTTGAAATACGATCTGCATGTGCTGCCTGAGTTGTCGAAGCGCCGCGCCTGAAACGCCGGTCACGTCTTCGTTTAGAAGGCGAATGCGTCCTTCCGTCGGGTCGAGAAGCCTAAGTAGCAGGCGGCCGATCGTAGACTTCCCGCATCCGCTTTCGCCGACAAGCCCTACGGTCTCTCCTCTTCGAATGGCGATATCGACCGATTCGACTGCGCGTACGCGACGCTTGCCTCCCGAAAAGGGGCTTCCTACAAAGAAATGCTTAGAGAGTCCGATTCCTTCGAGGACGGTTTCGCTCACGACACTCTCCCGGGAAAATAACAGGCGGTTCGGTGCGATTCGCCATCGGGACCGAGACGAGGCGCGGCTTGAACGCAAATCGCTTCCTTCCGGTTGCAGCGAGGTTCGAAGGCGCAACCGGTCAACGCGGTTCCCAGAATTGGAACGGCGCCGCCGATTTCGGGTAGTCGCACGTTGCGGCCGTGCCCCAGAACCGGCACGGAGCCGAGCAGCCCTCGCGTATACGGGTGTCGCGGCTCTGCGAAAAGCCGGGCCGCAGTCGCTTCCTCGATTTTTTTGCCGGCATACATGACCATGACTCTGTCGGCGGTTTCCGCTATGACTCCGAGATCGTGAGTGATGAGGATCACGGCCATTCCGGTTCCGGACTGCAGTTCGCGAATCAAATCAAGAATTTGCGCCTGAATCGTAACGTCGAGAGCGGTAGTTGGTTCGTCGGCGATCAGCATTGCCGGGTCGCATGCCAAGGCGGAAGCGATCATGACTCTTTGGCGGAGGCCGCCAGAGAGTTGAAACGGATATTCTTGCGCCCGCTTTGACGGATCCGGAACGCCGACGCGATCAAGCAAATCAATAGATCGTTTCCATGCGTCTTTCGAGCCCATGCGAAAATGGCGTCGGCAAACTTCGGCGATTTGCTGTCCGATTTTCATGACGGGATTCAGCGCCGACATGGGTTCCTGGAAAATCATCGCGATCCGGCGGCCCCTGATCGTGCGCAGTTTTTCAGGTCTCATCGCGAGAAGGTCCGCTCCCTCGAAGAAAGCGCGTCCCGACACGATTTCGGCCGGGGGATTCGGCTGCAAGCCGATAAGCGAAAGCGCCAGCATGCTCTTCCCGCATCCGCTTTCGCCTACGATGCCGAGGGTTTCGCCCTCGTCGACCTCCAGATCGATATCTTCGACGGCGTTCGCAGGTCCCGATGGCAAATGCAGAAGCGTAGTTAGTCTTTCGACCGACAGTAGGCGAGAGTTCATGGCGCGTTGGAAGCCGCCTTGAGACCGGACTCGAAAGCATTGGCCAGCGTCTCGCAAGCTTCGTCGCCGTGTCCGAGCGAAATGGCGTGGTGCGACAACGGATTCGGCAGAGTCAAGACATAGCTGTCGCTCAACGAGCCTGTGAATGCTCGATAGGCTTGGGCGCTGGTTCGCGTTGCCGAACGAAAATCCGTGATTTCTCCTTCGCAAAAATACCAGTGGATATGCGAACCGCCCGTAACCATCTGGGCCGGCACGCCGAATTTCTTGGCGAATGAATCAAACGTCTCTTTCAGTTGGGCTCCTCGTTTGCTCATTTCTTTCTGTACGTCGCCGGCTGCAAGAATCGGCAAAGCGGCGGCCGCCGCGGCGACCGAAACCGCATGGCCGTTGAATGTTCCTACGAAAGCCGGCCCTTTTCCCGGCTCGGTCATGCGCATCAGGTCTTCGCGGCCGGCGATCGCCGCGATGGGATAACCGTTGGCGATCGACTTCCCGTATAGCGCGAGGTCCGGCTTGACGCCGCATAAACTCGCCGCGCCGCCGACCGCGACATTGAAACCGGTCAGCAACTCGTCGAACACGAGGACGATTCCATGCCTGTCCGCCGCATCGCGCAACGACTGCAAAAACGCGGCGCGGCCTGGAATGAATCCGACATCGATTAGGGTCGGTTCCAAAATTATGGCCGCAATTTCGCTGCCGTGCTTGTCGATTGTCGCGGCGGCCGTGTCGGTATCGTTGAAAGGCAGTACTAATGTCTCCGCCACCAGATCGGGTCTTTGTCCCGCGAATTGGGGCAGGGGAGTGATATCGAATACCGGTCCTGCCTTTTCCGGGTCGATCCAAACGCTAACGAAAACTTCGTCCGACCAGCCGTGGTAGCTTCCTTCAATCTTTGCAATCCGCGTGCGCCCGGTTGCGTAGCGAGCAATGTGCATCGCGTGCTGGACCGCTTCAGTTCCGGTGTTTGTGAATCTTGCCATGTCCGGCCATGCCGCCGCAGACAGTAGACTTTCGATCGCATCGACGGCGCGAGCCGATTCAAGCCCGCAAGTCAGGCCGTGGGAAACCGCCTCGGCCACTGCGGAATTGACGGCTTCATGGCCATGGCCGAGCAGCACGGCGCCATTTCCCATTACAATGTCCAAATGGCGGTTTCCGTCCGCATCCCAAGCCCACGCGCCTTCCGCCTGCCGGAAATATAGAGGATGCGGGCTACGCGCGCGCGTATTTGAGCTGACGCCCGCAGGCACAAGCGGAGACGCGCGGCCGTAAATTTCCGAGGATTCCGAGAACCGGTTCATTATTTTTCCTCCGCGGATTCCATGTCTCCCACCATGTAGCCGTAGTCGCCCGGCTCCACGAGATTGCGATTGAGATGCGAAAGAATCATGATCCCGTGCCTTACCGGCGAATAAATAACTTCGAGTTCTTCGAAGCTGTAGGGACTAACGACGCGTCCGAGCACTGCGCCTTCGCCGATTTCTTCGCCTAGGGGCGGGGCTTCGGTTTCCAGCCAGCCTCCTTGCTTGGGCCGGACGATTTCAATTCCCCGAACCACGATTTGAGGCGGCGGCGGAGCCGGCTCGCCGCCCAGTGAGTTTGCGGCTCGAAGAATGTTGAGCACGCCTTCGCAGCCGCGAGCAACGTAAGGTTCCTGCGCGACGATGCCGCCGCCGAGCTCTACGACTATGGAGGCGATACCGCGTCGATCCACGGTCACCGTCTTGGTTGTGCCCTGGTAAGTCGTTCCGCCAACTCCCTGCTTGGGACGGTAAAGAACCCGCGATCCAAAGGCTCGCGACAGCCTTTCGTCATTCATGATGTAGACGTAGTCGACGGTTGGCCGGTCGGTGCCGGCGTGCAAGTCGATATGGATGTCGATCATTTCCAGGAATTCTCTCGTGATCGCCGCCGCGAGGTGATCCGTAAAACAACCGTCATTGGTTCCTGGAAACTGGCGATTTAGATTTAGTTCATCGATCGGCGTGAATCGCTTGTTGACCGCGAAGGCGCGCGGATTTGCAACCGGCATGACCAGTAGGCGGCCCGAAATCCTTGATTCACGTAGTTTCGGCCAGAGTGCCCGGATGATTTGGCTTCCTACGTTTTCGTTGCCGTGTATCGATGCCGAAATACCGACAGTCGGCCCGTTTCCGGTGCCCGTCAGTTCATGGATGGTAAGAACGGAATCAGTACCGTCCGCCATAGTGGCGAATTTATGTCGGTGAATTCTGTGAATTGTCATGGCGACTTCCTTTATTGACGAGGCGCGCTGCGGATCCGTCTGGCGATGCCGCGCGGGTCCAGATGATCGCGAAGTCCGTCGCCGAACAAGTTGAATCCCAGTACGGTAATCATGATCGCGAGGCCAGCGACCGTGGAAAGCCAGGGTTCGGCGCGCAGGTATCGGGTGCCGTAGGAAAGCGTCCAGCCCCAGGTCGGCGTAGGCGGTTCGATGCCGAATCCCAGAAAGCTCAATCCGGATTCGGCGATAATTGCGGTGCCGATTCCGAGCGTGGCCAGGACGATGATCGGTCCGACGACGTTCGGAAGGATTTCAACGAACAGAATTCGGGAGTTTCCCGCGCCGATCGCCACGGCGGCCGTTACGTAGTCGGCCTCTCGCTGCGCGAGCGTAACGGATCTAACGACTCGGGCGTATTCCGTCCAGAATATGGCCGCCAGCGACAATGTAAGGTTTAGCATACCCGGGCCGAGCGCAGCGACAATCGCAAGCGCGAGGACGATCGGCGGAAACCCGAGGAACACGTCTACGATTCGCATGGTTACGAGATCGAACGCGCCGCCGAGGTAGCCGCTGACGATCCCGACCGCCGTGCCGACGACGACGGCGATCGCCACCGAACATAGAGCGACAGTTAGCGAAACGCGGGCGCCGACCGCCATTCTCGTCCAGAGATCTCTTCCGAAATTGTCGGTGCCTAGCCAATGGTCGGATGAAGGCAGTGAAAACCGGTCTTTCATGTTCATCTGTTCGGGCTCGTATCCTGAAACGAGCGTGCCGAATAGCGCGAAAAGTATCACGGCAAGCACTATGGTTCCGCCGATCGTCAAGGACAGATTGCCGAAGAGCGACTTCATTCCTCACTCCAGACGAATTCGCGGATCGATGACTGCGTAAAGAAGATCGACCAGCAGGTTGACGATTGCGAACGCTACGGCGAACGTCAAAACGATTCCTTGAATGAGAGGCAGGTCTCGCTGGGAAATCGCGGATACCGCTAGCTGCCCGAGCCCCGGCCAGCCGAAAATGCTCTCCGTCAGCACCGCTCCTCCTAGCAATGCCCCGAATCGAAGCCCGATGACGCTGACTACGGGCAGCAACGCATTTCCGAGCGCATGAACGAAAACGATCCGGAAAGTCAGAAGGCCCTTTGCGTGCGCTGTCCTGATGAAATCTTGGCCGAGAGTCTCCAGCATCGCGCTGCGCACCAGCCTTGAGATGACGGCGGCGTTAGTCAGTCCGAGAGTAAGCGCGGGCATCGCAATATGAGAAAGCGAATCGACCAGCGCTGCCGGTCGACCGAGAATTGCATCGCCCAGCGCTCCCGCTAGAGGCGGTCCCCGGCCGATTGAAGGAAGCAGGTCAAGCCGAATCGCCAAAAGATACATCAGCAGAATGCCAAACCAGAATACCGGCATTGAAACTCCAAGCTGCGCGAACAGCATGCTTGCGGCATCGACGGGCGTGCCGCGCCAAAACGCGGCCGCTACGCCAAGAGCGAGTCCAATTAGAATCGAAATAAGGAGAGCGACGACTGCGACTTCCAGTGTCGGAACGACTCGTTGACGAATGGCATCCGCAACGGGCTGGTTCTGGAAATAGGAAATCCCCATGTCGCCTTGGGCGAGATCGAGATAGTAGGAGCCGAGGCGGACCCACCAAGGGCGGTCCAGCCCGAGAGAGCGCCGAATTTCGCGCACCGCTTCCTCTGACGCTTCATCTCCCAAAAGAACTGCGGCGGGGTCTCCGGGTACAAGCTGCATTATTCCGAATGTAACGGCGACAACGCCGAGAATAAGCGGAACGAACAGTGCCAGGCGCCGCAGCGCGTACCAGAGCATTGGTCAAAAAACGGCGCCCGATCTTCGAGGGCGCCGAGGTTCTTGTCGAAGTCTCTATTTGCCGATCACCGACCGCATCATGCCGCGCGCGTCAGGCGTCAGGGAAACTTCGTTCGTATGGAATACTTGATATCCCTGATAGGCGATCACGAAATATGGAAGCTCATCGGCGATAATCGCTGCCGCTGCCTGGTATGCGGCCGTGCGATCGCCGATTTCGGTTGCCGATCTGCCGGTATCGAGGTGCGCGTCGACTTCCGAATTCGAGTAACTGCCCCAGTTGAAAGAGCCGCCGGTATGGAATTGGCCGAACATCAGGCGGTCGGGATCCACGATATTTAGCCAGCCCAGGAGCGCGATTTCGTGCTGGCCGCCTCGAACTCCTTCGGAGAAGGCCGGCCAATCCGCAATGCTGATGGATGCATCGACTCCGTTTTCGAGCATAATCGCCTGGATGTACTCGAGCGACTGGATCCGGTTGGGGTCCTCGCTATGGGTCGAAAGCACGATGCTCAATGGCTGTCCATCCTTGTCGAGCGTGCCGTCGCCGTTAGAATCGGTCCACCCGGCGGCGGCGAAGGCTGCTTTGGCTCCCTCGGGATCGAAACCTGGCTGCGTGATCGATGCGTCATAGGCCCAGGACGACGGCAGCAGTATTGAAGTGGCAACTTGATCGACGCCCTCGTAGATGGCGTTTACGATCGTTTCCTGATCCACGAGCATGGCGAGCGCGCGGCGAAGAGCGGGATCGCTCAAGAGCGGATGCGCGGTGTTGAAGTTGAGATAAGTGATTCCGAGCCCGCCCAGGATTTCATTTTGGAATTGAGTGTTCTCGACGAGGCGACCGATGTCTTGCGACGAGAGCGGAGATTGGATGATGTCCAGATCTCCGGCTTCGAACGCTTGCGCTCGCGCTGTATTGTCGCCGACAACAACGAATTCGATCCCTTCCGTGTCCGGAGCTCCGCCCCAGTATCCTTCAAAGGGCTCTAGCGTTATTTTCGCACCTCTTTCCCAATTGGCGAGCTGAAGCGGTCCAGTGCCGACCGGCACCGACTGAATGTCCCCACCGCTTTCGACATAGTCCTTAGAGACTATTCCCATGTCGAGATAGCTGAGAAGCGGCGCGTAGGGTTCTTTCAAGGTAATCCTGACCGTGTTCGCGTCGAGAGCTTCAATAGTTTCGATCGGAGTGAACAGGGAACGGAATCGAGCCTTTAGATCAGGATCGAGGATCGTTTCGAAAGTGTAAACGACATCGTCCGCAACGAGCGTCGAGCCGTCGTGAAACGTTACGTTTTCGCGAAGATTAAATATCCAAATCGTTGGCTCCGGGTTTTCCCAGCTTTCGGCGAGGCCGGGTTCCACCTGCAAGTCGGCGTTTAGTTTTATAAGCCCGTCGTAGACGAGGTTATTCACTCTATATTCGGTAGTATTTCTTTGAATGCGGGGATCCATTGTCGCAGAATCCACGTCGGCTCCAAGACGCGTGATTTCGGCGGTGGCGGCCGTGGCGGCCAAGGACGTCAAGCCGACGGTTGCAAGCATGCGAGCGTATTTCACTATAATTTCCTCCGTGTGCGATTTGGCTGATGAATATCGTTGGAGTCATAGGTAGTCGCCGCGAATTTCGTTGTCAAACGGCTGGAACTGCCCTCCTTTGGCGAATCAAGCCGGCTTGGTCGCTTAATTGCTCGCGAACTCGCCGAAAGCTGCAGATTTTCAATGCGAGCAGAATCGAAAACTCTTTCGGGCGCGGCCGATGGCGACATACGGCGGATTTTGACGGAATTCTTGCGTTGCGAGGAGGATCATTCGGCATGAGCGAATGAAGAGCCGACGGGTTCATGGCTGTATTTACTTTGTTGGACCTTCCGGCAACGGGGCCGGTCGAATCGCGAAGAATTAGGTGCGAAAAGCCGCTTGCTCGCGTTCAAGTGCAAATTCCCGCATCGACCGACGTTGCGAGTGAATTCATATCCCGCGCACGTTTGCTAGACGTCGGCGTGCTGGCGCAGGCACCGAAGATTTGCGCATTGGATTGTCCTGAAGAATTTTTGACGCAAGAGCTCGGTTCTACGATGCGCCCGAATAAAGTTATTTCGAGTTCGAGGGTTTCGCGGTTCAGTTGATTCCGGTCGGTCGGGGCATTAACGATCTGCATTCGCTGTTGCGAGACGATGTGGATGCCGCGGAATAAGTTAAAAGATTTGGAATAATAAGTACGCAGCGTTCGCCGTCCGCTAGAAGGGAATCGCGGTTTTGGGAAGCATCTTCGATGACTTGCCCGGCGTGCTCCCGACGATCTATTCCAAATCGCGGGGGAAGGGTCTGTCGCCTGTGCGCCTTTCGGTCCGAATCTTAACAGCCGCGTCGATTCCCGAAGATATCAGGATTATTCGGGAAATCCCGCGCATCGGGGTATGCGGTCGAATTCGCAGGCGGAGGCGCCGCGCCGGACGTGCTGTTCGACAAAAGGGCTGACTATGATTTTGGGTGGACATTAAATAAGTCGAGAGTCATCGAATCGATGGGCTTTAAATGGAACGGACTTATGAATCGCGACTGGGCCTCTTTCAATTTTGCCGATGTCGTCGTGGTGCGGACGGCGATGCTTGCGGACTCAATCGCGCACGATTCGAAATAACGATTAGCGCGGGCGGCTATTCGCCGATTGAAAATAACGCTTGATCAGCCCGAAAATTCGCGGACAATGCGCTCCTGCGCTCGGTTGACGCTCCTGCTTTTTCCAAGGAAGCGGATCTCTACCGCTTCCGAACGCAAGAATTTGCCTTCCGGTCGATTCCAGCGATTCGCTTTGAACGTCGTTCGAAGATTGGGACAACATTATGCCAACGCTTCTCCAGTGCGTGAATTTTAACGCGACCGGCGCAAATTTGCGGAGATTCCGCGACCGGGCTAAAGAATTCATCGGATCCAATAGATTTACGATACTAATGGAATTGCTAGCGAGCTAGAGAACTGAATCGTTAACTTCTCGCCGGATTGAAAACCTTCATAGGGAACAAGCCTCGCGACGCTGCAATTATGGGCAGGTCGCAGCACTGCTTCGAGTGGATCGAGTCGACTAACTTCAGCTGGCTTACGAATCGAGCGCATTGATGTCGCCTAGGTTAGGGATCGATCATTTCCAACTCGGAGAAGTTGTCTTTTTCGAGTATCGTAAAGTTCGGCTTCTGGAGGCGCCGATCAATCCGGGGATTTATTCGGAAAAATGGATTTCCTAAAGTGGCTGGATGGTCGGTTGCGCTAAAATTTGATTCGCATTGGTAAAGGACGTAAAATGGGCATGAAGAAAAAGTTCGAATTTGCGCCTCTCGGACCTTTCGGAGAATCCTTCGAACGGCCGAAATGCGTTGGCCCCTCCCTTGCCGAATAGATCGCGGTTCCCCGCAGGCACCAATTGCCGGAACCGCCCGAAATCGCGGCGGCGCTCCAGCGGGTATCGAACGAAACGCGATGAGCGTCGTCTTGTCGACTACCGGAATCTCAAGAATCCTTTTGTCCCGGCGGAAGTATTTTCCGATGACGCCGTAGAGGCGATCCACGAATCATCCTTGCTCGTATTGGAAAACCTCGGCATGAAGGTTTTGTCAAAGGATGCTCGAAGACTTTATCGACAAGCGGGGGCTATCGTAGACGAAGAATCCTGCATGGTTCGCATCGGTCGGGAAATTGTACGAGAATCTATCGACTCCGCTCCGCGTTCAATACTTTTGAAAGGCGGAGACGCGAAGCGCGACGTCAAACTTGAATTGGGAATGCTCGCGATCCAGACCGGTGCGGGCGCGCCTCACGCTACAGACCTTGATAGAGGTCGCCGCCCGGGTTCTTTAGAGGACTTCGCCGAACTCATAAAGCTGACGCAGTCATTCGACATTTTCCATATGCTAAATCCGCTGGTGGAGGCTCAGGACGTTCCGACTCATGAACGCCACTATCGCGTCAACCGCGTTCAGCTGTCTCTGAGCGACAAGGCTCCGTTCGTTTATTCTAGAGGCACAGCACAGGTTGAAGACTGTTTCGAGATGTTTCGGATCGCAAGAGGGTTGGACGCCGAGGACTTCAAGAGGGCGCCGCGCTGCTTTACGATCATCAACACGAATTCGCCGCGCCAGCTGGACGTGTCCATGACTCAAGGGCTTGTAGATTTTGCTCGCTGCGGACAGCTTTCGATAGTAACGCCGTTTTGCCTAATGGGGGCCATGGCGCCTTTGACCGTGGCGGGGGCCTTGGTGCTTAGCCATGCGGAAGCGATGGCCGCGATCGCATTGAACCAGATCGCGAAGCCCGGCGCGCCTGTTTGCTACGGCGCGTTTATTTCCAATGTCGACATGAAGTCAGGTGCGCCGGCATTCGGCACTCCCGAGCAGGTCAAGGCTAATCTGGGATCGGGGCAGCTGGCCCGGAAGCTAGGGCTCCCCTGGCGGTGTTCGACCGGAGCGGCGGGAGCTGTAAACGATGCGCAGGCGGCGAATGAAACCCAGATGGGAGCGTGGGGGGCGATTCTCGCTGGGGCCACCGTACTGGTGCACGGCGCTGGCTGGATTGAAGGCGGCCTAACGCTGTCGTACGAAAAGCTGATAACGGATTTGGAAGTCATGCAAATGTTTGCCGAGCTTTGCGCCGAAACCCCCGCTGACGACGCGGCCCTGGCGATGGATGCATTGGCGGAAATTGCTCCCGGAGGCCATTTTTTTGGGGCCAAGCACACGATGAGCAGGTACCGGACGGCGTTTTACGAGCCCGTGGTCGCAGACTGGTCAAACTTCGGCTCTTGGACTGAAAAAGGCTGCCTGGACGCGAATGCTCGCGCCAACGCCATTTGGAAGCGAAAATTGGACGAATTCGAAGCGCCGTTTCTCGATGGCGACAGGCTGGCGCAACTGGACGAATTCATTAGCTGCCGAATCCAGCAAGGCGGCGCACCTCCTGTTTGAGGGCGCGGTTGCGAAGATGCGAGCGAATCCCGGCGAACCCGACGCGGGCCGTACATCCCAGGCCCTGGCAGAGGAGAGTTTCGGGTCGGACGCCGAAATATTTGAGGTCTTGGCCGGGAAAGTAAAGTCTCGTGTTGTACGGCAGGGATCGGGTCCGGACATCCTTTGGATTCCCGGCGGAGACGCTACGGCCGAATACTGGATTGATCAGTTTAGACTATTCGAAGATTACTATCGCTGCGTTTCTTACGATCCTCGGGGAGTTGGCGAGACTGTATGCCCGTCGCCGCCCTGGAGCATAGAGGATTTTGCGTCAGATTGCGCCGCCGTAATTCGAGAAGCATGCCGCCCGCCGGTTGCGCTTGTCGGCCTCTCCATGGGGTCGCTGATCGCTCAGCAGGTCGCTATCGACTTTCCCGAACTCGTTCGAGTTGCCGTTGCCATGGGCACAGCGGCCCGCATTACCGGATTCACGCGCGACTGGATGAAAGCGGAAATCGATTTCAGGATCGGCGGGGGAAGTCTGCCGCCGGAATTCGCCGCCTGCCACTACGCCGCCTTTGCGTATCCCGCTAAAGCGTTAGCCGACAAAGAGGTTTGGACACGCGTTAAGTCGGCCTACGCCCGCAGATTCGGCGATAGGGATTCCGCCGGCCTGATCGCCCAGTGGCAAGCCTGCCTGGACTACGACTGCAGGAAAGCGCTCGCGGCTTGCGACGTACCGATTCATGCGGTCGGATTTTCGCATGACGTCCAAACGCCTCCCGGCATGGTAAGGGAAGTGGCCGATGCCGCCGCAAAGGGCAACTACCATGAGCTTGAAGGACTTGGCCATGTTTCCTTTTCAAGGCACCGGCCGAAGGCGGTTGCCGAACTTATTCGACGGATTATTTGCTCGAATTACCTCGACAGGGCCTGATACCGCTCGCTTCGTGAATTTTTTTCTTAAAGGGAAGCGACAGTCGACTCGAATTAAGTCTCCCGAAGTAAGGCTTCGAGAGAGTCCGATGATTTATTCCTGAGACCGCGGCGAATAATTCGCGATATTGGTTTGATATCGGGTCGATCGCTACCGATGCAGTGCGCACGCTGAAGCAATCGGCAATTCTCGGGACCAATTGCATTCTTCAAACAGTTCCGATTTCCGATGGTTTGTTTAAACCGGCGCATTGCATTAACCTGAAATGGAAACTAGCTGAACGACTTGGTTTGCCGCGGCGATCCGTCGCGCTGCCGCAGAGAGGGGAAATGCGATGGAGAATGCTGAACAATCCTTGAAGCCGCCGTTCGATGCGCGACGTCTAGATGCCTTGATGGACGACGCGGGCCTGGACTACGTACTTATGACTTCCAAGCACAGCGTCCAGCATGCCTTCGACGGATACAAGTATTTCTTCTACAGTTTCATGGACGCCCACGGGCTGAGCCGCTACTTGCCCGTCTTCGTCTATAAGCGCGGCGATTTGGAAGCGGCGGCGTTTATAGGAAGCCCGATGGAGGCCTTCGAAAAGGAACTGGGCAGCTTCTGGGTCGCGAATACGAACTTCGAAAACATGACCAGTCCTCAATACGCGAATTCCGCCGCCGGGCATCTTAAAAGAATCGGCGGCGAAAAAGCCCGAATCGGAGTCGAAATCGGTTTTTTGCCTGCCGATGCATACATGGCTTTGGCAGCCGCTCTTCCAGAAGCGGAAATCGTGGATGCCACATTGCAAATCGAATTGCTGCGCGCCGTAAAATCGGAAAAGGAACTGGGCAAACTGAAAATTGCGTCGGAAAAGGTTGTGGACTCGATATTAAGCGTATTCCAATCATTTGGCCCGGGCTCAACAAAGCGCGAGATCGTTGCGGCGCTTAAGGCAGAAGAGCAGAAAAGGGGCTTGGATTTCGAATACGGGCTTTGCAACTTGGGGATGGATTTCAATAGGGCTCCATCGGACCAGGTCTGGCGAGACGGCGAAGTGATGTGTCTGGATTCGGGCGGCAATTTCGGAGGCTACATCGGCGACCTCGCGCGAATGCGCTTTCCCGGCGATCCGGACGGGGAACTAGAGGAACTATTGGGATTCATTGAAGAAGTGCAGCAAGCGGCGCGGAAACCTATACGCGACGGTGCCTACGGGAGGGAAATTTTCGAGAAGCCTTTGGAAATGATCGGCGGATCGCCGTGGAGCGGCATTACGGAATTCGTGGCGCACGGCATGGGAATTATAAGCCACGAACCGCCCTGGCTGACGGATTCCGGTCCCGTGCCGTATCCGGCCTATCACGCGAACAGGCCGCTCGAAGCGGGAATGGTGCTTTCGATCGAAACGACCATGTGGCATCCCGCTCGCGGATTCCTGAAGATCGAGGATACCGTTTCAGTCAACGAAAACGGGTTCGAGGCATTCGGCGACCACGGGCGAGGCTGGAATTAAGGATTCAAGCAAGCTTCGTAGCATTCGTTAGCGATTCTGCGCGCAGGATCGCCGCCTTTCTTGTCCCCCGAACGTTCAAGGAAGGCAGATTGCCGGCTATGTCACGGAGTTCGAAACAGCGGCAACGAATCAACCGATTTTCACTCCCGCCCCCAGCTTCAGATGTCCTGACCCCGTGAGTTTTTTCCGGCCGTCCTGATCGCTTTTTTCCC
>JAPPFL010000025.1 GCA_028823855.1 Albidovulum sp.
TTCGAAAATTTTTTTGTCGCCAAGGCGGCGCCGATTCGAAAAGTGCCAACTTGGGCCAAGGCAGCTCGGGTCTGCCGTCGTGCGTCGGAGCGATGCAGCGATCTACGCGAATTCTTAATGAATTGTTGATGCTGGAGACGCGGCTCAACCGCGGCATAGCGATATCCATTTGCTAAGCGATCCGTATTCGGGCGTAACGCACTTGATGAACGTGCGGATTGCAAAGCCGTTCTACCGCGGCGGGCGAATTTTCTGCTGGCTGTCGAACACAGGTCATTAGCCAGATACCGGCGGCGCCGTTCCCGGCGGTTTTTTAGCTTCCGCCACATCGATTCAACAGGAAGGTCTTTGACTGCCGCCCGTCAGGTCATACGAGGAAGGCGCTCTGGACAAAGAAATTTATGCGATCCCTTGCTCAAATAATAGGGTTGCGGAGGAGTGAACCGGCGATGTCGAGTCCCAGGCAGCCGCTCTACTCGTCGGAGAAGATCGATTGAATGCGCTTCTTGACAGATATGGCTAGGACACGGTTAGCGAAGCGATCGAAGAACTTGGGAAACGGGCAGCCATTCAGTTGCGTGCTCTAGTTGATACGATTCCCGACGGAATCTAAAAACCAGTCGCGTGGTTCGCCAACGATGGCGCGAGCGACAAGCCTTTGGCCATTGGGCTGGCCGTAACCAAAGCCGGCGATACTTTGGAATTCGATTTCGCTGGATCGAGGCCGTCCTGCCGAGGCCACATGAACTTGACGTTTTCAACGACGCAAAGCGCAGTGTATTTGGCTGTTAGGCATGTCTTTCCCGAAGTGCCGATAAGCGCGGGCGCATTCGATCCAATCGTGATTTGCAATGCGTCGGTAGGGTGTTTTGACGCCAAAAACCCCCGGCCGTTTTCCGGTTCCGCTGCCGAAGTATCGCAAAGAATTGCCGAAGCCGCCTTCGCGGCTCTTGTCGATCTTGTGCCGGAGAGAGTTACGGGTTCACCTGCGGGAACGAGAGGAAATTTCGCGCTAGGCGGCTATGGCCCAAACTAAAAGCGCAGCTACGCAATGTACCAATTTTCTGGCGGCAACTCCGACCGCGACGGCTTTTAAAACGGATGCTCGGAGGTCGGGATGTCAAAGGCGCCTGCCGTTGAAATCATGGAACAGGCGAATCGGGTGCTGTATCGTCGCTACGCGCTGCATGAGGGCTCGGGCGGCGCGGGCAAGAATCGAGGCGGATTCGGCCTAGATTGCGAAGTGGAATTGCGCCGCGGATTCGCGGAAGCCAGTCTTGTCATGAATCGCGTACGATTCGGGCCGCAGGGGCGTTGGGAGGCGAGGACGGAGTCTGCAACCTAGTTTCGGTTTGGCGCGGCGGCGACGAATATATTCCCGAGCGCCTCTCGAAAGAACAAGGCATTTCGCTCCGCGAGGGCAAAGGGGTTCGAGTTTGAACTCCGGGGGCGGGTGATTCGGCAATCCATTTGAATGCAATGCCGTTCAAGTGCTATACGATGTAGCAATAAGATACTATTGAGCGGAGCAGGTTCGGTCGCCTTTTGGCGTGGCGATCGACGTAGCATCGGCGACTATCGATGGAGCGAAAACCTGTCGCCTTCGCGACACGAAGAATAGAAGGCGCGGAATCGATTGAAAGAAGACTTTCTAATCGGTGAATCAAAGCGATTCTATTGCGAATTTATTGACGCGACCAACACATTTCGCCGTGATTGAAAAGCGCTTGGCGTTTCGACGCGAGGCTGCTGAAATAAACTTAATTTCGCGTTTTGCTCAAATGCAACCAAATTTGCATTTGCGAAGGAACGGAAGCGGGGCAGTGTATCCCGCCCCGCTATTACTAATCTCTACATCATTTTGCCGTCGCCGCCTTCCATTGCGTCGTCTTCGACCATTTCCATTTCCATTTCCATCTCTTCCATCATTTCTTCTTCGACCGCTGCTTCCTCCGTGCAGCCAGCGACCAAGACGAGAGCGGCAAAAAGCGATGCGAGCAGAATCTTAGGAGACATACTTCTATTTCCTTCCTTGTTGTTTCCGAACGACGGAGCCTTCCTTCAAAACTGGACCGGGCCCCGACGACATTCGAAGTTAAACGCAAATTCCGGAAAACCACAAGTAAAAATTCACTGTTTCGAGAACGGAATTGTCAAGATACATTTGCCTACGAGTATTTTATTTTCGCGATCACCTGCAAATATTCCGCTCCTATGCGCTGCTGTCGCCAAGATTTAGATTCCATGAGCAGCTTGTCGAGGCCAAGTCGCATGCCGAATCAATCTCCGAACCGAGAATTCAGGAATTGTATTTACGAAAAATTAACGGTATGCGGATTCGAGCCTCGGTAATCTCGTTCGGTACTGCGGCGGTCACATCATACAAAAAGTGCCGTGTTCTGGGAGGAATTAAAGCACGAATCGTCGGAAAGAGAGCGGGTCAATTCCGCAATTGCAATAGTTCATGCGGTAAAGAGAATAAACAGTGTTATCGAAACGAAATCTAACTCAATTGGTCAAGGAGTAAGACTTGATTGATCGTATTGTCATTCTAACAGGAGCGGGAATCTCGGCGGAAAGCGGCTTGTCTACTTTTCGCGACAAGGACGGCCTGTGGGCAAAATATGACCTCTCAGCCGTAGCGACGCCGCAGGGTTTTCGGAAGAATCCTTGCCAGGTGCTCGAATTTTATAACATGCGGCGCGCTGTTGTTTCAAGGGCCAGGCCCAATGATGCGCATTTCGCGTTAGCTCGGCTGCAACGTCACTATAAGGGAGAAGTCGCGCTGATTACCCAAAACACCGATAATTTGCACGAAAAGGCCGGTAGCACGCGCGTGAAGCATATTCACGGAATGATAACCAGCGCTCTTTGTTCGGATTGCGGCAATGTCTGGCCTGCGCCGACTGTGATGAAAGAATCAGACCCGTGCCCCAAATGTCATCGCAGCTCAACGAGACCGAATGTGGTTTGGTTTGGTGAAATTCCCTACCACTTGGACAAGGTTGAGGAACTATTGACGGCCGCGGACCTTTTCGTATCAATCGGTACGTCCGGCCAGGTCTATCCTGCCGCGGGATTTGCCGAGGAGGCTGCAAGATATGGGGCCGCAACTCTGGAACTAAATCTGGAAGCGTCGTCGAATTCACAAGTATTCGACACTCGCGTCTTCGGTCTTGCGACCGAAACGGTACCCGCTTGGGTCGACGAACTGCTGGGTCAATGAAAGCGAGGCAATCTTCGCAGCGCGCCTGTGCGTTCAATTGCGATGCACATAGCTTCGGCCATTCGTCCGAATCCCGTCGTAGAATTGCTATAGCTCGGATCGATGCGGCGGCGCCGTTCATTGGCTGCGACGGTGCCGTTTCGAACCGGCGAGCCAGATTTCGCCAAAAAATAGCAAATTCGTTGCGATTTGCCGCGAGTTTCCTTTGGACCCAAAGTTCAGAACAAAACACCGGATTTCGCTTTCAGTTCGATTCAATAGACTTTGTCGGCTATTGGCTGGTGACACCGCCATTCAAGTCATGTATGGGCGCCGATGTGGAAGAGACGAAAGTGCTTTTTGATTCTTGGCGATTTGTCGGAGTGTAGGTGAATGAAACCGGATAATTCAGTTCCCGACGATTATGCTCCCAGCGACGATGAAGAGTTTATGAGCGAAAGGCAAAAAGCGTATTTCAAGGCCAGGCTTCATTCCTGGAAAGACGAGTTGATGGCCGACTCGAAATTTACAATCGAGGGCATGAAAGAAGAAGCGGGAAATATTCCGGACATTGCCGACCGAGCTTCAGAGGAAACGAGCAGGGCGGTTCTGCTGCGTACGAGAGACCGGCAGAGAAAACTCGTCGCAAAAATAGACCAGGCACTTCTCCGCATCGAAAACGGCGATTTCGGATATTGTCAAGAAACGGGTCAGCCGATTTCGCTACAAAGGCTAATTGCGAGGCCAATCGCGACATTGTGCCTCGAAGCGCAGGAAAGGCACGAGCGAGACGAGCGGGTATTCAGGGACGATTGATGATCCGCTAGCTAACTGACGCGTAGCCGGCCGACCGACGCGCGTCTAGTTACGAGGAAAGAGAGACTGGAACAAATAGCGGTCGTGGGTGCTGGTCCCGGAGGGCTGGCCTTTGCACTGGCTATGGCACGCCAAGGGCGACCGCCTGTCATTATCGAAAAAGATCGTTTTGATTTTCGCGCGGGAGCGGGAATTCAGCTGACGCCAAACGGAACCGCAATTTTAAATGCGTTGGGGCTTGGAGACAGGCTGCGCGATTGTAGCGTTTCGGCGGCCGAGCTTGAAATCTGGGACTATCAAGGCGGATCGAAACTAGCGGCGTTTCCTTTCAAGCCGGTCTCCGGCGAATGGCCGGGCCCGTATTGGCTTGCGCGCAGGCAGGATCTGCTGTCGGCGCTAAGGGACGCTGCTCAAAATCTCGGAGTTGAAATCCTGCATGGATGCCGTGTTCGGTCTGTTTCAGTTGATTTAGATGGCGCCGAATGCGAATTCTCCGATGGTTCAAGGAGAGAATTCGATCTTGTCGTCGGCGCGGACGGCATTAATTCGGTTGTACGGACGGCCATCAACGGTCTTTGCCCCGGTAAATTCTCAGGCCATGTCGCATGGCGTTCAACAGTTCCCGCGAACGCGAACGACAGCATTCCGGCATCGGGAAATGTTCGAATTGTTCTCGCGCCGAGACGTCATGCCGTCCTTTACGCCGTTGACCGCGGAAGAATGCTGAATTTGGTTGCGGTTGAGGAAAGGAAGCGCTGGATCGGAAATACCGCGCGGCGAAAAGGACATGTAGAAACCTTCCGAAACGTCTTTGGCGACTTTGGAAAGCCGACGAGGGAAATCTTCGAAAAATTCGATTCGTTCGAAGAATGGGCTCTGTACGAACGAAGGATTGCTCCTAAGTCTTGGAAGGGGCGCGCAGTAATTATCGGGGATGCTCTGCATCCGATGCTTCCCTTTCTCGGGCAAGGCGCAAACGCGGCTTTGGAGGATGCTTGGACCCTGGCCTTCCAGATCGCCGCCAATGAAGAACTGGAATCTGCATTTGACGGATTTCACAGCATGCGCAAGGACCGAGTGGCCAAGGTGGTAGCGCGCTCAAGGCGCCAAGCTCTTGCCTATCATTTGACGAATCCGGCCCTGCGAACAGCCGCCCACGCGTCGCTTCGTATCGCAAATCATTTTTACCCGAATGCACTGTGCCGGTCGCTCAAATGGCTTTACGGCAGAGACTTTATTAAAGAGAGCGTTTGAAATTTGCGTTGTTCGCGGCCGGCCGCGGGGGTGTGAATCTCTTGTGGCGGCAATCTTTAGGCGGTTTTCCAGAATTCTTCCGGCGAATCAGCATGATTCGCGCCGTTTCGAGCGTTTTTTCGGCCTCGAGGAGTCAAAATGCTCAAGCCTTGCGGATTATTGTCGCGAGTTCGGAAAATTCGGGAATGCTCCTTCCGCCGGAATGCGGTTTGCCGGCGACGCTTTTCGACGACGCTCGCCTGCAAAATGGAGCATTCCATGACACATTCGCGCATTTTCCCGCCGCTGTCCAATCCGGGCCTGGACGTCGCCGGGCTGGCCAGGGACGCGGCGGCGCTCGTTGAAAGCCTCGTTCTCCAGCGCTTCGGGCCTGGCGACGCCGCCTCCGACGGTCAAGGCGTTCCCTGTTCGCGGTGTCGCACTGCACTTTCCAGGATGCGGAGGAGATCCGGCGCAGAGCCGGCCCGATATCGCCGTCGGCGAGCGCGCTGCAGGTTCTGTCGGCGGGCGATGCACGGGAGCTGGCGGGAGGTCGAGGACGCGACGCTCGAGCGCGTCCGGGCGAAGGAGGGCGTTCCGCCGCCGGCGGTTTCGGCGTCGGCCTCCCTGGACGGGGTGATGATCTCGATGCGCACCGGCGAGGGCGGGCGCGATGCCTCCTGCGCCGCGCCGTCCTTCCGCGACCGGGACGGCGGGCGCCTGTCCCCGGTCTGCATCGGGCGCATGCCCGAGGAGGGAAAGGCGGGGCTGAAGGCGCGCCTGTGGAAGGAGGTGGAGGCGGCGCGGGCGATGCGCCCGGACCTCGCGCTCGTCGCCGTCGCCGACTCGTCGCCGGACAACTGGAGCTTCCTTTCCAAGCTCGATCCGGAGGCCGAGGCGGTCGACTTCCGGCGCGCCTGCGAGCAATTCGCCGCGGTCGCGGGCGAGCGCCGCGACCGCGCCGACCTGGAGCGCGAGCCGGATTTCTTCCGCAAGAACCGCTCCCGCATGCGCGATCGCGAGCTCCGGGAGAGGAAGCTGCCGATCGGCTCGGTCATCGCGGAGGCCGCGAACAAGACGCTCGTCGCCTGCAGGATGAAGGGATCTGGCGTGCGCCGGAGCATGGCCGGCGGCCATGCGGTGCCGGCTTTCGGAGCCCTGATCAAGTCGGGGCGATTCGACGGCGCCTGGGAGGCCATGGCGGCCAACGACAATCTCGCGGCGGCGCTTCAGCCGCTGGCGGCGTGATGCAAAAATGTCGCCATATTGAGTTTGCACCCGTTTGCGGGCGAGAGTTGACTTCCTAACCCAAACTCAAACGTCGAGTTCGACCCAAACAGGAACATGGTCCGATGGCTTAGGCTTGCCGCGCATGTACCTGTCGATCTGGCAGTCTTTCAGTAAATCCGCGCACTGCGGCGTTAATAGAAAGTGGTCGATTCGGAGTCCTTCGTTCTTTTGCCAGGCGCCTCTTTGAAAATCCCAAAAGGTATAGTTCAAAGGCTTGTTGTTTATCACCCGAAATGCATCGGTAAAGCCCAAGTTTTCTATTCGCCTCCAAGCAGCCTTTGTCTCTGGCAGGAAAAGCGCATCGTTCTCCCAATCTACAGGTTCGTAGACATCATCGGGGCAAGGAATGACATTGTAGTCTCCAGCCATGAGAGCCACTTGTTCCGATTCGATGAGTTCTTCGGCTCTGGATTTTAGCCATTCCATCCACTCGAGCTTGTAGTCGAATTTGGGTCCGGGAGCCGGATTGCCGTTGGGCAAGTATAAATTGCAGATTCTTACTGCTGTTCTCCCAACAACAGTTGCTTCAATCCATCTCGCCTGATCGTCTCCATGACCCTTGGGCAGGCCGCGAGCAACATCCTCTAGCGGAATTTTTGACAGAATTGCGACACCGTTAAAGTTCTTTTGCCCATGAGTTTCGACATTGTAGCCTAGTTCTTCGATGGATTCTCTGGGAAAGTTCTCGTCATTTGATTTGATTTCTTGCAGCAGTGCCACGTCCGGTTTCGCTTCCTCAAGGTATTCGCTGAGGCGTTCGAACCTGGCTTTGATGCCATTTATGTTGAAGGAAGCGATTTTCAAAACGAGTGAACTCGTACGTGCGCGAACTACAACGAAAAACTAAGCGTGCAGCCGCACGTGGATTTCGCGTTTGGATTAAGTACAACGAACCGAGCCCCGATAAGCTCTTCGGAATAGTCGATTGTGGCGTTGCTCAAGAATGGCAGCGATACGCTGTCGATCAAAACGCACTGTCCGTCGCTGTCTAGTACCAGGTCGTCCTCGTTAGCTGTGTCGAAATCAATTTCATATTGGAAGCCGGAGCAGCCGCCGCCCTTAACGGCGACTCTAAGCTGGGAATTCTTTCCCGTTTCCGCATTGATTTCCGCAAGCCTCTCGAATGCGCGTTTCGTTACTTTCGGAGGAACGTTTATTTGCATGCCCGAGGTGCAGAATTGTTATGGCCAAAAATTGACATACGCAAAATATATGGAGACAAAGCGCGACAAGCAAGAACAAGAGAGAGTTTTAATGCCGGGCACGCGAATTCAGAATTCCGGTCGTCTAGCACCGTACGCATGCACGCCGGAGGCATCGAGCAGACTGCACATAGAAGAAGCGGACCCATTCCGGAACGCCTTCGAGCGTGATTGCGATAGGATTGTGCATTCGTCTGCTTTCAGAAGGCTGATGCGCAAGACACAAGTATTCGTAAATATTGAGGGCGATCTATTCAGGACCAGGCTTACACATACGATTGAAGTGTCGAGAGTGGCGCGAACCATCGCGTCGAATCTCTCTATTAACGCTGATCTCGCCGAATCGGCGGCGCTCGCCCATGATCTTGGGCATACTCCGTTTGGGCATGCGGGCGAAGAAGAGCTCGAAAAACTAATGCGTCCTTACGGGGGATTCGAACACAATGCCCAGGCGATTCGAATAGTCACCTTTTTGGAGCGGCACTATCCTAAATTCGACGGGCTAAACCTAACGTTTGAGACCTTAGAGGCGATCGCCAAGCACAATGGGCCCATCAGAGGCAATGTCCCTTATGCTTTGGAAGCTTACAACCGCCAGCACGATTTGCGGCTGGACACATGGCCGAACTTGGAGGCTCAAGTTGCTTCGATCGCAGACGATATCGCCTACAATTGCCACGACCTGCATGATGGAATGCGCGCGAAATTGTTCGGTGTGGAAGAAATCGAGCAATTGTCGCTTATCGGACCTGAATTCAGGAGGATCAGATCTCGCCATGCGAAGGCCGACGAGAGCCGATGCCTTTATCAGGCGCTAAGTGGTTCATTTTCAGCTTTGGTAACCGATGTGCTGCGTACGACGCGCAATATTCTTTTCGATGCGAAACCGGAATGCCCTGACGATGTAAGGCTGATGGGCGCCGCAACAGCAAAATTCTCACCGAGCATGGAAGAAAAAGTGCAAGATATCAACAAGTTCCTATCAAAATACATGTATCGAAACGATGAAATGGAGGGAGAACGGGATAGGGGCAGGCGCATAATTCGAAACCTGTTTGAAATTTTTCTGGACGATTCAAGCCTCCTACCGCCCGAATGGGGGACGGACTTTATTCGAACGAATGGCGATGGAGCCAAGGCGCGTTTGGTAGCCGACTATATTGCCGGGATGACGGATCGATTTGCAATTCAGACTCATTCCGATTTGGTAGATTCCAAATTCTGAAACGCTTGGGAGGAATGAAAGCGGCATGCGATTCGCATTGAGGATTCAAGCGAGCCTAGCGCATATCCTGCAAAATCCAGCGATAAGTGTGATCGCAATTCTTTCGTAAAATTCAGCTCGAAACGCGTCAAACCTCAAATCGTAGATTTGACCCGTTTTTTCGTTCCATTCCTTCACGCCGGGCAGCGATTCGCGTTTTCAACTCTGCGCCGCGCTGAATGGCGATTGAGCGGTTTGCCCAGTTGCGGAGGAACTCCTCTGATCTCGATACGACCGTTTGCTCCCGCCGCGAATTCCGTATTTCCCGCGAATTTACCGAACGGTGCCCGCGTTGGGCTTTGGAGTGCGCAACCAAACCATGGCGAGAAAAAAATTCTTTGAGTTACGTTTTTATGCGACCGGAGCTGGCTAGCGTCGACAATTTTTTGCGGTCGAATCGGGGATTTGCAGCACTTGGCGGCTGCGAACATTCGTTTTCGAAATAGAGAATTCGCTTTCATGGTTTGTCGGCGAAGAAAGGAGGAATGCAAAACGCTTCTATTTCAAAACCGGCCTGGAGGTTTCCCTCAAATTTGGCGCTGGTCGCACACGCCGAATGCCAGCCTGGAAAAGGCGAGGCACGCCGCTTAGGATTCACGTACCCGTTCGCGCGTACGGTGGATCGGGCTGCAACCTTGGCGAATGGCTTCGTCGTCGAAGAAAAGTTCGGAACCGGAGCCACTCCAGTCGCGCCGACATTCGATCCTTGCATCCCTGGACTCCGAACCTGGGAACCGCGTCGGACTACGGAAAGGATACAATCGGAAGTGGGGCGAACTCGGTATTCGGAACCGGCATCAAGTTTTTTCGGGTTCAGTTAATTCCGAAATCGAGCGATCGGCATTTAATTGAAAGGATTAAGGAAATGGAATCTTCCAAAAAGGTTAGGCGCTCGCGGTCCGCTAAAGGCAGGGCGGCAATGGATATTCGAGCGCGCAAAGACCGACCTTAGTACCGGTCGCGCGATCCGCCTGCATCCTTGCCGGTGCTGGATGATGCGGAACTAAATACGCGGCGCCCATGTTCGGCGGCGCATGGGTCGTCGTTTCCCGTCGCCCGCCTTTCTCACGAGATCGGCCTGAACCGCGAATTCGTTGGTCCGAAGCGGGATTGTTTACGATAGCCGACCAACTTCCGCGCTCTGCGGAGGCCCTGGAAAAGATTTTCGCTGTGGTTGTTTCCGGCCGCGTCTACGTCCATGCGTTAAGGCTTGCGTCGCCGATGTAACCGAGTCATGATTGCACCGAAAGGAAACCTGGCCGATTTCGGCTCTGTTCGGCGAACCGGCGCAATTCACAACTAGTACGAGAAAATTGAAAATTCTATAGCCGGCGCCATTTAGCCAATGAGCTAGGACCAGTTAGAGAAACCGGAATCCTAAACTAATTCGATGGAAATTCTAGATTGCGCAAGCAGCTTGAGTAGCTTGCGACCCGAACCGATTCATCGCGGCTCCCGCGGGCTTTTCCGGATTTCGTGTCGTCACTGGATCCAATTCGGTCGGCTAGTTGCAAATTCCGCCCAGGAACACGCCGCCAAGCGCGATTGCATTGCCGGTGGCAAGCCATGCTGAGGTTGCCGGAAGAAATCTTACTTTTGATGCTGAATGAAGAGCGCGGCGAAATCATGTCTCGCCTCGCGCCTGACACGGTAAATGTCGCCTTTGCGGGCGCTATTCTAATGGACCTAGCTCTCGAAGGGGGCATCGATTCAGATCTCGAAAAGCTGGTGCTGGTCGATGCGAGTCCACTGGATGATGCATTGCTCGACCCCTTCCTGGAGGTCATCTCGCAGGAACAAGAAGCTCACGATACCGGATTCTGGGTCCGCCGATTGGCCGAACAAGGAGATGAAATTCGTCGCAAAGTGCTCGACAGGCTGATTGCACGGGGAATACTGGCATCCGACGACAACGGATCGATACTGCTTTCACGCCTGGTGTCTCGTGCGCGGCGCTATCCAGTTGTCGACGACACGCCTACCGAGCATGTACGCCTGCGAATTATGCGGGTGCTTTTCGGCGACGACATTCCAGATCCGCGCGACATCGCGATCATTTGTCTTGCGGACGCCTGCGGGTTGTTTGCAAGCATACTGGACCCGTCGGAGCTAGCCGAGGCGCGGGAGCGGATCGACATCGTGAGCCGTTTGGATCTGATAGGCCAATCGGTAAGTGCGGCGGTCCGGGAAGCCAGTCGCGTTAAAAGGGATTTCGCGCCACGTCGCCCCAAAGAAATTCCTCGAGCCAAAGGCCTGCCGCTGGTTGGCAACGGATTAGATGCTATTCGCGACTTGCGAGGATTCCTTACAGCCCAGCACCGCAATCTGGGGCCGATATTTCAGGTTCAATTCTTTAACCGCCGATACATTGCAATGGTTGGTCCGGCGGCGAATCTCTTTGTCGCTCGCGGCAACAAATATTTCCGCAACTTCGAACATTGGCTGGATTTCAATTCCTATATGGGTTCGCACCGCACGATAATCAGCATGGATGGCGGCGATCACCTGCGCATGCGCAGGGAGCAGGCCAAGGTCTATTCTCACAAGCTAATCGAGAATCGCCTCGACGAGGTCGTCGGCATCGCGCGCCGGGAAATCGCGAAATGGCCGTTGAACCGGCCGCTCTCCGGCCAGTACGCCTGTCAGAGAATCATCGTCGAGCAACTAGGGCTGCTTGCAACGAGCACCTCTCCCCGGGAGCGCCTGGACGATATCATCGTTCTGTTCGAGGCGATGCTGGGAACGTTCATCTTTCGAAACCGCCCTCGGCTCGCGATGTCCTTTCCGCGAGTGCGGCGCGCCCGTCGCAGGGTAGACGAATTTATCCAGCGTATACTGGACAACCACCTGCCGGAGAACCGCCGCGGCGGGCCGCAAGACTACATCGACGAGTTATTGGAACTGCAACGAGGCGACCCGCAGTTCCTAGCGGAGACCGATCTGCCAATTGCCGTTTTAGGGCCGTTTTTCGTTGGCCTCGATACAGCCGCCTCAACAAATGCCTTTATGCTCTATATCCTGCTAAAGCACCCCGAGCTTCTCTCGCAATTTAGCGCCGAAACGCGTCCGCTTTTCGAAAGCGGATCGCCGACTATGAAGGATTTCCGGCGGCTCGATGTCACTCGCCGCATCGCGATGGAAACGCTTCGAAAATATCCGCTTGGACCGGTTATTATGCGAGTTGTGGCCAATTCATTCGAATTCGAAGGCTATACTGTTCCCGCCGGTAGCGAAGTTCTTATTGGCATTACCGTACCGCACCTCATGCAGGAATACTTTCCTGATCCGGAACGGTTCGACATCGATAGATTTAGTGCCGAGAGGGCGGAGCATCGTCGTCCGGGAGTTTATGCTCCCTTTGGCGTAGGCGCGCACCAGTGTCTTGGCCGCTCCATGACAGAAGTGCTTTTGGCGATTAATTTAGGAATAGTTGCGAATGAAACTAAACTGATACTGGATCCGCCCGACTACGAATTGAAGACTGTTGCATTCCCCGTTGCGCATCCCGACAAATCATTCAAATTCCGCATTGTTAGTCGCAATGCCGACATATGAGAGAATAAGGAAGACCCGTAAATTGCGTCAGAAATGTCGTTTGCCGCTCGGCGCCCCGGATTGCTTCCCTACGACGTCCAATTTAGTCGGTTTGGTTCCAAGAACGCTTTACTCGGCCGAAATTCGAAATTTCCCGCCAGCTCTCGGTGCCAGGTTTTATCCAGTTCACAAACGCAGTGATTCTGTAGCTAATCGTAAGACTGATATATCGTTTTGGCGAAAATTTTCGTGTTCGCCAGTATTCGCGCGACGCCCTTTTTTGGCATTGGCGGCAATTCATTCTCGACTTGCACTACGAGTGGATTCATTATTTCACTGCACTTAGATCATCCGAGCAAGAAATTTGCTCGCCGCGCGCAAATAAAGGTGACTTCGCACGCCGTTCCTCGTCGGTGCCTCTTTCATCCTGGTTGACTCGGGCTGTCATCGTGTTGGTCTCGCTAAAGTCGGCTAAGCGATATTCGGCCAGCGCGGAAGGATCTTCTTGACATCGTCGCCTGGAACGAAGCGATTCAGCTGCGCGAGGATCCGTTAGAGGGCTCGGCGAGAAGGATTCCGTCGTTAGCCATTCCATCCCGTTCTCAGAGACGCCAGGCGGGGCCTGCGATCCAAGGACAGCCGGTACCAATGGCTCGGAGGCTGAACTTTGTCCAATGCGTTCGAGGTGTTTTCGGCCCGTCTTGGCGAACGCGCTCCTGCAAATTTGTTCGATTAGTGAATCCGCAACAAAAGGTGCCCTATCGTCCGAAATGCCGACGAAATCGCGGTTGGTTTCCAACACGAGAGGGATGCGGAACGATGCTTCGCAGACACAAGGCGGAGGCTGTGCCAGTTCGGCCTCCGACTCCGCCCGACAACACGCGCTTCGTTGAATTCGGGCGTTTACGGTAGAGAACTGACGCGGGCGCGAGGCGGGCAAAACGGGTAAATTCGACTTTCCGGACTTCGCGTGCAACTGCAAGTTGACCCCGAAAAGGCGCTTTCGGTTTGGTTCCATGCCGGTAGCGGAATGGGTCAACGGGACACTGGCGCGCATCGACGAGTTGCTCGGAAAGCGTCGGAATTTCGACATCTGACAATTTGGCAAAAGGCTAGGGCCGGTCTGAAAGCCAGACGCAACCAAACCGCTGTTCCGGGGCCAAGCAAGGAATCCAGCGGGTTTCGCCGCAGGAAGCAACGCCCGTCGCTGCGGGCTCTGCGCCGCCGGTACCGGCGAGTCCGCTTCGTCGGTAGGCGATTGGAGTGCATGACCGGAATCTTGCGGCTGCGGCCTGAACGACCAAATGTTCAGCAATCGAGAACGTGGACCGGTTCCCTTTGGCGGGCCGCGCAATTGGATGGCCAAGCAACGCCGAATGCACCGGAGCATCTGAAGTTGCCGCCGGCGCTGCTCCGGCGTAGCGCAGCCGAAAATTCGCGCGCGCCGGATCAAAACTTGGTACTTTCGCTTGCGAACAGCGGCGCTATATTCCTCTTCGCAGTCGGCAATTCGGCACAATGCGATTCGGAACTGGAGGCTCTCGTAAAACCCCTGCGGGATTTTTTGGCTTCGCGTCCAAATCAGGGCTTTCCTATATGAACATTTTTAAACTAGCGTCCATCGCCGTATCCTTATGCGTTGCATTGGAAGCCCCGACATTAGCTGGCGAGTGTTCCAACTGGCACTCTATAGAGTTTTTTTCGAGTGCCGGAGATTCTAAAGTAAAATCCTGTATCGAAGCTGGAGCAGACCCGAATTACATAAGCGACGACGGTTCGAGTCCGCTGCATGCGGCGGCTGAGGCCGACAATCCTCACGCGATCGCCGTTCTGGTTGCAGCCGGCGCGACGGCCGGCGTAATAGACGCCAAAGGCAAGCAACCCATTCACGTTTCATCCGGCAAGAGCGTGCAAGCTCTAGCGGCTATTCTTAACGGCGGTGGCGATCCGGGCGCGCTCGATTCCAGAGGCTTTAGTCCGCTCCACTACGCCGCGCTGAACGCTCGCGATCCGGATATAATTACTGAACTCGTCAGAGCGGGCGCGGATCCTAATGCGACCGACCCGAAGTTCGGGTTGTCGCCGCTTCATATTGCGGCGGGGCTGAACGAAGAACCGTCGATAGTCGAAATTCTAATTTCCCACGGAGCGGACCTGCATTTGAAAGAATCCTCCAAAGGTCAATCGTCTCTTCATAGAGCGGCGGCGTTCAATTCAAATGCTTCGATTACAGAGTCTCTAATAGAGGCAGGTTCCGACACTTCCGCACGCGACTCTTTGGGCAGGACGCCGCTACATCTCGCAGTCGTCGGATCGAATGTCCGACGTGTCGTCGATGTTCTGTTGAATTACGCCGGCGATACGGCATGCGAGAATTGGAACAAGAAGGCATATTTCGGCGGTCGATCTCTGGAGGCGGTAGAGTGGTGCCTTTTGACGGGAAGCAGCGTCGATGCAAAGGACGCGAACGGGATGACGCCACTGCACTGGGCTGTGGAAACGGGAGCAGAATTAGCGATCGTCGAAACACTTATTGGCGCCGGCGCGGATGTTGATGCTAGGGACGGCCGGAACAGAACGCCGCTTGTTGCAGGACTGGAAGGCGAAATAGAGCTCGCAGTTGCTGAAGCGCTTTTGGAGTCCAGGCTAAGAGACCAGAATGAGAGCATTGACGCCCGGGCTAACGGCGAAAGGATAGCAACGGACATTGTTCATTCAGTTACTGTTGATCCGAGTAGCGAATTCGACGATTCCAATTGCAGGAAATGGAATACGGCTGAATTCTTCGCGAATGCTACGGTGGAATTGTTGAATAAATGCCTAAATTCGGGCGCCGACCCAAATGCTAGGGACCAAGCCGGCAATTCTCCGCTGCATATTGTCGCCGCCTCTAGCGGTTCGCCCGATGCAATTGAACTATTGTCGACTTCGGGAGCGGACCCTCGACTGCTCAACCTGAACGGTGAAGCACCTCTCCACTTAGCAATCGCTTCGAGTAAGAATGCGAAAACAATTGCTGCGCTGGCTGCTGCCGGGGCGGACGCGAACCTCGTGGGAACTAGCGGGCGTTCGGTTCTTCACGAGGCGATCGAAAAAAGGTCAGGCATCGATGTTGTAAAAATTTTGCTGGAATCGGGAGCCGATCCCGGATTTTTGGACGTTGCTGGAAACAACAGCCTTCATCTCGCAATTGTAAACGAAAGCGGAGCGGACATTCTTCGGGCACTGTTGAACGCAGGAGCCGATGTAAACCACCAAAATGAGTCCAGGAATACGCCGCTACACGCAGCCGTCGGCCGTTCGGGATCGGATTTCGAAATCATAAAACTCTTGCTGGATGCGGAAGCCGATCCGAATATCTGGAATAACGATGGCAACAGGCCCCTTCACCTTGCGATGAAGAATCGCGCGAGTTTGGAGGTTGCCGACGCGCTGTTGGAAGCGAAGGCCGATCCAAATGCGAAGAACAAATTTTGGGATCTGCCGACCGCTTTGCACATTGCCGCGTCGAGCCACATCGACGAAAAAGTCGTATCGGCATTGCTGAATGCCGGAGCCGACGCGAGTATCCGGTCGCCGGTCGGCAAAAAAACGCCTTGGGACGTGGCGCAGGACAATGAGGAATTGAAAGGGACGCGTGCTTGGTGGAGGCTTCACGACGAGCGCTAGGCTGATGCAAGTATTCGATACGGAAATCGCGTGCTAAGACCGATTTGACACGCCCATTGAACTAGCGATTTCGAACGCATGCGGAACCAACTTCGTATCGCAGCTGCAGTCGCCACCGAATCAACAATGAAGGGACGAAGGGCTCGAATCGAGGGCGGAATTTGGGAATCCAGGAATTGAGGATCGAATGGACATTTTTTCCGAAATCAGGAATATCGTAATTGAAAACTTGCCGGAAATTGCGAGTTCAGATTCACTAATTATTGATCCTTCGCGAATTTCTGTAGAGCGACCGCGCGACCCGACGCACGGTGAAATTGCGACAAACGCGGCTATTTTGGCGGCAAAATCCGCGAATCGGAAACCTCGCGAATTGGCCGAATTCGTTGCCGAGAAACTACTTTCGGATGATCGAATTGCGGCTGCCGACGTTGCTGGTCCCGGATTCATCAACCTTAAGCTGAAAGAAGAGGCTTGGCTTTCGGTCATTCCGGCAATTCTCAAATCAGGGGCGGAATTCGGACGTTCTACAATTGGACGAAATCGGAGGGTCTGCGTGGAGTTTGTTTCGGCAAATCCCACCGGTCCACTGCATGTTGGACACGCTAGGGGAGCCATATTCGGCGACGCATTGTCCAGATTGCTGGAATTTGTCGGGTTTAGAGTGACGCGCGAATACTATGTCAACGACGGCGGAGCCCAGGTCGATTCACTAGCTAGGTCCGTTCATCTCCGATACCGGGAAGCGAACGGTTTCGCTGTCGAATTCGATGCCAATTCGTACAAAGGTGAATATCTTGGCAAGTTGGGGCGCGATCTGGAGGCCAAATACGGAGAAAAATTTGTCGACGCTCCCGAACATGAATGGATCGGGTTATTCCGTGGTGCCGCTGTCGGCGCGATGATGGAATTGATCCGGAAGGATCTAGAATCTCTCGGCATCGAAATGGATGTCTATTTTAGCGAGAAGTCACTCTACGGAACTGGAATAATCGAAACGACGCTCAATACTCTTCGAGAACGAGATTTGATCTATGAAGGTGTTTTAGAGCAGCCAAAAGGAAAATTAATCGAAGACTGGGAGCCGCGGAAGCAAACGCTGTTTCGTTCGACCGCGCACGGAGACGATGTTGACAGACCGATTTGCAAGTCCGACGGTAGCTGGACTTATTTCGCTCCCGACATTGCCTATCATTACGACAAAATCAAGCGCGGCTTTGATGAGCTGGTCAACATATTCGGATCCGACCACAGCGGCTATACGAAGCGCATGAAGGCTGCGGTTGCGGCACTTTCCGACGGCCGCGTCGCATTCGATATCAAGCTAATCCAAATGGTAAGGGTGATGGAGGACGGAAGAGCCGCCACGATGTCGAAACGAGCCGGAGAATTCGTGCAGTTGCGCGAAGCTATCGAAGCCGTTGGCTGCGATGTCGCGCGCTTTGTCATGTTGACTAGGAAAAACGACGCGCCGCTAGATTTCGATTTTGCCGCGGTCAAAGAAAAATCCAAAGATAACCCGGTATTCTACGTCCAGTACGCTCACGCGAGGATTTGCTCGGTGCTACGGAAGGCGGAACAGGAAGGCTTCGACGTGTCGGATACGGCATTGGCGAGCGCCGACCTGTCAACGCTTCGCCATCCATTTGAGTCCGCTTTGGTGCGAAGAATGGCTGAATGGCCCCGTGTAGTCGAGTCGGCTGCAAATAGCCACGAACCCCACCGCATCGCCTATTTCTTGCAGAATTTGGCTTCGGACCTTCATGGATTGTGGGCGCAAGGCAATGCAACCGCGAGCCTGCGCCTTCTGCAGCGTGGCGAAATTGCGACTAGTACTGCTAAACTCGCACTCGTTCGAAGCGCCGCGATTGTTTTTTCATGCGGACTGGGTATCTTGGGCGTAACGCCGATTCAGGAGATGAGGAGCTGATCCCGCACTGAATTGCATGGATGGAAAGAGCGGAGAGCTGAGGAGCGGGACGCTCCGGCTCAGGTGGCAGGCGCATGGCGAGAGTGGAAATACCTACTCGCGCGATCGAAAGGGGCGCGCGGAGTAGCGGTGCGTTAAATGTAATCTGGCGATTCGTTCTGGTGTTGTCGATAGCGGTACTCGTAACAATGGCATCGATAGGGTTTGAGTACCGTTTGGCAGACAGCGGAGTTATGCCGATCATCAAGGCGCCCGATGGACCGCATTGGGTGAAACCGGACGATGACGGAGAAGAGAGCATGCTCTCTAAGTTGTCGGTCAATGAATTGCTCATGAGGAAGGAAAGCCCGAAACCGCCGGACAAAATCGTACTGGCCTCCAGCGATCCAAGGCTTTTTGATGAGGACAAGCCGGTAGACGATATTCTCCGCGCGGTAGAATCGAAAAGGCTCAGCGAATTTCGTGAAGCGGTGGATGCATCGATTTTCCCGACTTTGCCATGGAAAATATTGGCAGGCGGCATACTTCCCGTTTCCATAGAATTGAAGAGCGAGAGTTCGGAAGCTAGCGACAATTTCGTGGGCAGATCGCTCCGGTCGAGCCCGCCGCTACCGCGCCCGGATGGATTGACGGCAAAAAATGAACGCCAGGGAGCTTACTCCGTAGCGGCCGACGACATAAGAGTTGATGAGAGCGCGGTCCAGGCCGGGGCGCCCGTCGTTCAACTTGGGAACTTCCAGAATAATGCGATTGCCGAGTCTTCGATGCTGGCGCTTCAAATCACCTACGATGACCTCATAGGGGACAAGAAGTGGATCATACAAAAGACGAATTTCGGCACTTACTCGACGTTTCGCCTTAGAATCACAGGCTTTTTTTCTGTCGACGAAGCAGTTGAATTCTGTAATGTGCTACTCGCAAAGGGCCAGGACTGCGTTCCCACTAAGCAAAACTAATGGCCTACGGTGCTTATTTATTCGGGTGTGGGGGACCGTATCTCGAACTCGATGAAGCCAAATTCTTTTCGGATTCTAACCCTTTCGGCTTCATTCTCTTTTCGAGAAATGTCGAAAGCCAGGAACAGCTTCGCCGACTAACGGGCGATCTCAGGGACGCCGTCGGAAGGGACGCGCCGATACTGGTAGACCAAGAGGGCGGGCGGGTCCAGCGCCTGCCGCCCCCACTCTGGCGCGACTGGCCGTCACCGCTCGAACAGTGCGAGGGGTTGGCTGAAGCGGCGGCGGCTAGGGCGATGTGGATTCGTTACAGGCTAATTTCGAGCGAATTGCGCGACTGCGGAATAAATTCGAACTGCGTTCCTATGGCGGATGTCGCGACCAAGTCCACTCATCCGGTAGTCAAGGACCGTTGCTACGGCTACCATGCTGAAAGAGTCGCGCGATTAGCGCGCGCTGCTGCGGAGGGCACGGTCGCCGGCGGAGTTTTGCCTGTCCTCAAGCACATTCCCGGCCATGGACGGCCGTTTGCCGACAGCCATGTCGAACTGCCGCGTACATCCGCCTCCTTGGATGAATTGGATTCAGTAGACTTCTATACTTTTTCGACGCTGTCGGACCTGCCGCTTGGCATGACAGCCCATGTCGTTTACAAATCGGTCGACCGCGACCATCCCGCGACGCAGTCGCCAAGCGTGATTAAGCTCATTCGCGAACGGATAGGGTTCAACGGGCTGCTGATGACGGATGATATTTCGATGTCCGCACTGTCGGGCGGTATTGAAGAACGGTGCGTTGCCTCGATAGGCGCGGGATGCGACCTCGTGTTGCATTGCAATGGAAATCTGGATGAGATGAAGGCGGTAGCCGAAGCGGCGGGCGACTTGACGAAATCGGCGCGTGTCAGCGCTGATTGCGTGCGCAATAGCCTAAGAGCGCAATTAGAGCCATTGGACGCCGCGGAACTGGACAAGGAATTTCGGCAAATATTGCGGACAAAATCGAATTGACAGCGAACCAAGATTATCCAGATCATAGAAATTCGATGGATCCGGAATGGTCAGGCGACGAAGTGTTTGTCGTCGATGTTGCCGGATTCGAAGGGCCTTTGGATTTTCTGCTGGCGCTAGCGCGAAGGCAGCGCGTGGATCTATCGAAGATTTCCATATTGGAATTGGTGGAGCAATATTTGGCCTTTACCGAAAGAGCCCGATCGCTCCGAATTGAACTTGCGGCCGAATATCTCGTGATGGCGGCATGGCTTGCATTTTTGAAGTCCCGACTCTTGCTTCCGCGCGAAGAGGAGGGGGGACCCAGCGGCGAAGAACTTGCGGCCAATCTCGCATTTCGATTGGAAAGGCTCAGCGCAATGCGGGAGTCAGCCGCGAGAATCATGGGACTTGCAAGACTCGGCATGCAGGTTTTCCCGCGGGGAAGCCCCGAAAATTTAGAATTGATTAAGCAGACAAAGTATACGGCGACCATATACGATCTGATGGAAGCATATGCGAGGGTTCGCTCCAGGGAGAACTTGCGCCCGTATTCGGCTCGACGGGATGACGTGTATTCGGTCGAAGCGGCTCTGGAACATTTAACGGCAATCGTCGGGCATATCCCGAATTGGGCGGAACTGAATCGCTTTTTGCCTGTTGCGTGGCTCGAGGATGCGGAAAAGGCTCGATCGGCGACGGCTTCGACTTTGGCCGCTTGCTTGGAACTCGCAAAGTCCGGCCAGGTGGAAATGAGGCAAGCGGACAATTTTGCGCCGATCCAGGTTCGCAGAAAGCGCGATGACGGCGATGGTTGACAAAGTTTCAAAGGAGCAAAAGTCTTACGCGCCGTCGGAATTCGAACAAGAACGGATGGTCGAAGCGATTCTTTTCGCATCGACGAATCCGGTCTCGGAACGCGAGATTTCCGATCGAATGCCGGAAGGATGCGATGTGGCGAGCGCGATCGCGAGAACAGTGAGAAACTACGAGGGCCGCGGGTTGCGAGTCATCAAGGTCGATGACGCATGGGCGATGCGGACCGCGCCGGACCTTTCGTTTCTCTTGCACAAAGAACGAATTCGAACACGCAAATTGTCAAGAGCCGCTCTCGAAACGCTGGCGATTATCGCCTACCACCAGCCGGCGACGAGAGCGGAAATCGAGGAAATCCGCGGCGTTGGCGTGTCGCAAGGAACGCTTGACCAACTGCTTCAATTGGACTGGATCGGCCTCGGTCGTCGCCGGAAGACTCCCGGTAGGCCCGTAACATTCGTCGTCACCCGAAATTTCCTGGATCACTTCAGCTTGGCGTCGGTGAGGGATCTTCCGGGGCTGAAGGAACTTCGAGATGCCGGGTTGCTCGCGAGCACGCCCAATAAGGATATTTTGGAGGGGATCGGAGTCGAGCCCAGCGAAGACGACGCGGACGAATTTGAATGATCCGACCAATAGCGTATATCGAATCCCCTGCAGGTTGCTGAGATAGCCGGAAATGGCGCTTTCTTCGGCGTTGGGCCAAGTTCCCGCTACCGTCGAAAATGTTTCGACAGTGCCAGCTTTTGACCTTGGTAGCTTGATCCTAGTTTGTTCGAACCGTACAGGGCTGCGGGTTCCGCTAGCATACGTTCAAATCTTAGCCTGCCTACGGTCTGGCGGTGCTCAAGCAAAAAAGGGACTTCATGGCAACGCACTTCTAAAACGCTTCGCGACTTTTGATCGCCAATTTTGCTGTAGCCAAATCCCGGATCGAAAAATCCGGCGTAATGGACGCGGAATTCTCCGGCCATAGCTAGGTACGGTACCATTTCCGCGGCAAGTCCGGGCGGTATCGCTACCTCCTCTCGGCTAATCAAGATATAAAATGAACCCGGGTCGAGAATTAGTTTTCCTTCCGGCGCTTCTACCGCGGTAAAGAAATCCATGGAATCGTAGTAGTATTTTTTCGATAGGTCGATGACGCCCGCATGCCGTTTGGCGCAGTAGCCAACGATTCCATTTTCGCAACTCGAAAGATCGACGGAAAACCCGAGCCCGTCCGATATATCGGCTTCGCCATCGACGATTGGTGAAGCAGTGTTCAATTCAGCTAGTTCTCTGTCCGTAACCGACGATTCGCCTCTACGAAACCTAATCTGGTTCAAGCGAATCCCTTTCTTTGCCAGCACGGAAAAGGATTTTGGGCAAATTTCCGCGTAGACCGGGCCCCTGTACCCGTCCACGATTCGGTCGAATTCCACGCTACGGTCGGTCACTAGTCGGACGAGAAGATCGAGCCGCCCGGTGGAACTCTTGGCATTGGCCACTCCATTGACGAATTCGGGTAAATTGAGCCGTTCAAGAAGAGGAACTACGTAAACGCAGCCTTTCTCGAGCACGGCGCCGTTCGTTAGGTCAACCTTATGCATGCAATACCGTTCCAGCCGCTCCTTGACCGTGCTGTCTTTGCCTGCGAGAAAAGAAGTCCTGACCCTGTACGCGGTTTCTCCCAGCCTGCAGTCGAGGCTGGCCGGCTGGATCTGATCTGATTCCACGGGATATACCGAACAGATTTCCTTCCGTTCGATCATTTGTCTGATTGCTTGATCCGGGAACACGCCGCCGAGCGCCAAGCTCATACCGGGGTTCTCCTCAAAAAAGAATTATCTTGCCAAGCGAATACAAAAGTAGACCTTTGGTCGGGCCAGCGAGATTTGAACTCGCGACCTTTCGCCCCCCAGACGAACGCGCTAACCGGACTGCGCCATGGCCCGACGAGAATGATTCAATAAGGATAAATCGATTTGACGGCAAGCGGGAATTGGATCAATCCAACAATCGCCCGTTACTCGATTTTTTGGACGAGGCGTTGTCGAAGGTCTTGAATTTTGCCAAATAGATTCTGCGCGATCTCTTTCTTGGAGCTTATGGTCAATTTTTCTGAAGCAGGAGAGGATTCGCGGCGTGCTGGTGGAATCCGTTCTAAAGCACTTGGAAAAACATGAGATTCTACGGCAGATTCTTCTGTCGACGCACTTGCCGGCAACTTGGTGCCGGGACGGGATTCAACGACAGTTATTGAATGCCCAAAATCAATCGTCGAAAGCGACACGACAAAGTCTTTACCGCGCCTATCTAGGATCTTCTGAGCGCCGCGGATAGTCATGCCGTCATCTCGAAGCAGTTTCTTGAGCCCGGCTAGCAACGCCACGTCTCGCGGCCGATACAACCGTCTTGACCCTTTGCCTATTGACGGCTTGACCTCCGAAAAACGATTTTCCCAATAGCGAAGTACATGCGTGGGCAAGTCCAAGATTTCAGAAACTTCGCCTATAGTTCGAAAGGCTTCTGGAGATTTTTTGTTCTGCCAGCGAGCCAGTTCAGGTCTCCCGGGAATTGACTTCTACTTTCATTATGCGCGATGGACGGAAGCTTACAACTTGCCGTGCAGTTATGACCGCCGGCGTTCCATTTCTTGGATTTCGACCTATCCTTTCTTTTTTCCGCCTAACTTGAAACGTTCCGAACGAGGCGATCTTGACTTGCTCGCCATTGGCAAGAGTACCCGAAATGTTGTCGATTACCGTTTGCACAATGTCGAGGCATTCGCTTCTGGACAAACCAAAGCGTCTGTGAATCGATTCGGCCAAGTACGCCTTGGTACAAGTTTGCTTCATTTATTTCTCCTCGCCTCTTCAAATCCGAAGCTCTCCGCCGCTTTCACGTCCTTTTCCATTGGCGGGTTACGCCCTTCGTGGAGAAACGACGAGGCGATAGCAATATCTCGGCACAGGCTCAACGAGCGTCGCCGGAATCGGTTTGAATCCCTTTTCAAGCCATCATGACTCCGTTCACTCGGAGGCGCAAGCCGCAATCCTAGCGTCGCCGGCGCACTCGAAACGACCGATTTCGCCCGCGAAAATGTGTCGAACGGCGGGGCAAATTGGCTGCCTCGGCCGGCGAAAACGACCGGAAAGTGCGCGGTTCACCGCGACGGCATCCTCGAGAACCTATACAGATGCGCAGTTGGATCCTTTTCAAGTCGCCAGACCGTGGAATTTTCATTGCAATTGAAACGGTCTCGTGCTGAGACGATCCTCGCCCATGTCGGCAGCATCGTAAAATGAAATCTTGCAACTTCTGGAATCTTTAACATTATTTTCGCTAGGGAATCCACGCTGTCCATACGTTTCGGAAGGTCGCCTCGATTTCCGACAGTCTCCAGAACGCCCGCAGGATTGCCTCGGCGGCTCCAGTCGCTTTGCATCTTGCGCAAAACGCAGGTGCCGTTCGCTTCGTGCGCCTCCGTCTGCCGGGACCGCAGCAACGCTAATTGAACTATTGCTTTAAGACCTGCCGTTAGACAGATGCAAGAGCATGGTCATAAAATATGCGTGTTGAATCAGAATTTTTTAATGTCGCTTCCATAAAATTGACGTCTATTCGATCTAGTCGCTGCAGCCGACCAATGGCATTTCATTGGGCATCGGCGACGGCGCGCGAAATTTTCTCCCCGCAGCCTGTTGAGCGGGAGTATCTTTCCGGAAACGCCGGACCGGCGCAGGATGATTAAAGTCAAGAGCGCGAATCCAGCATGAAGGGTCAAACCAGTCCGCGCATCGGAGAATCGCGATGGATCCGCGTATCGACGCCCGCAAATCCAATTCGTATTTCGGCAAGAGGCTGGCGCGCACGATCCGCGAGCACCTGAGTTGGCTTGCCCCGGGCGGCGGCTTTTGCGAGCAATTCGTCCAGCGAGTGCTGGAGAGGGTGAAGGCGCTCGGCATCTCCGATCTGCGGGCGAGGCGCAATCGGAGCGGGTCGCGAAAGCGGGCGGCGCTTACCTTGCGCTCGGACCCGGGGCTGGCGATCACCTGCGACCTGCGACCTGCGGGATCTGGAGCCGATCTCCCTAAAGCCGGCGTTCGGAAGTGAGGCGAAGGAGGAATGGATGGAACTGGTCGACCTCCATTATTGTCACGACTAGGCTTCGCCGTCGACGCCTCCGGCCGCGGTCTCGGCTGCCTGATTTTCGAGGCCTCCGGTGCGCTGGCCTGCCGCAACGGCTGGATCGGGCGGACGGCAAGGGGGCGCGATGCCGAGTTGGCGCCGGTGGTTCGCAACTCCCGGTTCCCGATATTCCCCTAGGAGGACGTTAAGAATCTCGCTTCGCGTTCGCTCGCGCTCGCGGCACGCCGCCGGACGCGGGTCGAAGATGCTGAAGGAGGTCTACGCCCTCAGGAAATTCCTTCAGGCGAAAGCACCGGAAACCTTCGACCCGGCAACGACGGGGCGCTGTCAGGCGCGGTTCGACGACGTCCGGCACTGAGTAAGCGGCCAGAGTGCGACGTAGCTTGTTTTTCGGATTTCGCTGGAATCAGCTTGCGCCAGGCAGGCCGGAAGCGCGGCATTCGACTTCGGACACGAGGTCCGAGACCATCGAAAAGCAGGCGAATAGCTTCCGCCGCCTCGGCGCAGCTGTAGCGTTCCGGTCCATGGCCGCGCATTGCGCCAGTCTACAGCCTATGCCAATGTGCCGCGGTCAAGTACGACTTCTCGGTCGAATGTGGGCGATCGCGTCCGAACTCTTCCGCAGTCTCATTCAGCGAAATTCAGTTTGCGTAGAATATGCGAATTCGGCTTAGTTTGTTCAGGGTCGGGAAGCCGTGATCGAAAGTCAAGACGATCACAGTTTTGCCCGCCGAGATCGTCGCGGCACCTTGGCAAGCCGCGACATCTCGAGGAACGGGATATTCCTACCCGGCTTCGTCGGAATGCCGCGCTTCTTCCCGCCATGGGAGAATCTTGAATTTAGCCGGTATCGAATGCCTACCAGCGAAGCACCACAGAGCCCCAGGTTAGACCTCCGCCGATAGCCATCAGCAAAATGACTTCTCCGACTTTTATCTGGCCCCGAGCCTTCGCTTCAGAAAGCGCAAGCGGAATGGACGCTGCCGATGTATTGCCGTGCCCTTTTATTGTAAGTACGACTTGCTCTTCTGGAATGCCGAGTTTTTTCGCCGTTGCACTGATAATCCTGTAATTCGCCTGATGCGGTACTATCCAATCGACCGCGGCGGCATCGAGACGAGCTTTATCGATTGCCAATTGCGCAGTCTCGTTCAATTTTTTGACGGCATGGCGGAAAATTTCTTTTCCATCCATCCGCAGATACCCGGCCGTTTGCGTCGTGGACACGCCGCCGTCAACATAAAGCAACTCCCGGAATCGACCGTCGGAGTGGATATCGGTCGAAAGTATTCCTCTTTCCAAACGGCCTTCGCCAGCTTCATTTGCTTCTAGAACGACGGCTCCTGCTCCGTCGCCAAAGAGCACGCATGTTCGCCTGTCGGTCATATCGAGAATGCGCGAAAAGGTTTCTGCGCCAACGACCAGCACTCGCTTGGCTTCTCCGGCTCTGATGAGCGCGTTCGCATTGACCAATGCGAAAATGAATCCGGCGCATACAGCCTGGACATCGAACGCGTATCCGCGCCGCATTCCGATCGCAGATTGGACCTTCGTCGCGGTCGCGGGAAATGTATTGTCGGGCGTCGAGGTGGCAAGAACGATCGTGTCAATGTCGATTGGGTCCAATTCCGCGTCGGCAAGTGCATTTATGGCTGCTTTAGAACCGAGATCGGCGGTAGTTTCGCCATCCGCCGCGAATCGACGGCTTTCGATACCTGTTCGCGACTTGATCCAGGAGTCGGTTGTATCAAGGAATTTTTCAAATTCCTCGTTCGGCACGATTCGCTCGGGGAGATGGTGACCAATTCCTCGGACTGTAGCGTTGATCCTTTTCATGTCGCCTCGCCGATCAAGCTGAAGCCAATGCGGGCTTGCCATCGCCGACGCCGGATTTTTTTTCGCTCTTTCCCAATTTTCGAGAAATTCCGGCCCTTGCCAGGCGGATTGCCAATTCAATAGCAGCGGCGACAGCGACGGCATCCGCGCCACCGTGAGACTTCACAACGGTCCCGTTGAGGCCGAGGAATACGCCTCCGTTTCCTCGCCTCGGATCGATTTTCATCCAAAGGCGCCTTAGCGAAGTATATGCTAACAATGCACCGACTCGTGCCATAGGAGATCGACGAAAGGCGCTTCCAAGAAATTCGCGAATGAGAATTGCCGTTCCTTCGACCGATTTGAGCGTGACGTTGCCCGTAAATCCGTCCGTCACGACAACGTCGACGCGATCGGACGGAATGTCGCCTCCTTCCACAAATCCAACGAATTCATACCGGTGTTCCTCGGCGGATTCGGAAATCATTCGAAACGCGGATCGTATTTCCTTCCGTCCTTTGTGCTCTTCCTTGCCGACATTCAGCAGGCCGATTCTCGGATATTTCAGACCGAGCCCGCTTCGGGCGTATTCGCTTCCCATAATAGCGTAACACAGGAGGTCATTTTCGTCTGCACGAACATCTGCTCCGACATCTAGCAGGATGTTGGTTCCGGACCTGTTCCGCGATGGCCAGTGGCACGCGATAGCCGGACGGTTAAGGCCCTTGGCAATCCTTAAACGCATCATTGAAATGGCCATGAGAGCGCCAGTATTGCCGCAAGAAACGGCTGCATGCGATTCGCCCTTCCTGACCGATTCGATTGCAGACCACATCGAAGTGCCTTCGCCGTTTCTCAAGGCATAGGACGGCTTGGCGTTCATCGTAATCGTTTTTCCAGCGTGCCGGACAACGAACTTGCCTCTAAGAAAACGCCTCTTGCGTAGAAGCCGGTTCAGCTCGTTTTCGTCGCCGTGAACGACAAACCTGATTCCGGGATGCCTACGCGCCGCGCGGGCTATCCCGGCAACAACCGCGGCCGGACCACGGTCGCCCCCCATTGCGTCGATCGAAATTACCGGGCTGTACGGGTCCGGGCTTGTTTCCGGGTTTATTCGTGCCATCTGGCGAACGCTGTGATGATCGCCCTATTCTGCGTCGTCTTCTTCCAAGTCCATGGAAACTACGGCGCGGCCGTCGTAGTAGCCGCAACTGCCGCAGACATGATGCGGTCGCTTTAGTTCGCCGCAATTCTGACACTCCATAGAACTATCGGGGAAAATCGCGTCGTGCGAGCGTCGTTTGTTACGTCGCGAACGCGTAACCTTGTTTTGCGGTACTGCCATATTAAAACCTCAATGCTTGGCCGGGGTTGCGTCCGCGCCCGCGCTCTGCGATTCTATCAAGAATGCGGAGGCGTTTCCAAAAGGCAAGTCGCACTAAATACTTGCAATCCTTGCCAGTGCAAGCGGATTTTTCCTCATCGTTCCAATTGTTTCCTGAATTCCGAGAGAATTGCAAACGGCTTATCGTGCTTATGGATTTCACGGACGTTGTTTCCCGAACTGGATTGTTCCGCTCCCAACCGAACGCCTTCGCGCTTTGGATAGAGCGGTAGATCTAGAACTAAGGACTCGCAGATAAGCGCGCGCAGATCAATCTCGTCTGCGATCGGTTCCATATTCTCGTCGTCGGGCATGGGAACGCAGGAACCTGGAACTGGCACGATACTGTCCGGCGAGTAGCGTCTTTCCACTACCGATTCTATGCGCGTTCTTACCGGGTCGAGAGTTACCACGCATTGTTGAACCACTGTCGCGCCGAGTTTCGCCTTGAGCAACCAGTCGCTCGGTGGAGCGAATATTATCTCGCCCGCGAAACGAAGTTTCGGAATTATAGTGACGCCGACATCTACAGCCAACTGGTACCTGTCCGTGGTATCGAGCCGAAGGTCGAATTTGCCGCCGTTATTTCTCCTTAGCTCGGCAATTTCGATCGACAGTCGACTCTTTCTCGCAGCCGCAGCTTCGAATCGTTTTTTCCCCATCATTTGTTCCCGTTGCTCGGAGCAACTGACCTGATTCGCAGAGTGGACTGCATATTGCGGCTCTCGCCAGACCTTGGCGTTGAAGAACGTCGCCCGGAATTCGCATTGAGGCGAAATGCCGTTCGAATTCTCACTTAATGACCGGACATGAGAATTTCAATCTGCGCGAGGCTTTCGCGAAAAAAAAGGAACCGCATCGGATATTCGCGTCCGGCCATTCATTGACTGGCGCACGGGCGTAGTTCCTCGGTAACTGCGGCGGCCGAAATACTGCGGGTGTCGAGGGAAGCTGCCGATTCCCGCCACTTAGCGATCTTCGCGCCGAATGCTCGAGCGCGCAAGCGGGAAAACTGCGTTGCGTGAAATAATCGATTGGCTCTTGCCCGGCACCATGGCGAACGCACGGCGTTCGGCCGGGCGAGAGGATGCTTAACGGCTTAGAGGGAACGAAATCCTTGCGAGGCTTTATTCGACCCCGCAGTTTAACGATTACTCCCACGCCGTCGCACGACATTGCCTCAAGAATCGGTTGGTTGCGTGCAAGATGCTCTTCGGAGGCTGCGGAGGCGGATCGAATTTCAGGTCGCCCGCGTGGCAAGCCCGTACTTCGCCGTCCCTTCTAATGATTGCATTAGCGAGATCGGGATCGAAATTCCCAGGATCGCCAAGAATCGCATCCGGCGGAAAGGCGGAGACTCATGCCCTTTTGGAATCAATCTAAAGCCGGAGGTTTGGAATACGGACGGAAAGTGCAATGCGATCAAACGCGACGATGCTGATGCGGAACCGCTTCCCGACGCCAGCCCGGTCAATGGCCTCGATATGAATGACCGGCAAGCGGCACTCGGGAAGAGCGCGGGCGAAGACAAAATCGCCCTCGCGCCCGAAACGCGTCGGCTGAACAGGATAATCAAGCGCAGTAAGCGCAGACTTGCTGGGTAGGTCAAAAGCTCCGGCCGTAGGATGCGAAGGGGGATGCGGCTGTAGCTCCAGCTGCGGAAGTGGACCAACAGGCGGCGGTTTCGGCGGCATCGGACAGGTCGTCGGCTAGCGAACCGGGCGGGCTCGGCGATTGTCGAGATGATCGGCGCTAGGAGTATAATTCGACCGGCTAGAGCCGCGATCGAGAATCCGGCCGGAACGTGAGTTGCGGGGCCGGCCTCAGTCGAGCTATCGGAGATTTCGGATGGCATGGTATGCAGGTGAGTCTCGCCCGCATATGGGTCGCTGTAGAAATCGCTCCCCAAGGAAAGCATCTCAGAATTCCAGCGCGCGGATGCGCTGACCTGAATGCGGCCCGCCGCAACAACGACAGACACCTGGACCGGGACTTCCGCACGGCAAGTTGCGATCGCGGCAGTGGCTTCCGCGTTCCGTAGAATCGGTCGAATGGCAGCTTGATGGTGACGATGCAGCGATCTGGATCAAGCTTGTCTAGTTTACGTTGTTCCGCAGACTTAAATTTGCTGGGCCATTGCAAATCACATTGCTTTGCGATCCGGTTGACTCCGGTCGGGATTTGTCGCTTTATTGGGCTCCGGATTGACGCGAATTGCGCATGCCGGAGATGAAATCTGCCATGGAATCGCCAATGTCATGGATTGCAAGAGTGTTTTCGGGATTGTGCGCAGCGGTTTTGGCTTCGTTAGTTGTAGCTTGTTCACCCACCTACGACTTTCACGGATATACACCGAGCCAGTACGAACTTAGGTCGGTCAAAGTCGGCGAGTCGACGCAGCAGGAAGTATTGGAGGCCGTCGGCAGACCGGTATCCTCGGGTTTTTTGGCCAGGGACACGTGGTACTACGTTTCGGCGAATATTCGCAGGAGCGCTTTTCGCGAACCCGAGTTCACTGACCGCCAAGTCGTGGCGATTTCATTCGACAACGAAGGCATGGTCTCAAACGTCGAACGTTTCGGTCTCGAAAGAGGCCGCCCGGTCGTGCTGTCCAGGCGCGTTACCGAGACGGAGCTAGGCCGCCTCACGATTATCGAACAGCTTATGAGGTCGTTCGGACGCATTGACCCGGCCGAAGCATTGGCTCGCCAATAGTCTGAGGATTAGTCCGATTCTTCAGGAGTGAATTTCAGCGCGGCACCGTTAATGCAATAGCGCAGCCCGGTCGGCTGCGGGCCGTCTTTGAAGACATGCCCCAGATGCGCGTCGCACTTTTCGCATAGGACTTCAATTCTGCGCATGAAGAATGAGAAGTCCACTCTTTCGCTGACCGCTGCGCGATTCGCTGGCTCGTAGAAAGCCGGCCACCCGGAACCGGATTCGAATTTGGATTTAGAATTGAACAGTAGTTCTCCGCAGCAAACGCAATGAAAGGAACCCGGAGAATCGGGGAAAATGTGCGAAAACCTTGGTTCGGTGGCACCCTTTCGCGTAACGCGATATGCCATTTCCGACAATTGCTCGCGCCATTGGGTATCCGATTTCTTAATTTTTTCAGCCAAAATCCAACTCCGGTTCTCGTCCGCGGTCACCAACCCGGGCGGGATCGCGACGCGGCGCAAACAAGGCAGATGGCTCAAATATTTCGTTATCCGCCTGTATGGCTCATGTGCCTGGAAACTCGTCCCGAAACGGTTTGCCGGGAATAGTCGAAGTCATGGCCCTTCGGTTTGCGAGAAATTGCATCTCTTATTGCTTCCTCGAAAAGCGCTCCATCGCTGTCGGCTTCGTTCCTGAGAGCCGCTCGGAGGTCAGCCTTGTCTTCCTGCCCGAGACACATGAAAAGTTCACCGGTGCAAGTCAGACGCACGCGATTGCAGCTTTCGCAAAAATTGTGACTCAAAGGCGTAATGAACCCCACTTTCTGGCCTGTTTCCTCGATTCGCGCGTAGCGCGCCGGACCGCCCGAACTTTCCGAGACTTCAGAAACTGTATACCTCTCGGCTAGCCGAGAGCGAAGTTCATCCAACGACCAGTAGCGGTCAAGTCGTTCTTCGTTTCCGATATCGCCCATCGGCATAACTTCGATGAAAGTAAGATCCATGTCTCTCGCGTGGCACCAACCCACAATATCGAATAATTCGATATCGTTGAAACCCTTGAGAGCGACCGTATTGATTTTGACCCGTAGGCCCGCGTCCTGGGCCGCGTCTATTCCCGCCAGGACCTGATTCAAGCGGCCCCAACGTGTAATTTTCGCGAATTTTTCCGGGACTAGCGTATCCAGCGATACATTGACTCGACGTACGCCGCACTCGGCGAGCTGCTTGGCGTAGCGAGACAATTGCGAACCGTTCGTCGTAAGCGTCAGCTCCTCCAGTCGGCCACTATCCAAGTGGCGCGAGATTGATTCGAAAAACGACATTATGCTTCGACGTACGAGCGGCTCGCCTCCCGTGATCCGAAGCTTCCGCACGCCGAGATTGATGAATGCAGTGCATGCCTTATCGAGCTCTTCAAGCGTAAGAATTTCTTTTTTCGGCAAGAATGTCATATCTTCGGACATGCAGTATACGCACCGGAAATCGCATCTGTCCGTTACCGATACGCGCAAATATGTGATCTTCCGGTGGAAGGGGTCTATGAGGTCGGCTCGTGCATCCATGACTCGAAATTAAATTATTTTCGGCGACTGAGCAAGATTGGTTTTTCGTCGGCGAAATCTGCGTCGGAATCGCTTTCGCTTGCCAAGGCCTATCACCTCTCGGAAGCCTTTACGGCGGTTCCGAATTCTCTTTCGCCAAGATAAGCACAAGCTGGCCGGTCAGCGGTCACACGCCTGTTTGAATTTCGCGGTCGTTTATGTTTTGCTCGACAGTGCTGCCGTGCCGCTGTATTTGTTATCTAGTCGCTACGGCATTTCAACGCAGTATTTTAAGCACTTTCGAATGGCTAGGAGAAGTTTAATGCTGAGATTCGCTGAAGAAATTTTGCTCCTCCTTCTCGAGGACGAAAACGGCAAGTTCGTACATGTTCCGGAACTCTCCATGCGATGCGTATTGGCCGGGGCCGTACTCATGGATTTGGCCCTTGAGTTCAAGATCGATACCGACCTCGACAAACTGGTTCTACTAGACGCTACGCCGCTTGGCGATTCGCTGCTTGACCCCACGCTTGCACAGATAGCGGAAGCAGAAAAGCAGAGAATCGAAGAAAGCGAAAAGGAAAGGGATGCAAGGTATTGGGTCGAGTTGACGGCGCGCGAAGCGGATACGATTCGGGAAAAAGCTCTTGAAAGGCTTATCGAGCGCGGCATTCTTCGCCGCGAAGACGACCGGCTCCTCTGGGTATTCAGGTCGCGCCGATATCCGATGATCGACGGCCAAGCGGAGCGGGAAGTCAAGCTCCGAATAATGGAAGTCTTATTTAGCGACATTATTCCTGGACCTAGGGACATCGTGATAATTTCGCTGGCGGATGCCTGCGGAATCTTCAAGATTTTACTCTCGGAAAGAGAATACAAACGTGCGCGAGTTCGTATACAAGACATCAGGAAAATGGATTTGATCGGCCAGGCTGTCTCTAATTCGGTACGCGAAATTGAGGCTGTATTGGCACTGGCCCTCCATCCTCCGTTTTAATTTTGGGCAAGATCATTTCAAATAGACGCGGAATTCCGGTTGAACAAAAAATCTAGAAATTTGATTCCGAAGCTATTCGATGCCGCAATTCCGAATGGCCTCGAACGATTCCAATGCAATTCATGACGGAAATCGTTGAGTGGAGTGTCGGGTTTGTCCGGTGTCTGCGCAAAGCGCGAACGATCGCCATTTTTCGCGACTTCTTTCTTGAATAAGGGAATACGTCGCCGCCGCGCTTTTTTCCGTTTAGTGCCTTGCTCGGTATGGAAAATGAGGCGGTGCGGTAGCAATCTCCCACCCCGAAAGGCAGTAAAGCACCAATGGCCGCTTGCATCCTTGCCGGGGCTACGCAACACCGTTCGCAGGGCGGAGCTCGCGATATTCCAAGGGAAATCAGTTAAGCCGATTGCAGTCCCGATACGGCGATTCGTAATCGCTAGTCGAATGATGTCCAAATTGCGGCATTGGATGATTCGTCGAAGAAGCGCGCGAGATTTCGCAATAATTTCCGCGAAAACCGCCGCCTATGATCAAGGGCCGAAAAATAGTCTCGGCACCATCTTTAGCCGGTTCCAGGTCGTCCGGATCTCCTTGACGGATATTGAGCAGGCGCAAGTAGGAAGCGCGTAGTACTGGCACACAAGCCCGATCGATCTCATTCAAGCTCCGCTGCTTGAAGCGTATTGGAAGGGCGAGGTTGTAGAGGGGGCCATCGACGAGAGCTTCCCGTGTCCCAGATATTGCTCGTCTCGGGCATATGAATCGGCAAATGCGCGTAGCCCGGGAGAACGGCCATCTTGACGGGCAAATGCGCTATATCGAGGCGGTGAATTTTCCGCGGCCTGGCCTGTTTAACGCGAATTTGATCGGCGGCCGGGCATTCGACTCGGTACCGGATCTTGATGAAGCGGACGCATGCTAATTCGTACTAGTGGTCCCCGCGTAGAAGCGCGGCAAGCAGATCACGGTTTGGCGCCGGGTGTCTTGCGCCAAGGAACAAGAGATCGAGAATCGCTTCTCAAGAATCGATAGTTCAGTACAGCGGCAATTCGAAATGACGAGACTGGCGAGGGCTGCGTCCCGGCGAATCATTTGGATGCCGAATTGACGGGCATGTTAAGGGTCGTCGGCCCCAAATAATTTCGTGCGCAAGAACCTTGGAATCTTTGCGGATTTGTCCTGAAGCATCCTGGTTTCAACGATTGAGTCGGCCATTTGGGCACGCGCCTTCTCAAAGCGCTTCGGAATCGCGATCCGGCTTTGATCCGTGAACCGGCGATCTGTCAATTCTTCAAATTACAGTTCTATGAAGTCGGTCCGATCACTCCAATCCACGCGGCCAAGACGATTTCTCAAGGAATCCGATACCCGGTTAGCGCCAGGGCATGCGGCTGCCTTGTCATGCGGCGCCAAGCACCGGTGAAGCGAGGATGGTTTGCCTGGCCATGTCCGCAATGCCTAAATCAGTCAGGTGCGGACCCGGGTTGCAAGCCAGCGACGCGCCAAAACAGGCTTTGAATACTCCGTAGGGAGGCTTCCATGTGACGATGTCGTCCATCGCTGTTCTGACGGCTTTAAAGGATGCCCCAACTTCGGATACCGGTCTTTCGGAAACGAGGCCTGCGATCGGCAACGGCAACAAAGCATTCACGGCACCATCCGAGGCGACTGCGAGTCCGCCGCCCGCAGCAAGAACCGCGTTGGCAGCAACGGCCATGTCTTCGGTGTCCGATCCGAAAACGGTCAGGTTGTGGGAGTCATGCGAAACTGTCGTGCAGAACGCTCCCCTCCAATCACCCCAGCCGCGCAGGAACGCCACCTTAGGCGATGACTGAGAGCCATGACGATTGACGACCGCCATGCGAATGGCTCCAATGGGAGCAAGAACGCGGCCATTGACGACATCCGCTACGGCTTCGCCCCACTTGGTGAATCGAGGTTGGTCTATCGTGGCCACGCGCACTCGGCGCGACTGCGACCGGACTTCAAAGTCTTCGGAACAGAAGGGACGCAGCGACATCGCCCGTGGCAAGGCGCCGAAAGTCGGCGCAGGTATTTTCAGCTGGTCGGCCTCGACGCCGCCCAGGAAGACGAATTCCGCCTTGCATGAGATGAGATCATCAAAAACGACAATGTCGGCGCGCCGACCCGGCGCGACGGCGCCCAAATCCTGCCGAAGGAGCCGCGAAGCCGCATTGAGCGTTGCAGCGCGGAGAGCATTCATCGGAGGCATTCCATAGTGAATCAGCCGGCGTACCACATCGTCAACTCCTCCCGATTCCGAGAGGTCATCTGGAAACACGTCGTCGGTACAGAGTGTAACCGTCTGGGGCAGTTGCTCGTACTCCAAAAGCGTGCGCACGAAATCGGGTAGAAGGTGATCGTGAGATCCTCGAAGCTCGATGAACAACCCGGATTCGATCTTGCTCCTAAGATCCGCGCTAGAGGTTATTTCATGGTCCGACGAAATCCCCGATGCGGCGTAGGCGTTGAGGTCCGCGCCGGTCAAACTTCGAGCGTGCCCGAAGATCGGCTTTCCAGACAAGAGCCCCTGTTGGACGATGGACGCCATCCGAGGCTCGCGCGCGACGACCCCGTTCATGTCCATTACCTCAGCAAGCCCATGAATTCCCGGCAGGGAAAGGACTTCCCGGAGGGAATCGGCATCGATTTCTGCGCCTGAAGTTTCCAGGCCGGGCGCCGAAGGGATGCAGGACGGCGCAAGGGTCAAAACCCGGAGCGGTGCGAGACCCGCCTGTTTAACGGCCCAGATCACGCCTTTCACGCCCCAGACGTTTCCAAACTCGTGCGGATCCCAGACAATCGTGGTAACGCCCCTTTTCAGCACGGTTTCGCCATATGTTCGGGGAGTTACCATCGAACTTTCTATGTGCATGTGGGCGTCGATGAGCCCGGGAGCTATGACCATGCCGGCCGCATCACATGTCTTCAATGCGTCGCGGCGAGTGCCCGCCGGATGAACGCTTGCTATGAGCGGGCCGGAAACTCCGACATCGGCGGTCCGGAGCTTGCCGGTTATTACGTCGGCGACCTGTCCGCCCGCCAATAGTAGGTCAAATGGCTCGACGCCCCTTGCTGCCGCCACCGCCTTCGCGCGAAGCTCGTCCGCATTCAGGTCTGCGGGCTCGGCGGTCATCGCTTGCCTTCCCGCAACAGCGTATCGACGCACACGCGCCGGATGGCCTCGTGGTCGGCGTCCACGGCGATCTTGGCATTGGCTTTTTCTCCGGGAAGGACCGCGTTTACAATTGTTTGACCCCGCTTCGAGCCGGACAGAACGATTTCAACCGACGATTCCACGAATCCGAAAAGGCCGGGGCGAGCGAGGGCTACTGCCGCGACCGGGTCGTAGATCGCCATTGAATCCCTGCCTCGTTCTAGTCCGATGTCCAGGTATCCCCGGGCGAGGTCCGCTAGCAGCGCGGCGTTTCTGCCGCCCATTCCGGAAACATGCCGTACGTCGGATTCGCCAAAACGCACATTGCGGCAGATCTCGAGATCTACGATCGTCATGTCCACCTGCGCGGAAAGGAGTGTAGCGGCCGCTTCCGGGTCGACAAATGCATTGAACTCCGCCGACGGAGTATGGTTGCCCTGCCGAACGCTCCCGCCCATCCAGACGACCCGTTCGATTCTCTTTGCCAGTTCCGGGCTTGCGCCGACAACCGCGGCAATGTTCGTAAGTGGACCCAGTGCAAGCAGGATACTTCCGGAGCGCGACTCGATCCACTCCCGAATTGCTTCGAAAGCGCCTGGCTGGGCACACCCGGTGGATTTATCATCCAACGCCTTTTCTCTGCTCCGGATGCCTGTCGCGCCAAGGATGCGCTCCGCGGTCACTTTGCCGCCCAGCAATGCGGATTCCGCACCTTCGAATATCGGAAAGTCCCAGTCAAATGCGCGGGCGGCGGTGCATGCGTTTCGGACCACTTGCGGCAAGGCCGCGTTTCCGGCTACCAGCGACAATCCGTCGATCCGGATGCCTAGGCTTCCAATGGTCAAGATGGCCCAGAGATCATCAAATCCCATGTCGCTGTCGATCCAGAGCCTCACTTGCCGGTCCCCGGCAGACGATGCGCCTTGGCGAGCGGAAGTTCAAACGCAACTAGCCCGCCGATCGTATGCGGCGGCGCATCGGCTGGCGCCTGCGCCTTGATCTTGCCAAGACCGGTATCCAGAACGTATTCCCTGTACTGTCCGGCAAAGGACGCTCCGATAACGCGTCCCTGCATCGGTCCGGAACCTAGGATTACCTCGGCCGGGCGCCATGCGAGAGCGTCGCTTCCAGGCAATTCTTCGCCGGTGTCCGTCGAACCGAAATCCGAGGTCAGCATGCCGTTCCGGAAATAGAGTATGTTGTCGAAGCCGACAAAGTCGGCAACAAAAACATCCCGCGGCCTGTTGTAAATTTCCTCCGGCGTGCCGGTCTGCACGGCGATCCCGTCTTTCATGACCACAATCCTGTCCGCGAGAGCCAGCGCTTCAGACTGGTCGTGGGTGACAAAAACCATTGTTACGCCTGTCTCGAGCTGCAGGCGCTGCAGTTCCGTTCTCATTTCTAGCCTTAGCCTTGCGTCTAGATTTGAAAGCGGTTCGTCCAGGAGCAGCAATTTGGGTTCCATGACAAGCGAGCGGGCAAGGGCGAGGCGCTGCTGCTGGCCGCCGGACAGCTCGGCCGGGTTTCTTCGGGCAAATCCTTCCAGTCCTACCGTTGCAAGCGCCGCCCGCGATCTGGCATCAATGGACGGCTTCGGCTCTCGCTTTATTCGCAGGCCGAATGCGACGTTTTCAAAAACTGAAAGGTGGGGAAAAAGCGCATATGATTGAAATACCAGGCCGACATTTCGCTTGCTCGGGGGCGTGTATGTAACGTCCGCGCCGTCGATGAAAATCCGCCCGGCGGCAGGCGCCAGAAGCCCGGCAATCGCGCGCATCGTGGTCGTCTTCCCGCATCCCGACGGCCCGAGCAGCGCAAGCAGCTCTCCCCGCGTGATTGCCAGATCGAGATCGTGTACGGCGACGGTCTCGCCGTAGGCCAGCTTCAACCGCTCCAGCACTACGTAGTCATCAGACATAGCGCGAGAGTCCCAAAAAGCGCTCGGCGGCGAAGACGATGGCTATCGAAAGGAATGCCAGGAGGGCGGAAAGCGCTGCAACGGAGGGGTCGTAGGTCATTTCGATATATGCCAGCATGTCAATCGGAAGCGTCCTAACTCCGGGCCCGGACAGAAATAGGGAAACGGGAACCTGGTTGAAGCTTGTCACGAATCCCAGGATAAACGCGGCAAGGATTCCTCCCCGGATATTGGGCAAAACTGCGCGCGCGAACGCCCCGAAACGAGAGCAACCGAGAAGCACTGCCGCTTCCTCGATATCGGGACGGAGGTTTTCCAGGCTCGCGGATACGACCCTAACCGAATATGGAAGGACAAGCGCCGTATGGGCAAGGAACAAGGCTAGCGTAACGGTCATCCCGACCGGAATCACCAGGTATCGGAGCAGGGCAAGCCCGACAATTATTCCTGGAACGATGATCGGCGCAGCGACTGCCATCCTGACGGCTTCGCCAAATGGAATCCGGTATCTGGTTACGGCGTAGGCCGCCGGAACGCCGAGTATGAGCGACGCGACCGTCCCGAAAACGGCAAGGAACATGGAGAGCCCGAAACTGGCCCGGAAGCTCTTGACCTCGAATACGGCAATTACCCAGCGCAGGGAAAAACCCTGCGGGGGGAAGGCAAGCGAACTTCCTGCGGAGAGCGCGGCGGCGATTATGATTAGGAACGGGCCGATAAGGAAAGCAAGGGTCAGGAAAATTACGATGCGCGCTACCCACAAGTTTCTCTTCATGGCTGGGCGCCCCGCTTCGAAGCAGCGACTCGCTTGAGCAGCATGTATGTCGAAAAACTCATGACAATGAGTATCATGGCGATGACGCTGGCCGAAAGGAAATCGTTGGCAACTGTCACGCGCTGATAGAGCAAAGTTTCCAGCATGAGTACTTTCGCCCCTCCGAGAATCGCGGGCGTAATGTATGCCGTTAGCGATCCCGTGAATACGAGAGTTCCGCCGATGACGAGGCCTTCCCGGGTCAATGGGAGAATAATTCGGATGAACACTTGCGGCCAGCTTGCGCCGAGGACTCGGGCAGCGGAAATGGCATCCCGGGGGAGGTTTTCCATGGCGCTAACCAGGGAAATGATCATGAGCGGCATGAACAACTGGAGCAGGCCTATGAACACTGCAGTTTCCGTGAACAGGATCCTGACGGGCGCGTCAGTCAGCCCGAGTCCGGTGAGTGCCTTGTTTACGATTCCGGTTCGCCCGAGGATCACTATCCAGGCGTAGGTTCTTGCAACCGGAGAAATCATTAGCGGAAGGACGACAAGTCCGAAAATTCTTCCCCTGCTGGTAGGATCAAGTCCTACGATGCAGAATGCCGCGACGTATCCGACAATTGCCGACACCGCCGTAACCAGAAATCCGAGCTTAAGCGTGCGGAAGAAGACAGTCTGGTTCAGCGGCTTGGAAAAGAACTCGACATAAGCGGCGATCGACCATGAACCGTCAGATCGAAACGCTTCTGACAGTAGAATGCAGACAGGTATTAGAAAAACTGCGACGGCAAAGACGGCCGCAGGCAAGACCAGCGCCAGCGCCTCTGTCTTGTTGGTGAGCATCGGGGCTGAAATGCGGCGAAGCGGCTCTGCGGAGCCGCTTCGCCAAATCGACTATTGAATAACCTTTTCGTTCCAAGTGTTTATCCAGTCTTCCCGGTTGTCCAGGATGACCGACGGTTCAAGCATATTGAGCGAATCGACCAGATCGGCTCCATATGACAGGTTTGCGGCGGCTTCGTCCGAAACCACGACTTCACTGTTCGCAGGACTGTCCACAAGCGCCTCCGCCAGCCTGGTCTGGACCTCTGTCGACAACCAGTAATCCATGAATTCGAGCGCCAGCTCTTCGTTTCCGTTGTCCTTGGTCATGATCATGACGTTGACGCCACCGGTCTGCCCTTCGCTCGGGGTCGCCCAGGCGATCGGAAGCTCGCTGCCGGCAAACCGGCTCCACGCAAATCGGCCCACTGGCGCCGCGTAGACCTCCTCCTGCTGAAAGAGCTGCGCAAGCTGGGAAGATCTGGCGTAGTAGGTCACGAAATTCTCAGATTTATCTCCGATGGCCGATATCGGCGCATCCATGGAAGGACTGTCATCGCCGAGCGCCTTGCCAAGCATATAGAGCGAAATCGGGGCTTGAGTCGTCGTGATGTCCGGAAAGGCAACGAAACCGGCCACATCTTCTGACAGCAGGTCGCCCCAGCTGTCGATGGCCACCTGGTCGGAACGGTAAACGATGGACGTTGCATAGAACGTGTAGCCGACCGCGAGGTTGTCTCCGAGAGGGTCTTTGGCAAAGTCGTAAAGCTTGCCGTAGTTCGACAGTTTTGCGACGTCGATGGGCTGCAACAGGCCCTTCCTGCTCGCGGCAAGCGCATCGTGAGTGGATATCACTGCCATATCGATCACGGGATCGGCTGCGTTGGCCTCGATCTTCGCCAGCCGTTCGACGCTGTTTCCGGTCTCAACAACGATTTCGCAACCGCAAATTTCCTCAAATGGCGCATACAGCAACTCCTCGAACGTATCCTGGTTGAATCCGTAAACGGAAATGGTCAGCGTTTTGTCCGCCGGCTGGGCGGGTCCTGCCGCCAATGCGGTTGCGAAAGCCATCAAAAGGGTTTTGCGCATTAGTTTTCTCCTTCATTTCGATTTTGAGTAGATTTAGTCCATAATGCCGGTCACCCGGAAGCGGCATGCATCAAGGAATATTTTATTGACACTGCCAAATCTGCTGGCGGCACGGTGAAGAATCGAGCCCGGATCCGGATTGCATGATCACCCGCCGAAATAATGCGGCATCGACCGGCGGACTCGAAACGAGACAAAAATTCGTCAGCAAAGGCGTAGAACCTCGAGTTGGACGACTGAGGGCAGTCATAGTCGAAACTACAGGGCGCGGCAATGAATTGCCGACAGGAGCGGGACATGTCCGCGCGACGCCCGCAGGCTTCCAGTGGATTGTCGGCGATCCCTCCTCGTGTTATTCAAGAGACCAAAAATTGTGTGAATCTTGCCGGCGAATTTCATTCGACGGTAACAGATTTCGCCAGATTTCGAGGCTGGTCGACATCCGTTCCTCTGGCCACTGCCGTATGGTACGCGAGCTGCTGCACCGAAATTGCGTAGACGATCGGCGCGATTGTCGGTTCGACGGTCGGCATGACAATCATTCGCGTATCGGTAGCGCCGACGATTTCCGCGCCTCTTGAATCTAAAATAAGGTGAACGTATCCTCCACGCGCCTTGACTTCTTCATAGTTTGACAATGTTTTCTCGAACAGCGGTCCGCTTGGCAAGAGAACGAATATTGGAGTGTTGGCTTCGACTAGCGCGATCGGGCCGTGCTTCAGCTCTCCTCCCGCGAATCCTTCCGCGTGAATGTAGCTAATTTCCTTTAGTTTCAAGGCGCCTTCCAGCGCCAAGGGGTACATGGTTCCGCGACCGAAGAATATCGCGTTCCGAGCGCCGCTGAGACCCAATGCGATTTCCTTTATGGAAGACTCCGCAGCGAAAGCCTGGTTCACGAAGCCCGGAACAGACTTGAACTGCGAAAAATACTCGTCCGCGCGTTCGGCGTCCAAAAATCTTCGGTGCTCGCCGGCTGCGACGGAAAGGATGCCCAGCACCGCCAATTGGCACGTAAAAGCCTTTGTCGAGGCGACGCTAGTTTCAATGCCCGCGCATGTGGGAACGACAATATCGCATTCGCGGGCAATCGAGCTGTTGACATTGTTCAAGATTCCAACCGTCCGGACAGCGCAATTTTTCGCATACCGGAGCGCGGCAAGAGAATCAGCTGTTTCACCGGACTGACTTACGAAAATCGCAAGCGTACGGTTGTCGATCCATGGCGACCTGTACCTGAATTCCGACGCTATATCGACGTCCGCAGGCATGCCGGCGAATTGTTCGAACCAGTATTTGGCTACGCTGCACGCGTAGTGCGCAGTTCCGCAGGCGATGAGAGACACTCTATCGAAATCGGCGAAATCGAGACCGGCGGGCAAATCAATATGTCGGTTTCCGGGCGCCGCGAATTGCGCGATCGCATTGCGAAGGGCGACGGGCTGTTCCACAATTTCCTTGGCCATGAAGTGATCGAAGCCGCGCTTGTCCGCCATTCCCGAGTCCAAATGCAATTTGTGCTCGCGGCGCTTTACGGTATTGCCGTCGTCGTCGAAAAAAACTGCGCCTGAACTCTTCACTACGACTTTGTCGCCTTCTTCGAGAAAAGTTATCCTCGACGTTAGCGGCGCGAGCGCGTAGGCGTCCGAAGCCAGAAAGACCTCGCCGTCGCCATGGCCGATTGCAAGCGGCGAACCTTTTCGGGTCGCGAAAATAAAATCTTCGTTGCCGTCGAAAAGAAAGCAAAGCGCGAAAGTTCCTCTCAGGATGCTTATCGTTTTTGAAGCGGCCCTGTACGGGTCATTTCCCTCATCCAAATAACATTCGCATAGTTTTGCTACTGTTTCCGTATCGGTTTCGGATTCGAATTCGTAGCCTTTGCTCGAGAGCGTTCTTCGGATTTCGCGATAGTTTTCGACAATTCCATTGTGAACGACCGCTACTTTTCCGGCTCGGTGCGGATGCGCATTGTTCAGAGTCGCTCGTCCGTGCGTGGCCCACCGAGTATGTCCAATTCCGGTCGTTCCCGGTAGCGGTTCGCTTTCTAGCTTGTCGGATAAATTCGAGATTTTACCGATGGACCGCCTCCGCGCCAGTTTTCCCGCGTGCACGGTCGCGATTCCTGCGCTATCGTATCCTCGGTATTCAAGCCGCTTCAAAGCGTTGAGAAGAAATGGCGCTGCATCGTTGCGACCGGCTATCCCTACAATGCCGCACATGTAGTCACTCCATTTTCAACTTTCGCAGCCGCCTCATAATTCGCGATGCCATGCCGGGTTTGTTGATTTGGCGCATGCGCGAAATGGCGAGCGCGTCAGGCGGAACATTCGTCGTAACGACCGAGCCGGCGCCGACCATGGATCCGTCGCCGATCTCAATCGGCGCGATCAAGAGCGAATTCGATCCCAGGAATACATTATCGCCTACGATTGTTCGATGCTTGCTCACTCCGTCGTAGTTGCAAGTTATGGTTCCCGCGCCGACGTTGGACTTTTCTCCAACGGCGGCGTCGCCGACGTATGACAAGTGCGGCACTTTGCTGCCTTGGCCGATTCGAGAGGCTTTGATTTCGACGAAGTTTCCCACTTTGGAATCCGCGCAAAGCTCTGTACCGGGGCGTAGACGCGCAAATGGACCGACAACTGCGTTCATTCCGACATCGCAGCCTTCAAGATAGGAGAAGCATCGAATTCGCGCGCCGCGATGTACGAATACGCCGGGGCCGAACACCACATTTGGTTCAACAACGGTGTCGATTCCGAGATTGGTGTCGAAGGAGAAGTAAACCGAATTTGGCTGGACAAGCGTCGCTCCCGCCGACATCGCCGCGATTCTTGACCTCCGCTGGAAAACCGCTTCGGCCGATGCCAATTCCACGCGCGAGTTCACGCCTAGCGTTTCTTCCTCTTCGCATTCGACCGCCTGGCATGCCAGGCCGCGGCGTTTCGCTCTTTCGACCACGTCTGTAAGGTAGACTTCCTCGGCTGAGTTGCCGGCATCAATCTCGCCTAGAAGATCGAACAGAACGCTTTTTGAAGCGCAAAGCACGCCGCTGTTGCAGAATTCGATCGAGAGTTCCGAACTGTTGGCATCCTTGTGCTCGACAATTTTCCCGAGAGAACCATCGGGTGCCAGCAGCAGCCGTCCATACCCTGTCGGATCCGATGCCTTGAATCCTAAAACCGAGACCGCGCTGCCGGCCTCGACGGACGCTATGAGCTTGTTGAGAGTGGAGTGCCGTACAAATGGCGTATCGGAATACAAAACAACGAGTTTCCCCCGGAATCGGTCGAGTTTCTTCCGGGCTGCCAGTACGGCGTGCCCGGTGCCCTTCGGTTCGTTTTGCACGACGAATTCCGCATCTATCCCCTTGGCCGCGGCACAATCCCTGATTTTGTCGCCGTCTTTTCCAACCACGAGTATTGTCTTCTCGGGACGCAGTTTTTGCGATAGGCGCCAAGCATGCAGTAGGAGCGGCGCGTTGCCGATCTCGTGCAATACTTTCGGGAAGCCGGAGTTCATTCTCGTCCCTTTGCCGGCAGCAAGAATTACAGTTGCGATTGCCACTCGATTTCCTTTTTTGTAGCCGATAATAGCCTGTGTTTCCGGCTCTGCAAGCCCAAGGGTTTTATTCAGATGGAATTTAATATCTATTGCGGGTTCCCGAAATCTATTTGATTCGCCTCTGGCATTCCATGCGCGCCGCAATATTCGATCTTGACGGAACTTTGGCCGACACTAGCGGCGACTTGATCGCCGCGGCAAATTCATGTTTCAGGAACATGGGCTGCAGCGCTTTGCTCGATCCCGAAGCTGACAAGATCGTCGCTTTTCAGGGCGGGCGCGCGATGCTTCGCCTGGGATTTACGAGGCTGCGGGGAAGACCGCCGCCGGAAGACGAGGTCGACGAGCAGTACCCTTTGCTTCTGGAAGCATACGAAAAGGATATCGACCGCTTTACGATCGTCTATCCCGGCGTTCGCGGCGCACTCGAGAATCTGATATCGGCGGGTTGGGTCCTCGGCGTTTGCACCAACAAGCCGGAAGCGCTCGCCCGCAAGCTTCTAATAAGGCTCGGGCTACTAGAATTCATGCGCTCACTCGTCGGAGCCGACACCCTGCCGTATCGCAAGCCGAATCCCGAGCCGTTCGTCGAAGCGGTCACCCGGGCGGGCGCTCGGGTCGAAAACTCGATTTTTGTGGGAGATACCGAAATAGACAGGGATACCGCGCGCGCCGCCGGGGCTGCGGCGGTCTTGGTCGCCTTCGGGCCGGCGGGCGAACAATTGCGACAGCTGGAGCCGGATGCGATGCTTGCCCATTACGATGAACTACCGAATTTGGCCTCCGCACTTGTTAAATGAATTCGCGAACGGGAATTCGCGCGGTCCATAGGTCGCTGGACCGGGGAAAATGATGAAGTCGAAATTTACGGGAAGCTTCACGCAACAGGAGCCGATACCGGAATCCGCAATCGAAGCTGCGGTCGAAGTCATGCGGAGCGGCAGGCTTCACCGGTACAACGAGGCTCCGGGAGAAAAATCGCAGACATCAATCCTCGAAATGGAATTCGCGGCAATGAGCGGTTCGAAATACTGCCTGGCGGTGGCGTCTTGCGGAAGCGCGATTGCGACCGCGCTGCGCTCGGCCGGAGCAAACGCAGGCGAAAGAGTACTTACCAACGCGTTTACGCTCGCTCCGGTGCCTGGCGCAATCGCCAGCTTAGGCTGCGTACCCGCACTCGTCGAAATAAACGAAGACCTTGTCGTGGATTTAGGCGACCTGAGAAAAAAAATCTCTGAAACTAGCGCCCGCATTTTTTTGGCCTCTCATATGCGGGGGCACATATGCGACATGGACGAGGTTTCATCCATTTGCGAGCGCGCCGGCGTTATACTGATCGAAGATTGCGCCCATACGATGGGGAGTCGCTGGAACGGCGTCTGGTCCGGTCGGCACGGGCTAGCTGCATGCTATTCCACGCAAACCTACAAGCACGCGAACTCCGGCGAAGGAGGGCTAATTATTTCGGACGATCCAGATTTCATGGCTAGGGCGATTATGCTTTCCGGCAGCTACATGTTTTACGAGCGCCATTTGGCGTCTCCGTGCTCCGCGCATTTCAAGAACGCGCGCTACGATACTCCGAACTGCTCGGCGCGCATGGACAATTTGCGAGCGGCGATACTGCGTCCGCAGCTAGCCGACCTTGATCGCCGCTGCCAAGCTTGGAACGAACGCTACCGAATCGTAGAGGCGAGGCTTTCCCGGACAGAAGGCGTGAAGCTTCCCGCAAGGCCGATGGCCGAGAATTTTGTGGGTTCGTCAATACAGTTCCGCCTGCCGGAATTTACGAAGGAAGAGATAGTCGCCGTGATCGAGCGCTGCGCTGCGAGAGGCGTAATTCTGAAATGGTTTGGCCAATCCGAGCCGGAAGGCTTCACGTCGCGCTACGATTCGTGGCGATATTTCGATTCGGGACGATGCCCTTCCACCGACCGCATACTCGCTTCGCTATTGGATATGAGGCTGCCGCTAACATTTTCCCTTCGGGACTGCGAAGATTTATCGGCGATCATTGCCGAGGCCGTGGGGGAAACGCGGCACGGCCTCGATCTGGGAAACAGGTGCCGTTCAAACGTCGGCTAGAATGCCTTAGACCTAATGCCTGTGTTGCGGGCGCATCTGAACCGCGGCCGAAGAGAGGGCGTTTAGCCACCTACCGAAAGGCGCGGCGATTGCGCTCCAGCGATAAATCGCTTTATTCGTGGCGTATAGTAGCGGTTTCTTTTCTGACGGGGGCCAAATGTTCAACGCGACCATGTCCTTTGGATTGGGCGAAGAAATCGACGAACTCAGGGATCTGACGCGTCGCTGGGCTACAGAGCGATTGAAACCGATCGCGGCCGAAATAGACAGTTCAAATGAATTTCCCGCGCGCCTTTGGCGCGAACTCGGCGATTGCGGATTGCTGGGCGTTACCGCCGACGAAGACTACGGAGGCGCCGGGATGGGGTATCTCGCCCATGTCGTCGCTGTCGAGGAAATCGCCCGCGCTTCAGCGAGCGTTTCATTGTCCTACGCGGCCCATTCCAATCTCTGCGTGAACCAGATTCGCCTAAATGGAACCGAGGGGCAAAAAGGAAAGTACTTGCCGGGACTGGTCACGGGCGAAATGGTGGGCGCTCTCGCCATGTCGGAAGCTTCGGCGGGATCCGACGTCGTGTCCATGAAGCTTCGCGCCACTCGCATGAACGGCTACTACAGGCTGGACGGTACAAAATACTGGATAACGAACGGACCTGACGCAGATGTGCTGGTTGTCTACGCAAAGTCGAATTCGGAGCTAGGCGCGAAAGGCATAACTGCATTTTTGGTGGAAAAGTCCATGCGCGGGTTTTCAGCGTCGAAACATTTCGACAAGCTCGGCATGCGAGGTTCAAATACGGCCGAACTTGTTTTCGAGGGCGTCGAAGTACCATTCGAGAACATTCTAGGCGATGAGGGCGGCGGAATCGCCGTTCTGATGTCGGGGCTGGATTTCGAGCGAGTCGTACTGTCGGGAATCGGTTTAGGAATAATGGCGGCTTGCATGGACGAGGTGATGCCCTACATGCATCAGCGCAAGCAATTCGGTCGGCCCTTAGGCGATTTCCAGATGATGCAGGAAAAAATCGCCAATATGTACACCGCGATGAATTCTTCCAGAGCGTATGTCTACCAAGTCGCCAGGAATTGCGACTATGGCCTTGTGACCCGCCAGGATGCCGCCGCATGCGTTCTCTATGCTTCCGAAGAGGCGATGAAGCAAGCGCATCAAGCCGTTCAAGCGATGGGCGGCGCGGGGTTCCTTTCCGAATCGCCGGTTAGCAGAATTTTCCGAGATGCCAAGCTCATGGAGATCGGCGCGGGAACCTCGGAAATTAGACGCATGCTGATTGGCCGCGAACTCATGAAGGCCACGGCGTGATTCGATCGCCAAGCTCTAAAACCCGGCGGACTCGCTGAATTCGGCTATGCCAGTTCTAAAGTCGAACATATCGACCAGTTCCGACGAGTTTAGGAACAACAAGATTGCGATGGAGGCTCAGATCGCCGAGGCCAGGAGCGCTATGGTGGCCGCGGCAGAAGGCGGCGGACGAAATTCTCGAACTCGACACGCGGCAAAAGGGAAAATGCCGCCGAGAGAGCGAGTGGCTAACCTCTTGGATTCGGATTCTCCATTTCTTGAAATCGCTGCGGCAGCCGCGCACGGAATGTATGGCGGAGCTTGCCCGGGAGCGGGTTTGATAGCCGGAATCGGGCGAGTGTCCGGGCGAGATGTGATGGTCGTGTGCAACGATGCGACGGTCAAGGGCGGCACCTACTATCCCATGACTGTCAAGAAGCACCTCCGGGCGCAGGAAATCGCGGCCGAATGCCGCTTGCCGTGCGTCTATCTGGTCGATTCCGGAGGTGCGAATTTGCCGCATCAAAGCGAGGTCTTTCCGGACAAGAATCATTTCGGGCGCATATTTTACAACCAAGCCAGGATGTCGGCGGCGGGAATCCCGCAGATCGCCGTCGTCATGGGATCCTGCACCGCCGGAGGCGCGTATGTACCGGCGATGTCCGACATCGCGATAATCGTTCGAAACCAGGGCACGATCTTCCTGGCCGGCCCGCCGCTAGTCCGGGCTGCGACCGGCGAAATTGTTAGCGCGGAGGAACTCGGCGGCGGAATGGTGCACGCCAAGCATTCCGGCGTCGCCGACTACTTGGCGGAAAACGATTCTCACGCATTGGCGTTGACAAGGCAGGCAATTGTCTCGCTCGGGACGAAGTCTTCCCGCCCTCCAGTTCCGAAGGAGCCGGAAGACCCGGTCTACGACCCCGGCGAAATTCTCGGAATCGTTCCGGCGGACCCGCGAAAGCCATTCGATGCCCGCGAAGTTATCGCGCGAATTGCCGACGGTTCGCGCTTCGATGAATTCAAGTCCGAATTCGGCCAAACACTCGTAACGGGATTTGCCCACGTATTTGGCCGCTTGATCGGGATCGTAGCAAACAACGGCGTTCTTTTTTCTGAAAGCGCCGTCAAGGGCGCGCACTTCGTTCTGATTTGCTCCCAAAGGAGCATACCGTTGGTCTTCCTCCAGAACGTCACCGGATTCATGGTCGGTAAAAAATACGAAAACGAAGGAATTGCCCGACACGGCGCCAAGATGGTAGCCGCCGTCGCGTCGACCGAGGTTCCAAAAATAACCATGATTATCGGAAGCTCTTTCGGCGCCGGAAACTACGGCATGGCGGGAAGGGCGTATCAGCCCCGATTTTTGTGGACATGGCCTAATTCCCGAATCGCCGTGATGGGAGGGGAACAAGCCGCGGGCGTTCTTGCCATGGTTCGCCGCAAAGCCGTGGAAAAATCAGGCGGAATTTGGAGCAAGAAAGACGAAAGCGAATTCATGTCTCCTACAATTGCCTTGTTTGAAGAGCAGTCGCATCCGCTATACGCGACGGCTCGTCTTTGGGACGACGGGATAATCAATCCTGTCGAGTGCCGCGAAGTGCTGGAGCTTTCGCTCAGTGCGGCCCTAAATGCGCCGATACCGAAATCCAAATTCGGCGTGTTCCGCATGTAGGTCGCGGGAGCGTCGAAGCCGTTGCCCAGCCCATTTCGGAGAGTGAATTGTTCGGCAAGGTCCTGATCGCGAATCGAGGCGAGATCGCGTGCCGAATAATTTCTTCGGCTCGGCGGCTCGGGATTCGAACCGTTGCCGCGTTTTCCGACTCGGACCGCCGGTCGCTTCACGTGCGCATGGCCGATGAAGCGGTCTGCATCGGATCGGCACCCGCCGCTGCCAGCTATCTGAACCGGAGCAACATTGTTCGGGCGGCCAAGTCATCGGGAGTCGATGCTATTCACCCGGGATATGGGTTCCTGTCCGAAAACCCCGACTTCGCGGAAGATGTCGAACGCGCCGGAATGATTTTCGTGGGTCCTTCGTGCGAGTCGATTCGGGCCATGGGATTGAAGGATGCCGCGAAGGATATCATGGCTAAGGCGGGAGTGCCCGTCGTACCCGGCTTCAGTTGCAGCGGCCTCGATGCGCAGTCCCTTGCAGCGCAAGCGGAGAGCATCGGGTTTCCCGTTCTCGTCAAGGCGATCGCCGGCGGCGGCGGCCGGGGAATGAGATTGGCTTCATGCTCAAGCGAGTTTCATGATTCTTTGGACAGCGCGAGGCGGGAAGCCCAATCGGCCTTTGGCAACGGCGCATTGATGGTCGAGAAATTCGTCGATCGTCCACGGCATATCGAAGTTCAGGTGTTCGGCGACCGCAATGGAGAAGTCGTGCACCTTTTCGAAAGAGACTGCTCGCTTCAGCGCCGCAATCAAAAATTGATCGAAGAGGCTCCGGCGCCGGGAATGCCCGACCAAATGCGGCGCGCACTCGGGGACGCGGCTATCGCCGCCGCCCGCTCCATTGGATACGAAAACGCGGGAACCGTCGAATTTATTGCCGATGCGGGCGACGGATTGCGAGCCGATAGGTTCTGGTTCATGGAAATGAACACGCGATTGCAGGTTGAACACCCGGTAACGGAGATGGTTTCGGGGCTGGACCTTGTCGAGTGGCAATTTCGCATTGCCGCCGGACAAGAGATTCCCGATGAGATGCGCGACGTCGCGGTGAACGGCCATGCAATTGAAGCGCGGATCTATGCCGAGGATAGCGACAAGGGGTTCATTCCGGCTTCCGGTAGATTAACGAGGCTGGGCTTCCCCCGAGCGGAGCGTGTCGATTGCGGGTATTCCGTAGGCGACGAAATTTCGCCGCACTACGATTCTCTTGTTGCCAAGGTAATCGCTCAGGGGCGCACACGGGCGGACGCGCTGGCTAGGCTAACTGCGGCGCTTGACGGAACGGACATAGCGGGGGTGCCGACGAATCTGCCCTTATTGGCACGGTTATCGCGCGACGCTGACTTTCAGCGCGGGTCGCACGACACCGGGCTTGTCGAACGAAAATACTCCGCAGACAGTATCGAACTCGAACCGCCTGCCGAAGCAATTGCGGTTGCTGCGATCGGCGCCGTTAACCGCGGCCGTAGATCGTGCTCGCTGTCAAATTTCACGCTCTGGATTCCGATGTCGCGGACGGTGGAATTCGCATACGCCGACCGACGGTACGCCGCCGTTGTAGAATCGGCGAGAAACGACAATTTCCAGGTGCGTTTCGCCAGTGCGGAATATTGCTGCAGGCTCGATCACGGATCCGTTTGGATAAATGGGCGGAAATCCTCGGCTCGCCTGTCTGTGCGCGGCGCGGAGATTAACGTTGTATTTCTCGGCCACTGGAACTTTCGCGTTTGCGATGCGCGAATGGCTGATTCATTGGATGAAATGGTTTCAGGTACGGTGCATGCGCCTATGCCCGGCGTCGTCAAACAGGTTTCGGTCGAGATAGGCCAAGTCGTTTCAAAGGGCGAGAAGCTGATTCTACTGGAAGCTATGAAAATGGAGCACTCGGTAGTCGCCGACGGGCCTGGTAAAGTCTCAGAATTGTGCATCGCAGCCGGCGATCAGGTAGATGTCGGCCAATTGTTGGCGGTCCTCGAACCGAGCCGCGCGCCAACGAAGCAACAAGGACGTTGATATTCGAGGGCGCTTGCCCGATGACGGGCTGCGCTCGCCGCGAAACGGGCCATGCCTTTGAACAATTGAGCTGCCGGCGTATTAGCGTTGAATCGTGTTAAAACACTCACGGGGGAATCGATGCCACTTGAAATGAATCGAGAAGTATTCCTGACTTGCGCGGTAACGGGCTCGGGCGGAACGCAGGATCGCAGTCCATTCGTTCCGAGATCGCCGAAAGCGATTGCGGACAGCGCGATCGAAGCCGCAAAGGCGGGCGCAGCGATTGTTCACTGCCATGTTCGCGATCCGGAGACCGGCGAACCGGACCGCAAACTCGAATACTATAGGGAGGTCGTGCGTCGAATTCGCGACGCTGATGCAGATGCCGTGATCAATCTCACAGCCGGAATGGGCGGCGATCTAGTAACCGGGCCGGCGCATCGGCCTTTGCCGCTTTCCGAAAACGGCACCGACCTGGCTAGTTCAGAGGAACGAGTCGAGCATATACTGGCGTGCTTGCCGGAAATTAGCACGCTTGACTGCGGAACAATGAATTTTGCGGAAGCCGACTACGTGATGCTGAATACGCCGTCTATGCTCGCGGCCATGGGGAAGCTCATAACCGAAGCGGGCGTTAAACCGGAAATCGAGGCGTTCGACTCGGGCCATCTTTGGCACGCTAAAAGGCTTGTGGAAGACGGAATCCTTGAATCGCCGGCTCTCGTTCAGCTTTGCATGGGAGTTCCATGGGGCGCGCCTGATGACCTTAGAACTTTTCTAGCAATGGTTGACAACGTGCCGGACGGTTGGACATTTTCGGCGTTTTCCCTCGGCCGGAACGAAATGCCCTACGTAGCGGCCGCCGTGCTTGCGGGAGGCAATCCGAGGGTGGGACTTGAGGATAACCTTTATTTGTCGAGAGGGGTCTTGGCGACTAATGCTCAGCTAGTCGAGAAGGCCGTTGGAATTATAGAGGGAATCGGAGCGACTTTGCTGGGACCGGAAGAGGTGCGCGGCAGGCTGGGACTTCGAAAAAGGGATCCGATTTGACCGCCGAACTAGACGCGGCCAACTTGCGCGCGTCCGCTTTACCGATTGCGAGAACCGTCGGTCGGCCTTAGGCGCGGGATGGAAACGCTAGGCATTAGCAGAGTCGATCGCGGAATTGTTCGCATCCGACTTGAGCGGCCCGAAAAGCGAAACGCAATGTCGGGCGAAATGATTTCGGAACTCGCAGCGGCAGCAGTTCGGTTCGCCGCGGACCAAGACATTCGAGTCGTAGTTCTCTCGGGCGAGGGGAGCGGTTTCTGCGCCGGCGCGGATTTGGAGTGGATGCGCGGGCAGTTTAATGCATCGCAAGAGGATAGAAGACGCGAAGCGATGCGGCTTGCGTCAATGCTGAAAGCGTGGAACGACTTGACGAAGCCGGTAATTGCCCAAGTGCATGGGTGCGCGTTCGGGGGCGGGCTGGGGCTCATAGCCGTCTCGGACATTGCGGTTGCGGCCGTCGATACGAAATTCGCTTTTTCGGAGACCCGTCTGGGACTGATTCCCGCGACGATTTCGCCGTATGTCGCCATGCGCATGGGCGAGGCCAAAATGCGCCGCGTGATTTTGTCGGCAAGAGTATTTGGAGCCGCCGAGGCAATGGAACTTGACTTGGTATCGAAAGTGGTCGCCGAAGAAGAAATCGACGATGCGGTCGAAGAGGAAGCCGCGCCATTTCTTCGGTGCGCTCCGGGCGCGGTCGCCAAAGCGAAATCTCTAGCTCGAAGCCTCGGCCGGGAAATCGACGAACGCGTGATCGAAGAATCCGTATCTCGACTTTCGGAATGCTGGGAGAGCGACGAAGCGCACGAAGGGATTACTGCGTTTTTCGAAAAGCGTTCGCCGAATTGGTTGATTTCTTGATCTCGCGCCGGCGCCCGAAGCGCCGCAGTTAGAGCATCTACCCCGACAAAATGGAATCGAAATAACCCGCGGTCCTTTCGGCGTTTTCGCGAACCGTTGCTTCAATCGAATCGAACACCGCGTCGTCGCCTGCGGCGGAAATCAGCGACTTGAGAGATTCGGCGGTCTCCGACTCGTCGTTCCTTCCGTCCGAGGTCAACAGCAGCATGCCGAGCAGGTTTCTCCAAAGAACCGTGGTTTCGGCCAAATCCTCCAAGACGCTCGTATCGTATATTCCGAGGTCGCGCATCTTATTGAAAACGGAAAGGGCGTCGCGGCAAAGTATTGAAGGAGCGCTCGATGCATGCAGCAGCTGGAAGTACTGCGCGATGAAATCCAAGTCGAAAAGACCGCCTCTCATCAGCTTGATGGCCCATGGTCCTCCGGACCCGAATTCTCCCCGAATTTTTTGCCGCATGGAAGCAACTTCGGCAGCCAATTCGGCTTGGTTCCTCGGCTTAGTCAAAGCGTTTCGGATGATTTCATCCAATCGCGTGCGCAAACCGTTCTCAGCGTAGATCACGCGCGCTTTTGTTAGCGCCTGGTATTCCCAAACCCAGGCCTTTTCCATCTGGTATGTCTCGAACGCACCGATCGAACAGGCAATTGGGCCGGATTTTCCGCTCGGCCGCAATCTCATATCGACATCGTACAGCCGGCCTTCTGGAGTTTGGGCTGCGATCGCATTTATGAATCGCCGGAAGAGCCGCGCGAAATACTGGGACGGCGATATCCGCTTGAGCCCATCGGATTCGAATGCCGATTCATCGTGATCGTAGATGAACATGAGGTCTAGATCCGAGGAAATGGTCATTTCCTCGCTGCCGAGCCTCCCGAACGCTACGACGGCGACGCCGCCGCCCGAAATTTGGCCGAATTCGTCGCGTATGCCGCATTCCACTAGCGGAAGAAGCCGGTTCAGGCTTGTCTCGGCGATTCGGCAAAAGGGTTTACTTGCGTCCACGGGAGTCAGATCTCCACGCAAGATATGCACGCCCGCTTGAAATTTCCTATCCCGGCACCAGCGTCTCTGCGCGTCTAAAATACCTTGGAAATCATCCGGAGCGGCCTGGGATTCAATGGTTCTGCCCAGGTCGCGGAACAGCTCCTCCGATCCGAATTCGCGGGCATAGTAGAGTTTGACGAGGCCTCGGTGCGCGCGTTCCGCAAGTTCCGGTTCCAGGCCGATTTCGGCTGGAAGCTCCAAATCTTCAAAGTCGCGCTGCAATACGCTCTCAAGCAACTGCGGGTGTTTGGCAAGCCATTCGGCCAGCAGCGGCGCCGCGCCCATTACCTTTGCCACAATATCCAGAAGTTCCGGACGGGCCGACAGCATCGAGAGCAGATTTACGCTTTGATTGATTCTCCCTAAAAAGGAATCGAACCGGAATACCGCCGCGTCGGGCCTCGGCGAGGCCGCGAATGACGAAACCAGGCGGGGCGCCAATTCTGCAAGCAATTCCCGACTTTTCGGATTCGCGAGGGATCGGTGATTGCCTTCGAGCCAGCCCCAAATGAATTCGGCAGATCTTTCGGGGTCCGAGTATCCCAGTTCTGCAAGATTTGCGCTTGTCTCGGTCTGCGTCGAACCGACGGTCTCTTCGGCAATTTCCAATTTGGCGCCCGGGCTTCCGAAAAGACCGCCGTAAATTCCTTCGACTTCCCGCAGGTGCGCCAACAGCTCCCCTGAAAACTTTTCGGCCGACTCGTAGCCGGCGAATAAGGAGAATTTTTCGATCTCGCTGTCACCCGTTGGGAGAGTATGGGTTTGCTGGTCTTCGACCATTTGAATTCGGTGTTCGATCCGGCGCAGGAATTTGTAGGATCGCTTCAAGCGGTTCGCGTTTTCTACCGTAACTCTGCCCGCCGCGACGAGCGAATCGAGCGCTTCCAAAGTGCCCTTGCTGCGAAGCTCCGCCGTTCGGCCGCCCCAGATGAGTTGCTGGGTTTGGGCGAAGAATTCGATCTCCCGAATGCCGCCGCGCCCCAGCTTGACATTCTGGCCTTCGACGGAAATCCGGTCGCTGCCCTTGTGAGCGTTGATTTTTTGCTTAATGGATTGAATGTCCCTGAGTGAAATGAAATCTAGATTGCGGCGCCAGGCGAATTGCTCGTTCTCTCGCAAAAACTTTTCGCCCGCCGCGTCGTCCCCCGCCACGCACCGGGCCTTTATCATCGCCGCGCGTTCCCAAGTCTGGCCCAGCGTCCTATAATAGTCTAGCGCAGCCTCGGTCGAAAGCGCGGCTGCGCTGGAACCGGTATCGGGGCGAAGTCTTATGTCGGTTCGGAACACGTAGCCGTCGGGAGTTCGCTTTCCCATTACGCCGACTAGGGATCGAGCCAGCCGGGAGTAGATCGAACGAGATTCGTAGGAATCGCACGGACACGCTTCTTCGTCGTACAAGACGATGATATCGATATCGCTCGAATAATTGAGTTCCTTGGCTCCGAGTTTGCCCATGCCCAAAACGACGAGTCCGGATCCCTTTTCGGGATCTGACGGGTCGAGAAGTTCGATCTTGCCTCGTTCGAAGAGATCAAACAGAAGGTGTCTGCAGCTTGCTCGCAGAGACGCCTCGGCCAGGTCCGAAAGCGATTCCGTAATTTTCTCGAGGTTCCAGTGCGTCGCGATGTCCGCGATGGCGATTGCCAGCGACGCGCGTCGCTTGGCTACGCGGAGCTTCGTCATGACTTCGGCATTGCTGACTTCGCCCGGTACTCGAGCGGTCTCGCTTACGGCGCGCAGCGCCGCTTCAAATGCCGGGTCCGGGCCGCGAGACAGTAAATTGCACGAAAATCCGAGATCGCGTAGGATGCAGTCGCTGAGATACGCGCTGTTTCCGAATATGCCGTTCAGTAGAGCCGTTGCATGCGGATCGGAATCCGCCTTCTTCGCAAAATCCAGTTCCGGTCCCGCCCCGAGTGCCTCGGCATCATGCCGAAATTGGTCCCATCGTCGACTCGATGCGTCGCAGTCTCCCGGGAGGGGAAGAGGCACGGCGGGCTCGTACCATTGCAGGACTGAGCTCAATCTCGCCACCTCCGCAGCATCACACAATTGCGGCAACGCTTACGGAAACGCTTGGTAAAGTCAAGTCAATTTCGAAATTGCGGCGGATTGAGGCGGGTTGGAATTTCCTGCGCATGGCGGGTTCGCGATTGGCGGGCGACTTGCGCTGCGACCTGCGAATTTGCGGAACAAAATTGTGTTCGAAGTCATGTCGCGGCCGCATGAGATCGAAATCCGAATGTGCCCTCGAATTCTTGCCGGCGCACTCGGTCGAGCCCTTGCGGGTCATAAGTCTTGGCACCGAAATTCCGTGGTCGCGCTACGGCATCGGCATCGAAAACGCTCAAGGCAAATTGCGAATCGTAATGCGCGCTCGTCCTTGCGCGATGCTCGCCGAATGTTGCGGGGCGTCGTACTGATTTGACGCATCGCATTGATCGAATTCGGAACCCAAACGGCCAAATTTCGTCCGAAAGGAGCGATTTTATTCGGCTTATCGCGCGTGAATTTTGTGTTTTCTTTACGCGGCGGACGCGCGCAGGCACCGAAATATTGAGTCAAGGCCGCCGCGGTCCGATCATCGTCGACTCATTAGATTTTCCGGAAGCCAAGTGGCGAGTTCCGGAAAGACCACCAGGATGCCGACCATCAATACCATGATTAGAAACATTGGAATAGCGGTTCTAGAGATGTAGCCGATCTCATGATCAGTCATTCCCTGGAGCACGAAAAGATTGAACCCGATTGGCGGCGTTATCTGAGCCATTTCAACGACTACAACAATAAAGATGCCGAACCAAATCATGTCGAATCCCAATTCGGCGAATGCGGTCGTCCGAACCATCGGTTCGACAACCGCCATCGTCAAAACGACGGATGAAATGCCGTCAAGGAACATTCCGATAATGATGTAGAAAACCATTAGCGCGGCGATCAGGACCGTTGGCGGAAGACCAAGCGACGCGATCCATTCGGCCAATGCGCGCGGCAGTCCTGTAAAGCCCATCGAGAGGCTCAAAAAAGAGGCTCCCATGAGAATCAACGCGATCATCGCCGACGTGCGCGTGGCGCCGAGCAGGCTGTCCGAAAAGGTCTTCCAGTTCAGCGACCCCTGAGCGGCGGCGAGAATTAACGCGCCGAGCACGCCGAAAGCCGCGGCTTCGGTCGCGGTGGCGATTCCCAAGTACATGGACCCTATGACAACAAGGACAAGGCAGACAACCGGTATCAAAAACCGAGAATTCCAAAGCTTTTGCCGAAATTTTAGCGGCGGATCCCTCTCCGGCCGCTGGGCGGGACGCAAAATATACCACGCTACTACATACAGCATGAACATGCCTGCAAGGACAAGACCGGGAAATATGCCCGCCATAAAGAGCTGGGTGATGCTCTCGTTGATCGTAACCCCGTAAACGATAAGCGTGAGAGAAGGCGGAATCATCAGCCCCAGCGTTGCCGAACCGGCAAGAGTTCCTATCGTCATAAATTCCGGATAGCCTCGCCTGCGAAGTTCCGGAATCGACATCTTGCCCACCGTCGTCAGAGTCGCGGCGGATGAGCCTGAAACCGCCGCGAAAATCGTGCATCCGACGACATTCGTGTGCAGCAAGCCGCCGGGAAGCCTTGTCATCCAAGGCGAGAGGCCTCGAAACATGTCTTCGGATAATCGAGTTCGAAAGAGAATCTCGCCCATCCAGATGAACAGCGGAAGCGCGGTGAGCGTCCAGCTCGAAGCGCTGTCCCATGCCTTGTCTGTTAGGTTAGCTCCGACGAATCCCTTGTCGAAAAGGACAATTCCGACCGCTGCAACGCCCATCAGGGCAAGTCCGATCCAAACTCCCGTCCCTAGCAGCAGAAACAGAACGAACAAAAAAATCACCGTCAGCGTGAAATGATCCAATTTCTTATTCCTGCAGCCGGGACGCGTCCGCCTTGTCGATTCCCATGTGGTCTGTGAAAACTATCCGGATCAAGTGATCCCACAAAGCTATTGCGAACAGGGTTGCGCCGACGGTCATTGAGATTTCCGGAATCCACAGAGGCGTTGCATCCAGTCCCTGGCTCATAAATTTGAACTTTTTGGTCTGCAGATTCCGCTCAAAGGCGTACCATGCGAAGAATGTCATGGTGCATCCCGCTATCGCGTAGCACCATATTTCGCCGAGTCGCCTGTATTTTCCCATCTTGCCGAGAAACAGGGAAACTCTGATGTGGGCGCCGTGATTGAGAGCGTAGGCGAGCGCGAAAAATGTGGAGGCTGCCATGCAGTAGCCGGCGTAGTTCGTTGATCCGGGGAACGTGGTTCCAGTCCAGCGCGCGACCATTTGGGCGCAAATGATACATAGGATGAAAATTAGGAACAGAGCTCCAATGGCGCCGCCTACCAAGTAAAGCCAGTCCAAGCACTTTCGAATTGTCGACACCGGGCGGCCTCCCCAGAGAGTCCGGCCCTTCCGCTACGCCGGGAAGGGCCGGACAAAAAGGAAGTTGCTTGGCAAACAGCTATTGCATGCTTTTGAACGCATCAACGATCGCTTTGCCCGCTTCTCCCGCGCTCTCCGACCATTCCGCCGCCATAGCTTCGCCGATATTGGCGAGGTCGGAGGCCAGTTGTTCGCTCGGCGCTTGCACGCTCATACCGTTGCCGGCGAGCTGCGCGAGGTACCATCCCGCGAGCTGTTCCGACCGCGCCGTCGCCGCATCCTGCGCCAGAATGCTCGCTGACAGCAGGCAATTCCTCTTTTGGTCGTCAAGAGCTTCAAATGCCGCCTTGTTCGCAAAAACGTAGTTTCTGGGCAGCCAAGCCTGCGTGTCGTAGAAGTGGCTTAGATGCTCCCAGACTTTTCTATCGTAGCCGGTTGATCCCGACGACACGAAGGCGGAGGCAACTCCCGTCGCAAGCGCCTGCGTCAGGTCCGCAGCTTCGATCTGGACCGGCAGCATGCCCGCCATCTCCGCGAGTTTCGAGGTCGCTACATTGTATGCGCGGAATTTGATGCCTTCCATGTCCGCAACAGAATTGACCGGCTTGTTGAAGTAAATTCCTTGCGGGGGCCAGGGCGCGGAATACAGGAGAACGAGGCCTTACGCGTCTAGCGCCTCGGAAAATGCCTGGTTGGCCGCGGCCCATAAATCTTCGCTCGCGGCGTAGGACGTTGCAAGGAACGGAACCGAATCGATTCCGTAGAGCGGGTTTTCGTTTGCGTGCGCCGACAAGAGCCGTTCGCCGATTTTCGCCTGGCCCGTTTGAACGGCGCGCTTAATCTCGTTGCCTTTGAATAGCGAGCCGCCCGCGTGAACCGTAATCGTCAATTCGCCGCCGGTGCAGACTCCAACCGCTTCGGCAAATCTCTTTCCGTTTTGGCTATGGAAATTGCTATCGGCATACGCCATCGGCATGTCCCAATTCTCCGCCGAAGCGGCGACTGTCATTGCTAGCGATGCCGCAATTCCAAACAATCCGATTTTGAATCTTTTCATTTGTGGTCTCCGTTTGCGATACTGAATTAATTGGCGCTCTTATAGATGACGACAGAAAAAATGCACGAAAAAATATCTAACTGGGCATTCGATTTCCGAAACATGCGCAATTGCATCCGAAATCCAGCCAAATCGCCCGCAGACCGACTCAAGGCCGCGATCTAGGCGCGATCGCAATTTTCGCGCGTTGACCGCGGCGAATCCAAACGGCGCAAAATGAAAGAAAGGAATAACGGAATCTGACTCGGCAGTACCGCCGCGTGATTTTCAGGATCGGGAAGCGCTCCAAAAAAATGAACGATGTTACAATGCAGAGGTCTCGAACCAGATCGAACCCGCGGGCGGCCGGTCGACGCAACAGCGGCATGGCTGCGGTTCAATTCGAATTGTGGAAGAATCCTTTTTCGACGCTCGCATGGATTTGGCGCGTTCCTTCGCTGATTTCTTTGAGCAATTTTCGGCGATCATCGACATCCGGCCATTCGTAACGAACCAGAGAACAAGTACGTCCGGCTATGCGAAGCGGCATTTCAAAATCGCCGTCGGGAGCCGGCCCCATTTTGTTCAAATTCTCGAACGCCGCGTCGGTTGACTGGCGTATCGAATTCGGCAAACGGGGATCAGTTACGAGCAACTCGCGGACCCTTTCGGAAGCCACGTCGAAACCGAACCGGCGCCTGTAGGTTTCCCGAGCTTCAAAAATCGCAAGTAGGCTTTCAAGCCCGTATTCTAACCCGGTTTCCAGTTTTGTCTCTTCGGCGACCTGCGCAAGCAAAAGCGATACGGATCCTTGGGCTCGCTCGACTGCTCGGCCAAGCTGGAGGAACAGCCATGCCTCGTCGCGATACATTGTTGCGTGGGCGATTCCGAAGAAGCTGCGCAAATCTCGCGAAGTCTCATCAAAAAAAGCTTCCGGAGAACGGCGCCAAATACTCACGATGTCGGAATCAAGGAATTTCAAATAGGAAAGATTTAGACTCGTCCACATTTCGGCGCTGATGCAATTGCGCATCTGGCGCGCGTTCTCTCTCCCCATGCGAATGCAAGCAGTCAGAGAGTTTGGATTGCCCTCCTCAAAAGTTGTCTCTCCCGCCAACGTGAAAGAATCCGCCTGCGTGAAATTGTCGCTTGCAACGTTGAACAAGCCTCCCGCGGGAGTATACTGCATGCAAGCGAACAATCGACGCCACGCGAAGTTTATCTCTTCGACCGGTCTGTCGACAAGCGCGCCGACTTGCTCCTTCATCATTCGGCACAGCAGGTCCGCTCTCTCGAGATAGCGGCCAAGCCAATACACTCCTTGCGCGTTTCGCGAGAGCATTCAGTCTTCCAGTACCCATAGGTCTTTGCCGCCTCCGCCTTGACTTGAATTGACGACAAGGCTTCCTCGCCGCAAGGCGACGCGGCAGAAGGCGCCGGGAACGATTCGGGTTTGCTTTCCGCTAAGTACGAATGGCCGGAGATCTACATGCCGCGGCTCTATCTTTCGACCGACAATGCAAGGAGCTCGCGAAAGGGAGATAACTGGCTGGGATACAAATTCGGCCGGATTTTCGCGGACGGCCTTGGCGTAGTCCTCTCTTTCCGCCTGCGTTGACTGCGGTCCTATGAGCATTCCGTATCCGCCCGATTCGCCCACTCGTTTGACGACAAGGTCTTTGAGGTTGTCCAGCGTATACTCTAGATCCAAGGGGCGGCGGCACAGGCGCGTTTCCACATTCATTAATATTGCGGACTCGCCCAAGTAGTAGCGGATTATGTCGGGCACATAGGCGTAAACGCCTTTGTCGTCGGCCACTCCCGTTCCCGGAGAGTTCGCGATCGACACGTTCCCTCGCTTGCAAGCATCCAGGATTCCGGGAACGCCCAGAACCGAGTCTCGCCTGAATTCCGTAGGATCCAGAAAATCGTCGTCCAATCTCCGGTAGAGGACATCGATTCGTTCCAGTCCGAGCGTGGTGCGCATGAAAAGAAATCCGTCTCGAACTACCAAGTCCTGCCCTTCCACAAGGGTCGCGCCGATCTCGTGTGCGAGGAACACATGCTCGTAGAATGCCGAGTTGAATACTCCGGGCGTTAGCAACGCGATAGAGGGATTTGGTGAGCCGGCGGGCGCAAGTTCTTTCAATGTTCGGGTCAGTTCGATACCGTAATGCTCGATCTCCCGAACCTTGCAGGTGCGAAAAAGGCGGCGAAGGCTCGATTTAATCGCTTTCCGGTTGGCGAGCATATACGAAACGCCGGAAGGCACGCGCAGGTTGTCTTCTAGAACCAGGAATCCGTCGTTCGTCCGAATAATATCCGTACCGCAAATCGCGACCCAAATTTTTTCCGGCGGCGAGAATCCTTTCATTTGCGGCCTGAACTGGGGGCAGTCGAAAATCATGTCTTTCGGTACGACGCCGTCCGAAACGATTTTGGCGTCGTTGTATATGTCGTCAAGGAAATGGTTGAGCGCGGTTAGCCGCTGCGACAGGCCCGCTTCGATTATTCGCCATTCCTCTGATGTGATAATTCGTGGAAGGCAGTCGACCGGGATGATCTGCTCTTCGGATTCCGATTTTCCGTAAACTGTAAAGACGATGCCTTCATTGCGAAAGGACCGTGTTACGCTCTCTTGGATTTCGGTCGCTTCGTCGCCCGACATCCGTTCTAGCGCCTTCCGCAAGTGGCGGCAGTGGCTTCGCGCCTCGCCGCTGGGCAGAAACATTTCGTCGTAAACGGAATTATCGAGTTCGTAGGCGCTTAATTTCACGACTGCAGGTCGACCTTGGTGGCAAATTGGCTGAACCGAACCTAAGCATAGGCCAACGGGCTGTCAAACCTACCATGAAACGAGAATTCGACCAGAGGGCATAGGAGTCTGCGGTTTCGACATGCAAAAAATCGCGGTCCATTCAGGTTAGGCGTCGATAGGATGCGTCGCCTCGACGACGTGATTGAATTCGTCGCCTTCGCGAAACAATAATCGCGTCGATTTCCGGCGAAAAGCGATTGCGAGTTCCATTTCCGTAAATTAATCTTCCGTTGCGTTTTAGATAATGCACGCCTTGGCAGTGGGATATCGGATTGGCCAAGGCCCAGATACAGGATTTGGCCGCGGAGCTTGAAATGCATAAAACTCACCGCATTCTCGTTGTAGACGATGAACCTGACGTGGAACCTCTGGTTCTGCAGCGCATGCGACGGGAAATTCGAAGAGGAGAGTACGAATTTCTGTTTGCAGCGAACGGCGTTGAGGCTCTTGTGAAACTTGGCGAGGACCGTGAAATCGACATCGTGCTTTCGGACATCAATATGCCGCAGATGGACGGCCTGACTCTTCTGCAGCAAATCCCGGCGGTTGATCCCAATATCCGCTCGGTCATCGTATCCGCATACGGCGATATGAAAAATATTCGGGCCGCTATGAACCGAGGTGCGTTCGATTTCGTAACGAAACCCATCGATTTTAACGATCTTCGGATAACCATCGAACGTACCGTGAAACATCTTGAAATGTGGCGAGAAGCGCTGGCATCCCGCGACAAGCTAGTCTCGCTTCAAAACGAACTCGGGCTGGCCAATTCAATGCAGCAGTCAATTCTTCCGGACAAATTCCCCGTCGGAGACAATTTCCAGATTCACGGAAGCATGGAACCGGCAAGGGACGTCGGAGGCGACTTCTTCGACATCATTCGCCTGGAGCACGGCAAATTCGGATTGGCGATTGCGGATGTTTCGGACAAGGGCGTGCCGGCGGCCTTGTTTATGATGTCCAGTCGCACGTTGCTCAAGGGCGCCGCGATCGGAAGCGAGGAACCGAAAAAGGTCTTGGCTGAAGTTAATTCATTGCTGGGCGAGGACAACGACGCCGGAATGTTCGTCACTTTGATCTATGCCGTTTTCGATCCCGAAACCGGAAATATGACATTCGCGAACGGCGGTCACAATCCTCCGCTGCTTATCCATGCCGACGGCACGTCGGAATACCTCGAGATGCCGGACGGCATTGCGCTCGGAATGGTCGACGGCTTCAGTTTCAAGGACAAGCATGTGCGCCTTAAAGAGGGCGATGTTCTCGTATTTTATACCGACGGCGTCACTGAGGCGATGGATTCTGAAGAGGAGTTGTACGGTACCCGGCGCTTGGCCCAGATATTCGAGAACGGTTCACCGACAAGCGATGTTGAGGAGATCATCCAAAGAATTTTCGATTCCGTGCATTGCTTTTCTACGGGTATCCCTCAGTCGGACGACATAACCTGTTTGGCACTCAGATTTGGAAAATCGTCGTGAATACTGCATTCTCTATAGACTTATCTCCCGACGCCGCCGAAATTGAACGAATAAACTCGGAACTGGATATGGTCGGGCAAGCCGAAGATTGGCCGATGGCGTTCGACTACAACATTAGGCTCGTGATCGAAGAGCTTTTTATGAACATCGTCATGCACGGTGCCAAAAACGACAAATGCGAAATCGAACTTAGCCTCGAATCGAATAGCGAAATAGTGAAAATCACCATCATTGAAAACGGCGTTGCCTTCAATCCTTTGACAGACTCCAGCGCACCTGATCTGGAAAGCGATCTTTCCGAACGCGCGATCGGCGGGCTCGGCGTGCACTTGATCCGAAATCTCGTCGACGACATAGATTACAAGCGTGTTTCCGGACGAAACTCAATTTCCTTTTCGAAAAGGAAATAGCATGCATTTCATATTGCCGAAGATTTGGCGGGCGCTCTTGTTTATTTCTTCGTGGGCGCTGACCGCGCATGCGGAAGATTCCGTTCCAGGAGTATCCAGGTCTTCGATCGTTTTCGGGCAGTCCGCGGCGTATTCTGGATCTACCGGCGATTTGGGAAAGGAATTGCGCATTGGTATCGAGGCCGCGTTTAACGAATCCAACATGAATGGAGGCGTTCATGGAAGGCACGTCTACCTGATTTACTACGACGACCGCCTTGAACCGGACCGCGCAATCGTAAACACTCGCAGGCTTATCAACAAAGACAAGGTGTTCGCGCTAATTGGCTCGTTTGGCACTCCTACGTCGATTTCGGCGGCGCCAGTCGCGTCGAGCGCCGGAGTTCCGTACGTCGCGCCCGTAACCGGAGCGGAACAGTTGAGGCGAGTCGATCAAGAAAACGTGATAAATCTCAGAGCCTCGTTCACGCAGGAAATCGAGGCCATCGTAGAACTTCTGGTTGACGAACTAGGCATCGAAAACATCGCCGTTCTGTACCAGGACGATTCTCTGGGGCGAGACGGATATAGCGGCGCGAGAAAGGCGCTTGCGGCGCGAAAGCTGCAACCGGTAGCTTCCGGAGTTTATCCTCGAAACACGATCGCGATCAAATCAGCGTTTTACGACCTGAGGAAAGCAGATCCGGAAGCAATAATTCTGGTCGGAAACAACAAGCCCATCGCAACTTTTATTTTGTGGGCAAGGTTTTTGGAATTCGAACCGGTTTTCGCCACTATATCCATATCCGGAAACAATTCCTTGACGCGGGAAATCGGAACGGCGGGCGACGGCGTCTATGCAACGCAGGTCGTGCCGGACTACATGAGCGAGACTTTGCCTGCGGCGGTGCAGTATCGCGCCGCTTTGGACGCGTTGTGGGCGGGGACTCCATACGGGTTCTTTTCGTTTGAAGGCTATTTGGCCGGAAGATTGGCTATAGAAGCTCTGGAAAGATGCGGGCCTGAAGTCGACCGGGTATGTTTTCAGGCTTCAATGCTGTCTTCCGAGGAATTTGACATTGGCGGTTTCAAACTTCGCTTTGGAGAAGCGGACAATCAGGGATCGGATTCGGTCTATTTGACAAGGATAAATGCCGACGGAAAATTTGATTATGAAAATGAATTCGAGGAGGTAAGCCAATGACCGTGTTGCAACGAATTCTCGATTTGCGATTCAGGCTCTCTTCGCAGCTATATTTCGTAATCATAAGCGCTGTCGCTATAACCGTATTCGCCAGCCTGGTCGGTTGGCTTTCCTTTGAACGCATCGGCGATTCGCAGCGCCGAGTCAACGAGGTCGTCGTTCTCGGACTCCGAGTCGCGTTCAGCATCGCGCAGCGAAGCGCGGCGCTTGTCGCGGCGGGTCCCAGGCTGGTGTCAGCGAATACTGTTGAAGAAATCGACGTTGTCGCGGCTTCAATTGAAAGTGAAGCGGTTGCGTTCGAGGCCTTGCTGGTGAACTTGATGGACCTGGAAGGAAGCGACGACCGGACGAATAGGATTTATGCAAATGGTCATCAGCTCGTCAGCAATATGAACGAAATCGAGGAATCCGCGAGAGCTCTTATCGAATTGGAGGCCGAAACCGACGGCCTTGGCCTGGAACTCGTTAGCGTTCGCAGGCAGATGGACAGTATTCTCCTGCCTTGGATGGACGATCAGTTTTTCCTGCTCATGACAGGATACAAGACGCTCGGACAGCCGCCGGTTCCGCCTTGGGATAGGCTTTCGGAAGTAGAGTTCAACCGTTTCCGGCATTTGGCGAACCTCCTTCAGGATACCAAATTCGCTCTGCAGCTGCTCGCGTCTAGCTCGGTAATTGCTGATCCCGCGCAAATAGAACCGCTCCGGGAGCAGTTTGAAGCGACAACTGAAAACGTGCGTAGAAGCCTCTCGGCTCTCGGAACCGACAAGACGGAGGCGCTCGAACTGCATTTGAGCCGGCTATTCGGTCTCGGAATCGGACTACGCGACGGATTCGACATTCGCGCCGAGCAGCTGGGATTTATTGAAAAACAAAGGCAATTGCTCGAAGAGAACCACGACATCGTAATTAAGCTGGATTCTGAAGTAGAAGAACTCGTGGACATTGCAAATACTCTCATCGACGAAGCGACGGGGGCATCGAACGACGCGGTCGTAACCGGTCGGCAATTGCTGCTCGCTCTGAGTGCGATGAGTGTTATCGGCGCTGTCCTCATTGGTTGGCTGCTCGTGGGCCGCTTGCTGCTGAGAAGGCTGGCCGCGCTCTCGGAACGCATGCGCGCCATGGCGCACGGCGATCTTGAAGGAAAGATCGAGATCAAAGGCCGCGACGAGATCGCGGACATGGCCGCCGCTCTGGAGATTTTCCGGCGACATGCCCGCGAGGTGCAGAGGTTGAATCTTGTCGAAAAGCTCGCGGGCGAACTACAGGACAAAAACACCGAGCTTGAAAAAGTTCTTGACGACCTGAAGAAAGTACAGAACCAGATCGTAATGCGCGAAAAGCTAGCCGCGCTGGGCGAACTGACGGCGGGCGTCGCGCACGAAATTAAGAATCCGCTGAATTTCGTTAAGAATTTTGCCGAGGCTTCAGGTGAACTAATCGAGGAACTTGAGGAGACTTTGGATGAAAGCGACGGCAATCTCAACGAGGAAGATCTCGGGCTGGTACGCGAAATCGCGGGCGATCTGAAGAGCAACGTCGAAAAAATCGGAAATCACGGGAGTAGGGCTGACCGCATCGTCCATGATATGCTGCGGATGGGACGCGGTGTAGGCCGGGCTACGGACGTTGAGATAAATCGCCTTGTCGACGAGCATGCCAGGCTCGCCTATCACGGCGCGAGGGCGGCGGTCGAAGGATTTAGGCTTGAACTAAAAATGGACTTGGATCCGGACGCCGGGTCGGTTACCGCGATTCCCCAGGACTTGGGACGTGTTGTACTAAACCTCGTTAGCAATGCTTGTTACGCGACCCATGAAAAGAGAATGGGCAAAGAAACGGAGAATTCGGAAGTCCCTTACGAACCGACGCTCAATGTTTCGACCCGAAAAGATGGCGAATTTGTCTCGATCGAGATTCGGGACAATGGCAGCGGAATTCCCGACGACGTGATCGGCAAAATCTTCAATCCGTTTTTTACAACGAAACCTACGGACAAGGGGACCGGTCTCGGGCTCGCGCTTTCCAACGACATTGTCCAGCAACACGGCGGCAAGATTTCCGTCGAATCGAAATCCGGACAGTTCACGCTTATGACCGTCGTTATTCCGGTCGAAGGCTCTGCGGAATTGAATCAGGAAATTGAAGACGAGGCCGCCTGATCTCGAGCCAACCGGACGATTGCAAATCCCGGAATCGGATTGGGAGTCGGGGCCTGGATCGCAGTTGAGCCGCAGCCAAACTTTCGAGAGTTATTGGCAGCTAGCTTGAAAGCGCCGCGAGCGCTTCGTCTCTATTGGCGTAAATCGGAATAATCTTGTCAAAACCGCTGAGCTCAAAAACTTCCTTTATAGGTTCTGTCAGGGAGCAGAGCACAAGCTGGCCTTGCGTGTTTTTGACCTTCTTGGCAGTCAACAGAATCGCCCTTAGGCCAGCACTGCTTATGTAGTGGAGTTCTTCGAAGTCGAGGATGACCGAGCATCCGCTGTCGCCGATCGCTTCGACAAGCGATTCTTCAAAAACCCGAGAATTAGTTCCGTCGATTCGGTCTTTCGGCTTAGCCAACAACAGACCATTAACGTGCTCGGCATTAATCTCCATTTTTAAGCGGTCCTCTTCATTCACTCACGGCTACACGATAAACGATAGTGCTAACATAGAAAAGAACTTTAATTTGTCAAGTGGCAATTCCGACGAATTTCTTTGCGAGAAAAAGGAATTAGTTGCGAAAGTCTGGTCTAAAGTCCATTGCCAAGATTTCGAGACCGGGGGCGGCGCTCGTCGCGCGGCGACGGCGAAGCAGCCATCGAACTGGCGAGACGCGTTTCTATCCCCTCTTTGGATCGCGCAGGCAATTTGCCGAAATGGCGGAATCCCAGGAGAAACGAAGAAGCCGAAATCGGACATTGTCGCGGCGCGAAATCCTTGCAGCGCGTTGATTCGGATCTCGGCGATTCTAGGAATTCTCGGGTTTGGCGACCGAAGTCCAGCCCGCGTTGTTGAATGAGGGCGCGGCATATCCTTAAGGCTCACTTCCTCTTTTCGCATCAACACTTTTCGCGACTTGCGCGAAGGACTAGCGCATACAGTTTGCGCAGCCTTGTCGCCGCAAGCCAAGGCGGTTATTTCTATCGGGAACCGGAAAATCGCTAGCCGATTGATCGCGGACGCGAGACACTCTTCGGGTCGCCGCGCCTAAATTCGGCTTAAATTGCTTTCGAGAAATTATTCAATGCCGCGCCGTTTGCGCGATCTCGGGGAAAGGCACCGCTCTCGGCCAAGGCGAGCAAGCCAGCTCCGCCGCGGTTTCGCCTTAGCGAAAATTCACGCTCCGACCTTGCGAAGCATGCGGCGTTCGCTAACGGACGGTCGAAAATCCAAAAGAGTTTTGGGTTGCCTAGGGCAGACAGCGCGCCGGAAAACGGAACTACGCTTCGGGATCCCTCGTATCGGTGGGGGACGCCGGCGGTCGATCAATCGTGAATTCTCCGAGCCGCGCGACCTGGTGCGAATGCGCAATTAAAATCGGCCGATCGGCTTTGGCCTGGATTTCGATCCATGGATTCTATGGGCGTCTTCCGCGCTCAAGTCCGCCGGGAGGATTCGGTCGCATTCGAATAATTCGCCGCCGAAAGAGTATTTGGAAGCATGTCGGAATCGATGGCGGCGAGCGACTAAACTTGTTGCGAGCGCAGACCGCGTTGTCGCGATACAGGCTGTTGACCTCGCTGCTTAGCAAACATATAGGTTGCAGCGCTTTATGCGCGATTCTTTGGAGCCGGTTTTGGACGACCTTCTCAGGGAATATTTGGCAATTCTGATTTTTTTGGGAATTGCCATCGGCTTGGGAGTTCTGCTTCTTATCGCCGCTGGAATCGTTGCGGTTTCCAACCCGGACCCGGAAAAGACTTCCGCCTATGAATGCGGCTTTGACGCGTTCGACGACGCGAGGATGAAATTCGATATTCGGTTCTACCTGGTGGCGATACTTTTCATAATATTCGATTTGGAAGTTGCGTTCCTTTTCCCTTGGTCGGTGGCTTTCAAGGACATAGGCGCTTTCGGTTTTTGGTCGATGATGGTCTTCCTTGCCGTCCTGACGGTCGGATTCATCTATGAATGGAAGAAAGGCGCATTGGAATGGGAATAGAGAATGCATCCGTTGAATCGGAAGCGGCCATTCAGGAATCGCGATTTGGGCCCGAGCTCCAAGACAAGGGCTATTTGCTTACAACGGCGGAGGACGCGATCAATTGGGCGCGAATCGGATCGCTGCATTGGATGACCTTTGGCCTCGCTTGCTGCGCGGTCGAGATGATGCATACCTCTATGCCTCGATACGATCTAGAGCGATTCGGCACGGCTCCTCGCGCCTCGCCCCGGCAATCGGATTTGATGATCGTCGCGGGCACGCTGACGAACAAGATGGCCCCCGCGCTTCGAAAGGTCTATGATCAGATGCCCGAACCGCGATACGTTATTTCGATGGGATCTTGCGCAAACGGAGGCGGATACTACCACTACAGCTATTCGGTTGTGCGCGGCTGCGACCGAATCGTGCCGGTCGACATTTACGTTCCTGGATGCCCGCCTACAGCGGAGGCGCTCCTTTACGGGATTCTCCAACTCCAGCGAAAGATCCGCCGAACCGGAACAATAGCCAGGTAAAGGCGCGCGCATATGAAACTTTCGAAGCTTCAAAGGCTCGCGGAAGACCTTTCGGAAAGGCAGGACGATCGCATAATTTCGACTGCGGTCGTGCGCGGGGAATTGGTGGTGGAAGCCGTCGATTACGGAATCGCGGATTTGGCTCAGTTTTTAAAGACCGACCCGGACTGCAAATTTACGACGCTCGTCGACATTACCGCTGTTGACCGACCGGGCAGGGAACAGAGATTCGAAGTTGTCTATCACTTTTTGTCAATGGAACTGAATCAGCGCGTTCGAGTAAGAATAGACACGCGCGAGAACGAAAAGGTTCCATCGATTGTGGCGACTTTCCCGGCCGCGAATTGGTTCGAGCGCGAAGTCTTCGACATGTACGGCATCCTATTTTCGGGACACCCCGATCTTCGACGACTCTTGACCGACTACGGCTTTAGCGGGTACCCGCTTCGCAAAGACTTTCCCGTTACCGGCTATTCGGAGGTTCGCTATGACAGCGAACTGAAGCGCGTCGTTTACGAGCCCGTAAAACTGGTACAGGAATACCGCAGTTTCGATTTCATGAGCCCTTGGGAGGGAGCGGAGTACATATTGCCCGAACAATCCGAAACGGGCGGAAACAAATGACGGAATTGCTTTTCCGATTTGGAGGCGGAAATGGGCCCGGATAGCGGGCGGCTCGCCGAGGGAGAAGGCGGCCCCCGGAATTTCAACATCAATTTCGGCCCCCAGCATCCTGCGGCGCACGGCGTTCTGCGCCTGGTGCTGGAGCTTGACGGTGAAATCGTCAACCGCTGCGATCCGCATATTGGATTGCTCCATCGCGGCACCGAAAAGCTTATGGAGAGCCGCACCTATCTTCAGAATCTGCCGTATTTCGACCGCCTCGACTATGTGGCTCCGATGAACCAGGAGCACGCGTGGTGCCTCGCGATCGAAAGGCTTACGCAAACCGAAATTCCGCGCAGAGCGTCGCTTATCAGAGTGCTTTATTCGGAGATTGGCAGGATTCTCAACCATTTGCTGAACGTGACGACTCAAGCAATGGATGTAGGAGCCCTCACGCCGCCGCTATGGGGATTCGAAGAGCGCGAAAAGCTTATGGTCTTCTACGAGAGGGCGTGCGGGGCGAGGCTGCATGCGGCATATTTCAGACCTGGCGGCGTTCACAAGGATCTTCCGCCCGAATTGATCGACGATATATTGGCGTGGTGCGAATCCTTTCCTGCGGTTCTGGACGACATCGACGGGCTTCTCACCGAAAACAGGATATTCAAGCAACGGAACGTCGATATCGGAATCGTGTCGGAACAAGACGCGAAGGACTGGTCATTTTCGGGAGTGATGGTTCGCGGTTCCGGTTTAGCCTGGGACCTCCGCCGGTCGCAGCCCTACGAATGCTATGACGAGTTCGAGTTTCGCATACCCGTCGGAAAGAACGGCGACTGCTACGACCGTTACCTATGCCGGATGGCGGAAATGCGGGAAAGCACGGGCATCGTCAAGCAAGCTATCGAAAAGCTTGCTGGCGCCGACGGCGATATCATAGTTCGGGGCAAGCTTGCCCCCCCGTCTCGCGCGGAAATGAAAACCTCCATGGAAGCGTTGATCCATCATTTCAAGCTGTACACCGAAGGATTTCGGGTGCCCGAGGGCGAAGTCTACGCGGCGGTCGAGGCGCCGAAGGGCGAATTCGGCGTCTACCTCGTTTCCGACGGGTCGAACCGCCCGTACAAGGCAAAAATCCGCGCGCCGGGATTTCCGCATCTCCAAGCCATGGACTACATCTGCACCGGGCACCAGCTGGCGGACGTGTCGGCGATTCTCGGTTCTCTCGATATCGTGTTCGGGGAAATCGACAGGTGACTTGGGCCGCTCGGGACCGTGGTCCGCAATGCGATGGAGCCGCTGCGCGCGCGCATGCGTCTTCCAAGGCGACCGCGTAGATAGAAGGAAGGGAATGCTGAGCAGCCATGCTACGCCGATTGCACCGAGACCAGCCCGCAAGCTTCGAATTCAGTCCGAGCAATTTGAAATGGGCGGAGACCCAAATCGCGAAATACCCTGAGGGCCGCCAGGCCTCCGCAATCATCCCGCTACTCTGGCGCGCGCAGGAGCAGGAGGGATGGCTGACTCAGGCCGCGATCGAATATGTCTCTTCGATGCTGAGCATGCCGTATATCCGCGGTCTCGAAGTCGCGACGTTCTATTTCATGTTCCGACTTAGCCCGCCGGGAACAATTGCGCATGTCCAGATTTGCGGCACGACGACCTGCATGATTTGCGGAGCAGAGGACCTTTTGGAAGTCTGCAAGAGGCGCATCGCGTCTTCGCCGCATGAAGTGTCGGCGGATGGCAAGTTCAGCTGGGAAGAAGTGGAATGCCTCGGTGCCTGCGCCAACGCGCCGATGGCGCAGATCGGAAAGGACTATTACGAAGACCTGACGCCGGAAATTCTAGAAAAAATCCTTGACTGTTTCTCGTCGGGGGAAATCCCCAGGCCCGGTCCGCAGAACGGTCGGTTCTCAAGCGAGCCCAAGTCGGGGCTTACCGCGCTGAACTCGATGAGTGCCGAAAAGCCTTCCGCAAACCCCGCGGTCGCGCTTGCGCTTGACGGCGGAGACACCTTAATGCGCATTGGCTTTTCGGAAGCGAAAGACTAACCGATGTCGGGGCGGCGAAAGGGCGAACCTAGCTCGCGCAAAGGAACTACGTTGGGCGGCGAATTCCAGAAGAATCGAAAGAACGCGCGAATCCGAGTCGGTGCCGTAGTGGTAATTGCGACAATGATTCTCTGGATGGCGCTGTCATTGGGAGGCGGCCTCTTCGGATTGCCGATTCGCTATGCATTTCTTCTGGATTTCGCGGCGTTGGCAGCCTTCGCATGGGCGATAATTGTCATGTGGCCCTCGTTGCGCGAGCGGCTCAGTGGCGGAGGCGATTGAATGCTCGCCGACCAGGATCGAATTTTTACGAACATTTACGGCATGGCAGACTGCGGCTTGACGAGTGCCCGGGCTCGAGGGCACTGGGACGGTACGGCAGAGATCATGTCCAGGGGCCGGGAATGGATCGTTTCGCAGGTTAAGGAAAGCGGGCTCCGGGGTCGAGGCGGGGCGGGATTTCCCACGGGCCTTAAATGGAGCTTCATGCCGCGCGAATCGGACGGGAGGCCCCACTACCTCGTTGTCAACGCCGATGAATCGGAGCCCGGCACCTGCAAGGATCGAGAGATCATTCGGCACGAGCCGCACTCCCTTATAGAAGGCTGCCTCATCGCTTCCTTCGCAATGGGCGCAAATGTCTGCTACATTTATATTCGCGGGGAATACGTGCGAGAACGCGAGCTTTTGCAGGCCGCGATTGACGATGCCTACGAAGCCAAGCTGATTGGCCGAAACGCTTCGAATTCAGGCTGGGATTTTGACCTTTATCTGCATCACGGCGCGGGCGCCTACATTTGCGGCGAGGAAACTGCCTTGCTGGAAAGCTTGGAAGGGAAGAAGGGAATGCCTCGCATGAAGCCGCCATTCCCTGCGGGCGCGGGACTATATGGCTGTCCCACCACCGTAAACAATGTTGAATCCATTGCAGTTGTGCCAACGATATTGCGACGCGGGGCAAGCTGGTTCGCCGGATTCGGCCGCGCCAACAACAGCGGAACAAAAATTTTCGCGGTCAGCGGCCACGTCAATAACCCGTGCGTCGTGGAGGAGGCGATGTCGATCACGATGCGTGAACTGATCGATCGGCACTGCGGCGGCGTACGGGGCGGATGGGAGAATCTCAAGGCGGTGATTCCGGGCGGCGCATCGGTTCCCTGTCTGCCAAAGTCGCTTTGCGACGTGGCGGTCATGGATTTCGATTGGCTCAGCCAACATGAGTCCGGGCTCGGAACCGCCGCCGTGATCGTCATGGATCGGTCGACGGATGTCGTGAAGGCGATCTGGCGGCTATCGAAATTCTACAAGCACGAGAGTTGCGGCCAGTGCACGCCATGCAGAGAGGGAACAGGCTGGATGATGCGCGTGATGGAACGATTGGTCAGGGGAGACGCCGAGCCGGCTGAAATCGACATGCTTTACGACATATCTAAGCAAGTCGAAGGACATACTATTTGCGCGTTGGGCGATGCGGCGGCGTGGCCGATTCAGGGACTCATCCGGCACTTCCGAGAAGACATAGAAGACCGTTTGCGCTCTCGGAGTAGATCCAGTCCCGCCTTGGCCGCCGAATGAGACGGATTGAACGCCGAACGCCTGACGCGGGAGCAAACCGATGACGGACCATCGCAAAGTCGTAATTGACGGCCGGGAGACCGAAGTGGATTCCGGATTCACGCTTCTGCAGGCGTGCGAGCAGGCGGGTGTCGAAATTCCTCGGTTTTGCTATCACGAGCGACTTTCAATCGCCGGCAATTGCCGCATGTGCCTGGTCGAAATCGTTGGAGGACCGCCCAAGCCGACCGCTTCATGCGCCTTTCAAGTCAGGGATCTACGTCCTGGCCGGGACGGGTCTCCGCCGCAGGTGCGCACAAACAGCCCTATGGTGAAAAAAGCGCGCGAGGGCGTTATGGAATTCCTGCTGATTAATCATCCGTTGGACTGCCCGATTTGCGACCAGGGAGGCGAATGCGACCTGCAGGATCAGGCGATGGCTTACGGAATCGATTTCAGCCGCTACCGCGAGCCGAAGCGGGCGGTCGAAGACTTGGATCTGGGACCGCTTGTGGAGACCCATATGACGCGGTGCATTTCATGCACGCGCTGCGTCCGGTTCACGACCGAGGTTGCGGGAATCGATCAAATGGGTCAAACGGGCCGCGGAGAGAACGCGGAAATCACTAGCTATCTCAATTCCACTTTGAATTCGAATTTGCAGGGCAATATCATCGACCTGTGCCCGGTAGGCGCGCTGACATCGAAGCCTTACGCGTTCACGGCGAGGCCATGGGAACTTAGCAAAACCGAAACCATAGACGCCATGGATGCTTTGGGCTCTAACATTAGAGTCGATGCGAAGGGTTCCTCCATCATGCGCATTCTTCCTCGCAATCACGACGGCGTGAATGAGGAATGGATTAGCGACAAAACGCGCTTTGTATGGGACGGCCTTAGGAACCAGCGTCTAGACAGGCCTTTTGTCAGGAAGAATGGAAAATTGCGCTCCGCCACCTGGCCGGAAGCCTTGGGCGCCGCGGCCAAGGCGTTTTCTGAGGGGCATGTTGCCGCGATCGCCGGCGACCTCGCGCCTTTGGAAGCGCTGTATTCGCTTAAGAATCTTGTCGAAGCATGCGGAGGCCCGGTTGAATGCCGCGTTGACGGCGCGAAGCTGCCGTCCGGAAATAGGTCTGCTTACGTAGGGAACGCCTGCATCGAGGATGTGGGGCGAGCTGACAGGATATTGCTTGTAGGAACGAATCCGCGCGTCGAAGCTCCGGTTTTCAATGCGCGCATTCGAGGGGCGTGGCTTGCAGGCGCAGAGATTATTTTAATTGGCCAGGCAACTGATCTAACTTACGACTACGGACACGCCGGTACAGGTCGAGAGGCTCTTGAATACTTTGCGCGCGAGTCGCGCGAAGGGCCGGATTCAGAACGAACCATGGTTATAGTTGGCCAAGGCGCGATCTGCGGCGATGACGGAGAGGCGGTGCTAGCCACGGCTATGCGTATCGCGAACCGGGGAATTGGAATGCTGGTCTTGCATACGGCTGCGAGCCGTGTCGGCGGCATGGACATCGGCTTCAATTGCGACGGCGGAATAGAGGCGGCGCTAGACGGCGCGGACGCGATTTACAATCTCGGCGCGGACGAACTCGATATTCCCGACGGTCCGTTTGTCATCTACCAGGGAAGCCACGGGGACAGGGGCGCGAAAAGGGCGGACGTAATTCTCCCGGGGGCGGCGTACACCGAAGAAAACGGCATATTCGTGAATACGGAGGGTCGGCCCCAGCTCGCTGCGCGAGCCTCCTTTCCACCCGGCGAGTCGAAAGAGAACTGGGCGATCATCAGAGCGTTTTCTGCGGCATTGGGCAAAGACCTTGACTTCAATACGTTGGCCCAGCTGCGGAGAGAGATCGCGGACAACTATCCGACGCTTGCAATTTTCGATAGAATTTCGGCCTGCGAGTGGCGACCGCTTCCCGAGGGTCGCCTGTCGAAAGGCGAATTCCGAACGAATATCGAGAACTTCTATCTAACTAATCCGATCGCCAGGGCTTCCTCGACAATGGCTAAGCTTGCGGAGGCGGGCGACGGTCGGGCAAGGGCCGCTGCCGAATGAATCCGCGAATGGATGGCGCAGGGCGCGATAAAATTTACGCGAGGTAATGTGAGCGGTTTTTTCGACACGTCCGCGGGGATATTCATAATCATCCTCGCCCAGTGCCTGGCCATGATCGCATTCGTCATGGTTTCGCTGCTATTTCTCGTTTACGGCGACCGCAAAATTTGGGCGGCTGTGCAGATGCGCCGAGGCCCGAACGTAGTTGGCGCGTTCGGGCTTCTACAATCGGTCGCCGACGCCCTAAAATTCGTTCTCAAGGAAATCGTGGTGCCAGCGGGTGCCGACCGGTCGGTTTTTCTTCTTGCTCCGCTGATTTCCTTCGTGCTCGCTATTACGGCCTGGGCGGCGATACCGATTTCCGACGGCTGGGCAATTGCAAACCTCAATGTCGGCATTCTTTTCATCTTCGCGATTTCTTCGCTGGAAGTCTACGGAGTCATCATGGGCGGATGGGCTTCCAATTCCAAATACCCCTTTCTCGGGTCGCTGCGCTCGGCGGCGCAAATGATCTCGTACGAGGTGTCAATCGGATTCATAATTGTCGGAATTTTGATTTCGACCGGATCATTGAACCTAACTGAAATTGTAAGGGCGCAAGACGGGCCGTACGGGTTCTTCAGCTGGTATTGGCTACCTCACTTGCCCATGGCGCTATTGTTTTTCGTGTCCGCACTGGCGGAAACCAATCGTCCTCCCTTCGACCTTCCCGAAGCTGAGTCGGAGTTAGTCGCGGGCTATCAGGTGGAATATTCCTCTACGCCGTTTCTTCTGTACATGGCTGGTGAATATATTGCGATCTTTCTCATGTGCGCGCTAATGTCGCTCCTGTTTTTCGGCGGGTGGCTGTCGCCGATTCCCGGAATGCCGGACGGCGCGTTGTGGATGATAGGCAAAATGGGATTTTTCTTTTTCCTATTCGCCATGGTCAAAGCGGTGGTGCCGCGGTACCGGTACGACCAACTAATGCGCCTTGGATGGAAAGTCTTTTTGCCGCTGTCACTCGGATGGGTTGCCTTGACAGGCCTGTTTGCGCAATACGGCTGGTTCGGAGGCGCATACGTCCGCTGGACGATAGGAGGATAGTAGAATGGCAATCGAGTTCAGCGCCGGTCGCGCCGCCAAATACCTTGTTTTTTGGGATTTCCTGTCCGGATTCAAACTCGGGCTAAAATATTTTTTCGCTCCCAAGGCGACAGTGAACTATCCGCATGAAAAAGGATTTTTGTCGCCCAGGTTCCGCGGCGAGCATGCGCTAAGGCGGTATCCCAATGGCGAGGAGCGCTGCATAGCTTGCAAGCTTTGCGAGGCGATCTGCCCGGCGCAGGCAATCACAATTGACGCCGAACCGAGAGAAGACGGATCGCGGCGAACAACGCGCTACGATATCGACATGACCAAGTGCATATATTGCGGCTTCTGCCAGGAGGCTTGCCCTGTAGACGCGATCGTAGAGGGGCCGAATTTTGAATTCGCGACCGAAACGAGAGAGGAATTGTTCTACGACAAGGAAAAGCTTTTGGCGAATGGAGACCGGTGGGAGGCCGAGATTGCGCGCAACATTGAAATCGATGCGCCATACCGCTAGTGCGCGGTATCGGCGGGAACTGCCATAGGGACGCGGTTGCAATGGGTATAGCAACACTCGCCTTTTACTTTTTCGGTATTTTGGCGGTCGGTTCCGGATTGTTCGTAGTAGTCGCGCGGAACCCGGTTCACGCCGTTCTCTGGCTCATACTGGCGTTTCTTTCTTCGGCTGGCTTGTTCATACTGCTCGGCGCCGAATTCGTAGCAATGCTATTGGTCATCGTTTACGTCGGGGCGGTAGCGGTACTTTTCTTGTTCGTCGTGATGATGCTCGACGTCAATTTTGCCGAATTCAGGGCGGGAATGGCAAAATTCGTGCCGGTCGGACTATTGATCGGCTTGGTGCTCCTGATGCTTCTCGGGCTGGTGTTCGGAGAATGGTCGCCGTCCGCGGTCGCGCCGTCGCTAAGGCAGGCGGAAGCTCCCGACGTGGAAACGATGCAGAACACGCCGGCGCTGGGCAATCTGATCTACACAAAATACGTTTACCTGTTTCAGGCGGCCGGCCTGATTCTCCTTGTCGCTATGATCGGAGCCATAATCCTGACGCATCGAAGGAGAGAGGGAATCAAGCGGCAGGATATCGTGGCGCAGATGCAGCGAGATCCGGCAAATTCCATTGAACTCAAGGATGTTGCTTCCGGGAGAGGGCTGCAATGATCGGGCTCGAACACTATCTCGCGGTAGCCGCCGCCCTGTTTGTTACAGGAGTATTCGGAATATTCCTCAATAGGAAAAATATCATAGTAATCCTTATGTCGATCGAACTGATGCTTCTTGCCGTCAACATCAATCTAGTGGCTTTTTCGGTCCATCTCGGCGACTTGGTGGGCCAGGTTTTCACGCTTTTCGTACTTACCGTTGCAGCCGCCGAAGCCGCGATCGGATTGGCCATACTGGTTTGCTTCTTCCGCAATCGCGGTTCCATCGCCGTGTACGACGTGAACTTAATGAAGGGCTGACGCGCCGATGGAACAAATTGTACTATTTGCGCCGCTGGCCGGCGCGATAATTTGCGGATTCGGTTACAGGCTCGTCGGCGAGCGGATGGCTTTGATCATTGCGACCGGACTGGTGTTCCTGGCGGCGGCGATTAGCTGGTACATTTTTTTCACTTTCGACGGCGAGTCGAAGAAAATCCCGATAATCCGATTCATCGACAGCGGGTCTCTTGCGGCTAGCTGGTCGATCATGCTGGATCGGCTGACCGCGGTCATGCTGGTAGTCGTAACGACGGTTTCGGCGCTCGTCCACCTTTACAGCTTCGGCTACATGCACGAAGACCCGCAGTGGAAGAAGACGGAAATTTACAAGCCGCGGTTTTTCGGGTACCTTTCCTTTTTTACGTTCGCGATGCTTTCGCTCGTTTCGGCGGACAATCTCGTCCAGCTGTTCTTCGGTTGGGAAGGCGTCGGTGTTGCTTCCTACCTTTTGATCGGCTTCTACTACAGGAAGCCCACGGCCAATGCCGCAGCGATAAAGGCGTTTATCGTCAACCGGGTTGGAGATTTCGGACTGGCTCTGGGCGTTTTTGCGCTATTTTTCCTTACGGATTCGATCCAGTACGAAGTCATTTTCGCGCAAGCGCCGGAATTGGCGGATTCGCGCGTCGCGTTTCTTTGGACCGAATTCAACGCCGCCGAGCTAACGGCGCTTCTGCTGTTCGTCGGCGCCATGGGCAAGTCCGCGCAGCTCTTTCTCCATACTTGGCTTCCCGACGCGATGGAGGGCCCGACGCCTGTATCAGCCCTGATTCACGCGGCGACAATGGTCACCGCCGGTGTCTTCCTCGTGTGCCGCATGTCGCCATTGTTCGAATACGCGCCGTTTGCTCTTTCGGCGGTCGCCGTAATCGGCGCCGCGACTGCGTTTTTCGCCGCGACCGTCGGTCTTGTACAGAACGACATCAAGCGGGTCATCGCCTATTCAACCTGCTCCCAGCTTGGATACATGTTCGTGGCTGCGGGCGTGGGAGTCTACCAGGTGGCCATGTTCCATCTCTTTACTCACGCATTCTTCAAGGCTCTTCTTTTCCTAGGCGCCGGTTCGGTAATCCACGCGATGCACCATGAACAGGACATGCGGAAATATGGCGGATTGAGGAAAAGCATTCCATGGACCTTCTGGGGAATGATGATCGGAACGCTCGCGATTACGGGAGTCGGGGTACCACTGACCCATTTCGGCTTTGCGGGCTTCCTGTCCAAGGATGCAATCATCGAATCCGCATTCGCGGCGGGCACAGACGTGAGCGAATTCGCGTTCTGGCTGCTAGTTGTTTCAGCCATAATGACCAGCTTCTATTCGTGGAGGCTCATGTTCCTGACCTTTTTCGGCGAGCCTCGAGGACAGGATGGCTCCAGCGCTCACGAATCGCCATGGACAATGATCGTTCCGCTAGCGGTGCTTTCAGCGGGATCCGTCGCGGCCGGGATGATCTGGTACGAAGATTTCTTCGGGCATCATTCGCTGGAGTATTTTGGCTCTTCCGTGCATGCGGCACCGGGTAATCATGTCATTAGCGACGCCCACAATGTCGCCGCGTGGGTCAAGGCGTCGCCCTTCGTTGCGATGGTGGTCGGGTTAGCGGCGGCTTGGCTGTTCTATGTCCGCAATCGGTCGATTCCGGAGCGGTTGGCCGCGACGCACCGACCGCTGTACCTATTCCTCTACAACAAGTGGTATTTCGACGAGGCGTTCGATTTCCTTTTCGTGCGTCCGGCGAAATGGCTGGGCAGATTTCTCTGGAAGAAAGGCGACGGCACCGTGATTGACGGCGCGATCAACGGCGTGACGATGGCCGTCATTCCATACTTTACTCGTTTGGCCGGGCGCGCGCAGTCCGGGACGATCTACCAATACGCATTCGTCATGGTCATTGGCCTGGCGCTGATACTGGCCGCGATTTCCGTAGCGAGCGGCGGCGGCTGATGAACAATCTCCTGTCCATCGTCGTATTCACGCCGCTGATCGCCGCGCTCATCATGGCCGCGTTCGTTCGCGGCGAGGATGAAGCCGCGACTCTTAATGTCAAACGCCTGGCCTTTGTCGCGTCGGCGGCGACATTCGTAGCTTCGATTTTCGTCTACGCGGGATTCGATCCTTCGAACACCGGCTTCCAATTCGTGGAAGAGCGTTCCTGGCTTCCGGGACTAAAGTACAAAATGGGCGTGGACGGCATCAGCGTCCTGTTCGTGCTGCTGACGACGTTTCTCATGCCCGTCACGATGCTTGCCTGCTGGAACGTTACGCATCGCGTAAAAGAATTCATGATCGCGTTCCTGGTACTCGAGACATTCATGGTAGGCGTTTTCTGCGCGCTTGATCTAGTCCTCTTTTACTTGTTTTTCGAAGCGGGTCTCATACCCATGTTTCTTATAATTGGGATATGGGGCGGCAAGGAACGAATCTACGCGTCGTTCAAGTTCTTCCTGTATACTCTGCTCGGCTCAATCTTGATGCTCGTGGCAATGATCTTTCTCTGGCTGGACGCCGGAACGACGGACATTGTCGAATTGCTCAGGCATCCCGTGGCGCACAACGAAATTTCGTTTTTGGGATGGCGGATCGTCGGCGGCGTGCAGACGCTTCTCTGGCTGGCGTTTTTCGCGTCTTTCGCCGTAAAGCTACCGATGTGGCCCGTGCATACCTGGCTGCCCGACGCGCACGTTCAGGCTCCGACCGGCGGTTCAGTAATTCTTGCGGCGATTCTTCTTAAAATGGGAGGATACGGGTTTCTCCGCTTTAGCTTGCCGATGTTTCCCGTGGCGTCGGACATTCTCGCCCCGTTTGTAATGTGGTTAAGCGTCATAGCGATCATCTATACATCGCTGGTTGCGATGATGCAGGAGGACATGAAAAAGCTGATCGCATATTCCTCCGTCGCACATATGGGCTTTGTGACCATCGGAATTTTCACCGCGAATCGGCAGGGAATCGACGGCGCCATATTCCAAATGCTTTCGCACGGATTCATTTCCGGCGCCCTGTTTCTTTGCGTCGGCGTGGTCTACGACAGAATGCATACTCGCAGCATCGACGCATATGGCGGGCTTGTCGTGCGGATGCCCGCCTACGCGCTCGTCTTCATGATATTTACTCTGGCAAATGTGGGCCTGCCCGGAACTAGCGGCTTCGTCGGAGAATTTCTAACGCTGGCCGGCGCCTTTCAGAGAAACACGTGGGTCGCATTTTTTGCGGCCACGGGCGTCGTCCTATCGGCGGCGTATGCACTTTGGCTTTTCCGCCGGGTGGTTTTCGGCGAACTTGTCAAGGATGCCTTGAAAGCCATCGGCGACATGGATCGGCGAGAGAAGTGGGTATTCGCGCCGCTAGTAGGGATGGTGCTGATTCTCGGCGTGTATCCCAGCTTGGCGACCGACATAATCGGTCCCTCGGTTCAGCAGCTGGTTGAAAAAGTGGCTGAGAGCCCCGGCATGGCCGAACGACTCGCCGGAGATTGAGCGGATGAGCGCATTTTCGGAAACATATTCGGCCGCCGCACTTCCCGAAATCATTCTGGCGGCCTACGCGATGGCCGCGTTGATGTGGGGCGTTTTCTCCAAGCGCGAAGGCGCGGACTCGGGCGTTTTCTGGGCGACGGCTCTTGTGCTTCTCGGTTTGGGAGCGTGGCTTGCGGTGGCGCCGCCGGGGTCTCGCTCCGCATTCGGCGGCCTATTCGTCGACGATGGAATATCGAGATTTGCCAAGGTTCTGATGCTTGTTTCCTCAGCCCTCGTCCTTTTGCTAAGCCACGACTTCTTCCGTCGAGAGCGGCAGCTGAAGTACGAATTTCCCGTTCTCATCGCATTTTCGGTTGTGGGAATGATGACGATGGTTTCCGCTGGAGACCTCATGGCGATGTACATGGGCATCGAACTGCAGTCGCTTTCGCTGTATGTGCTTGCGGCGTTCCATCGCGACAGCGCAAGGTCTTCCGAGGCAGGCCTCAAGTATTTCGTTCTAGGCGCGTTGTCGTCGGGTCTGCTTCTTTACGGCGCCTCGCTCGCCTACGGCTACGCGGGAACGACGAATTTCGCGGGCATATCTTACGCGATCGAGACGGGCGGCGTGTCTTTGGGCATGCTGTTCGCATTGGCATTTATGGCCGCAGGCCTGGCGTTCAAGGTATCGGCCGCTCCGTTTCACATGTGGACTCCCGATGTCTACGAAGGATCGCCGACGCCCGCCACCGCCTTTTTTGCGACGGCGCCTAAAGTTGCCGCGATCGTGCTGTTTGCAAGGCTCGTTCTGGAAGCATTCGGCGAGGCTTCGAGCGAATGGCGGCAAATCTTGGTATTTCTTTCGGTCGCATCGATGTTCATCGGAGCGATCGCTGCCATCGGCCAACGGGACATTAAGCGTCTGATGGCCTATTCCTCGATTTCGCACATGGGCTTCGCGCTTATGGGCATATGCGCCGGCACCCAGCAGGGGGTGGAGGCCATGCTTCTTTATGTAGCCATATATTTGACTATGAACATTGGAACATTCGCCTTCATCATGTCCATGCGGCGGAACGGCAGCCCCGTTACCGATATCGGCGCTCTTAACTTGTACTCCCGGCAGTCTCCTCTTCGCGCGCTCGCGCTTCTGTTGCTGCTGTTTTCGCTGGCGGGCATCGTTCCTCTCGTTGGATTTTTCGCGAAATTTTATGTTTTTAAGGCCGCTCTCGAGGCGGACATGATTTGGCTTGTAGTTGCCGGCGGCATTGCATCCGTTATCGGCGCATTCTATTATTTGCGCATCGTCTATTATATGTATTTCGGCACGGAGCAGGAGCCTCTCGATACGGACTTTCCTAGTTTCGGAACGGCTGCGCTCGTCGCTTCCGCCGCATTGATGCTCGTCGGCGTCGTGAATCTATTCGGCGTTCCGGACATCGCCGAAGCCGCGTCCTCAGCATTGTTTAATTGAATGGCGCGCTGGCCGGATGGCTATGCTGTCCGCATGCTCGGGAGCGTGGACAGCACGAACAGCGAGGCGGCGCGTATCCAAAGAAATCTCGAAGCTCCGACTTGGATTGTCGCCGGCATGCAGACGGCCGGCCGAGGAAGGCGAAATCGGTTCTGGCATTCGCATTCCGGCAATTTATTTGCGACGCTGGCGATGCGTGCGCGCGGTTCCCCAGGAAATGTCGCTCTTCGATCATTCGTCGCCGCTTTGGCTCTCCGTGATGCCAGCAAAGCGTTGGCGCCCGGCGCGGACATCTTTTCCATTAAATGGCCGAACGACTTGCTTGCGGGGAACCGGAAGTTCGCGGGAATACTGCTCGAGTGCGATTCCGGCGAAAATGTCGGCTGCTTCGTACGAATCGGCTTCGGCGTGAACATCGCCAGCGCGCCCGGTCTCGAGCCTTCCGAGGCCGATGCCTTCAAGGCAACGAGCTTTTTTGATGCCACGGGCATATATGCGCGGCCTGAAGACTATCTTAGCGAGCTCGCGGCGGCGTACGCCGAAAGGGAATCGCAGTTTCAGAAGGCGGGTTTCGAGTCAATTCGCAAAGATTGGCTAATGCATGCGGCCAGGCTAGGGGAGACTGTCCGCGTCAACCTTCCGACCGAATCATTCAGCGGAGTTTTCGAAAGCATTGACGATGCCGGGCGAGCTGTGATCGACGCTGCGCGAGGTCGGCGGCTTGTAGCGGCTGCGGACATATTTTTCTGAAGGGGACGACCGTATGCAATTGGCGATAGACGTTGGCAACACCAATACGGTTTTCGCGGTAGTTGACGAACGGGACATAGTTTGCAAGTGGCGCTGCGCGACTGACAGCGACAGGACCGGAGACGAATATTTTGTCTGGCTTTCGGCTCTTATGCGCAGCGCAAAGATCGAAGCCGAGATTTCGGACGTAGTCGTCGCTTCGGTCGTGCCTCGAGTCGTGTTCAATCTCCGTCAGCTTTGCGAACGCTATTTCAATTGCCATCCGCTGGTCGTAGGCACTTCGCAATGCCGCATTCCCGTTCCGGCGAGGGTCGATGAAGGAACTCAAGTTGGAGCAGACAGGCTCGTCAATTCCGCCGCCGCGTTCGATCTCTACGGCGGAGATTTGATCGTGGTGGATTTTGGAACTGCTACGACTTTCGACGTAGTAGACAGCGACGGTGCATACATCGGGGGTGCGATCGCTCCGGGAATAGATCTTTCGCTGAAGGCGCTCCACGGAGCCGCGGCGGCTCTGCCGCATGTCGATATCGCCAGGCCGGACAGAGTCATTGGCACCAATACTCAAGACTGCATGCATTCGGGGGTCTACTGGGGCTACGTTGGGCTCATACAGGGCGTTTGCAGTCGGATCCGAGGTGAGCGGGGGCGAGAAATGACCGCTATAGGCACGGGCGGCCTCGCGGACTTTTTTGCCGCTCAGTCCGGCCTTTTCAACCACGTTAACTTGGATCTGACGATTCACGGTCTTGCCGTTGTTCTCGCGGCGAACAGGAGTCTCTAGGAATGGCAGGCGAAAGACTTTTCTATTTGCCGCTCGGCGGGGCCGGAGAAATCGGCATGAACGCCTATGTCTACGGATTTGGCGCGGAAGGCAGCGAGCGACTAATTCTTGTCGATGCCGGAGTCACATTCCCCGATATGGAATCTACGCCGGGCGTCGATTTGATACTGCCTGATTTTTCGTGGCTCTTCGAACGTTCTCGGCAAGTAGACGGCATATTTCTGACGCATGCGCACGAAGATCACCTTGGCGCGGTTGGCGTGATTTGCCGTTCAATCGAGGCACCGGTCTACGCGCGGCCCTTCACCATGGAAATCGCCGCAAAAAAGCTCGAAGAATTCGGGGTGTCCAAGAAAATTCTGCGAGAAGTTGCAACGCATCCCGCCGAATCCAAAGCCGGACCTTTCACCGTATCGTTCTTGCACGCCGCGCATTCGGTGCCGGAAGCCTCGGCGCTTTTGCTGGAAACTCCTGGCGGTAGAATTCTTCATACGGGAGATTTCAAATTCGACGAGTCGCCGACGATGGGCGACCCGCTGACCGCGGATTCCTGGAAAAGGGCGATCGGAACCGGAGTGACGGCTCTGGTATGCGATTCGACAAATGCTCTGCAAAGGCGAAAAGGGCGATCGGAGGCATCCGTTGGACCAGGAATCCAAAGGCTGGTCGAACAGGCGAAGGGCATGGTTGTCGCGACGACTTTCGCCTCGAATATCGCCAGAGTATCGCAGATCGCCCAAGCGGGGCGACTCGCCGAGCGCGAAATTGTGCTTCTCGGAAGAGCAATGCACAGGATGCTGAACGCGGCGCTGCAAACCGGAGTAGTTTCCGATTTCCCTAGAACCATTGAACCGAATTTAGCTGCGGGTCTGCCTAGGAATAAGTTGCTTGTAATTGCGACGGGCAGTCAGGGCGAACCGCGTTCGGCGACGGCACAGCTGGCGGCCGGGAAATTTCAGGGGATCGAAGTGGAGCGCGGCGATACCCTTCTATATTCGTCCAAGACGATTCCGGGCAATGAAAGGGCGGTTTCGCGGATTATCAACATGATGGCGAAAAAGGGCGTCGATGTCGTGGACGACAGCGCCGAAATTTACCATGTATCCGGTCACCCAAACGGACCCGATCTCGAGAATCTCCACATCGCGCTTCGCCCCAAGTCCGTTATCCCCATGCACGGAGAATACCGCCATCTGCTGTCTCATTCGAATTTAGCGAAGAAGCTTGGCATGCAATCGCTGGTCGCCGAAAACGGAACTGTCGTTGAATTTGGAAGCTGCGGGCCTAGAATTTCGGAGAAAATCGAAGCCGGAAGGACGTATCTCGACGGTTTCGAATTGATTGGGGCAAGGGATGGCGTCATTCGGGAGAGGCGGCAAATTGCGAGGAATGGATTTGTCGGCGTCGTGTTGAGAAGATCAGGTCGCAGGCGCGCGGAAGTTAGGGCGACGGTCTGGTCCGCCGGGCTGCCCGCGCAGGACATAGCGGATTTCGAAGAGCGGCTTGAAGAAGTCGCCGCCGCAAGAGTTGCCGACAAATTGTCGAATTCGAAATCCGAAGATGAAATGAAGTCGATAGTCGCCCGTGCCGTCAGGCATGAAGTATTTGATCATGTCGGGAAAAAACCTGTCGTGGCGGTCAAATTCGCGTAGTTGAAACGGATTGCTTCCCCCGATTTTACTAGAAAGGGGAATTTGGCTGCGGATACCCCCGCCATCGAATCGCCCGACCATCGCGAGAGCGCGTTAGTTCTCCGTGTGGATTGAACGTCAGTCGGACCGGCGCCTAAGCGTAATTGTCGCGATCGCGGCGGGAGTCTGGGGCCTTTACTGGCTTCCGCTGCGCGCAGTCGAGTCGCACGGCGTTGCGAACGCATGGAGCGTCGCTCTGTTTAGCGCTTGCCCGATCGCGGTTTTGATTCCGTATTTTCTATTTTTCGGTAGAAATCAGTTCCGGCGTCTCCGGGAAATCGCTCTGATAGGTATCTTTACGGGAACCGGGATAAGTTTTTACGCCATCGGACTCGTCGAATCGGGAGTTGTTCGCGCGACAATGCTCTTTTACCTAACTCCCGTTTGGTCGACTCTTATCGGATATTTCTGGCTTAGCGAGAGATTCAACCCCGGTCGCATAGCCGCAATCGTATTCGGTTTGGCAGGCCTGTACCTGCTACTCTCGGAACGCGATACGGAGTTGGCGCCCTTAAACGTCGGCGATCTTTTTGCCCTATTTTCCGGCGCTGCGTGGGGCCTAGGAGCGGCATGCCTGAAAAAGTGGCCCGAAATTCCCGTTCCGGCGACTGCATGTGTCCAATTTGCCGCCGCAGCCTTAGTATCGGCGCTTGCAGCCGCAGTCATTTTTTCTGATCCGTTTCCGTCTGCGCAAGCGATAATTTTAGCTATTCCCGTCGCTTTCATTCCTGCGGCCTTGATTTTGCTTCCCTCGGTATTGATAATTTTTCGCGTTTCCAAGTTGCTGTTTCCCGGCCGCGTCGGCATTCTAATGATGTCGGAAGTCCTAGTCGTGATATTTAGCGCCTGGATATTGATTCCTGAAGAAAAATTGACTGCTTGGCAATGGGTCGGAGCGTGCCTGATAATCTCTTCAGGACTCGTTGACGTATTCAGTACGATTTCGCGAAGACGTTAACGGCTAGCGGCCGGGCCGCTGTCGGCACTTGCCGGTTGCCCGGAACCTTGAAACGGCTTGACAAATTGCGGGCGCCAAACCCTGCGCCCGGCGAGACATGCTGCAACGAATTTGGCCGAGCCTGGAATTCCAGAATAGCTATCGTGCCGATGCGGGCCGTCAGCCGTCGTTCCAACCGATTCGCCGTCGGATATTCGAGTCGCGGATGTCGATCATTCCGCCGGCCAAGTCGTCGGCCTCTCCCGAAACAATCCACGCCGCCATTCTCGCCGGAATCGCCGGATCAGCCAGTTGCTCGCGCGGCACGTCGGATATGCGGTTTATTCTTGCGTCGCGAATCAATCCCTGCATAGGCGTATCCACCAGTCCGGGCGCAAAGCCGAATCCGCGCACGCCGGAATCCCGGCCTTCCAAGTCTATCATTTTTGTCAGCATGTGAAGACCCGCCTTCGACGAGCAATAGGCGGCCCAGCCCTCCATGGGATGGATGGACGCTCCGGAAAGCACGTTCAGCACTCTCCCTCCACCCGAAAGCATCCTCCAGGCGGCATTCGTGAGAGCGAGCGGCCCGCTGAGATTAATTCGGCAGGCTAGGTCGAAATCCGCAGGCTCGATACTGCCGATCCGCGCCATGGGCTCAATTACGGCCGCATTATTGACGAGAATGTCGAGCCCTCCCAATTTCTCGACGGCCGAGGTCATCTGGTTGCTCGCGGATTCCAGCTCATCTAGGTTCAACCGGTGATCGAACGCCGCGCCGCCAAGCGCTTCGATTTCGGCTGCGACGGAATCGCAGTCTCCTTCGGCGCGTCCGCAAACCGCTACGCTAGCGCCGTTCGCGGCGAATTCGCGGGCAATCGCTGCGCCGAGTCCGTGGCGGGCGCCCGTCACGAGGGCCTTCCTGCCGGAAAGGTTAGTCATAAGGATTCTCAAGCAAGCTTATCTCCGGCGCTTCGCAGTAGGCTTGAAAGCCGCCGGTTACGTATATGAATTCGCCGGTCATGAATTCCGCATTCTCGCTCATGAGAAATGAAACCGCGCCCGCAACATCGCTGGGACGGCACCAGCGGCCAAGCGGTATCGACCTGTGGACCATGGTCTCGAATTCATTCCATTCCAACCCCAAGCTCTCGGCTTTCGCTTCGAAATTCCGAACCATTCCGGTGCCTGGACCGACATGACCCGGGCCTACGCCGTTGACGCGTATTCCCGCCTTTGCCACTTCGACTGCAAGGCATTGCGTAAGCGAATGAACGGCGCTTTTTGATGACATGTAGGCCGCGGAGAATGGATTTCCGAATTGAACCCTGGTGATGATGTTTACGATGCTGCCGCCGTCGCCTTTCAGCATATGGCGCGCCGCCTCCCTGCACATTAAAAAGGTGCCTCGCGCGTTTACCGAGTGAATGCGATCCCAGTCGACGCTGGATGTTCCAACGACTGAGAGGTTCTTGTGAACGCCGGCATTGTTGACGACTCCCGACAAGCCATGACTGCACGCGACGCGGCCCACGACTTTAACAACGGATTCCTCGTCGGATATGTCCAGCCTCAGGGCCGGTACACCGATTTCCGCCGCGGACTCGTTTGCCTTTTCCACATCGATGTCGCCGATCACGACCGAGTGGCCGTCCCGCACCAGCCGTTTAGCGATGGCGTATCCGAGTCCCCCTGCCGCCCCGGTTACAAGGACCGCTCCCGTCATCGGGTCCAGGCACGCACGCAGTCGCGCATCTTGACAGTTTCGCTTAGGACATCGTCGTAAATTGTCGCCATGTAGTTCTGGTGAACGTATTCGATGGCCAGCCAGCCTTGATACCCGCCTTCGCGTAGCGCGCCGAGAAAGGCCGGGAAGTTGAGCGTTCCCTCCTCTAGCTTCGCTTGCAGCACGCCTGGACGCGCCTGCCGAAGGTGAACATGACCGGCGCGGGGGATTAGAATCTCGATTTCGTCCTGGCGGTAGCCGAGCGTTGCGAAATGCGCCGGGTCGAGGCAGATTTTCAGGCCGGGCACAAGCTCCGCCAGTTCGCCCGTCAATTCCGGACTCTCAAGATAGGAGTGAACGTGCGGTTCAACCGTAACGGCGACGCCCGATCCTTCGGCTGCGGCGACCATGGGCTTGAGATTCTCGGCAGTGGCGGCGAGAGCTTGGCGTCGGGATTGACCTGGCCCCAGCATGCCAGGCAAAACGAAGACACTCGGCGCCCCTACCGACCGGCAGAACGCCAGAACCCTGTCAAAATCCTCTAGGTTGCGGGCGACCGCCGGACCCGCGAGGTTGCGCTCGAACAGGCCGTCGCCGAAGAGATGGTAAAGATTTGCAGCGGGAAGCGGAAGCTCGGAGCGTAGCTCCGCTCCATATCCTTCCGGGTCCGCCAGAAGTCGCGGCTTGTCAAGAGCCGACCTGTAGAAATAGCCTAAATCGATTCCTTCCAGCCCAAGAGCTTGCGCGATCGCAGCGGATTCGCGGAGATCGCATTGCGGAAAAGACCAGCTGGTCACGCTCAGTTTCATGCTGCATTCTCCATTCGGCCGCTGTCCGCCGAACGGTACATTGCATCCAGCACTTCAACCGCCCTTCGACCGATGATTCCGTCGGCAGGGTTTTCGACGGTTTCACCGCGGCAAATGTCGACCAGTCGGTTAATCGGTTCGGCGATAGAGTAGTCGTCGTAGCTACCGGCATCTAAAGCAAGATCTTCAATATGCTCCTTGCCGTCGTGCCGCACGCATTCTACTCGCGCGCGTTCCAAGTCGACCAGCAGCATGCCTTCAGATCCGAAGATGCGAACATCTACTTGGAAGGATCGCGTCTTGGGCACTGTCGCGGCTCCCGACATAGTCATCGTTGCGCCATTGGCGAATTCGACGATGCCCGCGTCAAAGTAGTCCACGCCAGCCTCGGACCTTCCGAATCGGGCGTAGACGCCGGCTGGATCCAAGTCGACGAGACGGAAAAGCAGCCCTAGGGCGTGGGTAAGCTGCCCCCAGCCGTAGCCGCCGGCTCGTTCCGGATCCGCCCAGGTTGACGGCGGCGGGCGGAAAAGATGGTCGGCCGTCTCCACCATCGGCTGTCCTGCGAACAGGTCCGCAAGTGCCGATGCCATGATCAGCGATACGTGCCGAACCTCGCCGACCCAGCCGTCCTTCAAAAGCCGATGCGCCGTGTCCGCCATCGGCCTGTAGTTCCAGCCGTAAGGCATGATGATCTGGACATCGTTTGCCCTCGCGGCATCGGTCATCCGAAGCGCGTCGGCTCGGCAGGTGGCCATTGGTTTTTCAACCAGCACGTGAAGCCCCTTTTCCAACGCCGCTACGGCGTGTTCTGCGTGCAGGACGTGCGGCGATGCCACAACTGCTCCCTTGACGGGCCGTTCATCCAGCATTCGCGCCGTTTCGGTGTAACCGTGTTCAATTCCGAAGTGCGCGAGCACCTTGGCGAGGTTTTCTTCGTCCGGCCGATTAACGGCGACGCTTGCGACATGCGGATTTTTCAGAAGGTTGGGAATATGGCTCAAACAGGCCCACCAGCCCGCGCCGATTACGCCGATTTCCACCTTTTGCATATTGTTTTCCCTTCTTCAGGCGGCCAAAGCGGATCCCGCCGCGCGCATGAGCCGTTCAGGCGCTTGGGGTTCCTCGAATCTGGCAACGCTCCGGCCATTTCGCAGAACGGTAATGGAATCTGCAAGTCCCGCGACCTCCTCGGCGTCGGACGAAATCATTATGACCGTCAGCCCTCCATCAGAGAGATGTCGCAGATGGGAATATATGTCGCGGCGCGCCCCGAGATCGACTCCGCGGGTCGGCTCCTCAAGGATTAGCACGCTGAGATCGTCGACGAGCCAGCGACCTATGCAGACCTTTTGCTGATTACCGCCGGAAAGACTTCGTACGACTTGTTCCGGCCCTGTAGTCTTCACGGCGAGATCTCGTATCCATCGGTTGGCAAACTCGGTTTGCCTGGCGCGAGCCACGGAAAAGCGGCCGGAGTATCGGCCGAGGAAGGGGAGCGTGAAATTTTCGCGGACGGACAGATCCGCAATGATTCCTTCCGCCTTTCGCTCGCCCGGAACGAAGCCGACGCCCGCGGCGATTGCCTCGGACGGACTACTCGGGTCGAATTCCCCGCCATCGAGACGCAGGATACCCGACTCGAGCGGGAGAGCGCCGAAAAGAGCCTTGCCAATTTCCTCGATTCCTGAGCCGATGAGTCCGAAAACCGCATGAATCTCGCCCTTTCTGGCGGATACCGAAACAACGGTCATCGATCGCCCGCCGCGCAGCGAGTCGGCCTCGAAGGCGGCCTCGCCCGGCGCGGCCGCGCGTTCAGGAAACAGATCCTCGAATTCGCGCCCCAGCATTGCTGCAAGAACTTCGACGTGGCCCGTATTTGAGGTCGTGAAATTTCCGGCATTCATCCCGTCTCTTAAAACGATGATACGGTCCGAAATGCTGAAGACCTCGTCGAGATAGTGCGAAATGAATACGATCGCTGCGCCGGATTGCTTCAATCGGCGCATGATCGCGAATAGTCTGTCGCGCTCCGGTTCGGAAAGAGAGGCCGTAGGTTCGTCCATGACAAGGACCCGGGCCTTTCCCGCCAAGGCGCGGGCGATCTCGACCAGCCGCTGTTCGGAGAAGGAGAGCCGCGAAAGCACGGTCGCCGGGTTGATTTTGTCGAGACCTAGGCTCGCGAGTAGCTCGGCGGCGCTGGCGGCCATGTCCTTGAAGCGTATGCGCGCCATCGGACCCGTTCCCGAAGACGGCATGGCTCCCAGATGAATATTCTCCGCCACCGTCATTGCCGGCAGTACGGAGAGTTCCTGCGGGATAAGGCGAATGCCGTGAGCCATCGTGTCGCGCGGACTCTCGATCGATATCGGTCGGCCATTCAGCCGCGTTTCGCCGGTGTCGCTGCTATAGATGCCAGTCATGATTTTCATCAGCGTTGACTTGCCTGCGCCGTTGGTGCCGAGAAGGGCAACTATTTCGCCGGCGTCAATTGAAAATTCTACATTGTCCAGCACTCGGTTGGATGCGAAAGACTTGGACACCCCAGACATGCTCAGCAGGTTGGACTCATTCATTCGCGCGCCTCGCAGATTTAAATTTCGCTATTGACGCCGACACCGAAGACCGAAGCGAGGCCGACGCGCGCGATCTTGGAGAACTCTTCCAAGATCGCGCGGTAACCGCCTGAGGCGCCCAAGCAACATTTGGAACGCCAATGCAACTACTGCTGAGCAGGTGCGCAACGATAAGCGCAATACCGCGAAGCCCTTACGAACATTCTTGCCTGCTCCAATGATTCGAAGGCAGAGTGCGCAGCATGGTCTTCATCTACCGGAGCGCAGCGCCGCTACGCTCTAGCTGCTCGGTATCAAATTCTCGACACCCTGCAGATCAGGGTCGTCTCTAAGTCCGGCAAGGTGCGCCTCGAAATCCTCCTGCGGAAACTCGTAGGTAAATCCCGGCGCTTCGCCGCAGCTGAACGTGTCATAGTACTCGCATACATTCTCCTCGTTAACTATGACATGATTGACCAGTACTGCCGGCGGAACGTCGATGCCTGCAAGCTCCATCAGCGCGATCGGAACCAGATAGTTGCCATAGCGTTCGGGAAAGTAGCCGACCGAGGCGATGAACCGCGGTTCCGTGACGAGAGTTTCGATCTCGTCCGCTCCCATTCCCACGAAAAGGCTATCGTCGGCGCGCCCGGCCTGAGTCGTCGCGCGCAGCATACCCGTGATTGACTGGTCGTTGATCGCAAGCCCCATGATCGGAACGCCTTCCGGAATGCGACCGATGACATTGTTCATCTGCGTGAAGCTTTCCTGCAGAGTATTCTTGGTATCGATTAGGATGACGTGGTCTTCGGGAAATCCTTCCGCGATCGCCAGGAAACCTGCGATCTGACCGCCCGTTCGCATGGCGGGAATTGGACCCGACTGCGGAAGTTCGCCAACGACGAGATAGCCATTGTTGACCATTTCGGCACCCCACTCGGCAATCGCGGCCTGGGCAAGATAAACGCCTCCCATGTAGCCTGAACGTGGATTGTTGGCGCCGAAAAAGGTTGCCCCCGGCATGGGGATATCGATCGCAGTCACGCCGATACCCGCTTCGTTGAAGCCGTTCATGATGATAGTGCCGAAATGCGCGTCGGTTTGAAACTCTATGACGTAGTCAACGTCGCGCTGAACGTAGCTTTGCGCATTCTGCAGCGCCGTGGCTCCGTCCAGGCGGTTGTCGGTGACCAGAAGCTCAATTCCCGCCGCGGAGGCGTTGGCTTCGATGCCTTCCTCGGTCTTCACGCAAAATGGAATGTCGCGCTGCAGGTTGGCGAAGCCGAAGACGTAATTTTCGCCGTTGCGCGGCGGCTTCGCTTCCTTGGCCGCCGAGATGAGCGCGGCATAGTCGTCAGCTGAAACTTGCTGACCTTTGAGATCTCCGGGATCCAGCGCAAGCGCCGAAGATGCGAACGCGCCGAGTGCCGCAGCGGTTGCCAATAGTTTTTTCATAGTATTTCTCCTTTCACTTTCGGAATTTGGGTTGGCAAAATTTGGTCGTATCCTTGCTCAGATTTATAATCGACATGAACGAAGCGGTCGCCAGAAATCGCTACGCCGTTCGCGACGCTTCAAGACCAGCGTTAACAGCGTCCGTTGAGCCCGATTTTGAGGTTTTTCCCAAAATGCCCCTGCCCACTGGGCGCGGCCTTCGCCAAATGCAAGGCGGCTCGCGACGTCATGGGGATCAGCGTGTCGTGCAGTGGCGAACGCGGTGGCAATCACTCCTTTCAATTCACTGCGAACATTCATTCAAACAATCCTGCATCCAAAGCGCCATGCACGGGCTAGATCACGAAATCCGGGACGAGCGCGGGTTAGTCGCCCGTGCCGGTAGGCGTCGCGACTCGCAGGCACCCGCCGAATGCTAAGTCGGGAAGGCCTTGAGCTAGCCAGGACATTCCGGAGAGTCAAAGATACGTTGTCGCGTTTGAAGTAGAAGGACGACCTTTTAAACTTCCGGCCGGTCATTTGCTTTTCCTTGCCGCTTCGCGAGTCGTGCGAAGAACGTTCTCCATATGATCTGCCATCGCCTTTCTCGCCAATTCCGGTTCGGCGGCGCGGACCGCCGCGACAATGACTTTGTGATCTTCCAGGGATCCAGCGAGTACCGACGGTGTTTCCGATGCAAGATGACGGAACTCTTGGCCCAGCATGTTGAGGGACTGCGCGGCCCTCATTAGAAACGGATTGGTTGCCATCATCGCAAGGCGGTCGTGGAAAATCGTATCGACCGTTCTATATTCTGCGGCGTCTCCGAGCGACCCCGCCTGAGCCGTCAGCAATTCCTCAAGATGACCTAAATCTTCGGGCATCGCCTGATGCGCGGCGAGAGCTGCGATTTCTCCTTCGATTAGGCGCCTGGCCTCGTAGAGTTTGTCGACTGTCACGGACTCGAGAGTCAAAAAGAAAGTCAGGGGTTGCAGCAAGTCTGTCGCATCTAGCCTTGATACGAAAATTCCGCCGCCGTGATTAATTTCGACGACGCCGAGAGCGCTAAGGGCGCTGAGAGCCTCCCTGATCGTTGGTCGACTGACACCAAATCTTTCCGCGAGCTGACGCTCCGACGGAAGCCGGTCGCCCGAATTCAGCTTTCCCGCTTTCACAAAGCCGAGCAGCCGGTCCACGATTATCGTTGCGACGTTCTCGCGCTGGATTGGTTCAATGGCTAATGTCTCTGCCAATCTCTACCTCCGCCCGTCGATCGATCGGGCAATTGGTCTGACAACCTGTTGACTTACCATAGGGCGCGGTGCTAGTCAAGTAACCGAGCGGGAGAATTACGAATGAAGATTAACCGGATTGACTCTTGGGTCCTGCGCTATCCCGACGCGAACGATCACGGCGAATGGCGGCTGACCGTTTTTGCGCGTGTGGAAACGGCCGACGGGATTATCGGCTGGGGCGAAGGCATAGCAATGTGGCCGGAGGCGTGCCGGGCCACGAAGCTCTTGATTGACGAGGCTTTTGGACCGCTGCTCCTTGAGGCGGGCGACATAACTGTTGCCCAGGCGTGGGAGCTGATGAGGGCGCATTGCTGGTGGTACGGCGAAGGCGGAATCGCATGCTTTGCGTACTCCGCTCTCGACATGGCGCTTTGGGACGCGGACGGCCAAACGCAGGGCAAACCGATCCACCAACTTCTCGGCGGCTGGAAGCGGCGCCGCATACCCGCCTTTGCATGCAACCATGTCAACAAGCCGACAAATCAAGAAAATATCGACGAGGTAGTCGGATTCAAGGAGGCCGGGTACAAAGGCGTCAAGCTGGGTTTCGCCAAGCGCGGACTTTCGAACATAGGACGCGATCCTGCAAACGACATCGTCTTTATTCGTGACCTTCGCAAATCTGTCGGCGACGATTTCGAAATCCTGGTCGATGCTGGACAAGGGGTCAGTTGGGACCTGTGTACGGCGATCAACACGGTAAAGGCCATGGCCGAATTCGGCATCGGGTGGATAGAAGAGCCTTTCTATCCTACTAGGCTGAACGCCCATCGAGCGTTGAAGCAGGCTGTCGACGTGCCAATTGCGATGGGCGAGCGCGAATTCACTGTTACGGACTACCAGAGGTTGATTGATTCCGAAGCCTGCGACGTTTTGGGAGTGGATCCCGGCCGAACGGAAGGCATCTCCGGTTGGCAGCGGATTGACCGTTTTGCTTCCTCCGCCGGCCTGACGATGAACGCGCATGCTTGGAGCACAGCGGTAACAACTGCAGCCAGTTTGCACTTGTCGGTCGCTTCGCCGAATGCCAAGCTGCTTGAACTTAAGCCGTTCCCGGTTAGTGTTCAGACGGAACTCGTGTCCGAGCCGATCCGGCACAAGAACGGCTGGGTGGAGGCAATCGACAGACCGGGACTCGGTATCGAGGTGAACGAGGAGTTGGTTCGGGATCTATCATTAGAATCTTGAGGCAGACCGAGCATGAAGATGAAATTCAGTACCCAGCGTCGCGTAGGCAAGCACAAGGAGTTTCTTTCGAGCGACCTTGCCGGGGTAGTTGTTCTCGGAATCCTATTTTTCGGCCTAATTATCGTTTTCTCGGTGCTTTCCCCATACTTCCTTAAGGTCAATAACTTGCTTAGGATCGGCACCAACATGGCCGTCATAGGGCTGATGGCGGTTGTTGGAACTCCGGTAATCATCGCCGGAGCTCTTGATCTTTCGGTTGCAGCGATCGCGGGGCTAGCGGGCGTACTGGTCGCCTTGCTCAGCCTTGCCGGCATCAACATCTGGGTAGCGGCTATTCTCGCCGTGGCAATTTGCGGCGCAATCGGCGGTGCCAACGGCCTTCTCGTAACTCGACTCAAGCTCAATTCGCTGATTGTGACATTGGGCACGATGAGCATAATCACGGGCGCGGCACTGGTGCTGACGAACGGTCTGACCAAGCCACTAATTGAACCGGGCTTCAATTGGCTAGGATCCGGCAGACTAGCGGGAATTCCGTTTCCGCTCGTTGCCATGCTCGTTTTTTCCGTCGTTCTCTGGTGGATTCTCGCCCGTACCAAATTCGGGCGCGAAGTCTATGCGGCTGGCGGAAATGCCGATGCTAGTCGCCTCATGGGAGTAAACGTCGAGCGGATTCAGCTAGCGCTCTATATTGCCTCGGGAGCCGTGGGCGCTCTCGCAGGCATTATTCTGGCTGCAATGCTAGGAGCGGCGGCGCCGAACGCCGCAGGTCAGCAGCTGCTTACCGTGATCGCAGCAATTATTCTCGGAGGCACTAGCCTATACGGAGGCCGCGGATCGATTTGGGGTACGGTTCTGGCCGTGCTGATTTTGGGAACCCTAAACAACGGTCTTACGCTACTTGACGTGTCTAGTTTCTGGCAGGACATCACTCGCGGCAGCGTACTAATTCTTGCAGTGGCCTTCGATCAAATAAGGACTCGGGCGGCAGGTTCATAGGTTTTCGCACAAGAGGCTATCCGAAAAAGGAATTCGTGCTTCGCTACAGCGTGAATTTCGGTTGCATTTGTCGGTCAACTCGAACTTAAAATCTGATCAATGGGGCATGAAAGCGGCGGTCGAGTTCTTCATTCGCTTTCGCATGCAGCGCGGTCAGGAATTTCCGAATCTTGTATGGCCTAGTTAGGCTCTCGCCATTGGCCATGCCTTGCCTCCATTTCCATTCCATTTCCTAAGTCAAGCCCCTTCCCTCGACCGGCACTGCCCGGCGTCCTCAGTCATACGAGCCTGTCCGCCACCCTGTCGGCCCGGCCCGACCCTCGCGGGTTGCCGGTTGGCGTGTGCCCGCCACCGACAGGGCTTCCCGTGTTGCTACGCCTTCCATCTTCCGTGCATTCCAACGCCACTACCCCGACGGGAACGGCCCGGTGCATCTGTCGTTTGCTTCCCGAACCGCCATTGGTCTTCCTCTGGTTTCAGGAGGGTCGAACCCCGCAGCGCCTTTCTCGAGGCCTGCTCAGCGTCCATTCTCGTTCCGGCCTGCACGTTTGCTACGCTGCTCAACGCGGCCCGTTTTCACGGGAGAGATTCAGACCATGTCTTTGCCTCGATGCCGCGCCCCGGCTGCTATCAACCGAAAGCGACAATTTTTGGGTGGGGTTCGCACCCGCTGTCGATGGTTTTAATGGCACCGGTTTCTGGCGATTCGCCGCGCCTTTTGTCGGGACGTATTTGCACTCTGGTCGCGTTCGTATGTCTCCGGGCACTAGGTAGGCGCAGGACCGACTGCATCGTGCGCATCGACGTTCCGAACAGGGGTTCCCGTGCGCAAGGAGGAGCGCGAAGGGGTGGCCGGCAAGCATGAAGACGGCGCGTCGAGGACCCGCGAGGCGAAGGTTATCTCGATCTACACGGCGGACGGCCGAAACCCGAAGACCGGGGACCCGCGGAAGGATCCCGGCTCCGACATCCGCAGCGGCTTTATCGACAGCGCGGCGGCCGGGGCCGGCAGCAGCGGAAACACCGGGTTCGGGAAGCGCCTGGAGCGGGAGGCGGAGCGGTACGGCCTGTTCGCGGCGAAGGAACTGGTGGTGATCTCCGACGGCGCAAGCTGGATCCGGAATGTCTGCGAAGAGCTCTTCTCCGGCCGAGCCGCCACTTGCATCCTCGATTTATTCCAAGTCTCGGAATACTTGTCCGACGGGCTGAAAGCAATCCTTCTGGACGGGGCCGAGCGCAGGCAGCGCTTCGAAGCGGACAAGGCAAGGCTGAAGGACAATCGGGTCTCGACAGTCATCGCCGGTCTCCGGCCTCATTCCGACCGGCACGAGGACGTGGCGAAATGCGTGAGATACATGGAGGCGAACGCCGGCCGCATGCAGTACGGAACATGCATTGAGCGGGGCCCGCACGTCGGAAGCGGCGTTGCGGAATGCGCCAGTCGCAGCCTCGTATGCATGCGACTAAAGCGGCCCGGCAACCAATGGTCGGTCGCGGGGGCAAATGCCATTCTGACTCTGAAGACCTGCGTCGAGAACAACCGCTGGGCAGACTTCCTGAACTGGAATGCGGCTCAATCAAAAATGGCCAGACCACAGTTTACGGGATACACGCGGAGAGCATCTGTGTTTCGAGTCAAGGGGTTTTGAATAATTTTAGCGTTTTCGCGACAATTTATACACAGCTTTCCACGGCTTTCCCACAGCGGTTCCGGTTCCGTCGATGTAACCAGGGTTCCGGAATTCGACGAAACCGTCCGATTCGAAACCGGCCCCGGCGGGCCGATGGGTTTGGCGGTCTCCCGTCCGTCGCCGGCCTCAGGACGAGGCCGGGCGGCACTCTTCCCATTCGCGACCGTCCCCCCGCAGGACATTGGCCAGAACCGCCAGCTTCCTTATCACGGCCACGATCGCGACCACGTGCTTGTTGCCCCTGTCGACGAGCCGATCGTAAAGTGCCGCCATATCGGCATTGTGCCACATGGCGCTCATGGCCGCCATGTAGTGCAGGCGCAGCGGCCGACGGGCGCGACGCCGAGCAGCGACGCCGCCTGGCGGTTGCCGATCGACCCCGGCTCGGGCATCCAGCCTCAGACGTCCTGACCTCATATCGGATTTTCTACGGTTTGTTTGAGCCTTTCCCG
>JAPPFL010000075.1 GCA_028823855.1 Albidovulum sp.
CCGCGAGGGCCGCCCGCGCCGCCCTCGAGCCCGAGCGGGCGCGCGAAGCCGGGCGCCGCGCCTCGCGCCGGTACGCGGCCAGGATCCGGCGCGAAAGGAAGGAGGCCGGGCTCTGCCTCGATTGCGGCGCGCCGGCGCAGGAGGGAGCGCGGCTGTGCGAGGCGTGCCGGAAGGTCCGCGCCGAGCGGGAGAGGAAGCGGCGGGAGCGCTGTAAAGATTTGTAAAACCCGCGCAGAGATTGCCGACCGGTTGGCACGGGGCATCCCGAGAACAGTTTGGATTCGGGCAAGCAACTTCCCGGTTATTTCGCTTGTTGCGAAAGTGTAGTATTCCGGCAGATCAATAGTGGCTGGTGATCGTAGATGGTCTTTGGTTCTGTGTACAAAGTGAAGGGTTGGAAAGGGAGAATAAACCTTGGACGAAAACTTCGCGGAATTCTGGAAAGGATTTCTAGAATCGCCGGAATTGGGCGAAGATGAGGAGTCACGGCGGCTTAACTGGAATCGGTTCCTTTGGGACAAATTTCGTCAAGACGTTCAAAGCTTTGTGGAACCAGAGGGGATGGAGGAAGTCGAACGGAGGCTGGGAGTTCTTGGTCAACCTGAACCCTCGGTTAAGAGCTTGTGGGACGCGCTTATCAAGAAACACGGCGAGATCCCCCATCCGGACAGCGGGTGGCCCTTTCCAATAACTTCGTACATGGATTTTTCCGGGACGAAACTGAATCTGCAAACGGTATCCTTTGCTGGCCGACTGCTGATCGGGGCAGATTTCCGGCATGTCAAATTCGTTGAAGCAACAAGTTTTGAAACGGGCCGATGCTTCGAGAAGTGCGAATTTGTCGGTATCGCCGATTTTACCGGTTCCGAATTTGTACAACCCAAGAAAAACTACGTCACGACCGTGTCGTTCCAAAGTTCTACCTTTCGCCACGAGGCTAAATTTGACGAGGTCCGATTTCCTCGCTCGACCAATTTCGCCGATGTCCGGTTTTGCGATCGGGCGAGCTTCAAGTCAGCCGATTTCGGAGCGTCCTCCTCTGAAAAGGTGGTTTTCGAGCGGTCACGGTTCGAAGGCAACACTATCTTCACAGAAGCCAAAATACGCCCCGATGTCAGATTTGAGGACGCAAAATTCGACGGATATGCGATCTTCAGATCTGCGGTTTTCGGCAGAAATGTTAGTTTCAACAACGCCAAATTCGGAAGCTCGACTTCCTTCCGAAATGCAAAGTTTAACCGTCCACCGAAGTTTTTCGAAACCGAACTTCACGAGGATGTGGATTTAAACGACACAGACTGGTCTTCGGCCGAGCGATCCTACAAGCTCTCCACCCCTCGGAAGAGCCTTCAGAAAGCAGGCAAGATCGCCTTGGTCGACGATGCGATAAGAGCCTGGGACAGACTAGCGATGATGATGCAGCAGCAAGAAAAGCCGCGCGAGCGCCACGAATTCTTCAGGCTGAAAATGCGCGCCCTGCGCCAAAGGGATGGCTCCGCCGTTCTGTCGGCGGCGAACCGGATCTTCGAAGCGTCGTCAGACTATGGTTGGGGCTTCGGGCGGGCACTGCTCTGCTGGGCGGGACAAATCATCTTGATGGGTTTCGCGTTGGCGCACTCCGACGTGAACTGCTGGCGGGTGGTCTGGAACGGCTTAGTGCTCAGTTTCGCCAATTCACACGCCATTCTCGGCCTGTCATCCAAGGATGGGCATTTGCACTTTGCGCGCACGGCGCTCACGACCGCCGACACCGAGAAGTGGGTGCTGGACGCCGTTGGCGCCGTTCAAAGCGTGTTAGGTCCGATCCTGCTGTTCCTAGTGCTTTTGACTCTTCGCAACCGGTTCCGCCTCCCGTAGGTAAGTTCGAGTTATCCGGAAAGTGCGAGCAGAAAATCGACGGAATGCTTGGTAGAATCGTATAGGATTGCGCACCCTTTCGTCGCTTTCCCGTAGGAGCGCCTTCGTGGTCAATCAAAGTACCGGCGATCGGTGGCGTACTTCGGGAATTCGCAAGTTCATCCGGATCGGCGTCGGATTGCTTCTCGGAGTAACGGATGCCGTCCTGTTGTCTGCGACCTTCGTCGTCGCCCTGCATCAATTCGCACCTCCTGGTTGGCGATGGCTGGACGAGGAGGAGTTGTCCACTCTGCGAACGCTACTATTCGGAGGAACCAAAGTTAGTGCCATATCGGCGTATCTGAATTTGAAAATTTGAGATGAGGCCACATTTCCGCCAAATCGACCGAATCGCGCCGTGTTACGACCTCGCCCACAAACTACATCAACCTGCACTTCGCCGATCGTGAATCGACGCTGAGGCGCACCGAAACGGACGGCATGTGGCAACGCAAGTGCAACCGAGTTGCACCGTTCAACTATGGACGCATGTCTCAGCCTATCGACCGGATTCCGGTTCGCCGGAGATTTGTACCCGGAAATTCGGGAATCAAGTGGTGCGTGGAGGTTTGCGGCTCTAGGCTTCGCCCCATTCGATGGCCGCGAATGCTTCGGGATACCGCCGCCACTCGTCAAGCAAGCCATGCGACTCGTCCAACTTCTCCTGGCTCGCCAGTCCGATCTTCGTAACCTTTTCGACTATGTCGGGAGAGAACAACCAGCCGGAGACCGAGTCGTGCATGAAATTAATGCCGCCGGGCCTGCTTAACACATCAAACGTCTAATTTGGAATGCGTGCCCAGCGTTTTAAAAACCACCGAAACTGACTACCGCGCACCATCTACTCCTTCTCTCTTTTCATAATACCACCTAGGAAACATTGCCCTTCCGCCGTGCCTAAAGTCCCGAAGTACGTTGGCATACGGAATGCGATCGGAAATAGTACTGTCGCGCGAAAGCGTTATCAATCTGATGCAATGAGATTGTCTGTGGATCATCAGTTTTGGGATTTCTATCCATCCTGCTCGAGTAAAATTTCCTGACAAGGACCGCCTTATGGCATTTGTAACTATATCTACCGCTTCAAGACCGAACTCCGGAACTGAAGAAAAACAAAAATTTTTTGCAATTACCGTGCCGAGATCGAAAAACTCTCCTTTCTCCGCATCCTTCACATACGCTAGTTTGTAATCGTCAGGACGTTTCCTGAATTGTTCTTGCCAGCGATAATCACCTCCCTCTACGGCAATCAGTGGATCTCGAAAGGTCTTTGATTCCAACATCGGCAATACTACGGTAGACCACCACTTCTCCCATCGCGTTATTTTAAGTCTGTCTTTACCATCGATTCTCCAATGATACTCTCCCAACTCGCTTGGTATGCGAAAGGCGAAATAGGTACTGGCGTGATTGAGTGTCTGATATACTAATTCCCCCATCGCAACCGATTGCACATAAAGTTGAAGCGGCATATCTTCTAGTTGCCGGCGCAGCATCCAGACTGCCTCCACCACACTGGGATGATGTTCTGAAGTAAGGTGTGTCGTTATAGCTTCCGCCTGCTCGGCCTTGTGAAATAGCAGTTCTTCTTTGGAGTGCATTCCTATGTCGATTACTACAACCTCAAACACGGCACCAATCTTTCTTAGGATCTGGGCAACCTCAACTAATTCACTCTCCGATAAAGTCCGGCCCTTCACTTCACCCTTGGCTTTGGGTAGTCGCCTCCTCAGACGCCCATACAGTTTTTCAAATCTCTTCATACCGCTGCCAGGTATCACGAGCGCTCCCACCGTCGAAATACTATGGGGTCCGCTCACGTTCGGCGCAAAGGTGCCCGATTCATCGATGAAAATGTGCAAACCAGCCTCGCAGCAAATGCTTTCACTATCTAACTTGCAGCAGAAGGCCCTTCGTGGCTAGCCCGCATTTCTCACCAAGGTTCATGTTCCGGGTGGCGCTGACCGGCCGACAGAGAAAGATTGATGCGAAGCGCGATGCGGGGCACAGGACAGACTACGTAGAACGCGGCGTGGGCGCACAGCCGCTTTCCGCTTTTCCGCACCTGCAAGTTGGCGCTCTACTTCGGTGAATGACCAACCGTGATAGTGAGACCACCAGGCAAGACTCACAATTCCAGGCGACTGCTTGACAAACGCACGCGCCTCGACTTTGATCCGCACGGTCGCCGCGAGGATTAAATCGCCTCATTTTGTGCCAACCAACCTCACGCACTTCCTGCAAGTTCCTAAACAGTGCTTGCTCGATGATCCTGTGCCTATCCTTTCGGAGCAATCGTATTCGATGATCGTGTGAAGGCGCAAGTGCCTCATTTTGAAAGTCGTCGCTACTAAACTCCAGCATATCAATTTAATCGAACTGCACGTCCTCTTGCACCACTACAACGATTTCCGGCTCCCTAGTGCGAACACCTGAAGGCGAATCGTTGCGTCCGCCCCGCGCTCATGTAGAAACTCGATCTTTCTTGCCGGCACCGCCGAAGCGGCCGAACGCCGACTTCTCTCATCGGTGCGAAGGAGACGCCACCATGACGGCAGCCACCACGCGGAGGAGGAAATGGGCGTCGAACGGGAATCCATCGAGCATTGGGACGTCTTCGGCGACCAGGTCGTGGACTGCGCGGCGGAACAATGGATCGAACACGGGTCGATAAACGCCTCCACGAAATACCTAATTTGCCTCTCACATCGTTCGAATTCGGAATTCATCAGGACTCTTCCGGAAGCAACGAATTAGTGGTGGCAGGAGATGTAGGACGACTGGTGACGACGAGCCGAATTTCCCGCTCGTCGATCAACTACAGCATCGATCCGGTTGAACTGGATCGCTTGACCTGCGACGATAAGTGGGCCCGCGTCGCCCTGTGGAGAGCCCACGCAAAAATCGCGGACATTCCCGAACATCTGCTGGATGACGATGCGTCGGAGGAGCGGATCGCCTGGCTCGGGAGCAAAGTACCGCAACCCAATCGCGACGAACTCATTAGCGACGGCAAATGGATCAGGGCGTTCGTGGCGCACGGGGAGGTAAGTCGGCAATGACACTTGCGGTCGCCGTTCATGCGGTTGTCTGCCACGGTCGAAGGAAATTCGGGGAAGCCTAGCACGGAGCCGTGATACCTTTGAATGGCCTTTCGAAGCTGCAGAATGCCTTTGTTCCGACAACTGCCGACGGCGGCGCGGTGAAAACCGTTTTAGCGAGACAAAACAAGGAGCTGGATGGATTTTTGTTGGTAGTAGCCGCAACCGTTCCCATTGGTACAAGGGTCGAGACGCACCTGCGCATTTGGCCCGTACAAAGGAGCGGCAAGTGCCGCTTTTGTCGCCACTCCTTGGAATCGTCGCAAAGTCTTTTCGAATGTTCTACGGAGTATTCATGATAAACGAGACAGCCCAGGAAGCAACAATGTAGTAGGAAGCGTCACTAGGTCCGTGCGAGCCAAACGCTTAATCCTTCGGGACCGCACTTTTCCTTCCTGATTGAGGATTTCGAATTCTCTTTCTTGGACGAGTTGTAAAATGACTTGGTCTAGATCGGAGAAGCGGGCCGCCGTCTGATTTGCAAACAAATGCCGCAAAGTGTCCAGCGCAACAGGGTGTTCAGACACAAGCTTAAAAAGCTTCCTGGGAAGCGACTCCAAAAGCTCTTTTTGCATTTGCTGCGCATCGAGTTCACTAAACTTAAGCAATGGGAGGGTCTTCGAGTCTTTCAAGGCGTCCCAGCCCAGCATTCCGAACTCCCCACTTCCGTAATGTTCGAAAGTATTTTGGAGTTCCCAATGCAGTTGTATCATCACATCGCGCGCCGTTGGATGTTTTGACAGATGGAGAAACCACAATGCGCGCCTTGACTGCCGAGGTCGAATAAAAAAAGGGGTGTCGAAGGTCGCGCCGGTTAGATGTCGCACATGATCACGAAGTGTCCTTTGCATAAGTGCTCTTCCAAAGTTCGCGTCTCTCTGTTGGATCAGGTCGGATATCTGCGAAACGGTCAATTGAATTGGCGCCACGGCCTTGAGAGTCCTCTGAGTTTCTGACAAATTATTGACAAGGGCATCGGCCGCAAACGTCAGTATGACTTCGGCGGCCGGGAATTTACGAAAGATCCTGGCCACAAGCGAGAGTTGGACTCGCGAGAATCCTTTCTGATCAAGAAGGAAAATCGAACGTCCTGAACGAGGTTGGCGGTCTTGAACCGACGCAAGAATACCCTCGATCTCGTTTTCGAATTGTCCGTTTCTGATAACTATTCTGTCGTCGTTAATGTGATGGCCACGTACTTTGAGAACCTCTCGTAAATAGTCCGTGTGTGCTTGTTCCTTATCGACAAAATAGAACTTGCAGTCGATGTGGAGTTGTTTGACGCGCCTCTCGTTTAACCGGATCCTTGCTTTTTCGGTTTCTTCAAGCATGACCAAGGGACTACCGGAGACCTCGGCCTTTCCATCAAGATACATTCCTCCTCCAGCGAACCCGTCTATAAGGTCGAGCTTAAATTCTTCGCGGCTGGGATTGACGTTTAGTCTGTCGATATACGCTCGAAGATAGCTGCGCAAAACTGCCAGCTTTGCCAAAGTATGCGATTCGATTGAAGGCGGCGGTTCGTCAGGATGCCAATTGAAGGGCATGGTCGTTTCTTTCAGTAAGGTACCGGGGCATTTCGTTGTGTTCAATTCCCTCCAGCTTGCGGCCCCCAGTCTTCGATGTTTGCCCGCCCCACTGCTTGAAGAAGAATGGCACGTCGGTCCGCGCGCAGAGGTCGCGTATATCCTTAACCCATTCCAGGTGCATAGGTCTGGCCTGCGGGCCGCTTTCTCCTCCGACAATTACCCAGGAAATACCTTCCAAGTCGATGTTTCCGATCGGACCCAAGAGCGGCTCAATTGAAAGAAACCGTACAGCGACCGGCGTCTTTTGCAAATGTTCGATTCTTGAAATTGCCGACCTGTCCTCAACGGACACGCCGCACCAAATGTGATCAGGAGCCGCACTATCGGCGTATCGGTTGCGTAGGTATCTCCTCATCAGCGAACTCCGCTTTGTCAAAACCTGGTAGACATGCCTGTCTACCGTTTCCATGGTTTCGAATACGCAATCGATAAATTCCCGCTCTACGCTTTTGTGAAAAAGATCGCTCATGGAGTTGACGAAAATCATTCGCGGTTTGCGCCAGCGAGCAGGCTGATCTAGCCGTGTTGGCCATTGTCGAAGGTCGAATCCCTGCTCGTATGGGTGCCCCGAAATCCCACGCCATCGCTCGGCGAAGCGCTCCGCGTAACAATGGTCACAACCGCGAGTGATCTTTGTGCAGCCAGTCACCGGATTCCAAGTCGCGTCAGTCCACTCAATGGAAGATTTAGCACCCATGTCGCAAATCCCTCGTCAGATCGAATCCTATGAATTCACGGTCCCTCAGAGCCGAATCGGAACAAATGCGTGATTTCACGAAACCGCTCACTAGGCCATTTTTTTTCACTAACGCCAACAGTTTGACCGGAGCATTACCAGGCTGCTTCTCCAAGTGCTCCCACGGGCACGCTCTCTTGCGAATTCGATAAGAGTAGTCTTCTTTCCTTACCATTAGCTCGAAAGGAGATAGGTAAATCTCGACGAAAGTCTGGTCTGCAAGTTCCGAATTGAAATTAGTCTCGCTTGGGCGTAGGCGCCCGAGGCTTTGTACGCAGTCGACCTTCTCTTCACGACGATTGAGCCAAGCTCCTCCGGTTCTTCTTCACTGAGACCTACGAGAAAGAAATTTTTGCCTGCCGTATTGCTCATAGCCTGCCTCGCCCGAATCCGCCGAAGCCGCGGCTTCGCCCAATTCGCATGGGCTTCTTCTGCTCCCGCGGTTCGGAATTCCGCCTCTATTCGAAGACAATCCTATTCGATTCCCCCAGTCCGTCAACCGATTGCGGGAATCGAACAGGTAAAATCAAAACTCGTGGGTACAAGTACTAATTTAGCAAGCCGAGACTACATTGCCGCCGAAGTCGGAACAATCGAACATGCGAAACCGTCTGCCGAGAATGGTCAGCCTGACCGTCCTATCCAAATGGGGCTTATACGCTTAACTAGCCGATGCCCGCTTACGTCGCGACGCCAGCTCCCGCAGATTTCTTCACGTTGAATTTCCTCAGCGACGGATCAGGCGGCTTCACTGCTGAAAAGATCGCGCGGGCAATCTCCTCAGGACTCGCGTCGATCTTCGGAAACGGCTTGCGCGGCCTGCCACGCTTCCGCTTCGGTTCCTGGTCCACTTGATCGCTCACTTCATGCCCTTCTGCTCGTTGCACGGTTCGCTTGGACCCTGCGGCCGTACGCCCCTGAAGTCAACAGCTTGGCGGGGTCAGAACCTTCCGCAAACGCAAACCCGATAGCAACTGTATTGTTTGTTTCTCATCGGACGACTGACGTATCGAATATCGACGGGCAGTCAGGGCGCGGCGACGACGGTGCCGACGAGGACGCGGCCTAGCCGTGGTTCTCGACGCTGCCGGATGAACCGGTATCTGTGATCGCTGGCACGGGGTTATGTGTCGAGTTGCCGAAGGCCGAAGGCGGCGGGCCACCCCAATAGGCGAGGAAAGCGACGGCCAAAGCGATCATGCCCGCCATAGCCAGGATCAACCGCGTTTCCCGCGCCGCACCATCCGCCCGCAGGCGATCTATCGCGCTTTCGTATTGGGCCTGTTTCGTTTCCATTCGTTCCCCCATGATGGCGACTTGCTTTGCCAAGTCGACCACTTCCCCGGCGCAACAGCATGTAGGCTTGCACGTTTCCGGGGCTTCGCTCATGCCCTGAAGATAGTGCCTGGTGGGCGATCAAGTCAATGATCTGTGGATCACTTTTGATCATTTTTGGTTATCTTCGGTCACAATGAATCCCCGGCCGCTCAAGCCGCAGCTGAGCCGGCACTTTCTTCCAAGCGATCAGCGAGCAGGCGGTGAAGAAGCGCCTGCTCTCCGTTCCACATGAGCGTCCCGGCTTCCATGCCAAGCTTCAGGAACCTAGCTTCGTCGCAAAGGACCAGATGGTAGGCAACTTCGGCTCTGGTCCAGCCGTCGAACTTCGGCACCGGGATCGGACCCGCCATGCGCACCGACGCCCGCCATTCAAGGATCTTGAGGATCAGGTCTTTGTCGCATTCCATGCCTTACCTCCTTTGGCGGGATTGCCGCCAGAGGTTCCGCAACCAGGCGGCGATCCCGCCCAAACCCTGAAATCTCACACCCCAAAAGTCAACTCTTGACTCTCCGAGACAGTATCGCCGACCTTCCCTTCGTGACCAATTGCTGGACCCGCTATGCCGGGTCGCCTGCGAAATAAGCCTGACCCGGCGAGGGGTAGCTCCCCAAGCCTTGGCGAATACGCAGGACTTTCTGCTTTTCCAGTAGTTGGTCACAACGGCCCGGCACCCGCCGGGGCGTCATTCAAACAGGGAGCTTTTTCATGAAATTCACGAGTTTGGCGTTGGCCACATCTGTCGCATGCGCGTTTGCAACGCTGGTTCATGCTGAATCCACCGAACTGGACGATGTGCGCAAGGCGGTACTGGGGCACGAAGCGTTCATGCAACGGTGCGTCACAGACCGCTGGGATGACACTGTTCTGGTAATGCAGGCTGCTGGCGAAGAAATATCAGAAGCCTTCGAGGAAGAATTTTTCAAGGTCCAGCGAACCATATGCGACAACACCTACGACGGCATCAACGTCTGCACGACTGACGGTGCGCTGAAGGCGATTTCCCAGATTACTCGAAACACCAACCGTATTGCCAAGTTTCTGCGGGATCCGCTGACTCGTGCAAGTGACTATAAGGTCTATCTCAGCTTGAAGGAGCTTTATGCCCGTGAAATCGCAGAACTGTCTGAATTGCAGGCGGGGCAGTCCAGTTTCTGCGACGTGGCGGACGATACCTGAACACTGATCACTTTAGACGGCAGGGCTTCAGGCCCGTAGAATGAGCGTCTGTCCCTGATTGACGCGATCCAGGTTATCTTCGGCGGCGAAGTCATCACCATTCGCGCCGGTTCATCCGGCGACACCGGGATCGATTCCTGCAGCCAACTCTTGACTCGCCGGCGTAAGTCGCCGTTAGCTCATATGGTCCGGCACTCGTCGGGTCCGGCGCTGCGAACGGGGGAAGGAATGACCAAACGACATTTGGCGGCAGCCGTCGCCGTGCTTTTCGCAACTGCGAGCACACCCGCAAGCGCGGAAAAGTGGGCAACATGCAAGTTTGCGCATCAACCTCATGCAGGCGATCCGGAACAACGCTGCATCGAGATTTCGCTGTCGACTTGGGCCAAGGCGCGCCCGGAGCGGGTGCAGTCATGGTGCATAGAACTTCCCGGCGTCAACAATCGGATCGAAGCGGGCCGCACCTGCCCGAAAGGCCCGCGATGCGTCCGTGACACCGCAAATGCTGCTCCATATTCAGACCGATCATGTCGCCCGGTCACTCGGCAGGATTGGGGCGGACGGACGGAAACACAGTGCACCTACACGATTCCGAGCGAAGGCATTGTCTTAGCTTTGCAGTATGTCGACTACGGCGGAAACGGCCTCGCTGCGTTCTGCAAGTCGCAAGGCGGCCAGTTCAAGCGAAACTGACACAACGCAGTATGGGATGCGGTGGGATTTGTCGTGAACAGGATCCGTTCAAAGTGAAACACCATGTTGTTGCATCATCCGCACTCTTGATGACGCTTCTTGCCGATCGCGCTTACCCTGAAAGCGCAACCGGGGAAGTCCTGATCCCAGAGAAACTCGGCATGGAATTCGTCACGTTCGACGCGGTAAGCTTCACGATGGGAAGTCCCGAGGGCGAAACGGACAGGGAAATTGACGAGGGACCGGTTCCGGTGACGCTCACCCGTCCGTTCGCGATTGCGACCACGGAAGTGACTCAAGGCCAGTGGTTCGCCGTGATGAAGCGGAATCCCTCCTATTTCAAGTTGCCGGAAGATTGCACAAACCACAGGGTCATTCGTCGTATCGGCATATGCCCGGATCTTCCGGTGGAAAGCGTCTCATGGAATGACGTGCAGCGGTTCCTGAAGCAGCTCAACAGGATTGAAGGCAACAAGGGCTGCGGAAGAAGCAGGACCGCCGAGGAGTACTACTCCATGCCGACCGGATGCTACAGGCTGCCGACGGATGCAGAGTGGGAGTACGCCGCAAGAAGCGGGACACGGACGGTTTGGCTTCACGGAAACAGTGCCAGGAATCTGGACAGTTACGCTTGGTATGGTGGTGACATGAAATATGGTCAAACGCGCCAAGTGGCACAAAAGCGACCCAACAGGAGAGGACTGCACGACACACAAGGGAACGTATGGGAGTGGCTGCAGGACTGTTATCGCGAGGAAATGCCAGGGGGAACCAATCCGTTGCAATCAGCCCGCGCGTCTCACCGGGTTCAACGGGGTGGCGGATGGTTCAGCCCAGCGGAGTACCTGCGATCAGCGTTTCGAAGCAAAGGCCAACCGCACAAGAAGTACGACGACGTGGGCTTCCGCATCGTCAGAGTTGTGGAATGACCGTAACTTAATGGAGGAACCCATGAAGACAATTCTCACGACTTGCGCTGTCTTGATATTGGCTGGTTGCAATGGAGAACCTATAGTTAATGGAGAATTTGAAGGTCGCACGTGCATGATCGAGGCCGACAGCAATGGAAATATCACGAGATGTGCATGCACAGGTCCGCGTGCGAAACTCGGGTTCGGAGTGCAGACTATGAGCACAATTGAAGAACTCTGCGGCAAAGTAATCGACGGCTGACTGAGGCAAGTCACTCAAGACAACACAAGGAAGGAAACCATGATACCTCCACGACAACCAACCGCTCCGCTTCCAATTTCCTCTAGCAACTCAGACTGGCAAGGCATGTTGGAAGATCACTCCCGTCACCCACATAATGGGAATGCGCACTTTTTGGTGTGGCACCACGATTTTATTCTGAAATTCTCGGCATTAAGGAACAATTTGCCGAAAGCCCAACAACCTAATCCAAATACCATCGCTGCATGGCCAAATGTTCCAGTTGAGATAACAACCACCCCAAGTTGGCAACAGTTTGCACAACTCGAATCGCGCTTGGATACCAACATCGAGAGTTTTGGTAGTATTGAAGGATTGGCAAACTCCATGATTCGAATGCACGATTATCTGCATTTTGCTACGGCTATAGCATACGGAGATCCCAATGTTGCGCATACCGACACTGCGCCTTGGAGTCCGCTTTTCTGGCAACTACACGGATTGATTGACCGTTGGTATACGGAAGCGACAAATATCGGCCTGAGATGACGCCCCAGCAGCCGTGAGCGAAGTAGAATTATCTGTAGACTGCTTGCCCGAGCTCAGCTAGGACGCGAGCGCCCGGCGGACTGGATGAACCCGCCGGGCGCTGTTTGAAACACGAGTCGTTGACTGGCCATGTCTTGACTGCATCCCATGTAGCAAGACCCCCCTCCCGCGTCAACGGCTCCCAAAGAAAGTCAAGAAATGAGTAAGGAATTATTCACTTGGCGAGGGGAATCTGGAGAACTATACGAATATGCGGTTTTCGAGATGCCTTTCGAGCCAGATGCAAACAACGATGGAAACTACATATTTGCGAAGTGCGTTGGAGATGATGATTGGCAACCCGTGTATATCGGACAAGGTGAACTGAAAGATGCCTACAACAGAGCGATAGAGAAGGGATGCGTACAAAAACATGGCGCAACTCACTATCACATGTTTATCGAAGCCGATATGTTGAGGCGGGAAGCTGAAGAGGCTGACTTGATAAAGGGCTACCCGCAGTGCATGGAACCTGATGGATGCAATGAAGTTGTGCCTCAGCCAACAACGGGGGTTTTCCGAAGACGATCATAAACCTTCGGTATCGGTTTGATTTGCCCTCTGTCGACGAGCGCGTCATGAAACATCATCAGCCGTTGCGTGATCATAACGTCGACATCGGACTTCGTGGCAGGATTGTAGTCTGGAGCAGGGCGTATGTCTTGAACCTTGTCTGTTTCAATCCTGCATTTTTTTTGATTCTTGATTGACATGCTTAGTCCTTCCAGTCATAAGGTTTTTTGACCGGAAGGTATTCTAAGCATTTGCCCCGTCCTGTCGCCAAACATGCAGGGGCACTTTTTCACTTTCTAGGCGCTCGGGCTAGGAACTGTCAAGCGTTGCTGGCAGGGCACACGGGGGTTGTGGGTCTCACATCGCTGCCCACCAGCAACCGGCGCCTTGTAGCGCACTGGACGCGAGCAGACAAGCACCTTGCTTCAGGCGCCTTCAGGCTCATCTGCAAATAACTGTTCGTTTCATTCATCGACCAGAGCGAAGTTTGCCGTCCCCGGTCAAACCATGCGCCTGAAGACAACCCGTTTTCGGCCTTCTTCATTCGTCGAGATACGGGCCGGGTCCAGGTTCGACCGGAATCGCGAACATGTCGAACGGGTGCCACGGCAGGTTGTGCGTCTGGCAACCTGCGCATGACACGACAAGCAACGCGAAAACGGCGAGAAGGGAAATGTTCCTGAAGGTCATCATGCCGTCGCTTCCGCTTTGGCAACCAGATCGTCGTACTTGATCCGCTTCCCGACCATCCCACGGGCTAGAAACGCCATCTGGTCGATCGTGTCCATGTCCCGGATGTTGTTACGTCCCTCGAACTCCGCGAGGTAGCGGGGCAGGTGAGAATCCGAAATGTGATGGAAGGTGCCATGATAGCCGCGCTTGAACAGGCTCCACAGAGCCTCGATCCCGTTGGTATGGCATTCCCCACGGACGCACTCGTGCGCACTGTGGTTGACGCTCTCATGCGGCCTGTCGATGCCTTTGTACGCTCCAGCCTCGTCGGTGTAGACCGTTGCGGTTTCCTCGGTGCGGTCATGGACAAACTCTTGCAGCGTCTTGGCGTCCGTGCCGTGCACAACCGCCACGCTCACCTTCTTGGACTCGCGGTCTTTCACGCCGGCGACAATCGTCTTGCCAGCCAACCCGCGACCAATTCCGGCTTCCTTGCGTTCCTTCCGCTTCCTATTCGACAGGTTTTTGACCTTGCCTCCGATTCCCGTCTCATCGGCCTCGCATGGGCCGGGAAAGGGCTGGCCGATGCCGTCCATGAAGCCTTCGCGGATGCGCTGCATGAGGAACCAGGCCGTTGCCTGACGCAAGCCGATATCGCGGTAGATCTTCATGCTGGCGGTGCCCTTGATGCCCGTGGACATCAGATAGATGCCAATGGCCCACATCTGCAAGCCAATCTTGCTGGACTGCATGACCGTGCCGTGCTTCACGGAGAAATGGCCCCGGCAGTCCTTGCAGCGGAACGGCATGGGCTTCCGGTTCTTTTCCTCGCGGGTGTTGGTCGACCCGCAATGCGGGCAGAACCTGCCGTCCGGCCAACGCTGTTGCTCGAACCACTTTTCGGCAGCGGCGTCGTTCGGGAACATCTTGAGCATCTGAATGATGGTCATGCCTTTGCGGTGCGATCTTCCTGGTGCCTTGCGAGCCATGCGATTTCCCCTCTTGACTATGGCTAGTTACATAGCATAAAATGCTGGCCGTGTCAAGGTTTTATGGTCTCTTTTTTCTTGAAATTCCTTGCCTTACGACATATTTTGTGGAAAGACTGCGAGGAACCACAAGGTGGATTGGAGAGTCGGCTATGAAACGGCAGATGAAGTTGATCTTCCAGATTCTCAAATATGCCGAAGCCAACGTTCACAACGGTGAACCCGCGCCAATGCCGGAGTTTGACGAATACTCACGCAGCGAGGTCGAATATCACGTCAAACTGTGTGACCAAGCCGGCTATATTGACTACATTCACGGTGGAGGAAAGCGGAAGGCGCCTGTTAGCATAGAAAATCTCACGTGGGCCGGTCACGATGCACTTGACCGCATGCGGAAAGATGGATGCTGCGCCAAATCGGACGATGGCTAGGTCGTGAGCGGGCCTTGGCTAGTTAGGCGTATAAGCCCCATCCAAATGATAGTTGATCAAGCTGACCCCTCCGACCTCATGGAAACGGAAGAATCCTTCCAGCACTTGTTCATGTAGAGCATGTGGCCTATCGCATTTGCCACCGACGGGGGGTTCCCTTGGGGAATTTCACCCGTTGGGTACGCTTCCGGACCTTTAGCTCGGCGACGAACAGCGTGCTCCACTTGCTTCTCGCGGTGCAAACTATCGATCAAGCAGATCCATAGTCTGAGATCGTCAACCAAGCATGAATCGCACATCTCCGGCACGTCGATCACAACAGTGGAATCCCGACGGCTGTAGGGATGACGGCCGAGACCCAGACATTTGCGCCACAATCTGTCGGCGCCTTTCCTGTACTCCCCGGTGCAGGGTGAAGGCACGTCGGGCGCATTCGCGAAGCACATGAACATTAGGTAGCCGTCGATTTGATTCCGCGACACAAGGAATTGGAGATGAGCAAGCCGATTGGCATACTGATAGAATAGAGACTCCCAATTCGCTCGCTCGTTGGACTTAAACGCATGTTTCGCCTGTTCCAGCGCTCGACATATCATTTTTCGAGAAACGCTTCCCGCCTTGCATTCAAAATCGACGCTCTCCTCGGTGAACGCCTTGGCTTCTACCAAAAGGATCTTTCCGGATGACGTTCTTGCGAGACCGTCCCACCTCGGCCCTCCTGCTGGCCAGAACTCATCAAGGGGGACCTCCAGTTTCCGGATGCCGAGGCGATCTAGGAACGCATCGTCAAAGTATTCGGAATACTCATCCTTCTTGATAGACGATCTCCATTCGTTCCTTTTCTGAGTGCGCCATCCTAAGGCAACTTTGATTTTCGCATTCGTGAATGCCGAAGCGTCATTTACGGCCACGCGAAGCCAATGCTCGCTTCCTCTCGTAGTCGGCGGCCTTTTGCATCGGGGCATCGACTTTTCTTCCTGAAGCGCCTACCTCATGGATCAGGTATGGCGCAAAACCGATCAAAAGACCATCTCCATCGACAGGCAGCGATGATCACCGGGGGCGACAACGGCCGGAAGCGCTCCCTGAATGCCCAGCGCAAGGCGCACCGCCGATCGGAAAAAGGCAAGACAACGCCTGCCCGTCCCTCCGACCGGTCGCCGCGCCTCGCGCCTTGACGACGGCACCTCTGTCCTCCAGTTGCGCTGTATGCGCCTAGGATCCACCTCAGCCGGCGGCAAATCTTGCCGCCGGTTGACTGACTGCGACAGGAGCATGGCGATGACGAATTTCGGGCGAACGGCGTTGGAACGGTGGGCGACCAGGCGCGTGGCGGTCGCCGCATTGGCCGGCGTCGCGGCCTGCGTAGCGGGCCTGGCCTGGCGGCAGCGCCGGCTGGGCGGACTCGAGCTTCTCGACAGCCGCGGATGGTATACGCCCGCCGAGGCCGCAGAACTGTTTAATGAACTCGACCGCCTCGACGCGAACGCCAGGCTCGTCTACGCGGCGACCGGGCTCACCGTCGACATGGCGTTTCCGGTCGCCTACGGCCTGCTGCTGGCGATCCTGCTGTTCCGCCTGTTTCCGAGCGGGGCTCCGCTCTTTCTGCTGCCCCTCGCGACGGCGGCGGCCGACGCGCTGGAGAACGCGGCGGTCGCGGCGCTGGCGCTGAGCCATGCCGGCGCACCGACGCCGCTGGCATGGATTGCCGCGATATTCACGCTGGCCAAGACCGCGCTGCTCGCCGCCACGGCCGCGGCGATGATCGCAGGCGCGGTCCGATGGCTATGGTTTCGCCTGCGATAGAGGTTTCGGCGCGACCGCCAATCGCTTTCACTGCAGTTGATGGTTCTCAAACGCGCAATTCGCGGTTCTCCGCCGGCAATTGCGGCTGGGTTGTCCACGCGGTGGTCTTCCAAGGGTAACGCGCCTTTTCCGGCAAAACGGCGATACTACCTTGAAGCGATCCGGTGCCGCTTCGAATTCCGATTCCCGCATCTAGGCTCCGGAATCAACCGGTTCCGGGTCGCCTTTCGCAACTCGCAGTGATTTTCCCATACGGTGTGGTTGTATTGCCTAGTGTCGAAGTGAACTGTTTCAAGGCAATCTTTTCTGCAGCTGAAGATCACCGGGATGCCTAGGCCGTGAGCGAACGCCGCCTCGTAGCAGACCCAGCCGCGAGCACCGCTCGCTCATTGCGTAAAGTCGGCCGCGACGAAGCGCGACCGGCGAATCTCGGCAATGATTTCGTCATCGATTCTGTTGTTGTGTTCCTGCCGGTCGATGCGAACCGCCCGGTAGCCGGTCTCTTCAATGCCCGATTTCAATCCGTTCTCGAACGCGTCGTTCACGGTTTCATCGAACCACATCGCTACAACGGCTCGGTCCGATGCAGTCCGAGCATGGTCCAGTTCCGCCAATCTTGAATAGCCGTCTACGGTCAGGTCGCCTGCGTTGATCCGCCTTTCCCCATTGGACGAATTCGCGCCATTCGAAATACCGCACGAGGTAATCAAGCGCACTTCTGTAATGTGCGTCAACGCATCCGGCATGAGCTAGCAACTCAAGGTATTCAGGGTTTCCGGGGTCGTCTGTTCCAAAATACAACACGGCTCCAAGCCTGTCGGATCGCGTAGCAAAACACATGAGCAAATTGTCAGCTCGATCGGATAGGCCTATGTCTCGCCATTGCTTGGCTTCTTCGACTGCGTTCGTTGTTATTTCCGGACAAGTGGTTCCGAGCCTGCGCTGCTCGACCAGCCAGTTCGTGAGCCGGACTTTCTCTCTGTGCGCGAGAGAAATCAAACGTTTCCCGGTCAAGAGTTCGACAGAATACTTGCCACCGGACCGGGGAGAATCCACGTAAATTGTCAAAATACTATTGTCGCGAGAAACTTTCGCTGGCGTGTCCCAAATCAGGCATTTCTGTGCATCCGTCATCGATCAGCCATCCTATATAATTATGGTTCGCAAGTCTTTGCAGCGAGCCGTCCCTGATTTCGATAAGGAAGAATGTCAAGCGGCGGCGCGAAATGCTGGGTTCCGCATGGGCGCGCAGGGCCGCTATAGAATTCTGGATATTGGCGAACGTGGCCCCAAGCCACCGTCTCAAACTGACCCCGCGCACAGTTGCTTCGGCGGGCCGACGCGCATAAACGCCGTCCTTGGCAACCACGCTGGCGCGACCGACTTCTTCGAACTCACCAAACAGCCATAGAGCCGATATGACCAAATTCAACGATTTTCCCATTCACCGCCCTAGTGATGATCGGTTCGGCATTGATCCGTTCGCGAAAACAATAGCCAGATGCATTCTGGAATTCCAAAATCCTTTTGGCAGCGTCGTCGCGGTTCATGGCCGCTGGGGCTCGGGCAAGAGCAGCGTGATCAACCTAGTGAAGAATCACCTTGCCGATGGGGAACAGGAAAAGCAATACAAGGAACGTCTAAGAGTTTGACCTAGAATGTGGATGGCCTCCCCAGATATGGTGTTTCCGTG
>JAPPFL010000073.1 GCA_028823855.1 Albidovulum sp.
TGCACCTCCTTTCCTCTACTTCCTCCTTGCCAGAGCTTCGCCTGGCGCAAGGTCAGATTTGTTCCTCAGGCGGTTTTTTCTGCTCGGCCCAGAACTCCCAGAAGTCGTCGAAGGTGTTGGATTCGACCGCGCAGCGCAGCGCCAGGATCTTGTTGGCTCCGGCGACGCTCCAAAACATCCCGGACTTCTTCAGACGCTCGCAGACCACGCTCCGGCAGGCCCCCTCGATCACGCCGGATCCGACCGGGAGGCCTGCGGCGCGGTATCTCGGATAGTCCATTCGCGCACGGTTGTTCTCGAAGCAGGCCGCGGCTTCGCCGGCCATCCCGCGGCGCGGCGCGTGCGACTTGAGCTCGTCGACGACCGGCTGGAGCCGCCCGGACTTGATCATGCCGCGCCAACACTTCGCGAGGGCCTTCGCCATGTCCCCCCGGCCGTGGATCGCCTTCGCGGCGTCCGAGACCCGCTCCAGCACGCGGTAGAGGTCCAGGATCTGGATCGCGTCGGGAAAGAGCTCGCCGACCGTGTTCTAGATCCAGGCCCCGCCGTCCCCGAGCGCGAACTGCACGTCCGAACGGCGCATCGATTCGAAGATCATATCGCTCGCCCGGCGCGCGCTGGCCTCGGCGTTGAAGCGGGCGACGACCCGCAGCAGCCCCGGCGAAAAGCTCTCCCCGGCGACGCCGAGCGCAAGGTCGCGCGGAACAAGCCCGCTCCCGCACTTCGCGCAATGGAAGTACTGGCGATCGAAGGAAACCCTCCCGAACCGGGTCGCTATCGTTTTTTTTTCCGGCCCTTGCGCGCCGGCTCCGCGCCGCAGCCGCATTCCGGCTCCGCGCCCCCGCTCCAGAGCGTCCCGCACCGCCGAGTGCGAGCCGTCCCACAGCGCCGCCTCGACCGCCTCGAAGTCCATGTCGTCGACGCGGCCGGGGATCAGGTCCGCGACCATCGCCTCGATCCGGTCCAGCGGCGCGCCGCCCAGGATCTCGCGCACCTCGCGCAGCTCTTGCAGCTCCGCCTCCGGCACGCCGCGAGCCTCCAGTTTTTCCAGTGCGCGATCGATATTCGCCAGTGCGCGGCCCTGGGCCGCGCTTGGCGGTTTTGGATTTTTCATAGTACTGCTCTTTTATGTTTTGGTTTCCGCCTGGCAGCAGTATTGCGCCGGGCGAATCGCCGCGCAATATCGACCGGGAACTTTTTTGACCCACACCCGAACGTGCCATGATATCCGCGTTTGAACAGGCTCCACAGGGCCTCGATCCGTTCGTGTGCACGTCACCCTGACATACTCGTGTGCGCTATGGTTCACACTCTCATGCGCCCGGTCGATGCCTTTGTAGGCTCCGGCTTCATCGGTGTAGACCGTTGCCGTTTCCTCGGTGCGATCCGTGACGAACGCTTGCAGCGTCTTGGCGTTCGTGCTGCGCACAACCGCCATGCTCACCTTCCTGGTCTCGCGATCCTTGACACCCGCGACAATCGCCTTGCCAGCCGACCTGCGACCAATTCCAGCTTCCTTCCGTTCCTTCCTCTTCTTGTTCGACATGTTCTTGTCCTTGCCGCCGATTGCCGTTTCGTCCGCTTCGACCGGGCCAGGGAAAGGCTTGTCAATGCCGCCCATGAAGCCTTCCCGAATGCGCTGCATGAGGAACCACGCAGTCGCCTGACGCAAGCCAATGTCGCGATATATCTTCATGCTGGCGGTGCCCTTGATGCCCGTTGCCAGATAAATGCCAATGGCCCACATCTGCAAGCCTAGCCTGCTGGACTGCATCACGGTGCCATGTTTGACGGAGAAATGGCCCCGGCAATCCTTGCGGCGGAACGGCATCGGCTTGCGGTTCTTTTCCTCGCGGGTGTTGGTCGATCCGCAGTGCGGGCAGAACCGACCTTCTGGCGTCCAGTCGGTGCCTTCCATGACGCCGGCATCAGCCATTTGGCGATGAGACGGATAGCCCGCTTGTCTCCGATACGGCGTTCTAGAAACCGGACAAGCCAGTCCCGGTCCAGGCTGTCGAAGAATCCGCGAATGCCCGCATCGACAATGCGGCTGTTTCCGGCTGCGTCTGCGCCGCATGCGTTTAGGCTTGCGTCGCCGATGCAACGGAGTCATGGTTGCGCGGAAAGGAAACCTGGCCGATTTCGGCTCTGTTCGGCGAACCGTCGCAATTCACGACTAGCGCGAGAAAATTGAAAATCCCATAGCTGGCGCCGTTTAGCCAACGGGCTAGGACCAGCTGGAGAAACCGGAATCCGAAACTAATTCGATGGAAATTCCAGATTGCGCAAGCAGCTTGAGTAGCTTGCGGCCCGAACCGATTTATCGGGGCTCGCGCGGGCTTGTCCGGATTTCGCGCCGTCGCTCGATCCAATTCGGTCGGCTAGGCGCGATTCCCGCCCGGGAACGCGCCGCCAAGCGCGTTTGCATCGCCGGCGGCGAGCCATGCTGAGGCTGCCGGAAGAAATCCTGCTTTTGATGCTGGATGAAGAGCGCGGCGAAATCATGTCTCGCCTCGCGCCCGGCACGGTAAGAATCGCCTTCGCGGGCGCTATTCTAATGGACCTGGCTCTCGAAGGGCGCATCGATTCAGATCTCGAAAAGCTGGTGCCGATCGATGCTAGTCCGCTGGACGATGCATTGCTCGACCCCGCCCTGGAGGTCATCTCGCAGGAACAGGAAGCTCGCGATACCGGATTCTGGGTCCGGCGATTGGCCGAGCAAGGGGATGAAATTCGTCGCGAAGCGGTCGACAGGCTGGCTGCGCGGGGAATACTGGCATCCGACGACAGCGGATCGGTACTGCTTTCGCGCCCGGTGTCTCTCGCGCGGCGCTATCCCGTTGTCGACGGCGCGACTACCGAACATGTGCGGCTGCGAATCATGCGGGTGCTTTTCGGCGACGACATTCCGGATCCGCGCGACATCGCGATCATTTGCCTGGCGGACGCCTGCGGACTGTTCGCAAGCATGCTGGACCCGTCGGAGCTGGCCGAGGCGCGGGAGCGGATCGACATCGTGAGCCGCTTGGATCTGATAGGCCAATCGGTTAGCGCGGCGGTCCGGGAAGCCGGTCGCGCTGAAAGGCATTTCGCGCCCCGTCGCCGCAAAGAAATTCCTCGCGCCAAAGGCCTGCCGCTGGCCGGCAACGGATTGGATGCCATTCGCGACTTGCGAGGATTCCTTGCGGCCCAGCACCGCAATCTGGGGCCGGTATTTCAGGTTCGATTCTTTAACCGAAGATACATTGCGATGGTTGGTCCGGAGGCGAATCTCTTCGCCGCTCAAGGCAGCAAGCATTTCCGCAACTTCGAGCATTGGCTGGACTTCAATTCCTATATGGGTTCGCACCGCACGATAATCAGCATGGATGGCGGCGATCACCTGCGCATGCGCAGGGAGCAGGCCAAGGTCTATTCTCACAAGCTAATCGAGAATCGCCTCGACGAGGTCGTCGGCATCGCGCGCCGGGAAATCGCGAAATGGCCGTTGAACCGGCCGCTCTCCGGCCAGTACGCCTGTCAGAGAATCATCGTCGAGCAACTAGGGCTGCTTGCAACGAGCACCTCTCCCCGGGAGCGCCTGGACGATATCATCGTTCTGTTCGAGGCGATGCTGGGAACGTTCATCTTTCGAAACCGCCCTCGGCTCGCGATGTCCTTTCCGCGAGTGCGGCGCGCCCGTCGCAGGGTAGACGAATTTATCCGGAGCATACTGGACAGCCACCTGCCGGAGAACCGCGGCGGCAGGCCGCAGGACTACGTCGACGAGATATTGGAGCTGCACCGGGGCGACCCGCAGTTCCTGGCGGAGACCGATCTGCCAATTACCGTTTTAGGGCCGTTTTTCGTTGGACTCGATACAGCGGCTTCAACGAATGCCTTCATGCTCTACATCCTGCTAAAGCACCCCGAGCTTCTCTCGCAATTTAGAGCCGAAACGCGTCCGCTCTTCGAAGGCGGATCGCCGGCCATGAAGGATTTTCGGCGGCTCGACGTCACTCGCCGCATCGCGATGGAAACGCTTCGAAAATATCCGCTCGGACCGGTTATTATGCGAGTTGTCGCAAATTCATTCGAATTCGAAGGCTATGCTGTTCCCGCCGGCAGCGAGGTTCTTATTGGCATTACCGTGCCGCACCTCATGCAGGAATACTTTCCCGATCCGGAACGATTCGACATCGATAGATTTAGCCCCGAGAGGGCGGAGCATCGTCGTCCGGGAGTTTACGCCCCCTTTGGCGTAGGCGCCCACCAGTGCCTTGGCCGCTCCATGACGGAAGTGCTTCTGGCGATCAATTTGGGAATAATCGCGAATGAAACTGAACTGGTGCTGGATCCGCCCGACTACGAATTGAAGACGGTTGCATTCCCCGTCGCGCATCCCGGCAAATCATTCAAATTCCGCATGGTTCGTCGCAATGCCGACATATGAGAGAATAGGGAAGACCCGTAAATTGCGTCGGAAAAGCCGTTTGCCGCTCGGCGCCCCGGATTGCTTCCCTGCGCGTAGCAGCTTGAGACTATCCGGCGCCGGCCTTGAGATCATCGCGGATTTGAACTCGGACTATTTGAGACTAAAGTCGGCGTTCTGCTCGGAGTATGGCCCTAAACGCGCATAGGCGCCGGTTCCGCCATAGGATTCCTATGCGCTCGGTTTCTTGATTCCGTTCTCTTTCTTCCAGTTTGAGAAATTGCCGGGGCGCCGTGCCGTAGCGCTTCGCGATGAACTTCCGGGGGGATCCGTTCGCAATCAGCGCCGCGATCTCCGGACGGAACCGGTCGAGCTTGCTCCTGCCCGGGCAACCGGCCGGCGAATCAAAACCGGCCGGGAAGGCCGGTTTTGCAAGCTGAACGGCCGGGCCCGCGCGGAAAAAGCCCCTGCATGCGGAAGTCTACGGGGATCGGGGCGAATAACATTGTTTTTCTTTTCATTGAACGGGCATCCCTCATCCGCAAGTATGAGGGATGCCGCAGCCGGGACGCCTTCCGCGAAAGCCGGAGGCGTCGGCCAGATCCGGACTCGGACATCCTAGCCTCGCGCCCTTCGCCTGCAGGCTTTCATGAACGCTTCTTCCGCGGCCCGGCCCCGTTTTCGGGCAGTTCGCAGACCACGCGCAAGTCTGTTTCCGGGAAGATTGCGCCGGCCCGGTCGAGTTCTTCGAACGCCTCCTTCGACCCTGCGCATCGGCGACGGCGGACATCATCCGGGCCCCGGCGCGGCAGGAGATCATCCGGACGATCTCGAGGACTTGCATCTAGCGAAGCGGCGCCCGATCGGCATCCGCGCCGTTGCTCTCTCTTTTCCTTCGCGGCCGATCGCGCGCGCAGGCGGCCCCGAAGACGGCGAGAAGGCCTGTTTCAGATCCTGAAAGCCGCTGAAAGCGGCCGGAATTGGCCGTTTTCGGCGAAGAGCGCAAAGAGCGCAAACGATCCGCTGCGCCTCGCCGGAATCCCGCCAGGCTCACGCCCCGTCCTCGTCGGCCTTCTCAGTGTAGCGCCAATCTGACTTCGGCGGAGAAGTCGCGGCCGTCCGCGCCAGCTTCTCCGGCGACGCCGGAACCCTGACAGGTTCCTCATATTCCGGGATCGGCCCCGGAAGTCAACGCTTGGCACATGTCCGGTCGACCGGCTCCAAACCGGAGCGCAGGCCGCGCAAGTTGACAGGTTCGGCGTCCGTCGGGCATTGTCGGGGCGTCAATCAAGAGAGGAGCAGATGACGCGTTCCGGAAAGATCGCCATTGCCATTGCAACGGTTGCGGCGACCATCCTGACGTTCGTGGCGCAGGCTCGCGCACAGGATGAAGGGGTCGGGGAAATTCAGGCGATGCTGGCCGAATGCGGGTTCAATCCCGGACCGGCAGACGGGCTTTGGGGCAATACTGTTGCTTTAAGCACCATTCGGGATGATTTCAGGCGTCCAGCCGTGCTGCCGGCGTGAGACCGGACCGCGCTTGCGGAGGGGATAGCCGCTCATCTTCTGCCTGACGCCCCGCGGCCTGGCCTGGCCGCGGCTGGAGACGACGCGCTCCTCGAGGATCTCGTCAATCACGCCGGCTGGCCGGTCCTCTGGGGGGGAAGGCGCCGGGATTGATGATCCGGCGGCGCATGACGCGAACGGCGTGCACGAAGGACAATCGGTCGGGATCCTCCCCGGCCTTTTCGGCCGCCTCGTGGATCAGGCAGCGCACGGCGTAGTGAGCGAGCATGAGGCCGTCGATCTCCTGGAAGACGAGATCGGGCGTCTTGCTGCGCAGGGCGGCGCCGGGCCCGAGGATGTGGGTCTTGACCTCGTCATACGCGGTCTCGATCTCCCACCGCTCGTGGTACAGCGCGGCAAGCTCGGCGGCCGGCGCGGCGCGGTGGTCGAGCAGGGTGGTGGCGAGCATCGTGGCCTCGCCGCCGCCCTCGATCCTGTAGGCGACGACCCGCACCGGAAGCTCGCCCCGGCTGCGCCGGCGGTCGCGGCCGCTGCCACGGATCACGCTCCGCCACGAGCCGTCGTCGAGCGCCTCGACGACCGGGAACTTCATGTTCCCCTTGAACCGCCACAGCAGGTCCGCGCCCGTCGCTGCGGCGCGCGACCACAGCGGAAAGCCCGTATAGTAGCGATCCGCGAGCACGAGCATGCCGGACGACAGGTGCCCGAGCAGCCGTTCGGCCTGCTCCGCCTCGCTCTCCGCAAGCGGCCCCGCATGCCAGGCGAAGGCCGCGTGCGTGCCGAGCTCCACCATCGCCGTCACCCGCGCCTGCGGGAACGCCGAACTGCCGCGCGACGAGCCCGGCAGCCCGAACGCCTCGCGGTTGCGCGCTTCGTCGGGCAGGTTCAGCGACGAGCCGTCGAAGGCCACGAGACGCAGCCCCCGGTACCATGCGCCGGGCGTCCCGGGACGCGCCAGCGGCGCCACGCAGCTGTCGCGAAGCGCCAGGAACGGCGCCGCGCCCAGCCGCGTCCGCGCCCGCGAGATCGAGGACTTGCCCGAGACCCGCACCGGAAGGTCCGGCGAGATCCACCGCAGGCCGTCGACCAGGCAGCGCAGGACCTCGCGCGCCGAGACCGTCCGGAACAGCGCCATCGCGATCACGTAGTAGACCATGACTTCCGCAGGGAGATCGCGCCGCCGCCGGCTGTCGCGGCCCAGCGACCGCAGGGCCGCACGCACCGTCTCGCGCGGATACACGCGCGCGATCACGCTCACGCTGAGATGGTCCGAAAGACGCGTGCCTCCGGCGAACGCGGCCGCCGTCCGTGCCATCGCGGAAACCTCCACAGGTTGTGCCGTCCCCGCCATTGTGGCACAAGAAATTCCTTAAAGCAACAGTATTGGGCTTTGGGGAAAGAAGACCGCCGCGGCGGCGGCGGCCTACGTCACCCGCCACGGCGGATCGCCGGCGCTCGGCGACGCCTCGGCCCTCATGGCGCAGGTGGACGGATACAGGGCGGGCGACCAAGGGCCGTGCCCTGCGGACCATGATGCGGCCGGAAGCAAGGGCGAGGGATCCTTGATCCCGGAGAGGCTGGGAATGGAATTCGTGACGTTCGAGGCGGGAAGCTTCACGATGGGGAGCCCCGAGGGAGAAAGGGACAGGAGAATCGACGAGGGGCCGGTTTCGGTTACCCTCACTCGGCCGTTCGCGATTGCAGCCACGGAAGTAACTCAAAGGCAGTGGTTCGCCGTGATGAGGCGCAACCCCTCCTATTTCAAGCTGCCGGAAGATTGCGCCAATCACAAGATTGTCAACCGCGTCGGCATATGCCTCGATCTTCCGGTGGAGAGCGTCTCTTGGAACGACGCGCAGCGGTTCCTGAAGAAGCTTAACAGAATGGAAGGGAACAAGGGCTGCGGAAAAGATAAAACCGCCAAGGAGTACTATTCCATGCCGACCGGCTGCTACAGGCTGCCAACGGAGGCGGAATGGGAATACGCCGCTAGAAGCGGGGCAGAGACCGCCTATCTACACGGAAACAGCGGCCGGAATTTGGACAGCTACGCTTGGTATGATGGTGACGTCGAATATGGCCAGGCCCGCGAGGTGGCTCAAAAGCGTCCCAACAGGAGAGGATTGCATGACACCGGAGGAAACGTATGGGAGTGGCTGCAGGACTGGTACGGCTACGAATTGCCGGGTGGAGTCAATCCGCTGCAAACAGTCTCAGAGACTACATCCGCCCAGCGGGTTCAACGGGGCGGAGGCTGGTACAGCTATCCAATGTCCCTGCGATCAGCGTTTCGAAGCAGCGACATTCCAAACAAACGGAACAACGACGTGGGGTTCCGGATCGTGAGAGTGGTGGATGGGCCTTAACTGAACCGAGGAAACGATGAAGAAGACAGTGATCGCGGTGCGCGCGCTTTTGGAGACCCTCCCATGACCAGTGACTTCAAGCGGCGACATTTCCGAGGCGAGATATCATCCTGCGGGCCGTCCGGCGGTACTGCCGATACGGCGTCAGCTGCCGCGACCTCGAAGAAATGCCGGAGGAGCGCGGCGACTCGGCGGACCGCGCCGGCGCTGTCGGCCAAGCGGTCTCTCGCGATCCCGGCGCGCGGACGAAACGCGCATCAAGGCCAAAGGGAAATGGGCGCATCTGTGCAGCGCGGCCGACAGCCGCGGCGACGCCATCGACTTCCGCCTGTCGCAAACCCGCAATGCCAAGGCCGCCAAGCGGCTCCCGGGCAAGGCGCTGGGCGCCCTCAGGAAGAAACAGGCCGGGGTCTTCCGGCTCCGGCCCGGTATCGGGGGCGAAGCGCGTTTTGTCGAACGCGCCTTCGGCATCGGGCCGGACATGATGGGCGAATTGATGTCACTGCACGGAGCAGAGCTTGAGCGGATCGCGATCCAGCGAGGGTTTTGAGGCGGGCGAAGCCAAACCGCAGCCCCGGCAACTCCGGAACAGTTTTGCAACAGAGCCCTAAGGAGAGCCAGCTCAATTTTTTATGAAGTGGTGCCGTACCCGAAGCCCGTACTAAAAATCCTCCAGATGAGCAGGTTGGAAGGACGTTGGCACCAAAAACGATGGAAACGCCAAATTAAACGGAGTATGCATTTTTATTAAAGTGAGACCATGCTTAAAATACGTATGCCGCAGGCAATCACGATGGTTGCAACCACTAAGGAGTTTCCCGGGATCAAAACGAAATCCTAAGAATAACAACTGAATTTGAATAGAGAATTCGTCTACTTGATCCCCGGATTGTTTTGCAGCCGTAGTCGCGAAGCACCGCACGGCATGTGGATTACATCGGCCAGAAAATCGGCGGTGGGCGGTCTTATCGGAGACCATCCCCGCCTTTTTCGAAGCTATCCATCAATATCTCAAGCATGTTGGCATATGTGCGGCGATCATCTTTACACATCTTCCGGAACCTAGCGATCATATCCAGAGGTGCTCGAATGGTGAACTGCCCCTCCCGGGGCGCTTCACGGCTCGGCCATGGACCAGCCTCTAATTTCGGTTCCTGCGGGGCTTTAGTGGCCGCTCTACATGGTTTGAGGTGAATTGTTGCAGCTTCGATATGTCGAGTTCACGCGGCATCTGATGCGGCTTCCCGCCCTTCCAACATGTCAATAACTTCAGCTGCAAATGCCTGGGCGTTTGCGATGGCTTTTTCAACGCCATTGAATTCAGGCCTGTCAAGTTGACGAAGCCCGTCAATGAAGCTGTGTTTCAAACACCGGTACTGCCGACTGGAGTTGTACTTGGATGAATTTCTCCAAACGAGATTTCACGGCTGCATTGGTTCGGCACAAGAGGACGGCTGCGGGAATTTCCTTGTCACGGGACCGATCCTCCCTAGATACTTCAGCAAGGGTATCAAGACCGGAGTCGACCCCTACAAGGTCCTCGGCGAATCCAAGCCACGATCAACTGCCGGATTTAGGTTGACTTCATATTCCGGCGGCTCCATCCTGCCGCCACAATGTGACAAGTTCGGATTGCCGAGAAATTCGAACCTGAATTCTCTGCCCTCGTCGCCGCTTTCGGAGATGGAAGGACCATCCAGACAAGAAAGAATGAATATGGAACATATTAACGATACTCTTCTGCGGCAGATGGCGGCGACCATCGTTGATGTGGCTGATCCCGAACAGGTGATCCTTTTCGGCTCTCGCGCCCGTGGTGACGCCGAGGCGGACTCAGATGTCGATCTGGTGGTCGTCGAAGCGGAACCGTTCGGGCCGGGCCGGGACCGCGGCGCTGAAGAGACACGCCTCTGGCGCGCGCTCGCGAAATTCCACGTTCCGAAGGATATCCTAGTTTACAGCTTGGAAGAAGCCGACCGCTGGCGCGGGTCCCTCAATCATGTGCTCGCGCGCGCGTTGCGCGAAGGCAAGGTGCTCTATGAGCGACCTTGAGCAGGCGCAGGAACTGTTGGACGCGGCAGAGAGAGATATCTCGGCGCTTCGCGGCATGGACGACGCGGCCGTCTTCGCGGATGAGATTTTCGGCTTCCATGTCCAGCAGGCAGCGGAGAAGTTGTTCAAGGCTTGGCTCGCTTCCCAGGGCGAAACCTACCCGCTGTCGCACGATCTGGCAGTTCTGTCGGACATGCTGAGCACCGGCGGAGCGGATGTCGTCGGTTTCGACGGGTTGGTAGACTATACCCGCTACGCCGTGCGCCTGCGTTACGCTGGGGCCGATCCGGGCACATGCCCGCTTGATCGGCCCCAGGCCATCGAGCAGGTGGAAGCGTTGCTCGCGACGGTACAGCGCCGGTTGGCGGCAATGGAAGCAGGCTGACGATGGTGAACGTGAACCTGAAGGTCCCAGCTTTCGAAATGATACTAAAATACACCGCCAGCGGCATCGGCGCGGTGGCGGGCCCGATGCTCGCGCCGTGGAAGGCGCGGAGGGAGGCGGCTGCTAGGCTCATCGAAGCCGAGGCCGAGGCGCGACGTTCTCTCATCGCACCGGACGATGCCGAGCGCGGGATGCTGAACATCGGGCCGGGAGGCATCCAGCAACGCATTGAGTTCCAAGAGAAGAAACGGCAGGCGAACATTGCTTCCGTGGTCCGGGGGGGCAGCCGCCGATCTCGGTGACAGGGAAGTGCCCAATCGCGATCCTGACCCCGACTTTTCTAAGTCCCGCCGATGTGATACAGTTACAAGACGCAGATCTTTTGCATCCATCTACTTCGCTTGCTAAGGCTATAAAGTTCGAAAACCATAATGCTTATTTTGCCCATCAAGATTATATGCTGAGAATCACTTCATTGGACAACAATGGTATTTCTATTCCCGTTACTCGTTCGGGAAGGGAAATCTTCCAAGTGCTGGGAGGGGACATTTGTACAGAATACCTTCGATCGTTTTCTAAATTTCTTTACAAAGCATGACGAATTTATCCCTATTGAGCCAATACCGAGACCACCGGATGGTCGGCCCTAACCCAACGTTTGCGGGCGTTGTGTCGTAGCGTTTCGCGATAAACTTCTGCGTCGATCCGTTCGCAAGCGGGGCTTCGATCTCCGGGCGATAGGGATCGAGCTTGCTCTATCCCGGTCCTTTCGAGCGCTCGAGCGACAGGCCGACCGCCTTCCTACTTCTGGCCGAGATCAGGTCGCGCTCGATCTCGGCGGCCATCGCCCGGCCCCGCGCAAGCCGGGCGGGGTCGTCGGCCCTGCGCTTTCCGAAAGAGGACAGCCCGACCGCGCGGATGAAGCAGCGGATCAAAACCGGCCGGGAAGGCCGGTTTTGCAGGCGGAACGGCCGGACCAGTGCGGAAAAAGCCCCGTCATGCGGAAGTCTACGGGGATCGGGGCGAACAACCCTATTTTTCTTTTCATTGAACGAGCATACCTCATCCGCAAGGATGAAGGATGCCGCAGACGGGACGCCTCCCGCGAAAGCCGGAGGCGTCGGCCGGCTCCAAGCCATGGGGATCATATGCTTCGATAGCCGCGTCAAGCTGTCATGGCATCCATCCCCGGCGACGGAATCTTCGCCGGGTTGATGACGGGCACCGGACAAGCCGGGCATTCTTCTCCATTTCTTCATGCGGAGGCTTTGCAGGCGACTGCCTTGCCTTTTTCATTGCTCGCCCGATGGTCGCAGATCGCGGATTGCCTTGAAGCCATAACCGGTGCGTACAGATGGCAAACGCTGCATGAAGCGGAGTTTTATGACGGAGCGGGCCAGACCGGATAATTCTACTCGTTTCGGCTCATCCATATAGCGCAGCCGCGCCCTTCAGCTGATAATATAGGCAGCCAGATCCGCCGCCTGCGCCATGGTTGCCAGGCCGCTATGGACAAAAAAGGGCCCTGGAATAATCAGTCGGGATCGTATCTTGCCTTTCCTGGTTCTGAGAAAATATTCTTCAGCCTGCTTTAGCAGAATGTGGCTTGCGCTCTTATCCAGTTCATCGAAGACAATGTAGGGAACCACCAAAGTCCGCGGGGTCAAGCAGCCGTCATGTCCTGCCGTCCGGTGTCGCCGCAGACTCTACTCGGGAATGCCGCCCGCTCGCCCATGCCATGGTCGCACATCAACATGCTCGGCGAGTACGATTTCTCCGATGAAAAACTCCACGATTCCCTCGGAATCCCCCCCCTGAAGTCGGTTGCCTGAAACGGCCTCGGATTCGGGGGCGCTGAAACGGTCGAATGTTCAGAAAAAATCCGGCATTGTGTCGAATTCCCTGTGGGACTTCATATACCTTTGTGCAGAGGAACCCATTCTCCCGGCGCTCCGCCTTTCCGGCCGGAACACGGCGATCCATTCCAGACCTTGGAATCCTGGCCCGCGACGACCGCCCAACTTGGGCCGGGAAACGTCGGGGTCGGTTCATCGGCTGACATCGTCAAGTAAAATAGTGAAAGAGCGATTGCATGGACAACGCATGAAAACCATCGCCTATCTCAGGATCTCGACCCCGCAGAAAGACGCAGGCAGCCGGTGCCCCGCCATTCTCGAATACGCCCGCAAACACCGCTTCCAGATCGACGGCTTCTTCGAGGCAACGGCATGGGGCAGGCCGGCGATGTCTCAGCGGGAGTACATGGAAATACCGCAGAAGGTGATCGACAACTTGGCCGCCCCTTGACAAGCGCGAGCTAGGGCGCGATATTATTCCTACTTGCGGGATCCATGGATTGCCGCCTCCCCTCCGGGAAACCGGAGGGCAAATAGACGGCTTCGGCCGTCTTTCCTTTTCAGGGACAATGGCTGGAAGGCGAGAAATTTTCCTTGCGTCGGAACCGCACTGCTACACTTACCGGTTCCCTGCCCTGTTCCGACGTTCTGATCAAGACTCCGACCAGTATTGGAGCCCCCCTGCCTGGCATGCGGCCGATATCGAGGCCCTCGCCCGCAGGCACTATAAGAGGATCGAAGTGCGGAACGGAACGTGAATGCTATGCCTGGATCGGCAATACTCGTACATATGTAAATCTAGCTTGCTGTTCCATAGCGATAGGTTTGCCACATTCGCTCAATGAGCTGGCCTTGAGTAAGGCCAAGGCGCTCTGCCTCGGCTGCTATCGCCTCTCCTGTATCAGGAAGGACTTTCGGGTGCAGTTGATAAGTTCGGGGGCTTACCTTTCGTCCGGGTTTCCTTCGGGGAGTGCGATCGGAAAACCCTCTATCTTCCCCTACCCTGTCAACCTTCCGAAGTTCTTCGGTCGAGATGTTCTTCGGCCGGGCCTTCAGCCCCCTCAACCTGTCACCTGATGCGTTCATAGACTGCCTCCGTAAATTCACGGGCGTTCACAATGGCCCTGTCCACCCGCCCTCCAGTTGCGATGTTGGGGTCATCCATCATTGCCTCCAGGTCACCTCCATGGGCAAACAGTTCGGCAAAGGCGGCACGAAGCACCAGCGAGGGTTCAATCAGGTCGATTCCTGCAGCCATGAGCTGCGCTTCAAGCTCGCGCTGCACACGGCTTTTGACCGCCGCGCTGGTTTTTGTCAGTACCACAGCATGGGGAATTTCCTTTCCAAGGGCTTCCTCCTCTTCCTGCACCAGCCCCAGCGCTTCCGAGCCAACCTCAGCATCAAGCGCGGTTGGCTGCATCGGCACAATGACGAGGTCTGCCTGCGAGATAGCCCGGCTTACGATCTGCGATGCAATGCCCTCGAGGTCGACAATGACGATCCGCCCGTCACCGTCCGCCTCGCGAATGACCGTCACCAATTCCGAACGCTGGACATCACTCAACAGGGCGATGCCTTCAGGCAGGCCACGGGACGCCCATCTGGTCAGGGATTTGTTGGGATCGCAGTCTAGGACCGTGACGCTGGCACCCATGCGGGCGAACCCGGTTGCAAGAAGCACCGCGCAGGTGGATTTCCCGGCACCGCCCTTTGGGCTGGCCATAACGATTACTGGCACTGCTCAAGCCTGTTGATTGCCTTGTTGGATCTATATCCGTTATCGGAATTAAATCCAATATCTAAATCACACCGGTTTTATATCCGTTACCGGAATTAAATCCAATACCTGAAATATACCGGTTTTATATTTGTCTGCGTTTGGCCTTGGTCCCGAACTCCCTTGGCGGAGCAGTTGCAATTCGGTTGCCCGTGGTTGCAGAAACATCAAGGAACCAGATCGGTGGCCAATGGAACCGGAGACCACGATCCTGCCTTCAAAGCGGTTGATCATCGGATTCCGGCACCAGTGCTGGAAGGTCTGCAGCTGTTGTCCGTAGCGGGTCCTGAAGCGGTCTCCGTGCATGAGAATATCCATCAACTCGTCGAGCCTACCGTGCTCTTGTGGTCTATCATCAAGGAATTTGTAGGCCGTGATAGGAGTCCTGCGCAGCGCATTGTAGAATATGATTAACGACTTGAGTGAGGAGCAATGAAAAAGAGATTTGTCCTGCAGGGCATTACACAAGACAATCATCTCGATGAAATTCGGGATGTAATATCTATTGAGAATGTATCTCGGATCATCATCAGTGTTGCCTTCCTAAACCAGCGTGGTTTCAGCTTGCTCAGAGATATTCTTGAACCAGTTGCGGGTAAAACTGTCATTCCGGCTGGAATACGCAATGGAATTACATCGGCACAAGGTTTGCTCGCCTGCGTTGAGTGTGGCTGCAGAACCTACACCGTTGATACCGGCTCTAGGAGGGTTGTGTTTCATCCGAAGATCTACATGAGCAAGAATGGGGAAGAGGCGCGACTTATTCTTGGAAGCGCCAATCTGACGGTCGGTGGTTTCATCTCAAATATTGAAGCCAGCCTAAAGGTCGTCGCTGATCTGAGTATGGCAGATGATTCCGCTCTGGTAGCGGATTTAGAGGCGAAAAGTGTTTACGGACAGGGAAGGCAAAGGCAAGAACCTTCGCATATCTCAGGGTCTCGACAACAGACCAGACAACCGAAAACCAGGTGCAGGAGATCACGAAGCGTCGCCATCAGCCAGCGGCTGGAATTCGCAAGGCTCGCCGACAGGCTCGAGCCCGGGGGTGTCTTGGTCGTCATCAAGCTCGACCGGCCTCGGGCGAAGCACCATGGATGTCGCCGCCACGGTGGCAGGCCTCGCTGCGCCACGGCCAAGGGCAGGCATCCCGGCCGGCCGCACCGTCTTTCCGGCGAGGAGCGGCAGTCGGTGCTTGAACTCCTTGCAACCGGCTCCAGCATCCCCTCGCTTGTCCGGAAGTTCAACACCAGCCGCCAGACCATCATGCGCGTGCGGGATGGGGATTCTTCTTCCCGAAGCCAGTTTCAATAACGCAAACGGGATCGCAGGGCAGCAGTGATTCAGAACAAGTACAGTGGCTTCACTAACACGAGATAACCATCTATCGTTTCACCAGCACTCAAAAATACACGGTGTACCAATGACGAAAATCGACAACGTTGTGAAACAAGTGGTTCAGCAGCAACTCGCACCAGCGCGGATTATCGGTCTGACCGTGGAAGAATCCGAAGACGCTGACGGCGATCCGATCCTGCGCATTAAAGTGATTTTCGAAGCGAAAGAAGACCGACTTGATCCGGAACGGGTTCTGGGATTGATACGGCACTTGCGCAAATCGCTTAACGAATTAGGCTCAAATCGTTTTCCGGTTTTTTCATTCATGACGTCTGAGGAAGCTGAAGATGCGACCGCGTGACCTTGTTGCCAGTGCTAGGAAGCTACTGGGGAAAGGCAAAAAGGGGTCGCCGAGGCAATCAGATCTCAAGAGGGCCCTGAGTACAGCCTACTACGCGATGTTCCACGCACTCTGCTGGAATTGCGCCGATTCCTTCATCGGAAAGACCAAAACCTCAAGAAGCCAATCCGCATGGAGGCAAGCCTATCGGGCCGTGGATCATGGATTTGCCAAGAGCCAATGCAAGAACAACTCGGTAATGGTGAGATTTCCAACGGAAATCCAGGACTTTGCCAACCAGTTTGTGGAGTTGCAGGAGAGGCGACATGAGGCTGACTACGATCCCCTCAGCAAGTTCACGCGGGGCGGTGTCCACACGGCGATTGACGCTGCCGACGTTGCGATCAAGAAACTGCGAGCTTCGGACAACAAGGACAAGACGGCGTTTGCAGCATGGACCGTGATGAGAAACCGATCTAACTGATCCCCCAGAACGGCCCCTGATTGTCTGGGATAGACCTGACAGCCTGTTTACAATTCCCCCTCCACAATTGAGGAACGTATCCTTTCATAAGAAGCTCGTTCTCGGCAAGGTTACGCATACTGCAACGCTGACACTCATTGTTCTGCCTGTCATAAATTGAAGAGTCGGTTCCAGCCCTCGAGGCTTCTCGACCAGCTTGGTCGCAATGCCATGGATGTCACGTACACTGTTAGGTTTGCCTGCACAAAGGTACATAGGCCTAAACCCAACAAAGGTACGTAAAGCAGCATTGCCTTTTCCGTATCCTGTTGGCGTGCCTTCCTTTTCACATAGACCCTAATAGGGTTTCCGGGGCGTCCCAGTCAACCCTCTACAACTTCATGCAGTCGCGTATGGCAGCACACCCAGCTGCGGGCTGAATCCGGATCAAGCAGGCCGAGAAGTCTCGGCTACGACGGAATCCCTCCGTCCGCGGAGTAAAGACCTGGCGTGATCGTGAACACGATCTGCGGACCCCGGGCAGGGTCGTCGAAAGCGATATCCACTAGCTCGTCAAACGCCAATTCCTCACGCTCGACCTGCCTTTGCCGTCCATTGACCGTTATCAAGAACGTCTTATCGCCCGGGCGATCTATCTGGTTTCCATTACCCATGAGAATCTCCTTCTATCCTGCTCAACACTGTTGCCGATCCTTCACGATTAGCCAGGCCACCGCCCGGTCCCTCCGCCAGCGCGCCTTACGCGCACCCTGGCCGCGCCAACATTGCGGCGATCGCGACGATTGCGTGGTGCATCCGTATTCTACCGTCCGTGCACCAGAGACCAAGCACCCACGGCGCACTACCTTTATGCGGTTACACCCCATAACGGCGGCCATCAGACACGTGGCGGGAGGCGCGCGGCGGCTCGGATATCGGCAATCTGAGCCCCGAGAGCCAAGAGTGTTTGGCGCAGATCATTAAAAACTGGCCGCGTTCCTTCAGGATCAGAGATCGTCAAGATCGCCGTAAAGGGCACTCCGTCGTCGGGCATTTCCTCTCCGGCTCGCGTCAGATATTTGATGGCAAGCCGCCAGTTCGATGACGTGCCAACACCACGGGGCATCGTCTTGGCGAAGACCTTTACCGGGCTCCATTTTAGCCCGTGTTCAATCAGTTCGGCTTCGATAACTGGATAATCACCTCGACGGGGAAGATAGAGTGGATTTAGTCGCCCTTTCCAGCGGCCATCAGGCTGTTGTTGCTGAAGGGCTGCTTCGAGGTTGATCCGTACGAACTCGGATCCGAAACGCGGATCAAGCGGTGGTGTAGAGACGAGTGTCAAACGCGCTGCCCCGAGGCACTTCCCCCCGGAGCCAACGAGGGAAGCAGGCCAGGAAAACCCGAGGGTTACCTGCTGATCACGCCTGATGCGCGATGCAAAGACCAGAGTGATTTCGTGATCGTCGGTTTCCAACATGCGGTCTGCCGAAGGTGGAACACCAAAGCCCACCAAATCACGTGCTACGGGCGCCAATGCCTTCGCCTGAAGAGGCTCTGGAATCCGGGCGTGATGAACTAGAAGGCCGATTAGCGTTTCTCTGGAAACGTTTCCTTCGATGGCGTGGTCAAGTGCGGCAGCTGTCTTCCAGCAATTCCCGCTAAGGCACAGTGGCTGCGCCGAAACGAGTTCGATTCCGCCGC
>JAPPFL010000011.1 GCA_028823855.1 Albidovulum sp.
AGTCCTTGATAAAAAAGGATTTATTAACAATGACTTATGATTCAAACTCTTAGAGAGAGTCTACCGGATTCAGCGGCGAAGTCATTTTCATTTGTTGGCCAAATCCGGAGGAATCGACCGGAATATCCAAGTTCGACGGATATTCTCGCCAACTTGCTCGGTAACATTCCTGCAGCTAGAGGAATGGACAAATCTTGCCGTATCGCAGGTTACGTAACAATTGGGTATGTCGCATGACATCGAATTTGATTTTCGCAATGTCTCGCTTCGAAGAACGCCATATGGAGTTCATTCTGTTTCGCATGCAGGAGCATTCGCTGGAATCAACCGGGCTACAAATCAACTGGTCGACGTTTCTTCTCAAATGAATGCAACATGGGCGAAGCTCTACGATGATACGCGCGTCTGCTAGTCGCTGGTATCGCACGCGCGCCGTAGGCGATGACGTAACCTTGATTTTCGAACCATTTATCAAGGAATTCTACCGCTGCAATATATGGCACGTTCGGGGACGAGAGCGGGATTTGCTTATCGACAGCGGCATGGGCGTCGTAAGCCTGAGAAAGCAGGTGCCGCTTGTAACCGAAAAGGCGTGCCTGGCAGTCGCAAGCCATACGCACTTCGACCACATCGGAAGTCACCACGAATTTCCTGACCGGCTCGTGCATCCTAGCGAATCAGGCATTATGGCCGAACCGAGCCGCGCCAGTACGCTGGCCGATCCATACGTCACCGACGAAATATTCGAAGCGCTACCGCCCGAACCATTTTCGTCGGCCGAGTACCGAGTTTCAGGCGCGGCGGCAACGCAACTAATTGAAGACGGAGACGTGATCGATCTTGGCGACAGGCGATTCGAAGCCATGCATACTCCAGGTCATTCGCCGGGCGGAATCGCACTTTGGGAAGCCGCGACGAAAATACTTTTCTCGGGCGACATCGTTTACGATGGTCCGCTGATCGAAGACGCTTATCACTCCGACCCGTTCGACTATCGGAGATCAATGCGCCGAATCTACGACCTTCCGGTACGCATCGTGCATGGCGGACACTTTCCCAGTTTCGGAGGCGTTCGCCACCGCGAGATCGTTGGATCATGGCTCAAGAAAAATGAACAGGAAATGTAAACGAACTAGGCCGATTGGGCGACCGGCGCTCCGCCTGGGAGCCGGCTTCAAACTGATGGAATTCATAAATCCCTTACCGATGGGAAGCGGAATCTAAATCAGTGAATTGCTTTGTTTCCAGGCCCAAATCGGGCGAAGAGACTTTTCAACCGACTGCAACTTGGAACGGCTGCAGAACCGAAAAGTGCGGGCGAATCAGAACAAAGGCCGGCGACGGCTTCGGCTACACGATGATATTGATACTAGTGAAATCGAAATCCCAGCAGTCGCTGGATCAGGACAGGAAAAAACAATGGGTCATTTGGAAAACGGAAAATGGATAGCTGACCAGCTTCCTAGGACTTCGGCCGAAGGTAGATTCCTGAGGCCCGCCTCCGTATTTCGCAACTGGATCACGGAACAAGGTTCTCAGGGGCCTTCCGGGATTGGGGGCTACAAGGCGGAGTCCGGTCGATACCATCTTTATGTATCGCTTGCCTGCCCCTGGGCGCATCGAACTTTGATTTTCAGAGTATTGAAGCGGCTCGAAGAGCATATCTCGGTCGATATAGTCCACCCCGACATGCTGGGCGACGGCTGGACATTCAATTCCGACGGCGTCGCAGCGAAGGGAGATTCCTTGTTCGATTCCGAATTTTTGCGCGACATCTATGTTAGGTCCGAACCTCGCGCGAACGGACGCGCAACAGTTCCGGTGCTTTGGGACCGAGAAACCGAAACTATCGTATCCAACGAGTCGTCGGAAATCATTAGAATGTTCAATTCCGCGTTCAACGGAATTACCGGCGATAATCTTGACCTTTGGCCTGTCGAAAACCGGGGTCAAATTGAGGAATTCAATGAGAGGATTTACCGAACGGTAAACAATGGCGTCTACAAAGCCGGGTTCGCGACGAGCCAGGCCGCCTATGAAGAAGCCGCGAATGGACTCTTCGACTCCTTTGACTGGCTCGAAAGGACTCTGTCCAATAGCAGATACTTAGTGAACGACGAATTGACCGAGGCCGATTGGAGGCTGTTTACTACGCTGGTCAGGTTCGACAAGGTCTACGCAACCCATTTTAAATGCAATCGCAGCCGCCTAGTCGATTATCCAAATCTCTGGGCCTACGCGCGCGAACTGTATCAAGTGCCTGGAGTCTCCGAAACCGTGAATTTCCATCATATCGTTCGGCACTACTATTTCAGCCACGCTAATTTAAATCCAACCAGGATCATTCCGATCGGTCCTGTCGCCGATTGGAACGAGTTCCACGGACGATGAGTACAATAGGCCTGCAAACCCCGAACTCGCACCGGGGCGGGTTCGGTCAAAGACCGACACGGCAATTTGCATCGTCCGAACCGGCGGACGCGAAATTCGCTGAGTGAGCTGCGACAATCGATCGCTTGGATCGCCGAAAGTGGCTGCCAAAACCGCTGTGAAAGTACACGCCGCCGACGCGGGGAATGCACGGCAGCCATAATGACCGGCAAGTGAACCGTCGCTGCGAATTCAAGCGACTGTTTCGCGCATCGTACTGCTAATCGCATGCTTTCGGAAGAATGCAGAGCATCTCGTAAAGCAAGTTCGCGCCGACGAGAGCGGTGTTGCCGCTTGGGTCGTAGGGCGGCGAAACCTCCACGAGGTCGCCGCCAACTACGTTCAGGCCTCTGCATCCGCGAACTATTTCAAGAGCTTGTATCGTTGTAAGCCCGCCTATTTCAACAGTTCCCGTTCCCGGCGCGAACGCCGGATCCAGGCTGTCTATGTCGTACGAAACATAAGTTGGCGAAGAACCGATTTTCTTTCTGACGCGCTTCATGAGAGGATCGAGGGATTTGTGCCAGCAATCTTCGGCCTGAATGACTTCGAACCCTTTCGTCCGGCTCCAGTTAAAGTCTTCCCGACTGTATCCGGAACCGCGCAATCCAATTTGAAAAGTCTTGTCCGGAATTATCAGGCACTCTTCGTAGGCTCGCCGGAACGGCGTGCCATGAGCGATTTTTTCGCCGAACATGGCATCGCTGATGTCGGCGTGCGCATCTACATGGACAAGCGCGACGGGGCCATGCTTTCGGGCAATCGAGCGAAGGACAGGATAGGTTAAAGTATGATCGCCGCCCAGAATCAGCGGAACGGTATCGCAGGCAAGCACGGCATCAAGTACTTTCGAAATTATGTAGCAAGTCGCTTTCAGGTTGAAAGTGTTTATTGCGACATCTCCGATGTCAGCGACCTGCATTCGCTGGAAGGGTTGAGCTCCCGTTCCCAAATTGAAGGGTCGAATCATGCAGCTTTCGGCCCGAATTTGGCGCGGGCCAAATCGAGTGCCCGCCCTGTTCGAAGCTCCGATGTCCAATGGAATTCCGAGGAAGCAGGCATCAAGCCCTTCGGCACTGTCCTGGGTCGGCAGGCGCATCATGGTCGCCGGTCCTCCAAATCTAGGCATTTCATTCCCGCCGAGAGGCTGGTTGAACTGATAATTATCGATCGATCTCATTTTACTGCTCCTAGATTTTACTAGTTTCTTTCAAAGTGCATATTCGGCTCGACCGCAACCGATTGCGCTCCGATAGACTTCCCGAAGTTGAAATTCATTCTTGGCGGCGATTAATAGATTTCACTTCAATTTTCTTTTTATGTCGCTAGATTTGCCTAATTCATCAGTTCCGTCGGCACGCTTGCCGAACTGGCGAAAAAATATCGTTTCGAATTCCGGCACAGTCTGTGCCACCTGGTGGCGAAGCCTTCGAAAGAAGGCCTCCAATTCAACCTCATTGAAATGCAGCGTATTAATTCGGACAGTGCTAAGCACCCCGGTTCTCCACAAGGAAAGCACGTTTTCCGACGCTTCCGTACCGAGATGTCCGAGCGCAAATGCGACGCGGTTAACCAGCCCGCCGTATCCTTCGACCTGCAAAGCTTAACCGTCAAGCAAGTCCCGCACTTGACGCCGTCTGCCAATGCCTTTCATATCCGATTCCTTTAGCGTTCTAGGCAAATTATCGAAGTCGCTGACGACGATCGCTCTGCTCGAAAGCACTATCTCCCGTAGGTCGATCCCGCGTCCTAAGTCGGCGACCGGCAGGACGCCGCCTTCGACTATATTGGGACGCCGGATAGGCGTACTTTCCGTCGCCTGCGATCTCAACGCCGTGACTCGGAGCCCATTCATCGTAGAGTCGCCTTTGCTCTGCCGCACCTTTAGGCCATGGGCCGCCTCCTAGCTGCGTGTTTCCGGCACTTCCATTCGCGATTCATTCATTCGATTCGACTCGGAACAGTCGTTGCGAATCGAGATATTGGCAGGAGCGCCGCGCTCCTTCAAAGCGCGGAAAAGTTCATTGCACTCTACCTTGCGCAAGTGGATTTATTCGAGAACTTCTTCGGCAGTCCCGGAGCTCTCGCGGGAAATCGCATGGAAAATCAACTGACTGACTTTGCCTTCGACGGCAGTAAAAGCCATGCAGTTCCAATTGGGCTGAGCCATTTGAAATTCTCCGAAAGCTTCGGAACCGAGGAGCGGCGCAATGATGCTCTAGACAGGCTGCGCCGTCCCCGGGATTGGATTTCCCTGCCAAAGGGAACTCGAAGCAACTCGTCCTCAAGCCCGAAAAGCAGATCATACGCCCGTAACGCCGTTCGAGTGCGCGAAAGCGCGGGTCGCAGCCCGGTACCAAGGGATCTAGTTCGTGACGCAGAACAATTCAGGGATTTCGCCTTTGGGAATGAGGCGCAAGCTCACCTATACGACTATGAAGTGCGAAACGACCACCATTCCCTGAAGCACAAGCTTGCCTGGCACCAACTGAGCAGGTTCGAGTGCCGGTTCTTCAACTGCCGCTTCTTGCCGGGCGTGGTTCCGCCCATTCTCTAGGCTGCTGTCCCTACGCCGCCGATTGGCGAAAGAACGCTTGGGCCGAAGCTCCGCAACCGTCTCGAAAGCCAATTGCGAGCATCCCAAATCGGGCCGCGGGTCGGAGCACTCGCCTTCCGCGATCGACCGTTAAATATAGCGGAGCAAACTTGCCGAAGCATTGTGAATCGTAGTCGGCGCGCCCGCCATTGGAACTTAACCGCAAGAGTCAACATGGAACGGGTGTCCGTCAACTCAGGGAGCGAATCCAAAACCGTGCGGGCAAGAAATCTAACCGCGCGAGGAAGCGGCTAGAAAAAAAATTTACAAATCGCCAAAATGTGACAACAAAATGTCGGAAATCAATCACAAGGACTGCGAATTACTATGTGTTGTATTGCATCTTGAGCACTTGCCAATTCGTTGGTCGTATACAGATGCAGGTGAATTCTTTACCAAATAACGTTTGCAACATAGCATGCCGGGCCCAACATTTTCCTTGTGGCTGGATACTGCGTCGTAAAAAAAATAGCCGACTACCCCGACCGGAGCGCAGAGCGGCAAGTGGGCGGCGCGACCCAATTATCTCGCCTGCACCCGTCGTATACTCTCAATTTTCACAGCACCTAACTTGTTGGACAATGCATTCGCTGATCGCCGATGAAGAGCTCTCGTGGAATTTTCCTATGGGTCGGTTCCAGTAGCCGGAATAATCCTGATCGACCTTCCATTTCACCGGACTCTTTCATCAACCGGTTAGCGACGAACATCAGTTACTTATTCAGCAAGATTTTGTCCTTCAGACGACTTCTTTGCGTCTATGGAATCATGCAGGATTTGACTACCTGCTGAACAGCGTTAACCGCTCCGCGGAAATTGATGCAGACCTCCAAGAATCGGGCGCAGCACCTTCAAGTTTAATCCGACTGTTACTCGCTAATGCAAATCGTTTCATTTCAATGGAGCAAGCTGCGAGAGTTCGGAATGGCAATTTCCGGAAATCCTATGTCGGATGCAGTAACCGACCGAATCGAACTCTCGGCTTCAACCTGCACAGGAATCCAAATGAAATTACAACTTCGGAAAATTCGAAATTATCAACCCCTCCTAAAGATCCTCGTTCATCGAGAAAATTGAATTCAACAAGCGTCCGGGATCGACGAACACGCGCCTCACCATAGCTAGAATGTATAATAAACTCGTAAAAATAGCACCATATAACAAACATGCGATAGCAGGCACTCTGATTTTGGAACACTTTTATTTTGCAATCCTGCACTCACATTGGAGGAGAAGGCAAAATGCGCGACGAACAATTTGGCATGGAAAAAAGGAACGCCGGTTCGCGTATAATTCAAAAACTAACATTGCTCATAAGCAGCGTGCTGATGACATTGTTTCTTCCAGTGCTAAGCGGGATCCAAATTATGAGCGGAAAGCCATCTCTTCAGTTCTTTGAAGCCCGCGCTAGTGGAGAAGGCGATGGCGACGGAGACGGAGACGGGGACGGCGATGGCGATGGCGACGGAGACGGGGACGGAGACGGGGACGGCGATGGCGACGGAGACGGCGACGGAGACGGAGACGGGGACGGCGATGGCGATGGCGACGGAGACGGCGATGGCGACGGAGACGGGGACGGCGATGGCGATGGCGACGGAGACGGGGACGGCGATGGCGACGGAGACGGCGATGGAGACGGAGATGGCGATGGAGATGGAGATGGCGATGGCGATGGCGACGGAGACGGGGACGGAGACGGCGACGGCGATGGGGACTATGAAAGCAGACTTGCGGAGCTACGCCGGAAAATGCTTGAAGCTCTGGAAAATCGTCCTGATAGTTCCGCCAGTCTTTCTGGCATCCTGCGTGACGACAAATTCTGAGATCTGCCCGCGCGTAATCGACTACGATGCTGAATTTCAGAGTCAGGCAGCGGCTACAATCGAAAAAATGCCTGACAACTCCCCGATCGTCGAAATGATTAGCGATTACAAAGTAATGCGCGACCAATCCAGGGCGTGCCGGGATTTTATCAGTCGGGCATCCTGATCTGAAGCGACCTAAATCGTGTGGAACCCGAGGACACCGAAACAATGATGCATTTCACAAGAATTTCCGAAAGCGAAGACATTTCGCCAATTTTGGAGGAGTTGGAAGTGTCGCCCGAGATGTGGTTGGCGGACACAAGTCGCCAGCGCAATGTTCGTTGCCAGAGAAATACTCGGAACATTTTTTTACGTGCTGCTAGAAAACCGCTGCCGCCGGGCGCGCGCAACGCCAACGATGTGCATGAGAGCAGGATTGCGCCTGCCGCCCGGAATTTCTCGCAAACTCTGGAGTATTGCCAAAGAGTGGCTGACGCCCAGGAAGGACAGCTTGGCCGTGCTACTCTCGTCGCCCTTCTGCCGGAATGCAAAGTTTTTCCGCATATCGATGCCGGCGAATACTATCGGATTAGGGATAGGTTTCACTTGGTCTTGAAAAGCTCCTTGGGCAGTCCGCTGACTACTGAAGGCGAAACCGTCGTCATGCGCGAAGGGGAGCTCTGGGTGTTCAACAACAAGGCAATGCACTGGGCTGAAAACAGTTCAACCGAAGAACGCGTGCATTTGATTTTCGATGTGCTGCCTCACCGAGGACGAGGATTTTATGTCTTTCCGCAAAAAAGAGGAAATTGAAGTCCGACCGCGGAAATTGTCGAGCCGGAAACGCGTTAGAGGCTGCACTATTCAAGCATTGAGCCGAGATTCGGAACCGGTAATTCGGGTGCCTCGACACCCGTCTGCCTCAATATTCTTTCCGCAGCAAGCAGTGCGTGGGCAGCCGAGTCGATGCGTATCGCGTTGTCGTAAACTTCCGTTCGAAGTGCGCCAATAACGCGCTTTTTCTTTGAAACATAAAATGCGTCATGAGCGCCCCGAAACTGCAACTGCCTCAAGGACCGCAATCCACGGCCAATCGCCACCTCGTACGCCGAGACGCGCCCCGGATCATTAACCATTCGAGCAAGCGACACTGCCGTTGCAAGCCCTTCCAAGTAAACGCCCGTTGAAGCGGCATGGGGGGGACCGAATTCCGGACGCGCCGGATCGTAGAACCTTCCCTTCATATCCGGCGGTAAGCCGTGCCACTGCTGCATCGGTAGCAACCAGTCGTTTATCTCGAATGTAAAGTCCGCGAAATTCCGGCAACCTGATAGCCCATAGAGCACCGCACAGGCTTGGGTGTGCCAAGGTACAAAAGCTGGATTTCGCCGCCGGTAGTGACGAGAGCGGCAAGTCTCGAAGGTAGACACGCATCGACTGATCGAGGGCGCCGTAGGCAACCCTAGACGTGTCGCAACAGCCCAAAACAATAGCGCTTCGCCGGAGTAAAAATTCCAATTTTCTCCGTCTCTTTCCTGCGGAAAGAAGAAAGTTCGGAATCCGAGCTTATCGTCCGCCAGAGAATTTATCCCCTTGCCAAGCATAGACAATTCTTCGACAAACTCATCTCCACCTGAATTTTCAAGTATGGCCAATCCAGCTATGGCGGCCGCCCCTAGCTTGGCTCCGGAACTCTCCACGATGGCGCCTCGACCATCGCCGATAGGCTTGAAATAACGCCTCAAGTTGAAGCGTAGATTTCGCCGAGCCGCCAGGCGAAACGCATCGTTCCCGCTAAATTTGCCCCAACGCGCTAGAGCCCATGACCCGAGAAAGTTGCGTATTGCATTGTCGGCGGGCGACACAGTACCCCGACTCGGCCAGTACTTGTACGGTATGGCTCCGTCTGAGCACTGGTTGTTGATCATCCATTGTCCGATTCCGTCCGCCATTTCGGCAACCGCGGTTCGACTGATCGCCGGCTTTTCGTCAACAAGTGTAGAACCGCGAAACAGATCAATTCGCCCGTTCCCTTTGTCAGCCTTAAGCAAAAACTGCTCGGCGGAAAAGGTTCGCAGTGATCCGTGGGCAACAAATGTCCTAAGATCGATATCGCGCTGGAGGAGGAATTTGTCCAATGCCCTTTCAAAGCTGAGGTTAGCGGCAATCATCCGTGTTGGCGCAAGTCGGGCTAGGTCATCTCGAAAAGAAAATTCTATTCCGTTCAGCCCGCGGGCACGGTTCATGAAAACCTCGGTGAACCTCCTAGGCGGTACGGCCTGCAATCGATAGACCTTGCAAACCTCTACAATATCGTCTGGAGACGCATTTACGCATTTTCGTAAATCGTCCAGTTTGGCGCAGCGGAGCCAGCCGTCGCGTTGCACGATGCCGTTTCGCCGTACACAGTACCAGATCAATTCGGAGGTGCCGGCGAGGCTTCTCACTGCGATATGATTCCGTTTCCAGAATCCACGTTCTTAGGCGTGGGCGAATCGGGGATCGAAAACAGTAAAGATTGGATGATCTCGGCAACGAACTCGGACCGTCCGCTGACTCCTGCCTTTGCGTATAGCGACGAGGCCTGTAAACGAGCGGTATTTTCCTTAACACCTCGGGCGCGGGCAATTTCGGAAAATCGGTAGCCCTTGACGACCAGCCAGGCAACTTCCTTTTCGCTAGGAGTCAATTGCCATTCGCCCATCTGCATGTCGATACTTTCCGCCAATGCGCGCGAAAACACGTCGAGGCGTTTTTCTTCCCGGGCCAAGCGAGTTCGCAACCGCAAGAGATCGCGTATGCCGGCCAATAGCGCGATCGAAACGCCAGCGAAAACGACCGATTCAACTATGAAGTGAAAAGTTAAGTATTCATGTTCGATAAACGCATCAACATATAGGTCGTATACGAAGAACAGAATTGCTGCCGCTATTGTACCGAGCACAATCATTCGGTTTTGCAGCGAGTTTGTATATGCCATTCGAATGTACTCCGATTCTCTCGACCGATTTCGGATGATGCCTGAACGGGCAAGTCCCATTCGGAATTGTCGCAAATCAAAAATAATTTTCTGCGGCCCACTTCTTTTTCGAGACGCGCCGAAATTGGCCCTGCTCCCCGGCCAACCCATCATGACTCCGCTGCAGCGGCGGCGCAAGTCGCAAACCCGACGACTTCGTCGCGGCCCGGAGCGGCCTACGCCAATGCTACATCGAGAGCCACCGTCGGGTACGGAAGTCGAGCGAATTCCTCCGCCTCGCATTGTGGCAGTCGTTGACCGCCCAGACCTCTGCGTCGGAGACCTGGCGAAAGTCAGACGGCCCCGTTCGGGAGGCGCTCACGCGCGGGCACGTTGGTATGCCCGTCCCGGATTCGCACCCTCAAATGATTAGGGTAGCGCAAAGTTAAGAACTGCGCCGAATGCCTCCACCACCGACGCGTAGCCGGCGAACTCAATACCCTGGCCCAAGTCGGTCAAATGCACGCGAACTTCGGGACCGACAAGGCACTTCCTTCGGCACTCACCTCACATCGTCCGACGCCCTCCCAATTCTGCTACTTCCCGTATCGGCGCAGACGCGCTAGTGGCGCCATTCGCGTCCCGCCACGGGCAGGCGCTTCTTCCGGAGCCGACCGGAGACCGGCTCGGGCTCCGGCGATGCCCATTTCAACATGTCCCCAACGAGGCTCCGCGGCGCCGGTAACTTGGCGCGGCTTCAACGTGGCGGCCGAGAGTTGTTCGCCGGCTTCCCTATGGGCCTGCTTCTATCGCAAATTCCGGATGCCGCCGTTGCGGGCGACCATCGGATCGATCGTGGTGCGATGCCGCCCGAAATCGTCCGAGACCCTCCGATTCGACGATCGGTTTACTACAACTTGTGAATTTGGCATCGTTCGAGCTAGATTGGGTGAAAGTAGCGGACAAGCATTGCGAATCTCAGGTTTGCTTTCAGAAAATTTGGACGCGTCCCAGCCGGTGTACGGCATCTCGCGGGCTGAATCGTTCAACCCTAACCGCATCAAGGCGGCACATTTCCTCGTTGCGTGGGGGAGCGAGTTTGCCCGCCACCGAATTGACCGCCCGCGCTGTTTGAAGTGCCGATAAACGAGCGGATTCTGACAAGGCATGCTTTCAGGTCGCGCGCAATTTCCTGTTTTGGAACTCGTATCTTTTTCGCCGGTCCGCCAAATCTCGGCATCATATTGCCGCCAAGAGGTTGGATGAATTGACATTCCTACTTTTTAAACGTTCAGTTGGATCCTAGATCTTTTCAATCGTTCAGGGCGGAAATTAAAATTTGCCGGGTGCGGCAGCGACACTGCTTAGGCGTCGGCGATCAAAGTGAACTTCCAGGCGACGAAATAACGATTTCACTCTAGTGTTCGAAAAATGGCGAGTTTTGCCAAATTGACGAGATCCGCGTCGTCCGTCGTTGAATCGTAGATTCGGACCGTTTCTATTTGCGGTGCCGTCGTTCGCCCCTCCCGGCAAAGCCGCCGGAGAAATTCTTCGAATCCAGCCTGTTCGAAGTGCCGCGCGTTAATTCCAAAGACGCAGAGCGCTCCGCGTTTGGCCAAAACCAGGGAATTCATTAGACCGTCCGGACCCAAGTGCCCAAGTGTAAAAGTTCCGCAGCTTACCAGTCCTCCATATTTGTCGACCGGCAGATCTTTGCGGTCAAGTAAGTCGAGTTCAACGAGCTTCCCGTAAACTCCTTTTTTTTCCGCTTCGCGGATCATTCCCGGCGAAATATCGAAACCGTCGATTTCGAATGCTGCGCCTTTAAATTTCGTTCCAACTAGACCGGTGCCGCATCCAATATCGGCGACGGGAGAGTCTCCAGCGTCAGCTATTTCAAGAAACCGGGACGCAACAGCCGCTGGGTAAACGTACCCTTCGGCATCGGCGAACTTCGTGTCGTAGCTGGGTGCCCAGCCGTCGTAGTATCGCCTGTGTTCAGGTCCCGTCTCCAGCGTGTACGCAGTCTCTCTTCTGTGTTCGCTCGCCTTTTTCATGAATGGCTCTCTTTTTCGGATCGCGATAAAAATTGTCTCTTGGGCCGGACGCGGAAAAGGGAGCGGCCCTTTTTTCCGAACCGGCGGAATGATGCAACTTGCTCAGGATGCGGATTGGGACCCCCAATATCGAGGACAATCGATCGTAAACAAGTCGAGAAGGTTACACGACAATTTTCGCGGAGTCGCAATGACGCGTCGTCGCGAAAAATCGCCAGCACTTTCCGTTGTGCCGTTCAATTTATTCTAGATATTGTCCCGTTTAAGCAAATGTAGAATATTTTTGGTTTCCTTTTCAAGAATCTGGTATATTTTGTTTACGATTCATACCCAGCTGGGCATGAACGCGTAGCATCTTGGGGAGACGAGACGCGTGGACTGGCTTTGAGAAGTCGCCGCGGATCCGGAAAATCTTCGCAGATGTAATCAATGCGGCGAATTGCCGCATCTACAGGGAGAAGATGTATGGGCAGCAACTTAGACGCGCTAACTACCGTATTTACGGAGTTCTATTACTGGCTGACTGTTGCATTGATGTTCCTAATTCACGTGGGCTTTTGCATGTACGAGGTCGGCGCGAGCCGGCGTCGCAACCACATGCATACGCTAATGAAGAACTCAATGCTAATTCCGCTGGTAACTGTAACGTTCTTTTATTTCGGCTGGTGGATTTATTGGGCGTTTCCGAATGGGCCGTTTATCAATGGCGGAATCCTGTGGGACGACGCGGCGGCGAACTCGCCGATTTCGTCCACTATGGGAACGAATCTCGGCGATCGCATTACAGGAGTCTTCTGGGCGGCATTTTTGCTGTTTTCCTGGACGGCGGCATCGATTGTGTCGGGTTCGGTCATCGAACGAATAAACTCCGGAGCATTCTGGATTCTAGCCGTGGTCATCGGATCGGGGGCGTGGATTATCGACGCGGCCTGGGGATGGCACTACGGCGGTTGGATGGTTCAGCTCCTCGGCTACCACGACGCGTACGCATCGGGAGTCATTCACGCGATCGCCGGCGGTTTCGCGCTTGGCGTTCTGGTTGTACTTGGACCTAGAATCGGAAAGTTTGCGGCGGACGGCACGCCTCGAAACATTCGGCCACACAATTCATGGATGGTGTGCATCGGTCTATTCTGCATCTATACGGGCTTCTGGGGATTCTATGTCGCCTGCAACGTGCCGATAATCGATCCGGGCGGAATCGGTGGCCTGATCACCGGCGAAACCTGGACCGCGACCACGATTTATCTCACGCCTACGACGCTGGGCGCCATAACGGTCAATTTCCTGATGTCGCTTTCCGGCGGAATGCTTGCGGCCTTCATGGTGTCGAAGGGCGATGCCTTCTGGACATATTCCGGAGGACTCGCCGGCATCATTGCGGCTTCGGCGGGCAACGACATATATCACCCGATTCAAGCTATGATCATCGGAATGGTCGGCGCGTGGGTCGCCTACAAGATGCACCACTGGGTCGAGCGAAGATTTAAGATCGACGACGCTGTCGGCGCCGTCGCCGTGCATGGGTATGCCGGATTCGCCGGATTGATAATTGCCGGATTTGTGCTTTGGGGACACCCCTCGTCACCATACGAAGGATATGCCTCGATCAATCCTCTTGGTCAATTCGTCGGCGCAATTATCATGTTCTTCGTGCTGGGATTCCTCCCGGGATGGGTCGTCGCCAAGATTCTTCATTCGTTCGGCTTGCTGAGAATTCCAAAGCAAGTTGAACTTCTCGGCCTGGATTTCAGATCCACCCAGGAACAGAGGGCGGCCACCGCGGAAATCCGCGAAGCGCAGAAATCGGAAATTTAGTTCGTTCGAACGCAATCTGAGCGAAAGGAAGAAAAATGACTACGACCGGAATTGAAAGCTGGGCGGTTGATCTTGCCGAAGTCGGCGCGATCTACCCCTTCCAAGGAACCGAATGGCTTTGGGTTATCATCGGCCTCGCCACCTGGATCGGATGGCATGTCTGGTGCGTCAACTGGGAAAAGTCCTACCATGAGGAAAAAATCCAACAATTCGGCGACAAGTCGAAAATCGAAGAAGCCCTGGAAGAAGACTAGAATTTCCCGCCAAGGTTAAGAATCGAAGGGCGGCGTCATTCGCCGCCCTTTCTTTCCGGCCACCGATTACTCGATGATCTAGAGATCTGCGCGTTTACCGGTTTGAATTTCGCTCCGAATCCCAGAAAAAAATATCAGGATTCGTAGATTCCCCTAACCCGTTTTCGCTCGGGGTCGAAAAGCGGCAAAGATGCGACTCGTGCGCGAAGCCGCTTTTGAAGTCCGTCGAGCTGGCCAATTTCAACAAGTGTTCCCGGTTCGGAAGAAGTCGCATCCAAGCGCGCCAAAGCGATTGTCCTGCTCAGAATCGGAGAACGGGCCGCGGACGTGATTTCGCCGATTTGGGCCTTTCCGATACGCACGCTGTCCCCGGTCGACGGCACGGTTCCGCCACCCACTTCCAGACCGACCAATTTGCGTGAAGGATGCCTGCTTCGCTCTTCCAATGCGGACCGCCCGATAAAGTCGTCGTTCTGCGTGCGAAGAGGTACGGTAAAGCCGATTCCCGCCTCGAACGGATTCGTCTGGTCGCAGAATTCCTGGCCGGCGAAAATCAAGCCCGCTTCGATTCGGAGCAGATCCATCGCCGCAAGGCCGAGCGGTACGGCATCGAACTCGCGCCCAGCCTCGCGAACGGCATCGTATACGATACCGGCGGAGCCGGGGTGACAAAATATTTCGTAGCCTAGTTCGCCCGTGTATCCGGTACGGCTAACCACGCATGCCGTGCCTTCGAAGCCGCCGATGCGCGCAATCGTAAACCTGAACCTTTCGAGCTCCGCGACCGCAGGCTGGAGCGGCGGCGACCAGAATATCTTTGCAAGTATTTCGCGCGACTTCGGACCCTGAACCGCTATGTTGTGGAGCTGGTCGGTCGAGTTCCTGACCCAGGCGTTCAAGCCGCGCTCATTTGCTTGCTTGCGAAGCCAGAGTCCGGAATCATCCGTGCCCCCAACCCACCTGAAGTTGTTGTCGCCTAGACGGAATACCGTACCGTCGTCGACCATGCCGCCATGCTCGTAGCACATCGCCGTGTACGCTACTTGCCCGACCGAGAGCTTGGTCATGTTCCGCGTAACGCAGAGTTGCATCAGAATTCCCGCGTCCGGGCCGGTTACTTCGTACTTTCGCAACGGCGAAAGATCCATGATCGCAGCTCGCTCGCGGCATCCCCAGTACTCTGATATAGTTCCCAGCCCGGTTATTGAATTCGGGAGCCAGTAACCGGAATATTCCACGAAATCTCGGGTTTCTTTCGCAAAACTGTCGTGAAATCCTGTTTTCTTCGTTTCTTCCATGTCCGCCTCCGGCGACTTTCTGTACCCTACCGACCTACTAAAGGCTTCCTTGGCCGCATAGGTTCGAACCTGGATGTCCGTCGGATTCCAGCCGTTCGCGGGATCGACGTCGCAAGGGCACGCCGTCGATACGCAAACCAGGTCGGTCAAGGCTCTGAGAAGCACGAAGTCCCCCGGGCGCGACCAGGGGTCGTCCATTCCGATCGCGTTAGAATCATCGATCATAGTGTTGTAAAAAAAGTTGATCGCCGGCCATCCGCCCCTCGGTTCGACTCCGTGCTCGTACAGACCCGCATTCATATTGTCTGAGCAGTTCGCATGGCCCGGGTATCCCAAATCTTCGTAGTACCGAGCCGTGCATGCCAATCCGAACGCGTCGTGGCGGCCGCACGTGTCCTGAACGATTTCCACCAGCGGTTCAAAATCCACGCTAAAGTATTTGGAAAAAATACCGGGTGCGGGATAGGCGGAGCCCATCATCGAACGCGTCGCCGTAGGATCGATTTCGCGCTCTTTGCCCGCATCGAGTCGACGCCGCGAAAACGCTTGAAAATCCGAACATTCCCTTCCTTTCACGTCGAGAATCTGGATAAAGTCTCCTTCGCGTACAATGTAGCATTTTGCTTCGCCTGGAAGGATGTTCATGTCCTCGATCGGATCGGCGAGGGGATCGGGCGGCGACAACGACTCCGCTTCATTCCTTTTCCGAGCGCGTTGAACGTACAGTATTAGCTGGCTTGGAAAATTCTGTTCCGAAGGGCTCATCGGCGATCCCGGTGCCGCGACGACCAGAATGCCGTCGCAGGCCGCCGAAAAAAGTCGCAGGTCGCCCGGCCGCGAACCGTCGCCGAGCGCATGAACGGCGTCGGCATTGTCCATTGAAAATCCAAGCTGCTCCAGTTTCTTAAGCGTGCGGGATCCGGATTCCGAACAACTTCCCAGAGCGGCTGAAATACCATTCGCGCTTCCGGCGCTTTTCGCTCCGATCATGCCGGCATTTGAGCTGCCGTCGCTGGCGAAAAAAGCGAGTTCCGCCCGCTGCTGGCCTTCAACGTCGAGAATTCCGATCTCGTCCCCGGCTTCGACGGAGACGGTTCTGGTCCCGCCGCCGGGAACCGGGTACCTTTCAACGCCGGGAGCAAGCACCGGCATGCCGGGCACGATGACGCCGTTTCTCTCGAATATTGTCTGATACTTCGCCAAAGTTGCCATTATTCCAGTCCCAGTGCTTTCTTCCTTGAATCCGACCATCGAATTATCAAGTGATCTGCCATTAGTCCCATGAACGCGACGCACAAGCCAAGAACGAGGCCCTTTCCGACATCTGTCGACGACAGCGCTTTCTGCATTTCCTGCCCGAGATCCTGAGTTCCGATGAATGCCGCAATAATCACCATGAACAGGGAAAACATGATAGTTTGGTTGAAACCGACGGCGATAGTCGGAAGCGCCATCGGAAAACGCACTTTCCACAGCTGCTGCCACGCGCTTGCGCCGGACATCGAGGACGCCTCTACCAGTTCAGGCGGCGTATCCTTAAGGCCTTCAATCGTGTACCGCGTAAATGGAACCAGGGCAAACGTGATGACAGCGCCAATAGCCGCGACATCGTTGACTCCGAAAAGCATTACGACGGGTATCAAGTAAATGAAACTCGGAAAGGTTTGAGCCGTATCGCATACAAGCAGGACGAACCTTGCCCGCCTTTCGCTGCGCGAAGCCCAAATCCCGAGCGGAAGGCCCAGCGCAACCGCGATAAAAACCGAGAATGTTATCATATAGGCGGTAATCATCGCCCGATCCCACCAACCCGACATGGCGATCAATCCGAAATATCCCAGGCAAACAAGAGCCGATCTCCACTTGCCCACCATCCAGCCCAGGCCGGCCCAGAACGCCAGAACCGAGATGAATGGCAACCAAAGGTAGGCATCGCGCATCGGAATAAAGACGAACCGGATCAAGAAACCGCGCAGCCATTGCGTTAACGGGTCCACCAGGCGCACGAACCAATCCACCAGTAAGTCCGCTTCCTTGGATACAGTGAGCGCGTGCCTTCGAGGGATCTCGTCGGCCAGCGGCCAGAGCAGCGACAGCGCAAACGTCGCCACGGCCAACGCCGCCCAGGCGACCAGAATTCGATAGCGCACATGCCAGGGCGTACCTCGCTCGAAGTGCTTGGGCTGCTTGACGACCCACGCTTTCGAACAGCGATCCAGCATAACTGCGATCAGAACTATCGTGATTCCGATTTCGAGAGATCGCCCTATTTTGAGCGCTTGCAGCAATTGCAGCAGTTTTTGCCCCAGCCCCGGCATTCCGATGAAACTCGCCAATACGACCATGGCGAGGCATTGCATTATTACTTGATTAACTCCGAGCAGGATTTCTGTTCTTGCGGTGGGAACGCGCACGTGCCTAAGTAGCTGCCAACTGCTTGACCCGCACATTTTGCCGCTTTCTACGATTTCGGGTGGAACCTTTTTCATTCCCAGCAGCGTCATGCGAATCATGGGCGGCATTGCGAAAATCATCGTAACGATCGCGCCGGCCTTGGGTCCGACGCCAATAAATACTACGACAGGAATCATGTAGGCGAAATGCGGAAGCGACTGGGCGATGTTCAACAGGGGGTTGAGAATTTTCTCCACCGTTTTGCGCCGCCAGGCCGCGATGCCAAGTACGACGCCGAGAATAGCCGACACCGGAGCGGCGACGACGATGACCGACAGGGTCTCCATCGCCCACTTCCACTGCCCCATGAGAGCGATCCATACGAACGTGCCGCCGCAGAGCAACGAGAGCCGCCAGCCATTTAGGGCATAGCCAATAACCGCCGCCGTAACGGCCACGGTCGTCCACGGCAGCGGGCCAATTCTTGGCCATCTGTTGCGCCCGTATAGGAGATTTCCGGTAACATCCAGAAACCATTCAACGACCGATGCGATCGAACGAGTAACGTGAATGAAGCCTAAATCGTCCTTTAGGAAGACAAATACGAAATTAATCCAGTCTGCGAATGGCCAGACGAGCCAATCAGGCGGCCTAACCAAAAAATCGGGAAGCTGGAAGCGAAGGAGCGCTATCGCCGCGGCGACGGCAACGATTAACTGCCCGACTCGTACATCGTCAAACGTGATGGCGCCTATCGATTTTTCTGCCGACGCAATGCTCACTTTTCGCCGCCGAACAGCACATTCAACGCCTCGCTGCGTCGTATAGCGCCGATTAACTCGCCATGCCTGTCGGCTACCGGAATCTTTTCGCGGGTCTCTTCAAGGAGTTGCCGCGCAAGCTCCCGCACCGTTCTATCGCCGTCTACCGGAGCGCCGGTAGCGTCGTCTTCGCCGATTGGCATTGCCAATACTCTTGCATGCACGACTCTAGCTTTATCGACATCTTCCGTGAATTTAGCTACATATTCGGTGGCGGGCGACAAAACTATTTTGTCCGGCGTATCGCATTGCTCGACGGCGCCGTCTTTCATGATAGCTATACGGTCGGCCAGCCGCAACGCTTCATCGAAATCGTGTGTTATGAAGACTATGGATTTTGCGAGCATTTCCTGCAGACGCAGAAATTCGTCCTGCATTTCGCGGCGGATCAGCGGATCGAGCGCCGAAAACGGCTCGTCAAGAAACCAGATGTCCGGTTCAATCGCCAGCGAACGTGCAATTCCAACTCGCTGCTGCTGGCCCCCGGACAATTCGCGCGGGAAGTAGTCTTCGCGGCCGTCGAGGCCGACGAGCTTTATCACTTCCATCGCTCGCTCTCGCCGGGCGTGGCGATCCTGGCCTCGCATTTCAAGCGGAAACGCAACGTTTTCCAAAACCGTCCGGTAGGGCAGCAGACCGAAGCTTTGGAACACCATGCCCATCTTGCTTCGTCTCAATTCGATCAGGTCCCTTTCCGATAATTCGGCCAAGTCCTGTCCTTCGACGAATACCGAACCGCCCGTAACGTCGATTAGCCGCGACAAGCATCGAACCAAAGTCGATTTACCCGATCCGGAAAGACCCATGATTACGAGCATTTCGCCTTGATTGATATCCAGCGAGACGTCTCGCACGGCGGCAATGTATCCGTCGCCGCTTATATCGGTATAAGTGTGCTGCGAGGAAATTGACGCGAGGTACTTGCGCGGGTCGGAGCCAAAAAGCTTCCAAGCCTGCCGACACGATATCGCCGATTCAGGGGACTGCATGCATCGAACCCCAATTTTCTACGCCCCGGCCGGAACCGGGGCGCGAATCATTTCTACATACTCGAGCGATCAGCTCATGGCTTCAATCCAAGACTTCCACACATCCTCGTTTTCTTCAAGCCATCTCGCCGCCGCGTCTTCCGGCTCCATGCCGTCGATATCGACGAATTTTGCCATTTCCGCCACGTTGTAGTTCGTGAACGAGATTTTTCTTAGGATGGCATAGGCATTGGGCCACTTTTCTTCCATTCCATCCCATGCGGCTTTCTTGAGGTAGCCGCCTGTCGGGTTCCCGCAATCGTAGGTCATGTCGGGATTGGGACCCAGAGAGGCATCCGTCTTGCAGCCCTCGAAATAAGGCGGGAACTCGACAAATGCGCCGTCCCAGACGGCTTCGACGAAATTTGGCGTCCAATTGAACAGAACAATCGGTCGATTGGCCTTTTCGGCTGCCGCCAGTTCGGCCCACAGCGCCGCCGCCGAACCGGCATTGACAACGACGAAATCCATGCCAAGCCCGTCAACTCGCTCCTGATCGTGCTTCAGCCAATCGACGGGGCCACCCAGAAAGCGACCCTTGTCGCCAGTCTCGGGCGTTGCAAACAAATGCGAGCATTCGTCGAGCGCTTGCCAGTCCGGAAGTCCCGGGCAAACTTCGGCCGTCCAACTCGGGTACCACCACTCTTCTCTCGTGCTAACGGCGTGGTCGCCGGCATCGTGAAGGCCTCCCTTGGCGAGCGCTTCGTTAAAAGCAACGCCAAACGCTCCTTCCCACACCTCAAGCTCCAATGTTACATCGCCGAGCCGAACAGATTCGTATACGGCTTGCGAGTCCGTCGTCACATATTCGACATTGTTTCCGACGGATTCGAAGATTGTCCCGACAATATGACTCATCACGATTTGGCTTGACCAATTGTGTAGCGGAACAATGATTGGATCGCTGCTGTCGGCAGCGGAAGCCCATGACGGTACTGCTGCGATGGCAGCGGCAACCAACGCGTTTCGAAATTTTTTCATAACAATTACCCCTTTTTTTGCTTTCGCGGCAAAGGCCGCCTTTCCGTTCAATTTACAATCGCGCGCTAAATCCGCATATGCCGCGGGTTCACGAAGCGACATTTCTCGGCGGAGGAGGGTTCGCTCGACAGCTTGCCCAATCCGGTTCGAAAACCAAAATGTCCGAGTTCGGGCGAAGGCCCGGATTAAACAGGAGGTTGTGCCAAACTGTTGCCTCGCGAAGCGCGTCGCCGATCGGAAGGGAACGCACGGCGCAAGCCAAGTCAAATCGCTGTGCGAACGCTTCGAAGCTGAGTGCGCAACGCCCGACAGCCAGTAGTCGACGCGAAACTTTGGAGCCAGGACCAAATGTCGCCGTTAGCGCTCCCGTGAACTTCCTGGCGTTCTGGTAGTATCCTGCCGCGAAAAACCGCAATGCGTTTTCCCGGCGTTCCGCGGGGTCGTTGGTTCTTTGAAACATATGCTTCATCTCCGGCACGACCGAAAAATCCGGAGATCGAGGAAGCACGGTGATAATTTCGGCAAACGATTCAGTTTCAGGCAGCAATCTCGCACTGGCAATAGCCGATCCGTCTGGCTTGCCGCCCGATTCTCTCATTGCGAGCTGCCTGGCGCGGCATTGCCAGCGAATAAAAGCTTCTCGCATATTCGTTTCCTTCGGGCTTGATTCGCCTTTCCTCAAGCCGCGCTCCTGATTTCACGGCTGGGCGATTCGTATGCGCGGTCATGCTTCAGACTCGGGATGCGCCGCCGAGCATCGGCAACGAGATTAAGATCGACATGCGCTCTCACGACACCCGGGCCAATGCCGCCGTCGCCAATTACTCGGCCCCAAGGATCAACGACGAGCGAATGCCCGAAGCAAGCTCCGCCGCCGGGCACGGGACCGGTAGAGCAAGGCGAAAGTACGTAGCACCCGTTCTCGATAGCTCTGGAGCGGTTGAGAATATGCCAGTGCATCTCGCCCGTTTTCTTGGTGAACGCCGCAGGCGCGACAAGGAAGTCGGCTCCCGCCTGGGCGAGTTCGCGATATAGCCCGGGGAATCGCAGTTCATAGCAGATCGTGAACCCGATCCGACCAAAAACCGTAGTTGCGAGGCCGGCCCTGCTTCCGGGATGGACGCGCGCGCTCTCACGGTAGATTTCGCTCGGCGAAAGCTCAACGTCGAACAAGTGAATCTTGTCGTAGCGGGAACGTATTTCGCCGCAACCGTCGATAACGAATCCGCGATTGAAGAATTTTCCGTCGGGGCCTTCGATCGCGACGGAACCCACAAGAATCCAGGTCTTGCGCGAATGCGCGAATTCGCGCAGCGCCGCCAACACGGGATGCTCGCTTTCGGTTGCGGTAGGCGGCGCCAGCATTGCGCCCTCCGAGCGCAGACCGCCGCAATATTCCGGAAGCATGAGGAATTCGGCGCCGTCTTCGACCGCTTGCTCGGCTAGCGCAATGGCTTCGTCGATGGCGGATGCGAAATCCGGCTGCGGGCGCGTTTGCAATAGCCCCGCTTCGAAACAGGCTTTCATGGCTAGAACTTCGAATAGGCTTGGCGCAAAGCGACGAGAGGGTGCCGCTTCGACATCTGAAACTTGATAAGAAGTTCGCGAGCAATCATGTCGCGGTCCTGCTGATTCGAGGGCAATTCGACGCTATCCGGAACGCGAACCCAGCTGTTGATATTGCGGTCGAAAACCGCCGCTTTGCCTTCCTCGTATCCCATGTGAACATCTTCGAGCCAATTCAGGTCGTCCCAACCCATCACCTCCATGTATTCTTTGAGAAAAGGCGTCAGCCGCGAGTAGTCGGGTACGAGATTGACATCGTACCGATAGCCGATGTGCTGCCCGATTTCCTTTTCTCGTTCCGTCCCAAGCCCTTCCGAATCGTTCAGAAACTGGTCCACGTCGTCGATGCTTGAGCCCTTGTAGCTTGTTCCGGCCATTCCTTTCTCCTCAAAGGTGGTGGTAGTCTTCAATTCCAACCGTATGGTTGGTGCCCGCGAGAGGTACGCCGGCCATTGCCGATGCCTCCATCGTCAATGCCGCGAGGTCTTCCGGCTCCAGCGAGTGCAGATTCGTTTTCCCGCAAGCCCGCGCGAACATCTGCGCTTCAATCGTTAGCGTGTGAAGAAAATTGTAGACCCTCTCGGCCGCCTCGTCGGGGTCGAGGCGCGCGCGCAGTCTCGGATCCTGCGTCGCCACGCCGACCGGGCACCTTCCCGAATGGCAATGGTAGCAATGCCCGGCCTCCGCGCCGATTTCCTCGGGATAATTGGCTTCCGGTATGTCCTTGTTGCAGTTGAGAGCCATCATGACCGCGTGGCCGATGGCGATGCAGTCCGCGCCAAGGGCGATGGCCTTGGCCACGTCGGCGCCATTTCGTATACCGCCAGCGTAGACAAGAGATATCTCGCCGCGCTTGCCCAGATCGTCGATCGCCTTCCGCGCCTGGCGAATAGCCGCCATCCCCGGAACGCCCGTTTCTTCAGTGGCAAGGTGAGGGCCGGCGCCGGTACCTCCTTCCATGCCGTCGATATATATCGAATCCGGGCCGCACTTTACCGCCATGCGAACGTCGTCGTATACGCGCGCGGCGCCGAGCTTGAGTTGAATCGGTATGCGCCAGTCGGTCGCTTCGCGAATTTCGTGAATCTTCAAGGCAAGATCGTCCGGTCCGAGCCAGTCGGGGTGCCGCGCCGGAGACCGCTGGTCGATTCCCGCGGGAAGCGAACGCATTTCCGCAACCTGGTCGGTAACCTTCTGACCCATCAGGTGCCCGCCGAGCCCTACCTTGCATCCCTGTCCGATAAAGAACTCGCAGGCATCGGCGAGGACCAGGTGATGCGGGTTGAAGCCGTATCGGGACTGGATGCACTGATATAGCCATTTCGACGAATACCGCCGTTCATCGGGAATCATGCCGCCTTCGCCGGAGCACGTGGCGGTACCGGCCATAGTCGCACCCCTTGCCAGAGCGGTTTTCGCCTCGTACGACAATGCTCCGAAACTCATGCCGGTCACGTAAACGGGGATGTCGAGTTCAAGCGGCCTCTTCGCCATAGGGCCGATTAGGGTCTTTGTTTCGCACTTTTCGCGGTAGCCCTCGATCACGAATCGGGTAAGCGTGCCCGGGAGAAATGTAAGGTCGTCCCAATGCGGAATCTTTTTGAAGAGCGAAAAGCCGCGCATCCTATAGCGGCCCAGTTCCGACTTGATGTGAATGTCGTCGATTACGTGCGGCGGGAAGATAAAGGAATCCCCCAGCCGGTGCACGTCTCGGTCCAGCGGCCTTTTGCCTGGCATGCCTCCGTCGGCCATTCCTTGCCCCCTTTCAAATTCCTAGAGAATTAGCTTCTTCTCGGTCGGCTCCAGATTGTCGTAGTTCCAGAGCTGCTTGCCCGCTACGATCTTGTTGAAGTGGTCGACGCCCTCGTCCGGGAGCAGACCGTAGAGCCGCAGCTTCCTGGTCAGCCAATCCTTTTCGAATTGCCGCATTTCGGCTTCCACGGCATCCACGCCGAGACTTCTGATTTCGCCGCCTACGAAAATCGTCCCGTCGTACATAGAATCTCCGAGATTTTTTCCGGCGTTTCCGCATACAATCATGCGGCCTCTTTGCATCATGAATCCGGAAAGCGCGCCCGTATCGCCGCCCACGATAATCGTGCCGCCCTTCATGTCGATTCCCGTTCGCGAACCGACAGATCCCTTGCAGACCAGATCGCCGCCGCGGATCGCCGCTCCGAAAGTCGAGCCAGCGTTTTTTTCAATGACAACCGTGCCCGACATCATGTTCTCGCCGCACGACCAGCCTACCCGGCCATTGATCCGTACATTCGGACCGTCAATCAGGCCGACTCCGAAATAGCCGAGCGAACCTTCAAAAATCAGGTTGAGGCGATTGAGAATGCCAACGCCCAAGCCATGCTTTCCTCGCGGGTTTTTGACGACGACAGTACCGTATCCTTCGCTCATGAGCTTGCGAATCCGGATGTTTGCTTCAGTCGCGGACAAATCGCCGGCGTCGATCTCGGACCTTTTGTTGTAGTCCACATCCGGAGCCCAAGGATATGTGAATCTGCTAGACTCATCGGGATCGAATTCGACGAACATCGAACGGCCGGTGAGCTGCTCGGTATCCATACCGAGCAGCCTCGCTCGCTGTTCCTGCGACAAATTTCTCAATTCGAAGTCGGTTACGTCTGCCATACTCGTACTTCCTCGTCGTAAGGGTCCCAAGTATCGATTTCCTGCGGAAGGATCGACCTTATGGAAACTTCTTCCGATGCCATGGCGATGAGATCGTCGCTTTCGTAAAGTACTAGAGGCTTCGCCGCCATCGTGTCCTTGGCCATGCCGAGCTGATTCTCCGTTGCGACCAGATAGGTGAAAACTCCGTCAATCTCTTCAACCGAACGGCGAAGGCTGTCTTCCAATTCAACGCCCCTAGCGAGATTGTGCGCTGTATAGACGGCCAGCAGTTCAGAATCGCAGTCGGACATGAACCTGTGGCCTTGACGTTCCATCTCGCGCCTCATGAGCCAGTAATTTGTTATCTGGCCATTATGAACGACCGAAATGTCGTTGTAGGGAAATGCCCAGTAGGGATGCGCGGACCTGATATCGACATCGGACTCGGTCGCCATCCTTGTATGGCCGATCGCATGCGTTCCGACGAAATCGTCCAGGTTGTAGGCCTCCGCCACCGTCTCGGCGTCTCCGAGATCCTTTATAAGTTCCAGGCCGTTGCCCAGAGATAGGATTTCAACGCCTTCGGTTTCTTCGATATGGCGAGCCATATCTTCCGTATCGCCGTCGTGCGAAAGAATATACCGCAAAGCGTATTCTGTAGCCCTATCCCTGGACTTAACTTCGGCGCCGTGCTCGACGAGAATTCCGTCGACTTTTTCAATTCGCTCCTTAATCAGCGCATGAATGCCGTGGCCGCGCCCCATGTCCTCTTGCTCGGCAACCTTGAATCGCATGACGAAATCGCCAGGGCTCCCTTCGCCGTACACCGCGTATCCAGTCGAGTCGGGTCCGCGATGCTTCAGCGCCTGCAGCATCGCGGTCATTTCCGAGCCGACCACCGAAGATCTGCCCCGATGGATCAATCCCGCTATTCCGCACATTTCTTCAACCCTTCCTTAGTTGACATTCTTGTTCCGGGGCGGCGCGCGCCGCCCCGGAAAAACATCACGGCAGGCAGTCAAGGTACGTATCGACATCCCAGTCCGTGACCGTGTGCATAAACCGCTCCCACTCGTCGGTCTTGTATTCATGATAGAGACGGAACATCTCGCCCGGCAATCCGCGCTTGATGACTTCGTCGTTCGCAAGAGCGTCGAGTGCTTCGCCGAGCGACATCGGCAGCTTCTGGACTTCCTTGCCAGCTTCTATCGCTTCATAGATGTTGCGTTCCTCGGGCGGTCCGGGATCGAGATTGTTTTCTATTCCGTCATCCGCCGCAGCGAGAATAACCGAACCCATAAGATACGGATTGACCATGGAATCCACCGAACGGTATTCGAATCTGCCCGGCGCTGAAACGCGAAGTCCGGTCGTCCTGTTCTGAAATCCCCAGTCCGCGAAAACAGGCGCCCAGAATCCGGTATCCCACAATCGCCGGTAGGAATTAACAGTCGAAGATCCGATGGCCGTAAGCGCTCTCAAATGAGCGACGATTCCGCCGATGGTCTTCAAGCCAACCTTGCCAGGCAACTGCAAATCGTCGCCGTCCGGCATAAAGGTGTTCTCGCCGCCGGACAAGTACATGAAGTTCTGTTCCATGCCGGGCAAGTTGTTCACATCGTTGCCAGTTCTGCGCGCCTTTTCCTCCCCTCCGTACCAGAGCGAAAGATTGTGGTGGCACCCGGATGCGGAAACTCCAACGAACGGTTTCGACATGAAGCAGGCGATCAGGTTGAATTCGCGAGCGACCTGCGCGCAAATCTGGCGGTAAGTCGTCAGCCTGTCGGCATTGCGCAGCACTTCGTCGAATGTCCAATTTAGCTCAAGCTGGCCAGGAGCATCCTCATGGTCTCCCTGGATCATGTCCAGACCCATGCGGCGCGCGTACTCTATGACCTTCATATAGACCGGGCGCAGGCTTTCGAACTGGTCGATGTGATAGCAGAACGGCTTGGAAAACCCTCCCGCAGGCTTTCCGTCCGCATCGCGTTTCAGCCACATCATTTCCGGTTCGGTTCCCATGCGCAGATGCAGCCCGTCGTGCTTTTCGCGAAACTCGGCGTGAAGTCGGCGCAGGTTGCCGCGGCAATCCGCTGTCAGAAACGCGCCCGGCTCCTTTCGCTCTTCGCGGTTGCGAAACAGCGTGCAATAAAATCGCGCGATGCGGTTTTCCCAGGGAAGTTGAACCATTGTCTCCGGTTCGGGTATTCCGACCAGTTCCGCGGCTTCCGGACCGTAGCCCAGATAATCGCCGCTGCGGTTAGTGAATAGATTCACGGTGGCGCCGTAAACGAGCTGGAATCCTTTGGAAGCGACAGTCTCCCAATGATCGGCCGGAATGCCCTTGCCCATGATTTTTCCGGTCACCGACACGAATTGGAGGTAAAGATACTCTATTCCGAGCCGATCGATCTTTTCCCGGACTTCCTTCACGAGTTCGTCCCGCCCCGGCGCATTGACAAACTTTTCGATATCCGTTTCAGCCATTTTTCTTCCTTCACAATCTTTAAAAGCGCGTTGTTGAGAGCCAGGGCCCGAGGCTCGCTCCGCGAATTCGCACTAAAATTTTCGCGGCGCGAGCGGCTACGGCGCCCCGCCTCTTGGACAGCCGCGCCGAGTTGCGGGCATGCCTTGCAAAATAAGCGATCTTCAGCGCGACCCTGACCCGACACTTAAATTCACGCGCGAATCAGTTCAGCATCAAATTTACCTGAAGCCGACCAAACCCGCAACTGGAGTAGGCCAAAAATTCTCCATTCTTGAAATTGTCTCGGCTTTGGTATATAATTGGTTCAAATTCCGGAGGGATTGCATGACTGATTCGCCAATTCGGCGCACTGGATCATCTGAAATCGCGTCCATCCTCAGAGGCGAAATCGCCGACAAGACCTGGAGTGAATACGAACGGCTTCCTCCCGAAAGGAAACTCGCCGTTCGTTTCGGCGTCTCGCGGAGCACCGTTCGCGAAGCGCTTTCAAAGCTGGAAGACGAGAATCTGCTTGAAATTCGCAGGAGCAGCGGATCATTTGTTCTTTCTGCGAGGCAAGCAAACGCGCAAGATCTTCCTTTCGACTCGATCCGCCCGCTTGAGCTGATCGACGCTCGTTTTGCATTTGAGCCGCACATTTGCCGCCTCGCAGTTCTCAACGCGCGCCGAACGGACTTTGACGATTTAGATCATTTGCTTGAATCAATGGAAAATGAAGTCAACGACAGGATTAGCTTTTCCGAGTTGGATGCCGAATTTCATACGCGGCTTGTCGAAGCGACCGGCAATCAGCTGCTTCTATGGGTTGCCAAGCAAATGAATTCCGTCCGAAAGCAGGACGAATGGACTAGAATGCGGCATCTGACTCTCGAACCAGGGATCATCGTCCAATACAATGCGCAGCATCGGCGGATCGTCGATGCGATCCGATCGCGAGACCCGGAAGGAGCCGCAGCAGTTATGAAAGAGCATTTGGAAACGGCGAGGCTATCGCTGACGCGCGCCGCCGCCACTTAAGATCGGCTAAAGTGCCGGGTCAAAGGCCAGTCGCCCAATTAGACCTAGGCCGTATTTTGGCAGACGAATCAAAATTGATCCGGCCGGCTCGGTTCGACCGCTTAGGAAGCAGAATTCCTTGACGATGCCGTTTTCAGGCGGACAACATTCGATCACCGCGCAAAGCTGAAATGCGAATCCAATAGGATTGCCAAGCAGCTAAATCACTTTGAGAGGCAGCGATCGCAGCCTCGCATGGTCCGCCCTAAAATCCCTCAATTTCCGTCTAATCCAGTGGCGCCGTAGAATTCTCATTGCCGCTCGCCTGCGGGAACCGAGCCAAATGAACTGAAATATGGTCGGCTTTGGCAACAAAGCAAACTCGAACCCTTGATTCAGCCATCTTGCGCTGTCGCAAGTCGGCCGCTTTTTGCGGACGAAATGCGATAGGGGCAACTTGCAAGAACTGAGAAGACAGAAAACATCCCAAGGTTGACGCGGATGCGGGGTTTTGAATTCTGTGAGCAGGCGTCTGGCCGTTGAGCGGCTCCTGGCGAGGTCGGCAGGCCGAGGCACGTCCGGCGCCCGGCGATACCGAAGCGGCTGGCGAGGTAGTCCCGGTACGAACCGTCCAGCGCGGCGCAGGTTTTCATCGCCTATAGACATCCGTCCCAGGCGGCGCGCCCCTTTTCGCTTCCGGTGAGGAAAGAGAGCTTTCGCCGGGTGAATTGAGCACGGATGTCCAGCTCGGCGGCGTTCGATGATCCAGGACCTCGAGGTGTCGATAGGGGCGTAAAAGCGCGGGATTCTGGCGATTCGCCGCGCTTTTGCAGGATTGTTCTTTCAATTGAATAGCGCAACGATGATTCCTTGGGGAGTTGTCCACGGTGGCTGGATGGCGCGATCCAGTTGGCCGCGGGCGCAACTCGTGCATGCCTGTGCCTGTATTCGCGACTTGCGTCGTCCTGCCGGAGTCGCTAACGCGCCGTTCAGCGGCCGGCCGAGCGATTTTTCGCGTGCGTCGGCCTTGCTTCGAAAATTGTCCCCAGGGACGCGGTCAGTCGCGAAATGCCGGGATCTTGCACCGATTTCGACGGAATCAAGTAACATTTTGATGCATTTTATTTTTTTCAGTGCCGATCCTGCGCTTCCCTGCATTTTTGAAAATCCCGCAGAGGCCTCGCGTTCGTGTCGCAACTCGCATTGTGCATGCCCGGCTCGGCATCGTTCGCTCGAGTATTTTGCGCCTGCAGCGGTCCGGCATAATTCTGCAATGCGTCGACGGGCTTTTTGCCAATGTCGTCGCAAGAGATGCGCAGGTCTCCCGCCTTCGTTGCCGATCGCTCTTTGCCCGGTCTCGCCGCCCGGTTCCGCCAATGGTTTCCGTGAGCTACGCAGTGTTCCATATAGCGTGGCTTGGATCGTTAGGGCATTCCCCACTCGAGTTGTCCGCACTTGCCTTGTTTTGGTAGGGCAATTTGGGCCGGCGATGCGACTCTTGCTCCAAGCGGGACTCTGCTCGCGATTGGCGCGCAGGTTTGATTTTTCTATGCCGAATTCACTGATCCGCTACGCCTAACCGCAAAGAATTCCCATGCTGGCGAAGGAGTATATCGCGTGAGTTTTGGATGCGGAGCGAAATCGCATTCAGCTCGTCTTGATGGCGCTTCGATATGATCAAGAAAATCGGTACCATGCATAGGCGTTGTTAAATTTCAACAAGGCGCACTGCGGTTCAATTTACGGCTGATGGGGCTGAGATGCATCGAAGGCTTGATGCGACGGGCGTTCGCATACCCGTTGAAAGGAAGGTCCGCTACCTGTTCGGGTCTGCAAGAGCGCCCGGCCACTTAGGCGGGGCCGACGAGTTTCGGAGTATCAGCTGTACTTCGACCAACACGTGAGTCGCCACTTCGTTTCCATTCAGTTTTCCGAGAATGTACCCTGCGGCATCGGCCCCCATTTCCTCCGCCGGAACGTCGACCGTCGTAAGCGGCGGGTTGGAGTGCGCCGCATATTCGAGATTATCGAAACCGACAACGGAAATATCGCCCGGGATTTCCATCCCTTTCGCGGCGCATTCTATCAGGGCTCCCAGAGCGAGAACGTCGTTTCCGCAAATAATCGCGGTTGGCCGCGGGTTTCCCCGCGACAAAAGAAGCGCACAGGCTCTTCGACCGTTGGATATCGAATACGGCCGTTCGGCGACCATGGATTCCGGCAACTCGATCCCGTGTCTCAGAAGCTCCGCTCGAATCCCTTCGAGCCGCCTTGTCGTGCGATCATTGTCCTTCGTGATTCCGGAAATGACGCAAATATTCTTGTGCCCCAGATGCACCAAGTGCTGCGCCGCCTTTGCCGCTGCCGCGGAATTGTCGAATCCCACGGTCGGATAGGCGCTTGCGGCGTTATAAACATACGTATTGACGAATGGAACTTCGTACTGATCCAGTAAATCGTAGAGCTTCGGCCGGTGCCGGTCTCCGACAAGGATCAAAGCCTCGGCCCCGCGCTCAAGAAGCAATCTCGCCTCTTTTAGCTCCGCATCCAGATCGTAGTCGAATGTTGCGATCAATGTTGAGATGCCGGCCTCCGAGAATTTGCCATTGGCGGCTCCGACCAGCCGGGCGTAAAGCGCATAGTCCAAAGTCGGGATCAGAACGCCGACCATGTGCGAGCGCTGCGAGCGAAGCGCGCGCGCCGCGTGGTTGCGCACATAGCCAAGTTCGAGCATCGCGTTTTCGATCCGAGCCCGCCTTTCGGGGGATACCTTTTCCGGATAGTTGATTGCGCGAGATATCGTCGCAGGCGCGCAGCCCGCAAGTTTGGCAACATCCGTTATGCGAACCCGAGACGGATCATCTTGAAATCGTTTTCTCGTATCAGACGCCATTTTAGCGAACCTATGTCCAAACAAACCGCTTTTTATCAGATAGTTGGCCTTTTGGGAAGAACGGTCTTGACTCAAGAATCGCGTCGTCGTAAAATCGATTTCAATGGAAGTGGCGAGAGCCCGGGGGGAGAATGTCGCAATCGGAAGTTAGGCAGAAGTCGAGGATTCTGTCGGCGCTTCTGAGTTTGGCTGCGTACTCTATCTTTCTTATTTCCGTATTGATGGTTGTGGTCACTCTGGCTCAGGTGGTCTTTAGATACGTCATCGCGGCTCCGCTTCCCTGGTCCGAAGAACTTGCAAGGTATTGCTTCGTGTGGATTGTCTTTCTGGGCGGAGCGATTGGCCTATCCCGAGGCATACATCTCGGCGTCGACCTGTTCGTCAACTTGCTTCCGGACAGGTTCCGACCGGGTCTCGAGGCGCTATCGAACGCATTCATCGCGGTCTTCGCAGCAACAGTCGTTTACGCGAGCTATCCGGTCATCAACATGAACATGCTGCAGCGCTCGCCGGCCCTTGGCGTGCAGATGTCATGGATCTACATCGCGATCCCGATCTCCATGTGTCTGATCTTTCTGATCTGCCTGGAGCGCATTGTCGCTATCCTTCGCGCTAGCAGAGAGCAGAAGGGTTAGGCGTTTCGATGTTGACGATCCTCTTCATCTCATTCTTCATTCTCTTGCTAATAAACATACCGATCGCCTTTGCGCTGGGCATCGCGGCGGCATTGACGCTGGCATTTGACGGCACGCTTCCGCTCAACAGCATTGTCACCCGCGCCTTCGTGGGCGTCGACTCTTTCACGCTCTTGGCAATCCCGTTTTTCATTATTGCGGGCGAATTGATGAACGCCTGCGGAATTACGGAGCGCATCGTAACTTTCTCAAGGTCGCTTGTCGGGCATATTCGCGGTGGACTGGCCCATGTCACCATAGTGTCTAACATGTTCTTTTCAGGTATCTCGGGGTCGGCAACCGCTGACGCATCGGCGCTTGGATCCATGATGATCCCGGCGATGAAAAAAAATGGCTTCGACGCCGACTATGCAGTCGCCGTCAATGCTTCGGCCAGTGCGATGGGGCCAATCATTCCTCCCAGTATCATGATGGTGATCTATGGCTCCATCGCCAACGTTTCCATCGCGCAGCTATTTTTGGGCGGCTTCGTACCCGGACTGATGGTCGCCATTGGCCTGATGATAATGGCCTACTACATAGCGACGAAGAGGAACTATCCAGCGCCAAAGCGCACGGAGCTTCCTCCTGTACTTCCTGCATTTCGGGATGCGCTATGGGCGCTCGCCATGCCCGTTATTATTTTGGGCGGGATATTCTCCGGGGTATTCACAGCCACGGAAGCGGGCGTGGTCGCAGTGGCATATGCGGTCCTGGTCGGCACGTTTGTGTACCGAACGCTGTCGTTCAAGCTTGTCAGGGAACTTCTAGTGAATGCGGCCGTGACAACGGCCGCGGCGATGTTTCTAATCGCGATGGCAACGTCCTTTGCGTGGCTGCTGGCCTGGGCCGGATTTGGAAAAACCGTGCTCGGCATTCTCGGAGGCATTTCGACCAACCCGACAATCGCGGTCCTGCTCATTCTGGCCTTCATACTGGTCCTCGGACTTTTCATAGAGGGAATTCCGATTCTGATCATCTTCACGCCGGTATTACTCCCCGTCGTGAAGGGGCTCGGCATCGATCCTGTCTATTTCGGCGTTGTGCTGGTCATGGCGGTTGTAATTGGTTCGGTGACACCGCCCGTAGGCATCCTGACTTACATCTGCTGCGCAATTGCCGGGCTTACCATCTCTCAGGCCTTCCGGGCGCTGGTGCCTTTCTGCGCGGTGCTCATCGTCGTCCTAATCGCCGTGGCCCTGTTTCCAGGCCTAATACTGACAATACCCGACCTTGTCGGCCGATAACAAGGCAAAGCTTAAAGGGAACCCGACGTGAGAATCACCGATAAAGAACTAATGCAGAGGACCGAAAACCTTAGGAGCCGAATGAAGACCGAGGGATACGATGCTCTCGTAATCTACTCCGACGAGTATCGTACAGGCCATTCGTCCTATATCACCAACTATAAACCGCTTAACGTGATCGAGGAATCCCCTCAGCTTGTCATCCTGATCGGGGAACTGGAGCCGGTTGTCCTCCTGGGACGCTTGAACGCATATGCGGCGAGGGACCTTTGCTGGATCAAGGACATCCGCGGCATTCACCGTCCCTTTACAGATCTACCCGAAATCTTTGCGCCGATCGCCGGGCGGGAAAGCAAGATCGGGTTGATCGGCAAGAATATCCTGCCATTCGAGATTTACGAGCAAATTTCCCAAGCCGTGCCCCTGGCATTGTTCGCATCGCGCGACGACATCATGCTGGACCTGCGAAAGATCAAAACCGAAACGGAAATCGCGCTAATGGAGCGCGCGGCAGAGATCAACGACGAGGTGCTGCGGCAAGCGGTAAGGCTGATCGAGGTCGGCATGACCGAAATCCAGGTCGCCGGGGTTGCGGAAAACATCGCGCGCAAGCTCAATGCCGATATCGGCTCGGCGACCGTCGTCATGTCCGGGCCCAACACAAGGTACCCCGCCTGGCGCGCGACGGACCGCAAGATCGAACCCGGCGATTTCGTCATGCTGGATTTCAATCCGGCTTTCGGAAATTATTGCAACGACGGGGGCATTACCATTCTGATGCCCGGCGCCGACCGGGAACAGGAGCGAGCGCTGGTCGTTGGCCACAAAGCGCTGAAAAAGGTTATCCCTGCAATTCGCCCCGGATTCACCGCTCGGTCCATATTCGACACGTTGCTGGCCGAACTGGAGCCTGAGGGCCTAGCGGAGCATTTCACGCCCTACGCCGAGGGTTTGCGAGGCGTTGGCCATGCCGTCGGACTCGACGTTGTGGAACCGCCAAACCTCAGCTCCGACAGTGATTTCGAGCTGGAGGCGGGCATGACAATGGCCGTCAAGCTTGACCTGCACGATCTGGTAGGCGGCGGATATCGTATCGAGGTCGTGGTTGCAGTCACCGAAGACGGTGTTCGGCCGCTGAACAAGCTGGTGCTCGAAGAGCAGGATGATTTCGCGGTGCAGCGTTGATCGGCCACTACACAGAATTCCAACCCTAGAAGGGGAGGAAACCCCCGGTGCACGCGCCGGAAATTAAGCGGTAATATCATCCTTAAAATGGAAGGAAAACGAAGATGATAAGAAGAACTTTACTCCAAGGCGTCGGAACGGCCGTCGCCCTTTCAGTGGCGACGCTGGCGCAGCCTGCGTTCTCCGCCGACATGACCATCCGCGTGGCGTCGGTCACAGGCCCATCTCACCACCACAACGTAGCGCTGCGCTGGTTCGCCGACCGCGTAGCCGCGCGAGACGCCGGTCTGAGCATCGAAGTGCTCGACGGAGCGCAGCTTGGAGGCGAGCGAGACTATATCGAAGGCATGATGCTGGGCAGCATCCAGATGGCTCAGGTTTCCACCGCACCGGTCAGCGGTTTCATTCCCGAGTTTGACCTTTTCAGCCTGCCCTATCTGATCCGCGACACGGAACACTTCAAAAACGTTGTTTCGGGGCCGATCGGCGAAAAATTCAGCGAATTGGCCGAAGGACGCGGGCTGAAGATTCTCGCCTGGTTCGACAACGGCTATCGCAATGTCTTCAACAAGGTTCGCCCGGTTGTCACTCCCGAAGACATGGACGGCTTGAAGATCCGCGTGATGGAAAGCCCGCTGATGGTGAACACGCTGAACGCGATGGGCGGTTCAGCAACCCCGATGTCCTATAGCGAACTCTATACCGCTTTGGAACAAGGGGTACTGGACGGCGGCGAAAACGCTGCCGGCAACGTTCTGAACGACAAATTCTACGAGGTCACCGGCTACTTCTCAATGACGCAGCATTTCCGCCCGCCCGGAATCGTCGCGATCAGCTTGGGCACGTGGAATGGACTCTCTGCGGAACAGCAGGCCGTTCTGGTAGAGGAAGCCGCGGCGCTACAGGATTACGAAATCCAATTGACCGGAGAGGTCGGCGCAGCTGCTCTCGAAGAGCTGGAAGCCAAAGGAATGATGATCAACGAAGCAGATGTCGCAGCGTTCCGGGAACGTATGGGACCGGTCTACGAAGATTTCATTTCCAAGCATGGCGGCGAACTTCTGGAGATGATTCAGAACACCTAATCGCAAGAATTCCAACCGGCGCGCGCAGGCATTGGACCCTGCCCGCGCCGTTCGGGACCGATATATCGGCTGTACGTTGCGCGGCTGCTGTTCAAAACAAAGCACGGTATCGACCCTGAGAAAGAGAGCGAGGCCCGAGCGGTTGCCTTGGGGCTGTCCATTTCCTCGAAATCCGCTGCGAACGCAAAATCGATCGCACATTCGATTCGGGATTTCGCGTCGAATTGCAACAAATGGATCTTGTCCTTGCGTTCGCCGACGCGCGTCAAATGAAATTTTCCCATGACTGAGCCTGCGCTCCTTATCCGCATGAATCCTGCAGACAATGTCGCAGTAGTCGCCAATGATGGCGGCCTGCGCGAAGGGACTACCGTCGATGGCCTGGCACTCAGACATCACGTGCCGCAGGCCCATAAAGTTGCACTTGCTCCATTATCAGCCGGTGATCCGGTACGTCGCTATGGCGCCGTTATCGGTTACGCCAAAGAGTCCATTCCCGCGGGCGGACTGGTCAATGAAACCAATCTTGAGTTGCCGCATGCGCCGTCGCTCGAAAGTCTGACATTCGCCGGCCGAGCGGCAAAAGCGGTTGAGCCGCTGAACGGGTATGCTTTTCGGGGATTTCGAAACGACGACGGAAGTGTCGGCACCAGAAATATTTTAGCTATAACAAACACCGTGCAATGCGTCTCGGGAATCGTCGGTCACGCAGTCGAGAGAATCCGCTGCGAGTTGCTTCCGCGATTTCCGCATGTAGACGATGTTGTCGCGCTCGACCACACCTATGGCTGCGGTGTTGCCATTGATGCCCCGGGGGCCGCGATTCCAATTCGCACGCTGCACAATATTGCGCGCAATCCGAACTTCGCGGGCTTGACTATGGTGGTAAGCCTAGGCTGTGAAAAGCTGCAGCCGTCAATGCTGTTCCCCGAAACATTCGATACATTACCCGATATTTCGAAACCGGCGAGCGATCCCGCCGGCCTCGTGATTCTACAAGATGAATCCCATGTCGGCTTTGAGGCAATGATCGGTTCAATTCTTCAGACTTCCGAGCGGCAGTTGACCCTGCTCGACAGGCGGCGGCGAAAAAGGTGCCCGGCCTCCGACCTCGTCGTCGGCCTACAGTGCGGTGGCAGCGATTCCCTTTCCGGGGTGACGGCCAACCCGGCGCTTGGCCATGCTGCCGATCTTGTCGTACGGGCGGGGGGAACGGTTATATTCTCGGAAGTCACTGAGGTTCGCGATGGAATCGATCAGCTTATTCGGCGCGCCGCATCGCCCGAAATCGCCGCGGAACTTGCTCGGCAAATGGAATGGTATGATCATTACCTGTCATGCGGCCAGTCCGATCGCAGCGCCAATACGACGCCCGGCAACAAGAAGGGCGGGTTGTCAAACGTTGTCGAAAAAGCGCTGGGATCGATCGCTAAGTCCGGATCCATGCCTATAAACGGCGTAATCCCGCCCGGCGAGCGTGCGCAGGGAAGCGGATTGCTGTTCGCCGCGACGCCAGCGTCGGATTTTATTTGCGGCACTCTACAGCTTGCAGCGGGCATGAATGTTCATGTCTTCACAACGGGGCAAGGCACGCCATACGGGCTGGCGGAAGTCCCGGTCGTCAAAGTGGCATCCCGCAGCGAATTGGCAAAACGTTGGCATGATTTGATGGACATTGATGCGGGTCGGATCGTATCCGCCGGCCAGACGATTGAAAGCATGGGGCAGTCGATGTTCGAAAAGATGCTGGCAATCGCCAGCGGCGAAAGAACCTGCGCTGAGCGCCTTGGCCTCCACAATCAGCTCGCCCTGTTCAACCCGGGACCCGTAACATAACGCGTTCGGATCTTTGGGTTCAATGGCAGAAACGTGAACATACATCGAATTACATTGCCAGATTGCGGTGATAGCACAGGTCGTCAGGCGCCGCCCGTCTTCACCACTTCGAACAATGCGATCGGGCCAGCCATGCCCCTTCCCTTACCTATCTCCTGAGGAGAAGTAACGCCGGAGCGCGAACACCGCAAGGAAGATGATTTTTGGCGGCATTCACCCTTTCAGCGTCCGGCCCCACGACGAAAGCGATCTTGAACCGCCGCTCGCGCTCTGCGAACAGAGCGCCTAGCCCTGCTCAAGAATTATCCGACGCAAGATCAACTCTAATTTCAACTGCACATCTCCGTTACCCCGGATAAAATTCGCCCTGCCATCCTGTTTCTCGACCCGTCTACGCCCTTCTCAAGGCGGCGACAGCTCGCTCACACGCGGCAAAGCGGATGGCATATCCCTTCACGGAAATTCGTCGCTTCAATCTGGCGACGCCTAGGTCGGCACCTAACGGCTGCAATGCGCGCCGACCGTTTGAGGATGGCAGTCAAACCGAAATTTTTGACCACTTAAAGCGAGTTAACGGAAATCACGCGGTTGGCGGTATTTCCAGGATTCCTCATTGGCCTATTCAGATGGAATCCACGAACCGGTAGTAGATCCGTTCCAAAACATGCTAACCTTATGAGTTTTAATCATAACTCTTTGTTAATAAAACCTTTTTTATAGAGAGCTTAATTCCCGCGCCACTCTCCGCATCAGGAAACGGCAGGCAGCCAGCCAGCACTAGGCCAGCGAACTCTCGAGGCTGCGCTCGCAGTCCTTGGACAACCGCCGACGGCGCGACATCCAGGCGAAAGTCCGTAATGCCGACATCCGGACAATGCCGCGTCGACAGCTAGAGTCGCTGAAGGCTTTGGCCGTCGCACGCAGCAAGTAGGCATAATCGGAGGGCTTTGAGAAAGGCCATGAGCTTGCCGGGCGGCCGATATCGTCCCGCCGACACATCCACGGGCTTGGTTCTTTCCATGGCGCTCTCTCTCATTCATTTGGAGATTTTTGTGAATGTACACTTGTGTTGTTTCGACACTATCGCGCCCTAGCCGGAGAGCGATCGCCGTGCAGTCGACACCGTTGCGCAAGAGTTCCATTGCGGCGCAGTGGCCCAAGCGCGCGGACTGATGCGCTTGGACTTCATTGAAGGGCATTGGCTAGACGCCAATGCCGTAGTTTTCGTACGAGGCGCTCGACGGCATCGCGGCCGAGACGATCGCCTCGCATGCCTGCGAACAGAGGCTGATGAGGATTTCCCGACCGTTCCAGCGGTCATTCGAGAAGTTCCCTTGCAGCATCCTTTCTGAGCAGGTTACGCGTTGCTTGCGCCCCATTCCCCGGCATCGGACATGGGCGCCGGGTCCGAGCACGATTTCGCTGCAGTTGAGCTGGATCAATTCGGGCACTCGGAGGCCGGTTTGCAGGGCAAGAAGCAGAAGCTTTCGGTCTCGGCGGCCGAACCGGGTTGTCGGATCGGGCGCTGCGAACAGAGCTGCGATTTCCGAGCCCTGCAGATTGTCGACGGTATTCCTCCCGTATCGCTTGTTCGGCATTGCGAGGATTCTCCGGCGCTGGTGAAGAAGCTGTGGTTTGCGAATGGCAACGCATTCGAAGAACAACCGAAAGGAATAGAGCCGGGTATCTCGGCTGCGAGCGCTGTTTCCGCGCGCGGTCTCGACGAACATGAGGAAGCGTCCGGCCATTTCGGCATCGATATCCGTGATCTGGAGATCTGTCGGTGCCGTCTTGGACTGGTCGGACGCGCAGGCGGGAAGCAGACGAAGGGTATCGCGATAACTTGCTGCCGTATGCGGGCTGGCTTGCATTTCCAGGACCAGGTGCTGCGCGAAGAAGGAATGCGGATGGAAGACGAGAGATTGCTGTTTCATGGGCGGTCTCCTTCTCGGAACGGTTGCTCGGCGCGCTCGAAGGCAAGCCCCTCCGGAAGTTCCGGCGCGGCTTCAATGTACCAGTAGGCATGTCCGGGATGCGCGTGCCCCAGGCAGGTGGACGGCTTGTACATTTCGCGGTTGGGGTTGCGGCCGGTTCGGAGCCGGTCAAGCATGGCTTTCACGGCCATCGAATGGCGCGGATCATGCAGGCGAAGCCCGCGGCCGCGCTTGCGCAAAGGCTGCGTTCGCGGATTCCGATCTGCCGGGGGACCCTCGCGAAGTGGTACTGGGCATTGCTGCTGCTCAGCCGTTTTCCCTTTTCGTTCCGAAAGAACGGCTCTGCGCGGGTTCCCGGGATTCTGTTGCGCGCAAGACGATAGGCATCGAGCCGTTCGGCGGCGGAAGGCGAGATCGGGACGAGTCGTCCCTTGCGCTTTGACTTGCGGACAACCAGCACATTTTCACGGAGGTCGACGTCCTCGCGATCTCGCGGTCCGAGAAAATATGAGGCGGGGGCCGCCGGCGCCTTGCTGCCAATTCGCGAAGCTGCGGGCCATGCTCAAAGGATACGACCTAGCAAGGCCGCTGGCGGAGCCGAATAGTTCTCTCCTTCTCAGAAACCGATCTGCGGAGATCCATTCCACTCCTTCGGCATCGGCGAATTGGACAAACGGGCGCAGCTGCGATCCGCCGTCGGACAAGTCGCGGCCGAAGTCGCGTCCAACGGCCAGGTATCCATCTAGGCGATCTGCGAGCTTCGCCATGCGACCCCTTACACCGCAGGCCAGTTTCGGGTGAGGGATCGCAGCGCATCCGGATCGTGCCGGGCGCAAGTGGTCGTCGACGCGTGCGAACGGTGCCGAAGAACGTCACCCGCCTCGCGAAACACTCTCTCTCGGCAGGTCGACAGCGAGGCTGTGGCGGAAAACATGCGAGCCACGACGCCACCGAGTGGAGTGCAATCCCGCTTTCCGGAACGCCTTGAACAGCGCCCTGTTCATGATTTGCCCGCTCTTGAACAGCCGGAAGGGCGGCCGCTCGGAGACAAGCAGGGCTCGGGAATCGCCCGCGCGGCAATCGCGTAGCCAAGCCGCAACCGCCTCGCCTGCATCGACCGGAAGCGGCATTCGATCGCGCTGCAATCCCTTGACTCGAATCAGGATCTCGCCCGCTCGCCAGTCAGGATCCTCGAGCCGGATCGCCTCAACTTGCCGGGCTCGGAGACCGAGCCTTGCGCCCGGCAGCTACAACGCGTTGCCGCGCCGGCCAATCGCGTCGTCGGTTCGAACCGCTTTCTTCTGCGGGCGCACATCCCCCGCGTCCAGATGTCGTCGTAGATTCGTCGCCTTGGGACGTGCAGCCGCAGGGATGCTGTCGGACAGGCTGCGCTGAATCTTGCCGCTCCGGTAAAGGAACTTGGACAGGTTGCGCAAGTGCAACCGCAGTTGCAGATGCCGACGCGATTGCGCGCCTTCCGTCCGCCGGTACTGAAACGCGAGGATGTCGGACAAGGCAATGCTATTCAGATCGCCGAGCTCGTCGCCGGAACGATCGGCAATGAAGCGTTCCAGGCAAGGCAAACAGCGCCGGATCGTCGCTTCGCCGAGGCCGCCGTTTGCAGCGAGATAGTCCGGCAAACGCGGCAAGCAGTGTTTCGTCCAGCGGAGCCTGCTCGGAACTTCCGCCTGCAGCACCGCTTCCAGAACGCGCCCAATCGAGCGTTCGCAGACGTTTCCAGCGTGAAGCTTTTGCGGGAACTGAACTCCACGCAGAAACTCTCGGCGCCGCGCTTTTGCTAGCCTCTTGTGATTATAAATTCGCAATGCACGTCGAGTAAGCCGGATGGCCCGGTTTTCTTAGTTCGAATTCCTAAGGCGCCGGCAGCAACGGTTCGGCACCAAAGCTCGGCACGGCCTCCAAATTCACGTCAATTCAATACACGGTGAAATCGAATGGCGCTCAGCACGCCGTGAGCCTGGAACTTCGCAACAGCCGCCTTATTGCATGAAATTTAAGCGAAGGGTCATTTAGCGTCAATGTCGAGATAGATGCCAGAACCGATTACGCCCTTCTGGTCCGTGTTGGGCACCGGGAAGCTCACTGCGTAGCCAAGTTTCGGAGAGCCGGTCTCCTCGTCGCCCTCAATGGCCGGGTTGTCGTAGTGATACCGCAGGAACTTCCGACCTTCGCTTCGCGCCCCTCGGACTAGTTCCTCGGCGAACTTCACTCCCATGATGTCCGTTTGCGTCAAATCCGTGGGTTTGCCTTCTCGAAACGGCTGGGACCCGTGGAACAGGGTGATACCCCCTCCACTCACAACGTACAAGTAGATGGAGCCTGCTTTCCAGTATCCTCCTTCCTCCCGGAAGGCGTTTCTGACGCCAGTGAGGCTACTGTAGCCCTCGGACATGACGGCTTCGCGGTAGGTTTTGGCGGCTTCCTCGACGAAGGCGATGAGTGTCCCACGGTCTACGACCTGCGACGCGGTGACGGCGGGCTTCGGCAGATCTGCGATCTGGATTGGAACATGCGAAACGTCCTGAGAGTAACCGCCGACAAGCACGAACTGTCGAGCGGTGATCCCGGAAGTGTATTCGACGGCGTATGCCGTTTTCGTTCCGCCGTCGTTGTATTCGACGAATCCTCCACCGTTGGCTGCGGCGTGGAACAGTTCCTGAACTACCTTAGTCCCGTCATCATCCTCGATGTCGAGCAGGTTCTTGCTTTCCGCCGTGCGATCGTTCCCGTGGATAAACGGCTCCCCGCTCTTGAGGAATACGATGAGGTATGTCGATCCCGATCTCAGGTCGCCTTCCGTCCTAAGCCTCTCCCGTAGCTTCGCTCCTTCGTTCATGTCCGTGATTGCCTCGATCTGCGCTTTTGCGGCTTCGACGAAGGCCCTCAGGCTTTCAGGGTCCTTCACTTCCCCGGCAGTCATTTGAGCGTGCGCGGCAGTGCTGGCGAAAATACTTAGAGCTAGGACTGCAGCTGCTGTTCGCGAATTCGTCATTGTGCTTTTCTCCCCCATTTTGTTCCGATGCGAGATTCTCGGCGCCGCACTGCCCTGTGAGGTGCTCGTATTGGACACTGTTATTACTCGATTGCCGGTTGGCGAGACCGGGTGCGAGTATGCGCGACGCCCGTATCGGCACTGGTCAGTCCGTCCAACTTTTCCCCAAGTCATGTCGGTTGTCAATTGTAAACGAAAACCGAACAGTGGGAGGTTGCATTGGTGAAATCAATTCGGATTCGGACACGGCGGGGCCGCGGACTCTCGAACTGAATTCAAGCTCTTTCAGTCTAGGCGTTCGCGATGTCGGCTGCGTGGCTCCGGATTTGGATGAACGGTCTGGGTAGGATTCCGTCTGGCAGGCCTGCTTGGCGCAGGCGAAGACTCCAGTGCCAATGCTAGCAAGAGCGCGGGCATTCCCAAGTCCCTCGGTACGGACGAGGGACGAATTTTGCAGAGCGAAGTCGCGCCTGTGGATTTGCAAAAACTTGTCCAAATCCGATAGGTAAATTGAGTGGCGCCGCCTTAGCTCCTGTAAACAGCGCTTTGGCCAGCAAAGAAATCAACGCCAATATGTCAAAAGGCAGAATACTACTGCCCATGATGCAAGTTCGATTGTATCTTTTGCGACGAATCGATGGAATCTCGGCCAACCTATTTCCGCCTCGAGCATGGGATTCGCAATTCAGGTAAAGCCTCTGAGACCATTTTCCCGACCTGCGCATTCTTTCCTTACCAGACTTCCAAAGCGGCATACCATGTTGCACGCTAGCCCGGTCTTCTCGTTGCACCTGAAAACAAACCGCAATCCTTTACCGCCAAATTGTCGAAACAATCGGGGCCGCATAGTTGCAGCGATTGCCGATTCCTGAACGAAGATACCAGAAAATTCGAAGATGGCCGCTTGAAGATTCTGCCTCGTACGTGATGCACGCTACGACGAAATTCGGTTCGGAATGAAAGCGGGGCTTCTCTGCAATAGAATTATTGGCGGCAACCCTGAAGAACAAAAGAACAATGTTCTCCCGTCCTATCAATTCGAATTTGGGCGTCTGTCCAGCTCACATCCAACTACGCTAGAGGAGAGCAAAAGTATTGGCGGATTTGCAAGGCTGGTAATCGGTTCCCAATCAATCCACTAGAACCGTCATGTGGTCGAAAAGGCGCCATGAAGAGTTTTTCCAGGCGCGGAATCGGATGCCTTGCCCAACTTCCGTCCCTTCTACGGAGCCCTTGAATTTCCGCGAAGCCTAGAACGTTGGATTTTTGCCTTTCACGACGCTTCTCCAAATTTGTTGGCGAATCCGCCAAATGCGAGAGAGCGAATCCCGGCCAGTAGAGCGTATCGTCAAGTAAGCGGGAGCGCTCCGACGAGAAAACTCGCAGCGACACCGACGCTAAATCATAAATTTGTTTATCCTAACGCGCCTCTCCCTATAATTCCCGGAACTAGCTGGGAAAGATGGGAATTTGCTCCGGTTGGTTGGCTGGTTTCGCAAGCGATTGCCGGCGATGCAATTCATTTGCCCTTTAACGCTACGTCGTCCGATTTCACACTTCTAGCTTCGGCTATACAAATGGCTTGGTTCAGCGAAATTGGCGGTCGGTTGAAAGGCGATTACTGGAATTCTATCGGCCTAGTCTACAATACGTTGGCGATGCCGGCCAAAACGCGATCCTCTGGAGACCAGACTAGCCCGCCCAAACGGTCCTCGATGCGTGTTAGGAGTTTCCACGCTCAACTCTTGATGGACTCTTTGACTCAGACCTATTACCGCCGAATTTGCGCCGCGCACATTAAGCCTTCGGCCGTTCTGTCGACCGCCTCTATTGCCGAAGTCCGTTTGAAAGCGGACGGAAGCGCGTCGAACACCTGCTGACTCTGCATGAATAGTCGCGCACGCCGCTGACCGCAGAGAAAAAGCAAAAGCGAAATAGCAGGAAAGGCTAGCAAAGTCGCAGGCAGGTTTCCGAATCCCTTCGAATTTAGTTGGCCGGGAGTCAAATAAATCAGATTTTCGCTGGCAGTCCGATGTAGGTTGGCGCGTTGAAAAGTTTACCGAGGGAAATAAATTAAATCCGGGAAACGGCCTGCATCCAATTGATGTAGACGCGCTCGGCCATCTCGTTGAATTTTCTCATTTCCTGAGCGCATTCGTCGGCGAGGCGCTTCGCGCCGCCCTCGCCGAACGCTTTGTCGAGAGCGTCGGCGTATTCCGGTATCTCCGCCCAGTTCGCTACCGTGTCGGATTCGACTTCGACATGAAACTGCACCGAAAAGGCGCGCGTTAGCCATTGCATGGCCTGAACCTTGCACGCTTCAGTTGTAGCAAGGCATTTTGCTCCATCGGGCATCTCCTGGACCTCGGCGCCGTGCCATTGGAGGCAGCGAAACGTTTCGGGCAAGCCGTCGAAAAATATTCCCGCCTCGCCCTCTTCGGTCAAATGCACGTCCAATACGCCGATTTCGGGAACTTTCGCTTTGCCGCATCGTCCGCCCAGCGCCTCCGCCAGCAATTGATGGCCAAGGCAAAGTCCGAGAAACGGCATGCCCTTTTCCGCTACGGCCGACCGAATGAGTTCCTTTTCCGGACGGAGCCAAGGGTGCAGGTCTTCCTCCCATACATCCATTGGGCCGCCGAGTACCCAAAGCGCGTCGAAGCCATCCAGGCTCGGCGGTAGATGCTCCCCCTCGTCGAGTTCGACGGCCTCCCAGCTATGGCCGTCCTCGCGAAGAAAGTCCCGGAACTTTCCGGGATGCTCAGCTCTCGCGTGCTGCAGAACCAGGATATGCATATTCAAAGATCCATGTAGGCCTTGCGGTGCCGATCAGATATCCAGCGCGTTCTCGCGCTCCCAAGCGGAAAAATGCCTCATATATTCGTTCCACTCGTCGTTTTTCAGCTTCGCCAGAGCCGTGCAGAATTCCTCCCCGAAATATTCTCGGGGCATGCCCGCCTCTTCGAACAAGCGAATCGCGTCAAGCATGTTTAGCGGCAGTTTCGGCGCATCAACGGCGCTTGCCGATTCCGCGTACATGTCAATATCGAGTCGCTTTCCTGGATCGGCTTTGCTTTTGATGCCATCCAGAGATGCGGCGGCGACAGCGGCTTGTAGCAAGTAGGGGTTCGCGGCTCCGTCCGCCAGCCGCACTTCTATGCGGTTGTCGCCCGGAATTCTAATCATGTGCGTCCGATTGTTGCCTCCGTAAGTCACCGTATTGGGCGACCACGTGGCTCCCGAATGCGTGCGAGGCGCATTGATGCGCTTGTAGGAATTCACCACGGGATTGGTAATTAGTGCGACCGAGCGGGCGTTGCTCAAAAGGCCGCCGATGCAATGGTAGGCTAACTCCGAAAGGCCCAGTTCGCCCTGCCCTTTCATCTGGTTCTCGCCGCCCCGGCTCCAGAGCGACAAATGCACGTGGCAGCCGTTGCCTGTCAATAAGGGCATCGGCTTGGGCATGAACGTGGCTCGCAAGCCGTGCTTTTCCGCAAGTGACTTAACCATGATCTTGAAGAATGTATGTCTGTCGGCCGTCGTCAGCGCATCGGAAAAACCCCAGTTCATCTCGAATTGCCCGTTCGCGTCCTCGTGATCGTTTTGGTAAGGCTCCCACTCCAGGGAGAGCATTGCATCGCAAATTTCGGAAATCAGATCGTAGCGACGCATCAACGCCTGCTGATCGTAGCAGGGCTTGCCCCGGATATCGGAGGGGTCGGCAAGGGATTCCCCGTCGGGCGATAAAACGAAAAATTCGGGCTCGACGCCTGACATGACGCTATAGCCAGAGGACTCTGCCGTTTCCAAAACTCTTTTGAGCGTGGCTCTAGGTCCGTGTTCGACCACTTTGCCGTCCATGTGGACATCGCTCGGAACCCAACCCACCTCAGGTTTCCAGGGCAGTTGTATCATCCGGTCGATCTCCGGCATGGCGAACATGTCGGGATGCGCCGGCGTCATGTCCAGATGCGCTGCAAAGCCGGCGAAGCCAGCGCCCTCTTCGATCATATCTTCCATAGCGCTTAGCGGAGCCAACTTAGAACGCACGACTCCGAACAAGTCAGTAAAGCTAATCAAAAAATACTTGATGCCTTTAGCTTGAGCCTGCCTAACAAATTCAACGGACATTTTCTTCTCCTTGCGCCTATCCCGTCTAAACCGCAGTTGAACAGAACTATCCTGTTTCCTTGCCGGGTATCCAGTTTGTGCCCGCGAGGGGCACGCCCGCCATAGCGGCCGCTTCGACCGTTAATGCCACCATGTCGTCGGGCTCCAAGTTGTGCACATGGCTTTTTCCGCATGCCCGAGCCAGCGTCTGAGATTCCATTGCGAGCACTCGCAGGTAGTTCGCAAGCCGCCTTCCCGCCAAGACCGGATCCAGCCGCGCCGTCAATTCGGGATCTTGAGTTGTGATGCCAGCCGGATCGTTGCCTGCCTGGTAGTCCTCCCAGAAGCCTGGCGCGGATCCGATTTTCTTGTATTCCTCGTCCAGCGACGGATCCTGGTCGCCAATAGCGATCAATGCCGCCGTACCGATGGAGACGGCGTCGGCGCCCATGGCGAGCGCCTTGGCAACGTCTGCCCCCGAACGAATACCTCCTCCCACGACCAGTTGCACTTTTCGATGCATGTCGAAATCGCAAAGGGCTTGAACCGCTTCCTTGACAGCAACGAGTGTGGGCTGACCCACGTGTTCAATAAATACTTCCTGGGTTGCGGCCGTGCCGCCCTGCATACCGTCGATGACCACCACGTCGGCGCCCGCTTTGATCGAAAGAGCGGTATCGTAATAGGGTCGCGCCGCGCCGCACTTTACGTAAATCGGCTTTTCCCATCCCGTAATTTCTCTTAATTCGAGAATCTTGATTGCCAGATCGTCCGGGCCGGTCCAGTCCGGATGGCGGCAAGCGGAGCGCTGGTCGATTCCTTCCGGCAGGCATCGCATTTCGGCAACGCGGCGCGTGATTTTTTGTCCGAGAAGCATGCCGCCGCCGCCCGGCTTTGCGCCCTGGCCTACGACAACTTCTATAGCGTCGGCCTTGCGAAGGTCGTCGGGATTCATTCCGTAGCGAGAAGGCAAGTACTGGTAGACAAGCTTTTCCGAATGCTCCCTCTCCTCCAGGGTCATTCCGCCATCGCCGGTGGTTGTCGAGGTTCCAGCTTCGCTGGCTCCTCGGCCTAAAGCCTCCTTGGCATTAGCGGAAAGCGACCCGAAGCTCATGCCAGAAATCGTAACCGGGATTTTCAATTCTATGGGCTTCGAGGCATGCCGAGTGCCCAGCGCGACATCCGTACCGCATCTCTCGCGGTACCCTTCTAGCGGATAGCGCGACATGGACGCGCCTTTCATGAGAAGGTCGTCGAAGCTGGGAACGCGCCGCTTGGCGCCAAATCCTCTGATCCGGTAGAGCCCTGTAGCGGCTGCGCTCCTAATGTAATCGATAGAGTTGCGATCGAATGTTTTCGACTCCCGCAGACTCCAGTTATCGCCTGTCATCGCCGCCTCAGTAGTCGTCCAAGTTCTCTACCTTGAAATTATAAAGGTTTCGGGCAGACCCGAATCTCCGGAATTCGCCGGCGTCAACTTTTTCGCAGCCGGATCGGTCCAGCAATTCGCCTAATTCCGCAAGATGTTCGGCACCCATCGGCTTCTCCAAACAATCCGAACCCAGCGTTCCGACTTGGCCGCGGACATAGATCCGAGCTTCGTAGATTGAATCGCCCAGGGAATCGCCCGCATCTCCCAAAACCACGAGCCTGCCCGCTTGAGCCATAAACATGCTCATATGCCCGACATTGCCCTTTACGACGATGTCTCCGCCCTTGAGCGAAATCCCGCATCTTGCGGCGGCGTTGCCGTCTACAACTAAAAGCCCTCCGTGCGCCGTCGCGCCCGCGCATTGGCTGACATCGCCCTCGACCCAAACGAGGCCCGACATCATGTTTTCAGCGACACCTTGACCCGCGTTGCCGACCACTCTTACGCGCGCCAACTTGTTCATGCCGGCGCAAAAGTACCCCGCATGGCCCCGGATTTCGACATCGACCGGCGCGTCGAGCCCGCAGGCAATCGCATGCGCGCCTCCCGGATTAGTCACTTTGAAGTAGCCGCTCTCGCCGCTACCGTTACTGGCTTGGAGCGCGAAGTTGGCTTCGCGAAGAGTGCGCTCGCATAGATCGATGGTTGCAGCGTTGGACTTAAGCGAATTCACGCGGCTTTTTCCCAGTTGTAAACGACGGCAGGCTCCGGTTCCCAAACCTCCGCCTCATTAATTCCGGGCAGCGATGCCAGGGCCCTGTATTCCGACGCGAATGCGACGAAACCGCTAGTCTCCGCAAGAACGGCGGGCTTGCAGGCGAATGGATCGCGCAAGACGGCGAAACCGTTTTTGGTGCCGACGACAAATGTGTAAAACCCGTCCAACTCCTTAACGCAGTCCTCCAGGGTCGCCTTGAGACTTTGCCCGGCAGCCAGCCTGTGTGAAACGAACGCCGCGGCAACCTCGGTGTCGTTTTCGGTCTTGAATTCGATTCCGGCTCTTCTGCGGAGAAGATCACGCAGCCTGTTGTGGTTCGACAGGGAACCGTTATGCACTAGGCAAAAGTCCGGCCCGGTGGAAAACGGATGGGATCCGGCAGTGGTAACAGCGCTTTCGGTTGCCATGCGAGTATGGCCGACGGCGTGCGTGCCGTTCATTTCGGATACCTTGAAAGCCTCCGCGATTTCGGTCGGTAGGCCCGTCTCCTTGTAGATTTCGATCGACTGGCCCACGCTCATGACTTGAAGGCCGGGGAAATCCGCTTCGAGTTTCCCAATATCGATAGAAACCGAATTGGTAGTCACTACGGCATGCGAACCGTTGATTTCGACATTCGCTGTTGCGCCCCGATCGGATTCAGCGTCGCCAAGCAAGGAATCCCAGTCGAAATCCGAACGAGGATGAAACGCCGTAATTTTCGTTCGACCGCGCTCGCCGCCGCGATAAACCGCCACTCCGGCACTATCCGGTCCCCTGTCGGTCATTTCAATCAGCATCGGCGCGAACATGCCGCCAAGGGCTTCGCGCATACAAGGGCTTTTGAGAAACAGGCCCACTATACCGCACATAAGCTGCTACCTCCACTTGACGCGGTCTTCCCGAATTCCGGCTGGAGCCGGCAATACTTGACCGCGCAATCGCCTGCTCAATTGCTCTTGGCGCGAAACTTCACGGGAGTCTCCGCGATCCTTCGCGTGTACTGTTAGTTGCGCAACCGGTCAAGCATTTCGGAATCGGGAGCGACGGCCCGCGTTGCCCGGTTGGCGATCAATAAGAGTTCCTAATCGCCTGGTCTTACTTTTTTCCACTGGACCAAGGCCACCGATCTTGCCGGTCAAGATGACCTGCTGTCCGAAGGAAACGAGAAAACCTTGCACTGGCACTGCGGCAGTCGGCATTCCCAGTCCGAAACGACGTGCAGCTTCATCCCCGCCGCGCGGCTCCGCGAAGCCATCCGGCATCGCCCTGCACTCGGTTTCGACGAAGAATGAACCCTTGGTCCACGTCACGGACGGCATCTAGCGGATAGCGGCCTCGGCGGTTTTTCAGGACGTGCTCCGCCGTATCGCAGAGGAATGGCGAGCCACCGAAAGCAAGGCCAAAAATCCGGTTGGAATCGCGAACAAGGCTCGAATAATCGAATTAATTGATTTGACAACTCGACCAAGATTTTTTAACATGTATCTGTTGCGTGCGTAATCGATTGCGTAATCGATTTTCGAGTTTATGCTAAGTGGATTTTTCGTTGGCAAAACTTAAGGATACCAAAAAAGGGAGGTACGCTATGCAAAAGGAATTTCAATTGACGCGCCGCCGCGCGTTCATTCGAGGATGCGCTCTGGCAATGAGCGTTTCGCTTGCGGGAAGCGTGGCCGGGTTCTCCGGAATGGCATTGGCTTCCGGACACGGAGCGGAAGGAAAAACAGTCGAGTACATCGCCTTCGGTTTACAGTTTGAGTACCAGGTTGCGCTGGTAGCCGGAATTGAGAAGCGAGCAGCCGAAGAAGGTATGGTGATGCGAGTGATCGACGGAAAGGGAGATCCGAATCTTCAAGTGACTCAGGTGCTCGACGCCGTTACCAAGCAGCCGGACGCCCTGTTGATCAACCCGGTCGATGCGACGCTTCTCGTAGCCGGAGTAAAGCGCGCAAACGAAGCGGGAATTCCAGTCTTTATCATGGAAAACCCACCGCCCGAGGGCGAATATCTTGGATTTGTAGATTTCGACAATGAAGCGGGCGGCGCAATGGGCGCGGACGAACTAGCCCGGCTGGTCGGGTCCGAAGGCGTTGTGCTTGAAACACGAGGATCTGTCGGTTCGGCGCAAGCGCAATTGCGGCACAAGGGATTCAACGACCGGATGGCAGCAGAGTACCCAAGCCTCGAAGTGCGTTCCTAGAACACTGAATGGGTCGCGGACAACGCGTATTCGATGGTGCTCGACGCTTTCACGCGCAATCCGGACATAAAGGGCGTATTCAGTCACAACGACGAAATGGTTCGAGGCATCGTTTCGGCTCTGCGTCAGATCGGCAAACTGGTTCCTCCGGGAGAAGACGGCCATGTAGCTGTGGTTGGACTAGACGGCACTCCCCTGGGACTGGACCGAATCCGCGAAGGCACCCAAGATGCTTCCGTAGGGCAAGATCCGATCGCCATGGGCAACGCGATCTTGGATCAGATGATCGATTACATCAACGGACGCGAATACGAACCATCGGCGGTTACGCTGCCCGTCCTGATCAATGCCGAAAACGTGGATGATCCTGCTCACTGGGGGAACTTCTAATAGTTTAGAGACGTTCCTGCGGAGGCAACGCCGCACCGCGAATCAGGTACCTGAGAAATGAATTTGGAGCCGGACCGCCTCTGGTCCGGCTCTTTTGAACTCCGGCATTCCTGGCGACCGGGCCGCAATCGAGCAGTTCAGTGGACGGAAATTGAAAAGAGCCGGGACAATTCTGCGACCAGTGAAATTCTGATGCCGTGAGTGATCCTAGTCCTGCTTGCAGACGAAATTCGTACCGGCGCCGTTTCCCGAAACATGTACTTGCTGTCGTCGGCCTTCGTGCTGAATCCGGAGCTACCCCGCAGATTCGCACCCGGTAGCTGAAATTCGAATCTTTTGTCGGGCCTCATCTTATTTTCACCCATGGTATAAAGGGATACGCCTGGGCCGCAGCGCAAATTCACTTTGGGGTGCTTGCAGCTGCGGATGCCAAAATCGCATTCGTCGCAGAGATTGAAAATTGGCGACCGGAGAGCGGCGAGTACTTCTGATGCCGCTCCAAAGGATACTCAAAGTCGTCGCAGCCGCAAGTCGATGCAAGTTAAGGCGAACGAACCAAACTTCCGGCCAAGCGCGCGAATCAAACCCGCTCCTTCGCCGCGCAGTCATCCGAATTCCGGGTGGACTGCGGCGGTTCGCCGACGGCGCGCTCCGCCGTCCTAGCTAAACCATCAGGTTCGACAAAACCAACGTCATTTTCGAAATCTCCGCTAGATCAGGCTTGAATTTGGGCACTTGTTCCGACCTCCCGGAAATCGCCGGTCAATTCTGAATCTAGATCCGCATTCGGCGTTCGTTCCGTCCACTCCGCAATTCGGGTTCTATTGATGAAGCTAGAAAATCAGCGCCCGGCCGCCGCAAATTCGGTCGCCGGGAACTCAAACTCAGGCAAGATGCAGGGCGAAGCTCTCGGTTAGCGGACCGCTTTTGGATATGGGCGACCGCTCTCGCTCTTTGGCCGTCGGCAAATCTTATCGAACTCGAAAGCCCGGTAAGCGGAAACACTGACTCCGCGCAGCGAATAACGATACTCCGAGAGCGGAGAGCGATTTGAAGGTATCAAAACTCAATCAAATATGATTAGACACTTCCGGGACAACGAACCGCTTGCCTCCGGTTTCCGATCGGGGCAAGCGAACACTCGATATGTCCAGCGAACCGAGTCGAAAAAGAATTCCAAATGGGAGGGTCACTTGAAACTTGCATTCAATACTTGGGTCTATTCGAGCTTTCCGGTATGGGTTCCCGCCTACCCCCTCGAAGAAGTCATCAGGCGGCTCGCGCACATCGGATACGACGGAATCGAAATAGGCGCCGCGGCACCTCACGCCTACCCCGACTACCTAACGCCGACCCGTCGCACGGAGATCAGGTCGATTTTGGATGATGCCGGCCTTGCGTTGGCAAGCATGCTGCCGGCTCCAGGCGGTGGAGCCGGATTCAATGCAGCATCGGCCAACCCGCTGGAAAGGGCGGCGGCCGTGGATCAATATAGGAAGGTTGCGGACCTATGCGCCGAGTGGGGCGGAAAAACCCTTCTATACGTCGCCGGCTGGCAGGTATTCGGCACTTCGCGCCGGGACGCATGGAAATGGAGCGTCGATTCACTTGTCGACGTTGCCGAGCATGCCGACGAGCTCGGATTGAACGTAGCGGTCGAGCCGACGTCGGCGGACAGCAATCTTGTCGACAGCTGCGATGATGTCATGACGATGATGGCCGAAGTTGGCAGAGCGAATGTTAAAGCAATGTTCGATACGTACCACACGCTATACCGCAACGAAGTGGCAACCGACTATGTTTACAGGCTAAAGGAAGATTTGGCCCATATCCATCTCGCCGATATCGACCGCAATCCTCCGGGAAGCGGCGTGGTCGACTATGTATCGTTGATCGAGTCATTGCGGGACATTGAGTTTGACGGATACCTTACGATGGAAATCGGCTTTTCGCGCCGGAACGTCGAACCCGACGATATGGCCCGGCGTGCCTACGACTACATGAAGTCGATCCTCTAGCGGCAGGTACGAATTATCGGACGGACGCGGCGACCGTCGCTTTGGAGGCACTCCAGTAAAGCTTGTTTTCGAGCGTCGGCGCTATTGAAAACGCATTAGCGGTTCTTTCGACGGCGATCGGTAGCTACTTCCCATCGGCGGATTCGCCCTTGTCAATAATCGTTCGCCGCAGCAACCCGGCTTCGACATATTTGCGGCGCGCCACGTCCAGAGCCGCCGCGGCCGCTATTACGACCCCGCTTACGACCAGGTCGTAATTCGGAGGAACGTTAAGCAGGTTGACCGCGTTTTGGACCAGACCGAGTAGCAGCACGCCGAGCAGAACGCCAACGATCTTGCCTTCACCTCCAAACAAGCTAACGCCGCCGATCACTACAGCTGAAATCACGGTGAGTTCCATGCCGAACGCGGCCGTTGCCGCACCCGCCTCCAACCGGGCCGTAATCATAAGTCCGCCGATGGCGGCCGTGAGTCCGGAAATCACGAATGCAATCACCGTTACGCGGTCTGTTCGGATTCCGGCGAGACGCGCCGCGACGGGATTCCCTCCCGTCGCGTAAATCGAACGGCCAAAGCTTGTCCGCGTTAGCACAAAGTGAGCGACCAGCGCCAAGGCAAGAGTGAAAAGGATCACGACCGGAATCCCAAAAATTCTCGCTGCTTGAACCTCGATGAAAACTTTCGGCACTGGCGCGATATTGCGGCCTCCCGAATATAGGAATGCAGCGCCGCGAGCGATGCTCATCATCGCCAAGGTCGCGATTAGCGGCGGAATCCGCAGTACTGTCGCGCAAAGGCCGTTAACAAGGCCGATACCGCCGCCGGTCAGCAACGCGGCGGCGATCGCAACCGGTACGGGAAGCCCGCCGTGCAAGCTCAGCCCTACCGCAAGGACTGACGACAATGCCAGGACCGCGCCGACGGATAGATCGATACCGGCTACAAGAATTACAAAGGCTTGCCCGACCGCGACCACAGCGACAATCGTCGCCGTAAAGAGAAGATTTTCGATATTGATTATCGTAAGGAATACAGGCGACGCAAAGCTGAGTACGATGCTGCAAATCACGATTACTGTAAGTAGGCCGAGGCTCTGAACTACCTCGAGAAACGTTGTACTACCTCCGAGCGCCATACTGTCGCCAAGCCTTTCGAGCAGAGGGCGCGCGCCATCATCTGTCTTAATTTTCATGGTCTTGGCCTCGTCAACCTGTGGTGGCGTAGTGCATGATTCCTTCCGGAGATTTTTCGCTGCGATCAAGCTCGCCAACGATTTGGCCGGAACGCATGACAAGGACGCGATCGCTAAAACTCACAACTTCGGGCAACTCCGAACTAATTAATAGAATTGCGACGCCGTTTTCCGCGAGGCCGACGATTATGTCGCCGATTTCCGCCTTGGCGCCGACATCGATTCCCTTGGTCGGCTCATCGAGAATCAACAGCCGAGGTTTTCGGGAAAGCCAGCGCGCTACGATTGCCTTTTGCTGGTTGCCGCCCGACAGCGTCGAAACCTGCGATTTGCTCGATGGCATGCGAATCGATAGCGCCTTGCGCGCATCTTCGACAATTCTATTTTCCTTAGGGAATGAAATAACGCCCTTGGGTGCGATCTGATCAAAAAGTGCAAGAGTAACGTTTTCCGCGACGCTTAGTTGCCCGACTAGCCCCTGGCCTCGGCGGTCTTCCGGTATCAACGCCAACCCCATACGGATCGCCGCATTAATGTCGCGTTTCGGAAGGTGCTTTCCGTTGATAAGGATTTCCCCCGAATCGTAGCCTGAATAGCCAAAAATGCAGTTCGCCAGCTCTGTTCGCCCGGCGCCCACGAGACCCGCCAGCGTTACGATTTCACCCGCGCGGACGTTGAAACTCACTGAATTCAATGCGTTGGAACGAGATAGCCCTCGCACTTCCAGGACAGGCTCGCCGATTGATCGCTCTGGTACTACCGTTTCGCGTACGTTTCTTCCAACCATCATCTTGATGACTGTTGCCTGATCCAAGTCGGCCGCCGGCGCGCTTCCTACCAATCGCCCATCACGCAAAACCGTAATCCGGTCCGCGATTCGAAAGACCTCTTCAAGCCAATGAGATACAAACACGACGCCCATTCCCTGGCGCTTGAGATTCGCGATCACGCCGAAGAGCCGGTCGATTTCCGGGCCGGATAAAGATGTCGTTGGCTCGTCCATAATCAAGATGCGGGACTTCTCCGCGAGCGCGCGCGCTACTTCGACGAGTTGCCCTTCCGCCGGCGATAGGCGGCGCGCCAGGGTATCTAGGGAGAGCTCAGGCGCAACCAAAGCCAGCGCTTCGCGCGACCGCTCCAGAAGCGCAGATTTCGAGATGATTCCGAGCCTTGTCGGCCAGCGGCCAAGTACAATGTTTTCCGCCACGGACATGCCCGGAACAAGATTGTGATCCTGATGGATTGTCGCGATGCCAGCTCGATGGGCGAAACTAGGACTTGCCTCGAGCTCCTTATCGTCGACCACGATGCTGCCTTGGTCGGGCGAATATATGCCGGCCATAAGCTTTATAAGTGTCGATTTGCCTGCGCCGTTCTCGCCCACCAAGGCATTCACTTCGCCGGAGAATACTTCGAAGTCGACATCGTCGAGAGCCACTACGCCCGGAAACGATTTGGAAACACCCGACACCGACGCCAAGATTGCTGGACTGTGCTGATCCGGTTGCGGCGTGAATTCATCGGAAACCGTTGCCATACTCTGCGCCACTAAATTAATCTCCTGCTTCCACAAATTATTCGGTCAAGTGCCGCGGCACTGGATCGGCGCATTCTCTTTCAAATCGATCTGGCGAGCAAGAAAGCTTCATAGATAGCGCTTTGAATCAGGCCCGGCGCAACGCAATCGCCGACGCGTTCAATCCGGACATCGCGGAAATTGCGGTCTTGGCGCAGCTTTAGGAATAGGTCTTCGCGCGATCGCCGACCAATTACCGGCACCACCCAGTCTACATTTTCGATCCACTCGTCATCGCCCGGCATCAAGACGTACTGACCCCAACCATACGAGTCTTCGGGGCTAAATGTGGCCGACAACGCTACCCGATGTTCGCCGATTTCAACAAGTTGATATCCTGTCCTAATTCGGATGCCCTTGACAGCGGCACGTCGATAAAAGAGCGACCGCGTTCCGCTTTCGAGTTCCGCGCCTGCTAGCAAACCTCCGGCGACCAATTCCACTTGGCATCCGTTGTCCGAAAGGTACTCAGCCGTGCCGGCCGCCTCCCAGTGCCCGTTTCCGTCGATGACGAGTACTTTTCCATAAACGTCAACACTATCGGACATGACCTGTTCCGAGGATATCACGAAGTCGCGGTCCAATCCCGGAATGTCAGTCTCAACTTGACGCCCCAGAGCCCGCGAAAGCTTAACTTCGGCGTCGTCGATTCCCGGTAGGTTCGGTTCAGAGCCCGTTGCGACCACAATAATATCCGGACGCAAGTCAAGCAGAGCGCTTGCGGTAGCTTCGGCGCCAAGCCTAACATTTACGCCCCGTTCAGCCATGGCGGCTTCAAGGTAGACTACTACCTCGCCGACCATGTCATGCGTCGGTTGCTTCTCGGCAAGCTTGATTTGACCGCCCAGAGACCGTTCCCGCTCAAACAAGGTCACTTCGTGCCCTCTTCTGGCCGCTGTTTCCGCCACTTTCATTCCCGCCGGCCCGCCTCCCACAACGACAATTCGCCTAGATTCCTTCGCGCGAGAAACTAGTCGTTCATTTACTGTCCGCTCGCGGCCTGCGCCCGGGTTCTGGATGCAGCGCACCCCCTTTTCTTGATTTACTTGGAACAGACAGGCTTCGTTGCAGGAAATACATCTGCGGACAAGGTCCGCTCGCCCCGACGCCACTTTGTTCGGAGTGTCAGGGTCGGTTATAAGTTGCCTCGCCATGCCGACGAAATCGGCTTGACCCTTTGCCAGCATTTCTTCCGCCATCTGGAGAGGTCGAATTCGGCCGAATGCAATGACCGGAATGCGGCTTGCTTCCTTCAAAGCGACATTAAGTTTCCGGAACTCCTCCGAGGGTATGCCGGCCGGCGGTATCTCCATCCAGTAGCTCGAAAAGGAGCCCGCGTCGGAATTGAAATAGTCGACTAAGCCGCTCGATTGAAGGTATTCGGCCATTTCAAGTCCATAGTCGGTGTCGTATCCGAATGGAGTGAATTCGTTTACGCACAGCCGCACGCCCAGCGGAACTGATTCGCCGGTCGCGCGTTTTATGGCTTCGAGAACCTCTAGGGAAAGGCGCATGCGATTTTCGAAACTCCCTCCGTAGCCGTCAGTGCGCCGGTTGAAAAATGGCGACGCGAACGACCTCAAGAGACCGTCATGGGCGATCTTCACTTCGATACCGTCGAACCCTCCGTCCATCGCATTCCGCGCGCTTGTAGAAAAGCCTTCTACAGTCTCGCGGATATCTTCGAGATCCATGGCCTTGGTGTTGAAGTGGCTTGACGGTTCCGGCATTTGGGTGGGAGCCCAGAGACGACGCGGAGGCTGTTCAAGAGACGTATGGCCGCCATGAGTAAGCTGACTGAAGATACGCGCTCCGTGCGAATGCACAGCTTCAGTTATCCTTGCAAACATGGGAATTACTTTCCGGTCCCACGCATCCACGAACCGCCGCGACATTTTACCGGACGGATGAACAGCCTGGCTTTCAAAAATGATCAGCCCTACTCCCCCGCGGGCTCGTTCTTCATGATAAGCCAGGTGAGCTTCGGACGGAATGCCTGTAAGTTCGCCCAACGCCGTAAAATGCGGTTGAAAGACAAATCTATTTCGCAGCCGTACGCCGCGGATTTCATATGGACTTAAGAGCGTCGGGAACTGTCCAGTGCCTGATACACCTTGCTGAAATGCAGCGTCGCGAGCTGAATCCAAGCGTCTACTCGCGTTCGCATTTCTCATTTCGCTCGAATATTTCTGCTGCGCGACATTTTAAATAGGAAAGCTGTAATCGTTTGCGTAAACGATTTTATAGATTGCCCGGCGCACTGTCAACAAGCGAGACATCGCGGTGCGCAAATCCCAAAATTCGAAATTCGTCGGTCGAGTCAGTTTGGGTTTCGCAGGATTCTGGCGCGGTTTCGACGGATGAACCCAGTTGCGCTCCCATCCGCGAAGCACTCGCCGAGCAACTGACGCGAGCCGGCTCGCGGCCCTGTCGTTGCGCAGAACGGCGCCGCATCGTCTGAATACGTTGTACGAGGGCTGAATGCCGGACAGCGGCAGTGTTTATGCCCGTGCCAAATTAAGTTCCCCTCACCGGCCGCATCAAGAGCCCCCGCTCTTCCGGCGAGTGAGTTTCCACCGGCTGCGCGGCCTCCGCAAAAACCGGTCAAAATCGCCCCCTGAACTAATCCGAACGAAGTGGAAATTAAGCGCTCAAACCTAATATGATCGTTGCCGTACGCAACTCGAGGGCCAGTTCCTGCGGTTCCGTCTTCGACAGCCGGACTCGCAGTCCGTTCGAGCCGCCGAAATCGGCCGTGATCAATAGGCGCCCGGCGTCCGGAAGGCGTTCCTTGCCCGGCCGATGCCACCAGCGCCGGATGCTCTCCACTACGAATTCGGTGATTTCTTGGCTGATGCCGACATTTACTCAGCCGATGATTCTCGCGACATCTTGCACCCCGAAGGGCGACGCCTCGCCTATGAAAACGTGGACATTGACCTGCTCGGTGCTGCCTTTCGACCGCCGTTCTTGAAGTTCGCGATGTTCTCCTTCTTCTTCGTGTCAAAGAAAACCACCGGCTGGCCGTCGGCCGAAAAGATGCCGACGGGCGGTTGATGTGCACGAATTGCGCGTCCCCGTCGGGACGCGAGCCGCACTCGCGCGTCGTCGCTTTCGCCTTCAGCGTGTAGCCGAGTCCGCTGAGCATCTTTGCCACTTGCGTGTGGGAGGCGCCGAAATTGTGTTTCGCCAGTTCCGCCGCCAGACCGTGGCAGTTCTTCGATATCGGCAGCAGCGGCCTTTTCGGTTGCCGCTCATGTCCGCCGTCGCTTTTCGTCAAGCTGCAGCGAAATATTCTGGAATTTGCCTTTGTCCATATCTACCTATGCCTATTTGATTTCCATGAAATGATTTATGTCCTCAGCTTCGGCAAACGGAATCTTCCCGTGAAACCCTCCGCAATGCCGCGCCAATTCGGACTCGATAAATTACGGACAGATCTTTGGTCTCAAATTTCGAAATATAGGGCCGCAGCCAAAGATTCGAACGAGGCGATAACGTAGCGAATCGCCAATTCAGTTCGCCGACTCTGGACCCAATTTTTTTTTCAGCGCACTGGCAACCGACCGGGACCGCGGCATGCGGGAGACCGATCGCGCAATTCCGAGATCATCGCAGTTCGGGGGACCGACCTTGATCGTTCCGGTCGCCAAATTTCGAAATCAGTAATTTTTGCGCAGCGAGCAACTCTCGCCCGACAGTCCGGAAAATCACTAACTGTTTCGCGAGTTTCGCCAAGGACTCTACGGCGCCCCCACTAACGGGATCGATGCATCATTGCGAACCGCATGATCCCCGAATAAGCAGCGAAGTTTCCAGAACCGTTTTTTTGTAGGATCGGCTAACCTTGCCCGATACGCGGTCAAAAAGCAGCTTCGCAGCCTCTTGTCCGATCTCGTATGCGGGTTGCGCGGCTACAGTCAGAGGAGGACGGAAGGAATCGGCGAGGTGGAAGTCATCGAAACCTACGACCGCGATATCTTCAGGGCACCGCTTTCCCGACATGTTCAGGGCCCTAATCATACCCAAGGTCATAAAGTTGTTTGTGCAAAACACGGCACTCGGAGCGGATTCTGACGCAAGGAGCGCTGCGCTGGCGCGGTGCGCCGAATCAATGTCTGAATTACTGTGGATGAACAAATCTGGTTCCAGCGCTATTCCAGCATTGCTGTGCGCATCCTTGTATCCATCGATGCGTTCTTCAATCGAACTCGCCGTAAGTTCAGCCATGACGACGGCGACCCGCCGGTGACCGAGGCGAATTAAATGATCTGTCAACGCGAATGCAGCCGCGCGGTTGTCGACGACAACGGAGTCCGCGGAAACGGCTTCTAGAAAGCGGTCAACCATGACAAGTGGAAAGGCGCCTTCGGCAAGATTTTGCAAGAATTCGACATTTCCTCCGACCGGTGCGAGAATCAAGCCGTCCACCCGCTTCTCGAGAAGCATTTCGATACAGAGGCGTTCCTTCTCGGAGTTTTCGTCGGTATTGCAAAGTATAAGCTTGCAGTTGTCCTCTCTTTCGTAGACCGCATCTTCGACGCCTCGCACCAAGTTCGAGAAATAGGGGTTCGAAATGTCGGAGATCATCAGCCCGATTGTGCCTGTTCTATTGCGTCGCAGGCTGCGAGCAACAGCATTCTGCCGATACTGCAGTGATTCGATCGCGACGAGAACTTTACTGCGAGTGTGGGGGGCGACATACCGCGAATTGTTAATGACATGCGATACCGTTGCAGAAGAAACTCCAGCTCTGCGCGCGACATCGTGTATTGTGGGCATCCGCTCTCTCGGTTGATTTTATCTTAACAATTCGAACCGCATCCACCGCGTATAGCTAATCTTTTTGCCCTAGAGCAAGTTGCCCTGGCGCTCCGCGAATTTTCGATTCCGAGCCGTTCGGACGCCCACAGGCGGAATACCGCCGGTCCGCAACTTCCGGATCAAATCCGGAAGCACCGGCTGTCGCACGGGCCGCGCCCTGCGCACTAAGCAAGTGCAGGACTTTACCGGCGTCGCTCGCTTACTGTACGCCGACGGGTTAGCTCCCGCGATTACCACATCCATTCCCCGCTCGGCGTTCGCTCGCTTTCCTAACTTTATGCCGCTGAACCTACCGACCCGATACCTCGAAGCGAGATTAATGCATTCCGCATTGTCGCTTCCATGAATTGCACTCCGTGACATTTGCAGCATGAGTTCCGCATAATTTGGACAATGGAACATATCTTGTCACCGGCGCACTCGGACATGCCGGCTAGTAGAGTCGTAGGGATAACAAATGCGCACCCGCACTGCGCCTAAATTGAATGAAAAAATGCCAATTATGAAGTCAGCGGTTCGGCTACGCATGAATGTCGGAATCAGTGCCAGTATTTTTCAGCCCGCCAATAACCAACAACAATATAGCCCATTCCAATACCCGCAGGTTCGACAGAGTTCCGGGCTGGATGTCTTGGCACCACGGTTCCGGGTCTCATCCATAAAACATATCCGAAACCGGTGGGATTTCCTAGACTAGAAGTTCGGTTGAAGATGTGGTTCAAAACATACCGGAGCGCAACACCAACGAAACATAGCCTTCCGTCGGCAAGCAGTTCTTCGTCTGCGATCTTGTGATTCGCCATACGATGCGCCGTTGTGCAATAAAACCTCGGATTTTCGACAAAGAATTGTCGCCGGGTCCCGCGGCTTAGCGCACCCGGCCGTCAGGGAAAGCGACCCAACGAGACTGCATCCAAAACCTTCATATTGCTCAGAGACTCCTCCGGCGAAAGTGGCAGAGAGTCGTTATCCAAAATTGCCTTGGAAAATGTATCGGTCATAAGGCGGTATTGGTTGACCGGTTCGAATTTTTCTTCACGGCGATTGGAATCCCGGTCGCATACTATGACAAGGCCCTCTCCCGCGCGGCTATCAAGCCCGGGGATTATTCCCCTGGGAACTTCGATCGACCCCTGCGTGCCGACAATCTTGTAGGCACCGTTTCCGTCGGCTTCGAAAGACCCGCTCACAAATGCGATTCCCCCGCCAAATTCGAGCATGGCGCCGAAGCTCATATCCACCCCAAATCTTTCGTCGACCCGCAAGATGCCTGCGGCGCGTTCAGGTTCAGACCCAAAGCACATGCGCGCAATACTTACGGAGTAGCATCCCATGTCTAGCAAGGCGCCGCCACCGAGTTCAGGTTGAAACCGAATGTTGTTTTCATCGGCATCTCGCCGAATATTGACGGAAAGATGAGCGTGCACTTCCCGGACTTCGCCAATTTCCCCCGACTCGATCACTTCCTTGACGCGAAGAGTCTGGGGATGGAAGCGGTACATGAAACCTTCCATAAGCCGGACGTTTCGGCGTTCGCAAACATCAATTGCCTTTGCTGCCTCCTCGGCGCTCGTCGCTAGCGGTTTTTCGCAAAGTATCGACTTTCCGGCTTCGGCGGATCGTTCGACCCATTCGGAGTGAAGAGAGTTTGGCAACGGGATGTAAACGGCGTCGATGTCATCGTCGGCCAGAATTTCATCGTAGTTCCCGTAAACTTTCTCTATTCCGATCTCCCCTGCGTACCGTCGAGCCCTGTTCTCGTCGCGGCTAGCTATGGCGGCTACCCGCCCATATTGAGAACCCTGAATAGCGGGGGCAACCTGCCATCGACCGATATCTGCTGTTCCGATGATTCCCCAGCTTAGCTTCGAGCCCATGTCTACCTCTACGCTTCTTAATTGCGGCGCAATTCGACGTCTTTAATCCGGCAATGTCTTTTCCGATCAGTTGCGGCGAAAAGGTCGGTTTCTGAATACACTATAAGTTTACGTATACGATTACGCAAGTGAACGCGCGCGTTAGATTCCTGCCGTTCTCCACTGCCGCCTTGGATTGCGAAACCAAAACTGCGCTCGAAGCGCAATTGCGCGCGTCTCAGGTCGTCGGCGGTCGCCGACCAGGATCTTGCGGATCCGAGAGAAGAGGGTCCGAGTAAGGAACCGAGCGATTGCGCTCTCGCTGATAGTCTGGATTTGAAACCAAAATTCTTCGAAAGGCCCTTGCCGCGAAAATTTTTCTGGCACGCTTCGGAGCTTCGAAGGGATCGCGCCGGATTTCGAATGCGAGAAGATATAACGGATCAACACCAAGAATCTGAAATTCTATGTTATCGAACGTAGGCGATTCGGCTCTCTTGGGCGAAAAAGCGCGAACTAAAGGCGCAGCCAAACTCCCTGACTAGGGTTCGCGTCGCCACACGAACCATTTGAAATTCGCAATCGTCGAATTGCTGCGAAAAGGCGGCTGAACAAATCTTATTCGCATCGTTTCAATCCGTTAGCGTCACCTGCCGACAGACCTGTAACATCATCGAAATACTCGATTTTCCTTTTGCGATTTCGCGCGGAACGAATTCATGCTGACCTAAAATTAATTGAACCAAATTCCGATGCAGAGAGCCGTGTCGAAACGGCTCCGGACTAAATTCGGAACGAAATACTTGCATGTGCGCATGGTTCAAACCGCGAATTCTCTGATTGCGCTTTTTCGATTGACTTGTACCATTGTCTTCAACAGAGCTGACCCAATTCGAATCTAGAAATGACGTCTAAAAACGATTTTCCCGAGCAGAGAGTCCCTGCGGGCCAAGCCAGTGAATGGAACTGGAATCCCGATCTCCCGATACCTACTTCGCCCCTGTTTCGCTGGCCTCCCAAGCCAATAGAGACGGTGAAATGGCTCTCTTCCTACTGGCTCGGGATCTCGGCCGTCGTTGTCGAATTCGTTCTGGCGTTTGCCGTCTGGGAATTTCTGCAGCCCGGCATCGAGGAAATAAAGTCCTTTTCTTTCGGCTGGGTATTTCAAATCTACGTCCGCAACCTCGCCCTCCTGACACTAGTTGCGGGCGGCCTCCATGCTTATCTTTATTCGTTCCGAAAGCAGGGAAGCAGGCTAAAATACGACGCTCGCGATCTCGCGAAGGCCAGTAGGCGGTTCACGTTCCGGAATCAGGTCTTTGACAATATGTTCTGGAGCTTGGCAAGCGGCGTAACGGTCTGGACCACCTACGAAGTTGCGTATAATTGGGCAGCCGCGAACGACTATGTGCCTTCTCTTGCAATTGGCCAGAATCCGGTATGGTTCGTGGCTTGGTTCGCCCTGATTCCCATTTGGTCTTCGCTTCATTTCTATTGGGTACATCGCGTACTGCATTGGCCGCCCCTCTACCGTTTCGCGCATTCACTTCATCACCGAAACGTAACCGTCGGTCCCTGGTCCGGAATATCAATGCATCCCTTGGAGCACGCAATGTATTTCTCGAGCGTCCTGATCCACGTTGTCGTTGCCTCGCATCCCGTTCACGTATTGTTTCATCTCTATCTCGAAGCCCTGAATCCGGCGTTTTCGCATTCGGGTTTCGACGGGCTACTGTACCGGGACAAGAAACGAATGGAGCTCGGCGATTTCTTCCACCAGCTTCACCACCGATATTTCGAATGCAATTACGGTACAGCCGAGATGCCTTGGGACAAATGGTTCGGCTCATTCCACGACGGCACTGCGTCATCAATGAAAGAAATTCGAAAAAGGGGAGCATTGAAAAAACGAAACTGAAAAAATTCAGGACATCCGAAATGGCGGCGGCCGCGGATGCGTAAATCGTTCGGCTAGGCGATGGCATCGCAAAATTAATCTTTTTGGACCCCTAGCTTGCGGTTCGTCTTTACTTGCCGCTATCCATAACCGGGATCGGGTCGGCCGCCGCGACCGATCTGATACGCTGGATTCCGGAGCTCGGATGGATCGGCGACTGCTTGGCTGCCGCCTGCCTCTGGGTCGCCCCATTCGCCCGCAACAATTGAGCCCGCTCCGGGGCACGGCGGGTTTGTGGTGGTCAAAAATGCCCTCGCGAAGCGCTCTTCAAGGTCGCGCTATCGGTAAAACCGCACAATCTGGAAATGAAGAAAATTTTCGACCGGCCCGCGGGAGCGGTAATGCTCCACAAGGCTGTGGCCGCCGCGGTGATTCTCAAACTCGTCGTTCTCGCCCTCTTCCTGCTCCGCCAGCGGCGCCGATGGGAGTAAACGAAGCCGTCGCAGGCTGTGCAGAGACTGTGGAAAAACTCGGGTAGTCTTCGGAAGAGATGCGAAATTGACTTGATAAACGGCTTGCCTCGAAACATTGATGCTATCTCGCGCACGAGACAAGCACCGCGCCTACGCCACTCGCGCGATCAAGAACGAATTACTGGTGCCTATTTTTTTCCACAACTTGGCCGAAGAAGAGTATGATGACCCTGCGCCAAATTGACGAGCGATTCAATTGGACATTTCGTAGGGAATTGTCTCACGAAAAGAAGAAATTTTCGCAACAAATTTCGAAGAGATCACAGATTCCGCCATCAAACCGAAATCGGATTTTCTTAAATTTGGGACGGCTATCCGCAGTGGCTGATTTCGAATTGCGTGATTCGAGAATCGAGACTTATTCGAAGCCACAGGCGCCGGAATCTGCTGATCGGAGCGCAAAATGTTGAACCCTACAATTTCTACACGGCCTGGCGCCTACTAGCGGTCATGCCGCAAATCGGCTGACAATTCATTTTTCGCTCCAGCTTGATGGATCAATCCCGCATCTGGCGGTGGCGGCTTTCGCGCGGGTTCGCGTAGTGCTGGCAACCGGGTTGAAATACTTCCTAGTTCGCAGATTTGGTGAATCAGGTATTCCATTTTAGGCCGTTACGATATCTTTTTGAATTTCTCTGCTGCCAGCTGTGCCGCCTTTACGAGCATTGGCTTTGGTGCAGTTGACCATTCATCGGGGTGCAAGCCGCGCTTTTCCCTGACATGTGCCAACGCCGAATTCAGAGTAGGGAATTTTCCCGAACGGTTCAAATGCAGGTAGAGTGCTACGAGTGCCGTTGAACGGCTTCTTCCTCCGCGGCAATGAACTAGAATGTTCCCTTTCTTACGCAAGGGATAAGTTGGCTTTTCCGGAATGACCTGCCGAATCGCGCCATCAAGCAACAGATACGATGCGAGCATCATGTCTTCAGTGTTTCCATGCCCGTCTACCAATCCGAGCTTGAAGACCCTAACGGGTCCGACCCCGTGGGCACACTTGTTGCCGTCAGTCCTTTCGACCGGGTCCGAAACATAGTTGATGTCCAGGTTGACCGCACAATTCACGACCGTAGTTATGTTGCGCTCGCGAATTAGCCCGATATCTCGAGCCGCCGTTGTCCCTCCAATGTAAATGCTGCATTTGTCAGGTCCCAACCCGGTTTCTATTAGACTGACGACATCGTGAGTTATGCGTTGGCCGTGTGTTGAGCCCGACCTGGCTTCTTCGTTCATGAATACTCTTGGCCTTTCAGTTGCGGAGTCAATGGACAGCAATCACATCGAAAAACCACGCAACGACATGCTGTAGGTGTTTATTTGTCGGTTTCATCCGTAACGGGTTCGGTCTGGCAACAAAATCCAAATGGTCTCTTATGAATTCCAAGAATTCGCAAGCTACCGTTTGAATGGCGAGCAGAAATTCAGGATGTCTCCCGTCTTGTGGCCATGTGCCCTGGAACAGTGGTTGCAGCGCAGCAATTCATAACGCGGCGTAGGGAAACTAGATCACTCCTGCATTTTGCCGGGTTTTCAGTATCGGTCCAGGGCCACGTGCTCGCCGCCATGGCCCTAGACTTTCAGCAGGATTTCCAGCGAGCACCTGCAGAACTAGTGCAGGACACGCAGGCGTCGATTAACTCCGTGAAACGCATAGAAACAATGAAAGTTCTATTTCTGACTCGTCCATTGACCATTGGAAAGATGCGCAATCCTACCAGTCCTTAACACTTCGTTGTTTCGTAGGCGCGAGACCGCTCCCCGGTCGCGAATGAGAGAGAGCTGTGCTTGACGACCATCCGTCTCCGGAATGATTCATCGTTTGTAGCTCAATCGCCAGAAGTCCTGCCAATCCTGTCGCCTGTCAAAGTCGTCATTCCCGGTAGAAGCATTGTGCGGCGTCAAACGGTCCGAAAATGCGTTGACACCCGATGCTTCGTCGGGATGCTGCCCTACGGCGCTGTTTCCAGACACTTTACCATCCTTGGTCATTGGCGCAACACCCTCTTCCGTCATCATGAAACGGATAAACAATTTTGCCAGGTTCGGGCTATCCGTGCCTACAGCGATCAACCCGAAGTTGGGGTTGGCATAGCCGATATAAGGCTTGATGTCCTCGCAAATACTCATAGCAAGTTTTCCGTCGACCGTGTCCCGGTACTTGGCTGTAGAGACCAGGCCCATGAATGGTTCGTCCTGACCCGGCGTGCCTATGGCTTCGGCCGCGGCAGAATCCGAATCGGTCAACAGCGGCGAATTGGAAGCCAGTGCCTGAACCCAACTTGCGGTGGCACTCTGGGAACTGGTATCCAACGCCATTCCGTAATGCGCCTCATAGGCATCTGCAACGGACTGATCCCAATGGGTTTCCATCTGGTTGAACCAATCCACGTAACCCGGCTTGTTGAGCGGGTCCCCAAGCGCAACCTTGCGGCTCCACTCGGGATCGGTAAGGGCCCAGATGTTGTCTACCGGACAGGTGTCGTATCTTTCGCTGTTATACGTCCAAACCGCAGGGTCCCGGTAAACGACGAGAGGATTTTGGGAGTCTTCGGGAATTGTATCTGCCAGATCAGGAGGCACCCAACTCATTACGATTCCGCTTGGAACCACTTCTGCCAGAGTCGCCGCAGCATCGGCAGACACAATCACGTCTCCAACGATGTTTTCTGATTGCGCTTCCCGGATTAACATCTCAATCTGCGCTGAAGAGGGCACTTTGGAACCATTCACTTCAATGCCGTATTTTTCGGTAAATGCTTCAGCTGATGTCTTGATTTTTCCCGTGCTTGCATACGCTGTTATCGGTTCCTCGCCTCTGGCCGCTTCGATCAGGGCATCGAGATCAAAATCCTCCGCGGCTCCCTGTGCCGCAAGACCTAATAGGGCTAGCACGCCAAAACAGGATTTCGTAAGTCTGAACATTTCATGCGCTCCTTTAAAGTGTGAACATATAGCTGGATACATGCCTCAAAGAACACCTGCCGTCCACTTGGTCAACATGCGCTGTTTGCGCTTCCGATTGATCCGGCACAGAGTCCCAACGGAACTGCTCATGTCGTGTGAGCCTGGGTCTTGTCTTGCAGGCGACCTGCTCGAGCGGGCTCGCTAACATGCAACGCGTTTCCCGTCAAGGTTGAATAAATGCAGCCCGGTCTGATCAACTTGAAAATACGCTAATTCTCCGGAATCGAATTCCGGAGGTTCAATCATTGAGACAAAGAGCGGCGAACCTGCAATATCCAGTTCGACTATCCAGCTTCCGCCCGTCGGAAGGATCCCAGAAACTTTTGCTTGACTTGCAAGGCAACGGAAGTTGCCCGATGGGTTGTTAGCGGAAAGCTGGATTGCCTCCGGGCGAATGCCTACGGAACCGATTTTGCCGTTTTTGTTGAATGTCCTGTCCACGAATTCCCGCATTATGAGAGACAGCTCTTCACCGTCATCGTCGATTACCGGAATTATGTTTATCGGGGGATTCCCGACAAATTCTGCGACGAACAGATTCGAAGGAGAATTGTAGATCTCGTCCGGACTGCCTACCTGCTGCAACGACCCTTCATTCATTACCGCAATGCGAGTCGATAGTGTCATCGCTTCCCACTGGTCATGGGTTACGAAAACGATGGTTGTGCCGAATTCAGCATGAATTCGCTTCAATTCGGCGCGCATCTTAAGGCGGAGCTTGGCATCCAGATTCGACAACGGTTCATCCAGCAAAAGGACATTTGGCTCAACCACCAACATTCGGGCGAGTGCGACCCGTTGCTGTTGGCCGCCGGAGAGCTGTGACGGGTAACGATTCCGAAACTGCGCAATTCCAAGCGTTTCCATGACGAACGCGACACGCTGCTTGCGCTCAACCGTCGGTATCTTGCGCAAGCGTAGACCGAAACTCACATTTCGCTCTACGGTCAGGTGGGGCCAAAGTGCGTAGCTTTGAAAAACCAATCCAGCGCCGCGCTTCTCAGGCGGCACGAAAATGCCCTGTTCGCTTGAATCCAGCACTCTGCCTCCAATCCGGATTTCTCCCTCAGTGAGGTTCTCCAATCCGGCTATGACCCTGAGCGTAGTGGATTTCCCGCAGCCCGAGGGCCCCAGCAGGCACATGAACTCGCCATGCCCAATTTCCAGATCCAGGTCTGAAACTGCCGGAACTATGTCATCGTAGGACTTTGTGACTCTGCTGAGTGATATGGTGGGCAATCTATCCTCCCAGCCCTTCGGCAAGATTCGTCTTGGTTATATTCTGCACTGCCAGCGTACCGAAGTAGGCCATCGCCGCAATGATAAGCACCACCGCGTTCGCAGCTTGCGTGTAGTTGCTGTCGATCAGCCGCAGGGAGTATGTTGTCAATACATCGGTGCTCGGAACCGCTAGAACCACAAACAAGCTCAACCCTTTGATTCCCGAAATAAAGGGCAACAACGTCCCTGTAACGAGAGCACCCTTCTGGATTGGGATTACGACGCTTAACATGCGACGCAGCCAGCCCGCTCCGGTAATTTGCGCAGCTTCCTCCGGATCTTTTCCGAGTTGCATCATTGCTGAGATACCTGCTCTTGAAGAATAGGGCATTTGATCTGCAGTCAATGCAAGAATGAGTATCAACCCAGTGCCATAGAGTGCCGGTATCGGACCGCGCTGCACCGCAAACAAAGACAGATATGCGACAGCAAACGCGATTCCGGGCACGAGGTAGGGGAAGAAAGTTACATGTCGCAGGAAGCTAGATATCCAGCGCACTCGAGAACGTACAACTACGTAGCCGACCATTAACCCGAGCAGACCGGAACACAATGACGCGAGTCCCACGATCCGAAGCGTATTCCAGGCTGCAGACCAGAGGTCAGGAGTCAGGAGGATACCGGTTCTCAAGGCGACCGTTTCAAGATTCTGGCCAATCCAGTAGTCGAGCGTAAAGTTCTCAATGGAAAAGTCTGCCGGAATTCGCATGACAGTCGAAAGCACCAAAACGAGAAGCGGAAGCCCAACAGAAACCAGAAAGATTAGTGCAGCGAAGACCGATGCCGGCATCCTGTACATCCCCAGCGGCGAGATGCGACTCGTGGCGCCCTTTCCCCCGACGGTCACAAATCTCCGGGACTCTCGGACGAGTCGAGCATCGATCAACAGCGAAATGATACCGATCAACATGATTGCTCCAGCGAGAACTGCCGCGACACCGCTCTGCCGAGATGAAATGCTGCGATAGAGCGACGTTGCGAGGACATTGTAGTCCACCGGTAGACCCAAGAGGTAATTTACACCGAATTCGCCCAGGCACTTTGCAAAGATGAGGATTATAGCAGACAGCAGAGCTGGTAACATCAGTGGAAATATGATCTGCCACGCAACTGTCCCGGAACTTGCCCCAAGAATTCGCGCGCTTTCTTCCAATTGGCTGTCAAAGCTTCTCAGGGCGTTTCCAAACAACAGAATGACGAATGGCGCGTAATGAAGCGCAAGGATGATCGTGATCGGAACCTGGCCAAAGGCCAGCCAGTCCGGTGGCGTAAACCCGAGGCTCTCAAGCCAACCCTGCTGCCCGCCAACTGTCCGGTTTCGAAACAGAGTGCGCCACGCGAGGGCGAATGTCCAAGATGGAAGCATATACGGCACGATCAACGCAGTCGCGAACCATCGCCGACCATACATGTCGGAACGACTGAGTAGCCATGCAAGCGGAACTCCGATGGAAAGCGAGATCAGTATGACCCCGGTCGCAACTGACAGTGTATGAATTAGCGGTTCCCAGAAGAGGATTTGAGCGATTGGAGAAGCGAGGGTTCTATAGAGATAGTAGAAGGTCCAGGTGCCGACCTCGGACTTCGCACGGCGTGCATCTCCGAATTGCACTTCGACAGCGTCATGCAAAAGCGTGACAATGGGAACTATTACCAGGTAAGCGAACAGCACGACCATCAGCGCGCCGATTATCGCCGTAGGTTCCTTCCAGCCGACCTTGAAGTAATAGATCAGGCGCGGGCGTCGCCGTCTCTCCGCTAAAATGGTAGGCTTGTTTCGCGAGGAACGCTGTAGTTGCATCAGGCTTGAACGGTCTTCGTGCCCTGGACAAGTGCTTCGGTAAGCAAGCATAAGGCAGTCAGGCTATCCGAGACAACCTCAATTCCTTATGATTGACCACGTTCCGTTTCAGTCTTGCATGCGGGGTAGAATTTTGCCCTCCTAGTTCGGTCCGCATCATGCAATCTACCGGGACATGTTGATACGCGCAGGACTTGGCCAAACCGGGCCTTGCACGTATTTGGGGTCGACCCCGTCTGCGGATAAGCAATTCTTGAAATCTTGATCTAGGCCTGTCCGAGTGTGTAGTCGACAAGGCGGGACAAGGTATAGATGTAGGCATTTACCGGGGAGCGGTGTCTTGTGCTCCAGGCCTATATTGGGCTTTGACTTGTCCAACAACACCTCTTGAAACTCTGATGAGGATTTGGGCTTCTGGCGGACACGCGTGAAGATTCGCGGGCTACCAGTAGAACAGCGGGGCAAAGATCCCCGATTCTCCATTCGAAAATAAATTAGCAAACGGACATAACCAACCTTAACGATTCCGAAGCAGCGTTACATATGGGAACAAGGTACTGGACAATATGAACGCACTCTCGCGGACAGTGAAGGACTTCCGCGTTCTTGCCTTATCACCTGCCGCCGGCCTGAACCTGGCTGGTCGGATCGTGCCATCTTTGGACTGGATCATCTAATGCAGGCGATTGCCCGGCCTAGTTTCACAAAAAAGGTCGCCGCAAACTCTCGCTGTCTTGCGCGAGCCCGAGATTCAGTCAAGATAGAAACTCATCAAGTCCACTGCAATCCCGAAGTAAACGCGCAACACGTTTAGTTTGAGTCTGGCTGGACAATACAGTACTTTCGCCCATTCTGGAAAACGAACCCTGCGGGACCTTTTGCCGGATCAACTATGCTCTGTCCCCGAAACGAATCCGTGCATTTTACGATCTGCGTTACGTCCTGCCAGAGATCCGCAGCACAGTTTGATTGCGGCGGCAACGCCATCAACTATCGGCAGTTTCGCATGCCGGGCAACCCGTTCCGACAGCCCTGCATAGCCACCGGAGCCGAGCAGGATGGCATCGGGATTGTCCTGGATGATCGTATGTGAGACCGTCTCCAACAACATTGCAAGGCCCTTTCCAGATATGGCATCGCCGACATCGATGCCCGCGGCACGGACCGAACACAGACCCTCGACGCCTTGTTTCTCCGCAAGCGCGGAAATCCTCTCCACGGCTCCTTGAAATGTCGTTACCACGGAAAAACGCCGGGCGCTTCTCTGAATTTCGATAAATCCGGCCTCGCTGGCGTCTATAACCGGCCCTTCCACAAGTAGGCGTGAGGCATGGACGCCAATGTCGTCAAAGCACGCAAGCACGAATCCGGTCGCACCCGCGGCATGGGCGGCCTGCACCATGGCGACAACGTCAGGCTCGACGGCCTGGCGGTCCTCGGGCGTCGCGATAGCATGTGGCGCCCCCGCTGGATGAGTTACATCCACATCGCATCCTGCCAGATCCACCGAGCCGACAACTTCGCGGATTTTCCCTGTGACCGCCTGATTGGAATTCGGGTTGATCACCAGCATGCGGGGGGGTGTGAGGTTCATGGACGAGCCGACATCAACTCGGGCAGCCACAACACCGGATCCGGCCAAAGGATGAACAGGGCCGATGCCGCGAGCATGATGAGCGCAAACGGAAAGGAGCCCCACGCGACGTCAGAGAAATTCCCGCCGTCCTTCCGGACGCCCTGAACCACGAAGAGATTCATTCCTACCGGCGGCGTAATCAACGCGATTTCGCACATCAGAACGATAAAGATCCCGAACCATATCGGATCAACGCCGACCGCGACCACTACTGGAACGGCAATCGGCACGGTGAGCACAAGCATGGACATGGCGTCCATGAACATCCCCAGGACAAGATAGAATAGCATAAGGACCAGCAGCAGGCCGTATTGATTGACCCCCAGCGTGGCGACCCACCTGGTCACGGCTTGTGTTGCACCAACCATCGATAACGTAACGTTTAGGAGAAGCGCACAGATCAGAACGAGCACTACCATGCCTGTGGTCCTTGCCGCCCTGTATGACGATGTCGCTAGCAGAGGCATCGTAAGACGCCCATTCAGCCCGATGATTACGAGGGCAATCGTCACTCCAAGTGCTGCGCTTTCAGTCGGCGTAGCCAGTCCGCCATAGATACTGCCCATCACGACACCGAAAATGACGAGCGGCGGCACAAGATGGCGCAGAAGAAGCAACCGTTCGCGCAGCGGAATAAATGCAGCGCCGCCGGTAGTTGATTTGCCCTGATAGGCAAAGAATATGTAGGTCGAGAATGCAAGGGAGAGCGATATCCCGGGCAGAACCCCCGCCATGAAGAGTTTGCCGATTGAAACATTCGCTAGCGAGCCATAGACGAGGAGGTTGATGCTTGGCGGAATGAGGATGCCGAGCGTTCCGCCTGCCGCCAGTGATCCGAGAGACATGCGAACCGGATACCCGCGCGCGTTCAGGGAGGGGAGCGCAATTGTCCCAACAGTGGCCGCTGTAGCGACCGACGAGCCCGAGGTGGCCGAAAATAGCGTACAGGTGGCAATGTTTGTGTGAAGAAGCCCGCCGGGCAGTCGGCCAAGCCAAACCGCCAGCGCATCATACATTCTGTCTGCAAGGCCGCTGCGAAGAAGAAGTTCCCCGAGCAACATGAACAGCGGTATTGCCAGCATGGTGGAATTGTTGAGGCTTCCCCAGATGACACCACCGGTCATCTGGACCAGGGGCATCCCGTAGGCCAGATATCCGCCGACAGCGCCAACAGCGAGAATCGCGAAGGCGACTGGCAGGCTGAGAAGCATCAGCCCCAGCATAGTGAAGAACGCGACGACAAGCGGCAAGATTTCCATCAATAGAATCTCCTACCGCTTCGCCAAATCTTCAAGCTCCGTTTCAAGCTCCTCTTCGACCCGTTCCGGTCCAAAGGCGTCGGCCAGCGTATCGAGAGATCCTTTCAAGAGCAAAGCCACGGCCCGCCTCGCGACCCATGCCGACGTCAAGGCAAAATACGCAATCGCCGCAAACCAGAAGGACTGCGGATAAACCAGAGGCGTCGCCCATGGCGTCTGTGCCAAAGCCCGGTAGCCAATAGTCTCTGAAAATGTCCGGTAACTGAAAACGAGGAAAAACAGCGCCAGTACAGCGATACCGAGAACTGAAATCAAGTTCAATATCGCCCGGGCACTCCTCGGCAATTGACCATAAAACAGATTTATCCTGATGTTTGACAGCTCGATCGAGGCAACTGAAAAGGCAAGAGGGGCACCGATGGCAATCGCATATCCGGACAATTCATCAACACCGCCAAGCGAGATTGAAAACAACTTCCTCACAACCGTCTCAGTGGTTATCAGGAGGGAAAGCGAGATCATCATGAACCCGAATATCGCTCCGACGACGTGACTCAGACGTGCCATGGGCGCCCCGTTTTCTTTCAGAGACCCAGTTTTGCTCCGACAGTCGCGCGCCAGGATTCCTCGCATTCAGGAAAAACGGCGTTGCACTGGTCTGCCCATACCGGCAAGGAGACCTCGCTCACCGCTGCTGCAACCATCGCCAGATCGGCATCTGTGACAACAACGGATTGCAGCGAATAGGGCGTGCCAAGCTCGCAGGGTTCTTGGCCGGTGTTGCAGTTCATCGCATCGACAAAGAGTTCTTCGGAATAGGCCCAAATGTCACTGACGAGTGTTTCGATGGACGTTTGCAGAGCGGATTGCTGATCCGCGCTCATCCCGTTCCATGTGTCGAGGTTGATGGCATATCCGTTGATCGCCAGTTGCAGCGCAATCGGGAGCACAACGTTGGTAGCTTCCGGCCATCCCGCGGAATTTGCCGATGCTGGTCCTGTGATTGCGCATTCGACCACTCCGCGGGCAAGCGATTGCTGAACCTCCCCGAACGGCATCGGTACACCGGTGGCGCCAAGACCCGAGACGAAGTTTGCCGCACTTTGGTCGCCAACTCGGACCTTGAGGCCTTGAAGGTCGGACAATCCGCCAATCTCTGGCTTGCAAAACACGACCTGGGGACCTGCTGGCCAGACGCCAAGCAGCTTGGCATTGAAGTTCTGCTGGATACGCGCATTTACTGTATCAAAAAAAGCCTCGGTGTGCGCCTTTCCGGCCATGTATGACGTGTTCAACCCGATCAGATCGAAACCGAGTATCGAAACCTCGTCCCTGCTGACCTGCGGCCCGCGGATCGAAACGATGTCAAAGAGACCCGACTTAAGCACTCGCAGCCCGTCGGTATCGGGAATGCCGGTCACATCAACCGGACGATATTCCACCGAGACCGATAAACCTGTCCTGTCGGCAAGATTCTCGAAGAAGGGCTGCTCTTTGTTCTGCTGGATCAGACCGGACCCGACCGGTTGCCCCATAACCTTGAGAGAGAGTTCCTGGGCGAGCGCACCTGATGCCGCGAGAACACCGATTGCCACAAAAAGGACTGTTTTCATTTTCTCATCCTTTCATTCTGGTCCGTCATGCACCGGCCGCACTGTAACCGCGCGTCGAAGACAAGCCATGACCGTGTGGCGCCAGTATACCGATTGACACGGTTTTGTAAAAGTATTTTCTTGCAAAGCCGCTGAAGAAAAAATGTTTTCATCATTTGCCGGCTTGCTATTTCAGAATTCAACATCGTTAAGAGTTGCCACTTGCAAGTTGTCATCTCCTAGGAGTCGCCAACCAAGTGAGTCTATTGAAATCGGGCCCTATCGGCACCTCGACGCCGCCGGTCTACAGTTCCCCAAACACCTCATTCAGTGATTCAATCGTTTGGAGCCGGGTTCGTCCCGTCGCGCCGGCTTCCTCGATCGCAAGCGAAAGCAACAGATGGCAAAGTGCCATAACCGTAGTGTGGTTGAAAATCGGACCGGTTGATTTCGTTTCGCACCGGAAATGCCATTTCACGTCATTGCGGAACTCGGCGCCTTCATCGGTCACAAGAGCGACGGCGGCGCCCGACCCTACCAACGACGCAAGCAACCGTTCTGTTACCGCCACGCGTCGTCGCAATCCAAACACCAGCACAACGTCATTCGTACCCAAGCCGGCGAAATGTTCGCCAAGCGTCTCTCCGCCCCCTGGGACAAGCGAGATGTCCTCGACGACCTGCATCAGCTGCCATTTCAGATAAGCCGCAAATGCAAAGTTGCTGCGAAATCCGATGACGACAACCCGGCGCGCAGCCAGGACACCTCGCGCAACTTCTCGAAGTTCCTGCGGATCTATCCGACGAAACGTCCTGCCGAGATTGTCGGAAATCAGTTTGACCTCATCACTTGGCCAGTTTACGTCCGCAGTCGCCTCGCTGTGATCAAGAAACAGGCGCGACCCCGTCCGCCCTTCTTTCCTTGCAAGAATTCTGGCTTGTTCATAGTTGTCGAAACCAAGGCTCCGAACAAATCTTGACACCGTCGCATTCGAAACATTCGCCAGCCTAGCAAGTTCATTAGCGTTGTAACTGGCAAGTTCTCCGGGAAAATCGCAGAGAAACTCTCCGAGTTGCCGTTCCGCGGGAGGCAGATCCGATAGCGTGCTCCTGACGCGGTGCAGAAACGAAACTTCATGTTTTTCAGACATCAGCCACTCCACGAACACAATGTTCAACTATGATGCCGGCCACGGCCATCAGCGGAAAATGAGCTTTTGCCAACATTTTGTCAAAATGTATTCCATACTCGGCCGTCCGAATTAATTGCAACAACCGCTTCGAGAGCATACTCGCTCTTGATGAAGTCCCTTGCAAAGTGCATCCCCAAAGACGCTTTCAGGCGTCAATGCAAGAGCGTCTGTAAGTAGCCGGGCAATATGTTCCTAGCAGTGCTGTAGGCCACTCGAGCATCCGACCCTTGCACGGAATCCTGTACCAGATTGGCATATCGCGCGGCTGTCTCATCCTATGTATGGCCAAGAATCCGTCCAATTATGCGAAGGCTGTCACCAAGCGCCGGCACCCTTGGCGCAAAGCTGTGCCGGCACTCGTGAAGCAGCATGCCCTCAATTCTCGCTCACTTTCAGGTTATCTTGCAGGTATCGTTCCAGGTATCGTTCAGGTAGCGCATTTGATTTCCTTGGATCTTCCCCGGGAAAGCGAACGGACTATCGGCCATTCGCGGAATTCGGGAATGCGCTGGTGTCCCATTTGGTGATAGCGATATTGTCCGGGGTCCCGTCTTCGTGTCAGGCAAACGGATCTCCCCAGCCTCAAGATCGACCTAGTTCCAGCGAAGGTTCAGGAATTCACTCGTCCGGCAGCCAGCCGGCGGAAGAAGGCGTATCGCAGCCACGACATGCACCTAATCCTCCTTGCAGGTCTCCGCCTCATCCTGCACCCGACTAGCCACCGGAACGCCTCTTCGGATAGGAACCGTTCGTGCATCCGCGCGTGGTTCGTGACAACCAGACGGCGGGGATCGATCATCTCCGTGATTTGTCCGCGCTCCTCTGCTAAATTGCAAACGCGCGACAGAAGCTTGATCACAGTGTCGCTATTCTCGGAATTGCACACTGCCAGTGGCGCAGTTTCGTGACTTCCCGTGACCCGACCGCCGGGGCAAGGCGCTGATCAAGCTTTGGCACGATGTGTTTCGTAACGACAGACCGGTTGTTCGATTCCGTCTTCGGCTTGCAGCGCAACGCAACATATTCAACTGGGTAGCGTTCGGCCATTTTGCCGACAGTCGGACCTTCGGCGAGCATCGCCGTCATCGACCCGGGAACGGGTTCCTCGCCGACCTTGATCCGGGCAACGATATGTGCTGCACGCCTCCATGCCTCTTCCGCAGTGATCACACCGTGCGGTCCAATCGTTACCCGCCTCGCTAACTTTCCTCTTGCGCAGGTCTGAACCGCATACGCCTTCCGTCTCGCGGGATGGATTCGCACCCCGAAACCGGGGGGCTTGCCGTCCCTGTAAGTCCTTTAGCGAATTGACCTTCCGCTTCGAATTCGCTCTTGACCCGAATCGCGCCATGCCCCCTCTACTCAACATTCCGTACGACTAGGCTTCACGCCACGCGGTTTTCCTTCGAGTCCTCGCCGCGCCGGATGCGGTCTATGACCGTCGAGGCTTGATTACGAGCCTTGCTTGGTGCGATCTTGCCATGCCTGCCGACCGTGAAGCGTCCGGGCTTGCCCGCCGGCCCCTACATCTGGACCTCGCGGACCCTTCATCAGGATTCATACACTCGGACACCTTAGCTAGGAAGATCCGGACCCAGAAAAGCGCATCGCCGCACCCATCAGCCAAAGACTCTACCGAACGGCAGGAATTCCTGATCGGCTTTCGCGTGGCATTGGTCGCAACTCCTAGCTTCCGGTCTGTCGCCGATCCTAAAATCCGCAATTAAAAATTGGCGTCCATTCGGCATTTTCGCCAGGCCATTTCTGGCGACGATGCAAATGGCGATGAAAAATTCTAACATTCAATAAAATAGGTTGTTTTCCCGAGCCAGTCTGAAACCGTTGTTTGAATTCATCGATAGCATGCAATTACATGATTCAATCTCCGGTTCTTCTATCAACAACCGTTTCGAGTTCGTGAAACTCAGTATTTCGTCTTTCGTGTCACGTTAATGGTCTGCCTAGGCGAGCCCCTCTCCACAGCAGCCGCATTTGGTAAAACGAGCTTTCTTTCGTTCCGCAACTTCATACCGATCCATGTCCACTTTCAATTATCATGATAAATATCGCCCTACACATTCGCGCCGCCTTTGCCTATGTATTCGTAATGACAAGAAATGAAGCCTAAAATGGATGGAAGCAGCGAATTCATAGCACGTCCGAAACAGTCGCGACCTGTACGCGTCGCGGACAAAATCAAGCAATGGGTCGTTGAGCGAGACCTGAAGCAAGGCGACAAGCTGCCTAACGAAGCAGAGATGATCAAATTGTTCTCAGTGTCCAAGGGCACAGTGCGTGAAGCCATGCGGATTCTCGAAGCGCAGGGCTTGATTGTGACACGAACCGGACCGGGCGGGGGTAGCTTCATCGACAAGGTTTCGGCGGAGCGGGCCAGATCGCTCCTGGCGAACTACTTCTATTTCCAAAACTTGTCGATTTCCGACATCTACCAAATGCGCAAGACCTTGGAGCCGGAGTTGGTAGCCAGTCTCGCAGGCAAGCTGACGGAAGTTCAGTTGGACGAACTCCAATTTCTGGCCGAACGCCACCCCGAGCCGGCGAGCAGCCCTGAAGAGGAGATGGAGCAGCATATCTCCTCGCTCGCCTTTCATGCCCGGCTTTCAGAATTCGCGGGAAACCGGCTTCTGGGTTTCGTAATCGGGTTCATGGCCCGCATCCTAACCGATTTGACGGTGTATCGTCGCCTGTATGACCCTCCCAGCGCCGAACTCTGGCAACGAGGCCGCGAGCACCAATTAGAGTTGGTGCAAGCCCTACGCGACGGCGATTCAGACGCGGCTAGGGCTATCATGGCATCTCACATGAAAGGGGCGGAAAGGATCATGATTGCGCAGGAGGCCCAGCTCATGCGGAACTTCATGGGCGAATGAGAGCATGCGATTCTACGGGTGCCTAGACCTGTCAACCAGCACCGGAACTTGGCCCAGCCAGCCATGATACGGGTGCCCGTGCGCCCTGTCGCAAAGCTGCTTCAGCGCCGCAATGGGAGTTTCGTGACAGTCGATTCGCAGGTCCAGAGGGGGGCGGTGCGGATCCAAGATCAGAATCGCCGCTGAAACCAACCCACGCGTATCGCCGCCGGCTGCATCGGCCGCTGCCAGAGCCGTCAACATCCGGTTGACAGCCGTCGCTTTGCTGTTTCGGGTTGCCGAAATCAAGGCGTCAAGCACAGCCTGGCCTGTCAGCATGTTTCCCGCCACCGCCAATCCTTCTTCGCAATAGTGATCAGCAAAAGCGATGCTGTCTCCACCCGTGAATCCCTTTGTACCACCCTTTCGATCCAATGCGATGATCTGCCGATGCCCGCGGCCCGGGTCGGATTGGAGTACATGCGCAATCGCGACTTCCGCGTCGGTACCCCTGTGCATCTGGCGCAGGACCTCGTCGCGCCAAAATGTACTGGGCGCCGTCCCTTGAGAAGCCACCAATCCCGATTCAATGTCTCCGCGCAGCACCCAACCGCCCACGCACAGGTTGCCGGTAGCGGCGGCGGCGGCGAAGATGCCTGTATCCTGGTCTAATGTCAGAATCGAATAAGTCATGCAGAAGCCCTTGTAACATTCCTATTGAATTTTTCATGATAATTTGAGAGAGTGCAATTAATCATGATAATTTCGACCAGTAACAGAGAGGATCACACAATGAAACGTTCGGAAATGACACGCCGCACGCTGCTGGCAGCCGCGGCGGCAGCGGCTCTCGGCCTCGGGTCGGGGACGGCGCAGGCCCAATCGCCAGAGAACGTGCTGATCGTCGGCCAAATTGCAGAACCCAAAGCACTCGATCCGGCCGCCGTGACAGCAGTAAACGACTTTCGTATTCTGATGAACGTCTTTGACGGACTCGTGCGCTACAAGGATGGCACGCTTGAAGTCGAACAGGCGCTGGCGACAGACTGGACCATCAGCGACGACGGCAAGGTTTACACATTTACTCTGCGCGACGGCGTGAAATTCCACGACGGGTCCAGTTTCAACGCCGAGGCTGTCAAGTTCAACTTCGATCGCATGCTCGATGAAAACCATCCGCATCACGACACCGGACCATTCCCGTTAGCGTTCTTCTTCTCGGCAGTGAACTCAGTCGACGTCGTCGATCCGATGACCGTGCAATTCACCCTTAACGCACCCTACGCGCCATTCCTGTCGAACCTCGCCTATCCGACGGGCTTGATCGTCTCGCCGACCTCCGTGGAAACGCATGGTGCCGACGTGGGTCGCAATCCCTCCGGCACAGGTGCATTCAAATTCGTCGAGTGGCGCTCGAACGAGGCCGTCGTGGTCGAAGCAAACTCCGACTATTGGGACGGGGCTCCGAAACTCGAGGCGGTCGTGTTCCGCCCGATTACGGACGCCAACACGCGAACAGCGGAAATGCTGGCAGGCGGGATTGATCTGATGGTCGAAGTGCCCCCCGTTTCGCTGTCGGAATTCCAGGGCGACGCGTTCACTATTCATGAGCAGGCAGGCCCCCACGTCTGGTTTCTCATCCTGAACGCAAAGGAAGGCCCCTTTGCCGACGTCCGCGTCCGCCAGGCCGCAAACTACGCAATTAACAAGGAGGCAATCGTCAACGATGTGCTGGAAGGCACTGCTGCCGTTGCCGCGGGCCCGACCCCGCCGGCATTTTCCTGGGCTTACAACGAAAGCCTCAAACCGTATCCCTATGATCCCGACAAGGCGCGTTCATTAATTGCTGAAGCCGGAGCCGAAGGGGCTGAACTTACCTTCTTTGTAACCGAAGGCGGGTCGGGAATGTTGGACCCGGTGGCCATGGGCACCGCCATTCAGGCCGACCTGGAGGCCGTGGGTTTTGAAGTAGCCATCGAGACCTACGAATGGAACACCTTCCTCGGCGAAGTGAACCCGGGTCTCGAAGGAAAAGCCGACATGGCAGAAATGGCTTGGATGACAAATGACCCTGACACCCTGCCGTTCCTCGCGCTCAGGACCGAGGCCTGGCCGGACAAGGGCGGATTCAACTCGGGCTACTATTCCAACCCCGCTGTTGACAAGCTCTTGGAAGCTGCTCGCGTCTCAACCGATCAGAGCGAACGCGCTCGGCTCTATCAGGAAATGCAGGCGATCGTGCAAGAAGACGCACCTTGGGTCTTCGTTGCGAACTGGAAGCAGAATGCAGTATCCTCTGACCGGGTAGGCGACTTCTCGCTCCAGCCGTCATTTTTCCTTCTGCTTGACGAGGTAACCAAGAAATAAGCACTATGGGGCAGTCGCGGCACGCGGCTTGCGGCTGCCCAACCAGCCCCCTGGGAGCGTGAATGGCAGGCTACATACTTAATCGGCTTGTCTCGGCCATTCCGGTGCTTCTGGGCATCTCAATTATTGTTTTCCTTATCATGGCCATGATTCCCGGCGATCCGGCGACGGCCATCCTCGGCTCCTACGCCACCCCCGAAAATGTCGAGAAGCTGAATCGCGATCTCGGCCTCGATAAGCCCTTAGTTCAGCGGTATTTCATCTGGCTTGGCAATATGCTGCAGGGTGATTTCGGACGTTCATTCTCCCTGAACCGCCCCGTTCTCCATGAAGTCCTGGAACGCTTCAATGGGACGCTAATCCTCGCCGGAACCTCTTTCGCCATTTGTTCCATTCTCGGGATTGCGGCAGGCACCGTTTCTGCCGCGCGTCAATACGGGCTGGCTGACAAGGCGATTACGTTCGCGGTGCTCCTGGGCATCTCAATTCCTTCGTTCTTCCTTGGAATGATGATGATTCTTATATTCGCGGTCAACTTGCGCTGGTTTCCGGTTTCGGGCATGTGGCCTATCTATGGCGCGCGCGACTTGTCGTCGCTGATCAGCCACTTGACCTTGCCTGCAATGGTGCTTGCGACCGTGGCGACGGGCGTCATTGCTCGTTTGTCGCGGTCCGCCATGCTGGAGGTTCTGCGCCAGGATTTCATCCGCACCGCGCGCGCCAAGGGCGTCCGTGAACGCAGCGTAATTTGGCGGCACGCGCTTCGTGCGGCAATGGTCAGCATTATTCCCGTGCTGGGTGTGCAGGCAGGCTTCGTTCTTTCGGGCGCGGTCTATGTAGAAATCGTCTTTCAATGGCCCGGCGTGGGCCGGATGCTGGTTGATGCAATCCTGAAGCGCGATATCCTGCTTGTGCAGGGCGGAGTCGTTTTCGTTGCGGCCTGCTACGTGATGTTCAACCTTGCGGTGGATGTGGCGCAAAGCCTGCTTGATCCAAGGATCAAGACATGAGCTTCTTTGGTTTGCTTGCCCGCAACCGGCTGGCGCTTGCCGGATTGGTGGTCATGCTGGCGATCGTCGTGCTTGCGCTGGTCACTCCGCTCTTGCCGTTGGCCGACCCTGACGTGACAAACACGGCCGATCGGTTCAAGCGCCCTTTTGAAGAAAATGTCATACTGGGCACCGATCATCTTGGCCGAGACCTTCTCAGCCGCCTACTTTGGGGTGGCCGGCTTTCGCTTGCGGTAGGTTTCGCCTCTGCCTTGATCGCCGCCACAATCGGCTCGGCCATTGGGATCGTAGCCGGATTCTACGGCGGCCGAACCGACAATATCATAATGCGCGGCGTTGATATGTTGATGGCCTTTCCCTACATCCTCCTCGCTCTCGCAATTGTTGCAGCTCTCGGTCCGGGGCTTATAAACGCGTTGATCGCCGTGGCAGCGGTTAACATTCCCTTCTTTGCGCGCAACATCAGGGGAGTGACAGTGAGCATCGCCCATAGAGAATTCGTCGATGCGGCGCGGCTTTCAGGAATGGGCGATGCACGGATAATCTTAACCGAGGTGCTGCCCAATGTGATTCCAGTGATCGTCATCGCCATGTCGACCACCGTTGGGTGGATGATCCTTGAAACCGCCGGGCTGTCGTTTCTTGGACTTGGAAGCCAGCCGCCGCAGGCCGATCTCGGCTCGATGTTGGGCGAGGCGCGCTCCGCGCTTATCACGAACCCTCACACTTCCATCGTTCCGGGAGCGATGATCCTGGTCATCGTCATGTCAATCAACCTCCTGGGCGACGGAGTCCGCGATGCGCTGGATCCGCGGCTGAGGTCAGGCGCACTTAGCCGCCCGATGCCTAATACCCTAGTGAGGCGCAAGGAACCTGTACCCGAAACAAAGAACTCAGCGCTTCTGGCTCTCAGCGGCCTGAAGACCCAGTTCCACTCCAATGGCCGTATCCACAAGGCTGTGGGCGGCGTTGACTTGCGCGTAAGGTCGGGCGAGTGCGTCGGGGTCATCGGCGAAAGTGGTTCAGGGAAATCTGTTACGGCGCTTTCAGTGATGGGACTGGTAGCCTCGCCGCCCGGCGTGATCACTGCCGGCGCGGCGAATTTCGCGGGGCAGGAACTGATCGGCGCAACCTACGAAACACTGCGCCGTCTGCGCGGTGACCGCGTGGCCTATATCTTTCAGGATCCATTGACCGCGCTGCATCCGCTCTACACCGTGGGCGAGCAGCTAGTCGAAGCAATCCGCGCTCACCACTTGACGCCGAAGGTCGAGGCCCGCAATCACGCCATTGGGCTCCTAAAATCCGTGCGCATCCCGAATGCGGAAGAGAGGTTCGACGGATACCCCCACGAAATGTCGGGTGGGATGCGGCAGCGGATCGGCATCGCCATGGCACTGGCAAATGACCCCGAACTGATCATCGCGGACGAGCCCACGACGTCCCTCGACGTTACCGTGCAGGCTCAAATTCTGTCGCTTCTAAGTGATTTGCGGCGCGAGCGCGGGCTGGCGATCATATTCATAACTCACGACTTTGGCGTTGTCGCCCAGCTTTGCGACCGGGTCGCAGTGATGTATGCCGGCCGCATTGTCGAGGAAGGCCCGACCCATGCTATCCTGAATTCGCCGGCGCACCCCTATACCGCGCGGCTTATGGCCTGCGTTCCAGAGCTGGGGCGAGGTCGGCGTGAATTAGCTGCGATACCGGGACAGCCGCCGGTTCTGGACAGGCTGCCTGAAGGTTGCGCCTTTGCCGAACGCTGCCACAAAGCGATGGAAGCCTGCCGCGCCGGCGACATTTCAATTTCGGCGACTGCTGGTCAGCGAGCCGTGCGTTGCATCGACCCCAAATTTCGGGCGACGGACGCAGTCCGATGACGGTCGCACTGGAAGTCACCGGGCTTTCCAAGACTTTCGCCCTCGGCAGAAGGCTAATAGGGCCGCCGCGGGCGCATGTGCGAGCAGTTCAACCTCTCTCGCTAACGATCAAGAAGGGAGAAACGCTGGGCATCGTCGGGGAATCCGGCTGCGGCAAATCGACATTGGCGAGGATGTTGGCAGGGCTGCTGAAACCAAGCAGTGGACAGATCGAGATTGAAGGAGAGACCTTGAACGCCGCTGACTCGCCGACCTTCGGCAGAAGAATACAATACGTCTTTCAGGATCCGGTCAGCAGCCTGAATCCGCGCAAGACTATCCGTCAAATCATGGAAGCGCCGCTAAAGCATCTGCACAGAATGTCGAAAGAGGCGCGCGAGAAAAGGATCGCCGAGATATTCACCGCTGTAAACCTGCGCCTGGATTTTCTCGACCGCTATCCTCACGAGTTTTCGGGTGGTCAGGCGCAAAGAATTGTAATCGGACGGGCCCTGGCAGCCAACGCTCGCATCCTTATCCTCGACGAACCGGTCTCGGCACTGGATGTGTCGATTCAAGCCCAGGTGCTGAACCTGCTATCCGATCTGAAGAAGAAATTCGATCTCACCTATCTCTTCATTAGTCACGATTTGGCTGTGGTAGAGGCGATCAGCGATAGAGTCGCAGTCCTATATTTTGGGTCGATCGTGGAAATCGGACCGGCGAACCAAATTTTTACGAAGCCTCGCCATCCCTACACGAAACTCTTGGCTGAGAGCGCTCCTGTCGTGGGTCGTCCGCTGACGGCTCCGGAAGGGCGCGAAATCGAATTGCCCGATCCGCAAAATCCGCCGCAGGGCTGTTCCTTTCGCGCACGCTGTTCACGAGCGCTCGGAGAATGCGGGTTCGAGAGCCCTGATCTTGTTCGCGTGGCGGAAAATCAAATGACTGCGTGCTTTAATTCGCTCTGAAATTTACGGTCCCATTTTCCAGCGCTATCCGGACAAGTATGACGGAAACACCAGTCGCTGCGCTTTCTTGAATTGGCGCAGCTTGTCGGGATTGATCCGGCCCTATCGCATGGTTTGTTCGCTGCAATATCCTAAGGAAGCGCAAATCAGGCACATTCGGTTACACGTGATCGCATTCGCAATTTTTGCGCTGTTGCCTGGGATCCGGCCAGTGGGGCGCCGATGCGAATACTTCGGCACTAGTTCCTTGGATCGGCACGAAATTGTCGAAACCGCCGATCTCCGATACATTGCGTATCGGACCGGAGAGTCGCAGAGAGCCCAGGCTATTGTCAGCAAACGCAGGCGCATCTCTGTTCGCCGATTCGTCTCTAGTGAGTTAGGTATGCTTCCCGAATTTGCTCGCTGCCTCCAACGGTGAGAAAGTCTAGTCGTTTAGTGCCGACATCGAAGAAGTCCCGAATAGGCGGACTGATAGGAGCCGGCATCGGAAGTAATGTCGCTTGCATGGTAATGCACAAAAATGCGGTGGTGCTGCGGGCAATGCCCGGCAGAACAAAGGGCTGGCGCGACCAGTTAGGGCCGAACTAGAAGCCAAGTTTGAGGCGGGAGCGAAGCTTTACGGCGTCTGGTCGGACGGCGCCAATATGGCGCGGACTATCGAAGGAGACAGGGTTATTTCTCGGTCTGACCGGAAATCAGCCTGATCCGGCAGCAAGGCACCGGGCACTTCCCGCCCTGACGGCCAAGTCGATCCGCGCCGATCCCTGCGCTTGACTCAAGGTTGCCCTCGAAGCCTTTGCCGCCGGGTATCCCAAAAAAGCCGCATCAGCGAACGACTCCACCGGAATTTCGGGCCGCCATCAAGCAGTTGCCGGTTTCAGCGTCGGAAGCGCTCGCATATCGATCCGCCGCGCTGAATTAGAGGCGTCTGCGCTATAGCGGCATTGTCCGGCTCCAAACTCTTCTTTCGAATCCGCCTTCTGCGATCATGCCCACTTTTGCCCAAGTTGATACCCAATGGCACCAGCTTTGCGCGTCATCGAACCCAAGAAACTCGCATTGGAACCAGCTTTTCCGGAATTCAGGAGATCGCCGCTAATCGAGATTATCAGTTTAGTTTGGATCGACGTAAAAAGCGCCTCGGCTCGCCACAATCAGCAATCCCCCGTTCTCATCTCTAATCGTTTCCAATATTTCTCCGATGGACGCCAAATCGTCGCCTGGTGAAAGCATTTCCGATCCAATGCCAAATTCACGTGTTTCGGATGAAATATTGTAAGTCGAATTGGGGGCAACTGCTCGCTTTGAAAAAGTGCCCAATTCCATTGCCCCGTTGAAAGACTTGCGTAGGAAGCGAACAGGGTTCTGATCGTAGGCGAGGTCGGTGCTAGACCGGCTAGAAACGCTATCTGAATTCCTCGCACTTGGGTAAGCTGCGGAGTTAAGCTCATTTGGCCGGCCTGTCGCCGCAAGTTCCGCAACGGCGACCAAGTCGATAGACAGGTTGCTGACTCTTTCTTCGAGTAGTTGAACAGAAGACCGCAATTGGGACGTTTCGCGGTCGTTCTCCCCGTATTGCCGCATCGACAGCATAATTTGGTTCATTTCCGCGCGATAAGCATCCAAATCATTCGCGACCGATCGGATTTCCTCGCCGAGTACCGAGGCTCCGACATCGCCGCGGGCCAAATTTTCCACATTTTCTTCGACCCGAGAAAGCCTGGATTCCATTTTCAGGAATTGAGAGCGCATGCTCGAATCTGCGCCATTTTCTCCGAATTCGTTGGCAGCAGCAGCCTCCCCTTCGTTCGTACTTCCGATTGACCCTGCAAGCGCCGGATCGTTCGCTTGGATGGCGTATTCCGAAAATTCGAGCTCAATCCCCTTTTCGCTTGACGCTGCTTCCGGGCGCCGGAAGTTTCCGGCATCCGAGAGTTTTTTATACTGCGTTGATTTGTCCGGGTTCTGTTTGATGTCATCGACTTCCGTTTTCCTTTCGCCCCAGAGCCCCTGGAAACGATTCGCCTGTCCGTTATCCGTAGCAAGCAAGGCCTCCCATTCAGATAACTCACTCGCATCCGCGGGGCCGGATTGGTCGAGATTACCGCTGGTTCTGAACTGAATTATGCCTTGACTCGGAACATTGCCAACCGCGCTTCCGGGCTTCCCCGAATATTCTCCGATTTCGGGAGATAGCGCCTGCATTGCGGATCCATTTGAAACGTCGGGATGCAAATTACTTGAAAAAGGAAGGGATGACTCTTTTTGCGCCGATTCAAGACCGAATTCGTTTTGGAAATCGCCGGCAACGACCGGAGTTGCCTCGATCTCGTTGGCTGTCAACATGTCGAATTTGCCCAGCCGCAAGCCCGCTCCTTTTAGTCTGTACGCCTGCGATGCCAGCAGGAATAGCGCCAAAGCGCATGCAGCCGAAACTACAAGGAAGCGAAAGTTGAAAATTGTCCGAATACGGTCGTATCTGGATATCTTGTTTGCCGGCGTTTCGGCGATCGGCTCTTCGAGTTCGGACATCTGATCGCTGCCAGTTGATCCCGTCTCCGTCGAACCAGCCATCAATTCTTCAGTTTCGGTACTCGCTTCATGTTCGAGCATCTCGGCGCTTTCGCCCGCGCAAAACTCGCCCGTATCTTCAGGCGCCTCGGGCGCCTCGCATTGTGCGACCGCATCTCCTGAATCGTCTGAACGCCGATCGGATCGAAGTGTCGACGGATATTCTTGCGTTTCGTACTCGCCTTCCAGCAATTCCTCGTCCGGCCAATCTCCGAAATCACTGTCGGCGCCTTCTCCAAAAATCCCATTAGTATCAAATTCCGCTGCATCGATACCACGCGCTTGCGCGGCTGCGTTCTCGCCTTCTTCCGATGGATCGACTTCCTTGGGCGTGCCGAATTCTTCTTCAAGAAATCGATTATCGTCGAATTCATCGTCCCGAGCGTCGTGCTCCGAAACAGGAATTTGGGAATTCGATTCATTGTCTTGCATTGGCGTACCGGGGTTTGCGTTTCGCTTTCGGTCAAATTAGTTGCCGAACGTGAAACGTTTGCCGGAAATTTTCCGGAATTCGTCTCGATAGCCAACTGTTTGTGTGGAAAACTCCTTCCCCGTGGCGACTACTTCAAGGGATTGCGGCTTTCGGGCTTCCTCGCGGTTTGCCAAGATTCGCAATCAAGTGTTTTCCTCGAATTCGAAGCCGGGTGGCATCGAGCAAGCTTTTCAATGCAGAAAACTCGGTTGAACAATGGCTATCCCGGATGCGCCGGTTGCGGCCCCTTTGTCTGATTCTACGGTTATCCAAAGGACACGCCCGGCACTTCTCTGAAAAAACTGGGGCGAAGCATTGCCATTTATGGATTCCGACTAAATCGGCGCCAAGCTTGACACAGGCGGCGGAATCGGAGAGCGCTTAACTGGCATCGCGCGAGTCTAGAAATTTCATGCGAGTACTACCGCTTCGAAAATGCGGAGCCACGGCGCCTTGCCGCCGGGCGGAAAGTTCGGCCATTCGCAGCGGGTCCGAAATAATTTTCAAGCGCCATCTTTGACAGCAATAAATTTTCCGTGGCGCGCCGAAGTTCGACCGATTGAATTATTCCCGCTCTTGGAAGGCATTTTGTCCTTCGGGCTAGAGCGAATGCCTTCATTTTGCCGACAATCGGGCAGAAGCTTGAAATCTATCCTCCCGACCGGTTGCTATTCACGTTCCTTCGAAGCGCCTAATGCGAGTAAATCAGCGCGACGTATGTTCCGCCTATGAAAACGAAAGGGTTATCGGTAATTTTGTTCAGAATTCCGTCTTTCCGATCGAAGCAACGCCACCGAATACATTCCGACGAATTCACTAGCATCTATCGCATTCAATATTCTGCGCGGTCGAGTGGACTGGGCTCGGATGAGGGGGCGCAAAAACACTGCATTCCTACGATTGCGCGAATTCGGGGCTGCCGGCATGATGTTGCAAGTGCCGAAGTATTCGTGCGGCTGAAATGAACACGAGCACAAGGGGGCGAATTGCGAAAAATGAGGGAAAGTTGCCGGAGCCAGTGAAACGCGTCTCCGACGATTCCTTACTTGCACTGGAATCGTCGGTGCGCAGATGCAGGATCTGCGAAGGCAGGTTCAAAGCGACATCGACATCACATTCTCCCAAGCCGATATTCTGGTGTTCGCCGAAAGCGCGTATTCTCGTAGCTGGCCAGGCTCCCGGAGCCCGGGTCCATCAAAGCGGCGTGCCGTTTTCCGATCCTTCTGGAGACCGGCTACGGCATTGGATGGGCGTTTCGAACGATGAATTCTACGACAAGGACCGAGTCGCGATTCTTCCCATGGCCTTTTGCTTTCCCGGCTACGATCGAAACGGCGGCGACATTCCTCCCCCTGCAATCTGCGCAAAAACGTGGCGCGACAAAATCCTGCAAAGACTGGATGCCGTAGAAACCACTTTGCTCGTTGGCGGCTATGCTCAAAAGTGGCATTTGCGATCGAAGGCGCCAACAGTGACAGCGACCGTGCGCAATTGGGAGGGGTATGCGCCATCCGCCTACCCTCTTCCTCATCCGAGCTGGCGAAACAACGCTTGGCTCAAGCGCAATCCTTGGTTCGAAACGGAACTCCTTCCCAATCTCCGTCGCCGCATCCGAATCTTGATGGGCGAGAATTAGTGGCTCGGTAAGTTGTTGTCTCGCGGGAATGCATAACTGCTTCAGGTGCTCTAAAATTAATTTACGTCCATTGATCCGTCGTTAAGGAGGCTGCGACCAAGCGATAGCCGCTTTTTCGATTTGGCTAAGTCGCAAATCCCGGAAATTCGCGGCAAGGAAAATTACTTGCTGGTGAGTAAATCGAACCGAAACCGTTGAATCCCGGCCATTGTCCGACACCAGTTTTCGGCGGCTTGGACCGACTCGCAGCGGTGACGCATCGCGCGTCTACACGGGTTCGGAACGGTTCGCTCGACGCGGCGGCGTTCGCAAGCGTCCAAGCATACCATGCCATCGCCTCGACCGATCCAAAAGGATCAATTCACTTCCGCTACAGTACCGCCGGTGTTGATACTCGCTTCTTAGAATCTTTTTGGTTGGCGAAGGCATGAAACACGTCGCCCAAAAGACAGGGGCTCGAAGGCCGTCCGGACCGGCATTATTGCAAGATTATCGGTTGTCTTGAGACTGCGGCAAAGCGTCGGGCGTGTTCATAGGCGTCAAAATCTCCTGGAGTTTTGCCGACGAGCGAATCGGCGGGAGTTCGTTTGGGCGTCCTCGCCGTTGATCGACAGCCTTCGGTTAGGTGGCAGTATCAAGGAGAATTTCCGAGATGCAGGTCCTTTAGCTCTCGGCCGCAAATTGCGGGGACGCCCGTCTGAGAATGCGTACTGCATCGGGATCGTTGCCTTGAGTTTATTCGCGCCTTGCGCCAACTGCGTTGCCCGCAAGCGCAACAAGATGGAGACTGGAACCGGAAGGGGCGATAGGGAAGCTTGGGCAACTGGACCGGAAAGGCAAAACCTCCAAATCTATCCAACGAAGATATGCGTTCGGGATACCAAGCTTTCGAAGAGACTATTCGCGCCTAGCGGTCCGGAATTCGGATATCGCGGCCTTCTCGTATCGAAAGAAAAGTTCTTAACTTCACCCAAAGTCTTGGAAATACTCAGCACCGGCTTTGCTCGCCATAGGCCGAGCCCCGTTTTTGGAGCTCCTCAGATATCGGAGCTAAACAATATACATTTACAATAAATCGAGCGTATCGGTTCGGCCCGCTCATCCTCGTTTGCCGCTTTCCGGTCTTCTGTCGCATCCTCTGCTTCCGCATCAACACCGAAGATCCCGAAAAAAATAAATTACCCCGAATGAGTCGTCAAAAATTACGCAATTGACGAGCATGCATTCTGGAAAATGATATCCAATGACTTCCGATTCCCGGCATTCGGCTAAAATATCCTGTCGAGTCCCATTTCTGTGAAAGCCGACGCACAATCTTGCCCTCACGCTCTTGCGGATTGGGCTTCAATTGGTCTAAGAGCCGGAATCGCATTAGGCGTGGCAGCCGAAAAGGGCTCGTTTGCGCGTTTGAGATTGCGACGAGGCATCGGGCAACCGGACTTTGGCCGCATCTTGCAATGGCTAGCGGACTTTTTTGATCCTGCCAACCAAGTCAACGTCCGCCGAAACGGATAATTTTCGGTTTCGCGCGGTTAGGAGGAAATATGAAGAAAATTTTGTTGTCCCTGGCCTCACTCGCGGTTTCGGCGAGCTTCGCTGCGACCGCGTGGAGCCAAGCGCCTACCATGGGCGTAGTAGTCAAGATCGGCGGAATACCCTGGTTCAATGCAATGGAAGCGGGAATCAAGGAACGCGCCGCGGAAATCGGAATGGATGCGTGGATGGTTGGTCCGACTTCCGCCGACCCGGCCTTGCAGGTTCGCGCAATCGAAGATCTCATCGCCCAGGGCGTTAACGTCATCGGCGTTGTCCCGAATGACGAAACCGCGCTTGAACCGGTTCTGCAGAAGGCCCGCGAAGCCGGAATCAAGGTAGTTGCGCATGAAGGCCCGGGTCTCATGAATGTGGATTGGAACTTCGAACTAGCGTCGTCGACCGGGTTCGGAGAAGCGCATGCGAAGCTGCTCGCCGAGAAAATTGGCGGTCCCGGACAATACGCTGTGTACGTAGGATCGCTCACCGTACCTCTCCATAATGCATGGGCCGATGCCGCTATTGCGTGGATGGCCGAGAACCACCCGGAGATCGAGCTTATCGGCGAACGCTACGGCGTCGCTGAAAGCGTAGACGACAGCAGAACAACTGCGCTGGACCTGATTGCAGCGAATCCAGGCCTTAAGGGATTCCTCGCATTCGGCAGCCAAGGACCGATCGGTGCGGGGCGAGCGGTTCAGGAACGCCGCAAGACCGGGGAAATCCACGTGCTCGGACCCTTCTCTCCCGGCCAAGGCCGGCAGCTCGTGCACGACGGCGTGCTCTCGGGCGGCTTCATGTGGAATCCGCACGAGGCCGGTCGAGTCTTCGTAACCATGGGCAAAATGCTCGTGGACGGCGCTATGATCATGGAGGGCACCGAAATCGAAGGTCTCGGCGCGGTTAGCCCGGACGAGGAAACCCGAAACATCATTACCGATAATCTTCTAGAGCTCAACGTTGACACTGTTGACGGGCTCGCTGACATGGGCCTGTAGGGGCCAAACTTCGGAGCGCGGGAAGGACCCCGCGCTCCTTCAAAGCCAGAATCTACCGAGGATTCGCCGTTGGCAAGTATCGTATCGCCGGAGCGAGTTGCGGCAACAACGGCTAAATCGGCGATAAGCCGATGAACGCGCCGGCTACCGAAAACGCGGGGCAAGTGGCGAGCGCGGCCGAAAGCCCCGGCTGGGCGCTTCGACTTAGCAACGTCAATAAAGCGTTCGAAGGCGTGCAGGCCCTAAAAGACGTGGCCTTCAGAGTCCGCCTTGGGGAAATCCACTGCCTAGCCGGCGAAAACGGATGCGGCAAAAGTACGCTGATAAAAATCGTCACTGGAGTCTACTCGCCGGATCCGGGCACTGAGATCGAAGTATTCGGCAAACGGCTTGCCAGCGTTACGCCAGCCTCGGCGCGAGCTCTCGGCATTTCCGTAATTTGGCAGGATCTCGCATTGTTTCCGCATATGACGGTTGCCGAGAACATCGCTTTCGACGAATCGGTTGGCATGCTGCCTCGACTTTATACGCACGGCGCGTCGTACAAACGTGCAGACAGGATACTGCGCCGCTTGCGCGTCGACCTGGATCTCAACGCCACGCTCAACTCGCTGCCGATCGCGCAGCGGCAAATCGTCGCGATCGCCCGCGCGCTGCATGGCCACGCCCGTCTGATTTTTATGGACGAGCCGACTTCCTCGCTAACTCAGAGCGAGACCAACAATCTACTAAAAATCGTGAAAACTTTGTCGGAGGAGGGCGTTTCCGTTGTTTTTGTCAGCCACAGGCTCGCGGAAGTCATCGAGATTTCATCCAGGCTGACGGTTCTTCGCAACGGTCGCCTAGTCGGTGTCTACGATACCGCGGATATGACCCAGACGAGACTTGGTCACCTGATGACGGGTCAGGACCTCGTCAGCGAAATATCGGCAAGAGACCGTACGGATCGCCGTGCCGTACTCGAAGTCGAAGGGCTAAACCGCAAAGGCGAATTCAGCGATATCAGCCTGGACGTGAAATCGGGCGAAATCGTGGGCGTTATCGGTTTAATAGGAGCCGGACGTACCGAACTGGCGCACTCGCTAATTGGGATGACCAAGCCGGACTCCGGCACCATAAGACTCGATGGCCGAAAGATTGCTCCGCGATCCGTCCGCGATGCCATCGCGGCCGGAATCGCCTATGTTTCCGAAGACCGGCTGACGCTGGGATTAATTCAGCAGCAGTCCATCGCCGCTAACATAGTCATAACCGTGCTGAAAAAGGTACTCGGCAAATTGGGATTGATTTCGCCCAAGCGAGAAGCATCCCTCGTTTCCAATTGGATAGAAAACCTCTCTATTCAGGTCGGGCATCCAGAACACGCAGTCTCCACATTGTCGGGAGGCAATCAGCAAAGAGTCGTATTGGCCAAGTGGCTAACTACGAATCCCCGGCTGCTTATTCTGGACAGCCCAACCGTAGGGGTTGATGTTGGTGCGCGAGCTGGAATCTTTAAAATTGCTAGGAAACTGGCGGACGAAGGAATCGCAATCCTTCTAATTTCCGACGAGGTGCACGAGGTGCACTACAATTCAGATCGCGTCCTGCACATGCTGAACGGACGGGTCGTGTGGGAGCACGACCCCGCATCCGCCTCGCTCGCGGATTTGGAATCCCGAGTTTATGCATAGCTTAATCAAGGGCTACACTGTCGAGTTAAGGCTCTTGGCAGTGCTTTTGCTGATGTGCATCGGGCTCTCGGCATCGTCCGAACACTTTTTGACAGCCGGCAACCTTACCGCGCTACTCAACAACAACGCCGTGAATCTGATTTGGGCCGTCGGTTTGCTCGTGGTTCTCATTTCGGGCGGCATCGACATCTCCTTTGCGGTCGCCGCGTCGGTGGTTCAGTACGTCGCGGTCTACTGTTTCACCGCTTTGGGCGGAGGCAACTGGTTTCTTGGCTTCGTCGTCTGCGGCATGCTCGGTGTCGGCCTAGGTCTTATCAACGCGTATTTGATCCATTCATTCAGAATCATTTCGATTGTAGTGACGATCGCGACATTCAATGCGTTTTTCGGCCTATTGATGTTCTTTACCTCGGGCCGATTCATTTACAATCTGCCCAGATGGTGGGTGGACCGTATTTTTATATTCGAGCACCAGTCCGCCGATGGTACATGGTCCGAACTCAATCTTTCGGTTGCCGTGATGGCCGCGTGCGTTTTCGCAACGTGGCTGATTATCGCCAGGACAAATGTAGGGCGCCAAATTTACGCTTTCGGCGACAATCCCGAGGGCGCACGGCGAGCGGGCGTGAACATCGCATTCATGCAAGCCGTCGCATTCGGCTGGATGGGCCTGATGGCCGGGATCGCCGGCCTTATGCAGGTCAATATTGTCAAGGAAGTCGTACCGAACGCGCTAATTGGAAGAGAGCTTGACGTTCTTGCCGCCGTTGTCCTCGGAGGCGCGAGACTCGGTGGCGGAAAGGGTTCAATCCTCGGTTGCATCCTAGGAGTCATGTTTGTCGCGATCACCCAGAACGGGCTTAATCTCCTTGGCGTTTCGCCATTCGCATTCCAGATGATTATCGGCGGCGTGATACTTGTTGCGATTTCAACGTCCAATATATCATTTGGAGATGCGCTTGCCAGAGGTCCGCTGGCTGACAGGTTCAAGATCTGGAGCGGTCGCAGATGACGGGTGCCATTAACGAATTGAAACGACGGCTAGGGCCCGAAACTCTCGCGCTTGCCGGATTTCTAGTTTGCCTAGTCGCGGCTTTTTCCGCCTTGTCGCCGCGGTTTCTAAGCGTCGCCAATTTCAATTCCATGGCCTTCCAGCTGCCCGTTCTCGGGCTGCTGACATTGGCTATGCTGGCTCCGATCCTGTCCGGAGGACTCAATCTCGCAATAATCTTTACCGCTAATATGTCTGGGCTGACGTTGGCCTGGGTGCTGATACAAATGGGCGGGACGGAGGCCGGATTAGCCGCCTTCGCAATCGGCTGCCTTGCCGCAATTGTCGTCGGAGCGGCGGCGGGGTGCGTAATGGGACTCGTCGTGGCCTATACGGGGGCGCATCCGATTCTCGTGTCGCTCGCAATGATGATATTCCTGCGAGGACTTGGCGAATTCCTCACGAGAGGCGGCGACATTTCAGGATTTCCCGAATTCGTTGGGAAAATCGGTCACGGCAGCTTGCTTGGAGTCCCGGTTCCGCTCCTTGTTTTCGGCGCGGTCGCCATCGGATGGCACTTCATGTTGAAATTCTCCCGACACGGCTTCTCGGTCTACATGATCGGGTCGAACATCCGCGCGTCGGAGTATTCCGGCATTCCGACCGCGAGAACTTTAACGCTCATCTACACGTTGTCCGGAGTGCTCTGCGCGATCGCCGGCATTCTCATGGTCACGCGGTTCAATTCGGTTAGGGTCGGACATGGCGAAGCGCTGCTGCTCGTAACCGTTCTTGCTTGCTTCCTGGGAGGCGTCGACCCGTTCGGCGGCTTCGGAAGAGTGGCGCCCGTCGCCGTGGCGCTTGTCATTTTGCAAGTGTTGTCGTCTGGATTGAACCTACTTGGCGCCAACCAGCATCTGTCGACAGCGGTTTGGGGCCTGTTTCTAATTCTTGTAATGGTGCTTCGACATGTTATTGCTAGGATACGAATGATCTTTGGAAAGAGGAAAGAAGTATGAGGGGACTCGGCGTGCATGCTTGCATGTGGACAATGACATGGGACACGTCCGGCGCGGAAATCGCGGTTTCGGAAGCAATGCGGCACGGAGTCGACTTTATTGAAATTCCCTTGCTCGATCCGGAAAGGCTTGACGTGGCGCACACCCGCCAGTTGCTCGAAAGGAATTCGCTAAGGGCGGTCTGCTCGCTAGGATTGCCCGAGCGGTGCTGGGCATCTCGACACCCCGACGCTGCGCTTGATTTTCTTTCTGTTGCTCTGGACAGAACAAGCGGAATTGGAGCGGAGGCCCTGTCCGGAGTTACCTATGGCGGAATCGGAGAAAGAAGCGGGCATCCTCCCACGGAAGCCGAACTCGACAATGTCGTAACTGCGGTCGAGGCAGCCGCTCGTCTCGCCAAATCGCTTGGCCTACAGTTCGGAATTGAACCCGTCAACAGATACGAAACGCACTTGTTGAATACCGGTAAGCAGGCAAAAGATCTGATCGAACGCTGCGGCTTAGACAACATGTTCGTCCACCTCGATACCTACCACATGAACATTGAAGAGAAAGGCGCTGCCAACGGCATTCTCGATTGCCGCGACTACTTGAAATACATTCATCTTTCCGAAAGCGACAGGGGCACGCCTGGCGCGGGCACATGCGACTGGGACGAAATATTCGGCGCGCTTGCGGCAATCGGTTTTTCCGGCGGAATGGCGATGGAAAGCTTTGTCAACCTGCCGCCGGAGATTAGCTCTGGACTTTCAGTTTGGCGTCCCGTCGCGGAAAGCCATCACGAAGTCATGGACCAAGGCCTGCCGTTTCTGCGGAACAAGGCGCGCCAATATCGCCTCGTCTGATCAAAATGAACAAGCTTGAGCTGCTGCGGCATTTAGAAGGACTGCCGCATGGGCGCAGGACCATCGTCGCGATCGCCGGGCCTCCGGGTTCAGGAAAATCTACGTTGGCTACTCGTGCCAAGGAGCATTTGAATCTCGGCGCTTCGGGAAGGGCGGAAATCTTGCCGATGGACGGATTTCATTTTGACGACCGGCTTCTTGACAAGATGGGGCGGCTTGCCCGGAAAGGCGCTCCCGATACATTTGACGTCGACGGTCTTTGCTGGACGCTTCGACGCCTAAGTGAAGAACGATTGAAAAGTGTAGCGATTCCGGTTTTCGATCGCGATCTTGAAATAGCTCGAGCGGGCGCGAGAATAATCGAAGAATCGACTGAAATTGTCATTGCGGAAGGCAATTACCTACTTTGCACGGATGCGCCTTGGGCCAAATTGCACAATTTTTTCGATCTGACTGTCATGATTGAGGTTCCGGAGCACGAACTGCGCCGGCGCCTGCGAAACAGGTGGGTTTCATATGGGCTGGATAACGGAGAAATCCAGAGGCATCTCGACGACAACGATTTGCCGAATGGGCGATTTGTATCGGCACGAAGCAAGCGGGCAGACATAATATATCGCCAGGGTTCAAATTCCGATACCGCCGACAAGAGCGGCTAGGTAGTGGGACATGAGTTCCATTACCCGAAACCAGTTCGGATTCCTTCTTTGTACATTTGCAGGGACAATGCCTTAAGCTCAGACGTCCTGACCTCATATCGGATTTTCTACGGTTTGTTTGAGCCTTTCCCG
>JAPPFL010000047.1 GCA_028823855.1 Albidovulum sp.
AGTGCCTGACATGAAAAACAGAATCAAAACAATGACTTATGATTCAGCCTCTTAGTTGCGGGGCCGCGGCAACAAATTTCCAAGCGGGCGCGTTTTCTGGAAGAGTCCTTGCCGAGAATGCAAGGCCTTCGCGAATGACGCCAACGGTTTCAAAAGATGAACTGCGATGATTTCGTTTAGATTTCCTATAATACTCCTTTCGAGACGCAAACAAGTCTCTCCGCGCCGCAAAGCGCCGATGGCTTGAGGCTTGATCGTTCAGTTCGGCGATGCGTCGTCGGCTGCCGGCACCGGGGTATGATGGGAGTTCCCCGGGAAAGGCTTCGAACGAAGCGGGATGTCGGGCCCTCGCCACTGCGGCCGAGCCCCCCGGCCCGGCGATGGCGCTGCGGCCGCTGTTCGGATATTGCCGTATTTTTCGAGCTTTCTCAGCCAGCGGGCGTCCGATTGCGGCGCCGGACACACTCCGGGGGCGCGGTCACCGCCGCGGCTGGACGGTTAGATTGCGGGCTCGGTGGCCGCAATAAAAGTTCTGCTGCATTGCTTTCACCCGGCGCCGCAGGCAATTGATCAGCGGCTCTTCGCGCCAGCCGACTCAAAAGTTTCATGCATCGGGGTGAGCGGCGGCGTCCATTTATGGTCTTTTGATCGGGAGCGTTGCCGAATATTCCTGCGATAGGTGCAACGTGCGACAATTCCGCCGACCGTCTCGGTTCGGTTTAAACTTGATCGGCAAGTAATACATTGGCTGGTGGAGCGCACTTGCTTGTAGTGAGCAAGCGTTATGTAATATTGTCGGGGGGCGCACTCCAGCCGGAACGATATTGGGCCATGTCGGCCTCGAGTCCTATAACTGAATCATCGGCAGTCGCCCGCGCCGATTCCGGCGACCGGCCAAATCGCGGAACTGCGGAGGATCATAGATGGCGACGGAAAACGACAATCGTTCGAGTCCTGAATTCGTACTTGAGATCGAACGGTTAATCGACGCTCCCGTTAAAAACGTTTGGCGATGCTGGACAGAGGGAAAACTATTGGAGCAATGGTTTTGCCCAAAGCCATGGTATGTCACGGATGCTCGCGTTGACTTGCGACCTGGCGGCGAATTCGCGGCAACGATGAACGGGCCGAACGGCGAGAAGTTCAATAACAATGGGGTCTATCTGGAAATTGAGCCGCAGAAGAGGCTGGTGTCAACCGATGCGTTTCTTCGCGGCTGGATTCCAGGCGAACGCGCATTCATGGTTGCCGAATCGCTCTTCGAGGAAACGGCCAATCGCAAAACGAGATTTACGTTTCGCGCGCTGCATTGGAACGAGGAAGCGCTCGAGGAACATTGTCAAATGGGCTTTCACGAGGGTTGGGGCAAAGTTGTCGACCAGCTCGAAGAATCTGCAAAATCACTAAGGGATTCGCCGAATCTGACGCCGCCAATCCCCAAAGTACGCACATGTCTCTGGTTCGACGATCAAGCGCTTCAAGCGGCGGAATTCTATTGCTCAATTCTTCCCGATAGCAGGATTGATCGCGTCGAAAGATACACCGAAGACCAAAAATTCGCGGAGCCCGGAAAAGTTATGGCGGTCGAGTTCACTCTGTCTGGAATTCCCTACCAGGCGCTTAACGGCGGACCTCATTTCAAGCTAAACGAAGCGGTTTCGATTAGCGTGAAAACGGCGGATCAAGCTGAAACCGACCGCCTCTGGGATACGCTAATTGCCGACGGCGGAAATGAAAGCCAATGCGGCTGGCTGAAGGATCGATTCGGGCTGTCCTGGCAGATCGTACCTACGCCCGCGTTAGAGCTGCTGAACGGACCTAGTGCCGCGAAAGTATGGCCGGCGCTGATGCAAATGAAAAAAATAGTTGTTTCCGACTTAGAATCGGCGGCCCGCTAGCAAGGCGAAGTCGCAGGCGATGGTTGACCGATCATTGTCCGTTTCATGGACGTAACTGGCGTTCCGCGAACAATGCCGAAGGAACAAATGCGCGGCCCGCAAGTCTCCCGAAAACGAATTCGCCCTTGGTCGATCGCAGGTTTCATTGCGGCAGGCCGGAAGTCAATCGTCCGAATTCGGTTCGGCGTCGCCGGCGAAAAAGCCGAATAGGGATTCCAGCTGGGAAATCTGCGATGCCGTCCCGGGCGATGGCGGATATTCAAAAGACAGCGCGCTTAGCCCGCCGCAGCGTCAACTTTAGCGCAGCGAAATGCTCGCGCGTATTGCCGGATTGAGAATTTGCCGGGAAACCTTGCGATCGCCGCTTCCCCGGTCGCGGCAAGCGGTTTTCGGCAGCACGGCGAAAAGGACCGTCTTATGGCGAAGAGAAACGCTTTCCAATGTTCCGCTTGCGGCGCGCCGCATATGAAGTGGACCGGTTGCTGCAACGAGTGCGGCGAATGGAACACGGTGCACGAATTGGTGGAAGCAAGCTTAGGGCCATCGCAGGTCGCAAACGGGGCGGGCCGCGGGCGCCCGCTTGAACTAGTAGGCCTTGCGCATGTTGCCGAGCCGCCGGAAAGGCGGTTTCTTGGTATCGCTGAGCTTGACAGGGTACTCGGAGGTGGAATTGTTTCCGCATCGGCGGTCTTGATCGGTGGCGATCCCGGAATCGGAAAATCGACCTTGCTTCTCCAAGCGGCGGCCAATTTCGCTGCGAATGGCGGTTCCGCTGTCTATATTTCCGGAGAAGAAGCTACGACCCAGGTGCAAATGCGCGCCGAGCGTATTGGATTGTCGTCATCCCCGGTCATGCTAGTATCCGAAACCGGGATAAGGGACATTGTCGCGACGTTGGAAGCGACCCGGCCGGATATCGCCATCGTGGACTCGGTACAAACCATGTGGGTTGATAGCGTCGACAGCGCGCCTGGTTCCGTGAGTCAATTGCGCGCCGTCGTATATCAGTTCGTGCGGTTCGCGAAACGAAGCGGTTCGGCTGTATTCCTGATCGGGCATGTGACAAAGGATGGGCAAATTGCGGGTCCGAGAGTCGTCGAACACTTGGTCGACACGGTTCTCTACTTCGAAGGTGAACGCGGCCACCAGTACCGAATGCTGCGCGCCGTCAAGAACAGGTTCGGACCAGCCGACGAAATCGGCGTCTTTGAAATGACCGGAAAAGGTCTACAGGGCGTGGAAAATCCTTCCGCCATGTTCTTGTCCGATAGAGGAAGACCCTCGCCCGGGTCAGCAGTATTCGCCGGAATCGAAGGCACCCGGCCGCTACTTGTTGAATTCCAGGCCCTTGTTGCGCAGTCGGCTTTTGCTTCGCCGCGACGAAACGTTGTCGGATGGGACGGTAACCGCCTCGCAATGGTGCTGGCCGTTTTAGATGCCCGCTGCGGCATAGGCTTCGGCGGCCAAGATCTCTATTTGAATATCGCGGGAGGAATTCGGATTACGGAGCCGGCCGCTGATCTGGCGGTGGCTGCCGCTATCATTTCGGCAAGTGCGCAGCGACCCTTGAGTTCCGATACCGTCGTCTTCGGAGAAATTAGCTTGACGGGTGCGCTGCGTCCGGTTGCCAAGCCGGAACTCCGACTCAAGGAAGCGAAAAAGCTTGGGTTTTCGCGCGCCCTTGCCCCGGTAGCCGCAAAAAAAGTAGTTCTTGATGGAATCGAAGCAACATGGCTAAGTGATTTGCCCGAATTCGTGCATTCGCTCTACCAAGCGGATGAAAACTAGATTCGAACCGGAGAATTGATGGACGGTTTCAACCTATTTGACGGCGTAGCCGCGGTCATAGTTCTGATTTCCGCGCTTCTGGCATTCAGTCGAGGTTTTATACGCGAAATCATGTCGATAGTTGGCTGGATTGTGGCAGCTGTCGGAGCGTATGCGCTGGCGCCGGGCGCTGCTCCACACATTGCCAATCTTCCCTATGTTGGAGACTTCCTGGGAGAAAGCTGTGAACTTGCAATAATTGCCGCGTTTATTTTGCTATTCGCCGTATGCCTAGTTATTGTGTCCTTTATAGGTTCATTATTTGGTTATTTGGCCAAGCACCCTGCTTTCAGCGCAGTCGACAAGGTTGCCGGATTCATTTTCGGAGCTGCTCGCGGTGTGCTTCTTGTTGCGATAATCCTTATTTTGAACGACAAAGTTCTGCCTGCCGGCCAAGCGTTCGAGATAATAAAGGAATCTGAATTTCAGCAGGGCCTCGCCGCCATACAACGATCGATCGAAGAGCAGCTTCCAAGCGACGCGACCGATATGATCGAAAGAACTTATCAGTCGCTGATGGTAAGTTGCCGATCTCCGGCTGATCTCCTGTGATCCTGTAGGCGCAAGCGAACTTGAGCCAACCGGGGATGCAGAAAAGGATTGCAGCCCTTCAAATCTGAGCGGGCGCAAGGAATGATCGCGCGAAACGACGAAGCTGGATCCGTTGCCGACCAATACGAACAATGCATGCGACTTCTCTCGTCGAATTGCTATAATACGGACTCGGAACATGGACCGGGTTCGGCGACGCGACTTGCCGGATAAAGGACATGACGAAGGAAATGTCGCATGCGTCGCATTTGTGACGGGCGCTTCTCGAGGATTTGGTGCCGCGATTGCCGTCGAACTCGCAAAACGCGGCGTGCAAGTCATTGGCTTGGCGCGAAGCCTCGGCGCGCTTCAGGAAGTAGACGACAGGATTCGTGCGGAGAGCGGCGCGATGTCGATCGTCGAGGCAGACATAACTGATATAGATTCGCTTCCGAAAATTTTCAGAGGCGTCGAAAATCGCTGGGGCCGGATAGATATATTCGTGCACGCGGCAGTCTACGCGCCTCCCCTTTCTCCGGCAGCGCATGGTGACCCGAGGGAATTCCGATTGTCGGTTGAAACGAACATCGTGGCGACTGCCAACCTAATCGGCCACGCAAATTCGCTCCTTCGAGCGTCCGGGGACGGAGTCGCCGTGTTCCTGGAAGACGACCGAGCGGGCGAAAAGTTTTTTGGCGCATACGGCAGCACAAAGGCCGCCCAGATTGCATTGGCTAGAAGCTGGAAACGAGAATCCGGGAAAATTGGGCCGCGCGTCGAAATATTTGCTCCCCGCCCGATGCCGACAAAGACGCGTAAACGATTCTTTCCGGGGGAAGATGGGTCGCTCCTGGCCAATCCGGCAGACGAAGCCAAACGACTTGTCGACGCTGTTTTCTGATTAGCGCTTCGAAATTTCCGCGACCTCGGATTCCCGGTGAATGAGATTGGATGACCAAAATCATAGGATGAATTGCCGCGCCCCCAAGTGAAACCGGCAATGTCTCGCCTAGGCCAAATGCGACGCGAAGTTGGAGGATATAACTTTCGGGCGATTGGCTTGCGAGGGCAGTTGATGTCGATTTGCAACTGCCATAGGCTGGGCCGAACTTCGCCGGAGATTGAAATATGAAGGAAATATTTCCTTTGGAGCTGATACCTGAAATCAAGAAGGCGCCGGAGAATTTTCGTCTTTTGCGGCAGCTTCCGGAGAATTTCGACGGCTGCGAGTTTCGAAGCGGTTCCGGTGACAACAGGTCGGAAATGTCCGTCGTTTTTTTGGATCTGGAAACTACGGGACTGAATCCGGCTAGCGACAAAGCAATTCAGCTTGCCATGATCAAGACCATTTGCGACGCGGAGACGGGGCGAATTCTGCGCGTTGCGGATTATTGCGAAATGCTTGAAGACCCCGGAAGGAAGCTGCCTCCTGAAATCCGATCTTTGACGGGTATTTCCGATTCGGACCTGAAGGGCCAGTCATTTGACTACGGGAGAGTATCCAGGATACTGTCGGGCGGTCCGCTCGTCGTTGCGCACAACGCCTCATTCGATAGAACGTTTTTTGACAAGCGTTTTCCAAAGCTTGCTCGACTGTCGTGGGGATGCACTCTCAAGGACCCAAATTGGCGGAATGCCGGATTCCAGGCACGCTCTCTTGAACAGCTGCTTCTCAAGTCGGGATTCTTTTTCACTGGACACAATGCATTGACAGACGCTCGCGCGACCGTCTGGCTGATGCATTTGCACCCGGAGCGAATGCTTGAGCTATTGAGTATTGCCGATGCGGGCATTGCTTCGGTAGATGCTCTGGGAAGCCCCTTCGACTCCAAAGACCTGCTCAAGCAGAGAGGCTACCGCTGGAATGCCAAAAATCGCTACTGGTCGAAGGAGGTCGCCGCAAACCAAATAAATGAGGAGAAGGCTTTTCTCGACGGGCTTTATGGCGGGGGAAACAAGGCCAGGATCAAGCACGTGCCGGCGAGCGCCCGTTTCCGTTGAGATTCATCGGCTGCCGCTGCCGCCGCTAGCGGCTTTTAGCGTACGGGTTTTGCTCTTCCTGCGATCGGAGGAAGAATCGCAGCGGAGTTCCCCTTAACCCGAATTCCTCACGTAAACCATTGGCCAAATAACGCAGATAGGATTTGGGCAAGTTTCGCGGCCTCGAGCACATTATTACGAATCCCGGAGGCCGGGCATTGACTTGCGAGATATAGCGCAAGCGAATTCTTTTGCCGCCCGGAGCCGGCGGAGGATGGGCATCGATCATGGCGGCAAGCCAACGATTCAATGGTCCTGTGGACAATCTAAAATTCCAGATTCTCCATGCTTCCCTAATTGCTCCGTGAAGTTCATTGAGGCCGAAGCCGGTTTTGGCCGACACGGGGACGAGCGGCGCGCCTCGAAGTTGCGGCAGCGACTGTTCAAATTCCGTTCTCAAGGACTCGAGAATTTTCTTCCGGTCGCGAACGAGGTCCCATTTGTTGACCGCGACGACAACCGCTCGACCTTCTCTTTCAGCCAAATCGGCAAGGCGCAAATCCTGCAGCAAGAAAGGCTCTCCGGAATCCAGCAAGATCACGGCGACCTCGGCGAATCGAACCGAGCGCAGGCCGTCGGCCACGGAAAGGCGTTCGAGTTTCCCTTGAACTTTCGAGCGCTTGCGCATTCCGGCAGTATCGAAGATTCGAATGGGCGAGCCGTTCCATTCAATGAGAACGGAAATCGAATCGCGAGTGAGTCCCGCCTCGGAACCGGTTAGCAACCGCTCCTCGCCCAGAATCCGGTTGATCAATGTCGATTTTCCGGCGTTGGGGCGACCGATTAAAGCGATTTTCACAGGTTGCCCGGACTCCGAAGCGCTATCGGCGAATTTTGTGCCCGATTCGATTTGAACATCAGTTTCGGTTTGCCCAAATTCGCTTTCGAATTGTCGAGAAAACGGAAGAAGCGACGCGTACAGTTCGCCCATGCCCTCGCCATGTTCGGCCGAAATTCCGATGGGTTCGCCCAATCCGAGTTCAAACGCTTCGGCGAATCCTTCATCTCCCGCTCTTCCCTCCGATTTGTTGGCCGCTAACACGACCCGCTTCGCTTTCTTACGAACCAAATCGGCTATCGTCCGGTCCGCCGCGAGTATTCCCGCGCGCGCATCGACCAGGAAAAGGCACGCATCTGAGATTTCCAGAGCGCGTTCGGTCATGGCCTGCATGCGCGCACCAAAGCTCGTCTCCATCGACGCGCCGATCCCCGCCGTATCGATTACCGCGAACCGGATATCGCCGATCTTTCCCTCTCCTTCGCGGAAATCCCTCGTAACGCCCGGCTCGTCGCTAACCAGCGCTAGCCGCTTGCCAACTAACCGGTTGAACAGGGTCGATTTGCCGACATTGGGCCTGCCCACGATTGCCAGCGAGAATGTCATTGGAAAAGGCGCGCGATCTTTTTCTACATCCTCTATGGAATGCTATTTGTAGGCAAGCAATTCTCCGTCTTGATTGACGATGAATAGCATTCCGTTTGCCACAACGGGATTGCTCGCCGCGCCGGAATCAATTGAAACGATGCGCACTATCTCGCCCGTTACCGGATCCACGCTTCGAATATTGCCATCGCTTGAGGGAACAATTAGCCTTCCGCCGGCCAAAATTGGTCCGAAATGAGCATAGACTGCCGCTTGCTTTGAAACCCGGTTCGTTTTGTATCTGGGTAATGGCGTGCTCCAAATAATCCTGCCATTTGAAGCATTGAGCCTGTTCAGCCTAGAAGAATCCGAAACTAGGAATACGGAGTTACCTTCCGGCCAAACGGGGCCATACGATCCTTCATTGTGGGTCCAAATCAAATTCCCGGAAGCCGCCGCGAACGCCGAAGTCGCGCCAGTTTGATTGCCCGCGTAAATCACTTCGCCATCCACAACCGGATCGCCGGTGACTCCCTTGATCGTTGAACGAGCTTGAATCTTGCTGCGACCCGCAACGACAGTGCTCCAATTAGTAGAGCCGCTGTCGGAATTAACCGATGCTAATTCGCCGGACGGCATTGGGATAATCGCATTGCCGCGCCATGCGGCCGGACTCGCTCCTCCGGCTAGATTTGCCGGAACTTCAGCGCCGAACGCGGTCCATTGGAAGCGGCCATTCCTTATATCGATTGCCCAGGCTTTGCTGTCCTGAGTTACGGCTATAACGCGACTGCCGATCACGGTGGGAGCCGAATATGGCGCGATGCCAAAGAACTGACTCCAATACTGTTTGCCATTATTGGGATTCAATGCGTGGAGGTACCCGTAGCCCGTAGTTGCGAATATCAGCCCGCCGCCGAAGGCTAGTCCGCCGCCGCTCGCATCCGCCGAATGTTCGCCCTGCGGAACCAAGCTCACGGACCATATTCTCTTCCCGGACATTGACAATGAAGTGAGGCGAGATCTGGAATCCATGGCAAACACGCGACCGCCCACCACAATCGGGTCGGCAGAAATCCTGTTGCGCCTTTCGTTGCCACCGCCGATTTGGGCCTTCCAGGCCAATTTGAAATTAGGGTCAAGTGCTAGATGCGCTGTCTTGTGCTCGGGGCCTCCGTTGATGTGCGTCCAGTTTGCATTCTCGGTTGCCGCACTGATCTGGAGAGGTATCGGCGTCTCCGGGCGAATACCTCGCCGTATGATTCGCTGCCTGTCGCCACCGCTCAGCCAGTTGGGAACCAAATTTCCTGCGCCGGCCGAAAGCCTTTCGAAAAACCCGGGATCTTTAGCCGTCCTTTCCCGCCGAAAGGCTTCTTCCTCTTCTGCGGTGATCGTCGCCATGATTTCACTGACGGGCGCCCGAGAATCGGAGCGTGTCCCCTCCAAGACGACTTCCGGTTCGGAACAACCCGATGCGGCGAGAGCTAGTCCAAAGACGAGCAAAGGCGCTGCAAGTTTCACGTAATTGGGTCTAATCATTCTAAGGCCTTCGATCAGCGCGCTACTTAATTGGAAGTGCCGGGTTCGCCGGAGGCATCCGCGACCGGATTCCTCCCAAGCGCGATCAAGATACCCTGGATCCGCCGTCGCATTGATGGAGGAATATCGGCGGCCAATATGCTCTCCAACTTGTCGGCAGCCTCGATTCTATCTCCGCGATCAAGCAATGCGTATGCCGATTGTTCTTGCGCCAAAACGGAAAACGGCTCGCCGGGCGCACTCAGCGGAGTCAAAAGAGCCAGCCTCGCGTCCGGTTCCAAGGATCGTCCGGAAATCGCTACGGAATGCAGCACTGCTAAGTCGCGGTATACGTCCGGGACTTCCGAGTTGTTTGCAACCTTGGCGAGTTCGTCCAAAGCAGCCCGGCGGTCGTCGGCATCGACAAATCGGGATGCGGCTATCAGTCCTAATACTGCTTGGCCTCCAGCGGATTCCGCCTGCAGCGAAGTCAATTTCGTTGCGCCCTGCGCGGCTGCGTCCAAAGCCAGCGCCTCGAACATTGCATCGCCCAGAGACTCGGCGGCAGCGCGTTCTTCGGCAATGCTCCACTCCCTGTATCCAGCCAACGCGACAATGGCGACAATTGCAACGGCGCCTATCCAACCGTAACGTCTGAATTTCGCGAACAGTTTGTCTCGCCGGACTTCGTCCGTGACTTCGTCGATAAAAGAATCTGTATTGCTCACCTGCGCCTCCGGAATTAGCGAATATTCTTTATCGGAAATTCAGTTCTAAGCCAACAGTATTCGCCGATCGGTTTGAGATCCCTTTATTCGAAGATTGGAGCAACGGACGAGAATTGCTTCTGATGCAGCAAACTGCGACTCTATCAGCTTGGATTCGCGCATCGGCGGCTGCAAGATGATTAAGCTGCGATCTCGAATATCGAAATTGAAGAAATCCGCGACAATTTTAGGCGCGAGGCGTGCTCGTTAAGTTCCGCGTGAACTTTCGCCGATCCGGACACAATAGATCTTGCAATTCAGAAAATGTTGAATTCCTTCATAAAACAATTAACTAATGTGGAGCCAAAGGCATTTATTGCCATCGCGCCGGATTCTGGAAATGCGGCTTGCACCGATAATTACAGCTCTAGTAGCTTCAGCAGTGTTGTATGGCCTCGTGATAGAGCGAGAGAGGTTATTTTCGCTAGTCGGACGGGAGCTTACAGGGCAAGTTTCGGCGATGTCCACTGCTTCAGGCGATGCGGAACAGAAGGGAGAGGCCACCGATAAAGCGTCGACCGACAGTGCCGAAGGCTTAGTACGAGTGCTAGCAATAAGATCCGTGGCCCGAAATGTGGACGACAGCGTTGTCTTAAGCGGGAGAACCGAAGCTACGCGCGTAGTCGACCTGCGTTCCGAGACTTCCGGACCTGTGATGTCCGAACCTCTTAAAAAGGGGGCGTTTGTCGAACGCGGCCAAACTATCTGCGAAATAGATGCTGGCGCGCGCGAGTCGGCACTGGCCGAGGCGGAAGCGCGAATGGTCGAGGCACAAGCAAATTTAACGATCTCCACAAAATTGGTTAAGGAGGGTTTCGCTTCGGAAACGAAAGTCGTAGCTGACCGCGCCGCACTTAAGACTTCCGAAGCAGCTGTCGAAAGAGCGTCCCTGGAATTGAAGCGTTTGCGCATCGCAGCTCCATTCGATGGCTTGCTTGAAAGTGATGCCGCTGAAATTGGTTCGCTTCTTCAGCCTGGTTCGTTATGCGCTCGCATCGTTCAACTCAATCCGATAAGACTCGTGGGCTTCGTCTCCGAATCCAAAGTCGATCACGTCAAAGTTGGTTACGACGCCACTGCCAAACTTATAAACGGCCAGTCGGTATCCGGCAAAGTTTCCTATGTTTCGCGTTCCGCCGACAGCGCGACAAGAACATTTCGCCTTGAAGTAGAAGTCCAGAATGAAGATTTGTTTATCAGGGACGGCAATACAGTCGAAATTAGCATCGTTACCAAGAGCGAGCGCGGACATTTCATACCGCAGTCGGCATTGACGCTCAATGACGAAGGTCAGCTGGGCGTAAGAACCGTGGCAAATGATCGAGCCAATTTTTCGCCGGTTAGGGTAATTCGCGATACCGTCGACGGCGTCTGGATCGCAGGGCTGCCGGATCGAACGGACATTATCGTCGCGGGACAAGAATTCGTGAAGAAAGGCAGTCATGTGCTCGTAACTTACAAATCAACTGTCCAATGACAGGAATTGTTGATTGGTCTACGCGACACGCGCGCATGGTGCTGGCAATGGTTGCCCTCTCGCTCGCTGCGGGAGTCTTAGCATATACGGGCTTGCCCAAGGAAGGCGCGCCAGACATTGAAGTTCCAGCGCTTTTTATTTCGGTTCCCTTTCCCGGAATTTCCGCTGAAGACAGTGAACAGCTTTTGGTTCGCCCGCTTGAATCGCGCCTTAAAGACTTGGATGGATTGGAATCTATAAATTCCACCGCTGCGGAAGGATACGCAGGAGTTTTTCTTGAGTTTGAATTCGGCTGGGACAAGTCGAATACGATCGCGGAAGTACGCGACAAGCTAAATAAGGCGCAAACGGATTTCCCCGAGGGCGCTGACCAAGCAACCATTTCCGAGATAAATTTTTCCGAATTTCCGATAATTGTTGTCACGCTTTCCGGCGAATTGCCCGAAAGAACTCTTGTTAGAGTAGCAAGAACGTTAAAGGAAAAGCTAGAGGCTCTTCCGCCGGTCCTAGAAGCGGGTCTGACGGGATACCGTCAGGAAATGCTCGAGGTAACAATTGACCCGCTGAAACTAGAGTCCTACGATACTTCTTTAAATGAAGTCATAAGTGTCGTTTCGCGGAACAACAAGTTAATTGCCGCTGGCCAGGTCGAGGGTTCGTCCGGCGCATTTTCGATCAAAATTCCGTCTTCCTTCGACGAACCGAGAGATGTTTACGAGCTCCCAATTCTGGTTAACGGCGACAGGTTTGTTACACTTGGCGAACTCGCCGATATTCGAATGACATTTGTCGATGCCGCCGGAACCGCCCGCTACGATGGTGAAAAGACCATCGCGATCCAAGTTGTCATGCGCAAGGGTTTCAATATTATCGACACGTCGCAGCTTATTCGCGATGAAACCAAGAGTGTTGTCGATTCGTGGCCAGACGAACTAAGCGCAGCCATCAACACGGGATTCGCAGTAGACAGGAGCCGCAATGTAGAGTCGATGGTTGATCAGCTGGAGAGCTCGGTCATAACAGCGATCTCCATCGTCATGATCGTAGTTCTTGCAGTCCTTGGAACGCGTTCTGCGCTGCTTGTCGGATTTGCGATACCGACTTCTTTTCTTCTTTGCTTTGCCCTTCTCGCGCTGCTCGAAGTTCCTATCTCCAACATTGTCATGTTTGGCCTAATTCTGGCAGTCGGTATGCTCGTCGACAGTGCGATCGTGATTGTCGAGCTCGGAGACCGTAAAATTCGCGATGGCACCGGGCCAATGGCAGCCTATGCTCAAGCCGCCAAGCGCATGTTCTGGCCGATAATTTCTTCAACTGCTACTACGCTTTGCGCATTCTTGCCAATGCTGTTTTGGCCGGGCGTAGCCGGCGAATTCATGGGTATGCTCCCGGTTACTCTCATTTTCGTACTTTCGGCATCGCTTGTCGTCGCATTGATTTTTTTGCCGGTCCTAGGTGGCGTATCGGGACGGTTCACTCGAACAATGGACAGCGTTTCGCGATCGTTGCGCCGCCGCGCTTTTTTCCTGCGAGCAACAGTTGTCGCCGCAACTGGAACTGCGCTGTTTGGAAGCGCTTTGGCAGTCCTGAACCCTCCCGCGCCGTTAAAGGAATTTGGATTGGCGGGCTCGATCCCAGGATCGATTCTATTTGTGATTGCCGCGGTAGCATTCTCAATAGGAATTGAATCTGTCAAGCTGGAAAGGAAGGCGAAGCGCATTGGCCCGAAGAGCGGTCGTTCATATTTCAGCCGCTTCATAGGAATCATTGTCGAAAATCCAATCATGCCTCTAGTGACCGTCGTAGCGGTAGCTGGCATCGTCGGCATGACATTTATTTATTTCTCGAAGAACAACCACGGAGTCGAATTTTTTACTGCGGCTGAACCTGAGCAGGCAAAGATATTTGTTCGGGCGCGAGGAAATCTAAGCGTCGAGGAGCAGGATCAATTCGTTAGGTCGGTTGAGAAACTTGTCAACGGAACCGAGGGAATCGGGGCAACATTCGCATTTGCGGGCGAAGGCGGACTCGCAAACAATGGAGGAAGCAAGCCCAACGATTCCATAGGAGAAATTCAAATTGAATTTGATCTATGGGAAGACAGGCAGGCCATAGGAGGACGAGTCGCGAACGCCAATAATATTGTCGAAGACCTCCAAGCATCGATCAAGGAGGTAGCCGGAATTATTCCCGAAGTGGAGATACTCCAAAACGGCCCCGCTCAGGGCAAACCACTGCATCTAAGGTTATCCGGGAGCAATTGGAATGAATTGCTGGCTGCCACGGAATATGTGCGATCGAAATTCGAAAATACGAATGGCTTGGTTCTTATCGAAGACTCTCGACCGCTTCCCGGAATAGACTGGCAAATTGAAATAGATGTCGAAAAAGCTGGGCTGTTCGGAGCGAATGTCGAGCAGGTCGGGGCAGTTATCCAAATGCTGACGCACGGAATACTGATCGATACGATGCGGGTTGAAGATGCCGACGACGAGATTGAAATCCGATTGCGGCTGCCAAAAGAAGATAGGCTGCTGTCAACTTTCGATAGGTTAACTGTTCAAACATCGTCGGGACTAGTTCCTCTTTCAAATTTCGCCGAAATCAGGCCGGTCAAGCAACTCGCCGAAATCGCGCGACGGGAGGAATCCAGGTATATCGACGTGAAAGCCGGAGTCGACACAAATCAATTCAATGTCAACGAGAGAAACGGGCACCTCACGAATTGGCTCGAAAACGAGGCGGAATTGCCTGATTCCGTCAATTGGAAGTGGACGGGCACCCAGGAAGAGCAAAACGAAACCCAGCAGTTCCTGATGCAAGCCTTCATCGGCGCATTGGGGCTGATGTTTGCGATTTTGCTTGCTCAGTTCAACAGCTTCTACGCTTCTTTTCTTGTGCTCGGCGTAGTTGTATTTTCCGTTGCGGGCGCATTAATCGGCATGATCGTTATGAAGCAGCCATTTTCTATAATTATGACCGGCACCGGCATTGTCGCATTGGCCGGCATTGTCGTGAACAATAACATCGTTTTGATCGACACCTACCAAGAATACTCGGCGATCATGCCACGCTTGGAAGCCATCGTTAAGACAGTCGAATTGCGCCTTCGTCCTGTATTTCTTACCACGATCACGACCATGGCGGGACTAACGCCAATGATGTTTGGCATATCCATTGACCTTTTTGGCGGCGGCTACACGGTCGGGGCTCCGGCTTCGCTTTGGTGGATTCAGTTGGCTACTGCCGTCGTATTTGGTCTTGGCATAGCCACGATCATGACGTTGGTCTTTACGCCTTCGATGCTGGCTCTAAGGATTTGGGCCTACAAAGGAGCTTACAGCTCATCCAATCTGCTTTCCGTCCTAGTCAAAGGAAAGAATAGCCGAACTGCACGCGATAGAAGGTTGAAAAAGGCAATTAGAGAAGCTAAGGCGTCGGAACTAATCTGGGAACAAGAAATTCGTAAAATTTCGGAGATCGAAAAGCCAGTTGAAGACGAATTCGTAGAAGATGCGTCGCGTAGGCACGCCAAGGACATATTCAAGCCTATCGACCTTGCCGCATGGCAGAACAAATTGGCCGGCGACAAATCTTCCAGTTCTCGACAAGATGGCACCGACGGCGAACCCAGGGAAGAATACCCTGTAAAGCCGAAAATCCCATACAGTGCGGCCGAATAGTGATCGATCGGTTTTTTTGGCGCGCTTCAGATTTACGCCAGATCTCTCAATCCGGAATTACGAAAACTTGACCCGGGTAAATTAAGTCGGGATCTCTTATCTGTTCCTTGTTGGCTGCATAAATTCGAACATAGTATCTGCCTAGCCCGTAGCGGCTGCGAGAGATGCCCCAAAGAGTATAACCAGGCTGCACGGTTATCGACCTTATCGCGAAGTCATCCGTTACCCTTGGCAAATCTCCCGGTTCGGCTGAGCTTCCGCTTTGCTCTAACTTTTGCAGTACCAGTTCCGGCATTTCCTTCTGGAATGGCGTTTCGACCCGCGAATATACGATACCCGCGTCGTCGACTTCATCGATGCGAAGCGTATATCGCCCAGCATCGATTCCGGACAAAGGAAGCGACCAATCGCCGCCTAGCCCCACGGGCTCATTAATCTCGGGATTGCCGTCAACATATACGATCACCGACTTACCGGGCTTTCCTCGGCCCGATAGTACGACTTCACCCTCTTCATCGTAGTAAATCGCGTCGATTGTCACATTTTCGGAAAAATCGGAAATTGCCGCCGTTTCAAATCCTGGCTGAAGCAAATCTATCGAATCGGTAGACGCGAGCAGCACCGCGGGAGACGGGACGGTGGCTATTTCGGGGATTGGATCTAGGTCAGCGGGAGGCAAGGGCAAGCTGGTTTGCGGGACAACGACAATGACACTTTCGACAGATTCGAGCGCCGGAACTCCCGGCGCTTTCATTAGCAATGAAATAACTATCGGACCCAGCGCAGCTTCTACATCAAAGGTGACAGCGAACTGACCCGACCGGTCGGCGACGGCGGTAATGACGGAAGTTCCATCGACGATCACATCCACTCTCGCTCCGGGCGTAGCACTTCCGGCAACGATTGCGGTCCCGTGCCGGTCGACTCGCACGATGTCAAATGTTGGCGGACCAACTACGGAAGTTTCTACTGCGCTCTTGCCCAAGTCGGGAAGCGTAGGCTCTAGCATCCCAGTGTCAAGAAATGCGAGTTCTGTCAGTAGCGACTCGGCTTCAAGTTCAGTGGCCAGAGCGAAATCCAGTTCGGCAGCGTCGTCTTTGAATTCGCCGTCTGATATATTGCTTGCGAACGGAATATCATTTGCATCTTCGCGTAGTCCGCTTTCCGACAGCGTCGTTTTTCGAAAGTCTTCGCTTCCCGCAACTGGAATCGAGTCCGGCATTGGATCGTCGGTTTCCTTGCGCATCGCAATAGTTTCGATTCCCGCTTCAGAAGTTGTAGCAGACGTAGTAACTTCATCCAGAACCTCGATGCTCGGAACTTTCGCTTGTTCCGCAACCGCTGCTATCGGTTCTACCGCTTCCGCGATACCGTCAAGCGGATCCTTGTCGGAGGCATCTGCAGTCTCGACATCAAGCGCAGCTACCTTAGTGTCCTTGGGCGTAGTTTCGACAGGCGCAGCCTTCAATCTCTCGAACGTTGGCTCCTCGGATTCGGAGATCGAAGACGCGAGCCCGTCGACACGTTCGGGACCCGCCTCCCCTTCCGAAAGCCCGGGCGGGTCGATAAGAGCCGCGGACAGGCCCTCGCCCGGCGGCTCCCCGGCATCGGGAACGGCGGGCGCGAGAGCGACGGCGGGTTCGGGAGCAGCCTCCCCGGCGACCGGAGGCGCGGGCTTCACCGCCTCGCCAGCCTCGACGGGCGCCTCCTCTTCCGCAAGGCCGGGCGAATCGACCAGGGCCGCGGACAGGCCCTCGGACGGAGGCTCCCCGGCATCGGGAACGGCGGACGCGAGAGCGACGGCGGGTTCGGGAGCAGCCTCCCCGGCGACCGGAGGCGCGGGCTTCACCGCCTCGGCAGCCTCGACGGGCGGATCCTCTTCCGAAAGGCCGGGCGGATCGACCAGGGC
>JAPPFL010000080.1 GCA_028823855.1 Albidovulum sp.
ACACGGAAACACCATATCTGGGGAGGCCATCCACATTCTAGGTCAAACTCTTAGCAAGCTTGCCTATACATGTGCGGAATCAGGCGTTTCCGGCAATGTCGGGTTTCACGGAATCACTGCTCGACGCAAATCGGTCAACAAACTAGTGGTTCACCAGTTTTGAAATACTGGTTTGCGCACTTGCCGGGGTCGTCCGGATTTCCGTGCCTTCAGGCGGGAGGCGCAACCATTTTGGACGCGCTTGCCAAGCCGCGGCCATGGCCCCAATGCGGCGCGGCATTCCGGGTCGCGAAGCAATTTCTTTCGAGCAGATGAAAAGGGCCGCGTCCGGATCGCGCCGGAACTTCCGGGTCGAATACAGGCAATCCGGATGACAGGCAAAAGAAAACACAAGGTCGCCCTCTCCCCGGAGGAGCGCGAACGCTTGCAGTCGCTCGCCTACGGCAAGTCGTCGAAGGAGTTCAAGAAGCGAGCCCACATTCTTCTTCTGGCGGATGAGGGGGAATTCGCCGGGGCCAGGCATTCCGACAAGGCGATCGCGGACATCGTCGGCTCGAATGTCGCCGCGGTCGAGCGCATTCGCAGGAACTGCGCCGTGGACGGTCTCGAAGCCGCTCTCCAGCGCAAGAAGCAGGCGAACCGCAAGCGCCCGGCTCTCGACGGCGAGGGAGAGGCGCGCCTGGTTGCGCCCGGCTGCAGCGAGCCGCCCGAGGGGTTCGCGTCCTGGACGCTTTCGCTGCTGGCGGACAAGCTTGTGGAGCTGAAGGTGGTCGAGTCGATCAGCCCCGAAACGGTGCGCAAGTCCTTAAAAAAGGGAATTATATACAATGCTACACAAGTGGTCGTATGGACACATATGTACCAATACTATCCCCTGTCAACCAAATCCCCCTCCTCGTCAACTTCTTCATCCGGCTTCTGCTGCATAAGATTCCAAGCTACTTTTTTAGCCAATTTGTCAACCTCACCCCAATTTTTAACATTTTTATTTTCATTTTTCATTTGCTTAGCCTTTAAAATGATAAAAAATATAGCGATATAAAAACAGCCGAAAGCACGATGCTCCCGGCTGTATTCATATTCATCCGCCCAACCTAATAAATTTTTATTTTGGTTATCATGGTAAACAGAATAAAATTTCTTATCATCTCCACATTTCTTCCACAATTCGTTCTAATGTAACTGCGTACCTTTTATTTCTAATATTTTCAAGCACTTGATTCATGGCTTCATCAGAATCTAGAGCAAAACTTTGGCCTCGACCCGTAAGCCCAATAATATGATTTACTGAAATTCTTATGCCAGTGTTATCAGGAACTAAGGTAATACTTGCTTCCAAGAGACCCGCTTGCTTACATCGATATAAATTAAAAACTAGTTTTTCCTCCGAAACACCATCAAATTCAGCGTCCTGCAATAAATCGTGTGCAGTTTTGTTCGCGGGAAAACCGATACCATCCCTTGTAAAATATCTGCAAATTTTCAAACACAATTCATAGTCTTCATTCATCGAACTAAATTCCTCTGCTGTCCATACAACAGAAATAAAATAATAAATAATTGCCATCTTGTCAATCTCCTTTTTTAAAATTTTTGATTATCCATTCTTGTTCACAGATTTCGTTTTCAAAATTTCTTCCCTTGTCAACCCAATCAAATTCTTGGCTACCACTTCAGCCAATTTGTCAACCTCGCCCCAGTCGTTTTCTTTTTCATCAACTGAATTTCCATTCTTCATGTCTGTTCTCTTCTTTTTCACTTTATATTTCTCCATTTTCAATTTTTTGATCAACCAGTTTCTTTCCCTCATAATATCCGTTATCTTCGAAAATCAAAGCTATTTGAATGGCACGAAAAGGAACTTTTGCGTCTTCTATATTTTTTAACCATTCAGGATATTTGTTTCGATAAAAATCAAGTTTTGCAATATCCGTCAAATTATACTCATAAAGATGCTCCGCTCTTTTAATTTTTTCGAATAAATATTTAACGTCCTGAAAATCTATAAAAACAGAATTTCCTTTTTCCTTATCTTTTCTATTTAACTCGGCTTTTCTCTCTTTTTCTTGTTTACTTAAATCATTCGCTAGCTTACATATCGCTTGTATAATTAATATAAATGATAATATAATTGTAACTAAAAATAGCAATAAACCGACAATTTTAATTGTTTCCATTTCTAAACCTAAATATTCAGCAATCGCCTCAGCTATTCCTATAAAATCCAAAAGTAATTCAATGGAAGAACATATAAGAGCAACTACTCCGATAACTCCGCCGATTTCTTTCATAGTATTTCTCGAGATAGGAAAATGCTTATGCGTATCATATTGTGAACTCTCGTCAACCATTTGAAACAAAAAAAAATTTCCAAAAACGAAAGCGGAGAACCCGTTAAGGCTCTCCGCTCTCGAATTTCAATTTTCTCTACTATCTCCGCAAACGAAAACGCAGTTCTTTCAATAACCGAACCCTTTTCCGTTTTCAAAAAGCCTATGCAATCTCGAAATATAGAATTGCATAACTTGGCTTTTTTGATGCGGAGAAAGCTTTGGCCATAGTATGGCGGTTGCCGCGCCAGTTACGGTCAGCAACCCGATCTCAACGGAGTTTTCCCTTGACCACTGCATTAATGCCAACATGGGTTTCTCCTCTCTTATTCCATGCCGTCCAAGTGGTACTCGGTTAACTCAGTAATTGCCCCTATCCTGCTAAACCATTTTTCCTACTCCTCTTCTGCCGTCCAATTGATCAACTGCCAGGTCAAGCAGCAGATCAAGGAAACTCTTGCTGCTATGCCGACGTTCGCCGACCAAATTCTTATGCGTCAACCGCTTGCCGACCATGCTGGCAACTAGTTCTTCCATTTGGCTTTCAGTGTCCAAATTTCGCATATTGTGCCTACCGGCAAACTCTTTGACATACCGATCAAGATGCTTCTTCGACATCTTATGATAGGTTCCGCGATAGCCTCGCTTCATCAAGGCCCAAAACGACTCCATGCCGTTCGTATGCGCTTGCCCGTCAACCCATTTGCCTACGGAGTGGTTAACGGCCTTGTGATTGGAAAGGCCCCTGTAGCTCGTGTTTTCGTCGGTGTACTTCGGTGAGCCTTCGAAGGAATTTTCCTTTACAAAGCCTTGAAGCGTATTTTTGGTCGTGTTCGGAACGACTTCCGCTTTTATCTGCTTGTTGTCTCTATCCTTCATGCCGACCACTATCGACTTTCCTACCGTTCCTCTTCCCGCGTGCAGTTTCTTGCTTGCGTGCTTGTTCCTTTCGAGACCGCCGATATATGTCTCGTCGATTTCAACGGCTCCGGTCAGATCGGCTAGAGTCAAGTTGAACGCTTCTCGAATTCGGTGAGACATGAACCAAGCCGACTTCTGCGTTAACCCAAGATCGCGGTGCAGTTTCATGCTGGACACGCCCTTTAGACTCGTTAATTGCAGGTAGATTCCGACAACCCATTTCCGCAAAGGAATATTGGAATGAGCCATCACAGTATTTGTTCTTACGCTGAAATAGCGTCGGCAAGACGAACAGTGATACGGCATCGGCTTTCTTGAAGGTCTTTCAACGGTCTTCGTTGAACCGCAGTGGGGGCAATGTCGGCAATCCCCCCAGCGGACTATTTCAAACCATTGTTCGGCGGATTGTTCATTCGGAAACCTGTTGAACAAATCGAACAAAGTTATACCTGTTCTATGGGATTTCCCCGGTCCATTAGTCATAGCTAATCCTTCCTATTTATATAGATACGTAAAAATTCGCAGTTTCGTTTGCTGCGAATTCCAGATTTTGACTAATAGGAAGATGAAAGAGAGAGCGGACTACTACGCTCTAGTATATTTGCTGACCTTGCTGCTTGAAGGATTGCCAGCAATGGGTACTCTAGTAGTACAAGTGTTAGTATATGTATATTTGCTGACCCGGCCCTCTCTTATAGCAAGAACAATCAACTTGACTCTCTGACGAATCAAGCTAGGCTAGTTCCCGCAATCGTTTTAGGAACCCGCTTTGTCGGGTTGCTCGCTGAATAGAACAGCCGAATACCCGGCGGGGTTAGCTACCTTAGCCTTGGCAAATAGGCGAGGTCTTTCACACTTCCTGAAATGATTGCAACAGCCCGGCGCCAGCCGTGTTGTGGACTTTGGGAGACTAGTGATGAAAAAGACATTTACCGTACTAGTTTGTTCTCTTTGGTTCGCTTTGTTGTCTGGATGTTTTGGGGATGACATATGACAGACCAACACAAGGCAATAATTGCGGCAGTTGTTTTAGTTTTAGCGCTCTACCTTATAACCGATTTTACCCGTGAAAGAGGCGGTTGGGTTTTCGGCTACAGCTACGATATAGAGTTGACAACGCCTAAGTTATGGTGAATTGATTCAATGCAAGTACAAGGACTTGTCATCTATCTGAAAAAAGGAAGAAAATTTATGTGCGATTTGCCTGTTCCAATTCAATCCATTCGCCCTGATACACTTCGCCTTGATTATTACGATAGTCAAGGCGGAAGGCGACGGGATCAGATATTGTTGTCTTTTTCGGATGATAATAACGCGGATTATCGGATTGTAATTCCGAGGAATGACCTTTTTCAAGTTGTTTTGTTTTTGTTGAATCAGTTGCCGAATGAACTTCGTCAAGGTTACCCGGACGAGTTACTGGATAAATGCGAACGCGCTTTGCATGTTCGTCAAGAATCGCGGACCTTAATTGACGAGATTTCTCGCTTGTTATAAAGTCTCCTAATAATTTTATTATAGATTCAAATTTTTCATCTTTTGTTCTTTTCATGTTTATTCTCCATTAGTGAGTTTTAAAGATTTATTATGAAGGTTGGTTGACTTGACTCCTTAACGAATCGCGTTAGGCTGACTCCCGCAATCACTCTTCGTTTGTATGATTGCAACAACCCGGCACCGTACGGATGCTGCCAACTAAGGGGAGTGAAAATGCTATGGACGACGGTAAACAAGAAGATCAGCATTTTAAAGAAGAGAGGTTTTGGAAGAAATTCAAAAGAAAGGCAAAAAGGGCTGGAAGGAAAGTTATAAGAACTGTCTTAGTGCTGTATTACTGTTTAATAGACAAGGATACGCCAACATGGGCTCAAGGAGTGATTACAGGCGCACTAGGGTATTTCATTCTCCCCGTAGATGCAATACCGGATATAATTCCGACAACAGGGTATTCGGACGATTTAGTTGCTTTAGCAGCGGCAGCTTCTGCCGTTGCGCTTCACATAAAACCAAAGCATAAGGAAAGAGCGGACGAAAAGTTGTAAAATACTGATTGGCTGAGGAATACAAGCTGGGCGAAAGCCAATGATCGGAGGTCTAAGAACCAACAGCTATAGTATTCAGAATATAAATGATTACACCAACAAGCGAACTGATTATAAAAACACATGCACTAGCTAATCCAACATACCATCTTGTATTTGATTTATCCCTTTCAGCCATATGAGTCTTAAAGCCAGCCATATCCGTTCTAAAGCCGGACATATCCGCACGGAATCTTTCTAACGCGCTATCGTATTTTGCTTCGCGAGTGTCCATTTCATGCTCCAATTTGATGATTTTTCTTTCAACTTCATACAAATGTCTGTGCATTGCAATTGTTCTCTAATCATTACATATCCTCCGTAGTTGGGTTGTCAAGGACTGTTGTTGTCTTGCGTTGTCAATTGAAACTGGACAACACCTAGCGAATCTTCTAGATTCGAGTCGGCATGCTTGCCGTCTTTTAACCCATGGTACGTAACTGCTCAGAGCAGACCGGCAAGCGTGCCACTGGACAGTACCTAGCGAATCTTCTAGCCTAATGGAGACACGCTTGCCGCCACGTGAAATATGGCCTTCTCCAGATTTCACACATTCGAGCCAAACCAACGGCAAGCGTGTCGTTTTACAGGGAGGGACAGGCAGGCTGGGAGGGATAGGGGAAATGACCAAAGGCTTTAATCAAATCAACGCGCAAATCATTCTGCAAAATAAGTCAAAATCCGAGCATTCGGAAGCATCGGAATACATTATCCAGCGAGATGAAGACGTATATTTGACACTGAAGATAGAAGCGGATCATCTGCTTCATATTAGATTTTCCGCTAGCGTTGCTCGCGAGATTGGCGAGGGATTATGCCGGATTTCTATGGAGGGGTGATTTTACTGTTGATCTATGATGCGAACTGGTTCATTATGGAGATACACTCGATTTCATAGACAATAGAAGGAAATCGAAATGAGACAATTCTTGATAATCTGGTTCTTGGTAGTCGGTTCCATCAGTGTTCCTCTCATTGGGCATGCTACAACAAAAACCATGTGTGCCGGTCAAGTTCCGCATGGATGGATTATTACGAATTATTGGAAAAGTACATCTAGTTGCCCCGGGATTGCGGAAACTTACCGAATTGAAAAATATATAAATAAACCAATAGGGTATCAGATGAATGCGTGTATTTCTACACCTCCTCAAGGTTGGGTAATAGTTAAAGAATTTAATTCACTCGTAAAATGTGGCCGACCTAGGTCTGTCTTTACAAATAATATGATGACTATTGAACGCTTAAACTAATGAGGTGCCGGAGATAAATCATGCCTACAGTAAATCCTTGGCATTCTGTGAGTTCAAAAGTCTACCATAACAACACGAAATGCCATTTAGGAAACAATATCGAAAAAAGAAACCGAAGAAAAGGAAAAGGGAATAAAAATTTATGCGAAGAATGCAAACGACTTAATCAGAAAAGGGAGTAAATGTCATTTCCCAAATTGGACCTACTGGTACAAAATTTTCAATACTCCATTTTCTATTAAGATCATAAACAGGTAGTTGATGTTGTAATGCAATAGCTAACGCTCTCCAACCTTCGCTTGCTTCGCCGTCAAATTCAATTGTTGGAACAGGGTATGCATGACCTTCACCCCCTTGGCATGATTGAACTGTTTCGATTCCTTCTTTTCTAAGTATGTCAACGTACGGAAGAATTAGGTTGTCTATTCCGTCTATTTCTTCAGTAGGTAGTTCTCTTGTTAAATCCATTGTTTCAATTTCGTCAGCAGTATTTGTTTTTGTCACTTTGTTGTCCTTTTTAGTTTTGTTTAATTAGTGTTGTCGATTTGATAGAAATACTACCACTTGTGTAGCATTGTATATAATTCCCTTAAAAAAAGCTCTGCAGCCCTGGAGAGCCGACTATTATTGCATTCCCGCAAGGCGCAGCGCGGAATTCGTTGACAGGATGGAGGACGTGCTCGACGCCTGCTGCAAGGACTACGCCGACGACGAGGTTCCGGTCTGCATGGACGAGACGAGCAAGCAGCTGGCGCTTGAAGTGGCGGCGCCGATCGAAGCCAGGCCCGGCCGCCGCGAAATCCGCGACTTCGAATACGTCCGCAACGGCGTGTCCAGCCTGTTCATGTTCTACGCGCCGCTCGAGAACTGGCGCCGGGTGGATGCCGCCGACCGACGCACGAAGCTGGACTGGGCCAAGCAGATAAGGAAGCTCGTGGACGAGGACTTCCCCGGAAGGAGCGTCACGCCGGCCGTGGACAACCTGAACACGCACCGCACTGCCTCTCTCTTCGAGGCATATCCCCCGGAAGAGGCCCGCCGGATCAAGTCCCGGATCAACATCGTAAATACGCCCAGGCACGGAAGCTGGCCGGACATGGCGGAAATCGAAATCGGCGTCATGTCGCGCCAATGCCTTAAGCGCCGAATACCGGACCGGGCCTTCATGAGGAAGGAGGTCGCCGCATGGCAAACGCGCAGAAACGCCGCGAACGCCAGGGTGGAATGGCAGTTCACCACCGACGATGCGAGGATCAAGCTAAAATCGCTTTACCCGACAATTCAAACTGGATGAACCACTAGATCGGGATGCGGATGCGATCCTAATCTTACGCTGACGCAACCTCCAACATTTCTTTGGCCGGCCGTTGCAGACATTGTCGATAGTGATGATTGGCGCGCGCGCAATCGGATAAAGTATTCGGCTTGAACCTGTCAATAGAAATCAATTCAAATGCGTTTCGGTATCCTTTACAGCCTGGTCGAAAAGCCTGTTTCGGTCATCAGCGTCAAGTTTTGAAGCAATAATCTGCCCTGCGGCGGAAACGGCGATTTCTGCGGCTCGATTGCGGATTTCGGCGATCGCCGCCTCCTCTGCGATTGCGATCTGCTCTTCGGCTGCGGCGATGCGTCTTGCCGAAGCTCCTTTGATATCGACCTTGGCCTTTTCGACGAGCGAGGCGGCGTGTTCCGTCGCATTGGAAACGATGAGTTCGGCCGTGGCGCCAGCAGCTTCGCGTTCGCGCTGGCAGCGGTCGAGCAGCGACTTGGCGTCTTCGCGAATGGAAGCCGTTTCCGCCAATTTAGAACGAATCGATTCAATTTGCCTGTCCAGTAGGGCGGCTACAAATTTGGGAACTTTGAAATATAGCAGAACGCCTATGAAAAGTACAAAGGATATCAGTACTACGAAATTGGTATTGTATAGCGACAGGAAAGGCCCGCTTGCCGCATAGGCTGGAATCGCGACGGTACCGCAGAGCGCGGCGGTCGAAACAGCCGATCTATTCATTGCGTCTCCCCTCCGGCTTGGCCTCTAACGGATTCAGCTGCCGCAGTCCTGTCTTCCTTGCCGGGAAGCAGCAAAGCAACGATTTCATAGGCGGCATCCTGCGCAATCTCTACGATACCCTCTTGCGCGTTCCTGCGTATTTCTTCGATTCGCGCCTCGGCGACCGCCGTCATGCCCGATATCCTGTAGGACACTTCATCCATGGCCGATTCGGTCAGTTGCCGAACTTCGTCCCGTGCCTTGGCGCTTATCTTCTCTGCTTCGGATTTGGCTTCCGCAATCATTGCGCGACTTTCCTCTTCGAGCGTCGCGGCTTGCTTGGACAGTTCCTCCGCCAATTCGAGATCCGATTCCATCCGCGCCGCCCGCTGTTCGAGTATTCCTCCGATACGCGGAATAGCGATTCTTTTGACGACGATATAAATCGCCAGCAGCGCGACGATCAGCCAGAAAATCTGGTTGGGAAACGTCGAAAAATCCAGTTGCGGAATGCCTACAGGATTTTCCGCCGCGTCTGTTGCTGTCGCCATGTCTTACTCCTGAATTCAGGGAAGGCTTCTCGCCGACTCTTTAATGGCCCCGCCGCGCCTCTTGCCGACGCGGCCGCCACTCGGTCCTTTTCGCCTAGATCGCGAACATTAGCAGCAAGGCAACCAGGAACGAGAAGATTCCGAACGCCTCGGCGAATGCGATGCCGATGAATAGCATCGCCGTTTGCGATGCCGCGGCGGAAGGATTGCGCAAGGCGCCTGAAAGATAATTGCCGGCAACGTTTCCGACGCCGATAGCTGCACCGCCCATGCCGATGCAGGCCAAGCCCGCGCCAATCATTTTGCCCAATACTTCGATATCGCCTTCCATTATTTCGCTCCTTATGTTGTGGATGGCTCTTTTGCACGACAGTCCTAGTGATGCGGATGAAGTGCGTCCTTGAGGTAAACGCATGTCAATATTGTAAATACGTAAGCTTGTATGAGGGCTACCAAGAGCTCTAGTCCGTAAACGGCCGCGATTGCCACAACCGGCACTACGGCCCCGATTCCCATAACTCCGGCAAATCCCGCAAAGACTTTAATCATCGCGTGTCCGGCCATCATGTTGCCCGCTAGTCGAATCGAGTGGCTCACGGGGCGCACGAAATAAGACATGACTTCGATTAGCGCGAGAACCGGCCGCAAGGGCAACGGAGCCGACGATATCCAGAACAGCCCTAGAAATCCGATACCGTGCCTGACGAATCCAATAATCGTGACTGACACAAACACCGTGAGTGCGAGCGCAGCAGTCACCGCGATGTGGGATGTCGCCGTAAAGCTTGCGGGAATTAGCCCTAGAACATTGGAAAGCGCGATGAACATAAAAACAGTCATTATGTACGGAAAGAATTTCAACCCGTCTTTACCCGCTACGCTTTCCACCATGTTTCTCAAAAAACCGTAGATCAATTCTACAATTAGCTGGGACCGAGACGGAACATCCGCCTTGCGCATGGTCGTCAAGAGCAAGAGCGCGGTTACGGCGAGCACGGTGAACGCCATCCACAACGTCGAATTGGTTGGCGTATACCATTCCAGCGGGGCATCTCCGAAAAGAGGCACTATTATGAATTGATCCATTGGATGGATATTCAGTCCGCCTTCAGTTTGCTCGGCCACTACTTTTTCTCCTTTGGCTGCGCCTTTCCGGAGCTGCCTTCCAAATCTGTCTTCGCGCCGCCTTCGGCTCCTACCGTTTTGGCCGTTCGCAGCATAAGGTTTACGCCAGCCGCAAATCCTAGCAGCGTCATGACGACGAGTAGAACGGGCGTGGTACCGAATAAAGAGTCGAGACCAAATCCGCACGCCGCGCCGACGCCGATGCCGGCTACCAGATCGAAGACCATGCGCCACGCCACGTGCGCCTGGCTTGCAGGGCCGGTGTCCGGTTGCCCGGGTCTTCGAGCCGACTTCGCCGCTTCAATCCGGCCTCGGATAGACGCCGCGCTTTCCTTGTCAGCTGGCTCAGACACCCATCTGCTCCCGAACAGCAAACGGGCGCAAATTAATTGCCGGCATATTCGGTGTCAAGGCCGAATTGAGGCATCCCCATTATTTTATTAACAAATTGATAATAAAAGATTTTTTTCGGCCAAAGCGACATCTTCGGCAAAAATTGCTTCCTGTCATTTCGCCGCTTAAGACAACAGAATTATTCAACCGCAAGGTTGAGTTTTTTCGTTCTTGACGATACGTATTTGCAATGAGCGAAGAAAAATTTAACGCGATATTCGCCGCGCTAGCGGATCCGACGCGACGACGCATTCTCTCGATGCTCGTTGAAAAGGACATGTCGGTAAGGGAGGTAGCCGAACCCTTTGACATATCGCTTGCGGCTATATCGAAGCATCTCGTCGTACTTTCGCGTGCGGGTCTAATCACTCAGGACAAGCGAGGACGTGTCAAGTGGTGCAGGCTGGAGCCCGACGGACTCCACGACGCTTTGATCTGGCTTGAAGGATTCGGCAAATTCGAAAGAATAAATTTCGACGGCTTTGAGGCTTTCCTACGGGCCGAATTCGGAAATGGCGAACTGATGCGGTAGCCGACCGCGGTTTTGCTTAGCGCTCGGGAAATTCACAGCAATTTCGAAGTTGCGGAGTTCGCTAAGTCGAACTCCTGAAGGTCGCCATGAATACCGGCGAATTTCCATTCCGCGTCATTTACGTTTTCCGCGGGAGATGGCCGTCGTCCTTTAGCAAAACCAGGAGAGCCAATACCGTTAGCCCCACGCCTACCAGAACCGCGGGCCTTGGAAGATCCTGACCCAGCGCCCATTCCCAAGCAATCACCCATGTCGGTGTAAGGTAGGTATAGGCCATCACTTTTGCAGACGGCAGCCTTAATGTCGCGAAATTGATTGCCACGAAAGTGAATGCGCTTGCAACAAGTGCGACGTAAAATAGCGTAACCCAGACGATAATCGGAAGCTCTGCCCAATCGGTGTCGCGAACTTCGTTCCACCCGTAAATTCCTAGAATCAAGGTTCCTGCGATCAACGTGCCGAGCACGAATACAGCCGGCGGTTCGCCGCGGTTAAGTTTGCGAACAAGCGGCGTGTATACGGCATGCGCAATGCAGCCAAAGAAAAAAATTGATTCGCCTTGGCCAACGTTGAAGGCGAGCAAGTCGCTCCAGTCCGCGCGAAATATGACCCACAAGGCGCCGCACGCAGCAATAGCTAGCGCGATTGCCATTCTGGGCGTCGTTACTTGGCGCAGGAATATCCACCCGAAACAGGCCGAAATCAAAGGGGCCAAAGTGAAGACCGCGCTTGTCGAAACGGCAGTCGCAGTTTTAAGCCCCTCGAACATCAAAACGAAATAGATGCTCATCAATGTACCGGTAAGCAAATACCTCCACGGGGCCGCGGCATGCTTCTTTTGCACCATACCTAGTGAAAATACGGCTACGCCAACCACAATTGACGCAAGTGCAAATCGAACCGCATTGAGCGAAACCGGCGAGATTTCGTTTGCGATCAGGCCGCCGAGACTAAAGGAACCTGCTATCCCCATTGAAAACAGGAGCATCGCTACATGTCCGCGGGCCGGTTCGCTCAGTGCCGCCATGCGAATACGAATAAATCAATTCTTTGGTGCCCGAAAGCGGCGTACGCCACCTGTCTCCACGCCTCGCCAGGCTCGAAACCGGGAGTATTGACAAACGCTTGATGAAACTGTAGCGCGTTTCGGCTCGATAAATGAATTCGGCCGCCGTCGATGCCGGTCGAGCCGCAATGTCACGCCCGTCAGCGAGGCTTCGCCCGCGGGCGCGTTTTGTGCTGGGGAAATCGCGTTGATATGAGAAAACAGAATGGAAAACCGGAAAGGTAAAGGCGCGACTCGACAGACTACTCGTCCGAATCTCGATTCTGCGGAATTTCGCAGTTCACGGGGAACAAAAGAGTTGCGCGATGACTCGGAATTCGCGGCGCGATTGCTGAAGGAACAACGTGAATCGATCGACAGACTCGATGCAATTCTGATTTATACGCTCGGCGAGCGATTTAAGCAGACTCAGGCAGTAGGAAGACTAAAAGCCGAGCATAACCTTTCGCCTTACGATACTGTTCGAGAAAAAAGCCAGATCGCGAGATTGGAGAAACTTGCCAAGGAAGCGGACCTTGACCCGCTCTTCGCCAAAAAATTCATCAGCTTCGTTATCGACGAAGTAATCCGCCATCACGCCATGCACACGAAATAAGCGTCCGGCACATTCCACTCAAAAGGAGACAAATTTATGTCCATGAGAATCCGCCTTGCGCGCGGGGGTTCAAAAAAACGTCCATTCTACCGCGTTGTTGCCGCTGACTCGCGCATGCCGCGAGACGGTCGCTACAAGGAAAGACTTGGAACCTACAACCCGCTGCTACCCAAGGACCGCGAAGACAGAATCGCGTTCGATATCGAACGAATCAAGTTTTGGCTGAACGAGGGCGCAACTCCGACCGATCGCGTCTCGAGAATGCTTGAAGCTGCCGGAATTATTGCCAAAAAAGAACGGAATAATCCTGTCAAGGGGCAACTTGGCGAAAAAGCTCAAGCGCGGCTTGCCGAAAAGCAAACGGGAGAGACTCCTGAATAGGCAGGACGATTCGAATAGGCAAAAACCGATTAGGCGCGAAGTCCCGGGCCCTTGGGATTCGATGAATTTGGATGCAGCTGTCGCGAGATAGGGCTTTAACCCGGGATCCGCATTCGGAAGCGGAAACGAAGAATTAACGAACTCCACCGATTCGGATTGACGGTCGTTGTCTGCAACCACGGCGGGAGAAAGGATTGAAGAACGATTCTCGTATCTTGCTCGGCGAAATCATCGGCGCATTCGGTATAAAAGGCGAAGTTCGCATCAAGAGCTACTGCGAGTTGCCGGAAGCGATTGCGAACTACGGGTTGCTGACAACTTGCGATCGCAAAACGGTCTTGCTCGAAAATGTCCGATCGACTTCCAAAGATCAGCTGGTCGCCTGCATCGAGGGAGTATCCAGCCGCCAGCAAGCGGAAGGCTTTATCGGGGCTGAACTATACGCGGATCGAAGCAGTTTTCCTGCGCCGAACGAAGGAGAATACTATATGGCGGATCTGCAGGGGCTGCAGGCATTCGACAGGAAAGGCAATCTCATCGGGGAAATCGTCGCTGCGCATAATTTCGGCGCTGGCGACATGATCGATATAGCCCTGGCGAATGCGAACAAGTCGATTTTCATTCCTTTCGATCGGGAAAGCGTCGTAGCTGTAGAAATCGAAAACGGACGGGTCGTACTGGACCCGCCTGACGGGACCATATGAGACCGCAAGGGCGGTGTCGCGGTTGACCGGATCGCGCCATGGAGCAATAAAATGGCTGTCGAAGACTCTCGCTCGGTTCTTGCTTCGCAATCGCGAGAATCCCCCTCCAAACCTGCTTGGAGCGCGCAGGTCATTACACTTTTCCCTGAAGCCTTTCCGGGCGCGCTGCAGTTTTCGCTAGTCGGCAACGCGCTGGAGGCCGGGATTTGGTCGCTGGAAACGATCGACCTCAGAGAATTCGGAATCGGACGGCACAGGCAGGTGGACGACACACCCGCGGGCGGCGGAGCCGGTATGGTTTTACGACCTGATGTTGCAGCCGCGGCTATAGAATTTGCTAAGACGAACGGGTCTGCAGGCACTTCGGACTGGCCACTTGTCTGTCTCTCGCCTCGCGGACGGCGGTTCGACGATGCGATCGCTCGGTCGTGGTCGTTCAAGCGCGGCGTTACTCTTTTTTCCTGCAGGTTCGAAGGCATAGACCAGCGCGTAATCGACGAATTCGAGATCGAAGAAATCTCGCTCGGAGACTTTGTGCTTTCAGGAGGTGAAATCGCGGCGCAAGCCTTGATTGATGCAACGGTTCGCCTTATACCGCGCGTGCTCGGGAATCAGGAATCCGCGGAGAGCGAATCTTTTTCGCAGGGATTGCTGGAATATCCGCAGTACACGCGCCCAAGGACTTGGCGAGGCCGACAAATTCCGGAAACTCTCGTTTCCGGTCATCATGCGAAAATTGCCGCATGGCGCCAAGCTCAGTCCGAAGGGCTTACGCGCAATCGTCGGCCGGATCTCTGGAAGAACTATTGCGCGAGTTTCGGTAGAAACTTTGACGAAGACTCACAGGGGAATTTGCGCACAGATTTATTCGCGCAATCGAACCGCCCGAAAGGAGAGTGAACGAGATGGACATTATCGCTCAAGTAAATGAGGAGCAGATTAAAGCCATCGGCAAGCCGATCCCCGACTTCAAGGCGGGCGACACCATTCGAGTTGGTTTTCGCGTTACCGAGGGAACGCGAACTAGAATCCAAAATTACGAGGGCGTCTGCATATCGAGAAAGGGCGGCGGCGGCATCGGCAGCTCATTCACCGTTAGGAAAATATCTTTCGGCGAAGGCGTGGAAAGAGTTTTCCCGCTGCATTCAGCGAATATCGAGTCAATCTCCGTCGTAAGGCGCGGACGAGTTCGGCGCGCTAAACTATATTACTTGCGCTCCCGTCGCGGAAAGTCTGCGCGCATCGCTGAAAAGACAAATTACAAACCCAGATCGGGCGCAAAGAACTGAAAAGGGATTTAACATGAAAAACGGAATCCACCCCGACTACCACAATATCAAGGTCAAAATGACGAACGGAGACCTTGTCGATATGCGTTCAACATACGGCAAGGAAGGCGACACCCTGGCGCTTGACATCGATCCGACGGTTCATCCGGCATGGACAGGCGGCAACACGCACCTCGTCGACACTGGCGGACGCGTTTCAAAATTCAAGAAGAAATACTCGGGTTTCGGATTCTAACCGCCCCGAAATACGGCTTTGAAATATTCCCGGGCGTCGCAAATCGCCGAGCCCGCATTTAACGACTAAACCCTTTGATCACTGTTCGGGAATGCTGGCGCACTGGGGAGGATTCGAACCCCCGACCCCTTGATTCGTAGTCAAGTACTCTATCCAGCTGAGCTACCAGTGCGCACCGCGACGCATTAAAGTAATCGCTTCCAATTCGCAACCCCGCTGGGCGAATTCTAGAAATCTAGATTGGATTACAATGTTCCCGCGCACTCGCGCGAAATCGGAATCGTATCGGGCAGCGCCGCGTCGATGATTGAGCACCGGCCTAAGCCAGATCCCTAGGTTGCGCGGATTCGTTTTAATTGTTTTGCAGCTACACGCAATTTGTTTCGTTAGCGCATTGGCCTTTACCTAAATGATATTGCTTCGCCGGACCGGACCGATGCAAATTTACCCTTCGTCGACGTCATTCCAGTTCGGAAAACCGGACCTACCAATTTAAAATCCCGGTCGGAGTTTGCAAAGCGAATCGTGGAATAATTTATTGCCTGTTCTTGAGAAGGTCGGGCAAATCGGCAATTTGCACTGGTTTTAGTAAACGCCGAGCCGTCTCGCGAATCGTCCCGGTAGATTCGGAATCATTCCGCTCCTGGAATTCCCTGCGAAACTGATCAAGCCTCCCGTGATTCTACGTGTTTGATGAATTTATGATTTGCACGGTCGTAAGCCAAAGGATCACGTGCTGTTCATCGCACAATTGCTAGCAAATAAAGGCGGAGCCGCTTGAAAGAAATAATTCGAAGCGTACATCCGCAGGTCCGAGAACCGCGCTTTCCAATGCCGGTTCGCGCGAATTGACGCAACGGCAGCCTACGATTGCGCACCGTAGCAACGTCTTGAAAAAATCGTCAAACACCGCCGCGCGTCAATCCGCCCGCGCTAATCGGTCCGACCTGAAGAGCCGCCTCGAACGCTGGCGGTACAGTTCTCGGACGGATAAGAGCAAATAACAAGCGAAGTCGACTCGCTTTAAATTTACGAGCGAGTGCGCGGCCGTTAGCCGGCCGGTCCTGGAAATTCGATACCAGGCATTCGCCGCCACATCCGCATTGCATTCGGAAGGATTTCTCGCCGATCCTGGGACTCGCGTCGAATAATTCGGATTCCCGGTTGAATTTTGAAGTTTTCTCGCAGCCAACTCAGGGTTCGCAAGCGAGGGCTAGGATAATGACAATGTCGGGAAAAAACGTGAATTGGCGGATTAGCCTGAACATCCCCGATCCTTAGAGAACGCAGTTAGTCCAATTCAAGCGACCGAAAAGTTAACCGAAATAGCGTGCCCTCATTTTCCCTGGTTCTGACAAGGCAAAGGTCGCCGCCATGCCGCTGAGCGAACTGGGCCGCGTTGTCCAGGCCTATTCCCAAACTCAACGAATCATCGATTCTGCCATGGCGGGGCCGTCTCGGAAAATTTATCTCGCTTACGCTTTTGCCAAAATTGCTTTCCATTCCACTAATTCCCGGACCGTTGTCCCGGATTTCGCAAATATATTCGCTGTCCAGGCATGAAACACTTACTCTGATTTCATTTCCGAAGTCTCTATTTATGATGGCTTTGACTGCATTCTTGATCAAATTTCCCACCGCATTCCTAAGCAACTTCCTGTCTGCGCAAATGACCTCGTCTTGCGTCAACTTGTTGTCGACCAGAATTCGAATGTCGACTTGCCGTCTCTCGCCGGCCTGTATGTTTCGCGAATAGTTTTGGCCCGATTCAATTTCTCTTTCCAATTCCGCCATAAGCCCGAACCGTTCCAATTCAAGCTTGTCCGTCTGCAGATTAATAAAATTCAATACGTTTCGAAGCCGATCAAATATCGATCTAACGCACTCCACAATGTTTCTTTCCAAATCGTCGGCTCTATTAACAATCTCCGATGCCTGTTGCGAATCTATTCCATCTAGTTCGCCAATAGGCTGGCCGCTCAGTTCAATTGATTTTTTTACCATTGTTTGCAACGAGTGCGCCTTGTTGTTTATTGCCTGACCCAAACTGGCAAAATCGTCGTGTATTATCTTCTCTCGTTTCTTCTTTATTATCCAAGTAGCTCTAAATATTTTTCGAATTGATTTTGTTAGAACAAGAAATTCTCTTATCTCGGTTCGCATTATGGCTTCATAAGCGTCAAGATCTTCATTCCCTTTCGCACGTTGCCGGTCCGACCTGCTCGTAAGTATTCGTTCAATGTCTCTTGCTAATTCAGCGACAGGCGAAACAATCCACTTTTGGACGGCAAAAAATACGATGGCCGCCGCCAATAGCAGGAATGGAAGGGTTCGAAACAGCATGGGTTCGGCAACGCTGAGCAAATCTTCCCTGTTTTTTTTCAATAGGAATTGAATCGTAATCCTGTCTGAAGCGTTAGTATCCAAATGCACATTGCTTGCCTCGGAGATTTCAGGCGAAATTTCATTCAAATCATTAGTTCCCGGAATGAAGCCATTTTGTTCGCTATTTGTTTCATCTCCTGCCACACGCGCAATATTCTTCAAAAAGTTCGAATAGGCGCCGGAAATCGCGTGCAGCGCGGAACAAGCTAGATTTAGTTCTGCATGGTCGCTCGGGCCATTTTCGTCGGCAACGCCAGAACTTTCGATTCCTAAATTGAATGGCGGCGGTCCGCCTACTTCGGGAGACCATTCGCTCGACACTTGGGCAACGACCTTATCTTCACCGAAATCCGAGAAAAGGGCAAACAAGGCATTGCCCGCGAAACAAAGCAAATTCATCTGCTCGGATCTAATGGAGACCTTTACAAGTTCCGCCGGAGACGGCTGCCAATCTAGAAAGGTTATACTTTTTCCGCCGCCGTGCAGACGTGCAAATTGAATTCCATACAATTCCATTTGCCTGCTGAAAAACTCGTCGTTTGCCGAAATCCTGTTTAGGTCTCCCGTTACATTTTCGAGCGATTTTATCGAAATATAGGCGCGTTCAAGCTGCCGCTCAATGTATTTTCTCTGGAATTCCGCCAAAAAGCTCACGCTTACGAATACAATGCTGACGACGACTACCAGTCCGGTCAGGAACAGAAACCGGCCCCACAATGCGTTTCGAAGGTCCCAAAACCACCTGACTAGTCTTTGAATCCACATGATACACCCGCCGAGTGCAATCTTGTCGCCCAAGAACGCCGATTCATTCCACAATTCGCCTTGTTCGGCCTTCGGTCGCATGAACCCTGCCACCTTTGGCGATAGCGGCGCACGCATGAATTGCAACTAAATGAATTTTCGGCGCAATCGAATCTGCGATCGGGTTCGGTTCCAGTTTGTCGACTGACTTAATATACCACATTTTATTCAATTTTCCGGCGTGGACCTCAACCTTTGACAACAGGCTAGCATCGCATGCAGCAATGAATTCGACGGCCTTGCCCACGATTGCTCCGTTCCGTCGAGCCTAGTCGTTTCCTCGCGAGCCGATCCAGTTCAACCCTTACTTTATTTCGAAATTCTGCAAACCCATATTCGTTCGGGTCAACTTCTCCAATACCGTAATCTCAAAGGTAGTCGAGGTCATTCCGCCAAGCCTTACTATCAGAGATAGAGCGAAAAATGTGAGAATTTGACTTCGCAATTAGCAAACTGAGCCAATCACTTGAAAATTCCAGTTAACCCGACCGAAGCTACTTCAAACGAAATTCAAGCGATCGACCACACGAAATTGCCAGCGACCATCTCGGATTTCCAAATCCCGAGCGCAATTCCGTCCGACGGAGCCACGCAAGTTTCCGAATCCAAGTTCGCGTTAGTCATGCAACTAAAACGTTTCCAACAGACCAAGAATTCTTCGCAGTTCCGTCGCGATAATTTTCCTTCCCATACTGCCTGCCCGCGTTGCACGAATTTCCGCCGATCCGAATAACTTGACGCAGTGTCAAAGCCTGAAAAATTTGTCTTTTGATTCTTCATCGCAAGTCGCTGATTTTTAGCGCAAAATCGAGTATATCGTATTTCGTTTTCCAGTTCGGAATTTGATAGGCTCGCGTTCAAAATTGCGCCGACCGGCACGGGAAGTCGGTCCAACGCGCCTATTCATCGCAAATCGCTTCAATCGAAATGGCACGCTCCGCCCTTAGTACTTTAGCGGGCAAGCCAATCGACGATAAAATCCGCTTCCCGCCTCCGGCTTCTTGGAATTCTCGGATCTTTCCGCAATTCTACGGAGTTATGCCAGCGCAATGGCAATGAGGAAATCGAGCGGCTAGCCTTCTTTGCCGCGAATCCACCGAATGGCGATAGGCATGGCCGCCAATGCGCAAAGTCCTAGAATTGGGCCCAAAATATACCATTCGAAAATTATTCCCAAATTCGGGTTCTCTCCCCTTGCAAAGACTTCGCCAAGACCTACGCCAACCCAGGTATAGACCACGCCGCCGGGAATAATCCCGAAGAATGTAGTGAAGACGAAGTTTCGAAACTTTACTCCAACTAACGCCGGTAGCAGGTTGGCTACGAAAAACGGAACCGCGGGAACTAGGCGCATCAAGAAGAGAAAGCTTATTTCGTTTTCATTCAGCCCCTGCTTTATCCTTTTGGCCGGGCCGGCGCTCGCATCCATTTTAGCGGCAAGAAAGTCGCCCATTCCAAGCCTGGCCGCCCAAAAAATTGCGGATGCGCCGATTGTGGCCGCCCCGACGTTATAAAGCGCTCCGGGAAATAGATTGAACAGGAATCCGCCGGTTAGCGACGCCACCGCCGCGCCGGGCAGAGAAAAGCCTACGATTGCAATATACGCTAAAATAAACACGAGCGAAGTCAGAAAATAATTCGCGTCTCTGAATTCGATCAGAGCTTCGCGATTCTCGCGCAAAGTCTCAAAATCGAGAAAGTCGCGCAAGGCAATAAATCCGCCCGCCGCTACAAGCGCGATAAGGAGCAAGGGGAGCATTTTTTTGAAGCTTAAGCCGCCGCGATTCTTATCTTCATCCACGGTTCAAATCCCTTTTTGGCCCCTTTTAATCGGATTCAATTTACAATGCCCATTAGTTCACTGCGATGAAATCTGCTAGAGTTGCAAAATAAGTGTTCCTGCTCCAAACGCCTTCATTAACTACCAATATTTCGCTAGCGGGCGGATCCCGTTAGTTCCGCGATTCCATGAAATTCCATCGCAAGAGAGCCGCCAAATACCGGCTCCGATCCACATCGAACGCCTTAACTGCACGCTTGAAGCACTAGCCAAATAGAGGCGGGAATGCAAATGCGTCATTTGATCGCGCTGCGAGTGCGCCTTGGGCATGAACCTATGCAGCGCCAAGCACCGGCATATGGCGTAGTCGCGAGACGTCTCGGCGACCGGACCCTCCCTTTCAACGAAACCGGCCGGACGATCATTGGGACGAGCCGCGTAGCGGAAGCGCCGGTCGCCTGAACACCGCCGACGGAGGAGATCGCCAGAATTTCCGAAGCCGGACCCAAGATCGAGCAGTAGTGCATCGTCCGCCGGCGACTCTACAATCTGCAGAGTTGGACCGAAGAAATATTCTGCAAAAAAATACTCGGTCGGAGCCGTAAACGAACTGGTCCGCTTCACTGGATTTATTTCGCAACGGATACGAAGGCCAATCGGTCGCTTTGGCATTCTTGGGCTTCGATGCGAGCAGAGAGGAAATCTGGTCGAAAGACATGGAACGCGCGGGCGGAAGGGAATTCACTTGCAATGTTTAGCCCGAAATGAAATGCGCTGGAGTGCGCTTCATCTGCTACCGAAACGATAATCTCTTTTCGGCAGCCTTTCCGAAACGGGGAACTTAGGTCGACCGCGTTTGCAACCGCGCCATTATCGGACGGATGAACAACTGATATTTCTCCGTCTTCGCCGGGCAAGCAAGGGGGAGTCACGCGATGGATGTTCTCAAGGGTGCGCGATGGAAAATCTTCAACGACGCCTATATCGACAAAATCTTGTCGCCATTGGGGCATCCCCGTGCAATCCGGCGTTGCGTCCCGCGGCCGACTCTACGCTAGTTGAAATCCAGCAATTCGGCCAATGGGCTGGTCTACAACGAAGAGGACGTCCGCGACCCCCCGCTCGAAAGGCGAATCGAAATCTAGAGGCAGCTCGAATAGATTGCCTTGAACGCAATCGGGGCACGGGCGACCTAGCCTTTAAGAATGTAGTCGAATTTGTTTCGGTAGGTAGTTGAAACATTTTTGAAATTAGCGGGCGAAGGGTAGATGATACGACATTCGTGCCGTTTGCTCTCGAAAAGGCCGTCGCAATAGAAAATTCGGTTCAAGCATGCCAAGAATTCGCAATCGTCGCCCTACTCGGGGGATTTGACGGCGATCCAACGACGACTTTCCGAGAAACCATGTTCGATCGAATATGCTTGAATGCGCGATCGCGTCGACGAAATTCTGCAATTTCCGAGCTTCAAGATTCGGCTCTATTGTGGGACTGCACGGCCCGCCATTGGAAGTTCATGATTTATTTCGGTAATCAATTCGCGGCCAAACGGGTCGTCCTTCTTGAAACGGCCGCTAGGCATATTCGAAATTCATGTGCGCATCTGCATGTCGTTGACGCGCCTCGCTCCGGACCGGGAAAGCTTATTCGCCGAGCCTCCCCCCGCGAGCGATCGACGGCAGGGCGATATCGCAAGCGTTGAAATAAATCGCCGATTCAGAAACGAGTTGCGAAGCAAAGGAGAAATTCTTGGCAAATGTCCAATTGACCGCGAGCCCTTTTTGAGGTAAACGCGCGTCTCTGGAAACCTCCGCACGCAGGTATCCGCTTTTGAACACAAGCTTTGGAGGGGCCAAGACATGAAGCGCACATTCCAGCCGAGCAACAGGGTGCGAAAAAGAAGGCACGGGTTTCGCGCGCGCATGGCTACGAAGGCGGGTCGCCGAATCATCAACCGTCGAAGAGCCAAGGGGCGCAGTTCAGTGAGCGCGTAGCGCCGTTCGCGGAGAAGACGCATCTCCGCCCCGGCGGCCGGTACCCAAACGAACACGAAAACCCGTAAACGCTGATGGAAATTGCGAAAATGCGCCGCCGCATTGACTTTACCATGGCCGCGCGAAACCGGCGGGCGCATTCGCCAGGATTGCTGCTACAGGCGCGACGTCGCGTCGGGCTAGAGCCCGATCCGAAGATCACGCGCGTCGGATTTACCTGTTCCAAGAAGTTGGGGCCTGCCGTTGCCCGCAATCGCGCGAAACGACGATTGCGAGAAGTCGCAAGAGCCCAATTGCCGCTATTCGGCAAGCCCGGTTGGGACTACGTTCTGGTCGGACGTCCGAATGCAACCCTGTCGCGTCCGTATCAACTGTTGCTTGCGGATTTGGAAATGGCGTTGAAGAAAATTCATGCGGATTCCGCGTGATGGGATTTCCGACGGCAGCGACCGCGCGCCCTTTTCGTTGGCAGAGTCAAAAAGGTGCAAGCATTTGCCGCGCTAAAGCCTTGGTGTCGCGCTCGCTTCGCCCGCCAACGCAAATGTCAACGATTTGAAACGAGGCTGAATTTGACTGTTTTGGCGCAGATTGTTTCGCTTCCGATACGAATTTACAGGATCGTCGGCAGCCCGTTCGTTGGTTGGCACTGCAGGTTTCAACCCACTTGTTCGGCATATGCGCTGGAAGCGCTTCGCAAGCACGGCGCGGCGAAAGGTATTTGGCTTGCTGTCAAGAGGATAATGCGTTGCCATCCTTGGGGCGGGTCCGGTATCGACGAAGTGCCCGACTGAAATCCCTTAGCCTAGCGTCCCGGACTTAGCGAAATTCGCTTCCGAATCGGTTCCTAATCCCCTTGACCTCGGCGACGCTTCAATATTCAAGAGCCGCAATAAACGAGCATCAGTGAACTTCCTATGGACGAGCAGAACAAGAACCTCATCCTTGCCACTGCGTTGAGCTTTTTGGTTATTCTGGCGTGGTTTTTGCTGTTTCCGCCGGAGGAGCCGCCGATTGACCAAGCGACTCAGCCGGCGAGCGGCGTAGGAAGCGACGGCGTGTCGGCAGATGCGGTCGCACGAGCCCCCGCCGTCGCTTACGATGCGACGGGCGCGGCGCTTCCTCCTGGCGAAGCGAATGCCGATTCGGTTTCAACACCGCGGATCGAAATCTCCACGGACCGGCTGAAGGGCTCTATCTCGCTGGTTGGCGGACGCATCGACGATCTCTTACTGAACGACTACCGGGAATCCCTTGATGAGGAGTCGGCCAATGTCAGGCTGCTTACGCCCGCCGACGGCAAAGATCCTTACTATGCATTGTACGGTTGGGCTCCTGCAGGCTCCCTGGGATTCAGTGACGTCCCCGGCGTCAATACTCCTTGGAATTTGGAATCGGGACAGGTTTTGACTCCCGACCAGCCTGTTTCCCTCGTGTGGGACAATGGAAAGGGGCTCGTATTCCGGCGCGAAATTTCAATCGACGAGAATTATCTGTTTTCAATTTCGCAATCGGTTTCGAATTTCGGGTCCGACACCGTGCGGTTGGCTCCGTACGGCATAATTGCCCGACACGGTGAACCTGACGTGCTCGGTTTTTTCATCCTCCACGAAGGCATCGTACGCATCATTGACGGGGAACTCGAAGAAATCGACTACTCGGACATGCCCGACCTGCCGTACAGCGACCGAGAGGCGGCCAATATCGAGATTACTCCGGTCACCAGCAACGGCTGGGTCGGATTCACCGACAAATATTGGATGACGACGCTCATTCCTAATCCGGGGCAGACGTTTGCTTCCGTCGCGAAATACACCCAGCGATCCGACATCTATCAAACGGAAATGCGCCTTCCAACGATCGAAGTCGGGCCCGGCATCAGGTCGACTTCCAATTCAATGCTATTCGCTGGTGCCAAGGAATGGGAAACGATCAACGACTATGAACAGCGGCTAAAGATCGACCGTTTCGTGGATTCGATCGACTGGGGCTGGTTCTTTTTCCTGACCAAGCCGATTTTCCGCGTTCTCTACTGGATTAACGGCTACATCGGAAATCTCGGCTGGTCCATTATCGGGCTAACTCTGATTATCAAGGCGATATTGTTTCCGCTGGCGTACAAGTCCTACGTGTCAATGGCGAGGATGAAAGAACTACAGCCCGAAATGGAGAAAATTAAGGAAAGGGTTGGCGACGACCGGAAGAAGCTTCAGTCCGAAATGATGCAGCTCTACAAGAAGAACAAAGTCAATCCGGCTTCCGGCTGCCTTCCGATCCTACCTCAAATTCCGATCTTTTATTCCCTGTACAAAGTTATTTTCGTCACAATTGAATTGAGGCACGCTCCATTTGCGCTATGGATTCGCGATCTGTCGGCACCCGATCCGACATCGATTCTAAATCTGTTCGGATTATTGCCGTGGTCCACACCGGAGCCCGGAACGATATTCGCGATCGTATCGCTGGGCGTGCTACCTATACTTCTGGGCGTAACGATGTGGCTTCAGCAAAAATTGAACCCGGCGCCGACCGATCCGACGCAAGCGATGATTTTCGCATGGCTGCCGTGGATCTTCATGTTCATGCTCGGGCAATTTGCAAGCGGCCTGATCATATACTGGATCGCCAACAACACCATCACCTTTGCTCAGCAATACGCCATCATGCGATCGCAGGGCGTTAAACCCGACGTTCTCGGCAATATCGTCAGCGGTTTCCGAAAACGGATGCCTATGGGAATCGGCCCATTCACCAGGGCGGGCCCGTCGGACGACAAAAAGCCCGTATCGGAACCACCGCCGAAAGACGAGCGGAAGCCGAAAAAAAGAAAGGCATCCAAATCCCGAGGGAAAAAGCAATCCTAGGAGATTGCGTCGCGTTATTGAACCGGGTGCAACCGATGCCTAGCTCATTCGTTTCGCGTGTTCATGCGCCGAATAGGAAAACCTATTTGTTCGACCGCATTTCAATTCCCGGAATTATGTGCGAGACGTTGCCGGATTTTTTAGTTGCCCATTCTAGTAAAGGAGGAATGAAATGGGATTTTGGAGATTAACGAAAAACCTGGGTTGGACCTTGGCCTTGGCCGCGGGTTGCGCGATTGCGTCCCACGCGGACGAAACCTGGCGCATGTCTCACAAGATGCCGCCTGACAGCCCGGAAGGATTGGTCTTTCAAAGGTTTGCCGATCTAGTTGAAGAGTATTCGAATGGTGAATTGCAGGTCAAAGTTTTTCCGAACGAGCAACTCGGTAAAACCAACGCTGTTCTTGAGCAGCTTAAAATGGGGACGGTCCATCTTTACGCCGAGGGATCGACCTATATGCAGAAGTGGGTTCCGGAAATCTCCTGGACAAGCGCGGCGTTTTTGTTCGACGATCGCGAGCACTGGGTTAGATTCATGAACAGCGACATGGTTCAGACATGGTACGACCGCGCCGCCGAGGAGGCCGGCGTCGCCGTGCTGGGAGATCCAACCGCAATTCTTCGCGGACCGTATCGCGTAATGGTAACGAATCGCGATGTCAAAGAATTCGAAGACATCGACGGATTGCCTTTGCGCATGCACCCCAACAAGGATGCGGTCGCGACATGGACGCGCCTGGGCGCCGACGTAAAGACGTTGCCCTGGACCGATGTCTATGCGTCGATCAAGTCCGGAATCGTGTCCGCCGTTAACAGTCCGATTGCCCTGGTTGAATCCATGCGCTTCTACGAGGTCGCGCCGTTCGTGGTTCGGCACGACGAGTACTACCAGTCGATCGGATTCATGATCAACCAGTCAGCCTACGATGCCCTTACTGACGATCAAAAGGCGGCCGTAGACCGAGCATACTCTGAAGCGGGCGAATACAGCTTCGAAATAATGGGAAGCGTAGCCGACGAATCAATTGAGAGAATGGCTTCGAAGGGCGTCGTGTTTCGCGACATCGACCGCGCGCCGTTCGTAACAGTCATGCAGCAATACTACGCGGACAAGGAAGCCGCCGGCGAACTGCCAGTGGGGTTCCTGGACGAGGTGGCTCGAACGCGTTCAGCAAACTGAGAACCAGCGCATAGCTGGGCGAATGCCTAGGCTCGGCAAATGTTTGTAAGAACGGTCGACGCTCTGGATTCAATGCTCGAGGCATTGGCGAGGGTATTCCATGTCCTCGCCAACGCCTGCCTGCTTCTTATGCTATTCGGCACCGCGGCGACGATCGTGCTCCGGCTGTTCGGCGTTTCGTTTTATTGGATTTGGCCGTGGTCCATGTTTTTTTTCGTATGGATGTCTTTCATCGGATTTTTTGTGATCTACCGGCGGCGAAAGGATATCGCGGTCGATTACTTGGTTCAGAAGCTCGGCCACAGAGCGATGCGAGGGAGCCGGTTTTTCGTCAGTTGCCTCATCGTGTTCCTGATGGCCGTTATTCTGTATCAGATGCCTACGATATTCGACAGCCAAGTCGGACCCATCGACGGCGTCATAACTCCCTGGGGCGAATTGGAGCGCTTTACCTTGTCGGTTCCGCTGGCCGTTTCCTGCGCCTTAATCCTGCTAAATTCCCTTGCCGACGCGATATTTACGCTTCTAGGCCGCCCCGAACCGGGACAGTTTGAAAGCGCTGATTCCGGGAGCGCTTGAATTGGCACTAGTTCTGTTCGCCGGGTTCATCGTCCTCATCCTTCTGCGCGTCCCGATTTCCATGGCGATCGGCGCCGCAGTGCTCGCCGCGTTCGCCGTTAGCGAATTTTCGGATGCTCTGTACGTAATTCCTCTTCAGATTCTCGAGGGCGTCAACAAGCCTTCGCTTGCCGCCGTTCCCTTCTTCATCATGGCCGGAAACCTGATGAACGCCGCGACAATGACGGATAGAATATTCAATTTCGCATCCGCGCTCGTCGGCCATTTCAAGGCTGGGTTGGCGCAAGTCAACGTGCTTTCCTCCATGATCTACGCGGGGGTATCGGGAGCGGCCGTCGCGGATGCCGCCGGTCTGGGCACAATAGAAATCAAGGCGATGAAGGAGCGCGGCTACCGGCCCGAATTCGCCGCGGCTGTAACAGTTTGCTCGTCGGTTGTCGGCCCTCTGATTCCGCCCTCGATAGGACTGGTCATCTACGCCTTTCTCGCCCAGCAATCGGTAGAGCGGATGTTTCTTGCCGGGTTCGTTCCCGGCGTGCTGGTAGGGCTGGCGCTGATGGCGTTCAATCGCGTTCTCGCTGTTCGCGAAGACTTCCCTACCCAGCCCAAAGCTACGCCCGCCGAAGTCGGATCGACGGCGGTCGATGGCTGCCTGGCGCTGGTCGCGCCCGCGATAATTCTCGGTTCCATTCTATTCGGCTTCGTAACGGCCACCGAAGCGGGCGTGCTCGCCTGCCTGTATTCAATCCTGCTCGGATTGATTTACAGGACGCTGAATTGGACAAACTTTATCAAGGCCGTAACCGACACCATGGCGATGACCACGGTAATTATGATCATTATCGGATTTTCCATTGCCATGGGATGGCTGCTCGCGATCGAGCAGGTTCCGCAGAGGCTGGGCGAGTGGCTATTCGCATTCACTGAAAACCGGCACGTGTTCCTCGGCCTTCTGATGATATTTATACTGCTGATCGGCTGCGTCGTAGAAGGCGTTCCCGCGAAACTAATACTCGTGCCCATGCTTCTTCCGGTAATCGACGCCTACGGTATCGACAGGGTCCATTTCGGGATCATTCTCCAGCTCGGGCTTTTGATCGGCATAGCGACCCCGCCAATGGGAATCGGCCTCTATATAATGGTTGAAGTTGGTCGCGTTCCCTTTGAAAAAGTCACGGTCGCCGTTCTTCCGTTCCTTATTCCGCTGGTCGTGGTGTGGATATTGCTGACCTACATTCCGGAATTGACACTCTGGCTACCCAACCTGGTTCTTGGAACGGAAACATTTTAAGATTCGGGTTCCGGCCGAATTTGCCCAGGAGCATTGCCGGCTGTCGGCCGCGTCGGTCGGCAGATCCGAAAATTATTTCGAGCCGGACCTAATTTCCTTCGACAAGCTTGCTCGCGCCCGACAATTCGCCGAGTTTTGCACCCAGGCGGAGTTCAGCATGGAGCGCGGATTCGCGAACCTGATAGCCTAGCGCCCAGTTCACTTCAGATTCGACGTCATCCGGCGGAATAAAGAGCACGCCGCTCTCGTCCGCGATTACCGCATATCCAGGCAACACTGCCGCGCCGCCGCAAGACACCGGGACGTTCATGGCACCGGCGGTGCCGTGCAACCGCGTCGTTATCGGCGATACGCCGCGGCACCACAACGAAAGGCTGAAGTCGCGAATTTCCGACAGGTCCGTGCAGGGCCCGTCAAGTATGACGCCGCCGCATCCGCTCTCCTTGATTGCGCATGCGACTCCGCCGCCCAGGCATGCATGCCTGGAATCGCCCAGCCGGTCTATCACGAGAACGTCGCCCTGCCGTAGAAACTGAACCGCATGGTGCAGAAGCGTAGAGTCCTGCGCCGGAATAGCCAGAGTAACGGCCGTTCCGGCGATATGCCGAGAACCGGAAGCCCACTCTATCTCCGGCCGTGCGAAACCGAGTATTCTCTTATGGCCTATAGTAGCCGTTTCGGCCCGTTCGCACTTGGCCAACAATTCCGGCCGGATTTGCTCCGGCATATCGTTCACTACGAATTTCATGGGGTTAGCCCTTCAGGACGCGATGTTGATGAACGGGCACGCTGCCGCGAACCTTGCCAAGGTAGCTTCGATCAATAGTCGACGTCGCGAACCCGGTTTTGTCGCTGACTTGCGCGGCGACATGGCCCCATGGATCAACGATCATGGAATGGCCCCAATTCGCTCGCCTTCCGTCCGGGGTTGGATAGGATCCCCACTGGCCGGCAGCTACGATATAAGTTTGCGTTTCGATTGCGCGCGCGCGCAAAAGCGTTTCCCAGTGATCCTTTCCGGTCTGCATCGTAAACGCCGCCGGCACAACGATAACTTCGGCGCCTTGTTCAGCCAGCATCCGATAGAGTTCCCCGAAGCGGATATCGTAGCAAATGCTGCAACCCACCCGAAATCCGTGATCGTCAAACGTTTCGATTTCGGTCCCGCGGCCGACGACCGCCGATTCCCTGTATTCCCTACCGTCGGGAGCAGTAATGTCGAATAGATGGATTTTCCTGTATTTGGCGATCATCGCGCCGGACCCGTCGTATACGACGGAAGTATTGTAAATCAGGTCGCTGTCGTTCGCGCATTCGTAGAAGCTACCGCCGTGAACGGTTATGCCGTGCTCCACGGCCAGAGCGCGCAAGGTTTCGGAGGTCTCTCCGCCCGGAATCCTTTCCGCCGAAGCTCGCCGGTCATCTACGGAACCGCCGAGAAATGCCATCATTTCCGGAAACAACACGAGGTCGGGCCTGTCGGCTTGCACAGCTTCGGAACAAAGGCGCTGCGCTTCGGCAAGATTGAATGCCTTGTTCGTTTGCGAATTCATTTGGATTACGGTTACTTTCACGATTCGGTCCTCCGTTGCGAAAAATATACGCCATTTCATGCCCGCGATTACTAGCGCGCCCGACATTTTGAAGAGCGGCCGAATGCTCCGGCCGCGCATCCGTCATAGCGGATCGAATTCGCTCCTCGCCGCACGACCGAACGCGATAAAGACGGAGCTTTCGGATTTCAAGAATGATCGATCAATTCTTCGCGATGGAAGCGCGGCAGGCGAACGGAATCCCTGCCCAGGAACGCCTGTCCGCATTCGCATTCGATCGGCTTGAAGTTAAAATGCCTGGCTGTGCCGAAAGCCGCCGGAGATTCGACCTACCGCTCGATATGAAAGCTAATTCGGCTATACCACATCGGTCCTGGCCTCTACGTGGTCTTGAGGCCTCGAAAGGGCCATCCCCATTGCGCGAAACCGCATCGCGTTTAGCGCCTAGTTTGCTATTTCACGATACTTGAACGATATTCATCCTAAGCGAGAATATTCGCGGAACCAGCGGCAAGCTTCCTTTGCAACTCGAAAATGCGCCAATGCTTTTAAAACATGAAACTTGAGATTCGTCCCACTCCCGAACCCAATGCCGTGGAATCGGAATTGGCCAGAAAGGCGTTTGCGAACGGCTGCGAGTTCGTAAAGGGAGTTGTCGACATCGGCGGCCTTCCGAAACCCGACCGCGTCGAGGTTTGCTTCGCAGGAAGGTCGAATTCCGGGAAATCGTCGCTGATCAACGCTCTAGTTGGACGGAAAGGGCTGGCGCGGACTTCGGGCACGCCGGGACGTACGCAGGAAATCAACTATTTCGCTCTGGGCTCGACCCATTATCTCGTGGACTTGCCGGGCTACGGATTCGCCAAGGCTCCTAGAGCCAAGGTCGAAAGATGGCAGACTTTGCTGCGTCGCTTCCTGCGAGGCCGGGCGACGCTCCGCAGGGCGTTCATTCTCGTCGATGCCAGGCACGGGCCCAAGCAAATCGACGAAGACATCATGTCATTGCTCGATGCCGCAGCTGTGCCGTTCCAAATCGTATTCACGAAATCCGACAAGATAAGCGCAAGGGACGGGGAATTGCTACTCGACTTGGCGGCTGAAGCCATACGCAGGCATCCTGCGGCATTTCCGGAATTCATCGCGACCTCATCCGTATCGCGCCAAGGCATCGAATCGCTCCGAGCAAGCATCGCTGCGCTGGCATGATATCTGGCCGTAAATCCCGGTTTCCTGAGCTCGTCCCGTGTTCCATTAAAACGCGCCTGCGCAAGACGAGCCCGCAACTCCGCAAAGGGCTCAGCGTTCGCCTATTCGTAGATTTGCCCAAGCCGGCCGGCGCGACTAGCTTCCGAGTAACCAGCGAAATGATGAAGAAATCGCCGGCTCCCAAATTGACCTTCGCATGTGCCTACACTATGCCACCGACACCGGATTAGGCGTATCGGGTATCGCCAAACGGTCGCGGGCTTCGATAATGAAACGGCGCAACATGAAAAATCGATCTTCCGTAAATCGAAATTGGGTCGCCTCGGCGCGAACGCTTTCCGAAGCCCTGCCCTACCTGCAGCGCTATGACAACGCGGTTGTCGTCATTAAGTTCGGAGGGCACGCAATGGTTGCCGAGGACGCGCTCGACAGCTTCGCCCGGGACATCGTGCTCATGAAGCAGGTCGGGGTCAATCCCGTAATTGTCCACGGAGGGGGTCCCAAGATCAACGCCATGCTCGCCGAATTGGGAATTGTTTCGGATTTCATCGCAGGGAAGCGGGTTACTGACGAAAAAACCGTTGAAGTCGTCGAAATGGTACTGTCCGGATCAATCAACAAGAAAATCGTTCAGGCCATCAACAAGCAAGGCGGCAAAGCCGCCGGGATTTCGGGCAAGGACGGCCGGCTGATGATTTGCGGAAGAGACCAACCCGAATTGGGATTCGTGGGCGAACCCGAGGAAATAGATCCAGGAATTCTTCAAGCCCTGTTCGACAAGGGATTCATCCCGGTAGTCGCGCCATTGGGGTCGGGAAAAGGAGGCGAATCGCTTAACGTCAACGGCGATACGGCGGCCGGCGCGATTGCGACGGCCTTGAAAGCCGACAGACTCTTGTTGTTGACGGATGTGGAAGGCGTAAAGGACGATAGCGGCCAAGTCCTGACGCAGATCTCTCCGAATGAATTGAGGCAGCTAATCAAGTCCGGCGCGGTTGCCGGAGGAATGATTCCGAAAACGGAAACCGCAATGCGCGCCGTTGAAGGCGGCGTTCGGGCAGCGGTCATTCTCGACGGTAGAGTACCGAACGCGGTCCTGCTTGAACTGTTCACGAACCACGGCGCCGGCAGCCTGATTCGTTCTACTCCTCCCCGCCCCATTGTATAGTTTGAGGCTTTCGCATGAACTACGACGGCATCAACGCCCAAGCCGAGAAATGCTACTTGGAGATATTTGGCGCTTTCTATAGCGACGGCTGCGATTCCTGCCCGCAGGGTTCTAAGACCATGCTGATGCTCGGACCCAAGGAGCCTGGATTCTGGCCCCATGTCCGGACGCAGCCGGAATTCCGGGACGGCGGCGGGCATCCTCTCGACAGGTGGTCGAAAAGAACAATCGACAACCTCGCCGAAATGGCAGGCGGCTCTGCGCTATTTCCTTTCGGCGGACCGCCCTACCAACCGTTCTTTACCTGGGCGCTTCTAACCGGGCGGTGCTGGGAATCTCCGGTTCTATTTCTCGTCCACGACCGTTCGGGGCTGTTCGTGTCCTATCGAGGAGCGATTTCGCTTCCGAGGCGTATTGACCTGCCTTCTCCGCCCGAACGCAGCCCGTGCGAAGACTGCGCCGAAAAGCCCTGCCTTTCAGCTTGCCCCGTCGGCGCCATGGGATCCAGCGAATTCGACGCGGAAAAATGCAAGGGACATATTCGAAGCGACCGCGGGCGACCGTGCCTCGATACCGGCTGCGAAGTGCGGCGCAGCTGTCCGGCCGGTCGCGGCTATGCGCGCAGCCCCGAGCAGTCCCGCTTTCACCAGCTCGCATTCCTTGCGAGGTAGACTGCTATGAGGCTAGGAGTCCGTACGAATATGAAGCCGGGTGATTTCAGGAGGTTGTCGTGCTCCGCGAGCGCTAAGGCATGGCGTAGTCGGTGCCTTGGACGGAAACCGCGCGGCCGCCTTCCGCGGCAGCGGCAACGCCACGCAATTTACTGCTCAGATGCAGAATGGCTTTGGTAGAAACCTTCGCGATGCGGCATCCAATCGCGGCCGTCAGCGCATTGCGGGTTATCGGGATGTCTTGAATGCGACGCAGTATATTGCGGCGATCAAGTGGCGGTCGGCTATGCCTCCAAAGTGGAATTTCCTGCTAATTGCGATGTTTCTGCGCTGATTCTACAAGCTGCGAGACCCAGGCTTGCACGACATTCTCAGCGATATTCTAGCCTGAATTCCCAACTGACGCGCTTCGCGTGACATTTTGATCTCCAATCGGACGGAAATTTCCCTTTCTTGCAGGGCTCAAAGCAAAAATAATTCATTTATTATTGAATTTTAGCCAGTATTAATAACTATTGTTAAATAAGACTCCTCCCTGGACCTGCCGGGCGCTTGCGCAATTGCCGGGCTTCGCTTCGCGGGGAAAAGCGCCGCTTTCGAGCCGCTTTAACCGGAATCAGGCGGGAATCGGGACGCTTTTCCGGCCTGGGAAGCTTTCGGGGCTGCGTCCGGGATTTCATGTCCGTATAGTGATGATTGAAGGATAGCATTCAGATAAGGATGAAAAATCCCGCCGACAGATTCCTCAGCCCCGAAAACAGCACCCACAGGAAGTACGCGGCGCTCCGCGCCTGCTTCGTCGACGGGCTGCCGGTCGAGGAGGCCGCCCGGAGGTTCGGCTACGCGGCCGGGACGCTCCGCAACATCCGTACCGCCTTCCAGAGGAATCCAGAGGAGCCCTTCTTCCTGCCCGACCGCCGCGGAAGGCGCGCGCCGGAACCGGGGCCGGAGCCGAACCGGGAGGAGCGCGTCGTCGCGCTGCGCAGGGAGCGCGGCCTTTCGGCGGCGGAAATCGCGCGGGAACTCGCCGACGGGGAAGACATCCCCATCAGCGAAACCACCGCCGCCCGCATCCTCAAGGCCGCCGGGCTGCCCAAGCTGCGGCGGCGCAGCGCCGAGCAGCGGGCGCAGGCGCGCGCCCTGCCCGCCGCCGCAGCGGACCGCCGGGAACTCGATCTCGGGGCCCGGAAGCTCCGCACCCGGTTCGGAGGCCTGTTCCTCTTCGCGCACGACCTCGCGCGCCTCGACCTCGACGCCGTCCTCGCCGACCGCGCCATGCCGGGCAGCCGCATGATCCCGGCGGGCTGCGCGTTCCGCTCGCTGCTGGCGCTGAAGCTCTGGGGGATCGGCCGACCCCACAATGCCATGCCGGAAGTCCTCGACGAGGGGATCGCGCTCTTCGCCGGCCGGAACGCCCCGCCAAAGCGCGCAACCCTGACGGAATACAGCTGCCGTGTCGACCCGCGCGCGCTTCCGCCGATGATTGACCGCTGGCACGACCCCGTCCGCGGCCTCGGCGCCGACCTCGGAGGCGGCCGATCCTTCGACCTCGATTTCCACGCCATTCCCTATCACGGGGACGACGCGCTGGCGGAGAAGCACTGCGTCCCGAAGCGCAGCCGCCGCCAGAAGGGCGTCCTCGCCTTCCTCGCCCGCGACGCCGACGCCCGCGTCTTCGCCTACGCCGCCGCCCGGGTCCGGAAGAGCGAGCGGAACGACGAGATCCTGCGCTTTGCGGAGATCTGGCGAAGACGGACCGGGTCGCTGCCGGCGGAGCTGGTCTTCGACAGCCGCCTCGCAACCTACGCGCGCCTGGCGCGTCTCCAGGCCATGGGCGTCTCCTTCATCACGCTACGCCGGCGCACCTCGAATATGATCTCCGAACTGATGTCCGCGCCCCGGGAGGCGTGGCGCACCGTGCGGCTCAGCAACGTCGGACGCGCCTGCAGGACCCCGCGCGCGCTGGAGCGGACGGTCCGGCTCAAGGACTATCCGGGCGAAATCCGCCAGATCGCCGTCGCCGATCTCGGCCACGAGAAGCCGACCCTGCTGCTGACGAACCGGACGGCGACTCCCGCGGGCCGCCTCGTCGACCGCTACGCGCGGCGCATGATCATCGAGAACGCCATCGACTTCTTCCATATGGACGCGCTCTCCGCCGCAGTGCCGATGAAGGCGGACGTCGACATCTAGCTGACGCTGATGGCGAGCGCGCTCTACCGCGTCCTCGGCATCCGCGCCGGCGGCGGCATGGAGGTCGCAAAAGCCCGCGCGATCTTCCGCAGCCCGGTCGGCGCCAGCGCCGGAATCGAGATCGCCGACGGCGAAATCGTCGTCAGCATCGGCAGGAGAGCCTTCAACCCGCTCCTGATCGCCGCCGGATACGGCGAGATCCGCGAGCCGATCCCGTGGCTCGGCGGAAAGACGCTGAGGATCCGCTTCCTCTGACCCGGAACATTCACATGTTTCAAGTCGGTTGGGAATTCAGGTTAGCGTAGGATTTCGCCACCTCCCGCAAACGACCCCCGGCAGTTCGTAGGACGCCGGCATCCGCCAAGTGTCCGCGCCCGCATCGCATTGACAATGTTCGGCTTTGACTGGTCTGCTCCGGAACCGGGATAGACTGTTCAAACACTCCCCTCGCGGGACTTCCTGTACCCATGCCGGGTCAGGGCCATTCAAGGGATCGCATGGCCTGGAAGATGGCGGTATGCGAATGTCATTCGAGGGATTCCACGGGGATTTCACTTGCCCCGATATGCATCAGCTTGCCGGCACCGGCCTGCCAATATGCAGTGAACAGACAATTCTCGGCGTTTACATTGTCGTTGCATCCGTTGGCCCCTGTAAACCAGCCGATGGCAGCAACGTCGTCATGATCCTGACCCGTGCCCTTCAGGGGGAAAGGTCTTGAGCCGAACAGTTCATACACCCTCTGGTCGATAATGATGTACGAAGTGCAGCCGCCGCTCCCGCAGGCACCAGAGCAGTTGATGTGCAGAATTTCGGCTGTCATGCCGCCTTCGAGATCAATGGTATAGTAATTGCCCACATCCTCCCCGGTGCACCACGAAAGTTTGTCTTGCAGGATCCGGACTGCAAGCTTGCTCATTGAATCCGGGAAAGCGGCCTTGACGGAAAACACGAAAAGAAGGACCGCCACACCGCACAGGGCAAAGCCATTTCTTCCTGCAAGCGATTTCAATTGGTGTCTCCCTGTCCAGATCATGCCGATGGTGGAGACGGACATATATGCAAGTCCCGGCACCTGCAATCAGTCCATTCGGCCCACACGGACTGAAATCGCATATAGTGTGCAGCGGCAATGTGGGATAACAGCAGATGCCCGTGCGGGTGCGAAGGGCTTGACCAGAAACTACGGGTTTACATTTAGCGTGAAATGGACGGACAGGAAAAGTTGATGTCCGTTGGAGCGACGCCTGAGCCACAAATTCCGCGTCAGTCGAAGCCCGGAGCGAGCCTAACGTAGTGCGCTTCGCATCGCCGACACGCGTAACCGCTGGCACCCCGTGAGTGCTCCGCAGCTAGCAAAGCGCCGCAGCTATTGTCGGCGGCCGCGACAACGCCCATCCGAACGACGTCGAGACAATCGAAGAAATCTTGCGCTCGCGGGGGCGGGAGCACGCACCCACTGGTGCGCAAAACGGTGCTAGCCTGCATTTCAACCGACTAGCCAACCGCCTCGTCCTGCAGCCGCTCCCGCCAGGGAACAAGGCCCGACGGCACCGCGGCAATCAGCTTGCGCGTGTAGCCCTCTCGCGGGGATTTTAACACTTGACCAGTCGGCCCGGACTCAACTTCTCTCCCGTTGAACAGCACCACCGTCCGATCGGCGATGCTCTTCACAACGCCCAAGTCGTGACTGATCATGAGTATCCCCAAGCCCTCGTCGGCACGGAGTCGTTCAAGCAGTTCCAGAATCTGCGCACGAACGGATACGTCCAGCGAAGCCACTGCCTCGTCGCAAACAACAAAGCGCGGGCGCGCGGCGAGTGCGCGAGCTATCGCCGCGCGTTGAAGCTGCCCGCCGGAAAGCTGGTTTGGCTGTCGTGAACCCAAGGCCGGATCGAGACCGACTTCATCCAAAAGCTCCTCTATCCGAGCTCGAGCCGACCGGCCGGTCAAGCCGAGATGTCGTCGTAGCGGATGGACCAGGGCCTCCTTGATCGCTCGACGCGGATTGAAGCTGGCCAGCGGGTCCTGAAAGACCATCTGGACCGTCGCGCGCTGTCCGCGGGGATCAAAAGGCGAACCATCTAGAATTACCTCGCCACTCTCGGCTTTCTCCAAGCCGACGGTGATGCGGCCGAGCGTTGTCTTGCCGGAGCCGGACTCGCCAATCAGACCGACGATTTCGCCGGAACCTATTTTGAGCGTGACTCCGCTCAACGCCTGAACCCTGCCGCCCCCTCGAGCTGGAAAGCTACGATGGATCGACCGCAGCAAAAGCCCCTCCTTCGTCGTTTCCCGGCCCGGCTTCTGGACCGCCGGCGGCGCAGATGCCGACCTCGTGAAGGAAAGCGCGGTGCGCATCAATTCGCCTGTATAGGTCTTTTGCGGGCGCCGGGCGATTTCGCCGGCCGATCCGACCTCAATCAGTCGGCCCGTCCGCATGACCGCGATCCGGTCCCCGATCGAAGCGGCCAGCGCGAGGTCATGCGTGACGAAAATCATCGCGATGCTGCGTTCGTCAACCAGCTCCAGCAGCAAATCCAGGATTTGCGCCTGGACGGTCGCGTCGAGCGCGGTGGTCGGTTCGTCGGCCAGCAGAACCCGAGGATTGCCCGCCAGTGCGGCGGCGATTGCAATTCGCTGCTTCTGCCCGCCCGAAAGCTGGTGGGGATAGGCTCGCGCCCAGTTCTTGGCCTGCGGCCCACTGTGCGGCAAACCGACGCGGTCGAGCAGCTCTTCGGTGATCCCCCTCGCTTCGGCCGGCACTAGGCCACGGTGCGCGGCCGCCACCTCGTCTATCTGGGATCCGACCGAGAGCACCGGATTGAGACTCGCTCCAGGGTTCTGAAACACCATCGAGATATGCCGGCCGGCGATGCCCCTTCTCCGGGAGCCCGGCACGAGGAGATTGCCATCGCGGCCTGAAAGGCGCATGTCGCCCTCCAGGGCTGTGCCTGCCGGAAGGAGTGCGGCGATGGCAAGGAGGGTCGCGCTTTTTCCCGAGCCGCTTTCGCCGATGAGCGACAGCACCTGGCCCTCATCCACGGAAAGCGAAAGGTTCGACACGGCCGTCACCGGCGAAGAACCCCTGCCCGGCGCCGGAAAGCGCACGCGCAGATCTGTCACCTTCAGGACAGCTCCATCGCCGGCGATGGGATTCGCTTCGTACGCAGCCGAGTCCGTCATCGCCGATTGATCAAGCCGAACCGCGACGCCAGCCCGTCGCCGACCAACGTTACCGCCAGTACCGCCGTCGCGATGGCAATTCCGGGAATCGCCACGAGATACGGGGCGTTGCGCAGCAGCGCTCGGCCGTTGGCAATCATTCCGCCCCAGCTGTTGAGATTGGGATCGCTCAGGCCGAGAAACGCCAGCGCACTTTCGACCAGGATCGCTTCGCCGACCGTGATGCCGATCAACGCGACAACGGGCTGCAGGGCGCCGGGCAGCACCTCGTAGAAAGCTATTGCCAGGGGGACGCGTCCCGCAAGGCGGGCTGCATCTACGAACTCGGCCCTCTTTAGGCGCAGGACCTCGGCTCGAACCAGGCGCGCGGTGGCCGGCCAGGACGAAATCCCGATCGCAATCACAACATTGGCCGCGGAGGCTCCTAGAACGCTAACGAGCGCCAGCGCCAGCAGAAAAGTCGGAACTGTCTGAAACGCCTCGGTGATACGCATCAGAAAGTCGTCGGTGAAACGGCCCAGGAACCCCGCAAGCGTGCCAACTAGAATTCCCACGCCGATGGCCGCGGCAGCGGCGGCAGCCCCAACCGCCATCGAAACGCGTGCGCCGTGCAGCAGTCCCGCTAGGACGTCTCGGCCCAGCTGATCCGTGCCAAGCGGAAAACGCGCATCCTGCAGTGGCGTGAGCAGTGGGCGCGCAACCATGTCCAGTGGATCGCCCGGTGCAAGCCAGGAGGCGAAGATGGCCGCCAATATGACGGCGGACAACAGCGTCGCTCCCACCGCGCTTCCCGTCGAAACGCGTGGCACCGAGCCCTGCAGGTCGAGAGTCAACTATCCAGCCCCGCATCTAGGCGCACGCGCGGATCAAGGAGCCTGTAAAGCAGGTCGATAACCACGTTGACCGCCACAACCAGGACGGTTCCCGTCAGCAGGATGCCGGCAAGCAGTTGAAGGTCTCGCTGCAACACCGCTTCAAATGCCAGCGCTCCCAGTCCCGGGATGGAAAAAACGGTCTCGATTACGATCGACCCGCCCAGCAAGGCCCCCGACTGCAGGCCGATCATCGTTACCACGGGCAGCAACGCGGGGCGCGCAATGTGCCGCAGGGCGATTCTCGACGCAGGCAGGCCGCGAGCGCGGGCAGCAAGCACCCAGCCGCTTGCATCGGTTTCGATCATCGCGCCCCTCATCAGCCGCACGTAAAGCGCCAGGTACGTTAGCGCGAGGGTGAACACCGGAAGAACAAGGTGCCACGCCACATCCAGCAACTCGCCAAAAAGGCTAAGGTCGGCGTCAAGCGTGGAAATCCCGCCTATGGGCAACCAGCGCAACTTCACCGCGAACAGGATGATTGCGAGCAAGCCCAGCCAAAATCCCGGCGTGGCGTTCAGTATCAACGCTCCCACGGTGATCGCAGCGTCCGTCGGGCCGCCGCGGCGCAACGCGGCGATGCCGCCCAGCAGAATGCCCATTGACGCAGACAGCAAGATTGCCGACACCATCATCAGCAAAGTGTTTGGCAGCCTTTCCAAGATCACTGCGCCGACGTCCCGGGAAAACGCAACCGAATGGCCGAGATCCAGCTGCGCCAGCCGAATCGCGTAGGTCAGAAACCTTGTCCCGATGTTTCCTTCTAGCCCGTAGCGCTCCCTCAAATCGGCGGCGAACCCCGCGTCGCCGGACCCGATTCCTGCAAGATAGGCATCGACGGCATCGCCCTCGGCCATTTCTAGGAGAATGAAAACGCCCACGGCCACGAGCGCTAGAACCGGAAGCGCCTGGAGCACTCGACGTACCAGGAACAGTCCCAGTGCCGTTCCTCTGCCTGTTTTGCTCAACTAGATGATGAACATCGCGGCCGGCAGCTCGACATCCGCCGGCGAACGCATCAAGGCCGCTGCGTAAAATTTGCGGCGGCGCCGCACCGAATATCTCGGCAGTCTACTCGCCGCGTATATGAAGGCGCCAGTGCGCGCGCCGGCGCATGCCCTCGATAAGCCTCGAAAGCGGCAATGCCGTCTCAACGTCAATCCTCGCTCGCTCCACTCGAACCAGCCGCGGCTCCCCGAGGCGCCCGGCCCCTTCGATGGCTGACCAAACCTAGCCGGACCGCGCCCAAAGAGAGCGCGGGCCGGACCGGAGGCTGCAAGTCTCCCGGTGCATGGCATTCATGCGACGGGATCTGGCAAGGGCGGCCCAGCGGTCGATCCCGCCGGGCCGCAAGCCGGCGTCATTGACCGTCTGCAATCCAAATATCGGACCAGTTGGCCGTCGCCCATCTCGGATTGTTTGCCACGTTCTGGACCTCGTCCCTCGCTACGGTGACAAACGTGAAGTGGGTCAGAAAGATGATCGGCAGATCCTCGGTGGCTAGACGCTGGAAATCCTTGTAGACCGCAATGCGCTCGTCGGGATCCAGGGTGGACTGGCCTGCCGAAATCAGGTCGTTCATTGCGGCGCTGTCGTAGCCCCACTGATTGGCGAAGGGCACGCCCGCGTCCAATCCGCCTTGGTAAAGGATCGTCGTCGAAATGGCTGGGTCGTTCCGCCAGACCGGCGAGCCGATGGCAAGGTCGTAATCGTGGTCGGTATACACCGCCCTTATGTGGCCGCCTGGGTCGGCTGTCACGATTTCGACGTCGATTCCGACGGCCCCTAAAGCCTGACGCACGTAATCCCCCGTTGCGCGCGTCTGCTGGAACCACGGGGCGGGACGAAGCCGCACGCTGAACCGGGCGCCGTCGTCGCCTCGCGGATACCCGGCCTCATCGAGCAGCTCCTCTGCGCGCGCCGGATCAAAGGCGTAGGCCGGCACGTCATCGGTGAAGAATTCGCCCGCCGTGGGCGGAACGGGACCGATTGCCGAGGTCGCGAAGCCAAGAAACACGACATCGACCAAGAAGTCTCTGTCAACTGCGTGGGCGATGGCCTTGCGGACAAGAGGATTTGCGAGCTCTTCGCGCCGATTGTTGATGTCGAGCGTGATATTATAGGTGATGCCTTCGTAACCTCCGGGAATCACGCTAATGCCGTCAATGGCGTCAAGTCGCGCCATGTCCGTAAGCGGTACCGCGGAGAACGCGGTAACGTGGATGTCGCCAGTCTCCAGCGCAGCGGCCTTCGCACCGGGGTCCGGCAGCACGCGGTACACGATCTGGTCAAGATACGGCTGTCCCTCGGCCCAATAGTTCTCGTTGCGGGTCAGGCGGTAAAATTCTCCCGGCTTGTGCTCGTCGAAAAGGAACGGCCCCGTTCCGACTGGCGCCGAGTTGTAGGGAGATTCAGCAAGATCCTGCCCTTCCAGGAGATGCTTCGGCAGTACGGCCGTCACCGCCGGAATCGCGTTCTCGATCAGCTGGCCCGGCGTGGGCTCGGAAAAATTGAAAACGGCCGTCAGTTCGTCGGGGGTGTCCACGGAAACGAGATTCCGGAAAATCTGCCGTCCTATGTTTTGCCGCGCTTTCCATACCTCCATGGCCGAAAACGCCACGTCGGCCGACGTGAATGGCTCGCCGTCCGACCACTCGACGTCCGGGCGCAGGTTGACCGTGAACGACAGGCCGTCGTCAGACGCCTCCCAACTCTCCGCCAGCAACGGCCTAAGCCCGGTGTCGTAGTCCATTTCAGCCAGCGGCTCCACAACCTTGGACGTTATGAAGAACACTCCGTTCGATGCGACAATTGCAGGATTCAAGTTGCGTGGCTCGGTGTCGTTCGCCACTAGAAGCGTGCCGCCCGCCACCGGAGCGTCCTGCGCCAATGCCGCGGCCCCCGCATAGGCGGTCGCCACGATCGCGACCGCGATCCCGGTACGGCAACTACTCAGTATTGATGGGGTCATCGTCTTTTTCCTTCCAGTTGTCAGGTCTAGCGTTGTCACTAGCTCTACCAACGCACCATGCCGGCATCGACGTTGATGGTCTGGCCGGTTATCCATGATGCATCGTCGGAGACAAGGAACGACGCCACGTTCGCAATGTGCTCGGGCTGGCCCTTGCCGGGGATCGCCTGAAGCATCTCCACGAATTCGAAAGCCTCGTTGTGCGGGCTCGCCTTTACGCCGTCCGATTCAGTCAGCCCCGGCGACAGCGCATTCACGTTAATCCCGTACTTGCCCACCTCGGTGGCAAGCGCGCGCGTAAATCCAATCACTCCGCCCTTGGCCGCGACATACGCGGCCATATTGGGCGTGCCGGCGAAGAACGTGTTCGACGCGATGTTCAGAATCCGGCCCTTTCGTCCAGCTTCGCGCATCATGTCAGTCGCCTTGCGGCACGTTAGGAATACGCTTGTGAGGTTTACGTCGATGATTCGGCGCCAGTGATCAATGTCCACGTCATCCCAGGCGATGAAGGGAACGATTGCGGCGTTGTTGACGAGAATGTCGGGAGCCCCGTCGCGTGCCGCCCGCTCTATCAGCGAGGCAACGGAATCGGGATCCGCCACATCGCACGCGATGCTCTCGGCGCCATGGCCGATGTCAGCTGCCGCGGAATTAGCCAATCCCTCGTTGATGTCCGCCAGCACGACATGCGCTCCATCCGCGGCTAGCCGCGTGGCAATCGCACGCCCGATTCCCTGAGCCGCGCCGGTTACAATGGCATGCCTGCCGTCGAGTCTTTCAATCATGATCGTCTCCCTGGTCTTCCCGCGCCGGTCCCCTTGAGTTCACCTGCGCGGCTAGCCGCTCGCATCGATCCTCGACTGCGCAGCGACGAGCCCCGAACCGACGTCAACGTCAACGCCCGTTGCAGCCATGGCGCCGCCAAGCGCCGCGATTGCAATCAGCGCGTACATCGGCTGCGCGCTCGGCCCCATGTGGCCGATGCGGATCAGCTTCCCCTCGGTGTCGCCGCGCCCCGCGGACAGCATCACGCCGTATCGGGTCCGTGCGACCGCGATAATTTTCGCCGCGTCGGCGCCTTGCGGCATCTTCACGGCGGTGGTTGTTGGCGAGGCGATCTCCTCGCGCGCCGGCCAGATATCCAGGCCCATCGCGCGCACGCCGTCCCGGCAGGCCGCGGCGGTCAGGTCATGACGCGCCCACACCCTCTCCGGGCCTTCGTTCAAGTAGCGATCAAGCGCGGCATCCAGTCCGTTGACTTCGGAGACGGAGGGAGTGAACGGAAACGGCTCCGTGCTCTTCCAGGCGTGGCGCCAGTCCGTGAGACTGAGCATTGACGCAGTGGGCGCGTCGGGATTGGAATCGATCTTGTCCCAGGCCTCGCTCGAGACGGCCGCGAGTGAAAGGGCGGGCGGGCATCCCAGGCACTTGTTGGGACCGGTCACGTACACGCCGGCCCGGCAGGCGCCCGGCGTCGTCCGCATCCCCCCCCACGACGAAACCGCATCCACGATCAGCAGCGCTCCCGCTTCCGCAACCACCTCGCCAATGGCATCGACATCGTTCAACGTGCCCGAAGGCGTGTCGTGGTGGCAAGCCGCAACGACCTTGATCTCAGGATGGTCTTTCAGGAACGCCTGCACGGCTTCAGGCTCTACGCACTCGTCGTAGGGAACCTCGATCTCTTCAACTTTGGCCGCGTAGCGCGCGGCCCAGTAGCCGAACCCCTTGCCGTATACGCCCGATGCAAGGTTCAGCACGCAATCGTCCTTCGCGATGAGGGATGCCGCCGTCGCCTCCAGGGCAAGAACGGGCTCGCCATGCAGAATAAGGGGCGGCTCCGGGGTGGCCATCGCCTTCTGCGCCTTTAGGGCGGCCTTCTCGTAGACCAGCTGAAACGCGGGATCGTAGTCGTAGATCACGGTCGAGGCCAAGGCGCGCAACACTTCGGGGTACGCGTCGACCGGCCCGGAAGTCAGCGTGAATGCCGGCGGAGACTCCTTTGGATAGCGCATTTTTTCATCCCCTCAACTGTACGCGTTTACGCCCGTGCGGTAGTGCTCGAAGCTGTCCGCATCGTGCGAAAACATCAATTCGGCACCGGTTTCCTCCGCGACAGTCTTCAGGCGCTTCATTGAGGCAACGCCGGCGATAGGATCGATGTGGAACCCCGCGTTGATGCTCTCGTCGAGGCTTCGGCGCGTGTAGGCCGCATCGATCGTGAAAAGAATCGGAGAACGGTTCGCCAGTTCCACCAGTAGGCTGTAGTTTCCAATCGCATGGCCCGGCGTGAAAATCACCTTCACCCCTTTCGCTAGCTCTACATCCCCCTCCACAGTTTCAAATCTAGTGTTCGCCTCGGTCTGGCCGTCCACAAGTTGATCGGACATTCCCCGCGCGGCGGCGGCCTCGGCCGAGAACGTCAGGTCCGAGTATCCCAGCACTTCGAACGGCGCAGGATCGGCGGCCTGCTCGATTTCCGCCTTGTGGCAGACCTTTCGCGCGCCGGGGAAGAACTTGTTGCCGCCCACGTGGTCGAAGTGAAAGTGGCTGTTGAACACGACATCTATGTCGCGGGGCTCGAGTCCAAGCAGCTTGAGCGCGCCGGGAATAGTCTGATTCTCGGTTTGCTGAGGTTTCTCGAACGGCAGTACGCGCTGCACGTGGGCAAGGTCGTAGCCGGTATCGAAGAGAAACCGGCCCTCGTCGTGCTCCACAAGGATGGAATAGACCGGAAACCGGACTTCGCCGCCAGGGCCCTTGTTCCACCAGATATGGAATCCGTCTAGCACCAGCGTGCCACCGTCCAGCAGATAGACCTTAGTATTTGCCACAGCTTATTCCCCCTTCAATATCAGAATCTCAGCGCTTTCCTCGTTCGTAAGGCAAACCCAGCGCGGCCGGCAGCCGCGCCCTGCGGCCGAATGCGACCAGTATAACGATTACCGCGGCGAAGGGAAGCATTTGGATCACGTCCGTAGGTATGTTGGAACCCGCCACCTGCAAAGCGGTGGTCAGCGAAAGGGCCGCTCCGAACACCAGCGCCGCGATCAGCACCCACAGCGGGCGTCCCCGCGCAAGCATTGCAAGTACGATGCCGATGAATCCCGCCCCGCCAGTCATGAATGGTATGAAGGTGCCGGCTCCCACATTTGCCAGATAGGCGCCTCCCAACCCCGCCATAGCGCCGGTAAAGAGCACTGCGGCGCTCCGCAGCAGAACCACATGCCCGCCCGCAACATCCAGCGCGGCGGGCTTCTCGCCGGCCGCGCGCAGGGTAAGCCCGAGATTGGTGCGCCGATAGGCGAAGGCGAGAACAACAACCATCGCGAGCGCGAGATAGACGATCGGATGTCGGCCGAAGAATGACGGCCCGATCACCGGCAGATCGGTCAAAAGAGGTATATCGACGCGCGCCGGAGCCGGAAGCCTCGGGTAGGTGCGGGAAAACTGGAAATGGTGCAGCAGCGCCGTCAGGCCCTCGGCGCCGAGCGTAAGCCCTATGCCAATTACGATCTGGTTCAATCCGATGCGAATGCACAGCAGCGCCATAACGATCGCCACTAGGACTCCTCCGGCGATTCCTCCAAGAAATCCCAACCAAATTGATTCGAGGGCCCACGCCGCCCAGAACCCGGCGTAAGCCCCGGCCAGCATCATTCCCTCGATCCCGATGTTCAGCACGCCCGCCTTCTCGGACATCTGCTCGCCTAGGCCGGCAAGAAGCAAAGGGACGCCCGCCACGATCATGCCCGTCAGTAGCGAGGACAGGAACACCGGAGTCAGCAGCGCTTCCATCGCTATCCCGCCTTTCGCATGCGATGGTGGAGGTGGTGTTCGGCAATGCCGAAGAAGATCAGCATGCTTGCGACCAGCACCAAGGTGAAGGTCTGCGGGACGCCCAGTCTGCGGGCGGCGCTTTCGCTGCCAATCAACAAAACCGAATAGAGGAATATCAGCGCGATCGTCGCAACGCCGTGAAATCGCGCCAGGAAGACCAGCGGAATCACCATCAGCCCGTATGCCGGGTTCCAGTCGGCGCGCACGTTTCCGTTAACGCCGAGAATCTCGCTGGCTCCGGCCAGCCCGGCAAATCCGGCCGAAAGCGCGAAGGTAGCCACTGTAAGCTGCGGCACCGACAGGCCGAAATGGGATGCGGCGCGCACGTTCGCGCCGACAGTTCGCAGCCGAAGGCCAAACGCCGTTCGATTCATCGCCACATGCACGGCGAGCACGGCAATCAGGCCGATAATCAAGCCGGAGGACACGGTTGTGTCGAAGAGTCGCGGCAATCGGTCGGGAACCGGCAACGTTCGCGTTTGCGGCACGGTGGTGCCCGGATCAAGAAACACGAGCTTCACGAGTGCGTTCGCGAGCGAAATCCCCAGAAACGTCGTCATCAGGGTCGTGATGATCTCGTTCACCCCCTGGTAGGCCTTCAGGAGGGCGGGCAGCACCGACCATAGCGCCCCGACAACGCCCGCGAGCGCAAAGCCAAGCAGCAGCACGAGCCAGCCCGGCAGCAGACCGTGGATCGCCGGGGCCAAAGCCGCCGACGCAACGGCGCCAAGCAGGAACTGCCCGTCAACGCCCAGGTTCCAGATGCCGGCCCGGAACGCCACTATCAACCCGGCGGCGAGAAGCAGCAGCGGCGCCGTGCGCGTGAGAGATTGGCTAAGTCCGAGCCCGGACAACAGGCCCCGGCGCAGCACGTATCCGTAGTAGGCCAGGGGATCCACGCCGACTGCGAGCAGTATCAGCGAGGAACACACCAGAGCGGCCAAGATCGGGCCCAATGTCAAAAGAAGAATCGGTCCGTACCGTGCCAAGGCGCCGGGCCTGTGAAGCAACTCCCCGGATTCCAGGTCGGCTTCGGCGTCGCTCACGCGGCGGCCTCCATTGCGGCGTCCCCTACCATGAGGCGTCCGACTCGCGTTCGCATTTCCCGCGGCGCCGAGGAATTGTTCTCGAGCACGCCGCAAATTCTACCGCGATCCATAACCGCAATCCGGTCAGAAAGTTCGATGATTTCGTCGAGATCGGTCGAAATCAGGAGCACGGCAATTCCCGAGTTCGCGACCGCCCGGATGCGCCGCCGCGAATCGACCGAGTTCTGCATGTCGAGGCCGTAGGTTGGCTTGTTGAAGACGACGACCTTAGCGGTGCCCGACAGCTCGCGACCAAGCAGCAGCTTCTGGATGTTCCCTCCCGAGAGATTGCTGATCGGAGTGAACTCGTTCGGCGTACGCACCGCGAACCGCTTGATCAGGTCGCGCGCGTGCTCGGCGATGCGCGCCGGCCTTTCGATGCCGCGCGACCAAAAAGGCGGAGCCCCGATCTCTTTCAGGACCGTGTTGTCGGCCACGGGGAACATGCCAACGGATCCTTCGTCCAGGCGGTCGTCGGTAAGGTACCGCAGGCCGAGCGCGCGCCGCCGCCCTACGCTTGCATCGGTGACGTCTTCTCCGTCGAGATCGAGGCGCCCGGCCAAGATCGGCCGCTGCCCGGCCAGAGCTTCAGCCAGCTGCTTCTGGCCATTGCCGTCGATTCCGGCGATGCCAAGTATCTCGCCGGACCGAACCGCCAGAGATATCTCGGAATGCGCCATGTTCACCGACCCGCCGTCGATACGAAGATTCGCGGCCGCCAGCCGCACTTCTCCCGCCGTGCGGTCAGGCTGCGGGGCGGGAGTCGCCGCGCTTTCCTCTCCACCGAACATCAGCCGAAGCATGTCCTCCACGGCGGACGCCTCGCTCGCGGCCTTCAACGAGTCCTTCCCGATTTCGCCAGCCAGCCTTCCCAGCTTCAGCACGCTCACCCTGTCTCCGAAACGGTAGGCTTCGGTCAGCTTGTGGGTAATGAAGATGATCGAGAGGCCGCGATCGGCAAGGCGCCGCATCCGGCCTCCCAATTCGTCGACCCCTTGCGGAGTCAGCATGGATGTCGCCTCGTCCAGTATCAGCACGCTGCAGTCGCGCAGCAGGGCCCGAGCGATCTCAATCTGCTGCTGCTCGCCGAGAGAAAGTTCTCCGGTCATCGCGTCGAGCGGAACCTGCAATCCGAACAGTTCCTGCAGTTCGGCGATCCGCTCTTCCATTTGCGACCGCGAGGACCGGCGCCACCAAGCGTCCCCGAGCACGAGGTTCTCGAAGACCGTTAGCGTCGGCACCAGCATCGCGTGCTGAAACACCGTGCTAATGCCGAAGGAAAGGCTTTCAAAGGGCGAACTCAGCTGCACAGGTTCCCCCGCCAGCGTCAGGCCGCCGCTGTCGGGCTGCAGCACGCCGGCAAGCATGCCCACGATCGTGGACTTGCCCGCGCCGTTCTCGCCGAGCAGAACGTGGACCTCGCCCGCGCGAAAGCTCAGCGACACGTCATCGACCGCGACCACGCCCGGAAAGCGCTTGGTTACGGAAGCGAGGCCGACAGCGTTCGAATTCGCCGCGCCTGCGACGGGATCCGCGTTGCGGGCGAGGCCCTCCAATTCGCTACTCTGCCAAGGTGACGAGCGCGCGCACTGATTCGGCATCGAAGATCGGCTCAACGGCGACTTCGCCGTCGATGATCATTTGGCGCATGGCCATGGCCTCATCCCAGAGATCATCAGGGATCTGGGGCGTGCGGAGGAGCTTGACACTGTCGCCCTCTAAGCCGATCGCGTAGCTCTTGGTTCCGAAGCTCCCGCTCTTCAAATCTTCGATCATCTCGGTGTAGACCGGGGTCATGTCCCACACGACGGAGGTCAGCAAGTGGCCTTTGTCGAGCGAGCTCTTGTCACCGATGACGTCGATGAACAACACGTCGGACCCGTCGGTAGCCTTGTTGGTTTCCACCGCCTGGATCATGCCGAAGCTCGATCCGTTTCCTTGGCCGAATACGATGTCGGCGCCAGCCGCGATAATCGAAGTGGTAACGCGGTTGCCTCCGGCGGCGTCGGAATAAGCAGCCGGGCCAATCACTGCGTAGAGCACGTTGACATCCGCGTTTTCCGCGCGAACGCCCTGGGCGAACGCGGCCGACTGCGAGTTCCAGGACGGCGGTTCGCCCGAAACAACGATGCCCACGGTCCCGGTTGTCGTCATCTTCGCCGCCAGGCGGCCCGCGAGATAAGCTCCTTCATGTCCCGAAAGCGTGTAATCCGCGATCAGGCCGGGCTGCAGGGCTTCGGGACTGTCGACGATGGCCACCGGCACGCCGACCTCGGCGGCGATTTCCGGTCCGGCGGTATTGTATCCGCTGGCATGGGCGATCATCAGGTCCGCGCCGTCGGCGGCTAACTCCCGCATCGGAGCCCGCACGTCTCCATAGCCGAGTCCCTCGGCCACGATGATGTCAAGGCCGGTCGCCTCGGCAGCGGCGCGGGCCGCTTCGACGCCCTGCTGGTTCCAGCCGAAATCGGTGCCCTGTTCCGGCGTCAGCACCGCTATGGTATCGATGTCGTCGGCAAGCGCCCCCGACGCGGCCGCGAGTGCGGCCATGGAAGCCGAAAGAATTAGATGTTTCATAATCATGTCTCCCTTTGATTGGGTTGGATGTGCGCCAAGCGGCGGTCTACATAGCCGACGTACTGCCGCCTTGATTAGGAGCCGGCGCGGCTATGATATCGGCGCCAATGCCGGATGCGTCCGGCAGGGCAGATTGGATGGTTGGGAAGTATCGGCGATTCGGCCTGTACAATGGAACGGCTGCCTCGCTGCAATTGCCTTCCTTGCGGCAGTTTTCCTGTGGATGCTCAGCGTCGCTGAAGGGCGTTCGGACCCGACGGGGAACGACGTTTGCCTGCCGCCCGCCAGCGCCACCGGCGCCTTCGAAAGCCAGCAGCCCGTTCGCCTTCGAATCCACAATGGCGCGGGATCCGATATTGCCTGCCATGCGGCGCTGGCGCACTGGTTCTCCCAGCGGCTGGGAGCAGCGGAGCCCGGCAATGTCCTGGAAATCCAGCTTTGCCATGTCAGAGACACCGGAGTCTTGTACCTGTTGAACGACATCGGCGACCGCATGCCCGTCGAGGCCATTTGGTGCCGGCGCGCAAGCGCGCCGGGCGACCCGGGCGCGCGAATTCCGCTGCCACTTGCGGCCGGTCCCGCGCCAAACGCCATTGCGCGGCGCTGCGGCGACGGAGCTCGGCAGCGACTGCAGTGCTCGGAAGTCCGCAACTAGGGGCATCGCGCTCGGCGAACAGGATTCGTTGCAAGGGGAATGCGGCGGATCTTCGTTCGGGAACACGCAAAATGCGCGGTTTTCGGGACGGGCCCGTCTCTTCGCCCGGTTTCTCCGGGGGCCGGAGGCGGGCCCCATGCTCAATTTCGGCCCTCCAGGATTTTTCGAATCGCAACCAGTTTTGCGCCGCGCGCCAGCGGAAGCTCCCGCAGCTCCTTTTCCGTGTAGTCGAAGATCCCCGCGCCGGACTTCATTCCGAGGCGGCCTTCCTCCGTGGCGGCCGTCACGAGGCGTGATACGTCGGACCGGTTGCACAGTTCGGCGTTAAGGAAGGAGGCCACCGAACCGTAGATGTCCAGTCCCGCCATGTCCAAGAGCCGCATCGGCCCGATCACCGAGAGCTTGTAGCCGATTCCCCATTTCACGCAAGTATCCAGGTCGTCGGGATCGATGGCTCCCTGTTCAACCAGTTCGACGCACTCGCGCAGCAGCGCGTAAAGCACGCGGTTTTCGACAAAGCCCGGCATGTCGCGCTTCAGGACAACCGGTATCAGTCCCAAGCCGCGGATCAGGTCCGAAATTGCGTCGACAGTGGCCCGAGCCGTCTGTTCCCCGGCTATCACTTCGATCATGGGAATGATGTGCGGCGGATTCGACCAGTGCATGCCGACGAAACGCTCAGGATTGACGATGTGCGACTGCAGCTTCGTAATCGAGATGCCGGACGTGTCGGTGGCCACAAGAGAGTCGGGCGCGACGAGCGGGGCGAGTGCGCCGTAGAGCTCGGCCTTCAATTCGGCATTCTCGGGAACATTCTCGATGATCAGGTCGGCATTCGCTACCGCTTCCTCGAGGGAATCAAAAAATTCCACGGTTCCGCCGTCGTCCCCGATTTCCAGCGCATCCAGCACCCCGTCTACGGCGTTCATCTGCCCCCGCGCGCGGTCCATCGCGGCTTCCTTCACGTCATGCGCCGCAACGCCATGGCCGCCGCGGGCGAGTCGAGCGGCGATTCCGGGTCCCATTGTGCCCATGCCGATGACCGCGATCTGCATCACCGAGCCTCCATCAAATCCGGCCGGACAGCGGTCAAGCCGTGGCCGCCGTGAAGGCGGGCCGCTCGGCCATCCGCCGGCGCCAGGCTTCGAGACCGGGCATCTCCGGTCGCTCCAGCGGAAAGTTCAGGCACCGCGCCATTATCGGCGCAAGCGCGATGTCGGCGATGGTCAGCCTGTCCAGCGCGACGTAGGCCTGCCCTTCCAGATGAGAGTTCAGAATGTTCATCTGCGCGTGCAATTCCGCTATTTGCGCGTCAAACGCCGCCGGCCGCTCCGCCGGATCCAGCTTCGAGCCCTTGAATGCCGCCAGGTAGCCGGGATTGACCGCGGCAAGAAGAAAATCCATCCAGCGTTCCACCTGCGTTGCCTCGCCAGGCGTCTCGCCGGTCAATTCGGGCGCCCGGGTGGCGGCGAGATAGCGCAGAATCGTGTTGCTTTCCCAGATCGCGAGATCGCCGTCAACGAGCGTCGGAACCTTCGCGGTCGGATTGATCGACAGGTACGCCTGCGTCCTGGTATTCTCGAAAAGCCTGCCATAGTCCTCGCGAGTGTACTCCGCCCCGATCTCTTCCAGCGCAAAAAGAATCTTCTGGACATTCCCGGACGTCTTGCGGCCCAGTAGTTTCAGCATTGCCCCACTTTCCTTTCAGTCGTCGCTTTGCGGCTTGTAGACGATCGCGTCCATCTCGATGCGGGTCGAGATCACCGCTCGCGCCTCAACGGTCGTGCGCGCCAGCAAAGCGCCATCGAAATATTTCCTGAAGACGGCATTGTAGCGTCCGAAGTCGCGCGTATCCTCAAGGTAGGTCACCACCCGGCACACGTCCTTGAGCGTGGCCCCCTCCTCCGCAATCAGCCGCTTGATTGCTTCGATCGTCCCGGCCGTCTCGGTTTCGATCGAGCCAACGATCATGTTGCCGTCCGCGTCCTTCGACACCTGCCCCGATACGAAAATGTAGTCGCCGGCCCGGACAGCTGGATGAAACGGCAGGTTCGGGTTCTTTTTTCCAATGGCGTAGTGACGGTCCGATTTGCTGCTCATGTCTCCGCCTTTCAGCTAATTGTCGGTTCGATTATGTCGACCCCGTTGTCCCGGTCGACCAGGTAAACGAGTCCGCGCTCGTCGATGGTGACGTCGTTCGAGACCGGACGGTTTCCGCCGGGAGGCGCGTCAGGGACGAAATACCCGATCTCCGTTGGCTCGAACGGGTTGGCAATGTCCAAAAGCCGCATCCCTTGGGCGAACCAAGCGAACGGAACGATGGTCCCCGCGACGCGCTCTGACGGCTGGTGGCAGCCGGTCATCGGTTCTTGCGGACCTCCGCCGCCGTCGAGCCCCGGGACCTGCCAGGTCGCGATCGGCGTAGGGTGCGTTTCCGAAGTGATGTCGTAAATCCAAGCGAACGAGGGCGGGGAGGGATACAGCTTCGCCACGTCCTCGTCCGCCACGACCAAGATGTCTCGACCGCGAATCGGCGCGCCCATCGGCAGGCAGGTGTGCGTCGGATGCGGGAAGGCAGGGCCGGTGTCAACGCTGGACACGAGCCTGGGCTCGGAAAGTTCGGAGACATCGAGTATGAAAAGACCATGATGCCAATAGCTTACGTACAGCCGATCGTTCCGCCGCAGAGGATGGTGGCACCTGGGCGGCACCCAGTCGTCCCACGGATACTCCTCGCCGCCCGCCTGCCACTGGCCCGGTATCCACCACCGACCCACCTCTCGCGGCTTCGCAGGATCCGCCAAATCCAGAATCATGACGATATTGCCGATATATCCATCGACTGTCGGCGAAATGTAGGCGTAACGGCCGTCGAAGTCGAAGCGATGCACTCCCCGCCCGCCCGTGCGCCACTTGGAAATCAGCTTCGGTTCGGCCGGGTTGGCGACATCGTAAATCCCCAGTCCGCCGCCAAAGCCGAAGTCGCCGCGCTGGCCGAGCTTTTCGTGGTTAACCAGCATGAGCCCATTGGCAGCGCGCACCTTGTGCGAGTGCCAGCCCTCGGGAATGGAGACGTGCGCCAGCACGATCGGCGCATGCGGATCTGCGACATCCACTATGGTTGTGCCGCTTGGATGGCGCATATGCCCAATGTACAGGGTTGCGCCGTCCACCCAAACTTGGCCGCCGCCCGGGCAGGCGATGTGGCTTAGCAAACGGGTGTTTAGCGTCTTCGGCACAGCAACTCGCCTTCGCTCGCTCGCCAGCCTGCTACGAGCCTACGCAAGCCGCACCACGTCTCCGCCTTCGGTCTCGCCCCAAGACTTGTACAGCGACAGCTTCTTCAGGGTCGGCTCGTCGCTGGCTACGAATAGGTAGGCGGGCTCTGTTTCGGACCCGTTGCGATGCTCGCACCAGCAACCGCCCGGCACGGCAAGCGTGTCGAACTCGTTCCAGTCGTGGCGCTCGCCGTCAACGATCGAGCAACCGGAACCTTGAAACGGAGCAACGAGGAGGCTTGCTGTCTGGCGAAGCGGCAGCGTCTTTTCTCCGGGCCGCAGCATCTGCGCGAAAAACGTGATTGTCTTGAACACGGATTCGCCGGTCGTGGGATCGGTATACTCAACCATCAGCGCCTCGTGCGGGTCTCCGTCATGATCCTGGAACCGATCGAATATCTCCATCATCGCACTCCACCGGTAGACGTACATAGGAGAACTCAGGCCTCCCCCGCGCTCATGGTCCGCCCAGCGGGGCACCATGCCTCCGACGCCGTATGTGGCAGCCGAGTAGTCGGAGGGGTATTTCGCGGCCTGCACCTTCTTCCTAACCGGCACGCCGTTCTCGACCTCGGTGTAGTTGTGGTCGAAGTGGATCGCGTTAAGCGTCTCGACCAGAGGAAGATCGAGAACCGAGAGATTCACCGCGTGCTCGTCCCCAACCGTGCCGTGGTTGTGCCAAGCATCGTTCGGCGTCAGCACCATGTCGCCCGGCCCGAACACGATGTCCTCGCCTTCGACCCCAGTGAAGTTGCCGCGTCCGGTAAGCCCGAACCGAATCGCGCTGGGCGAGTGCTTGTGGGGCGGCATGATTTCGTTCGGGTCGTTCAAGCGGTAGGCCGTGTACATCGTCGATACGCTGGCCCTCTTGGGCTTGAGGCCTGGATTGATCAGTATCAGCGAACGCCGTTCGCTGTCCTCCATTGTGATCAGCTCGGCGGACTGCCTCAAGAGCGGGTCGATGTCCTCCTTGTAGCGCCACACGTAGGGAACGGCGCGCGCGGTCGCCATCAACTGGCGAACCTCGTCATTGGCTACATCGTCCGACTTTGCCCAAAACGGAAACATGTGCTTTTCGGAAATGCTGTCGTACATAGCGGCGAGCGCCGCGTCGCGGTTTCCGTTTGCGGCCGCCTGAATCTCCGGCATGGCATCTTCCCTTCGGCTTGACTGGTCAACCGGCAATTTAACCGATCACTAGGCCATTTCAATCAAAAAGTGCAGAAACCGATATGAAACATGCGTCCGCAGTCGCGCGAGGACAGCGGGCGAAGCTCGCCGTCGGCGACGATGCAAGTTTCGTTGGAAACCGCTTCATCGATCCGGTCAGCAAGCCGCTTGGGCACTTGCCCGAAGTCCTCGGAGCGTGTCCCGGCGGATGGAACGAAGCTTGCGCAGAAGCGATCGTGAACGGTTTGGCTTCTCGTCATGCCGAACGCCTCGCGTCCCGGCACCTCTCGGCGAACGATACCGGGAAGAACAGATTCACAGGCAAGCCGGTCGGAACATCCACGGCGCCGCGCAGGCGCCCGCGCAATTCGAAGCAAGTTCGCGGCTGCCAATGGGCCGGTACCCGCAAGTCCGCTCAAGCCGGAGTTTGAGATCTTCAAACCTGCATCATGCCTCTGTTTCGATCCGCCCGCCTCAACGAATTACCTGTAGGGCGCGCCTCCCAAATTGGCGAGCGCCGCCGCAGGCCGCCCCGCGCGAGCTGGCGGCGGTTGCGGCCGCGCGTTCCCGGGGCGCTCTTGTCAAATAGCCGCCTAGCGTTTTGGAACTCGCCCGTGTTGGGACAAAATTCGCCGCATAGGAGGAGAACCCCGCGACGGCGCACGCTCTTTGGCCAGCCCCGACTCCCGCCGTTCCACCGCTACAGGCGTTGCAAACGGAGCCAAAATGAACGCCAACGGTCTCGAATTCCCCGCCATGTCCTAAGCGTCATCGACGCCAAGACTGTCGGCCGTTGGCGAGGGGCCGTTCTTTCCCATGATCATGTCCGACGCCTTTTCCGCGATCATCAGCACTGCCGCGTTGATGTTCCCATTGGGAAGATCCGGCATGACCGAGGCATCCACGACCCGGAGGCCTTCGATGCCGTGCACCTTCAGTTCAGGAGACACGACGCTTTCGGGATCGGAGTCCGCGCCCATTCTGCATGTTCCCGCGGGGTGATGCACTGTTATTACGCTCTTCCTGATGTAGGCGTCGATATCCTCGCGACTCCGGCAGTCGGCGCCCGGCGCTATTTCGGCCTTTACAAACTTGCGCATATGTACGGACGCCGAGAGAGCGCGCGCGATGTCGAGGGTCTCGCGCAGCACCGCCAAATCCCTGTCGCGCGACAGAAAGCTCTGCCGTATCGCCGGCGCTTCCCGGGGGTCGGACGACTTCAGCTTGACATGGCCGCGAGCTGCAGGCTGGGTAAGCACAAGGCGCGATGCAAATCCGTCGGGAAAAGATCGTCGAAACGGCGACATATAGGGCCAGGACGCAAGCGGCGCGGCCGTGAACAAGTACTGGATGTCGGGAACATCCTTCGCGACGCCGCTACGCAGGAACGCCGTGATTCCGCCTGGCACGTCGTTCGAGAAGCCGCTGCCCGCGAAATACGTGCGAGCCAAGTCCGGCACGATTCGGTCATAGCGCATCATCCTGTGAAACGGTCCCGGCGTCGTTCGATGATGCATAACGATCACCGACGGGTGATCCTGAAGATTGCGTCCGACTCCGGACAGCGCGACTCGAGTGCCGATGTCGTGCCTGTCTAGCTCTTCAGGGTCGCCAATTCCGGAAACCATCAGGAGCTGGGGCGAATTGATCACGCCGCCCGAAACTACAACCTCGCGGGTTGCGCGCGCGTCCTCGGACTTGCCGGCCCCACTCCACCGGATACCAACCGCGCGGGTGCCGTCAAACAGTATTTGCTCCGCCACCGCGCCGGTACGGACCGTAAGGTTCTTCCGCTTCAAAGCTGGGCGAAGGTAGGCTGTGGCGGCGCTTGCGCGCCTGCCCTTGTGAATCGACATTTGCAATCGGGCAAAGCCCTCCTGCTCGTTTCCGTTGTAGTCGTCGGTCCAGCCGTGCGCTTCCCGCCCCGCCTCCCCGAACGCCTCAACCAGCGGGTCCTCGTAGTCGCAGAATCGTGTGCCTAACGGGCCGACCGCTCCTCGCCATCGGCTAGGCGGTCCATCCCAGCGCTCCTGAACCCTGAAATAGTGAAGGACATTTTCCGGGCCCCAGCCCTCGAGACCGGGCTGGGCGGCCCATCGACGATACGTACCCCAGTCGCCGCGCACGTAGGCCATCGCATTCGTCGACGAGCATCCCCCGATAACGCGGCCGCGAGCGCACTCCACCATCCGCCCGTCGACAGCATCTTCGGGCTCGCAGAAATAGCCCCAGTCATGCCGCCGCTCCTTGAAAATTATGCCCCAGCCCAGCGGAATGTGGATCAGGGGGTCGCGGTCCCAGCCGCCCGCCTCCAGAAGCAAAATCTTATTGCCGGGATCCTCGCTCAGACGATTTGCCAGAACGCAGCCCGCCGAACCGGCTCCAACAATGATGAAATCATATTCCGCTACCATTGGCGTTCTCCGTCGATTATTCGCTGCCGGACCGCCGCAGCCAACCATTTCCGAGTTTTGTAAATGATAATGGTCTTGCCTGTCGAGTTGAGTTCGACCATCGATTGGCGTCAATCGAATGAGCGCACTCCATGGTGCGCGCGACAACGACTCCTGCCGAGAGGGTTTGGCGGACCATGGTCCGCTTGGAAAGCGGCGCGGAGCGGCAATGGTTTGGCTCTTGGCAGCAGTGGTTGAAAGCATGGAGGCCGGACGCAGTGCTGGGATGACGCCATAAAGAGCTTCGCGACGTGCTCAGCGAAATGGCCGGGTCGGCTCGCGAACCACCGCCTGAACGCCAGTTCGTTGGTCAATTGCGGTTCCACGTTCCCGATCGCGCCGCATCCACGCAGAAATGCGCGATCGCGCAGCTGCCGCCAGTTCAGGAGGGACGGAGGCGGCCCGTGAAGTCAGCCTGCAGGTAGACGGGCCGGTTCGCGTCGCAAATACCACGGGCGTGATCGAACTCCGACTGATGCTCGTGCCTCGACTTGCGCGTCTCGCCGCGGCCCGTGCCTCGGCCGTGCAGGCCGACCGTGTCATGAAAGAGGCGACGAGCGTGGCGGGCGATGACTACGGCGCCAGCGACCTAGCTTTTCGCGTCGGCGTCGCGAGCGAATCGCGAAACGCTCTTGGGCCGGGACTCCGCCATCTCCAGCGCGCGGCGGGCGCGGACAGTCGCGTGCTGCTGCCCAAACCTTCGTCGATGTGCGAGACGGCGCGCGCGGCGGGCGACAAAGAACGCCAGTTCATCGCACGCGCCATCGCGGACCGCGATCCGGAGCGCGGCGAAGAAGCCATGCGCGATCGTCTTTTCAGCGTTCGAGCACTCAAAGTGAATCGCCTGCGGCCCCGGCCGGAAACGCAATTTTCCTCGGTCCCAGTTTCGAAAGCTCCCTGGAGGAAAATGCGGCCGGTTTCGGAATGGCCGTATCGTGTTTCGCGTTACATCCGTGCGTCCGCTTCGTTTTTCAAAGCTTAGCCTTTTGCCGATGCATAATTTTTTCTATCTTCTGAAGACTTAATCGCAAAAGATCTGCCGCAGCTTAAGGCGGATTCTTTGAAGCAGGGACCGATGGAGGCTCCGAAATGAATTTCACTACGCGGCCCCTCATCCAGGGAACGTTCGGCGCAGTTGCGTCGACCCACTGGCTCGCCTCAGCCGTGGGAATGAAGCTGCTCGAGGCGGGTGGCAACGCATTTGACGCTGCCGCAGGAGCGGGTTTCGTTTTAAGCGTGGTTGAACCGCACTTGAACGGGCCGCTGGGCGAAGTTCCTGTACTGATCTGGCCGGCGGGCGAGGAAACCCCTTCAGTGATTTGCGGCCAGGGAACCGCTCCGTCGAAAGCTACGATCGCGCATTACCGCGGCGAGGGGCTGACTCTCGTTCCAGGCTCCGGTCTCCTGGCAACCGTCGTTCCCGGCGCGTTCGGAGCGTGGATCCTGATGCTGCGCGATTATGGCGTCCTGCCATTCCGGAAAGTCATGGAGCCGGCAATTCACTATGCGAGACACGGTCACCCGCTGCTTAGCGCCGCTTCGACCCAGATCGCCTTGCATGCAGACTTCTTTCGCCGCGAATGGCCGAGCTCCGCGCGTGTCTGGACGCCGAACGGATCGGTCCCCGAGGCGGGCAGACTGTTTTGCAACCCGGCGCTTGCCAATTTCTGGAGCCGGCTGCTTGACGAGGCCGAGACCGAAAGAAGCCGCATCGGCCAACTGGAAGCGGCGAGACTTGCGTTCTATGAAGGGCCCGCGGCCGAAGCCGTGGACGCCTACGCGCGCAATGCCTGCGTCATGGACGGAACCGGAGAGCGGCGGCGGGGCGTCATTTCAGCCGACGACCTCGCAGGCTGGCAGGCGACGGTGGAGCCGGCGATTTCGATTGGCTACTCCGGTTGGACAGTGTGGAAACCGGGGCCTTGGACTCAGGGGCCGTCGCTTCTCCAATCGCTTCGGACCGCGGATGCGCGGATGCTCCTCGACATCGACCATCTCGGCGACAGGTTCGTTCATGAAGTGACTGAAATCCTGAAGCTCTCTCTGGCGGACCGGGAGGCATTCTACGGTGACCCGGAACACTCCGACATTCCCCTCCGCGAATTGCTGTCTACCGACTATGGCATTGGCCGCGCCAAACTCATCTCCGAGAGCGCTTCCTACGAATTCCGACCCGGATCAGTTTCCGGGTTGGAGCCTCAAGCAAGTTCGTTCGTGCGGCGCGTGTCCGAGCGGCGCGATGCGAGCACGGGAATCGGCGGCGGCGAACCGACGATGATACACCTTGAAAACCGCGATACCGACACCGTGCATGTCGATGTCATCGACAGGTGGGGCAACATCGTCTCCGCGACGCCGTCCGGAGGTTGGCTTCAATCTTCGCCGGTCGTGCCGGAGCTTGGCGTCCCGCTTAACACTCGAGCCCAAATGTTCTGGCTCGAACCGGGGCTTCCATCTTCTCTCGCGCCCGGTCGTCGCCCCCGCACGACGCTGTCCCCATCGATGGCGGTTCGCCCGGACGGCGGTCGGCTGGCGTTCGGCACGCCGGGCGGCGATCAGCAAGATCAGTGGCAGCTCATCTTTCTGCTTCGACTGATCCATCACGGCCTGAACCTGCAGGAGGCCATTGACGCCCCGCTGTTCCATACCGCTCATCTGCAATCGAGCTTCTACCCGCGTGCAGCGCACCCCGGGCATCTGCTGTTGGAATCCGGATTTTCAAGCGGGGTGATCAAGGCGTTGCGAGACCGAGGACACGACTTGGAGTACTCCAAGCCCTGGTCAATTGGGCGTCTGACCGCGGCGGAGCATGGCGCCGACGGCATCCTGGCTGCCGCCGCCACGCCGCGCCTCATGCAGGCCTATGCGATAGGTCGCTAGGTCGGAGCGGCAACGGTGCGACGCGGTAAAGCCGTGATCGCGCCCAAATTCCTAGCGGCTTCCGCCATGCCGTCGCGCTACCGCATCGGTTAATGAAAGGTCCAGCCCGCTTCCTCGACCCGGATCGGTCCGACAGGATCCGGCCGGTATCTTCGTGATGTCGGCAGGTGCCATGCGTCTCCCGTCGTGAGCCGCGAGCAGCTCGCTCCCGCTCCCTTTCAACCGCGGATTCACGGCGGCCGACAGCATGTCGGCACCCCTAGGGACAAATTGCGTTGCGGACGTGGATTCGGAGCCCCTCGCCGCGCATGACTTCGTCACCAGGGGCTGTTACGTCTGTTCTGTAAAGAGCGCGCTTCGCGCAACTTCGCATCGATCGGCTTCGCCCTGCAATCGGCTTGTAGCGACCATGACCAGCCCCCGTACGTCGACCGCGGCGGTCGGTCCGGCATCGGATCCGCGATTCCGAGGGCTGGACGGTCAAACTGCGGAAAGCAGGTCGGCGGCCCTTTCGGCTACCGCGACGATCGCCGCGTTCACGGGACCTGTTGTAAGACTTGGAAGAATCGAGCCGTCTACAATATAAAGCCCCGGCACTCCTGCGACAGAAAGGTCGGGACACGTGACAGCGTTGTCATCTGATCCCATCCGGCATGTGCCTATCGGATGGTGATGCGTAACGGCGGCATGCTCAATGAACTCCAGTTTCGTGTCCCTGCTTGCAAGATCTTCGGGTCTCGGCAGCAGTTCCTCGCCCCGCCACGGCCCGTAGGGCGCCGTTGCGCCGAGGCGGCGCGCCCAGTCCAGCGCTTCGAGAAACTGCGACCGATCCACGGGATCGATGAGGTAGCCAGGATCGATGAGCGGTTTTGCGCGCGGATCCGCTGAGGAAACGGAAAGTTGCCCCCGGCTTCGCGGATGCGTGATGCCGAACATCAGGGTGTATCCCTCTCCTAGACAGGGCGGATGAATGCCGTCGGCGAAAGTCTCCGAGACAACCGGTGCTGTTACGCAGGCTACTACAAGATCCGGCGCGTCGCCTTTCATCTGCCCGCGCGCATGGATGTACGTGAGCGACTCGGAATGCTGGGTCGTGGTCGGCGGAAGCCGCTCAAGGGCCCGGTAGACGTTTCCTGCGGAAAGCAGATGGTCCTGTAGATTCTTCCCCACGCCAGGCATGTTTTGCCGAACCTTGATTCCGAGAGGCGCCAGCTTGCCGCCTGGACCCAATCCCGACCGCATCAGTATCGCCGGTGATCCGATGACCCCGGCAGCGAGGATCACCGCGCGTCGGGCGCTGATCTTGTGAACTGTGCCGCCGCTGAGTGCATAGACGCCCGTCGTTCGTCCTGCATCGCCGAATGCCAAACGATCCACGAGCAATCCCGTGCGCAGTTCAAGGCCCGCGCGGGCACGGACAGCCTCTGTCAAGTAGGCGTCGGCGACGCTCTGGCGGCGTCCGCCCACAATTGAGAGGGTGTTAAGAGTCGATCCTGCGATATTTGGTCCGTTGTGGTCGCGGATCGAACGAAGCCCGAGTTCAACTCCGGCAAAGCGGTGCGCCTGGGTAAGAGGGTGCGGCTTGGCCGGTTGGCAGAGCCGTAGGGGCCCCGTTCCCCCGTAACCGTCTGCGGGAGCGAACGGGGACGTTTCCGAACGGATGAAGTATGGCCGCAAAGCCTTCCAGTTCCAGCCGGTAGCGCCCGCCTCGGACCACTTATTGAAATCGCTTGGATGGCCGCGGACATGGCCCATCGCGTGCATTGCGCTGGAACCGCCAACAACGCAGCCTCTGGGCCAGGGATGCGCCCGTCCCGCCGTGGAGCGTTGAGGTGCCGTTAAGTATTCCCAGTCTATCTCGGTGCCCTGGAGAAGAGGCCACGCGGCAGGATCGGAGATTGCCGGGTTCCTGGGTTCGTCGCCCGCTTCAAGCAGAATGACTCTCCGGTCGGGCCGTTCCGTGAGCCTGGCGGCGAGCACGCAGCCCGCCGAACCGGCACCTACGATGACAAAGTCAGCCTCGGTCATTCCCGAACTGCGCCGCTCGTTCAGCTGAATCCTCGGCTGGAGCAACTGGTTCAACCGCGAATTTCAATCCGCATACGGCCCCCGGATCGGCGAATTGCATCGATTCCGCTATCATCCCGCTGCAATTGAGCGCATGCACAAGGACTCGAACTGCAGGAAGATGCCCTCACTTTGGCCTTCGCCGTGCCCTGGCAAATGCAAGCCCGTACCGTCTCCGAAATCGAATATGATGAAAAGCTCAATCAACGGAGCGCGAATCCGCGAAGGATAGTCCCCGTCATTCATCGCCGCTCTCCGCAAATCTACTCAGTACGCAGGCCGCCAACCTAGACCTCAAAGGAAGACTCGCGCAGCTTTGCGTTTCGCCTTTCAACGCCGCGAATTGCCACGCTTCACTCAAGGAAGTATTCTCCACCTCCGTCAATCTCAACCAGACGTGTCCAGTAGCGGTACTGCGACATCCATTCGCCGCCGCCGACGCCAGCGAAAGCAAGCAAATTCCACTTGGCGCTGTAGACATCCCCTGGACCGAAGACGCGCTGGTCTTGCGGTACACTTTCTCGCCTTTGCGCTCGTAGACCACGACACCGGGCATGATGTTCACTTCCGCCATCGCCGTCTGCTCGCGAATGCAGTCTCCGCCGCCGTGGGGGGCGAGCCTAAAACGCCGGTTGCGGGTGGTCGCTAAGTCCCGCCGGATTCGAGGCGTATCCTTGGACAGCAGCGCTACCGACATGGCACACTCGAGATGCTGGAGGATGCCGTTGAGGCCATCCGCCCACAGGTTGCAGTATCGGCATCCTTGGCACATGTTGTGGATCGACAGGAGCCGTTCATAGGCACCAAGGAGAATTAGCGGCGAGACCTCGCAGTTCATTGTCGCAAACTTGCAGTTCGGCGCGGGCTTGGGTTCTGCACTCTATCGCAACTCGTGCAGCTTTGCAGCAAGGTCGTATATCTGCTGTTCAAGCTCGATGATTTCCTGGCCCGGCATTCCGACTTCTCCTTGCGAGTTCCAGTAGACGGGGCGTTGTTCCAACGGAATGCGAAACGTTCGCCGCGCCGTGAAACTGTCGCTCGAATGCAAGATCGTTTCAACGCCGCGCGGACGAATTGGGCACGGCAAACGCATCCGCAATACGCGCGGACAACCCCTGCACTTCAAGCTAAACGACGCGCTTGTGCCGATTCCTTTTTGTGCATCGTCTTGAAGACCATAGCGGAACGTTATCTTCGCGCCCCCAAAATCCCGATAATCTCGGATGTCTCGCGAAATCGAGCGGTTTATTCAAGGCAACAGCGAACGTAATTGGCGGGGATTCGTCAACAGAGAATTGCTGTTCTAGAACTGCTGGCCGAGGATTGTGAACGCGAAGCCGCCTGAATTGCCGACAAGTCGGCGCAACGAACATCCCGAAGCGATAAACCCGCGCAATGGCCGAACATGGTGAACTGACTTGACCCGGCCGCCGCGCTTCCAGGCCGTGTCGCCGGCGTTTGGCTTCGAGCCGAGAGCCGACAAAATTCATTTTATCGGGTTTCGAGCAATTGACCATCGCGCGCGAGTTGCGGCTTGGTGACCGAAGCGACGCTCGAATTGAGTTCCTTAAGGTCGCGGAGATGTTCGGCGACGAGGCGCGGGCAAGGTCGTGGTGGTCGGTGCGAAAGATCGGGCCGCCGAGGAGATTCGCGCCCAAGTGGTCGAGAACGCCTACAAGCCGACGCTACGGGGTTTCGTCATCGACCGCGCCGCCCCCCGGACGCCGCCGTATCCGGGGGTGAGGGTGCAGCCAACGAGGGGTTGCCCATACCTCGTGATGAGGTCAAGCGCTCGATCAAGTAGTTCGATCGGGGGCAGGCGCGCGCGAACGGCATGGAGACGTTCTGGAGCGTGCCATAGCGCGCATACATCGGCGTCTACCGCAAGATGTCTTCGAATAACTTTTCCTCTACGTAACCGAATTCCGCGAACGCCACCACGACCGCGAATCCGGCACGATCGACCGGATGGGCGTCGTCGTCGAGGACATGGGCGGGAATCGACTCCGCCGCAGCGACCTCATCAGGCCCAACACGTTGCCAAGCGGAGCGCCTGGGGCGTAATGACGCGCTCGAACATATTGCGCGAGGGCTCGAAACCCATGCGGCGTGAAGTCCAGAACGGCGTTCCCGCAACGATCTCGCTTTCAGCGCGAGCGTCGGGGGGAACGACGCGGTATTCCCGCAAATCTTTCGCTTTACGTTGCGGATGCATCCGTCATTGCGGACGTCGCCTACAGGGGGCGTGTTCTGGCGCAATGTGCCGGAGGGGCGGGACGCGTTGCTGGAGACGGATTTCCGGACCAGCACTGACTGCCGTGCGCTGACCTACGACGATGGCGAGATTGATTGCGCGGCGCCGGACCCGCCGCGCATGCACTCGCCCGGTGGAAGCGCACGTAAGGTGCATACGACCTTCTATCGCCGCTATCGGAACAATGGGATCGGCATTGAGACGGCGAAGAAGTATCGCGAGGCGGCGCTCTCACTCTACGAGGACGCCGGGATTGAAGCCTACCGCGTACTGCGCTACCGCGGCGCGCTAGTCAAAAGGCGCCAGGACGAATTTTGGTCCAACCGGCGACGATTCCCTCGCGTCGAGATCTTGCGCGCATGCGAGCAGCTCGGGTTCATCGCCAAAAATCTGTTTTTCGTCGTCCGGTGGCATCGCCCCGGCGTCAGTCGCGCCGTCCGACAGGCTCGCGCGCGAATGAATCACTCGCAATGCCTCATATTCTGGAAGTGAGGGAAGGCGAAGCCCGTGGACTGCGGCGACATTCAATTTGAAATCATCCGCGATCACGCGCCGCGGGACATATGGCTGGATTCGCCGCTCGCTGGCCGCCGAACGCTTGGAAAGAGGAATCGCGGAGAAATTGCGAAAAAGTTCATTCGCCGCTGCCTGCGTCGCATGCCATTTCCACGGGGAATGGCGGCCGAACGTTCATGACAGATATCCGTATCGACAATCAGCGATTAGAACAATCCGCCTCGCTCGGTGCCGGCGGCACGTTCCGGTTTGACTATGCGTGGCTTGATCGGCAGTATGACTACATTCTGCGTCTCGGTATCTGCCCTGACCGTGTAACTTTCACGATGCGGAGAAAAGGCGCGGTTTCGGAGAACCGGGCCGGAACCTCGGTTGGCGTGACCGCAGGTCAAGCGGCGACGTGCAAGCTCGCGACGAGGCTGTCCGAGATGGACGAGAGAGAGAGAGATCGCCCGGTAGGATCGTTGCGGCACTAGCCGAAAAAGAGGAGTAAACTCCATGAAGCGCACCGCCCGCCCGCCGGCGTACATCCCCCGGCCGCATGCCATCGCGACCGCGCCGAAGGACTACCGGCAGAGCAAGGCGGAGTTGGGGGAGGAATTCGAATTGCCGGGGATAGACGATGAGGAGTCTCGGCGCAGGTTCGTCCGGCCGATCCGAGTGGCGCACCATGCGCCTGATTCGGAATAAAATGCAGGCCGAATTGCGACCGTGAGAAATTTTTCCCCAGCTGAAGCCCCGCCTCCCATTCTCCGCCGGTCATGCGAAGGGAGGGACCATGCGCCGAAATAGCGCTGGTTCGATCGTGGCAAGGGGAATGAATCCCGCGGACTCGCGCCGCGCAACTCCTGTGGATAATTCCCGATGAAATGTTCTATTCATATGGGGTTCGCTGCAAAAAATGGCTCCGGAACAATGAATCAGACACTTATAGTAATGAGACATGCCAAATCGAGCTGGGACAATCCCAGCATTGCGGATTTCTCGAGGCCGCTTAACGGTCGGGGCCGAAAGTCAGCCGATGCGATCGGGCGGTGGCTTGCGAAAAAAGGCCATATTCCCGATGCATTGATTTGTTCTCCTTCGGCGCGAACCACTCAAACCTGGAGCCTGGTTCGAATTCATTTGCCGTCCGGGTGCCGCGAGGACTTCGACCGATCTCTGTACCATGGGGGAACGTCCGAAATCCGCCGCAAGCTGGGCAGTGCCGGCGACGCTCGCTGCGTCATGATCATCGGCCACAATCCTTCGATCCAGCATTTTGCGGCTTCGATGGTACGGAGGTCGCCGTCGCATCCGGATTTCGCTAGATTTCCCACCGCAGCGACGCTGGTCGCGGAATTTCAACTGGAAGGCTGGCGCAACGCTGAATGGAGGACCGGGCATGCGATCGATTTCGTCGTGCCTAGGGAACTGATATAAATCGACCCAGGCGCGCAGTGCGGGCAGCTTCTCGCCTCAAGACTTGTGGCTCGATCTTCGACGGCGCGGAATTTCGGTCAATGGCCCAAAATCTGGCTTAGGAATAGCTGGGTCCGGTCGCTTTTCGGGTTCGAGAAAAACTCTTCGGGTTCGTTCTGTTCCACGATCTGGCCTTCATCCATAAAAATGACGCGGTCGGCGACCTTGCGAGCGAAGCCCATTTCATGAGTTACGCAGAGCATTGTCATGCCGTCCTCGGCAAGTTCAATCATCGTATCCAGGACTTCCTTGATCATTTCGGGATCGAGAGCCGACGTAGGCTCGTCGAACAGCATGATCCTCGGCCGCATGCACAGTGACCTTGCGATCGCCACGCGCTGCTGCTGGCCGCCCGACAACTGTCCGGGATATTTCATTGCCTGTTCGGGAATTTTCACTTTCTCAAGGAAATGCATCGCCGTATCGCGTGCTTCCTTTTTGGGAACCCTTCGCACCCAAACCGGCGCCAACATGCAGTTTTCAAGCGTTGTCAAATGGGGAAACAGATTGAAATGCTGAAAGCACATTCCGACCTCGGACCGGATTTTGTCAATGTTCTTGAGATCGGATGTAAGTTCCGTGCCTTCGACTACGATCGTCCCTTTCTGGTGTACTTCCAGTCTGTTTATGCACCTGATCAATGTAGATTTTCCCGATCCCGACGGACCGCAAATCACGATCCTTTCGCCTGCGTAAACCTTCAAATTAATATCGCGAAGCGCGTGGAAAGATCCGAACCACTTATTCATATCCTTGATCATTATAGCGACTTCGCCCGTTTTCGATTTCGAGCCACTGACGAGCGCATCGACTTTCGCAGTCGAATTCATCCTGAATTTCCTTTAGTGATTACCGGTTTCGAGTTTCCTCTCCAGATACATGGAATAACGCGACATGGCGAAACAGAAAATGAAAAAAACCATAGCCACGAATCCGTAGAGTTCCCAGACGATTCCGTTCCAATCGGAGTCGGCGCGGATCGACGTTGTGAGGCCTAGCGGATCAAGCAAGCCAATAATCGAGACCAGAGTTGTATCCTTGAACAAGCCGATAAAAGTCGAGACTATTCCCGGAATGGAGATTTTTAGCGCCTGAGGCATGATAATCAGTCTGATCGATTTCCAGTAATCCAGCCCAAGAGCGTCGGCCGCCTCGTACTGGCCGCGAGGCAGAGCCGCCAATCCGCCTCGAATAACTTCCGCCATGTAGGCGGAGGCGAACATCGTAACCATGATGACGACGCGTAGTATGAGATCGAAATTCGTGCCGGGCGGCATAAAAAGATTCAGCAAAGTCGAAGCCACGAACAGCAGCGTGATCAAAGGCACGCCTCGAATGAATTCTATGAACCCGACGCAGATAGCCTTAACGATTAGAAGATTCGACGTGCGGCCGAGCGCCAGAATAATTCCGATGGGAAGGGAAAGCACAATACCGGTAGTTCCGATCGTCACGGAAAGCAGAAATCCGCCCATTTTAGCGCTTTCGATGGGTTCAATTCCCAATGGCAGAGCAATTTGCAAATAGCCGGAAAGCCGGAAGAAAAAATAAATCGATAAGGCGAGAACGCCAATCATCGCCACTCGATACCTGACGAATTGCATCCCAAAAAATCCTACGGCAACGCCGGCGACAATGGATGTCGGCCCCCAAATCGAACCTCCCCAGAGCAGCCAGTATCCGGCGAAGGGATAAATTGCGGAAAACAAAAGTAGAGTTCTGGGCAGGGACGGAAACAGAATCGGCGACAGGGCCGCCAGCATGAGCACGAAAGCAAGAATTGGACGCCAATATAATTCGGAAGGATAGAATCCGAACAGCATCTGAAGATAGCGTTCCCGAATCACGGCCCAGCACGCGCCGTGCACTCCCTCCCCGTATTCCCTAGCAATGTTTTCCCTGCATTCGTTTAGCGAGGTGGCGGTCCATGATGACTGAAAAATCCAGGGAATCGATTCGGCCAGAACGAGATAAACTGAGACCGTGGATAAAATCGTCAGCAAAGTATTGAACCAATTGCTGAACAGGTTTTCCCTCATCCAGCCGACGATGCCGATTTCGCTTAGTGGCGGAGCCTGGCTCGTTAGTATCTCTTTTCTTACGAAGGACGTTTCGCTCATCTCAGCGCTCTTTAAGTTTCACGAGATTGTTGTACCAGTTCAGTACCGCGGACACCGTCAGCGAAATGCAAAGGAAGCAAATAATCAGCAACAGTATGCATTCCAGTTCCCGGCCTGTCTGGTTCAGGGTAATGCCGCCGAGCGTGCCGGTAACGTCCATGTAGCCTATGGCGATCGCTAGGGACGAGTTCTTTGTCAAATTGAGATACTGCGAAATCAGCGGCGGAATAATTACGCGAAGCGCCTGCGGCAATATGACGAGGCGCATCGACTGCGTAGGCCTAAGCCCAAGTGCGAAAGCCGCTTCGGACTGGCCTTTTGATACGGAAAGTATTCCGGCGCGAACGATTTCCGCGATAAACGCTCCCGTATAGCAGGCAAGAGCAAGCCAAAGCGCTATCAGCGAGTTGCGCATATTTATGCCGCCGCTAAAATTGAATCCCTTCAGTTCGGGAAGTCCTAAATGGAATCCAAGCGCGAGCAGAAGAGTGACCGACGGCAATACGATCAGCGCCGTCCTATAGTGCCAAGTAGACGGCCGCACTCCGGTCTCTTCCTGGGTTTTGTTGGCCCGTTGGGCTACCCGCCCCGCGGCGAAGATTCCGATCGCCAGCACGAATATCAACGCAAGTAAATCCAAGCTGATGGCGAAGAGGCCGAATATCGAAATATCGCCGAGGCCGTTGCTGAAGAGCGGTTCGGGAACATACACGCCCCGGTTGGTTATCGCGACGGAATCCCAAAAAATCATCGAAGACCCCGGAGATTCTCCCCGGAAATCTCGCGGCGCCGGCAGCACCTCGATAATGATCGCCATGTAGAAGACGATCCAAAGCAGGACCGGCACATTGCGAAAGACTTCTATGTAAACTGTCATGAGGCGCGCGATGACCCAGTTCTTGGAAAGCCTCAACACGCCGAAAACCAGTCCGATGACGGTGGCCAAAGCGCATCCGAGAACCGCGACTAGCAGCGTATTCATCAAGCCGATCGCTGAAGCTCTCAAGTGCGAGGAACGCGACGAATATTCGATGAAGGACTGATTGATGTCGTAGCTGGCTGGCTGGTTCAGGAATCCGAAGTTAACCGGCTTGCCGAGAGCGGACAAATTTTGCGCAGTGTTCGAAACCAGCCAGCCAATAACTAGAAGCAAGCCTACCAACGCGGCTATCTGGATCGTCAACGAGCGATACCGCGTATCGTAGATCAGCATGCTCAGCCGAAATGACTGCCTGCGTCCCTCCGCAGTGTACTCCATGCCAGCCGCCCTATTGCATTGGATCAAAAAAGTTGAATGCCGCCGTCTCTCGATACGGCGGCATTCCGGAACTTACATCATTATGACAATTCTCGTTACCGGCCCGGCTAAGCCGCGCCGCAACGATTTTCGAATCAACGGAAAGGCGGCGAATAAATCAGGCCGCCGTCGGTCCAGAGCGCATTTACGCCGCGAACCAGGCCAATGGGAGTATTCACGCCGATATAGGCCTCGAAAATCTCCTCGTAGTTGCCGCGCGCCATGATCGCATGGACAGCCCAATCGCCGGGCAATCCAATCATTTCGCCGAAATTTCCTTCCGAGCCCAGCAAGCGGTTGATTTCCGGATTGTTGGTGCCCTCAGCCATTTCCATGGCATTCGCCGCGGTGATGCCGAGTTCTTCGGCGCTAACCAGAGCATTGAGTACCCAGCGCGCAATGTCCGCCCACTGATCATCGCCATGCCGGACGAGCGGTCCTAGCGGTTCCTTGGAAACGATTTCGGGAAGAACGACGAGCGAATCCGGATCTTCGTGCGACGCTCGGGTCGCGGCAAGGCCGCTGCGATCCGTCGTGTAGACATCGCAAGCATCGGCGAAGAACTGCTCTCTCGCTTCCGCATTCGTCTCGATGGGAATCGGATCGTATTCCATTCCATTGGACCGGAAGAAATCGGCGAGGTTCAATTCGGTCGTCGTGCCGGTCTGAATGCAGACTGAGGCACCGCCGAGCTCGTGCGCCGACGATACGCCCAAAGACTTTTTCGCCATGAAACCCTGGCCGTCGTAGTAGTTGATGCCGACAAATGTCTGCTTCAAATCCACATCCCGCGAGAACGTCCACGTCGTGTTTCTCGACAGAACGTCAATTTCGCCCGAAGCAAGGGCCGTGAATCGAGTTTTTCCCGTCAAGGGAGTGAACTTGACCGCCATCGGGTCGCCGAATATCGCCGCCGCAAGCGCACGGCAATACGCTACATCAAATCCTTCCCAGACGCCGTTCTCGTCCGGCGCCGCAAAGCCTACCAATCCGGTATTCGTCCCGCATTGCAAATGGCCTTTCGCCATTACGTCGTCCAGAGTGCCCGCTAAAACGGTTCCCGCCGACATAGTCAGCGCGGCAACCGTTCCCAGCAGAATTCTTTGTTTCATTACGGTTCCTTTCCTTTTCAAAATTTCCGGTAACCTGCATGCAGGTCTTCTTTCCGCGGATTCGCTCCGCCGCAGTACGACCTGCCGCCTCTAAGTATATCTCAGAGTACCGGAAAGTCAACGAACGGTCGACAATTTTACGAATATGGCGGCAATCCCGGAAAGCGCCGCTGTGACGGGACGGCCGTCCGCAGACCCGTCATCGACTCAAAATTTATGATTGTCCTTCAAATCCGCTAAGAAGACGTAGCTTCAAACTCTCAGATGGCATTTGTCCTGTCGCCATTCTTATTTCTGGTCGCTTCCAGAAACTCGAATGCGATTTTCATGTCCTGTTTCCTTGATTCGGAGGTCGCTATGGCCTCGGCGTCGTGCCCCCATTTTTCGAGTTGCCAGTCTTCGTCCACCCGCGATGCTCGCCAGGCCTCGTCCACCCGCATAAAGCCGCGCTCGATAGCCAGACCCAAAACCAAGGATCCGGTCAGTGAAACGAGTTCAAACAATGCGGCGAGTTCGAATTCGTTTAAGTTCGCGACGGCCTCTTTCAGCCTTGACAAGCTAGATGGCGGCTGAGCAACGAATGCTACACCTTGCGTAGTATTGAGCTTCGCGCCGATTTCATCTTCGCACCAATCCAGCGGACGTCGCCAAGCGTACTCCTGCCTCTCGACTAGGTCCGGAGGCGACTCGGCTTTGTAGCAAATCAGGTCGGCTGCGCCGTATCCGGAGATACTCGCCGCCGCCCTTTCCCGCGACGGCGCAACTTCGTCGACTGCGGAAATCGCCAACTTCGTAAAGGGCATTGATTCCGGCCGAAGGATGCCTTTCTGCCCATCCCATTCCCTCGCCACCAAAGCCGCCGAGGCGAAAGTAGGCAACGCTACGAATTTGTTCGCTGGCGTCCTGAGCGGTTTCTCGTCCAGTTCGATGACCCACCGGCTATCCCGCAAGCATGCCCGCGCAATTTGCCAATTTCTTCTCTTGCTCCATTCCGCCATTACATTAAGGCGTTCCTGTTCAAGCGCCGCTGCGACATTCGCATAGATGCCGCTTTATTCACCGGCCGGCAAATCTCGAATTTCCGCCGTGTCGCATTCCCATCCCAATCCGCTGACAGTTCGGGAAAAGTGAGTCGGCAGAGGCGCGATAATCCGAACATCCCGACCGGTAAAGGGATTCTCGAATGCTATGCTGCGGGCGTGCAAGTGCAGTTTTGCGGAGAATCCGCCGCCCAATACCGATAGTTTCCCAATATTCGAGAGTTCGCGCAGTCCCCTGCCGTATTTCCCGTCGCCGATGATCGGATGGCCGATTGCAGCCATATGAGCTCTGATCTGGTGCTTTCGCCCTGTCACGGGAGTCAGTTCGACCAGGGAAGCGCGCTTTCCGACACGCTCAATCACTCTGTAACCGGTACATGCGGATTTCGCTCCCGGCTCCCGGACGGCAGAAGACGGTTCAATGCACTGCATTCGGTCCGTTCCCCGTGCACTGGAAGGAGCAAGCGCCAATTTAATCGTTCCTTCGAAGGGCCTAGGCACGCCTACGACGACCGCAAGATATTGCTTCTGAATCTCCTTGTTTCGAAAAATTTTTGTGATCTCCCGCGCCGCTTTCTCCGAACGCGCCAGTACCAGCACGCCCGAAGTGTCTTTATCGAGCCGGTGAACCAAACGCGGGGATTCGCTCTTGCCAAATCGTAGCGCCGACGCGAAGGCATCGACATGGCGATGCTGGCCGGTCCCTCCCTGGACCGGCGTACCGGGCGGCTTGTTGATCGCCAAAAAATCGTTATCCATGTAGATCACGGCCGCGCGCATGAATTCGGCATCGGCGGCGGAGACGCGGTACTGAGATCCAGCGGATGGAGCTGGACGCGCTTCGGGATCGGGCAATGGCGGCAGGCGAATCGATTGGCCGGGAATCAGCCTGTCCGAAGCCTTCACGCGTTTTCCGTTAACCCTTATCTCGCCCTTTCTGCAGTATTTTTCGATTTTGGACTGCCCGAGATGCGGGAATTTGGCGCGAATCCACCGGTCAAGCCGCTTCCCGTTCGCATCGTCGCCAACTGTTGTTCGCTGGACCCCAGTCACGAGACGATTCCCCTGGCTAGCGCGATGCCCGCCGCCAATGCCGCAATCGACAACACGGCCGAACCTATCGCATAGGTCAGCGCCTCCAGAGTCCGGCCCTCGGCAAATAGCGTCCAAGCGTCCAGGGCATAGGCCGAAAAAGTGGTGTAGCCTCCGAGAAATCCGACGATAAGGAACGGAGGCAGCTTGGAGTTCCCCGCAGCATCGCCGGTCAACAGAGAAAATGCAACGCCCATGGCAAGCGATCCTCCTACATTTGCCGCGAAGGTCGCAATCGGAAAATTGGAATCGAAAAGTCGCTCAATCGCAAGTCGAGTCGTCCATCTAGCCGACGCGCCGAGGGCTCCGCCGGCCGCAACCAATATCAAGGTCATCCACATGCACGCCTCCCGATCAGCCGCGGCGCAAAGCGCTAGTCCCTAGCTTCCGCTCTTCCGACGGCGCAGCGAAGAAAAATACGCGATGCGCTTGACCATCTCGCGCTCGAACCCCCTTTCGACCGGCGCATAGTAGCTCGGCCTCGCCATACCGTCCGGGAAGTAGTTCTGGCCCGAAAAGCCTTCCTTTTCATCGTGGTCGTAGCGATAGCCCGCTCCATATTCTTCCTGTTTCATCAATTTGGTAGGCGCATTCAGGATTCGCTTGGGAGGCGGAAGCGACCCGGTTTCCTCGGCGTGCCTAGTCGCGGCCTTCATCGCCCGGTAGACGGCGTTGGATTTCGGGGCGAGCGCAATGTATATAACAGCTTGAGCTAACGCCAGCTCCCCCTCAGGGCTACCAAGCCTTTCGTAGGCCTGCCATGCGTCAAGGCACTGGCCGACAGCCGCGGGATCCGCGAGTCCTACGTCCTCGACAGCCATGCGAGTAGCGCGCCGCGCGATAAATCGGGGATCTTCGCCGCCGTTCAGCATCCGGGCCAGCCAATACAGAGCCGCGTCCGGATCCGACCCGCGAACGGACTTGTGCAACGCGGAGATCAAATTGTAGTGAGAATCGCCGGTTTTGTCGTAGACGGGCGCCCGCTGGGCAAGCAATTCCGCCATGGCTCCAGCGTCAAGAGGCTCGTCGCCGGCATACTCGAGAATTCGCTCGACCAAATTCAACAGCCCGCGCCCGTCGCCGTCAGCCAATTCCAGAAGCCGTATCCGCGCGGATTGATCGAGCGGTAGCTTTTTTCCGAGACGGGCTTCGGCCCGCTCCGCCAATGACGCCAGGGAGTCGACATCGAGGCGGCGCAGAGTCAAAACGTGGAGCCTCGACAAAAGAGCCGAATTCAGTTCGAAGGAAGGGTTTTCAGTTGTTGCGCCGACGAGAACAATGTTTCCATTTTCCAGGTGCGGCAAGAATCCATCTTGCTGGGACTTATTGAACCGATGGATTTCGTCGACAAACAGGAGCGTTCCCGAGCCTTGGCGCCGCCTTTCCTCCGCTTGGGAAAAAATTTCCCTGAGATCGCCCACTCCCGAAAAAATTGCGCTGATCTGCACGAATTCCAAGTTGGTGCCTTGCGTGAGCAAGCGGGCAATCGTCGTTTTGCCGACCCCGGGCGGCCCCCAAAGCACCAAGGAGGACAGGCTTCGAGATGCGACCATTGAGCCAATCGGACCTTGCGCCCGCAGCAAGTGAGACTGCCCAACCACGTCGGAAAGCGCGTCGGGGCGCATAACGTCGGCCAGGGGCCGCCGCCCGACGGCGGATCGGGATTCGAGACTCGCGGGAAGATTCATGTCCATTTCGATCGCGCCGTACGAGGCAAGATTTCGATCAAGAACCTATACGCAAAGTATGCCTGCGGCCCTCGCGTTCGAACTCGACGACCCAATGATCGGCATTTCGCCGGGCAATTCGTCGAACGCCTCGCGCATTTTTCACTCTGTTGCCGTTTATTTTCCGCAAGATGTCGCCTGGTTGCAAATGCAGCCATCGCGAACTCCTTTCCACGCCAGTCACCACAACGCCTTCCGTTCGAAGCGGAAGATTAGCTTCCACAATCAAGGCCGGATTCGCGTTGGCGACAACAAGCCCCCTTAGAGGACCCTCGCCGCCGATTCTGCCGACGTCGCTTTCGGGAATTTCCGGAGGCAATTCCATTTCCACGATCGCCGTTCGCTCATCGCCGGACCGCAAATAGACTACCTCGACCGACTCGCCTATGCCCGATACCGACATGCGGTAGAGCATTTCCTGCGCCGCGTCCACTTTGCGCCCGTCCAGCGACATCACGACATCGCCAGCGCGAAGTCCGGATCGCGCAAAGGGGCTTTCCGGATGGATTTCGTCGATAATCATGCCTCGAGGACGATCCATGTCCATAACTTCGGCCATGTCGAAGTCAACGGCTTTGCCGGCGATTCCAGCCCAGGGGCGCTCGAAATCCGCTTTGCCGGCTTGCGCCTGCTCGACAAGTTTAGCGACAAGGTTGCTCGGGATGGCGAATCCGATCCCGTTCGACCCGCCGGAACGAGTAAGTATCGACGTGTTGACGCCCAAGAGCCTACCGTCCATTCCGACCAGGGCGCCCCCGGAATTGCCTGGGTTGATCGCGGCGTCGGTCTGAATGAAATAGCCCCTTTCATTCCCCGTCAACGCCCCTAGCCGGGCGACGCCGGAAACGATCCCGCTCGAAACGGTCTGCCCCACTCCGAACGGGTTGCCGATCGCAAGAACAAGTTCGCCGACTTCGATCTCGTCGGAGTCTCGAAATTGCAAAGCCGGCAGATTTTCCGCCCCCCGGAGACGTAGCAAGGCTATGTCGCTGCCGTCGTCGCTCATCACGACTTCCGCGTCGAATTCGCGCCGGTCGCTGAGCACTACGCGGATATCAGTCGAGTCGCCGACTACGTGATGGTTCGATACGACCATTCCGTCCGCCGACACGATAACGCCCGACCCGAGCGAATTTTGGACGCGCGGGCGACCGGAACCGAAAAACTCGAAAAACTGCCGAAAAAACGGATCCTTGGAAAAAGGGCTTAAATTGCTTGCGACGACTCTATTTGCGAAGATGTTGACAACTGCGGGCGCCGTGCGCTTAACGACCGGCGCGAAGCTGAGTCGAATTTCCTCGATAGACTCCGGAACAACGGTTTCCGAAAAGACCGGTGCGGCCACCGTAGCGGCTAGGGAAACGGCTAACAGGACTCTAAGCATCGTTCTCTTTTCCCCCTTGCTGCCGATGCGTCACATATATGCGTTGAGATTCGTGTTTTTAAGCCTCGGAAACGACTAGCGCACCCAATCCCCTAATGCCGAGGCGCCGGCTAGGAACGCCTAGGGCCTGTTGACTAAAGACCGTGATTCGCTTGGCATCACCGCGCCGCGATCACTCCCGCCGAGAGATTTTTGTTGGCCGCGTAGCTGGAGACCGTCTTGTCGTAGCGCGTCGAGATTGTTTGGAACTCCTTGATTTACGAAAATAAATTTTCGATCTGATACTGCCATTTGTACATCTCCCTGTCACGGCTGCGCCAAACCGTCCTGTTGAATTTCGAAGGTATCGCCGTCACGCTGCTGCGCAACTCGAGCTTCTCCACCATCCAGCATCCATGTTCAGCGTCGAAGGCCTTGTCGCCGACCGGGGCTCCGGTTTCCAGACCGTCCAGCAGGGGCGATACGCCTACCGGATCGTGCGCCTGACCAGGGACCAGCTCAAAGCGAGCCAGATAGCCCTAGGCGTCGACGAGGGCCGCGATCCTTGCCGCCGGGCCTACCCGGGATCGGTCGATCGCCTGCGCCTCGGCCCCCTTTTTCGCCGGCGGCCCTTCAGCGCGCCCGGACCACGGTTCCGTCCACCTGCGCCCGCTCAAGGTCCAAAGATCCGGACAGCTCCCTGAAAATACTTTCGATAACGCCTTTCTCCGCCCGGCGCAGGAAGCGAATGACAACGCTGTTCCGCTTGCCGAATTCCGAGGGGAAGTCCTGCTACGGCAAGCCGGTTCGAACCCGCCAGAGCACCGCTCTCAGAACAAGTCGGTTGTCGGCAGCCGTCCTTCCCGGGGAGCCTTGCCTGCCGGGAAGCTAGTCCTTGATCCCGCCCCACATTCGGTCGGTCAGGACGAATCTGCTCGAATTCACGAATAAGCCTCGATTTTCCGCTTCGATTCTCGCCCTTTCGGCAATCGTTGGCGGAAACACGCGAATCTCGAAGCATCAACTAAAGTTCTTTCGTCAACAGACCCTAGATTGCTTAAGCACCTGCTATTTCCCCAATCCGATAGCGTTGTTCCCCGCGTCGCAAGTCAAGGAATGTAGTTTTCTCCTGCAACAAGAGCGAGTTCCTCTGTATCGTGTCCCAGCCAATGGTCATCGTCTGAATGACTATTCAGTGATCGTCTCCGCGCGAGATTCCCAGATCGCTGGCAATCCTAGTCGGTGACTAACCTTCGAGGCTGGAGCCGGTGACGGTTTCGGTCCGGTTCATGCTCCACCCCGCTAGTTTGAACTCCGCGGCCTGGGCATCAAGGTTCCGGTCCAAGGTCGAGACCTTGGTATAGCCGATGCGGGCGGTCGAAGTGGCAACTGTTGGAATGCGCCTGGTGTTAGCTGCGCATTATATCGAAAACAATCCTGAATTGACAAAAAACGGGGCGATTGCGCGTTCATCTGGCCTATCATTATCCTAAATGGCGTTCATTGCAGCCTCCGTTCGAAGTCGATGCGCTCGTCAAGATACAGTTCGAAGCGGCCGTTCGAACTTTTCGCCAAATTTCCGGGTAGCGCCCTATTTATTCTGCGCCTATTTTTCTGAGTAGGTAGGTACGTTGCATCGGAGGGTGACACGGCATCCAAGAGTCAACATGTTGTTCCGAGGTATGGGAAATGGGCCGTGCGCAGGTCCGGATAGGACAAATTCGCCAAGATTTTTGCCACACGGAAACAGGCTGTAGCCGTGGCCCGTGGGATCGCGCGAAGCCAAGGTGCCGAACTCTATATAAGTGGTCGCGGCAGGCGAATTCGAGATCGTGACTCATATGGGATTGACCCACTTCCGCCAGAGGGTTGAGATTTGGCGCCCGTTCCGGATTTCGAAAAGACTGTCTTCGACAACCGCCCATTTGATGATGGCTATGAGCCGATCTTTCAGGCGATCCTGTTCTGCCACTGGACTGCACCAAGGAGGAATAAAAACGGACATTTTCGGGCTTACGTGATCGATTTGGCAATCCTGTAAGCTGTGCCCCTTCCAATATTGAACTGCTTTCCAGCCCGTCCGCGGGTCATTCCGGCCCCTGCTGATCTGGGGATTTCGACCGGAACCCGGATAAGACGTCCTCGCAGCCAGATTCGATTTTCTATTAGCGTACTACGAGAAAATCCATTCTGCCCGTCTGTAGCACGAGGAGTCTTCCTCGCCCGCATACGGCGTTCCGGCATGCTCTGTCGCCGGATACTTAAGCGCGGAATTCAAGCACCGCCACTAAAGGGATTAAGTATTGCGTTGCGCGGCGAGATCATAGGGTTCCAAACGAATAAACAAAGAGTTGCATACTTCCTGTTAATTCACGATTGCGAAATTGTACGTGTATCAACGAAGTTAAACGCTGTTGTATGAATTCCCCCGAGTTCTACTCCGATTCGCGGCGGTCCTCGTTCGCGTGGGAAGGTCAGGTTGTAGTCCAGTGTCGACAGTTTTTCGAGTAGCGATTGGGAAGTCGTCGGGTGCCGCTTTACTTGTCTTTTACTTGCAGCGGGGCGGCGTAGAATCGAAGAATCGTATGATTGCCTCCACAAATTCGCGGTAATCTCGGTAGGAACGGTTGCAGGTTACCCGCCCGTGAATCTTCCTTAAAACCCTTCAATCGGGTTCAGATAGAGCGCGTAGTGCGTCAGGAAATGGAGATTGGGGCGGCGTTCCTGTGGGTTCAGCCAAGGTTTTAGCGCGAGCGCGTGGTGACGCTCCACCAGTTCGTCGAACGCCGCCTGCTACGCCTCGCTCGAGGCGAGGCGCAGAAACTCCGGACCGAGCGCGGCGAGGCCGCAACGAAACTCGGGAAGCGGGTCACTTTTGCACGCCGATGGCGGGTCACTCTTGGACGTCGCTTGACACGGGTAGCATTTACGGACAGGGCACCGGCAGAGTGGTGTCATTGATTGGGAGGTCTGGCATCGGTCCTACCTTTGGCCTTTGAACCATGGAGTGAGGAGTGCCCGCGGATAGTCTGCACGTCGCGCCACAATCACTAGCGCGATGATCGACAGGATGAACGGCATCATCAGGAATACCTGGGGCGGAACCAATGCGCCGGCCTCGGTCTGCAGACGCACCTGCAAGGCATCGAACATGCCGAACAGCAACGCGCCGATGAGTGCCTTCCCCGGTTGCCAGCTTGCGAAGATGACAAGGGCAATGCAGATCCAGCCGCGGCCGTTGACCATTCCGAAGAAGAAGGCGTCGAAGGCGGACATTGTGAGAAATGCGCCGCCGAGTGCCATCAGCGACGATCCTACGACCACCGCGCCCATGCGTAGCCGAATTACGGAAAGGCCCTGTGCGTTCACGGCTTCCGGATTGTCGCCGACCGCCTTGAGCGCGACGCCGAGCGGCGTACGGTCCATGATCCACCACACAACACACACCAGGATCAGCGCGAGCCACGTGAGCGCGGTTTGCTGGAAAAGCACGGGCCCGAAAAAGGGAAGATCGGTAAGGATCGGAACATCGAGGGAGCGAAACGGCTCGATTCGGGGCGGCGAACTCACCTGAGGCAGAGCGGTACGATACGTGAAGGATGCCAGCGAACTGGCAAAGAGCGTTATGCCGAGGCCGGACACATGCTGCGAGAGGCCTAGCGGCACGGTCAGCACGGAATGAAGGAATCCGAACAGGGCGCCGGAGAACGCCGCAGCCAGAACGCCCACGGGGAGGGGAGCGCCGAGCCAGACGGTCATCCACCCGGTCATCGCGCCGACAACGAAAATGCCCTCGATTCCGAGATTCAGGACACCTGCGCGCTCGCAGAGGAGGGCGCCGAGGACGCCGAAAATAAGCGGACTAGCTATGCGGAGACTCGCCGCCCAGAAACTCTCGCTCAGGAAGATCTGGAGGATGTCGATCATGGTGCCGGGGCCGCGCGCAGGCGAAGCCGGAAGCGGGCGAAGAATCCGCCAACCAGCATACAGATCAGGGACATCGATACAATGAGATCCGCGAGGAAGCTGGACACGCCCATTGCGCGGGACATGGAGTCCGCGCCAACGAAGACGCTTGCTACGAAGAGGCTGGCCGCAATCACGCCGATAGGCGAGAGACCCGCGAGCATGGCAACGACGATTCCGGCGTAGCCGAAACCCGGGGAGAGGTCGGACGTCAAGTAGCCCTTCAGTCCTGCAACCTCGGAGACGCCGGCGAGTCCTGCGCACGCTCCAGACGCGATGGCGACACCCAGAATCGTCCGCCGTACACCGATACCCGCATGCCGGGCGGCTGTGGCATTGTCGCCCACCGCGCGGGCCCGAAATCCCCAAACAGTATAGGCAAGAACCGCATGCGCGACGAACGCGGCGGCGATGCCGATGAGGAAGCCGGCGTGGAGACGCATCCGATCGACGAGCGCCGGCAATGCGGCGGAATCCAGGATGGGCTCGGATTGCGGCCATCCAAGTCCCATTGGATCCTTGAAGGGTCCCTCGAGCATCATCTGGACGAAAATGAGAATGATGAAGTTCAGCAGGAGTGAGGTTACGACCTCATCCGCACCGAACCGGGTCTTCAGAAGGGCAGGTCCAAGCAGTCCCACCGCGCCCGCTACGGCGCCCGCCGCCAGGACCAAGGGGATCATCAAGATCGGCGGGCCGTCGATCATGCCGGTGCCGACCCAGACCGCGGCCAGGGCGCCGAGATAGAGTTGACCCTCGCCGCCGATGTTCCAGAAACGCGCACGGAATGCGATCGCGGCGGCGAGCCCGGTGAAGATCAGCGGCGTGGCGCGGGTCAAGGTTTCGGTGGCCGTGAACACGGAACCGAAGACTCCGGCCACCATTTGGGCATAGGCCGGCAGGATCGGAGCACCGGCAAAGGCAAGGGGAATCGCGGAAAGTAGCAGGGCTGCAAGCCCGGCAACGACCGGGATCAGTATTGCGCTCCAGGGCCGCACGGTCCCTCGAGGGACAATCTCAATCATAATTCGGGTCGTTGCCGGGCCAATTGCCAGGACCCGCGGCCGGTCGGCTTCGACAACCGGGTCATCCGACTGAACCGCCGGTCATCATCGCGCCAATTACGGCGCGGTCCCGCGATTTCGTCTCCGCGATCCGGCCACCTTGCATGACCAGGATGCGATCGGAAAGCGCCAGGACCTCATCAAGGTCTTCGGAGATAAGCAACACGCCCGCGCCTCTGTCGCGTGCCGCGATGAGTCGGCGGGAAACTTCGCCGGCCGCGCGCACGTCGAGCCCACGGGTCGGCTGGTTTGCGAGAATGATGCCGGGTTGGGCCTCCAGAACCCGCGCGAGAATCAGCTTCTGGATATTTCCGCCAGAGAGCAGCGCAGTACGCGCATGCGGACCCGGACAGCGGATGTCGTGGGCATCGATTAGAAACTCAGCATGAGTTGCAATTGCAGCCCGTCGCAGGATGCCCCGACGCTGGATCTCGGGGGAGTCGAGGCGTTCGATCACAATGTTCTCCGCCACGCTCATGTCTGCAACGATGCCATCCTGATATCGATCCTCCGGAATGCGGCCGATTCCTTCGCGGAGCGCTCTGGCGGGAGTCAGCCTGCGAACGTTTTTTCCGCCTATCGAGATCGATCCTTCACCCGGTTGCAGAAGCCCAGAAATTATTTGCGCGAGGGTACTCTGGCCATTCCCGGCCACGCCGGCAATGCCTAAGATTTCCGCCTCGTGAATCGTTAGGGACACTTCGAACAGCGCGCGCTGGGCCCGGGACGAGGGAACCGAGACCTTCTCGAGAACCAGCGCGGGCGCACTAGGCTCGCCAGGCGAACGGTCAACCCCGGCATGCTCCTCGCCGACCATCATGCGGACGATCTTCCCGACATCCGCCTCCGAGGTTGGCATTTCCCCCATCCTGCGGCCATGGCGCAGAACCATGATGCGGTCCGAAAATGCCAGCACCTCGCGCAGCTTGTGAGAGATGAAGATCACCGAGAGACCCTCGCGCACCAGCTCGCGGACGGCGCCGAACAGGGAGTCGGCCTCCTGTGGCGTGAGAACCGCGGTAGGCTCGTCCAGGACAAGGATGCGCGCTTCGCGATAAAGCGCCTTCAGGATTTCAATCCGCTGCCGCTCGCCGACGGAAAGCTCCCGTATGCGGACGTCAAGCGATGCATTGAGGCCAGATGCCTCCATCAGGCGGTGCAGCCGCGCGCGGGCGCGACGGCGGGATCGCCGCGAACTGAACGGCGGTTCCGTTCCCAGAAGAATGTTGTCAAGAACCGTGAGGTTCTCCGCCAGCGTAAAATGCTGGTGAACCATGCCGATGCGGGCTGCTATCGCGGCTTGGGGTTGTCCCGGCGGCAGGACCTCCTCGTTGCCGCTCGGGTCGCGAATGCGCACCTCGCCCGCATCCGGTGTGTATTCACCGAAGAGCATGTTCATCAGCGTGGTTTTTCCCGCGCCGTTCTCGCCTAGAAGCGCGAGCACCTCGCCCTGATTGAGATCCAGATCGATGCTGTCCGCTGCCAGAAGGGGACCGAAACGCTTGGTCATCCCGCGCATGGCGAGAATGGGGCCGGGCATGGCAGGCGTGCCCGGACCGACAGGCGGCCCGGGCGCAAGGGATGTCAACCGTCGGAAACGGGTGCCGTGTCGTTTACATTGACGCGGAACAGCCCATCACGTATTTCCTGCTCGCGCTCGCGCACCTTGGCAAGCACCTCCGCCGGAACGAGACTCTCGTCCACGACCATCGAACCGCCGCCATAGCCCATGAAGCTGTACTGGCCGTAGTCCGCCGCTTCGAAGGATCCATCGGCAACAGCCGCAATGGCACGGTCGATGGTGGGCTCCATGTGCCAGAGGGCCGAGGCCATGATCGTTTCCGGATAGTCACCGGACGTGTCGATTACATTGCCGATGGCCTTGACGCCGCGTTCCACGGCCGCATCCGACACGCCGAAGCGTTCAGCGTACATGATGTCCGCGCCAGCGTCCATCATGGCAAAGGCGCTTTCCTTGGCTTTCGGCGGGTCGTACCAACTGTCAATGAAGTTCACGAGGAACTTGACGTCCGGGTTCATCTCTCTCGCACCGTCCTTGAAGGCGTTCATCAGGCGGTTGACTTCGGGTATCGCGTAACCCCCAACCATGCCGATCACGTTCGACTTCGTGGCCGCGCCTGCGATCATGCCTGTCAAGTAGCTGGGTTCGTGGATCCAGTTGTCGAATACCGCAAAATTGTCACCGGAAGGACCGAAAGACGAACCCATCAGAAACGCGGTGTCCGGGTAGTCGGCGGCAACCTTGCGGGCAGCACGCTCCAGGGCGAAGACCTCGCCGACAACCAACTGCTGCCCGGCCTCGGCGTACTCGCGCATCACGCGTTCGTAGTCGGTGTTGGCGACATTCTCCGAAAAGGCGTAATCAATGTCGCCACGGTCCGCAGCAGCGTTCAGCGCTTTGTGGATGCGGCTGATCCACTGTTGTTCGACCGGAAGGGTGTAGATAGCCGCGACTTTCAGCTTGTCCGCAGCGGCGATGCCCGAAGTCATCACTATTGCGGCGGACGCGGCGGCGGCGAACAGCGCCCGGCGGGTGGTTCGTGTGTGAATCATTGCAAACTCTCCTCCAATTTCGTTAGAAATCCGATCACGATTCAGAATCGGATTCCTCGGCTGAGAATCCAAGCATCTTTGATGAACCGCATACAAAACGCAAGTTCCCGTGCCTGAAAATATTCGCGATTAAGTCGACCCGGCGAGCGGATCAACGCTTGATCTCGGGAGTTTTACCATTTCCCTTGTTCCAACCAGTTTTGGACGGGCCAAGCCCGGATTCTTTGCAAACTCACGGATGTTGGCTGTCGCCAGCGCCGCCGCGTCCTGGATGCGCTGGCTGCAGCCGGCAGTGCGCTCGGACCGATGAGTTTGCCCGTAGCTTCAAATCCAGCCCGGATGTCGCCGTTTCTGGCATCTGGTGTTGGTTCCTGAGCAAGCGCCTGTATGCTTCCCGGGATGGCATCCCTTTGCGCGCTGAGCGCCGGGGAACCTTTCCTGGCACAGCCAATACGCAGCTTCGCGGCCGCGATGATACTGATACCAAAAGCGTCTGATTCAACTTCCGCGATATGCCTAGCAAGGACGCACGCGGATTGAGGGCAAGCTCGGACAGGATATTGGCGTCCAGCATATGGAGCCTGTTCTCAATTTGATGGCATTCATCGGCAGCGGGGTGTCATCGACATCCGGAAACAGGTCTTCCGGTTCGAGCGGGTCCAGCCCGACCGGAACCTCCGGACGGTCTTTGCGTTGGAGGGGTTCGATCATGAAAGGATCTCCATCGCGGTGGACCATCACGCGACCGCCGAGCGCATCCAGCGCGCCGCCGCGCTGACGCTGTGCAGGCGCGAGACGCCGGAGAAGGACGCGAATGCCTTCTTAACGGAAATCTAGATCGCGTTGCTTTCGGACTTCGCCGCGGCGCGACGCTTCAAGGGGCCGGAGAACCTCGGCCAGGCGATTAACCTCGCCGCCGCCATGGGTGGCCATCTGCACCGCAAGCACGACCGGCCTCCGGGGAACGAGGTCGTCTGGTTAGGGTACGCGAGGCTCGCCGACGCGTCCCGGCCCGCGGAGCGAGCCAGGAGGCTGGGACCGGAAAGCGCGATGTACAGGCTGCTGTGTCCCGATAGAAATCAAGACAAATGGGCAGCCCGCGCCAACCAGCCGCGATAGACGCCGGATCCGGGCAGTCGATTTCGCGGCTCAACCGACACACCGCCTTTGCTAAGGGTGACCGGTCATTGTCGGCGCGTAGGTCGTCCATCTGTGCCTCCCCTTGAAAGCGCCAAGTGATTTCTCCCAAGAAGTCATTGAGACAAAAGTAATCTATAGCTACAATTCGCGAACTGTACGCGACCTGTAGCGATGATGTCCGAAATTGTCGATTTTCCCGTAGACGAAGATGCCCAAATTCGTGCAGCCGCATTCGAGCATGTGCGAAGGCTTTCCGAATTCGAAACTCCTTTGTGTGCCGCGTCGCTTGCGAAGGGATTCAAATTCAAGGGGTCTCGCATCCGCCTCCTCAGTAAAGCGTTAGGGATATTCAAGCCGAAAGAGATGCGGACCGTGCTGTCGATCCGGACGTGAGTCCGACGAAGGGGTCGGAAAATCAGGTACGACGATCAGCGCGATGTGCACCGGCAGATATACGAGCCGAACGAAAGCTGCGAATATTCTTTCGAGCGCGGCGACCCAAACAAAGGCAACAATCTAAGGCTACGTGTGGCTTGGGAGCAACGGTTTCCAGTCAACTATTTTCGGGGCGTCGCGCCCGCATTATATCACGCCCTGATGCCCACTTACATCGCGGGCTGGAATAAGGCGCGGCGCAAATTCAGTCTCGAATTCGGCCTGCCCTACCAGCCCATGTCATCACCTCGACAATCCGCAAATGTACGGCGCTACACCCTTCAAACCGTGAAGCAGCGCTTGCATCAAGCGGCATTTCGGGAATTGGCCATCGCTGCTTATGGGGTCGCTGTGCGCTGTCCCACCGGGGGAGCCACGTCTCCTTTCTGCTCGAACTCACGAAAAAGCCTCAATTTTCTGCTTCGAATCTTGCTTTTTCGGCAATTGCTGGCGGAAACGTTCGAATCTCGTAGCATCGAATCGAATTCTTTCGTCAAAAGGACCTAATTTATATGTACGTTTGCAGTCGACGCCTCTTTCTCCGATGGCCCGCCTCCGGTCGTCAAACAATATTCTGATGACTTGCCGATCGGATTCTGTCGCAAACGGCGCAGCGATCAGCTTTCCAGGTTTTCCTCCTCTCTTTGGCGGTCGGCAGCTCCTTTTGCGGTCTCATCCCTGTCGACAAGTTCAATTATTGCCATCGGCGCCATGTCGCCGTAGCGGTAGCCGGCTCGCAAAACGCGCACGCACCCGCCCGGCCTGTCTTGGTAGCGCGGACCCAAAACTTCAAATAGCTTTTTGACGTGAATATCCTCTTTAAGGCGCGACGCCGCTAACCGGCGAGCATGAAGGTCGCCGCGTTTTCCAAGAGTTATCAGTTTTTCGACGATGGGCCGAAGCTCTTTCGCTTTTGGAACCGTAGTTCTAATCTGTTCATGCACAATTAAAGAACCGGCCATATTCGCGAACATCGACTTGCGATGTTCGCTTGTCCTATTTAATCGGCGGTACCTGCGGCCGTGTCGCATCGTCGTCTCCTTTCATGCGAGGGCCGCATGCGCGCGGCCTTTCAGATCATTTGGCGGCTTGCCGACTCTCGGCAGTCCGCCCTACGCGATTTCGTCCTCGTACTGCTTAGCAACGTCTTCAATGTTTTCCGGCGGCCATTCCAGCACTTCCATGCCTAGGTACAGATCCATAGTAGCCAGCACGGTTTTGATTTCGTTCAAGGATTTTCTGCCGAAGTTCGGCGTGCGCATCATTTCCGATTCCGATTTCTGCACGAGATCGCCGATATAGACGATGTTGTCGTTCTTTAGGCAATTCGCGGCGCGCACCGAGAGTTCCAATTCCTCGACTTTTTTCAGAAGGATCTTGTTGTAGGGCAATTCGTCCTTGTCTTCCTCACCCTTTACGATCTGCGGCTCCTTTATCTGCACAAAGGATTCCAGCTGGCTTTGAGTAATGCGCGCCGCCATGGCGACGGCATCGTCCGGCGCGACGGAGCCATCCGTTTCAACCTTGAGCGTCAGCTTGTCGAAATCCATGATCTGGCCTTCGCGCGTCGGCTGGATGTCGTAGGATGCCTTTTTGACCGGCGAATACTTCGCATCGACGAAAATCAATCCGATCGGCGCATCCTCCGGCCGGTCGCTCGGAGCGGGAACGTAGCCCTTGCCCGACGTTACCGTCAGTTCCATATTCAACTTCGTTCCCTCGTCGAGATGGCAAATGACGAGGTCCTTGTTGAGAATTTTGATACCCGCGGTTTCGGAAATGTCGCCCGCCTTCACTTCGCCGGACTTGCTGGCGCGAATAAAAAGCTTCCTTGGGCCGTCGACTTCTTTGCGGATGACGACCTCTTTGAGGTTCAATACAATGTCGGTTACGTCTTCTCGAACACCGCTGATCGAGGAAAACTCGTGCTGCACTCCTTCGAAATGAACACTGGTAATCGCAGCCCCCCTAAGAGAGGAAAGCAGCACACGCCTAAGGGCGTTTCCCAACGTTAGCCCGAATCCGCGCTCGAGCGGTTCGGCGACGATTTCCGCTTCTCGCGACGGATCTCGTCCAGGGATAACTCTGAGCGCCTTTGAAATGACGAAATCGTCCAGTTCGTCCTGGTTCATGCACAAATGCCTCCATGCGTTTTCCCGACCCTTTTACCGGCATCGGGATTTTTGTTTTCGCTGAATGGAAATTCGGCTCAGTCAGTCATTCCCGAGCGCGGTAGTCTTATACGCGCCTGCGCTTTGGCGGGCGGCAACCATTGTGTGCGATCGGCGTTACGTCTCGGATGGCCGTTATCGTGAATCCTTGCGCCGCTAGCGCCCGAAGAGCGCTTTCGCGACCAGAACCTGGACCTTGAACTTCCACTTCCAAAGTCTTGATGCCGTGATCGCTCGCCTTGCGAGCTACGTTTTCGGCGGCGAGTTGGGCCGCGTAAGGCGTCGATTTGCGCGATCCCTTGAATCCCATGGCGCCTGCGGACGACCACGCGATCGCGTTTCCCTGCACGTCGGAGATCAAGATTTTCGTGTTGTTGAAGGACGAAATCACATGCGCAACTCCCGTCGCGATATTTTTTCGTACTTTGCGCCTTACGCGGGAACGATTTTGTGCCAAGTCCCGAGCCCCCCGTTATTTCTTTTTTCCCGCGATCGGCTTGGCCGGTCCCTTGCGGGTTCGCGCGTTCGTGTGAGTGCGCTGTCCGCGAACCGGTAGTCCGCGCCGGTGGCGAAGTCCCCGATAACTGCCGATGTCCATCATGCGCTTGATGTTCATCTGGACTTCGCGTCGGCGATTGCCCTCGACGACGTAGTTTGCATCTATGTGCTCTCTGAGGACCATGACGTCCGAGTCGGAAAGTTCATTGATTCTGCGGGATTTGCTGATTCCAACGGCATCGCAAATGTCATTCGCTGCGGAATGACCTATCCCGTGAATTCTAGTCAACGCTATGGGAACTCGTTTATTTGTCGGAATATTCACGCCAGCTATTCGCGCCACGCTTGGTATCCTTTTCGTTGCGATTCCGTAATTCCAGAATCTTTTTTCACAACATTCGTCCGTTTCAATTTTGAATTCGGATATAGGAATCCCTTTCGAATCGGCGAATCAAACGCCGCCTCATGCGACAGGCGCACGCTAGGGAGTCCGAGGACGCAGCGTTTATATTTTTACAGCAACGATGTCAATAAGTATCAGGCTAAAAAATATTTCAACGGTTCGCATGTCTGCCGGACGGAAGCATGAACGGAATGTCAATGCTTTCTGCGGGAAACCGCGACCATTTCCTCAAGAGGATTGGTCGCAGCCGCAATTGGATTTGTCGGAGCGAGGCTTATTCGGTAAACGTAACGCTTTCAGGAATTTCCGTAATGCCGCTGTATTTCAGCATAGCTTCCTTCATGCGACGCTCGTTGTGTCCCAGCTTGTTGTTCCATTCAGCCCACCAATTAAGAAAATTCTTAAATCTAGGATCGAATTCGGAACGAATGCCGAAATAGCCTGGAAGCGCTGCCCTGGGCTTCGGCGTATTAAAGGTGCCCAGACCCGGATTTTTCTCTTTTGCGATCATGCTCGAAAGAACCGTCGTCGTGAAAGCGTCCGCGCGCCCCGACGAGACTGCCAATATGATCTGGGAGAGTTCCTTGAACTGTATCTGGGAAGCTCTCGGTGCCCACTTCTCAAGTAGCAGCTGATCGGAGGTGCCCGTCATGACCGCGACTTTTACATCCGGATCGTTGTAGTCTTCCCAATTCTTGCCACCGAAATCGGGGTGGTTAACCGTAACCCATTCGATCCAATAGATCGGTCCGGCAAAATCGATCGATGTCGCCCGCACTGGCGTGGCCTGCATTCCAGCGGCGAAATCCACTTTGCCAGTAGAGATCGCGAGAACGAGTTCGCTCCAGCCGCCCACTTCGACCTGTACGAGGTCGACCTTTAGTTCGCCGGCGACATCATTCGCCATTTCCACCAGAGCGCCGCCATAGTCGCCGGTTTCCTTGTCTTTTACGAAATAGGGAGCGTAATTAAAAACTGCAAATCTCAGTTCTCCCGTGCGTTTAATTCTTTCCCAGGTCGACTCGCCGTCCTGAGCCGATGCACTCAAACCGAATCCTAGCGCGGCAACCGCCGCGAACACAATTGCCAAAAGCCGTTTCATTCTTTCCTCCGTCGGCATTTTTTCTCGCAAAGGCGGTATCACTCTTTCTCGATTCCATCAAGTAGTCGGGACATCCGGCCAGCAGCTGGAATTCTCTCCGAGCAGGGCCACCTCTCAATGACCCCGCGCAAAATTTTGCAAAGCCCCTGCCCGGCGTTCCGAAATCAATGCAGGTCGGGAGGCAGCTCAAGTTGCGCGGCGAGAGGCTGAACCGATTTTGAGCCATCAATGGCTCGGGACGCCTCTGCAAGGGCCGATATTCGATCGGCCCCCAGCATGCCTCGCAATGTCTCCTCGAATTTCGCTTCGATTTCGGCGGTGGCCATGGGCTTGCCGGGATACCCTCTCGCGATATTGCGACGCTGCGATAGCAATCGTCCGTCCGCGAGCTTCAGCGAGATTTCGCCCGAATATGAAGAAGGAAACGATTCTTCGAAAGCGCCTCGGTCGCGTTGAACCATGGTCGAATTTGCAAGTCGAGCTACTTCCGAATTCGTTTGCCGAAGGTCATCGAAAAGATCGTTAAACCGCAGGCGGCCCGTGGCAGCGAACACAGGCAGAATGTATTGCGCGGAATGTCCCTTCAGCGGATTGTCGTCTATGCAGTGGCATCCTGATTCTGCAAAGCGAAGGTTGATCGCCTCGATATTTTCGGAAGCCAGATCGTGACTATCCAGCAAGTTGGCGAGCGCGTCGAGCGCCGGGTGCAGAAATGAAACGCAAGGATACGGCTTTACTGCCAGGCCTGCGACTCCGTTCCATTTGCGTCCCAATCCGTCCAAAAGCCGTTCCGAGCGCGAATCGTCGCTGAAAGCAGCCAGAACGGTATGCCCTCCGTCGAATATTCTATCGGGCGCACCGAATTCACGTTGTGCCAGCAGGGCCGCCGTAATTCCGTTTCGAGCGGCCATGCCCATTTGGAATGGCCTGGCATCCTCCTTCGGGTCGTCTTGCCATGCCATAAGGCCGGAAGCCTGAAGCGCCGCAAGTCCCAGCGCTCTGGTTGTCGCAACTTCGTCTAATCGCATCAAATTGGACGCGGCGGCGGCTGCTCCGAATGCGCCGCAAACGGCGGAAGGATGAAATCCCCTTGCGTAAAGCGAACGAGGATTCATCGCCATCGACACCCTGTACGTTACTTCGCAGCCCAACGCTAAGGCTCCGAGGAAACTGCTTCCGCTGGCTCCAACATTTTCGCAAACCGCTAGAGCCGCCGGAAGCAGCACGGCTACAGGATGTAGAATCGCTTCGGGATGATGCGGCTCGAAATCCGCCGCATAGCCCAAAGTTCCGTTGGCAAGCACGGCATTGAGCATAGACACCTTGCGGCCTCGACCTATCAAGGTCGCCTGCTTGGGGCCCGCCTGCTCCTGCGCGAAATCTCTAGTATGGACGCCGGACGAAACGCTCGGATGCACCGCCGCGTAGGTAGTGCCGATTCCGTCAAAAATGAGAATCCCGGCGTAGCGACGAACATCGTCCGGCAAGTCATCTATCGCGAAATTCGCAATGAATCGCGCAAATTCTCGAGTAATGGGCGCACGCTCTTTCACGTCGTTCTCCCGTCTTTGGCTCGCCTCCGTTGCCGCCGATTCAGGATGTCCCTCCGTTCGGCTAGCGGCGCCGCCAAGCCTCGCGTCGAGATTGACGATTCCGTTCTCGTCGCTATATCTATTCGCCAGCATACATAAAACCATAAATCAAGATGCCGTCTTCGATTGGCGGGAAGATTTCCCGCGTACGGATTCGCTGCGAAAGTCACGCCGCGGCGAAATCCACTCGGCGCCGGGCCGGTCGTAGCCGCTCGCAAACCGAAGGACCAACTTATTGAATGAACCCATCGAAGCGGACGGGCGACAAGTCCATCGCATAGAAAAACTGAGCGTTCATATCGTTGAAATCCCTGCTACAGCCGTTCATTCGCACGGCACCGGCGATGTCAGCCGAATCCGAAGCGTCATTCTGAAACTCGAAACGGACTTGGGCTGCACCGGATGGGGGGAAGCATCGCCGTGGCCCGTGTTCACCGGCACTGCGGAAGCGAACGCCGCAGCTCTCCATATTCATCTTCGCCCGCATATAATCGGACAGGATCCGCGACGCATTACACGGATAATGGGAATTGCCGACAAAGTCGTTGTCGGCTGCCTAGAGGCGAAAGCCGCACTCGAGACAGCGTTGTTCGACATCGTCGGAAAATTGTCGGGGCTGAGCGTATCGGATCTGCTAGGAGGAAAATGCCGCGAACGGATTCCGCTCAGCTTTTCAGTAGCAAACCCGAACTTCGACGAGGATCTACGCGACATAGAACGTCTGCATGGGGATGGCATTAGAATTTTCAAAATCAAGACAGGATTCGCGAGTCACGCTTTCGATCTGAAACGCCTTGAACAACTGCGCGATATCTACGGCGACGGCATCGGGCTGCGAATCGACTATAATCAGGGACTTCCGGCTTTCGATGCAATTCGTCGACTGCGCGATCTCGAGGCTTTCGAGCCCGACTTTATTGAGCAACCTGTGAAGCGGCACGAATGGTCGGCTCTGGCCGATATCACACGCAGAATCGACACGCCGATCATGGCGGACGAATCCGTATTCTCCGTTCGCGATGCCGTGGCGGCGGCGAAGATCCGATTGGCGGACATTTTTGCTTTGAAGATCATGAAGTCCGGCGGCATGCGGCAAGCAATGGATATCGCTTCTGTTGCCGGCACCGCCGGAATAGAAGTCTACGGGGGCTGCATGTTTGAAACCGGTCTTGCTCACGTGGCGGGCGCCCATCTTTTGGCGTCGGTTCCCGAGCTTCGCCTTGGTTGCGAATTCTACATGGCAAATTACTACCTAACGGAAGACATCCTTACAAAGCCGTTTCCCGTAGAGGACGGCCAGGTGCGAGTTCCCGACGGCCCTGGGCTAGGCGTCGATGTCGATATAGAAGTCCTTTCCCGATATCGCGGAGAACTTTTGGAATAAGCTCAGATAAGGCGATTGCTGGTTGGCATTGCCAGTCGCTGCCCCAAAATGTTCGCTCTCCAACCATAGGTTTCCCAATCGGAGCCAAGGGCCCGTATCCGGTACGGCACTCTCATTCCCGCCTGCGTCGCCCCGATGCTTTTGCGAGCACTTTATGGCCTGGTCGCGCGAGCGCATCCTTTTGAACCCGATTAAGCATTCCTCGCAGGCATTCGTTGCGATAGCTTCGTACCGAGCGCCGAAACCGAATCAAAAAATGTTTTAGAGTCGCTTGCTGCGTATGCGAACGCGAATAGAGAAACTTTAGAAACAATTTTGGGGCGCGAGCACGAAAAGGCATGCCTCGACCACGGGTTTGACGGCGGCGTCAATTTCCTCCCGGCATGCGTTCCAATGCGAAACCGCAATATTGTTTCGGATGCGGTTTTCTGCGCTCGCAAAGCCAAACTATCGGCGTGGATACTGAATACTCTGGAAGAAGCCGCGGGCTCACGGTAATTTGAAATCCCGAATCCTGGCCCGAGCCAGGCTATTGGCAGATCACGTCGGCAGAACAGCATGAATATTCAGACCGAAGACCCAGCGCGCACGCGACGAAAAACCGCTTTCGCGATTGCCGGCATGGGCAATGTCGGAACGCAGCTTGTCAGAGCCGTACTTGCCGACCAAGAGGATGACCTGGAAATTGCCGCGATAGCGACTCGTCGAATCGAGGCGGCGAAATCCAGAACGAAATCGCTCGGGCTGGATGTGCCAGTGGTCACGGCGCGCGAATTGCCGCATTACGCGCGAATCGTAGTCGAGTGCGCAACTTACGACGCCTTTAGGGAGGTGGTCGAACCGGCGCTAGAATCAAGCTGCCACGTAATCTGCGTCAGCGTCGGCGCCTTGGCGTCGAATTCGGATCTGATCGAGGTAGCTTCGCGGAACGGCGCCACGCTCCAGATCGCGAGCGGCGCGATGCCCGGTCTTGACATTTTGCGCTGCGCCAGGGAGGGCGGTCTTGCAACGGTTTCGCTCGAGTCGCAAATATTGCCGTCTTCGCTGGCCGGCGAACCTTACGTTGCCGAAAGAGGAATCGACGTTTCGCGCGCGGCGAATGGTCCATTGCTGATTTTCAGCGGAACTGCGCGGGAAGCGGCGACGCACTTTCCACGCCACTTCAATGTCGCAGTCGCTCTGGCGCTGGCCGGAGCGGGCTACGAGAAAACGAATGTCGAAATCTTTGCCAACGGTTTGATCAAGGGAACCGTTCACAAGGTCTCGGTCAAGTCTCCGTCGATAAGCCTGGACATGACGGCTAGTAATTTTCCATCCGAGGAAAACCCAAGGACCAGCCGCATAGTCGCGCCGAGTATTCTCGCGGCGCTGCGAGAAATCAATTCACCTGTCAGAATAGGAAGCTAGAGGATTGTAATTTCGTGTCGCTATAGGCAAAGGCAGTCCGGCTCCTAAGTCGCAGCTGTTCGGCTTGCCGGCAGCAATCCGTCCTGAATATATCTCCGCAACGATATAGGCAGCTTGCGCGCGACGGTAACTATAGTCCCGTTGCGCATGCGTCTGACGCGCCGACGCGCGAAATAGTGATACAACCATTTCACGATCGCGCCATTGAGCCGCCACCGCTGCCGGCATCGCCCCATGTGCATCAGGCGCTTTCACGCCATCGATTACAAGCCACGCCGGCGCCCTGATCGTTGTCGACCCCGCCGCTCGCCCGCGGGACCGGCGAGAGGCCCGCCTAGGCGACGAGCTTCTGCAGGTTCCCGAAGTCACGATTGAACTCTTCCTTTTGCAGAATCGGAGCATCGTTCGACCCGGCTCCTACCGATTTTGCCGACGTCGCCGCGGCGCCGGGCAAGCCAGGCTCGAAAACGGCCACCGAGCAGGCATTCTCATCCCAAGTTCCTGATAGATCACCCATTTCATTAGTCGAATCCCGCCGTGTAGGCGCTGCTGCCGCTTCTGCGATCAGCGCCGCCTTCTTCTCCTCGACTTCCGCCAGCTACACCATGACCTTGCCAATCCCTCAGAGAGCGCACCATCCACTTGGCTTAAATCCGATCCGTCGTCGCTCTCTCATTCTTGCGCGCCACCTCGGGGCTCGCCGGATCACGCATGGCAACATCGATTTGCCGCGCATGCCCACCCAACCGCCCGTCCGGCCAGAAGCCTTGGCCACCGGCCTCGCAGGCCGACGGCACCTAAAGCGGACCGTCGAACTCTCGCACAGACCTTCCCGACCTTCGCCGAAAAAGATTCCGTGTCGGCCGGTGCCGGCTTGTGCATCCCGACACTGCCAGGATCCTCCAGATCACCGACCCCTGCAACAATCGATTTGCGACTCGCTTTCTCCGCGACGTAAAGCGTGCCAGCTTCGCCCATGGAAGAAGCCGCGTCGGCCGGATCTTTGGACATCGCCGTTCTTCATCCATTCGGCTCGGGGTTGCCGCTAAACGCAATACTGTTGCTTTAAGCACCATTCGGGATGATTTCAGGCGTCCAGCCGTGC
>JAPPFL010000062.1 GCA_028823855.1 Albidovulum sp.
GCGTCTTCTTCTAATTCTTCACATTATTCCGGGCAGTTGGTAATTCAGGCTAGGCATCGGCCAACGCCCTGCCGCTGCGCGTCGCCCAGATATTGTTCTGGGCCGCTTCGACGATAAGGATCAAAATATTAAATGCGCCGGTATTCCAAAACCAATGCGTCAGTTGCTTGAACTGCGGCCGGCGCTACTTGCTTCGGCGCGATTCCTTCTCTTTCTGTACGCGACTGCTATCGCGCCCAGCAACAACAGTACATTTATAGCTACCAATGCCGCCGCAACGGGCCGATCTAGAAATATCCAGTACCCTTCTCGCGAGATTAGCAGGGCGCGGCGAAGATTGGCCTCAAGAATTGGGCCAAGAATGATTCCGATTACAATCGGCGCAAGCGGATAGCTGGCCGCGCGAAACAATATCCCTACCAATCCGAATCCAAGCATGACCTTTAAATCAAACACCGAGGCCTGAAGCGCGAATGTGCCTACCGAGCAAAGAAGCAAGACGATTGGGATCAGGTAGTACTTAGGTATGCGAAGGATGAAAACGAAAAGCGGCGTCAACAGAATTCCCGCAATTAGCAAGAAAATGTTGGAGGCGAGGTAAACGAGAAAGATGCCTCCGACCATCGCGGGCTGCTGCTCGAACAGGACTGGCCCCGGCACGAACCCAAGTATTAGCAAGGCCCCGAGCAGCATCGCCGAGGAGGCGTCGCCAGGGATTCCTAGAGCCAGCGTCGGCACGAGCGTCCCGCCCACCGTCGCATTGTTGGCGCTTTCGGTCGCGACGACACCGCCTTCGGCTCCCTCTCCGTACTTCTCTTCGGGTTTCGACCAAGCCTTCGCAATGGCATAGGATGTAAACGAGCTTATTACTCCGCCAGCGCCCGGCAGAGCGCCGAAAAAGACTCCTACGCCGGACGAGCGAAGCAGGTTTACCCAATGGCGAAGCGTCAGGACGATAGAGCTTAATCCGGGACGGGCTACCTTTACATCCGGTTTTTTCAATAAGTCTCTGCCCATGATTTGATGCGCCATTTCCGAAATGGCGAACAGCCCCACAACGACCGCAACGATGTGGAAGCCATTGAGCATATTGTGAGAGCCGAAGGTGAACCGATATCCAGTTGAAAATTCGTCCGTACCAATCGTAGCTAGCAGCAGTCCGAAACTTCCCGAAACCAGGCCTTTGATCAGCGAGCCTCCCGAGACTATCGCAATGGCAAAAAGACCGGTTATCGCCAGCATAGCGTATTCGGGCGGCGCAAAATCGCTCGCGAAACTCGCGAGAATCGGCGATGCCAAAATCAAGACTACGCCGCCGAAAAGACCGCCTAGCGCAGAAGCCGAAATAGCAATTCCAATGGCATCGGACGACCGTCCCTTTTTCGCTAGAGGGAACCCGTCAAACAATGTAGCTGCGGCGAGAGGCGTTCCGGGAATGCGAAGCAAGATGGCTGATATCGACCCGCCGCAGGAGCCGCCGACAAATATTGCGATCAAGAAACCCATTGCGGCCACCGGTGGAAGTCCGATCGCCACGGGCAGCAGCAAGATGATTCCCATCAAAGGGCCTAAGCCGGGAAGCGCACCGACCAAAAGCCCGACAATGACGCCAACAAACGTCAGGCCGATAGCAACCGGCGAGAGAAACAACTCGAAACCGGAAGCTAGGGACTCGATCAACATTGGATTACCAGGCGATATTCAGTCCGAAATAGCCGCCCGGCAGCACGACATTCAGAACTTTTTCGAAGAAAAATGCCGCGATGAAGGCCATGGCCAACGAGGTAATCAGGAGCTTTGCCGGCTTGCGTTCGCCGCAAGTCCACAGGATTGAGCAGATCAGAGGCGCCGTTGTCAAATGATACCCCAACTCTGGCAGGAGGTTGAGGTAGACGGCGAAGGAAACGAGCAATAGGGCCGGTCGTTTCAGATCCCGCAATCTCGCACAGGGCGGAGCGGGATCCGCATTGCGACCGGTAGCAAATTCTACGACGAGTTGCGCGGCAACCAGAAAAGCGATTGTGACTGCAACCGCCCGCGGGTAGGCCGCGGCGTTGTTGTAGGGACCGCCACTGGCGATCCCCTGCTCTGTCATGGTGGTAGAAATTTGGTGGAAAACGACAGCGATGATCGAAGCAAAGAATGCTGCGACGGCCCAGCTTAGATGATGTGGAAGTATCTTCACGGTCGCTCGCTAGCTATTGCAGTTTTTTCAGTTCTTCCTCTTCCCATTTCAGCGCGTTGCCCATCGCCCCGAGTTGGCCGGCCACGGGTCCTACAATCTCGTCATACTGCGTGTGGTCCCAATCGAGCGGTACGAAACCGACCTTTCCAATGGCCTCGCGCACGTCCGGGCGTTTGATCGCGGCTGCCATCGCCGTGCGCAGCTTGTTGGCTACATCGTCCGGCGTGTCGGGATGAACGATCCACCATGTCCAGCCCATTGGCGCAAGACCCGACAACTCGAGGTCGATGTTTAAATCAACAATCGAGGGCGCGCCGTCATAGGAAGCTTTTGCGCCCGGAAGCTCCGATAGTACAAGCATGATATTGAAAGACGAGGGGTCGGCAATGTAGTTGCCTACATTGATGAACGAGAAATCAAGAACACCGGATTTCAGATCCTTCACGGCGTTGCCGTCCTGAGTATAGGGCACATTCTGCGCCACAACTCCGTAAGATTGCAGCACCTTGGCGATGACCATATGCGGCAAGTTGTTGCGCGACCCCGAGGAGTAACGAAGTTCACCGGGGCGGGCTTTTGCATACTCCATCATCTCCTCAAAGTTGGACCAGCGCGTTTCGTCAACGCGACCACCGATTGCGAATGCATTCGACACGGCCGCGTGCAACGGCTTGAAATCGCTGTAAACCCAGTCCGCATTTCCGAGAACGGGCTGCAGAACCAAAGGCGCCACGTATCCGTCAAATATAGTGTAACCATCGGCTGGACGCGACATAGCTGTAATCTGACCCTTCGTTCCGGCCGCGCCGGGCAACGAAATCACGGGGATATCTACACCGAGCTCCTCTCCCATAGCCTTGGCGATAATTTGGCTGACCGACATGGCATTGCCAGGTCCCCATGGATGGATCAACTCAATAGTACGTTCCGGGAATTCGGCAAGCGCGCTTCCGGCCGTCGCGACCGATAACGCGATCGCGCCAACCGTGGCTTTAAATGCATGACTGTATCTCATATGACATCTCCTTGGTTGCGATGGTGGTTTAGCGGCCGGCTCTCGGCGCCGGCCCGTGCGAAAACTCCTGTTCTTTCTCAATCCCGAAATGAGCGTAGATTTCAGCGGGCGCATCATGCCGTTCGAAGTGTCGCGCGATTTCGACTTTCAGACGCTCGATGGTTTTCGGGTCGTTAATCGGCTCGGACTGTCCTGGATCCTTTTCCAGATCGAATAGAACGGTCTTGCAGTTCGCTAGTGATTGGCCGTCCTGGCCGACCTGCGTGTTATTTGGTTCGAGGCGAATCTTCATGACCGGCGCGCCTTTGGTAAAATCGAATGGAGCGACAAGTTCGCCTGAATGTAGCTCGGCGATGTCAAACGGTCTGGTCATGTGCGCGAAAGCCAGCGTGTAAATGTTCAAATTCTTTCCCGACAAATCCCTTGGGTAGAGAAAGAGAGAATACTGCCCGTCAATCGCGCAAACGGGCCCCCCGAACATGCCAAGAATCAGGGAGTCGCGCACCGGCGTGTCTTCGGCGAGCATCGGATGCAAGGACGCGCCGGTAACACTGGGAGGTATGCCACATCCATGCGTGTCCAGAAATGTTTGCATAAGATCAGAAGTTTGCGTGAGTCCGCAGCGTCGCTCCCCAGATTGAGAAGCGTATTCCGGATGCCAGATCATCAGCGGAATATGCGAAATTTCTTCATAGTATGGCGTTCTGTTTTTGCCCCACCATTCATGTTCCGACAGCAGGAAGCCGTGGTCGGTAGTCAAGACGAGGCTGGTTTCCTTCCACAGGTCGTTGTCGTCGAAATAGTCCAGTAGCTTGCCAAAGTACTCGTCGCACATGGCGACAAGAGCGGCGTAGTTTCCGCGGATTTCAGCAATTTCAGTTTCGGAATCGGCCGCTCGTTCATAATGCGGCCAGTCGAGGATCTTTCCGTTGTAGCCAGCATCATAGGCCGCGCGAAATCGTTCGGGCGCGGCGAATGGCTCGTGAGGGTCAAAGCACTCCAGCTGCAGGAACCAATCGTCCGCGCCCTTGTTCAGATCCAGAAAATCGAATGCGGCGGCGAAGCACTTGGCAGTCGGAAAGTCCGCTTCTTCCGTCCGGAAATCGTGATTGATCGCCGCCCGCGACCGTTTCCATGCCAAGTAGTCGGTGTTTCCGCGAGTGGCCGTCCTGCCGTCTCTCAAACTCTCCATTGGATAATGACGAGAGTCGAACTTCTCGCGGAGTCTGCCGACCGGCGGCGCGACAACCGCCCTTAGCGTATCGTATTCCTGACCTCTGATATACTCCCAGCTGTCGAAGGCATTGGCGTAGCCCCATCCGCCCTCCTCAAAGTAATGCAGGTGGTCCGAGATTAGGTGCGTGTAGACGCCGTTGTCGCTGAGAATCCGCGGGAAAGACTCATCGAAGGGCTCCAATGGGCCCCAGTGCCTATGCATAAAATTCAAACGACCCGTATGCATGTCGCGCCGAGCGGGTATGCACGGAAGACTGCCGACATAGTGCTTGTCGAAGGTCACGGCACGCTTCGCAAACCGGTCGAAATTCGGCGTTTCCACCGCCGTGCCGCCATAAGCTCCCAATGACAGCCGATTCAGCGAGTCGAACAGAACAAAGACCGTTTTCATTTCGTGCAAGCACCCTTGGTTGATGGCTGCAAGTTGACCATCGAATAATATTCTGTCAAATTAAAATTTATCTGATTTCCATTCTCATTTGGAATGAAACGTGGATCGAAACCTAGTTGCATTTCTCGCCGTGGCCAGATCTGGCACACTAACGGACGCGGCGGATACGCTCGGCTTGACACAACCGACGCTGACAAAACGAATAGCCCGTCTTGAAGCCGGGCTAGGCGTGCGGCTATTTGAACGCGGCAGGCGAGGTTCGGCATTGACAGAAGCCGGAAGGGTCTTTCTGTGTCGAGCAGAACGCATCGAGGCAGAATACCGGCAATGCCTCGAAGAGGTTAAAGCGATCAGCGCAGCCGGGTTTTCCTCCATGCGCATCGGTGCGGGTCCACTCTTCCATTTGACTTGCGTAGCAAGCCTGTTCGACCATTTGAGAGCGAAGTTCCCTGACCTGAAATTGGAGCTAGTGACCCAAACCTACAACAATAGCGGGCAGTTGCTGCTGGAGGGCGACATTGACGTCTATCTTGGCATCATTCCTGCCGAACAGATCGATGACTCGGTTTTCGTCAGGTATCTAACGACCGTCGAGCACGGTCTAATATTGCGTTCGGACAATCCCATCGCCCGCCAGAAGACGATCGATCCGTCGGAGCTGTCCGATTACACGTGGGTAAGCTTTTCTATGGACCCGGTCACCGAAAGAGCCTTCCTGGAATTCACTGTCCCGAAGGGGTCGAACGATAGTTTGATCGATATCCGCACGACTTCATTTGTCGCGGGCCTACAACTCGTACAGACGGGCAAATTCGTAATGTCGGCGCCTCTACAATTGGCGAGAGTCGTCGAAAAGGAAGACTTGGTCATTCGTCCTTCGCGGGCCGGGATGCCCAAACGAAGTGCAGGCCTGCATCTCCGCAAAAGCGCGCTGCATTATGCCGCTGTCAAATCGGTATTGGGTTTTTTCGACGATATCAGCCCCAGCTATTTCGATTGCTAGCTACCGCCACCCAGTACCCATTTTGCGTAGAAATTGCCGGCGGGAAAGTCGAAACTGGTCGCGCCCCCGACCGAAAGCTCGATCCCAGCTGCTCAGCGTTCTCCAGGGAGCGGGCGGCAAAAAAAGGGCGGCGGAACGATGTCGATCGCCGTCATGTCGGCGCCCTTCTTGCCGAACAGGCGCGCACTCGCTCCCTCACCTCGGCGTACGTCGATGCCGGATAGCCCTTTCACGTAGGGAAGCATGTCGAGGAAGGCGCGGGAATTCAAAGCGTGGCGAAATGCGTCAACGCCAGCGCAAACAAGTTCGACCCGGCCCGTCGCATTTCGCTCCTAATTGTTTCCGGCTTCCGACGATTGTTGGGATGCCCCAAACGAAATAGCCGCGGTATTGGCGCCCGCAAAGCAACTCGTCCCAAATCCGCTGGCTCAGCAGTCCGTTCCGGTGCATGCTTGCGCCGTCCTGACCATTCGCCCGAACCTAGCTCTGCAAACCGTTGGCAAGGCGCACCTTGGCGCACGTTTCTTCGGGATAGGGACTCGCATCGCCTATATTTTTTCGCTTGAACTTGCCTAAGCCGAGACGAAAATTCACCGAAAATTCCTATTGGGCATAGCGTATATAGCCTAACGTTTCGCCTCGCTTTCCTAGACGCGAATTATTCTGTTGTCCGGACCGCTATCTCCTAGCATTCTTTTCCGCTCGCTTGGCAACGATGTCGTCCGCCATCCGGCCGAAAAGCTCCTGATAAACCGAAAATTCTGCTTCGTAGCGTCCTATGCCCTGCGTCGCGGTTCGCAGGTTGTTGATCAAATTTTCCAGCGCCTCGCCGGGCATCATAGCCTTGACCTCGTCCCAACCCTCGGCATTCGCATCTCGATCAAAACCGAGAATCTGCCCTCGCAATGAAGAAATCATTGGATTAAGGGCGCCAGTGAAAATCGACGGCGCCTGGAACCTGACTTCGTAGATTGGCTCTAGGAGAACCGGCTGGGCCTTGCCTAGCGCTTCGGTAACTCCGCCCCTGCCCGCGATTCTAAATGCCATATCGGAGGAATCGACCGAGTGGTGCTGCCCGTCGTACAGATTCACCTTAACGTCGATTACCGGGAATCCAAGTGGTCCTCGAACCATCGCCTCCTCCGATCCATTGCGAACCGCGGGAATGTAGTTCCTCGGCACCGCGCCGCCATGAATGGATTCGGTAAACGAAAATCCCTCGCCGCGCGGGGCCGGAGCGACCGTTAGCCTCACGTCAGCGAACTGCCCTGCTCCACCGGATTGCTTTTTATGCCGGAAGTGGACATCGGCATTGGCCGAAATCGTTTCCCTGTACGAGGCGATTACAGGTTCGGCTTCGGTGCCGATATCGAAAGTTTCTTCGAGCTTCCTCTGGATCCGGCGCAGATGTTGATTGCCCTGCGTGCCAAGAACGATCTGTCCGGTTTCCTGATCATGAATGACGGCAATCGACGGGTCCTCGTTGCCGATCTTTTGCAATACTTCGGACAGTTTGGCATCGTCTTTTTCGTTCTTTACGCGAATAGCTCGCTTCCACACGGGCGACAACGGACTGTACCATTCTGGATTGCCAACGGTTCCGTCTTCGTTATAGAGATTGCCGACGTCAAGATGCTCGGACTTGACCGCAGATGCCACTCCGCCCGTTTCCAGCAAGGGAATCGCGGAAGGCCTTTCTCCAAAGGGTTCGACTAGTCCTCCGATGGCGCCGCCCCCCAGCGACACGCTAGTTTTAATCGTGTCGCCGAAATTTCGAATCCAGACAAGTTTACCTAGATGCTTGCGAGTACGGGTCATGAATGCGGCCGCCGTTGCGCCTCCGAGACGTGCGCGAGTCTCATTTGGTTTCGGGGCTTCGTGCCGGAGAGCCTTTACAAGTCGGCGGATTCCCGAACCTTCGGACGCGGCACCGAAGAAACCAGGAACGACCGCGTTTTCTGCGAGAACGCGGGAACAAATCTTGTAGACCGCATCGGTAGCGGGTACCCGATCCAAAATAATCTCTTCGATTAGCCAGTCGTCGTGTTCGGACAAGCTTTCGAGCATTTCTTCCCGACCAGATTCGCGTCTATCCAAAATGCTTTCCGGAATCTCTATCAGCTCCGACGGTTCGCCGCTCCGGTACTGCCAGGCGCGTTCCGACACCAAATCGATTGAACCGACAATCGCGTCTTCTTCTCGAATCGGCACCTGCCTAAGTATGATCGGTTGTTTCGAATAGGCCTGCAACGCGTCAATAATGTCCCGAACGCGATCGTGGCATTCGTCCATTCGGTTCACAAAAACCAAATGCGGCGTTTCGCAGCGCTCCGCAATTCGAATCCACGGCGCCGCGAGGACTGCATGATCCGGGTCGGGCGACGCGACAATTACGACCGCGTCCGACGCCACCGCTGCATCCAAGGCCGACTGTGCGAATTCCAGCGAGCCGGGGCAGTCGAGCGCAGTCCAATCTTCGCCGAGGAAAGAAAAAGGCACGCATCGTAGATCATCCGCGTCGCCTGCCGCGGGTCGATTTCCTTCGAGCATCGCCATGCGGTTTACCAACTCCGATTTTCCTACCGCTGACGGGCCGAAAACTGCAACGCACCTTTTCATCGTCGATCCTCCAATTTCGATACCATTTTTCCGTTATTCTAAGAATCCCGGAAATTGCGCTAAATCCGAAGAGCAATAGAAAGGCTTTCATGCAATTGCAATGGCAGTTTGCCTTTGGCGTTCGGCAACAACGCGTCGGCGACATGACGATATGGCAATAGGCGAACAGTTTTGGCTCTAATTCTGTTTTTTCTCCGGAAGCAGGTTGGCTGGCGCAATCGAAAATTTGCTTGGACGCGGCAGCGATCCAGGAAATAGTCTTGGGATATTCGCGATAATCTAATTCATTGAATTCAGCGCGACGACCGCTCAAGCTGCGCCAATTTGCATCGGAGTTCGCGACGACGCGGAGCGGTAGTCGGAATAGGCGCGTTAGTTCGCACGTTGGATTTCGTCATTGCGCGCTTCCAAGTCGACCACTAGGGCAGCAAGGCTGCGCAACCGCGTGATCGACCCTGCGCGCGTTAGGCGATCGTAGCCGCCGCATCGCACAGGGACTACGCGAACGGGAGTGCCGATTTCGAGGATTCTCTTTACTGGCATCAACTGGAAGTCTGCTCGGCGGGCCGCAAAGCAAACAAAGCCACCGAGCCATAGGTGAAGGGGCGCATCGTTCGGCCCGCTTGAAACAAACTTCGCCCTAGCGACAACCTCCACGTCCAAACCTGCATCGCGAAATTCGGAATGAGAAGGCGCAAACACGCAATCATTATAGTGCCGAGCCATGGTCAACGAGGTCCAGGCCACATCTAGGAAGACGACAGCCTCATCACCCGGACCCGGAAGAATGCGGTTCACATGCAAGCAGCCAACTCGCAATCGTTGGCTCCCACAAGTGGCCGAAAGCGAAGGCACGCGGGATTGGAGGGATTAAAGGCCAAAAAATATAGCGGACCGATTTGGTCGGCCGCACAGCATGAATTCCCTGGAAGCGGAAAGTAACCGATCGACCAGCTTGTCGCTAACGCATTTCTTGTCGAGACTTACTACGAGGTCCGCGATGGAGTACGCCTACGCCAAATGCAGATTCACTCGACGATTCTGCCGACCCTTGTTTTCTATCTTGCCGAACCGGATTGCTCCAATCTCGCCGGTTTTCGCGACATGCGTTCCGCCGCAAGGCTGAAGGTCTACCTGCTCGCCTTCATCGGCAATGCGAATGAGCCTTACCTTGCCTGTTCCGGTTGGCGGCATGACCGACATGGTCTTCACTAGTCCGGGATTCGCCGCAAGTTCTTCGTCGGTAATCCAGACTTCGCTAACTGTCAGGTCGCGCGCGATCAATTCGTTAAGTTCCGATTCGAGCGCGGCCTTGTCGGATGGTGGATTTGGCATGTTAAAGTCGAGGCGGCTCTTATCGGCGCCAACCGATCCGCCGGTAACGGCCAAAGGTATGACGACCGATAGCAGGTGCAGAGCGGTATGCATCCGCATGTGCTTGTAGCGCCTGTCCCAGTCCAGTGTCTGCAGAATATCCGCGCCGACGGGAGGTACGGGATCATCATCGGCCAAAACTAGTTCAACTCTTCCCGAATCCGCCTTTACCGCGTCGACGACCGCCGAAGTGCCATTAGGCCAATCTATTCTTCCGGTGTCGCCCGGCTGCCCGCCTCCCGCCGCGTAAAACACCGTCCGATCGAGCACAATTCGTCCCGGTCGGCCCGATTCCAGCACCGTTGCATTCATTGCCTTTTTGTACGGTTCGCTGCGAAACACCAGTTCAGTCATCATCGCTTTCCCTTCCCGTGCCATTTCGAATTCCTTCGCCGATCTTCTCCGGGTTGCGTAGCCAAATATCTCGTTGCGGAAATGGAATTTCGATGCCTTCTTCCGCGAATTTTTCGACGATAGCAAAATTTAATTCCGATTTGGCGGAAAGAAGATAGTTCACGTCGACCAGTATGACACGCAATTCAAAGTCAAGGGAACTTGCTCCGAAACCCGCGAAAATGACTTGGGGTTCGGGATTCCTCATGACCTTGTCGTTCGACCGCGCAACTTCCAAAAGCAGCCTTTCCACCTTTCTAGGATCCGTGCCGTAGGCGACCCCCACAGAAACAATGGACCTTCCGTATCTGTGACGTAAAGTCCAGTTGGTAACCTTGCTTGCAATCAAATCGGAATTCGGCACAACTACATTGGCTCTGTCGAAGGTTTCGACGGTCGTAGATCTTACGGATATTTTCTTGACCGTTCCGGATACGTCTCCGACCACGATCCAATCACCTTCGTTAACGGGCCGCTCGATCAAAAGGATCAATCCGGAAACGAAATTCGATACGACAGCCTGGAGGCCGAAGCCTAACCCCACGGACAATGCGCCGGCGACTATCGCGAGATTGGTAAGATCGATGCCTGCCAGCGACACGGAGACAACCAGGGAAATAAGTATTCCGACATACCCCGTTCCAGTCGCGATGGCTTTTCGCCCGCCTTCATCCAATTTCGTATTCGGAAGTATCGTGGTCTCGAGCACGCCCTTGGCAAGCTTCGTCAATGCAAAGCCGACCATAAACACTGCGACGAGAGTCAACAGATTTGAAATGGAAATCTGCTGCCCGCCGACAGTTATTCCGTCGAGCGCCAACTCCCAAAAATGAAGAAGCTCTTCCTCCGTGGTACCCCAAATCCACGCTATAACTGGCAAGGACAAGATAAATAGAAACAGCGCGACCAATGCGGTGAATAAGCTTTCGCCGCGACCGGCGGCTTCCGCCGGTGTTCGGCTAGCCGCAAGATAAAGGCCGCCTAGCAGCATCGTGAGCATCGATACGAAGCCGAGAAGAAAAAATGTCGAAATCGAAGAGAAAACGAGATACTCCGCAGCCGTGATATAACCTACCGCCGAAATAACCGCCGAAAGCGCGCCAACGGCCATAGCCGCTTTTCCGATCAAGTTGGCAACTCTGCCGCCTACCGTGGGCGCGTCGCCGGAATTCTCGCGTCTATCCAGCGATTCAGCTAGCAGCCGCCCAATCTTTACGAGGAGATAAGCCCCCGCGACTATGACGGGAAATTTCAGTACGGCATATATCGATTCTTCGCTGTTCGAGGCCGTTATTGCATCGAGAAGGAAATCCGCTCCCAATACCCAGCCGGCTAAGATGCCCGCCATGCGCGCGGACCTCCGCCAGCGCGGTTCGCGCCTCGTAGACAGGCAGGCGCCTGCATGGTCGCCAAAGGCGGCATCGGCGATCCAGCGAGCTCCGAACGCACACATTCCCGCGAACGGGATAGCCTCCAAGAGCGTCGCGCCGCTCACAAAGTACAAACCCGACAGCACGACCGCTTCGACGACAAGGATCAGTCCAAGCGAAGGAAACAGGGCCGTTCTTAAAAACCCGGCGACAAATTCCCAGGCTTCAAGGTAAGCGCCGTTCCGCTTCGCTATTTCGCCGCTGACAGAGCTCAACGCCCAGAACCGAAACCTTGAAGCCAATAAAATGCCAAGCCCCGCGAGAAAAAGCGATTGCAGCAAGTTGTTCCGGGCGAAGCGACGCTGGGTTTCGCTGCCAAGTGCGTCCACGACCTCGTCACTTACGTCCTTTGCGTATTCGGCCATGTATTCGAAGGCGTCAAGCCAGTGCAAAGGGTTCAAGGGCGTAGGCCCGAGAGTTAGGAATTCCGCCCTCTTTTGAGTTCGCCGATGAGAGTCTATGTCCTCAATCAGGCCATCTGCGCGGCGGACGATTTCGCTGCCGATCAAAAAATCGCTTTTCAGCTCTCCGATCTGCCCTTTCAGCATTGTTCTGCGTTCGGCAACTACGGTCGATTCTTGCGGCTCGCCTCCACTCGGCTCGGGACCGAGCGCATCGAGCTGCAATTCTAGCCTTTCCAGTTTCTGCTGTGGCTCGTCCAAAGAGCTTTCGACGATTTGACGCCATGCTACGATTTGCGATCGCAAGGCCAAAAGCGACGAATCGGACGCTCGACCCGCCTCGATAACCACCTCGGCCCGATTCGCTAGCCTCGCCCAGGAGTTCACGTCGATTCCAAATAGCTCGCCGCTGGAATCTTGAGCCGAAGCCGCCGAGGACCAGAGCGCTAGAAAAAGCGTCCAGACTAGTCGAAAAACGCCCACGTCGGTTCCTATCCGTCGCCGACGAATGCGTTAGGCAGATCTCTCGGCGGCCTAGCCATCCACCCCGGCACCGGCAGGTTTTTCGACCTAAGGAATTCGGGGTTGAAAAGTTTCGACTGGTAGCGGGTGCCGCTGTCGCAGAGCACTGTTGCTATCGTATGGCCGGGACCCATTTCGCGCGCCATGCGAACGGCGCCGGCGACATTGATTCCCGATGAGCCTCCAAGGCAAAGACCTTCGCATTCAAGCAGATGAAATATCCACTCGAGAGCTTCCTCATCCGGCACCTGCCATGCAAAATCGACTTCCAACCCTTCCAGATTGGCTGTCACTCTGCCCTGCCCGATCCCTTCCGTTATCGACGCGCCCTCAGATTTTAGCGCACCGTAGGCGTAGTAATGGTACAGCGACGCTCCCATAGGGTCGGCGATTCCGATCTTTATTCCCGAATTCCTGTCGCGCAAACCTTCCGCTACTCCCGCGAGCGTTCCGCCCGTTCCGACAGCGCAAACAAATCCATCAAGCGACCCTCCGGTCTGGTCCCACAGTTCCGGCGCCGTTGTCCGCACATGCACCTCTCGATTGGCAACATTGTCGAATTGGTTGGCCCAGATAGCTCCGTTTTTTTCGGTTTCAGCCAACTTGGCCGCAAGCCGCCCGGAAAAGCGCACGTAGTTGTCGGGATTGCGGTACGGCACGGCGGGAACTTGCACGAGTTCCGCTCCCGCAAGCACGAGCATGTCCTTCTTTTCCTGGCTTTGAGTCTCGGGAATCACGATTACCGTTTTCAATCCCATCGACGCCCCGAGCAATGCCAGGCCAATTCCGGTATTGCCGGCAGTACCTTCCACGATAGTTCCACCGGGCTTCAGTTCCCCGCGGTCGAGCGCGTCGCGAACAATTCCGAGAGCCGCCCGGTCCTTTACCGATTGCCCGGGATTAAGAAATTCGGCCTTTCCAAGTATTTCGCAGCCTGTCTCTTCCGATGCGCGGTTAAGCCTGATCAACGGCGTATGGCCGACCGCGCTCGCAAAATCGGAATAAATTCGCATACCGAGTTCCCGCGCCTAATCAGTTTCCGATAGTTGAACATTGCACCAAACTCAACATGGCGAGTACTGCATACAAATCGCTCGATTTCAATTCTGCGCGACCCAAGCTGGGTCTCGAGGCATCGAATTCAAGTCGCCGATGCCTAAGAACGCCTCAATTGCCGGCAAAATGAAATTCGCCGCGATACCGGTCGCCAATGAAGACCACCTCATTCAAATCATCGCATGCGGGCCTATTCGTTTACGTCCACGACGACTCTGCCACGTACTTTGCCTGCCAAAATGTCCATCCCCAATCGCGGCAGGTCTTCCAGGTTGGCCATTTGGATCATGGATTCGAGCGCCGTTGCCGGCAGGTCGCCCGCAAGTCGCTCCCAGGCGCGCGGTCTTGCTTCGATCGGTTTCATAACGCTGTCGATTCCCAGAAGATTGACTCCACGAAGAAGGAATGGAATGATCGAGGCGGGCAAATTTGCGCCTCCGGCCAATCCCACCGCTGCAACGGAACTTCCGTATTTCATTTGACCGAGCAGTCTCGCGAGCATCGTGCCGCCCACCGCATCTATGCATCCGGCCCAAGTTTCGGATTCGAGCGGCCGCTTGACGGTTTCCGCAAGCTCGCTTCGGTCAACGACCGCGGAGGCTCCCAAGCCCTTCAGGAAACTTTCCGACTCCGGACGACCGGTAACCGCCGCAACCTCGTATCCCAGATTGCTTAAAACGGCAGTCGCAACGGAGCCAACGCCTCCCGATGCGCCAGTAACCAGGACAGGTCCGCATTCCGGCTTCAGCCCGTGATCTTCAAGCACCATTAAAGCAAGCATTGCGGTAAAGCCCGCGGTGCCGATAGCCATTGCCCGACGCGTGTCAAGTCCGTCAGGCAGCCGAACTAGCCAATCGGATTTGACGCGAGCGCGCTGCGCGTAACCGCCCCATCTCGATTCGCCGACCCTCCATCCTGTTAGAACGACTTTGTCGCCTACTTTGAAACGCGAACCGGAAGTATCGACTATTTCGCCCGCAAAATCTATTCCCGGCACATGCGGGTAGTTCCTTACCAGGCCACCGCCCGGGCCAAGGCAAAGCCCGTCCTTGTAGTTGAGCGTTGAATACTCGACCGCGACGGTCGTATCGCCCTCCGGCAGTAGCCCGCTTGACACATCCTGCACGGAGGCGCTTGTGTTTCCGTCGCTATCCTTTTCGACTACCAATGCCTTGAATTCCATATTGTGCTCCTTTCCGCCTTTCATGGCTCAATCGAACGAGCGTTCCCGCACGACCGCGTTACGTTGCCGCCTGGGAGAAATCGCTTCAATGCGGTTCCCTTCATTCCATACTTCCGAAGATACCATTCCCAGAGCTACGATTTTTCGAAAATCCGGCGACCGAACCGCCGAAGAATCGACGTCGCATTTGCGCCCTCCGATTTCAACGTCCCGGCGACCGTCGCCGAGTCCGTAGCCTTCGCCGGCGATGCGAATTCGCCGAATCTGGCGTTTGGCTCCGACTTCGCGCGCGCGAACCGATGCATCGTAGCCAGTGCATTCCTTCGCAGCCGACAATTCGCAAAACCTTCCCGGTCCGCATTCATAGGGCGTGTCGGCTCTAGCCATATCGTTACCGTAGCTCAGCAAACCTGGTTCGATTCTTTCAATTTATTGGGGCAACCCGGCCTGACTCCTAGATCGGTTCCCGCTTCCATCATAGCGTTCCATTACGTCAGGCGCATATTCGTCGCCCCATCGATATAGATTTCCGATCCGCCCTGTCCTGACCAATCGGAAACGGGCACAAACAGGCCCGCGCCACGAATTTCGACACTTCGAACTGGAAGAATCGCATTCCGGCAACCCGTCCTCCAAATACACTTTCCATGAGAGGTTCAGAATGCGGGACCTGTATCGCAATCGGAAAGACATCCAGTTCCCGAACTACGGAGTATATGCCGGCGCCGACGGCGATTCCCTCGGTCCAGCGATCGACCGCGCATTCAATTTTGGAAAGCCGCAAGCTGCAGCCAGAAAATTTCATTGGCACCGGGCCGTTGAGCATGCCGCCAATCCTATCCGCGACGGGCAGGCAAAAGCAGCGACCGTCTAGCATGCGATCGACCTTTCCAGGCGTCGCCACCCGCAGGATGCCTGTCGCGTCGGACCCATTCATTTCGATCCGGCGACGGCACGTGGTTTTCCAGACCGGAACACGCTTTTTCGAGTGCCTGTCGTCGCATTTCAACGACTCGAAGCGCAAAGCCGCCAGCGTTCGGTTATAGGCCGTATAGGCGGCGCCGCCCGCCCTCTTCAATGCCGCTGAAAAAGGCGTGCCGCGAAAGCGCCGCGTTTTCGTTAGCTGCACAGCATCCCCTCAAAATCCCGCGGCTGCTATCCTATGCCTTCGAAACAAGCGACGGAGAGGGTAACGAGATAATTCGACGAAGCGTTGCCCGAATAGCCGCTGCCCGCCGTCGGCGGAATACTGCCATTCATTTGTCTGGTCCTCGCCAATTAATCGCGCAGATTTCAGCGGAGCGACCCTCGAAGTCCCAAACGCGTCCGTGCGCGCGCACCCGGCCTCTAGTTGCGGTCGCGACGGTGATGTCCGGTCCCATCCAATACTTGGTGTTAGATACGACGATATCGGAATGCGGACTGGCTCCGGCAACCGGAACAACTTCGCCCTGAATTTTTTTTCCGACAATCAGTCGCCTGGTCTTGCCTTCATTTTCGTATTCGACGCGCGCGCGCTCGGCACCGAGGAATTCGCTAACCAGCAGTTTGAACAAGCCGGTCGTTCCCTTGGCTTTGCCGGAGAGGATTTCGATCAGGCCGTGGTGCGCCGCATATGAGGCCCTTTCGTCGATGTAGGCTCCAACCCTCCAGTCGCCCCGAGCCATCATTCCGGGAATTTCAAGAATCAAACCGACATTCAAACCTGACAGGTTCGCAGTTCCGTAGTGTCCTTTGTCAATCCTGATTCCGGCCCATGCTTGGCAGCGATCTTCTGTCGGCGGGTGCTTGCCGAGGCTAACAATGCAAGGGCAAAATATCGTGCAATTACAATTGAGAACTAATTCGCCCTTAATTTTCCAAGGTATGCGCGCGTGGTCCGACCTTTGGGTGCTTGGATGCCTGTTGTCGATTCTTGGCGTTAGTCTCGGGCGTGTGCGCCCGTTATCGTTATCCATTTCGATGCTCCGCTAGTTTGTCCATACGCACAGTGTCGCGAGACAAGTCGCTGTCGCAAGCAGTGCGAAACCCAGCGGCTTGGTGATGCGGTTGCCGATGCGAGATAATTTTTCAATGGACATCAAAAGTGTTCCCATGCCCATCCACGCCATGGAAAAAACTCCGCCCGCAAGAGCCAGAGCCATTATCGCCCAACAGCATCCAACGCAATACACGCCTAGCCGAAATCCAATGAACAAAGCGTTCCACCGCTCTTCGCTCCAATGTTGGAAAATTACTGGGAAAGGATGGCGACATTTGACGAGGCAATTGCTCTTCGCGGGCAGGAATTGGTAAGCGCCCGCAACTGCAAAAAGAGCTGAGGCCCATGCGAGATCGAAGAGAGTTTCGTTTTCGACAAAAGAGGCTGAGTAAATGGCAAGAAAATTCTGAAGAACGGCCGCGCCAAGCGAAAATGCCATCCAGGCTCCCAAGTATCCGGCGATTATTTTATAGAATCCGGATTGGTCGGCGGCGCCGGCGCCAATGAGGTTATCGAATGTGGACAGCGCCGGGATGAAGCCGGGCAGCATCATGGCCGCCGACATTGCGGCCCACATCCCCGCTACGACCGCGAATGACGCATCCTCGGGTCCCAAAGTGCACAATTCCCAGAAGTAGTCGAAGCCGTACGCTTTCAAGCCCTGGAGGTCGGAAACCGATAAGTGAAGCGCGAACAATGCGGTCCATGACAAGAGAATTAGACCGTAAGCGGCGAGCCAATGGCCGCCTCGAAGCTCGATAGTCCTGCGTTTCGGAGCAAGAGCGATCATATTCTGCTAACTCTCGGGGTCAGTCTGTCATAAACTCAACAGCGGCACTCGACCGATGCATTTTCTTTCGATAAGCGCCGAGTTCCTAACACGACAATCGCAACGGCGTAAGTCCAGGATTCGGATCGCAAAACCTTGCAGGCGGAATCTCGTACTTTCTTCAAAATTCTGCAGTGCAAATCTGCTATGATGCGAAGAAGCCTTTAGTTTAAGAAACTCAGCCCGCATTGAATTTGAGACAGGATTTCAAACTGCATTCGAACGATTCGCAGAATCGCCTAAAAATCGATTTGACCGCGGCCGCGACTACTGAATCTAAGCTAATTCGGTTTTCGCATTGCCGTCGAACGCCTAGACTCCGACAACTTTCGTCTATCGAATTTGGTTCCCAAAATTCTGCGACTCGGCGATTTGGCGATGCAAGCTGAAGTCATTATGCAGTCGGCTTTATGGCAAGCATGCCGAGAATGGAGTTTAGAATTGGAATTAGTGCGCGAATTCAATGATCGCCGCAACTCGAGCGACACGGGAGATTCCGTAACATCCTAGACGCTGTAAAAGTCCTTGCGTCCAGTTCGACTTGCGGCATCTTTAAGAACTCGACTAGCGAACCACTAGGTCCAAGCATTCCGAAACGCCATCGAGCATTAGCGACCAGGTCCGCTACCGCCGATGCGGAGATTCGCGAAACGAAAGCTAGTACGCGAGATTATCAATACGCACCTTGAGCCATTTCGCAACAGCGTCAGTCGCCAAGTTGCCGTATCTTGAACTCTCCAGAATTATAGTCTGAAATATTCGGAATGCTATGGCGCGGTTGACGGGGCTCGAACCCGCGACCTCCGGCGTGACAGGCCGGCACTCTAACCATCTGAGCTACAACCGCGCAATGCCGCGTCTATTGGCGACTAAGACACCCGTCGCGCTTAAACCCAGCCTCCCGGAAGGTCAAGCAAAATTTTCGAATTTCTCCGCTCCCTTGAGACGCTTAAATTGAAGATTGAGAGCATTTCGCGGTTTCAGTTCTGCAATTTCAACTTTTTTCGGCCGTCGGCCGAGCATTGCCGGGTTTCAAAACCCGCGGCAAGCATCGAGCGTCGCGGACTCCAAGCTCATCGGACGGCCGTCGAAGCGTCGGCGCAAGGGATCGCGTCAAGAATTCTAGCAACCGCGCAATTGGCGAGCAGGTCAACCGTATACTGGGGTGGTGGGTGATGAGAGATTTGAACTCCCGACATCTTCGGTGTAAACGAAGCGCTCTACCTCTGAGCTAATCACCCCTCTCCCGTATTCGAAAATCTGGTTTAGTTTGTCAAGTCCTTGGCGGAGCAATTGGTTCGCGCAATCGCGCATGCGGTGATCAAATGCGAACACGTTTCGATAGGCGTAGCTCCAAGTCCGGGCAGCGCTAGCGGCGCTTGCGCTATTTGAGCGTCAGCGATCCATGGCGGCTGGTATGCAATCTTGGTGGGTGATGGGAGGTTCGAACTCCCGACCCCTTCGGTGTGAACGAAGTGCTCTACCGCTGAGCTAACCACCCCCGAGATTCCTGCCCTCCCGGGCGAATTCGCCGCAACCGCCGCCTCATTGTCGCTAGCATATCTGGAACGCGTTCGGCAGAATAGCGCTACCGCCGCATGCGCCTCAATGTTTAGCCGAACTTTGCGATGAAGCTACTTCGGGCCGAACCTGCGGAGTCGAAATTTCCCCGGATTCATCTTCCGACCATTTGATCGGAACCGGCTTGGAAACGAGAGCCAAGTCAAGTACTTCGCTTATGTGGGCGACCTGTACGATTTCGATCTGCGATTTAACCGTTTCAGGAATCTCTTTCAAATCCTTGGCGCTTTCCTTTGGAATCACGACGGTCGAAATTCCGCCGCGGATCGCCGCGAGCAACTTCGACCGTAATCCGCCGATTGGCAGCACGTTGCCTCTCAACGTCATTTCGCCCGTCATGGCCAAGTCCTTGCGAACTGCTATCCCCGTCAAAACCGAAACGATCGAAGTTACCATTGCAATTCCGGCCGATGGCCCATCCTTGGGAGTCGCGCCCTCGGGAACATGGACGTGAATATCCACTTTTTCGAATACGGTCGGCTTGATGCCCATGCTTGGCGCAATCGAATGCACGTAGGACAATGCGGCCGAGATCGATTCCTTCATGACTTCGCCGAGCTTTCCGGTCGACTTAATTCGGCCCTTGCCTGCCATCTTCAAGGCTTCGATCATTAGCAGGTCGCCGCCGGCGCTGGTCCAAGCCAGGCCGGTCACGACGCCGACCTTGTTGGAATCTTCGGCAATCCCGTAGCGAAACTTTTTCGGGCCGAGAAAATCCTCGAGTTTCTTTTCGCTAATTACTATTCGCTTGCTGTCGCCCCGCACAAGCCTTGTTACGGCCTTGCGCGACAGTTTTGCGATTTCGCGTTCAAGGTTTCGCACGCCGGCTTCGTGCGTATAAGTACGAATAATTTCAGAAAGAGCGCCGTCGCGGAGCCTAAACTCTGATCTTTTGATTCCGTGAGCTTCAAGCTGTTTCGGGATCAAGTGGCGCTTGGCGATTTCGCGTTTCTCGTCTTCCATGTACCCAGACAGCGATATGACCTCCATTCTGTCCTTCAACGGCTCCGGAATATTGTGGAGGAAATTCGCGGTCGTAATAAACATCACGTCGGATAGGTCGTACTCGACATCCAGGTAGTGGTCCATGAAAGTCGAATTCTGCTCCGGGTCCAGAACTTCAAGCATTGCGCTGGCGGGGTCGCCGCGAAGGGACGGGCCCATCTTGTCGATCTCATCGAGGAGCATAAGCGGATTTGTGGTATTCGCCTTCCTAAGAGACTGTATGATTTTTCCCGGCATTGAACCGATGTAGGTGCGTCTATGACCTCTGATTTCGGCTTCATCGTGGACTCCTCCTAGCGAAATCCTGATGAATTCCCTTCCCGTCGCCTTGGCGACAGATTTTCCGAGCGAAGTTTTGCCGACACCGGGAGGTCCGACAAAGCACAGAATCGGTCCGCGCAGCTTCTCAGTCCGGCTTTGAACGGCGATATACTCGACGATTCTGTCCTTAACGCGAGTTAGCGCATAATGGTCGTCGTCGAGAGTTTTCTGCGCGGCTGCGATGTCCTTGTTGATTTCCTTTTTCTTGCCCCACGGGATGGAAAGAAGCCAATCGAGATATCCCCTGACAACGGTAGCCTCGGAAGACATGGAACCCATGCTCTTAAGTTTTTTGAGCTCGGCGTTCGCCTTGTCTTTCGCTTCCTTCGAAAACCCAGTTTCATTGATCTTCAACTGCAATTCTTCGATCTCGGAAAGTTCATCCTTGTCGCCGAGTTCCCGCTGAATGGCTTTCATTTGCTCGTTGAGATAGATTTCCTTCTGCGTTTTCTCCATCTGGGACTTGACGCGGTTCTTGATTTTTTTCTCAACGCGCATCATTGAGACTTCATCCTGGATGAGGGCGAAAACCTTCTCGAGGCATTTCGCAACGCTCGTGATCTCCAAAACCTTTTGCTTTTTCTCAACGGCTAGCGCCAGGTTACCGGCGACTACGTAGGCGAGTTTCATCGGGTCATCGATTTCCGCGACTTCCGCTATCGTTTCGTCGTGAACGTTTTTTTTGCCCTTTGCGTACCTTTCGAAAGCTTCCTTGACCGAAGTGACCAGAGCACTGATTTCTTCATCCGCCCCCTCTTCCCGGAATGTCGGCAAGGGGTCCGCTAGCGCTTCCAGATGGCTTTTGGTTTCGACGTATTGCCCGATCTTCATCGCGTCCTTGCCTTCGACAAGAACCTTGACCGTCCCGTCGGGGAGCTTCAGCATTTGCAGGACGTTGGCCAACACGCCAATATCGTATATGTCGTCCGGCTCAGGGTCGTCGTCTTGCGACTTTTTCTGAGCAACCAGAACCAGCTGCTTCTGCTTGCCGACAATTTCCTCCAAAGCCATGATCGACTTTTTCCGCCCAACGAACAAAGGCACAATCATATTGGGAAACACTACGATATCTCTCAACGGCAGCACGGGATAAGATTCTTGCGATCCGGACATTTCGCCTCCTCAAATGGACACCGGCGGACGGCAATATGCTAGATATGCTAATACGATGCCAATTTATGCTCGAATAGTCGGTAGCATAGGTGGCAACGAAAACGATGGCTGTCAAGTCAGCAGCGCTACTTGTTTCACCGATTACTCGGCAATCCGTTGAATTCACGCTATTCGATCGCGCGAATCGCTCTATCTAGCTTCCGACATCGCAAGAACCCCGTAGCTAAAACTTGTTTGGAGAATAGCTCGGACAGCGAAATACATCGCGGCTCGACGAAGCGCCGCGCATCTAGCGCCGGACCGGATTTTCGAAATGAAGGATGCAAGGAATTTCACTGACGAAAGAGCTACGCGCTGGCACGCGCCCGCACATCCGCGTTCCAGCGGCAACTTTCGCGGTCGAGAACAGACGCGGTCTATTCGCTATCGAAGCGGAGACACGGTCGTTGGCCGAACCTCGTCGAATTCTTTCGCTACGCTTCGAGATCTCCAGCCGATCTCGCTTCTTTGAACTCTTTTACGAAATCGCCGGTAGCCCCGGACTTTATTGCGCAGCGAAGCCCGGACATAAGACTTTGATAATAATGTAGATTATGCCAAGTAAGCAGCATCGAGGAGATTATTTCCTTTGCCTTGAATACGTGATGAAGATAGGCGCGCGAATAGCTTCGGCACGCCACGCACGAGCATTCCTCGTCGAGCGGCCCACCGTCATCGGCGTATCGAGCGTTTTTTACATTGACATTGCCTAATCGAGTAAATGCCTGGCCGGTTCGTCCCGAACGGGTCGGTAGAACGCAGTCGAACATGTCGATGCCGCGCACTACCGCCGCGACTATGTCTTCCGGCTTTCCGACGCCCATCAGATAACGCGGTTTGTCAGCGGGAAGCTGTTGCGGAGCATAGTCCAAAACCGAAACCATTTGTTCAGGGCCCTCGCCGACCGCGAGGCCGCCAATCGCATACCCGTCGAATCCTACGCCGGCCAAATGCCGCGCGCTCTCTTCCCTCAGTTCTCGGTAGACGGAACCCTGCTGAATTCCGAAGAGCGCGAATCCAGGCCTTTCGCCGAACGCGCGCTTGGAACGATCCGCCCATCGCATTGATAGGCGCATCGAGTCTTCGGCTTCGCTCTTCGAAACGGGGTACTTCGTGCATTCGTCTAGGCACATTGAAATATCTGAACCCAGCCGCCGCTGTATAGATATGGCTTCTTCAGGGCCAAGGAACAACCGACGACCGTCTACGTGAGAACTGAAACTGACGCCCTCCTCCCGAATTTTTCGGCGGCCAGAAAGGCTCATGACCTGGTATCCGCCGGAATCGGTTAAAATCGGACCACTCCAATTCATGAATCGATGAAGCCCTCCGAGCGATTCAATGCGTTCGGCGCCAGGTCGAACCATGAGGTGGTATGTGTTCCCAAGAATAATTTGCGCGCCTGTTTGACGGACGCTTTCCGGCAGCATGGCCTTTACGGTCGCCGCCGTTCCGACCGGCATGAACGCAGGAGTTTCGAATTCGCCGCGAAGAGTCGTTACTCTTCCCCTTCGAGCGAGGCCGTCTTGGCAGTCTATACGGAATCCGAATTTTTCGGCCATTGGTGCGCTGCGTGTTCGCTCCATACTTTTCTGCGAGCGGGCAACATCAGCTGACTCGCGATTCAGGCAGTCAATCGCAGATCGACATGGATATCAATGCGCTGCAATTCCGGCGATTAGCAAAAATAGGAACAAAATACATACTCCTTTCCGCGGCATGCGCAAATGCGGCGGAAAAACGAGCTAGGCGCCGCGCACCTTCGGTAGATTGCGCCCTTCCCGTCCGAATCAAAAAATGTGGGGCGGCATCTGTTTGCAAACTGAACAGCCAGGATTCCAAGGCGTTACGGGCGATATCAATCCAGCGCTTGGCTCAAATTTTCGCCCGGGCGACTGGAGTATTGTCGAATATGGCTTTTGCTATTTCGCAACTTGCCCGCTACGCTAAATCAATGAAGCGAAACGGAACGGAACTAGTCATTTTCCGAAACAGGTTATTCGGGAGAGAATGATTCCACTAGCCCTTTTAGGCAATGACTCGTCCTGTGCCGCAACTGCGCCCAGCTCCAGCTGAAAATCAAGTGCGGAGAAACGAGAAATTCGAAGATGCCAAGTGCTGTCCAGCGCCGAGAATCTGCGAATACCGATCGAAACCCGGTAATTCCCGACAGTGAGGGGCGTTCCGGAAGCGGCTCAACGAGCTGCGCGCGCCTATGCGCAAATTCCGGTCCATGCAAAAATGGCCGGGGAGATTTCCTTGCCTAGGGAGAAGGAAGACCGATTGGCGGCAACGTCCGTGTTTAACATGCTACCGAAAAACGCGCTTGAAGTGTTGGGAACGCATGTGTTGAAATAGCGAGGCAGCAGAATCGCGGCTGCGGGCCCGCAACTTGTTCTCGATTCGGGCACAGCCAAGAACGCGGTATTATTCTGGCGGAGTTATAGTACGCGCCGCCCGGGCTCGCACCAAAAGGCGTTCGGCGATGCCGATATTCGGATGGGAAATGATTAGTTCGAAACTGAATCCAACTTCGGCGAGTTCACATTGGATGGCCCTTAGGTCACTCAACTCGAAAAGGTGCCGATGCGTGCGCCGGAAACTCTTCAGCCAAGAGAGATCAGCATAAGACGTGGCGACGAATGTCTACGACTACATAATAGTCGGATCAGGCTCGGCTGGCTGCGTGGTCGCTAATCGCCTGTCGACGGACCGGGGCAATAGAATCCTCGTGCTCGAAGCGGGCGGAGGCGACGGCCACTTCTGGCTCAAGCTTCCGGTCGGCTACTTCCGATCAATCTACGACAAGAGGTTTTCCCGAATTTTCGACACTGTCCCGTCCGAGAGCACCTGCAATCGGAATATTCGATGGCCGCGCGGACGAATTGTCGGAGGCTCGAGCTCGATAAACGGTCTGGCTTATATTCGAGGCCAGCGCGAAGACTTTGACGACTGGTTTGAGAACGGCGCGGAAAGCTGGTCCTTCGAGGAGGTGCTGCCTTTCTTTAAATCTATAGAAAATCATCAATTCGGCGACGGGCAGTATCATGGAGGCCTCGGCGAACTCCCTGTATCCGATTTGCGCAATCGAAATGCCGCGTGCGAAGCCTGGCTCAGGGCGGCCGTCGACTACGGCTTGCCTTTCAACGGTGATTTCAACGGAGCTTCAACCTACGGTGCCGGCTTCTACCAGCTCACGATCGGGCGAAGGTTTCGAGCCAGCGCCTCTGCTTGCTTTTTGCGACCGGCATTGAAACGCGGCAACGTCGACTTGCTGACAAACGCCATGGCGACGCGCGTCTTGTTCGAAAAAGGGATCGCAATCGGCATCGAATGGGTTGCAGACGGTCAAGTGTTGACGGCTCGCGCCGAACGTGAAATCGTTTTGTCGGCAGGTTCGCTACAGACACCCCAAATTCTTCAACTTTCCGGCGTCGGCTCGCCGGACGTTCTGCGCAAGCATAGAATTGGCGTTGTTGCCGAAGCGCCGGACGTTGGCGAGAACCTGCAGGATCATTTTCAATTCCGAATGATCACCGAACTGAACCGAAAGCTCTCACTAAACGACCAGGTTCGCAACCCTGTCGAGCTCGCGAAAATGGGACTTGAATGGCTGGCATTTGGCAGGGGACCTCTCACGGTCGGAGCCGGGCAGGTCGGCGGGGGAGCAAAAACGAAATTCGCTGAGCTTGGGCGACCGGACGTGCAGTTCAACGTAATGCCGCTTTCAATGGAATCACCGGGTATGCCGCTTCAGGCGTTTTCGGGATTTACGTCGGCTGTATGGCAGTGCCATCCAAAAAGCAGGGGAAAAATCTCGATACAATCCTCCGACCCGTTCGTACAGCCAAGGATCGAGCCCAACTACCTTACAGACATGCGCGACAGGGAAATATTGGTCGAAGGCCTGAAAATGCTTCGCGAAATCCATAACCGGCCTGCGTTCAGCAGCATTGCTTCGAAGGAGCTTACGCCCGGACGAAAGGTTCAAACGGATGAGCAATTGTGCGGTGAAGTTCGCTGCGGAGGCGGTACAGTTTTCCATCCAGTCGGAACGTGCCGAATGGGTCGCGACAATCTCGCGGTCGTTGACTCACGCCTCAGGGTCCGGGGAGTTGAACGATTGCGCGTCATCGATGCTTCTGTCATGCCGAAAATAACGTCGGCAAATACCAACGCGGCGACTCTCATGATCGCCGAAAAAGGCGCGTCGATGCTAATCCGGGATTCCGGCTAGCGTCAGCCGGGCGCTATCGCCGGGGTACCGTTGACAATGTACACTGAATAGCGCTTGACGAAACCTATTGATATTCAAGCAAAATTGATGGCCGAGATCCCGCGGAAACGGGCGTTCGGACATTTGTTCCATTGCGTTGAACCAGCATCGGCAAACGGGATTCATCCGCAATTCGTCTTTGCCGCAATTGTTGGCCAGTCGTTTCGCAGCATTCCTTAACGTTTCCGAAAATTCGTCGGCGCGCATGCGATTTGGCATAATCCAGTATTCATCGGCCGCGCCGTCGACATAGGGGCATGGCCACCACAACGCTTGGCCTCGGAGCAAAATGCAATTCTAAATCGGGATCGGCGGTCAGATTCTCAAGCCATGCATCGAGTCGTCACTGAGCGGATGCCCTAGCATCCTTGGGCCGCGCGTCTGAAACGATGCTGAATTTCGTTCGAACCGGAAGCGGGGCGGACTCGGTCGCGCCCACCGCGATGCGCTCCGCCCTCGAATCCCGAGAGCGCTCCTCGCGTTGGTCTCGCGGATTCCATCGGTCGACGCTCCGCGCCGGGAATTTCGGGCGGCGCAAAGCCGAGGCGTACGGATCGGCAATTTCGGTTTTCGGTTCACTCGAATCGAATCGGGCGCCTCTTGGCGAGTTTTCAAATCGCCGGAACAGCAGCGAGCCTAGTATCGTTTTAGGCATTTGCTCGCCACCGACCAGCCCGCCCACCGCCGATTAATTTGGCGCAGCCTCTTTCTCGCGGACGGTCAAATGAGTGCTCAATTTCAGGAGACAGGAATTTCGCGAATTTGCGCTAGACGAGCCTGCCGCCAATCCTTATATATTTAGTCAGGAAAAGAAGAGCGATTTCGATGACGGTTCAAAACGAATACCCTTTGGAAGGCCAACCGTTGATAAAGCCGTCTACGATTGAGCATCCGCTTTACGAAACGGTGGTTGAAGCCTGCAAGGCTGTCTACGACCCCGAGATTCCCGTAAACATTTACGACCTTGGTCTTGTGTATACGATTGAGATAAACGGCGACGGCGATGTCAAAGTCATCATGACATTGACCGCCCCGGGGTGCCCGGTTGCGGGCGAAATGCCGGGATGGGTTGCGGATGCCGTCGAGCCGCTTGAGGGCGTAAAGACGGTCGATGTGGAATTAACTTGGGATCCGCCATGGGGCATGGATATGATGTCGGACGAGGCACGCCTTGAACTTGGCTTGATTTGAAATCTTGAGGATTGCTCGCTCTCAATAAAAATTCCGAAAATAGGAAGTTCCAGGAATGATGTTTGGAATCCCCGGAAAGCAAGCGCTAACCATCACGGACAGGGCCGCGCAACATATCGCAAAGCTGATGGAAAGCAGCGGCAAGCGGGGCCTGCGTCTCGGTATCAAAAAGGGCGGCTGCGCGGGAATGGAATATACAATGGAATTCGTCGACGAGGCGGGCGAGCACGACGAGATCGTCGAAAAGGACGGCGCACGGGTTCTTGTCGCTCCTACGGCGCAAATGTTTCTGTTCGGCACGGAAGTCGACTACGCGACCGGCTTGCTCGAATCCGGGTTTAAATTCAACAACCCGAATGTCGTCGACGCATGCGGTTGCGGCGAATCCGTGAATTTTGGCGAGGCCGTATAGAATTGCGAACATAATTCTTGCCAAGACCAAGCCATCATCAATTCACCGCTAGAAGAATTTTCGATCCTCGGTGATCGGGAGCTTCGGAGGATCAAACATGAAACGCAGGCTTGTAGTCGGGAACTGGAAAATGCACGGCACCGCACGGGACTTGGCTGAAGCTCGCGAACTGACCCGCCTGCCAGCCAACGCGAACCGTCAAGTCGTTATCTGCCCGCCAGCGACGCTTCTGCACCGCATGTCGAGAATTTTCGAAGGCACCGGCCTTAGTACGGGCGGCCAAGATTGCCATTCCGGCGAATCAGGCGCCCATACGGGCGACATTTCCGCAGCCATGCTTTTGGATGCCGGAGCGAGCTTCGCAATTGTCGGGCACTCCGAGCGACGCAGCGACCATGGTGAAACCAGCGCAAACGTGCAGTCCAAGGCTCAAGCGGCGTGCAAAGCTGGCCTAGCCGCCATCGTCTGCGTTGGCGAAACCGAAGAAGAGCGGGATAGAAACATCGAGCTGGAAGTAGTAGGCAGGCAATTGCTGGAAAGCGTTCCCGAAAACGCAAACGGCGACAATTTAGCCGTTGCCTATGAACCGGTTTGGGCGATCGGAACCGGCCGCACGCCAAGCATAGACGATATCGAGGCCGTGCATGAATTTGCGCGGAAACAGCTTGTCGAACGATTTGGCGCCTCGGTCGGAAATTCTATAAGGCTTTTGTACGGAGGCTCCGTCAAGCCGAACAACGCCGAGGCGATATCGAATTCGCGCGATGTAGACGGTTGCCTTGTAGGGGGAGCGTCGCTCAACGCCACGTCCTTTGCCGCCATAGCTAAAGCTTTCGGATAGCGCCATAGGAATAAACCACGGGCATTCGCAAAAATCGCAATTCTGAAATCCGGCTAAAAATGAATAGTCCGCCCGTAAGCGTCGAGGACGCTTTCGTGCATCATTTCCGAAAGCGTGGGATGCGGAAAGACGGAATGAATTAGGTCGCTTTCCGTTGTTTCAAGCTGGCGAGCGACGACGAAGCCTTGAATCAATTCGGTGACTTCCGCACCTATCATATGCGCGCCCAGAAGTTCGCCCGTTTCGCTGTCAAAAATGGTCTTGACCAGACCATCCGGTTCTCCAAGCGCTATAGCCTTTCCGTTTCCGACAAACGGGAATCGCCCTACCCTGATCTCGCGACCGGCGCGAACGGCATTCTCTTCCGTTAATCCGACGGATGCAATTTGGGGGTGGCAGTAAGTGCAGCCGGCAATTTTGTCGGAAGTCACTTGATGCGGCGAGCCGCCGGCAAGAATTTCGGCGACCATGACTCCCTCATGGCTAGCCTTGTGGGCCAGCCACGGAGGACCCGCAACATCGCCGATGGCGAAAATCCCCTGCGCGGAAGTCCTGCAGCTACCGTCGACCAAAATATGGCCGCGGTCGAGTTCGACTCCAATTCGTTCCAGTCCCATGCCCTCGACATTGCCGTCAATGCCGACCGCCACGATGACCGTGTCAAATACATCCCGTATCGATTTGGAACCCTTTTGAGTGATTTCCGCCGCAACCGAGGCTTGGCTGCGTTCGATTACTCTTACCCTTGAATTCGCGAAAATTTTCATGCCGTGCCTGCTGAAGCTTTTTCTGGCGAACTCTGATATTTCGGGATCTTCGGCGGGTAAAATTCGCTCCAATACCTCGACTACCGTGGTTTCCGCTCCCAAGGCATTGTAAAAACTAGCGAATTCGATTCCAATCGCTCCAGATCCGATCACAAGTAGCTTCTTGGGCATGCGCTTCGGGTCCAACGCATGCTTGTAGGTCCACACGACTTTGCCATCGGACTGGAGTTCGGGAAGTTCCCGCGCTCGGGCACCGGTCGCAATGACGATGGCCGAAGCCGCAAGCTCTTCGACATCGTTCTTTCCATTCTTGACAAAAACCCGGTCGGCACCGGCAATTTCGGCGGTCGCCATTCGAACCTCGACCTTGTTCTTTCTCAACAGGTGGCCGACACCTTGATTGAGCTGCGCCGCTATGGCCCGCGACCTTTTGATAACGTCTTGGAGATTGAAGTCAACTTTCTCGGCGCTAAGCCCGTAATCTCCCGCGCGCTTCATAGTTTGGAAGACTTCCGACGTTCGCAGCAGAGCTTTGGTCGGTATACAGCCCCAGTTCAGGCAAATGCCGCCAAGATGCTCTCGCTCGATCACAGCTGTTTTAAGTCCGAGCTGCGCGCATCTTATTGCGCAAACATAGCCGCCAGGGCCCGCCCCGACTATGATTGCGTCAAATACTTTGGGGACTGGCATGTTTAACTCCATTGTTCGAGCCGGCTTGAGGACCTAGAAAACAATTGTCGGCGAACCCAGCGTTCACCGGACGGGAAAAATTAGGCAAGCAACGACTCGCGAGCTTCGACGAGGCTTCTCGCGATTGCAGTTTCATCCGCGTACGGAATCAACGACGCTTTTATACCCGCCCTGTGCCATCCAATCGGCTTCCTCGACGGAAGACTCGCGACCCAAAGCCTCGTTCCTGTACGGAAATCGCCCGAACCGGGCGATGACCTCTCGATGAGCCTTCGCGTGTAAAAGGTTTTCTGCGTTGTTCGTATTGCTTTCAAAGAGGCGAACGCACTGGTCTTGCACATCAAGGTCTTCGCTGTGCATGTAGGGCAAGTAAAAAAACTGGCGCTCCGGCTCCGGTATCTCCATGTCATGTCCGGCCTGGATAGCCATCCCGGCAAATCGCAGGGCGCGCTCGTCGGCTTCGAAGGATTTGGCTGAATCTCGAAACATATTGCGCGAGAACTGATCCAGAACGATGATTCGCGCCAGAGCGCCTTTGGGCGATAGGCCCCAATCCGAGTATTCGTCCGACATTAGCGCGTCCCAAAGCGGCCTGAATCTCTTTCGAATCTTTGCGTCTATCTTGTCGCCTCCGAAGTACCATCCTTTCGGCCCGATATCGTCGACCCAGAATGAAAGGACCGCTTCAGGCGTGAATTTACTCATGCTGGAAATTCCTCGCTACAAGAGAATTGGCCGGTAAGTGTCCATGAGCGACCGCTTTATCAACGGAATTTCGGTTTCGCAATCCGCAGAAGTTTTTCGAGCAGGGGCAGCCATTGAAGTCCGCTAAAGCCCTCCTGATCGAGCGTCCGCGATAATGTAAAATTTTCTGGCGAGACTTTCCGAGTCAAACCGCGAAGCAATTCTTTAGGAAATCCGATTCAGCTCAAGGTCATGGGGCCAACCGTAGAATCCGGTTCCGACTCTACGCCGTTAAGGCGCAAGGCCCCGTCAATCGAATTCATGCCGACTCGCGCCAGTCCGCGATACCCCGGAATCGCAGCTCAATTGCCTGCCATACGATTACCGATCATCCTCCTGCTCCGCAGAGAATTCCTGTACAACCATGTCGACCGCCACGGGAGTTGACGCCGGGTTGACCGGCGTAAAGGCGGCGGTGTCTTCGGCGGCAGGAGCCGGACGTATCGCCATCCTGTAAATCGCGTATCCAGCCAATGACGCTACAAGTACGAGATGGTGCATGAAAAAGCCTTTCGCGCCAAAAAACTCCATCATCCAGCCAACGATAACCGGACCGCCGATCGCACCGATACCATGGATGAATATCAGCCCGCCCGCCGCCGCAGCTCGGTCCTCGGTTCCGATGAAATCATTTGTGTACGCGATATTCAGGGAATACAACGGGTTAGTTATTCCTCCGATCAAAAAAGCTATAATGAGCAGGACGACATATACATCGCCGACGACGATCCCCGCGAACGACGCCACGGCGCAGGCCGAGGAAATCAAGGCGATGAGCAGTCGCCTGTCCATGCGGTCGGAAATCCAGCCGATTGGGAACTGACACAGCAGCCCGCCGACATAAATTATTGCAATGAAGAGCGATATTTCGGCGACGCTCATTCCCGCTTCGGTGCCGTAAACGGAACCCATTCCCCATAATCCCGCGAATGCGCCGCCTAGCAAGAAAGAGCCAACGCAGCCGAGCGGCGACACTCGAAACAATTCGCGGAGCGTCATCGGCTTCGATGTACTAAATACGGGCACTGGTGAAACCGAAAGCAGAATCGGCGTAAATGAAATCGAGACCAAAACGGACGCGATGACAAAGAGAAAGTAGCCAGACGGGTCCCCGATATTCAGCAGAGCCTGGGCCGTTACGACGCCGAACATTTGAACTACAAGATAAAGCGAAAGAGTCTTCCCTCTAGTTTGGTTCGTTGCACTGTCATTCAACCAGCTTTCCGCCACGACATAGACGCCCGAAAAGCAAAATCCGGTTATGATTCGAAGGAGCGCCCAAATAACGGGTGAAGGAAATGCTGCGAACAATATGAAAGTGGCGGAAATCATCGATGCGAGAGCAGCGAAAACCCGAACGTGGCCGACGCGCCTGATCAAAGCCGGCGCTAGCATCGAGCCTCCTAAAAATCCCAAGAAATAACCTGCCATTACGAACGACATAGTGCTCGCAGAATAGCCTTCCATCGCACCGCGAATACCGAGAAGCGTTGCCAGCATCCCGTTGCCTAGCATCAAGAAAAGCATTCCGAGCAGAAGCGCCCACGATTGACCTATGACTGTTATCATTTTCGAGCCGCCGAATCTTGATACGGAACTCAGGCATATTTGGATTTTCGAGAGTAGCCGATGTCCATAAAGCGACGCTCTCGCGGCGTTTTTGGGCAAACGAGAAAATTTTTCTCAAAACTCTTTCCAAGCACGTTGGACCGAGATTTTGTCGTTTCGGTATCGAGCAAAGAGGCTCATCCAGCCAATGACGCCCGCATTTGCCTTTCCCTCCCAAACCAATTGTTCGCAAGAATGACATCCAATCTCGAACTGCTTGATATTCAAGGGTTAATTCGGCCAAGTGCCAACCGAATCGCCCGAGCCACGACTCGCCAACGAATACGATTGGTTTATTGTCCTTATCGAACGGCCGTTATTCGAATGCCTGCCCCAGCCGTTCTGAATTCGGTCATTCGCTCGGCGCACCCGCGGTTGCCGGGATACCCAATTGATTTGCGTCGATCGACGTTGCGTTCCGCTACTTCACTCCAGCGTTGCGCCAAAATAGCTGCATCGGCTATCCGCGTTATTTTATTTCAGGTCTTGAGCACCCGGGACGAGATTTTGTGATTCAACGCTCGCGAATGTTGCTAGTTAAATTCCTGAGAGGAATAGGAGCATACAGTCTCCGTAAGAATAGAACCGGTAGCGTTCGCTAACGGCATGCCTGTAAATCGAGCGCACGCGTTCCTGCCCGGCGAGCGCGGCGACCAGAATGAACAGCGTCGACTTCGGCAAATGAAAATTCGTAAGCAATGCGTCGACGGACCTGACTCTATAGCCCGGCTTGATGAAAATTCGCGTTTCGCCCGACCAGGCATTTAATTCGCCACGGGGACCGGACGCCGATTCCAGCAAGCGCAGAGGCGTAGTTCCGACAGCGACAATTCGTCCGCCCGCGTCGCGCACGGCATTGATTTTTTCGGCGGCAGCCGTAGTGATCTCCCCCCATTCGGCATGCATGCGGTGCTCGCCTATGCTTTCCGATTTGACCGGAAGGAATGTCCCTTCCCCTACGTGGAGAGTTATCGCCGCTATGCCGATTCCGTTGTCCGACAAATTGTTCCGTAGCGCGTTGTCGAAATGAAGAGATGCCGTCGGTGCCGCAACGGCGCCAGGTCGCTCTGCGAAAATGGTTTGGTAGTCGGTTCGATCGTATCGGTCTATGTTCCTACGCGATGAAATATAGGGCGGGAGCGGCGCCTTGCCGCGATCCGAAAGGGCTCTGTCAAATGCATCGCCCTTCACATTGAAGCAAATCTCGATGCCGGAATCGCTCCGCTCGATAACTGTCGCCCAAAGTTTGTTCCCGAATTCCAGTCGGTCGCCGCTCCTGATCCTCCGCAATGGTTTGGCCAGGGCTCGCCACCTGCCGCAACCTAGATCCTGGACAAGATTGAGCGAAATCTTTGATTTCGATTCGCGGATTCGGTGCCCGTCGAGAGCTCCGGGCACCACTTTCGTATCGTTGACAACGAGCAAATCTCCCGGACGCAGGATCTCGGGAAGCCGGTTGACGCGCGTGTCGCAGAATTCTTCATCCCTTACCAACAAAAGGCGAGCGCTGCTGCGAGGTCGGGCCGGGCGAAGCGCAATCAGGTCGTCGGGAAGGTCAAAATCGAAATCTGACAGTTTCATCTGCTGGAGGGCGCTGCGACGCTGCTCAACAAGTCGCGAAGAAATCCCGGCAACAAGCCCGACACCGGATTCACGGTGATTTGCGGCTGGCGGGAATCGCCTTTTATTTCGTAATTGAATGCGAATACGCCCTCGCCCTTTTTTTTGCCGAATATTTTAGGTACGAATTCCATCTGCTCCAGTATGCCGTTAAGCAAATAGATCGGCGTGATTACTCCGGAAATGTTGATCAGGGACTGTTCAGTGTTGACCCCACCGCCAAAAGTCAATCCGATCGAGGGTCCGGTTGCGCTGCCGTCGCGAAAAATGATTCCGGAATCCACCATTTTAAAGTCGCCCTCGATCGTTTGAAATTGAATACCTTCTCCGGCAAGTTTTTGTAGCAATCCGACAACGCTAATAAGGTCCAGTATAGCGCCGAGCAGCGGCATTTCGACTGCTCTTACGTTTGAAATCTTGAACTGTCCCCGATACTCGCTTTCGTTTTCGCTAGGTGTGAATCTTACTTGAATTTGGCCGCCGTAGAGATTGTCCAAAACTCCCGCGGCAGCTAGCGCGGCACCGGCGTTCTGTGCCGTGGCGTCGACTCTTGTGCCGTGTCTCGAGCCTGAAAGAGCAAGCTCTATTTCCTCCTTTCCGTTAACTAGGCCCCTCAATCTGCCTTCGATCGCTTCGCCGGTTACTATACTTCCCTGGACATCGGTAAGAACGATTTTGTCGGAGTAGATCAACTTGTCGAGGTTTAGCGAAATTGGCGACTTGGTTTCGGGCATTCCCGTCCCCGACCCGAACTCGAAATGCCGAAGGTCAAGTTCTCCGCCGTTAACTTGTATGGAAATTCGTCCGTCGACCTGGCCTATCGACACGGGAGCATCGAGCCACTTGCCGACTCTAAGCCGACTAAATTCGGCGCGTTTCAGTTCGCCGGCACCATCAAATAGCATGTGTCCGCGCGCCGATAGCCCATCGGTCTCTAGATCGAACCTGTCCAACGACCCGCCGTCCGCTATTTCCGAAATTACCGTTAGCTGGCCCCTTTGACCTTGCGGTTTGAGCCATCCCAGCGCCGGAACGGACAGAGTGAATTTATCCAGCCTCGTCGACAGGACGATCTGAGGATTTGCATCGCCTGCAAATTCAACCGTAAAATTGGCAGTCTGTTCGCCAACAGCCGAATCATTTGGCAGTTCGACCCCAAATTCCTTGATCGCACTTGCGGATAAGGGAAAATTTCCCGCAAGCAGGCTTTCGCCATCAGCATCTTCTCCGAAACTCTTGGTCCAGGTTCCCGATACGGGAATCCTTCCGAAACTGCCGTTTCCCGACACGGAAATATCCATGTCCGTTACTTTGAATTCCAAAAGGTCTGCGGAAAACGATCGGCCTCTTGCGACGTCCGACACGTATACACGACTTGCTGTTCCAGAGGCCGCCACTCGAAAATCCGATGTCGAAAGATTTGTTCGAATTGGAAAATCGAGTTTTGCTTTTCCCTGCGCTTGCCCGGTTGCGAAATCTGACGAAATCCCGGCGTTTTGCAAAAAGTTGATCGGATCGTAGTCGAGAAAGGCGAAAATCGACTTGAATTCGCCGCCAAATCGCACCTCTGCCGAGGCCCGCCTTTTCTTGGCGCGATAATCGAGGACCGAAAAAGACGTTTCGGCGATATTGATCGAACCGTTGTCGGGAATCCGAATTCTACCATTCTCGAAAACCACCGCGAAACCGTCTGCCGTAAGTTCTCCGTACCCGGCGGCACCAGATATCGGCGGCAGGTCTTTTGCATACTTCGCCTCGTCAAGCAAAAAGCGCCAAGTCAATCCCGCCTTTGTCGGCTGCGCCGGTTCAATCACGACCGCGCCGTGCAGATCGGACGCTATGCCTCCGACAATACGGCCTTTGGCCCATTCCCTAGCAGTTGGAGCGATTTTGTTCGGCCAAAGTTCTATAATCCTCTCCAATGACAATGTCTGGGATGACGCCGCAAGAGAAGCCGAAAGCCCGTCCGCGGTCAGAGCAAGCTTTCCGTCGGTTGAAAAACGATTCGATTTTGAATCGACTACGGTCCCGAAGAATTCTATGGCCTGCGGGCTGTTTCCAATTCGGAAACTCATCTGTCCGGACACCTCGGATATTGGCGAGTCGAATTGCTCAGGCCATGCGAATTCCGAGTCGAAGTATTCCAAACCGCCGACAATATATCTTGGTTTCGATTCCGAGATCGGCGGAACTATTGCATATCCCTTGCCGGAAAGTTTTAGAATCTCCGTTTCAACGAAAATGCGCGAGAAATCTACTCTCGACGACAAAGGATCCACGACGAAATCGAATTCCGCGCCGTCCACGAAAATTGTCTTGTCGTCAGCATACGAATACGTTCCCTCCAATACGCGTAAACTGGCATTAATGTCCTCTATCTTACCGTCATCTTTCATTTTCGCCCGTGCTTCGGCAACGATCGGCGCATCCAGCCGAATTGCGTGCTCCTTGAACTCATCGCCTAGCGGCAATTCGTTGGCTCGGGCCCCGCTTAAACTGCCGTTGATCAGGATTTCCCTGGCGCCTTCTTCCGAAATAAACTCAATCGACGCCAATGCCGCCGGGCTTTCGTCTCCGGAAATGCGAAATGTCATTTGGCCGGAAATGGACGAATCGAATCTTTCGACTTTCAGTTTCCCGCGTTCGACAAACCACGAACGATCCAGAGCCAAATTTTGGATTTCAAGTTCGACCTCTTCGATCTCGATCGAATCCAGAAATGCCAGTTCGCCGCCTCTGAACAAATTCACGACGTCGAAAAATGAATTGGACGCGACCAATCCAGTTCCGCCGTCGGTTCCGAGAGGCCGAACGGCTAGAGCCAGGGAACCATCGATTTCCTGAACCAGATCCAATCTCAAATGCGGAATCCGGAGCGATCTTGGAATCAATTGCCCGGCAATAAGCTGCTTTAAGTCGAACTCCGCCGTCGCGGCGGAAAACGCGGTAACGATCTCGCCTTGAGCTCCCAAGACCTTGATGCCATGAAAATGCGCTGCAGGCGCCAAGAAATTCAGGTCAAAGGACAACTCAAGGTGTTCGATATCCAGTGAATCGGTTCCAAGCAAAGCCTCGAGCTTGTTTTCGACTCGCGACTTAAGCCATTCCGGAGCTTCTACCGGACCTGTCGCCAAGACGGTTAGCGCAGTAACGCTGAGCGCAAATGCCAGCGCAAATACCACGGAGATTGCGCCAACGATCCACGCAACGCCTTTGGAGATTTTGCTTTGCTCGCTCATGTGCCAATTGTCTCTCGGCTGAATTTCCTACTGCGAAGTTGCCGAGAAGTGTGTTGTCACATGACTATACTCAAAAAATGCCTCATGGCCAACGCGAGATCGGATAGTTCGAACTCGAATTCTGACAATTTGGCCCGCTTCGCTTCCGCTCTCGTTTCGACGGGCGTCAAATCCGATTTTCGATCGCGCGCTCCCAGCGAAATCTTCTGTGGCGGCTCTAGAGGCGGAGCGATGCCTAGGCGTGTCCGGCAACGCCTACCGAGGGGAGGTATCCGGCCGGGAGCACGGGTGGAATCCTTTACTTTTCCGCTCGACCATTCTCTTGACGACATAGGCCGCGGCGAAGGCCTAATTAGCAAAGCTGCTTTGCTTGAGGAACCGGACACGAACTCCGGCGAGTTCAGTTCCAGCCTGCGCGCCTGAAGATGCAGCAGCGACACTTGGTGTGCCACCAGCTGATTCAAACGGCGGCGACCGATTTGGCTTTTCAAATGCGAGCTTTCGGCCTCCCGCAGGATGCGCGAAGCCTGCGACGACTACGCCCACGCAATTTGATTCCACTCATTTCGTGTTTCGCCGTTTCCTATGATTGACATTGCATACGGAGTCTAACAACTCCCGATGCAAAAAATGCCGCTGGGCCGATCGGTCTGAAAAATCGCCGTAGGCGAAGCGTAAAAATATCAGCGATCCAGACACTGAAGACATCGTTGAACTGGAAGTGAAGGATTTTGGACCAATCGACGAGGCCGAGATCGACTTGCGCCCGTTTGCGATATTCATCGGGCCCGGCAATACCGGAAATCCTATCTAGCCATTTCGATCAATGCTCTGCACCGTTTTTTCAGTCGAGGCGGCTGGCCCGGTCGGCGGCGTCATTCTCTGAATCCTCCAATGATCCGTAGCATCGAGGCTTTGAAATTGCACGAATAGGCCGTCAATGGACTCACCGAATTGGCGGAATCCACGATTGCGGAAAAGGGTCGGGCACCTTTCGAAGGAGGAATCTCGCTTCCCGGATCGGTTGTGGACGCAATCCGATCTGGATTTGCCGAGCAAGGCAATTTCTTGGCAATGAAGTCGGCCGATACTTCGGCAAGGAAGAAATTTGGGCGCTAATTCGCAAGGGAGCCAAGGGTACCTCACGAATTGTTGTTCGCAAGCATCGCGCACGACATCGCGCCTATCGTCCAGGAATTAACGATCAGAGCAAAAGCGAGCGAGTCCAATACCATAATCCCCGATGGCATCCAGTTGCGGGTCGGAACCGACGAATTCTCGTTCGAGTTATTGCGGCGCCCGCCTAGCGACGGATTCGCTGGATCATCGAGAAGCAACGGCTCGGAAATCTACGAGCGGAGGCATTTGGAGGACTTAGCCAATCAAATCCGTCCCCGGATCGTCGGCCCCTTGCATATGCCGGCGTTTTACCTTCCGGCCGGTCGGACAGGCGCAGCGCGTGCCCGCAGCGCGGTCGTCAGCGCTCAGATCGAGAGCGCAGCGATGATCGGACTTCGTCCGGCCGCACGTGCGCCAATGCTATCGAGTGTTCTGGCGGATTTTCTGGAACGGTTGATCGATCTCGATAGCCTACCTTACCGACGACGCAAGACTCGATCTAAGTACGTAGATCGATTGGACTATTCTCTGCGGATCGATGCCGCGAGGCGAACATGCGGCGCTGCAGGATCAGTGCCCTGACCGCCCCGCTCGCACCGACCAGATCCCATCGTTTTTGTCTCTTATCGAAAATTCGTCATTGCAATCCGCTGTCGGTTTCCGATGCAAGGGTTCCGACGAAGATCAATTGCGCAGTCGTCCGGGACTTGCGGCGGCAATCTACTCGCCTACATTGAACAGCGAGACGAGGAATTGCCAAAAAAATTTTGACGCGTTTGGACAAGTTCCTATCGCATGGCTCACGAATTGATGGTATGGGCAGTGCAAGAATGGTCGGCGGAATCACCGTGCAGTCCTGGATATTTGTTTCGAATCGCTGTCGACCGATGACTAGAACCGAGGCTCAGAAAAATGTTTGGCAATAAACCAAAAACTGGCGAAGGCGAACGCCTCGCCCAACCCGAAGCAGAGCGCATGCAGCGAACGGCGCCTATGCCATCGCCGCCGCCGAAACCGGCTCCGCGTGCCAAGCCGGCAGAGCCGGGAGCGCCGTCCCTCCTGTCGGGCGACCTGCTCGTCAAAGGCAATTTGAAATCCAAGAGCGACATAAAGGTCGAAGGCCAGATCGAAGGCGATATCAGGGCCAACGTGCTTACTGTCGGCGAAACGGCTACGATACACGGCAAAGTCGTCGCCAACGACGTTGTCGTGAATGGCCGGATAGTCGGAGAATTGCGCGGTTTGCGGATCCGTTTGAACAAAAGCGCTCGCGTGGAAGGCGACATTATCCATGCGACGATTGCGATTGAAGCAGGCGCTCATTTTGAAGGCTCGGTCAAACGTACCGACGATCCGCTCGGCTCGGACAAGAGTTCGCCGAAAATTCCACCCGCGATTCAATCCGGTCGAAAACCGCAGCAAGTCCAGCCGAACTAAGGCCTTGGGCGATCTGAATACGAATTAGAGCGAGATCCGCAATCGGCGAATCTCGCGCGCTTTCGCGCGTTGTTTGACAGGCGCAATTTCCTAGACTCAATTGCCGGCAATGCCATCACGGCCGGTTCGCTAGCTCAAGAGGCGGATTCGGACCTGGATTTTCCGGCGACCTCCAGTGCAAGCGCGGTTTCCATGAATTTGTCAAGGTCGCCGTCCAGCACGCTTTGCGTATTCGACGTTTCATAGTTCGTGCGCAGGTCCTTGACCATTTGATAGGGCTGCAAGACATAGGAACGAATTTGGTTGCCCCATCCAGCGTCGCCCTTTTGATCGTGCATTTCCTGGATAGCTTCCGTTCTCTTTCGCAGTTCAAGATCGTAAAGCCGTGATTTGAGCGCATTCAGGCAGTTCGCGCGGTTCTGGTGCTGCGATTTTTCGGAAGATGTCACGACGATTCCCGTAGGCATATGCGTCATGCGGACCGCCGAGTCGGTTTTGTTTACATGCTGACCGCCCGCCCCCGAAGCACGAAACGTGTCGGTTCGAATATCGGCGGGATTAATGTCGATTTCGATATTTTCGTCCACGACCGGATAAACTACGACGCTTCCGAACGACGTGTGCCGACGAGCATTGCTGTCGAATGGCGAAATCCGAACAAGCCGATGAACACCCGATTCAGTCTTTAGCCATCCATAGGCGTTGCGCCCGGCGATCTTGTATGTGGCCGACTTCAGCCCGGCCTCGCCGTCGCGATTCTGAGAGACCAACTCTATCTTGTACCCGCGGTTTATCGCCCACCGCTCGTACATCCTCGTCAGCATCGCCACCCAGTCGCAAGACTCCGTCCCGCCGGCTCCCGCATTGATTTCCAAAAACGCATCGTTTGTATCCGCCTCGCCGCCCAATAGGGCTTCAATCTCCTTTTTTTCCGCAATTTTCCGCAAGTTTGCCAATGACTCTTCCGCTTCGCGAACGATTTCCTCGTCGCCCTCGGCTTCGCCCAACTCAATCAAGTCGAGGTTGTCCGCGAGTTCTCGATCTATCGATTCCAGGAATTCAATTGAATCCATTAGCGCTTGCCGCTCCTGCATAAGCTTCTTGGCTCTCGCGGGTTCATTCCACAATCCAGGATTCTCGACCTCGGAATTTATTTCGTCCAACCGTACCTTCGCCGACGGGAGATTCATTCTCTGATTCAGCAATACGAGCGACTTTTGTATCGCCTCCACCGCGATTTGGGTTTCCGGACGCATTTTTCTGTTCCCCGCCGCAAACTAGCCCTTTGGCCAGCCGAAATTTAAATCGAATACACAATTGTAAATAGTGACTCCGACAGGGACGGGCAAGGATTTTGCAAGCGATCGGGCGACGGAGCCAATCTAGGCTGACGGCGGACTTCCAATTTATGGAATAGCCTTAAGCCTAGAATAAAGCGTTAAAACGCGCCGTCATAGCGACATTATACCATTGCGATGGCGGCGGACCGTACTTTCGCGAGCCGCCACCGAATTGATTGGCGCGGGTCCCAAAATTCGAAGCAGTCCGAAATTCTGGCCTGGGCGAGCATACTCATAGAGAGCGTCCGGGGACCGCTCGCGTCTTCGGCATAGGCGATATCAAAGGCGCTTGCCCTTGGTCAAATTCGGCATTGCTAAGCCCGGTCCAAAGGCTGAGACGCGGCTCGGTAGCAAAGGACTCGTAAGGCGCGGCGCATCTTTCGATCGGGGAGCGAGCGAATTAGAAACGGGAAACAGGTTAACGCTTGCGCTTCAAAGGGAGGATTAGTCGGAATTCGGCTCGGCGCCATACAATGCCGGTCGTCTGCGCGACGGGGCATGCGCAATTGCCGCTTCGTCGAAAAGCCGCAGCGTCATCAGTCGGCCGCCGAGTTATTCAATTGGAATCCTTCGCAATTGGCGGAACTAATCTTCGGTCGCGCCTCTACCGATATTCAGCACGGATCATCCTGTCGAATTGAGCGGGATCCTCTTGGCAAAATTCGCGCAATTAACGAGATTCGCTAATAAAGTCCGCCGGAAGACATCGAATCGAAAGAGGATTTTTCCCTTCGGCGACTTTCGCTATCTGTCCGCGCCCCGACCTCGGCTTCGCTTTCGTCGTCTCTACCCGCGGTTGAACCGTTTTCCACGACAAAAGGAAGATCTGAAGAGAACGGGAATCCTCCGTCGACTATTTTCGACGGGACGGAATCCGGCTCGGTTCCCCGCCTAAAAAACTCGGCGATCACTTCCACTCTGTCGCCGGCGGAATATTTGACCTGCGATTCGGGAATCGGAGCCGTTCCCAAATCGGCGTCGGGCATCGCGATTCCACCTCTTTCGCCGCCCGGCACGGGTTCAATTTTGTCGACTGCGAAGCCGGGCTCCCGCCTTTCGCGAATCGGTAGCCCTGTTGCTCTGTCGATTTCTACGAATGTGCCGCCATCCGGAATCTTGAAATCGGACGAACCGTATTTCTCAACGGCAGCTTCAATAAATCGGCTAAATACAGGCCCGCACAACACGCCGCCGAACGCCTGCCTCCCAAGGCTCCTAGGCAAATCGTATCCGATATAGCATCCGGCCGAGATTTCCGGCGTATAGCCAACGAACCAAGCGTCCTTTGACTCGTTAGTCGTTCCGGTTTTGCCTGCAACCGGGAATTCGGCGTCAACATATCCTGCAGCCGTACCGCGGCGCACGACGCCCTGCATCATGGACGTTATCTGATAAGCGGTGACGGGATCGACAACTCGAACCCGATTGGCGGTGACTCTAGGCAAGGATCCGGGTTCCAGAAATCGTTCCGCGCAATTATGGCAGAGCCGCTTGTCATGGCGATAAATCGTTTTTCCGTACCGATCTTGCACGCGGTCCACAAGGGTCGGCTCAACGCGCTCACCGCCATTCGCAAACATCGCGTAGGCAGCCACAATGCGGTAGAGCGTCGATTCCTGCGCGCCAAGCGAATTCGCTAGATTGTGTTGCATTTTTTCATAGACGCCGAAATTTTCGGCATAGCCCGCAATCGTGTCCATTCCTACTTCGTTGGCAAGCCTGACCGTCATCAGGTTGCGCGAATACTCTATTCCCGTTCGAAGAGTTACCGGGCCGAAAAACTTCCCGCTGGCGTTTTTCGGCTGCCAAATGCCCGCGTCCGTCTCGAGCGCAATCGGCGCATCCATAACTATCGTCGCGGGGGAATGTCCCGAATCAAGAGCCGCCGCATACACGAATGGCTTAAAGGTCGAACCTGGCTGCCGGGTCGCCTGAGTTGCCCTGTTGAAAACCGTTTCCTGGTAGGAAAAGCCGCCTTGCATTGCCAATACTCTGCCATTGTTCGCATCCATGGCCATGAATGCTCCCTGAACTTCCGGTATTTGGCGCAGCATCCAAGATTCCCGGGCTTTCCCTTCTGAATCCCGCACGACGCGCGAGACATACACAACTTCGCCGAGTCCTAGGATATCCGCAACGGACCGGGCCATCTTCGAGAGTCGCCCGTCCGAAAGGTAGTGCCGCTTCCAATACCTGTCCTGCCCGCTCAATTTAATGGTGCGCTCCGAAATTGCGGCATCGACGCCGAGCTCCACGGAGTCGGAATCTATTGCCAACACGACCGCCGGATGCCATCCCGCAATATCTCTCGGAACTTTGGCTTTTGCCAATTCAGCCCGCCACAATCCCTTTTCCGACAAAACATCCCGGACGAGACGGATACCGGTGCCGCGCCAGATGCCGAGCGACCGATCGAATTCCTCAAGCCCTTCGCGAAGCGCCGCAGTCGCTATTTCTTGAAGTTCGGGATCAATGGTCGCGCGAATCGTCAACCCTCCGCCGAAAAATGCGTCGGCTCCGAAGTCGCTCGAAAGCTGCCTTCGAATCTCGTCGGTAAAGTAGCCCCTTGGCGGAAGGGACGACCGAAAGGAACTGTAGTGTCCCTGCTGCACTGTTCGAAGCGGGGCTTGCTCTGCCTCCGCTCCCTCAGCCGGATCAAGGAAACCGTTCTGCACCATTTCCCGGAGGACGAAATTCCTACGGGCGAGCGCTCGCTCGTGCTGCCGCACCGGATGATAGGTGGACGGAGCTTTGGGCAGAGCCGCGAGGTATGCCGCCTCTTCCGGGCGAAGCTCTTCCAGAGATTTGTTAAAGTACGTCTGCGCCGCGGCGGCGACGCCGTAGGAATTTTGGCCGAGAAAGATTTCGTTCAGGTAGAGTTCAAGGATTTTGCTCTTCTCGAAGACGTTTTCAATTCGAAACGCGAGGATCAATTCCTTGATTTTACGCGGTACGGATCGTTCGCCTCCCAGCAGGAAGTTCTTCATCACTTGCTGAGTAATCGTGGAAGCGCCTCGCATCTTGCCTTCGCGCATAGCCTCCACGGCGGCCTTCACGATTCCGACGGGATCAAATCCCTTGTGCGTATAGAAATGCTTGTCTTCCGCCGAAATAAAGGCACTCTTCACAATCTTGGGAATTTCGTCGATCGGAACGAAAAGTCGGCGTTCCCTAGCGAATTCGTCGATAAGCCGCCCTTCCCGAGAATATATCCTGCTGATCGTCGGAGGTTGGTAGCGCGTGAGTTGCGCGTAGCTCGGCAAGTCGCTTCCATACGACCACACCAGGGCCCCCAAGATCCATGCGGCGACCGCAAAACCCAGGCAAATCCAGCTACACAGCCCGCCGAGAAATGAAATCGCAACTTTTTTCAAGAACATAACCTCTGGCACTTGGTCGGAACCTATATTGCACTGAACCGTCGAATTCCATCAATTGGCTTCGGATTCGATCACAAGAAGTTGTCCGCAGCCTTCCAAAACTCGCATCCTATTTTACTGTTGCAATTTAACATCGGAAGGCTGTATTCTTTTAGGAAAGCCGCGCGGCAGAAAAACTGCCGGCGGGAAATGCAGGATATTCGTTTCGCACCACTGACTAAGCGCATGGGCAATGGCGTGCCGACTGCGCGCGCCGCCGTTGCTTGTCAATACGAGCGTTGGATACTCCGGCTGCGAAGGAAAAACGGCCGCTGCGCGGAAGCGGAAGCGGCGAAAGAAGCTTGATGCGACCGAAGCACAAATCGACCGCCGACACCGAACCGCTCTGCGGGCAAGTCTCGGTCGGTAGACGCGCGTTCGCTCATCCAGACAATTCCGCGCACGAAGACACCGGTAGCATACCTGGGTTTCGTACGCGGTTCGGAACAAATAAATGGCACATAACATGCTCATCGACGCCACGCACGAGGAAGAAACGCGCGTGGTCGTCACCAACGGAGACGAGATTACCGAATTCGATTTCGAGACCGCTAGCAGGCGACCGTTAACCGGCAACATCTATCTGGCAAAAGTAACCCGAATCGAGCCGGCTCTGCAGGCCGCATTCATCGAGTACGGGAGCAACCGGCACGGATTTCTGGCGTTTTCGGAAATCCACCCCGACTATTTTGTCATTCCTGTCGCCGATCGGCAAACTCTTGAAGACGAAGAAAAAAATGAATCTGCAGAGGCGGTCGGCAAGAATGACTCTAGCTCGCCGGCGGCTCCCCTCTCCGGGACCGGCGCACTCGAAACCTCGGGGTCGCTCGAAATTGTCGATTCGACAACGCCCGACGACCGAGACATCGCCGGAATGGCCATCGTCGAATACGAACCAGGCAGTACCGTCTTGCTGGACGACGCCGATTCAGAAAAAAACGGCTCACGCCCTCCCGAGAATGCATCCGAAGCGTTTTCGGCGGCCTCAAGCGATTCGCCGGCAATTTCCGAACAGAACGAATCCCGCGCCGCCGCGTCCGACAATCAGCCCCGACCCAGCAAGGGAACCAACGGGTCGAAAAAAAATTCGTCTCGGCGATCGCATCAGTTCAATCGCAACTACAACATCCAGGAAGTCATCCGCGTCAACCAGATTCTGCTCGTTCAAATCACAAAGGAGGAACGAGGCAACAAGGGCGCGGCTCTCACTACTTATGTCAGCCTCGCTGGCCGCTACTGCGTCCTGATGCCGAATACGGCGCGCGGAGGTGGCATCAGCCGCAAAATAACCAATCCCGCTCACCGAAAAAAACTAAAGGCGATCGCCGAGAAACTCGACGTGAAGGACGGCACGGGCTTGATCATCCGAACGGCTGGAGCGCAAAGGACGCGGCAGGAAATCCGGCGCGACAATGAATTCCTGATGCGTCAGTGGGATGAAATTCGTGAGTTAACTCTCAAATCCATCGCGCCTGCGCAGATTTTCGAGGAAGGCGATCTTATCAAAAGATCGATTCGAGACATTTATTCGAAAGAGATCGATCAGGTTATCGTCGAAGGCGAACGCGGCTACCGAGTCGCCAAGGACTTCATGAAGATGATCATGCCCTCGCATGCCAGAAAAGTGCGTCATTACACGGGCGAAATTCCTCTTTTCGTTCGGCACGGCGTCGAAGACTTCCTGTCGGGAATGTTCGACCCGGTCGTTCGCTTGCCTTCGGGCGGCTACATCGTCATCGATACGACGGAGGCGCTCGTTGCGATCGACGTAAACTCCGGGCGCGCAACGCGCCAAGGCTCGGTGGAACAGACGGCCCTGAAAACGAACCTCGAAGCAGCCCCCGAAATCGCCAAGCAGCTAAGGCTTCGAGACTTGGCCGGTTTGATCGTAATCGATTTCATCGACATGGAGGACCGCCGAAACAACGCCGCGGTTGAGAAATGCATGCGCGATAGCATCCGAAAGGACAGGTCGCGGGTGCAGACGGGCAGGATTTCCGAATTCGGGCTGTTTGAAATGAGTCGACAGAGGCTTCGCTCGGGCATGGTGGAGGCATCGACCACTCCTTGCCGAAATTGCCATGGCACCGGCACAGTCAGATCAGATGTTTCCGTGGCCCTGTCGGCATTGCGCGAACTTTCCGCCAAAGCAAGCAATGACAATTCGGCCGACTTGCTTGTCCGAGCTCCGGTTCCGGCGGTCAATTTCATCCTGAATGAAAAAAGGGGGAATATTTCGGCCATTGAAGCAAAATTCGGAATCAAAGCGAGGTTCCAGGCCGACCCCTCCCTGACCAATCCGGACTTCATCGTCGAAAAAGATACGACGCCAATTCCGCAGCCCGGTTCTGAAAATGTAGTTTCGCTAACCCGCATTCCGAAGCACGACGGTTCCGTTCGAGAAACCGCCTCTGAAGAACCAAAACAAAAAAGAAGGCGCCGCCGCCGAGGAAAGTCCATCAGGCGAGACGATCAGGAGAGGCAAAAACCGCCATCGCCCGACGTGGTTGCCGCCGACGCGCTCACGCCTGAATCCACAGAATCACTTCGGGCTCCGGAGGGAGATTCCCTGCAGCAGGAAGAATTCGGGAAAAAGCCGTCCAGGCATCGTCGAAAAAGGAAGACTAGGCGAACGGACGAAGAAAGCGCCAAGGCGGCTGCAGATTCGACTCCCGCGGCAGCGCCGAATACCGCAGGCGACGTTTCAGGAAGCGAACCTAGCGCAGCTTCCGATCAAGCTGAAGATGCAAAAAAGAAGCCCGCTCGGCAACGCAGAAACAGGAAAAAAACGCAAGAATCTACATCGGAATCTGCAAATGAACCCCGAGGCGAACTAATCGAAAACCCCGAAATAGAGCAAAAACCGAAACTGAAAAAGGCGGGCTCTAAAAGTGGCCGGAAACTCAATCGAATAACCGATCAAGCGAGCGAAAACGGGGAACAGCCTGGCGACTCCAATCCTGTTTCTTCAGGCGCCTCCGAATCAGCCGGTTCGATTGAGGCTGCCGACAATGTCGATTCGAATGCTGGCGGCAAATCCGATAGCGAGACCAAATCGAAGCCGCCGGCCAAAAGAACGCGAAGAAGGTCGAAAGCGGCGGTAAATGCGCTTGCCGAGGTTTCCGAGCCGACAACCGCAATTGATAGGAGATCTGAAGAGGCTATTGATGCCGACTCCATTGCCTCGCCGTCGAATATTCCCGGACTAGGCAGCGAGTCCGACGGCCGCGGAAGCGGCGGCAAAGACGACGACCGCGGCCGGGACGAGATCGAAAGCGCGGGTTCGAAGAGCAGGAAGAATACCGGGCGGCGCGGCTGGTGGGTCCTGGGCCGCGCTTCGAACTAGGAGCGGATTTGAATTTGTCTTGGCGCCTTCATGATCAAATCGCATACAGTCTACGAAGTTGGAATCGCAGCGTCGGCGATGGCGCAACGCCTAGAAAGGTAACTTGCCATGCTTGCTAAACGACAGAAGGACAGTAATTTGACCAATAAAATATCGCTCGCGGCTTCTCTGTTTTTTTTGGCTGCCGCAATACCCGCAGCGGCGGACTTTCCCATCGAAAGCGAGGAAGAACGCGGCCATCTGGAAATGGAAATCCGCAATTTCCTTCTCGAACACCCGGAAGTCCTGATCGAGGCGATGCAAGTTTGGGAGCAACGGCAGCGCCTAGCCCAGGCGCAGGCGCAAGCCCTTGCCATTGATCATTTTTCAAACGAAATTTTTTTCGACGAAGACTCCTGGGTGGGCGGCGCTTTGGACGGCTTCCCGACTATCGTTGAATTCGTCGACTACAATTGCGGTTTTTGCAGAAGAGCATTCGACGATGTCCAAAACCTGCTTGCCGAAGACGGCAACGTTCGCTTCGTTGTCAAGGAATTCCCAATTCTCGGATCGGATTCCGAAATGGCGTCGCGCTTCGCGATAGCCGTTCATCGCCTTTATGGAGACGAAGACTATAAATCGGTGCACGACGCAATGATCACCTCGGACGGGCCAGTGGATATTCCGGCGATTGAAGCTCTGATTGCGGAGCGAGGCTTCGACATTGACCGGCTCGAAAACGAAATGCTAGGCGAGCGCGTGTCCGGAATTATCGCGACGAATCGCGAATTGGCGCAGATTCTGGGAATTAGCGGAACTCCCGGCTTCATAATAGGCAATTCGGTCTTTCAGGGCCTGCAGTCCTATGAGGCTATGGTTGACGCAATCGAATTGGCGCGCGCTTTGGACAATTCGTAGGAGCGCGCGCCCGAGTCAAACGTGAGGAAGAATCGTCCGATAGGCAGAAAACCTCGAGTGCGGCAATAATGCGGCACTCTCGCGTGCGGGGATGGAATGAATAAGAAAAGCCAGGACGAAGATGTCCAATTTATTGCGAATCTCGCGGATCTGCTCAGGAAGCGCGAACTGTCGGAGCTCGAAGTAGAAAGGCAGACCGGTCCAGATCGAAAGCTCAAGGTTAAAATCGGCCGCAAGGGAATTTTCCAGTCGGTCCAACCGCTCATTCCGCCCGCGCAGTCGAACCCGTTTTCGGCTCCCGCTCGCCGAGACCCGCCCCAGAAGTCGGGAAGCAAGGATTCGAACGACCCGGCGCAGCATCCCGGAGTGGTTACGTCGCCGATGGTCGGCCTAGTTTACCTCCAGCCGGAGGAAGGGGCGCAAAAATTTATTGAATTGGGCCAGCAAGTCAGCGAGGGGCAGACCCTGCTGATTATCGAAGCCATGAAGACGATGAATAACATCAGCGCTCCCCGATCAGGCACAATCACCCGAATTCTTGTCGATAATTTGACGCCGGTCGAATTCGGAACGCCCCTTGTTATAATCGAGTAAGCGGCCGCGAAATGATTTCCAAGGTACTAATCGCCAACCGCGGTGAGATTGCGCTTCGCGTCATTCGCGCATGCCGCGAGCTCGGAATACGTTCGGTCGCCGTCCATTCAACCGCCGACAGCTACGCCATGCATGTCCGCATGGCTGACGAAGCCGTTTGCATCGGTCCGCCGCCCGCCGGCCGAAGCTACCTTTCGATCCCGTCGATAGTGTCCGCCTGCTCGATCACGGGAGCCGACGCGGTGCATCCAGGATATGGTTTCCTTTCCGAGAACGCCGAATTCGCGCAGGTGCTAGAAGAGCACGGCATCAAGTTCATCGGCCCGTCGTCGGAGCATATTAGGCTTATGGGCGACAAGGTCGCGGCAAAGGAATACATGAAACGGCAGGGCGTCCCATGCGTCCCGGGATCCAATGGACCGGTACCCAGCGCGGAGCGAGCCATGGCGGTCGCCGCGAAAATTGGCTACCCGGTGATTGTCAAAGCCGCGGCGGGAGGCGGCGGGCGCGGCATGAAGCATGTCGGGGCGTCGGAAGACATGGAATTCGCGTTTCAATCGGCGCGAAGGGAAGCGCGCGCAGCTTTCGGCAATGACGAAGTCTACATCGAAAAGTTCCTTGAAACCCCAAGGCACATCGAAATTCAGGTCTTCGGCGACGGGTGCGGAAAGGCCGTTTTTCTGGGCGAAAGAGACTGCTCGCTGCAGCGACGCCACCAGAAGCTGCTTGAAGAAGCGCCGGCGCCGGGCATAACCGAGGAGCAGCGCGCCGGCATCGGCGAGATTTCAGCAAATGCCGCCGCTTCGATACGGTACAGCGGAGCGGGAACGATCGAGTACCTTTTCGCCGACGGCGAGTTCAATTTTATCGAGATGAATACACGCCTCCAGGTCGAGCATCCGGTTACCGAAGCGATTTTCGGCGTCGACCTCGTCCGCGAGCAAATACTCGTAGCATCCGGAATGCCCATGTCATTCAAGCAGGAAGACATGCGAATTCGAGGTCATGCCATCGAAGCCAGAATCAATGCCGAGCGACTTCCAAATTTCGATCCGTGCCCGGGCCTGGTGTCAACGTATCACGCGCCCGGAGGATTGGGGGTTCGGATGGATTCCGCTATCTACTCGGGATACGCCGTTCCGCCTCACTACGACAGCCTGATCGGAAAGCTAGTCGTGCACGGGCTGGATAGACAGACCGCAATAGCCCGCATGCGGCGCGCTTTGGGCGAACTAATCGTCGACGGCCTTGACACCACGGCGCCCTTGTTCGAGCAGGTGCTGCAGGAACAAGATTTCGCCGACGGCAACTACGATATCCACTGGCTCGAAAACTGGCTCAAGAAGCAGCAAGCCTGAAATGTCGCATGCGGCGCAGTGCAATGAAATCGGGAAATTTGAATGCCTTAAGAACCGCTTACATTTTTGTTGACGCGTATTGCAAAGGCGCTTTTCCTATGGCCAAATCGCGCGATTCGTCGGATGTGCACATCGTCGATCCGGATAATCGAGCAATAATTCCGCTCATTAGTTTTCACGTGCCGCGGCGCTTTCGGCGCACGATACGCAAGGACCCGTTTCAGATAAGGTTCAATTCCGATTTCAAGGCCGTAATCGAAGCCTGCGCGGACCGAGAGCAGACTTGGATCAACGATGAAATCATTGCGACTTTCCTGCTTTTGCATGATTTGGGATTCGCCCATTCAGTTGAAGCCTGGGAAGGCGAAGAACTGGCGGGCGGCTTGTACGGCATGGCGGTGCGCGGAGCCTTTTTCGGCGAAAGCATGTTTTCCAGAAAATCCGATGCTTCGAAGATCTCGCTAGTCTATTTGGCCGACCGCCTCCTTCAGTGCAATTTCGAGCTACTCGACGCCCAGTTCTTCACTGAGCACTTGTCCACCTTCGGAGCGGTCGAAATCACGCGCGGCGAGTTCCGGTCGATGCTGGACAGGGCTCTGCGCATAGAAGCCGTATTCGATTCCGCCTACCCCGCGTCGACGGGTTCGACCGTATTGCAGCGGATCAGCCAAACATCGTAGCGCTGATGGTCCATCGAAGAAAGCGCGGGCGACGAGGACAGCATCCATCCGCCAAAAACAAGCTTCCCGGAAATCTCGCTGTAAATCGAAAGTCGGGCAAAGGCGTTGCCGACCGGGTTTTCGGACAAATATCGACACTCATGTAGCGTAATTTCCAATCGTCCGTATTTGACGGTTTCGCCGATTCGAATCGAGATGTCGCGCGCTTTGCCCGCAATCGTGTCAAGGCCCCTCAGCAAGGCTCCGGGCGCATTTAGCGCTTCCTGACCCGCAGCCGCCGCGACCATCGATGCCGCCATCGCCGCCGCCGCTAGAACGGCCTTCAATTAACGCCGACCATTTTCATCAGAAGGGTAAGAAAATCCACCGAGTCCTGAGTATTCTCGATCTCTCCTCCCGGCTGAACGACTTCATCCGACGCGCCCGGATCCAAACTGACAAAGCTTCCGCCAAGCAGTCCTTCCGACGATATCTGAACGTAGCTGTCCTCGGGCACCTCGAGATCGTTCGGCAACGAAAACCGAATAACGGCCATATATGTTTCCTTGTCGAGTTCCAAGTTCGTCACCGTCCCGACTTTGACGCCGCCGATCCGAACGTCGGAACCGACATTGACTCCGGAAACGGAGCGAAAGCTTGCTTCGACTTCGTATGTGCCGCCACCGATCGAGTTCTGGTTACCGGCAAGAACATAGAGAAAAACGGCGGCGACGGCTAAAACAATAAACCCGATAGTCGCTTCAATCGCGGTCTTCGTCATCTTTTTCGTTTCTGGGTTGCTACTTTGGAATCCAGGCAGTGTACTCCTCGATTTCCTTTGGCTCGCCCCTGAGCGATCCCCTGGGCGCGTAGGCCATAGGAGATCCGGTCAGGTTTTCCTGGTGGGCTTTCTCCCATGGCTGCCTCGGTAGCGACTCTTCCGTGGGCGGCTTGTCGAACGTACGGTGCAGCCAGCCGTGCCACGCCGGCGTCACTCGGCTCGCTTCCGCATCGCCATTGTAGACGACCCAGCGCCGCCCGTCCGCCTTGTCGCGATAGAACCGGTTTCCCTGCTCGTCTTCGCCGACCTTGATTCCCTTCCGCCACGTATAGAATTGCGTACCAACCGTCTGGCCGTCCCACCAGATGAAAAGTCGCTTTATAAATTTCATTCCGGCGGTTCTCCCTAACGGACCGCTGGCGCCCCGCCAATGCCGAAGGACTCTAGGAAGCGGTCGCGACCTCGGTGCTGTTCTCGCCGTAGATAAACAGCGGCCTTGCCGAGGAACTCACGGACTCCTCGTTGACTGCAACCTCGACGACGCCCTGGCGACAAGGCAATTCGAACATCGTATCGAGCAGAATCTCTTCCATGATAGAACGCAAGCCTCTTGCTCCGGTCTTGCGTTCGATTGCCCGTCGCGCAACCGCGGCTATAGCCTCGTCGGTAAATGTGAGCTTGACGCTGTCGAGTTCGAATAGCTTCTGGTACTGCGTTATCAATGCGTTCTTCGGTTCGGTCAAAACGGAAATCAATGCGGATTCGTCTAGCTCGTGCAGGGTGGCGACGACCGGCAAGCGGCCGACGAATTCGGGAATCAGCCCGTATTTGAGTAAATCTTCCGGCTGCAATTCCGACAGGAGCTCGGAAACCCCTCGCGATTCGCCGTCGCGAATTTCTGCGCCAAACCCGATGGAGGAATGCCGGCATCTACGCGAAATAATTTTGTCCAGCCCGGCAAACGCGCCTCCGCAGATGAAAAGGATATTAGTGGTGTCGACCTGCAGAAATTCCTGCTGCGGATGCTTGCGACCGCCTTGCGGCGGCACTGAAGCGACCGTGCCTTCCATAATCTTGAGCAACGCCTGCTGAACGCCCTCGCCGCTGACGTCTCGAGTTATCGAGGGGTTTTCGGCCTTGCGAGTAATCTTGTCGACTTCGTCGATATAGACGATCCCGCGCTGCGCCCGCTCCACATTGTATTCGGAAGCCTGCAGAAGTTTCAGAATAATGTGTTCGACATCTTCGCCGACGTATCCTGCTTCCGTGAGCGTCGTCGCATCGGCGATCGTAAACGGCACGTCGAGGATTTTCGCCAAGGTCTGCGCCAAAAGCGTTTTGCCGCATCCGGTCGGGCCTACCAGAAGAATATTGGACTTCGCGAGCTCCAGGTCCGCCGCGGCCGATTCGTAGTTCAATCGCTTGAAGTGATTATAAACCGCGACCGAAAGCACCTTCTTGGCATAGGTCTGCCCGACGACGTAGTCGTTGAGGACGTTGCAGATCTCGCGCGGCGGCTTGATTCCGTCCCCCGCGCTAATCGTAGAATTTTTGGCTTCTTCGCGGATAATCTCCATGCAAAGCTCAACGCACTCGTCGCAGATGTAGACTTGCGGTCCCGCAATGAGCTTGCGTACATCGTGCTGGCTCTTGCCGCAGAATGAACAAACCAACGGTTCGCCGTCATTTTTTTGTGATTGCGCCATTCTCTACCTCAACATTTTTCATTTTTTCGAAAACGCCGCCGCGCTCAATGTTACGGCATCTGAGCAATACCGACGCAGGGGAACTAATTCACGAATTGAAGGGCAATTCAAGACCCGCTTTATTCTTTACCGGAATCTTGGGCATCCGAAACCCGGCTCTCGACGATTTGATCGATCAGCCCCCAATCCTTGGCTTCTTCGGGCGTCATGAACTTGTCCCGCTCCAGCGCCTCTTCGACCTGCTCGACGTTGCGACCGGTATTCGCGGCATAGATTTTATTGAGTCGATCCTTGATTTCGAGAATCTCCTTCGCGTGAATCGAGATATCGGTCGCCTGCCCCTGGAATCCGCCCGATGGCTGGTGCAGCATAATACGGCTATGCGGCAATGCATAGCGCATTCCTTTTTCACCGGCCGCCAGCAGCAGCGAACCCATGGAAGCGGCCTGCCCGACGACGAGCGTCGATACCTTTGGCTGGATATATCTCATCGTATCGTAGATCGACAAACCCGATGTCACAGTGCCGCCCGGGCTGTTGATGTACATCGAGATTTCCTTGTTCGGATCTTCGGATTCCAGATAGAGGAGCTGCGCGACAACCAGCGTGGACATTGCGTCATGCACTGCGCCCGATACGAACACTATTCTCTCGCGCAAAAGGCGCGAGAAGATATCGTAGCTTCTCTCTCCCCTCGCAGTCTGCTCCACGACAATCGGAACAAGCGTATTCGCGTATATTTCGCCTGGATCTTTCATTTGGCCCGCCCAATGCCTGTGCACGCGCTACGGATTTCCGAGACGCGCGCCGACTTCAATCTCGTTCGCTCTCGAAGACACGGACCAATTCATCGCAGTCGACTTCCTTTTCTTCGACCGTGGCAAGTTCCGAAATATATCCGACAGCCTTTTCTTCAAGTACTCCGTTTACGATCTGCCTGCCATAGACCGGATTCGACCGGGTATAGGCAACAAGAGTCTCATATTCCGCCTGCGAACTGGACCTATCCTTTAAGGCTTGTTCAATTTCCGCTTCCGTTACGCCAAACTCGTGCTTTCTCGCCAAATCCGAATAGAACAGTCCCAGACGCAATCGACGGTCCGCATGCCTTTTTAGATCCTCTTCGGACATTTCGGATTCTTCTCTTTCGACCTGCTTCCCAATGTAGGAAATCTCCTGATCCCGCAATTTTTCGGGAATTTCGAACATCAGCTTCGGCAAAAGCGCATCGACCAAATTCCTTTTGAACACAAAGTCGGAAATCTCGCCAATTTCAATTTCGGATCGGCGGGTTACAGATGCGACTAGGCCGTCCCAATTCTCGAGTCCTAGCTTCAAGGCAAGCGCATCGCCTAGTTCGGCGGGTGATTTTCGCCGAATATTTGTAACTGTGCAATCGATGCCGACGCTGATCACGGATTCGTTCCCCGACAAGCGGAACGCGCCTTCAACATTGACGACGTCGCCGACTCGCGCGCCGATGAATTCAATATCCTTGCCGTCCTGGAAATCGCCCGCTCCGATTTCAATCGTGAGATCCCTGCCCTCGCGAGGCACGCCCTTCACGTCTTTGTCTAGCTTGTACTCGACGACGACGACGTCGTCCTTCTCCGCGGCGCGCCCGCTTTCGTAGTCAACGTAATCGGGGTTCGATTTCGCCAGCGAATCCAAATGCTTGTCTATGAATCCCTGATTCGGCTTCGCTACCAGCCTGTCGATTTTCAGTTCGCCAAGCTCGACGGCGGGTATTTCGGGAAGACATTCGTAGCTGATCTGGAATGCGAGCCCGCTCTTCGGAACCTCGCCGTCCGGAAGGAGTTTCGATTCCGGGGTCATCGCCGGGCGGTTTCCGGTCTCCTCCAAATGCTGGCTTAGCGCATCCTTGATCGTATCCTGAATGACTTCCAGGCGAACGGATTCGCCGAAGCGCTGCCTCAGAATCTGAATTGGGACGCGACCCGTACGGAACCCCCTTAGGTTTACGCCAGGCTGAGCTTCCAAAAGCTTGCCTTCGACCTTTTCAAAAATCTCGCTTTCTTCGTAAGCGAATTCGTACTCGCGCCTTAGTCCTTCACGCAAAATTTCGGTAACCCGCATGCTCCGATGCCCTTCATTATCCTCTGGTGCGGGTGGAGGGATTTGAACCCCCACGCCTTGCGGCGCCAGATCCTAAATCTGGTGCGTCTACCGATTCCGCCACACCCGCAGGAGACCGCGCGAACCTTGCCCCGCAGGCCGCCGGTAAGAAAACCGCACGCTGCTTATCAAAGGATTCCGCAATTAGCGAGCGAAAAATTGCCGGTTCTTCGCGAACCGGCGGCGCCGTTCGTTTTGCGGCGAATCGGATTGAGAGAGAATCAAAGATTCATTTCTCGAAAGACTTCCGCAACCGCTTCGGGAATATCTTCAGCGATCATGCCTGGTCCGGCGACGCGGCCGGCCTCGGCGTGGAGCCACGCCCCGTATGCGGCGGCCTCGACCGCCGACGCTCCGCGGGCAAGCAATGCGGCAATCACCCCGCAAAGCGAGTCGCCCGCTCCGGCGGTCGCCAGCCACGGCTTCGCCGAATCGCCAACCGACGCTAAAATGAATGCTCTGCCGTCCGGATCCGAGATGACGGTCGAAGCGCCCTTGAGAAGAACAGTCGAGCCCGACCTCGCCGCCGAACGCCTTACGGCATCCAATTTCGACAGCCCCGCAAGTTTACGGTTCTCGATACTCAAGTCCGGAAATAAATTTGCGAATTCGCCTTCATGGGGAGTCAATACGACCGGACCGTCGACCGCCTTAGCCAAAGTCTCGACATCGCCCGCGAAAATCGCGAGCGCGTCGGCATCCAATACGATCGGGCGGCGGTGCGCTAGAGCCTCCAGCGCCATCTTCCTGGCGACACCGCCTTTTCCGAGTGCGGGGCCGAGGCACAACGCATTGATTCTCTTGTCCCTCAAAACTCGTCGCAATTCGGCCGCCGAACCGATTCGGGCAAGCATTTCGGCGTTTAGCTGCGATGCATGTTCCGCGAGCGCATCGCGGCACGCTCCGACCGTTACGAGCCCCGCTCCCGTACGCAGGGCGCTTCGGGCGGCCAGCCTCGCGGCGCCGCCGCGTCCTGCGCCTCCGGCAACGACGAGCAGATGCCCGTATTCGTACTTGTGCTTTCCGCCCGACTTCCCGAACGCCCGCGATATCGGTATTTCCGACCGCTCGAGAGCTTTCGCTACCGGTTCCGACGCCGCGAGGCCGGCAAGCTCCTCGTCGAGTCCGATCGGAACGACGTCGAGCCTTCCCCTGCGCCAGCCGCCCTCGCCCAAGTAATGGCCGATTTTAGGCGCTTCGAAAGCAATCACCAGATCCGGTTTCATTCCGGGCGAAGCGCCCGAGGCCAGGAATTCGCCGGTATCCGAATCTACGCCTGAAAGCATGTCAAGAGCCGCAAACGCATCGAATCGATTCGAACTGTTTAAGGCCTCGACCACGTCGCCGCCGACCGGGCGGGCAAGACCCGTGCCGAAAAGAGCGTCGACGAGAATCGACTTTTCGCCGGAAGGCGCACCCGAGAATTTTTCCAGGCGCTCTGTCGGGCCGGACTCCAGCCAGATCCGCCGCATTTCCGAAGCGTCGCCGGAACGCCCGCGCGACGGCATTTCATAAACGCCGACATCCATTCCCGATCGCTTTAGCGAGCCGGCCACGACATAGCCGTCGCCGCCGTTATTGCCCGGGCCGCAAAGAATCGTCGCTCGATTCAAGCCGCCTCGCATCGACGCGGCAAACCGTAAAATACAGGCGGCCGCGCCTTGTCCCGCGAGGCTCATGAGTTCCAAGCCTGTAACTCGTCCGGAATCCATGGCGGACCGTTCGATGCGTCGCATTTGGCAGGCCGAAAGCGCGTAGGGCATGGACTTTTCAAACCGGTGCGAAATTGTGCGTATTGCACAAAATTTAGGCAAATCGATGCGAATGGCGCGAAGCGATTCCGCGATTCGAAATGCGATTAGTTGCGCAAGACTAGCTAAAGTGGTCTCATTCGGCAATCACGGGGCTAGTGTCCGAGGAGATGCGCATGAAAAAAATCGAGGCGATCATCAAGCCGTTCAAACTGGATGAAGTTAAGGAAGCTCTGCAGGAAACCGGCATTCAGGGACTGTCCGTCGTCGAAGTCAAGGGCTTCGGCCGCCAGAAGGGCCATACCGAACTCTATCGCGGGGCCGAATACGTTGTCGACTTCCTGCCGAAAGTGAAGATAGAGGTCGTTCTCGCCGACGATCAGCTCGACGACGCTCTGGACGCTATCCAGAATTCTGCAAGAACCGACAAGATCGGCGACGGCAAAATATTCGTGTCCGACGTGCAGCAAGCCATTCGCATCCGCACCGGCGAAGCCGGAGACGAAGCGCTGTAGAAATCCATTGCGCCGCAGCGAGTGCGAAGCGGCTAGTTGAATTGAAGAAAAGGGTTCAATGAATGAGCAACGACCTAATTGAAAAGCTGAAAAGCGAGGACTTCGAGTTCGTCGATCTTCGCTTTACCGATCCGAGGGGCCGTCTTCAGCACGTGTCGATCATGGCCGACAAAGTGGACGAAGATTTGCTGGAAGAAGGCTTCATGTTCGACGGTTCTTCGATCGCCGGCTGGAAATCGATCGAAGTATCGGACATGAAGCTTCTGCCCGATGTCGATTCCGCCTACAGCGATCCGTTCTATGCGCAAAAGACGATGTGCATCCATTGCTCGGTAGTGGAGCCGGACACGGGCGAGGCGTACGAACGCGACCCGCGTAGCACGGCGGAAAAAGCCGAAAACTTCCTGAAGTCGACGGCTATCGGCGACCAGGCGTTTTTCGGGCCGGAAGCCGAATTTTTCGTCTTTGACGATGTCAGATTTGCGAACCAGATCAACAAGGTGTCGTACGAAATCGATGCGCAGGACTCTCCCTGGAATAGCGATACCGAGTACGAATTGGGCAATATGGGCCATCGTCCCGGCGTGAAGGGCGGCTACTTCCCGGTCAACCCCACGGATGCCGGGCAGGACATGCGTTCGGAAATGCTTGCGACAATGAAGCAGGTAGGCATGAATGTGGACAAGCACCACCACGAGGTCGCATCGTCCCAGCACGAACTCGGTCTGATATTCTCGACCTTGACGGACCAGGCCGACCACCTGCAGAAATACAAGTATATCGTCCACAACGTGGCTCACGCCTACGGCAAGACGGCGACGTTCATGCCGAAGCCGATCGCCGGCGACAACGGTAGCGGCATGCATGTCAACATGTCGGTCTGGAAAGACGGCAGGCCTGTTTTCGCGGGCAACAAATACGCCGATCTTAGCGATGAGGGCCTTTGGTACATCGGCGGAATCCTGCGGCACGCGAAGGCGCTCAACGCATTTACAAATCCGGGAACCAATTCCTACAAGAGATTGATTCCCGGTTTCGAAGCGCCGGTGCTTCGCGCCTACTCGGCGCGCAACAGATCGGGCTGCGTGCGCATACCGTGGACTGAGAGCCCGAAGGCGAAGCGCGTGGAAGCCCGGTTCCCCGATCCGATCGCAAACCCGTATCTGTGCTTTGCGTCCTTGCTGATGGCCGGACTGGACGGCATTCGCAACAAGATCGATCCCGGGGAAGCCATGGACAAGAACCTCTACGATCTTCCTCCGGAAGAGCTTGAAGGCATACCTACGGTCTGCGCTTCGCTGCGAGAGGCGCTTGCCGAATTGGAAGCCGACATGGATTTCCTGCTTGCCGGGGACGTCTTTACCAAAGGCCAGATCGAAGGATACATGGAGCTCAAATGGGAAGAGATCTTCTCATTCGAGCACACGCCCCACCCTGTGGAATTCCAGTGGTACTATTCATCCTGAAGCCTTGTCCGGCTTGAATTCGAATGGCTCCCTAATGGGGGCCATTTTATTTGAGCGATCTACCAGAGCGCTAATCGGAATCGAAAGCGATTCCGCGACAATTCAATTGGTTCTGCATGGCGTAACGCGGCAATAATTCGTAAACACAGCAAGACTCAATTTTGCAAACCGATGCCCTATTGGCCCTTTAATGGGCCTGCGGGCCCGAGACCAACCAAAATCGCGGTGTTCCGCGAATGAGTCGATCCAATTCCGAGCCGCGTCGGGAAAATCGCCGACGCGGTCGGCAATTCCTTCAAACATTACGACGGATGCGAACCCCTTGACTTCGCAAGCGTGTTTCTCGCGGAATCTTGCTTCGCAACAAAGCGCCGTCGTTGCCTCGCCGTGCGGGAGAGCCGTCTTGGGATTGCGTCCATATCAGGCCCAACAGCGGGCGCGTCGGCGGTAGCCTAGCACCTGTCCGGGGCGCAACCGGTCATCGGGCACCTTGACCCCGATATGAAGGGCAAAACGAAACCCGTGTTCCGCTTCGAACCCGGCGAGGAGGCTGGTCTCGCTGTCACCGCGTTCATCATTGAACAGGCTAGAATTCCTGGCAAAATTGCTTCGCCATCATTTTTTCGCAGAACGGATCCGCATTCGTTTTTGCTCATCGCTTAGAGCAGCAGCTGAGTCGCAATTAGATGCGAATTCCGTTTAGCCTAGAATCCAGCTTCGAAACTTCTGGTTTACTCGAAGCGCTTCAGCCAGCGGGCGCGTATACCGGAATTCACTGGATCCGAATTTCACGGGAATGTGCTGCGCGATGCCGAATAGTGCGACGAGTTGCACTGCATGGGTCGCGGTCATGCTCCTTCTTTGATCCGGTCGAGTGGAGCGCGCCGGCCTCTAATTTTCGGTGCCCATTTTGCGCGAACCTTCCTGTCATCTGCCGCCCTCCCGGCGGCCATGCACAAGACCCGCCAACGCCAGGCCTTGCGCCCGCTGCGAGCGAATCAACAGGAAGCGATGGTTGTAGGCCACCCTCTGGATGCTGGCCGCGCGAGCGCAAGCGCTCTATCCGATTCATAGGTCGCCCGTCCGCAGCTGTCAGGTTGCCCTAACGATTGCGCCGGCCTTTGCGCTTGCACGACTTCGCCCCCAGCGCATGTCGCGTGTGGGCGCCGGGGCATATCGTCACGGCGAATCGATCCAGCGCTCGCAAGTCGAAATACCGAAGACCATTCGGAAGGCCCTTAAGATTCCGTCGCGGGCCGCTACTTGTCGATCGCTCACGTGCCTAAAATTGAAAATTAGTTGCACGATTTTCTTTTCATGAACGTCAAATTTCATTTAATTCCGCTTTGACGACTTAAGATTCGGCAAATTTCGGCCGGAGGCGAGATATGAACGTTTACCGAAGTCCTCGACGAAAAATCGATCCAGCGCGAAGCGCCTTCCTCGGAGACGGCACTCCAAATGACAATGACCGGCTGGAAATCGGGCCTACTCTTCTCGCAATCAGGGAATGGGAAGAAGCCGGGCTGGAACTCCCGAATTTGGCTGCGATGCGCCAATTCCGGCTCAATCGGCTGGTAGAGCACATCATTGCGCGAGACTATGGCGGATTGCTTGTTACGGACCCGCTAAATATTCGATACGCCACCGATACTACCAACATGCAGCTATGGAACACGCATAATCCTTTTCGGGCGGTTCTGGTTTGCGCCGACGGCTACATGGTTATTTGGGATTTCAAGAATACTCCGTTCCTCGCCGACTTTAATCCGCTCGTTCGCGAGTCGAGAACCGGCGCGGACATGTTCTATTTTTCGGCTGGCGACAGGTGCGACGAAGTCGCCGAAAAATTCGTTTCGGAAGTCCGCGACTTGATAAGCGAACACGGCGGCGGCAACCGTCGCATCGCCGTGGACAAAATCATGATTCACGGCCTGCGCTCTTTGGAAAGAGCGGGATTCGACGTCAAGGACGGCGAGGAAGTCACTGAAAAAGCGCGCTCGGTGAAAGGGCACGACGAAATCCTGGCCATGAGGTGCGCCAACCATGCATGCGAAACCGCCGTCGCGAAAATGGAAGAGGCAGCCAAGCCCGGCCTGAGCGAGGACGAAATCTGGTCCGTGCTGCACAAGGAGAACATTAGCCGAGGCGGCGAATGGATCGAAACCAGGCTCTTGGCATCTGGCCCAAGGACAAATCCGTGGTTTCAGGAGTGCGGACCCAGAATTCTACAAAACAACGAAATTCTCGCGTTCGATACCGACCTAGTCGGCTGCTACGGAATCTGCATCGACATATCAAGAACCTGGTGGATCGGAACTGAGCCCCCTCGTCCCGACATGGTCTACGCCATGAGGCACGCCGCCGACCATATTGCGAAAAATGCCGAGATGCTGAAACCGGGCGCAAGCTTCAGGGATCTGACCTTCGGCGGGCACGTGCTCGACGACAAATTCCAAAAGCAAAAGTACGGAGCGAAAATGCATGGCGTGGGTCTTTGCGACGAATGGCCTCTCATCGTCTATCCCGATCGCTATAATGAAGGCGCCTTTGACTACGAAGTTGAATCCGGCATGGTGTTTTGCGTCGAAGCACTGGTCGGCGAAGTGGGCGGAGATTTTTCAATCAAGCTCGAGGATCAGGTTCTGATTACAGAGAACGGGCACGAAAACCTGACGACGTATCCGTTGGACGAACGCCTGATGGGCAACAGCATCTAGGTCTTGCCGGCCAATCCGAAAGAAGCGTCGGTTTAAACGATCTCGTATCCGCTATGCGGACAAATCGAGTTCACCGACTTTCTTCCTGAATCGCGCGAAGAACGCGAACGAGGCTATCGCCAAACCTATCGTTAGTCCCCACCAGATTCCCGGCCCGCCGAGTTCAAGCGTGAATCCGAATATATAGCACAGCGGCAGGCCGACTCCCCAGTAGCTGAACGCGGCAATGAGCATCGGAGCGCGAGTATCGCTGAGGCCGCGGAGCAATCCCAATCCTACAACCTGTAGCGCGTCCCAAGCCTGGAACACTGCACCAATGTAAAGAAGAGTTACTCCAATGCGAACAATACGCGATTCCGGGTCCGTTCCGGGCTCGAGAAACGCAAGCACGAGAGTTTCCGGGATTGTCAACAAGATCGTTACTATCAGAGCAATCGAAATCAGAGTCCAGATAACGGCGGCTTCCGCGCTGCCTTTGAATGCGGCCATGTCCCTTGCGCCGACGGCGCGGCCAAGCTGGGCGGTGCTCGCGTTTGCAAAGCCAAGATAGATCATGAAGAAAAATGCTGCCACTTGCAATGCGATCCCGTGAGCCGCGAGCGATTCGGTGTCGATCCATCCCATCATCAGAGCGGTCGCGGCAAACATGCCTGTTTCCGCCACCAGCGTCGCACCGATCGGCCATCCTAGCATGAAAACGCTTCGAAATACCGACAGATCGACTCGCCATATCCTGTTAAACAAACTGTACGACCTCATAATCGCGTCGCGTTCGATGAAGACCAGCATAATTAGAAGCGAAAAGAATTGAGTTGTTACCGACGCAATTGCGGCGCCTTCGACGCCCAGTTCCGGAAATCCCCAGTTGCCGAAAATAAGCGCGTAGTCGGCGAAGGCATTGCTGACCGCGCCGAGCACCGTCGACCAAAGTACGATTCGAGGGCGAATCACGGCAAGGAAAAAACTCTTGAGCAGCATGATCGTAAGAGCCGGAAATATTCCCCACATCGCAATGTTAATGTATCTGCTTGCCAAAGCAGCCGTGTCGCGCTGCTGGCCGAGCGCGATGAGAACGGATTCGGAGAAGATCATCGGGATCAGTGAAACGGCTCCGAATATCATTGAAATCCAGAATCCCATTCGAACAACGCGACGAACTTGGCCCAGATCGCGCGCGCCTTCCGCTTCCGCAGCAAGCGGCATGACAGCCATCGCGAACCCGGATCCGACCAGGAAAATCGTTGAAAACATCGTGGCGCCGAGTACGACCGCCGCGAGTTCGGCGATGCCGTACCAGCCCATCATGACGGTGTCGGTCAGGTGCGTCGCCATTTGCGCCAAATTGCCGACAATTAAAGGAAAAGCCAAACCGATCGTGGCGTTCAGATGGCCAACGCGTCGCGACGAACGAAGAATCTTCATCATCGGGGATTATGCCATCCATTGGGAATCGGCAAGGAATCGGAATATTCCCGCTGCCGAACTTCGCCTGCTTCGAATTTTTGTACTCTTATATGGTTTATTTTTGCATCGATTCCGATCTGCGGGCTTCAAAAAACAATTTTGCAACAGCAATTCTGTCTATTATTTTGTATATACATTTGCAATCAGCCAAATGCATCGGATGCAAACTACTTTATTGAAGAATCAACATGCATACCGTCGGCGGAACCGAAAGCCTATGGTGTAAAACATGGCTACGAGTGAGGCTTTCGCTTGGGATGAACTGAAACGCGACTCTGCACGAAATGACCGCGGAAATGATTTCAAAAAGCGATGCGGATTTGCGGCGGCCCAATCGATTTGACGCAGTCCGACCGCCTTGGAGAGCGCAGATGGATGACCATAGGCGATATGGACGGGAAAGAGTTCGACGTGGTCCAAGCCGGTTGGAACGGTAGCAAGAGAGTCATCGCCGCAGAAAGAGCCCTGAGCAATGAACAAAAAAAGTATCAAAGGCATGTCGCAAGAAGAGGCGATCCTCCGGAAGAGCGAGGAGAAAACTGATTGGGAGCGGATTCAACGCGAGGAGGTCGCCGGCGTCGTATCCAAGAAGTATCCCGAAGAGGGCGAGTTCGACTGGTCGCGGGCCAAGCTGGCTATGCCTCCGCGCAAGACGGCTATTTCGATGCGAATCGACAACGATGTTTTGGATTTCTTCAGGTCGCAGGGGCCCGGCTACCAAACTCGAATCAATGCGGTTCTACGCAGCTATATGAACGCAAGGCAAGCGTAGGTCGGGCAAGTGCATTTGCCGGCAATTTTTGCCTTGTCTTCTTGCTCTCGCGCTCGCGTGCGCAGACGCGACGGTGCTGCTGTTCGCCCGATTCGGAGGCCTTTCTGATCACGATTCCAATCTTGCCCGTGGGCATGAGGATGGCGGTTCGCCCTTGCGCTTTCAAGCTTCGCCGGTACCGTCTGAAAATATTTTTTGACCGGTTCCGCAAACTCCTCAAGCTGTCTGGCGTCCACTCCCTCGAACGGCCCATTCGCATCGACGGCATCGTGGCCCGGAGTTCAAATTCGGCCGGTCTAGGCAGCCTTCGCGGGTTTTAGATAACTGTCTTCGGCGACTTTCTTGAATTCTTGAGGCAACGAACCCTTGGCATTGACCGGAATATGTTTTCTTAACCGCCGGTTCCGAAACCGCATGCCGACCCTAAGAATGTGCTACCAAAACCAAAGCCCGAGGAGCAAATATCCCGATGACCGCAGCTGCGGAGAGCGTACCGCAACGCGCGGCATGAATTCGTCGAGCCGGCTTAATTTTTCTTGAAAATTTCTCAATTGTTCGCTAAGGTTTGTCAACAAAATAACAACGAGCAGCGACCAGGGCGATTATGCAAGTATCCCCGCATTCAGCCAGCGCAGCCGCGCCGGTATACGACGCGTCGTCGATAGAAATCCTCGAAGGTCTCGAACCTGTTCGGAAAAGGCCCGGCATGTACGTCGGCGGCACCGACGAGCGCGCGATCCACCACTTGGTTTCAGAAGTACTCGACAACGCCATGGACGAAGCGGTCGCCGGACACGCAAATCGCCTGGAAGTCGAGTTCTTCGACGACTATTCCGTTTCCGTCAAGGACAACGGACGCGGTATCCCGGTAGACCCTCATCCCAAGTTTCCCGACAAGTCGGCACTGGAAGTCATACTCTGCACGCTCCATGCGGGCGGCAAATTTTCGGGAAAGGCCTACACGACTGCGGGCGGCCTCCACGGAGTGGGCGTATCGGTCGTCAATGCGCTTTCCGACCGGCTTTCCGTCGAGGTAGTCCGCAGCCAGAAAAAATACGTTCAGGAGTTCTCCCGTGGCGAACCTCTTCACGAATTGCGCAATACCGGTCAAGCGCCTAACAGAAGAGGCACATCCGTAGCCTTCCATCCCGACCCGAAGATATTCGGCGAGAGAACGAAATTGCGACCATCTCGTGTATTCAAGATGGTAAGGTCGAAAGCCTACCTGTTTTCCGGCGTTGAAATTCGATGGAGATGCGCCGCCCGGGAACCCGGCGTGCCGGAAGAGGCAACTTTCCGCTTCCCAGGCGGTTTGTCGGACTACCTCGCCGAACGTATGAACGGCTCCACGAACTTCGCAACCGAACCGTTCTCGGGGAGTGTCGAATTTTCAGAGCGATTCGGAAAAGATACTCCGGGATCCGTCGAATGGGCGATCAACTGGACGCCAACCAAAGACGGCTTCATGAGCTCGTACTGCAATACGGTTCCGACCGCCGAGGGAGGCACGCACGAAGCCGGTTTCTGGTCCGCCATTCTTAAAGGCATTCGAAACTACGGGGAACTGGTTTCGAACAAGCGAGCGACGCAGATTACGAAAGACGACATCCAGTCAGGAGGCTGTGCGCTGGTTTCCTGTTTCATTAGCGAACCCGAATTCGTCGGGCAGACCAAGGACCGGCTTGCAACGACGGAAGCTCAGCGATTGGTGGAGACCACCATTCGCGACCGTTTCGACAATTGGCTTGCCGCCGACCCCAAGGCATCCGGCGACATCCTGGACTATGTCGTCGAGAAATCCGAAGAGCGGCTTCGCCGGAAGGCGGAAAAGGAAACAGCCAGAAAATCCGCGACCAAGAGGCTTCGACTGCCGGGCAAGCTAGTCGACTGCTCGCAGTCGTCGAAGGCAGGCACGGAGATTTTTATCGTCGAAGGCGATTCTGCGGGCGGTTCGGCCAAAATGGCGCGCGACCGCGCAACCCAAGCGCTTCTTCCTCTCCGGGGCAAGATTCTTAACGTTCTTGGCGCCGCGTCGTCCAAGCTGGGGCAAAACTCCGAAATCAGCGATCTCTGCCAGGCACTCGGAACAGGCATGGGGCCCAGGTTCGACCTGGATTCACTGCGCTACGAAAAAGTCATCATCATGACCGACGCCGATGTCGACGGAGCCCATATAGCTTCATTGCTGATGACATTTTTTTTCGTGCAGATGAAGCCGTTAATTGACAGCGGCCATCTCTATCTCGCCTGCCCGCCTCTCTTCCGACTAGCGCAAGGCGCAAAGCGAGTCTACGCTATCGACGAGCAGGAAAAGGATGAATGGCTAAAGGCCGGCCTCGGCGGCAAGGGCAAAGTCGAAGTATCGCGGTTCAAGGGTCTCGGCGAAATGGATGCGAAGGACCTGAAGGAAACCACAATGAATCCGGCGACGCGCAAGCTCATCCGGATTTCAATCGACGACGACGAACCGGGCGATACGGAAAACCTCGTATTCCGGCTGATGGGCAAGAAGCCCGAGCACCGCTTTCAGTATATTCAGGACAACGCGAAGACCGCCCAGCACCTCGACGTGTAGCCGAATACCTAAATGTACAAATCACTTGTCAGGCCGAGCGGCGGCAAAATATCCAGCCAATCGCTCGGCGACCAACGACCAGCCGTTCGCCGATGAAGTCTGCCGCGACGCATCCGAATGACTTCGCTTCAATTCAAGGGCATTCGGCTTTCCGCGATTTCCGCCCACCACGAACATCCGACCGGTATCGTTTCATCGTTAAAGTTGTACTTTTCGTTATGGAGCGGCGCCGAATCTCCGTTTCCGACGAGTATGTAGGAGCCGGGACGCTCGTTCAGCATAAAGGCGAAATCTTCCGCGCCCATGACGAGCGACGCTTCGGTCTCGACTCGGGTTCCGATTCGGCCTGCGGCCTCGATCGCAAAATCGGTCTCGCGATCCGCATTGACCATGACGGGATAGCCCCTTTCGTAGACGACGCTGGCCTCCGTTCCCAGTGCCGTCGCGGTCGTTTCGGCGATTTCGCCGAGTCGCTTTTCCGCAAGCGCGCGCGCTTCTTCGTCGAGAGCTCTCACGGTGCCCTTTAGGACAACCTTTCCCGGGATGACGTTGTGGGTGTCCGTCGCGGTCCGGAAAGACGTAACCGAGACGACCACGGGCTGGACCGGATTGACGTTTCGTGAAGCGATGGATTGGAGCGCAATGACTATTTGCGACGACGCTAGCGTCGGATCCGCTACCAAATCGGGTTTTGCAGCGTGACCGCCAACGCCGGTCACCTCGATTGTGAAGCTGTCCGCCGAGGCGAAGAAACTGCCGGTTCTAATCGCGAATTCTCCGACCGGCAGCGTGGGCATGTTGTGCATTCCGTAGATTTCCTGGATTCCGAAACGCTCCATCAGCCCGTCCTCAACCATTTCCTTGCCGCCGCCTCCGCCTTCCTCGGCGGGCTGGAAAACTACAATAGCCGTTCCGTCGAAATTTCTTGTCTCGGCGAGGTATTTGGAAGCGCCGAGAAGCATTGCGGTATGGCCGTCGTGGCCGCAAGCATGCATGACGCCTTCGTTGACGGACGCGTAATCAACTCCGGTATCCTCTTTGATCGGGAGAGCATCCATGTCCGCTCGCAACGCAATAACCTTGCCGGAGTCGTTTTGACGACCCTTGATGACGCCGACGACTCCAATTCGCCCTACTCTTTCGACGACTTCATCGCAGCCGAATTCCTTCAAAAGCCCGGTGACTTTGCCGGCCGTTCGAACGGTATCGAACAGCAGTTCGGGGTGAGCGTGGATATCACGCCGCCATTCGCGAATCTGGCTGAACATTTCGGAAAACCTGTTTTTTATTGGCATCACATTCCTCGCTTCGATAACGATTCAACAAGTCGCCGCACGAAACGGCTCCCTGCCTCCAATTGCTCAGACGAGATGAACTCGTCGGCTCCGTGGGCCTGCGCTATGCTGCCGGGACCGCATACTACGACGGAATTGCCCGCCTCCTGGAACTGGCCGCCTTCGGTAGCATAGGACACAGCTCGCGTTCCATTGTCTCCCGTAAGTGCCCGGGCCAATCGCTCCGCTTCGCCCTTGGGCTCCGGCGCCATCGCCGGCACCCGAAAAATTTCCTCGGTCCTGATCCACGCGTTGCGTCGCACCTTTTGACAAGCCGATTCCACTTCAGCGACAAATTCGCGAAAGAGTGCATCAAGAGAATCCGCCGATTCGCTCGGCAGAAACCGAAAATCTATGCAGAATCGACAGTCCCTCGCGGTTATGTTCATAGCGGTGCCGCCTTCGATCAATCCGGCATGAACGGTCGTGCAAGGCGGATCGAACATTGTCGCGTACCCGGAAGACTCGGAATTGAAATTTTCATTGTTCATCCGATTGCCCCAATCGATGATCTGCGCGGCCGACATGACGGCCGACACACCGGTATGGAGAATTGACGAATGAACCTCATGCCCGCGACAGTGGACCTGGTAGCCCAATGTGCCCTTGTGTCCCGTTACGACGGTCATCATGGTCGGCTCGCCGACGATAACGGCCGACGCGGGCGGCAGCGCCTCCTGCATCTCCTTGATCAAAGGAGGAGCGCCGAGGCATCCGATTTCCTCGTCCCGAGTCAAAGCGATCTGCACCGGTCGCGCGATCTTCGCCTCGACAATCGACGGCACGTTCGCAAGAACCGCCGCTATGAAGCCCTTCATGTCGCACGTGCCGCGCCCGTACAGCTTGCCGCCGCGTTCAGTTACGGTCCAAGGGTCCGATGCCCATTCCTGCCCGTCGACAGGCACGACGTCGGTATGCGCCGACAATATGATGCCTCCCGGCACCGAAGGGCCAATCTGCGCGAAGAGCCCGGCCTTGCGCCCGGTCGGATCGAATACCAGGTCCGACGAAACGCCGAAACCTTCCAGATAGTTTCGTACCCAATCGATCAATTCTAGATTCGAGTCGCGCGAGACCGTCGGAAATGAAACCAGGCGATCCAGTATGTCCCGCGGCGACAGGATGTCCGGCATTAAATTCCCCTGCTACGACACTTTGCGGGACAACGCTATCCGCCAATCGATGCAGGTTTGCAACGGGCGCCGGCCTCAAATTGCGCCGTCCCTTTCAAATCCTCGAAGAAATTTTCGGGGGCCGTGCCGATTGCGACTCAATAATTTCGACCTCTTTCTCGGATTGCCAATCGGACATTGTCCGAATGGACGCAATTGCAGGTTTTTCGGCCGCATTGGTGGCTCGCAAGCAATACCGGAGTTCTACGAATCCCCCTCTTCTGGAATACATTTCGGTGTGGCGCAACGGAATCGCGGATCATTTATTCGTTGACCGCGAGTTCGATCGATGATTGATTTCTCAGTCTGCAGAACGAAGATTAAGCTCTGGACCATTGTTCGATAGGAGTCGCTGCATGCCGAACTCGAACGGGCCGCTGATTTCCGTCAAGAACCTGAAAACGGTTTTCAGAACTCGAGGCGGCGAAGTGCACGCGGTTAACTCGGTGTCGTTCGATCTAGCTCAAGGCGAACTTCTCGGCGTCGTCGGCGAATCGGGATCCGGCAAGTCAGTTACTATGATGTCTCTTATAGGCCTTTTGCCAACCCCGCCGGCCGAAATCCGTTCAGGCCAGGTCATGTTCGAAGGAAGCGACCTCCTAACGGCCGAACCAAGAGAATTGAGGCGCATAAGGGGCGGCAAGATCGGCTTCGTTTTCCAGGATCCGATGACGTCGCTCAATCCGGTCTTCACTGTGGGATTCCAGATCGTTGAACCGTTGAGGCGGCATTTGGGCTTAAATCGAGCGGCGGCAAGAAAACGCGCTGCCGAGCTCCTCGAACTCGTCGGCATTCCGGACCCTCGCCGAAGGCTCGCCAATTTTCCGCACCAGTTTTCCGGGGGAATGCGGCAGAGAGTAATGTTTGCGATCGCCATTGCTTGCGAACCGAAAGTGCTAATCGCCGACGAGCCTACTACGGCTCTAGATGTTACGATCCAGGCGCAAATTATCGAACTCGTGCGAGATCTCAGAAAGAATCTTGGAATGGCCATCGTCTGGATAACGCACGATCTAGGCGTAATCGCAGGCATATCCGACAGAGTCATCGTCATGTACGGAGGCCAGATCGTCGAGCAGGGACCGGTGTCAGAAGTCTTCTCCGATCCCGGCCATCCCTACACTCAGGCGCTGCTTGGAACCGTACCCGCGGTCAGAGGAAAGAGAATCGACAAGCTAAAGACCATCGAGGGCCAAGCACCTGTCCTTGAAAACAGCCCGTCGTCCTGCTCGTTTCATCCAAGATGCGCGCTTGCCTTGGAAAGATGCGGACGAGAGCTTCCTTTGAAAATGCAGATTAGGGGAAGTCACGATGCCGCATGCTTCCTCGCGAAAACTGAAATGTCGCCGGCAAATGCTTGACGAAGCGAAAACCCCGGAATCGCTCGTTCGGGTTGAGCGCCTAAAAGTGTATTTCCCAATCACAGCGGGCGTGCTCCGACGCAAGGTCGGAGATGTCAAGGCCGTCGACGACGTTTCGTTTGAAATAGTTCGAGGCGAAACCCTTGGCTTGGTCGGCGAGTCCGGCTGCGGCAAGACCACGGTAGGACGAGCGCTTATCCGCCTTTTGGACGCAACCGAAGGCTCTGTTCGCATCGATGGCGAGGATATCACGGAAGCGTCGCATTCAAAATTGCATCGGCTGCGTCCCCGAATGCAGATGATTTTCCAGGATCCGCAGGCGAGCTTGAATCCCCGGTTAACTGTTGCGGGGATCATCGGAGAACCGATCATCGAGCACTTGAACCTGTCGAAGCACGACCGTTTGGAACGAATTTATGAATTGATGGACGCGGTTGGCCTCAGCCGGGAGTACTCCAACCGATATCCCCATGAATTCTCGGGCGGTCAGCGGCAAAGAATCGGCATTGCACGAGCCCTTGCGCTCAATCCGGATTTCGTCGTGTGCGATGAGCCGATTGCCGCCTTGGACGTCTCGATCCAGGCGCAGGTCGTGAATTTACTCGAAGAACTTCAAGACCGAATGGGTCTCACTTATTTGTTCATTAGCCATGATCTGGGCATGGTGAGACACATCGCCGACCGCGTCGCGGTAATGTATCTCGGAAGGATTGTCGAAGTGGCACCGCGAGATCTTCTATACGAGCAACCCCTCCATCCGTACACGGAAGCTCTACTCTCGGCGGTTCCCGAAGCGGACCCGGAAATTGAAAAATACCGCCAGCGAATCATTCTCGAAGGCGATGTCCCTTCGCCGGAAAACCCGCCCGAAGGATGCAATTTCTGCTCCCGCTGCCCAAAGGTAATGGACATTTGCAGGAGGGTCGAACCTCCCGTGACTTCGACGGCGCCGGGGCGCAATGTTGCCTGCCACCTGTATGCGGCGAGCGGCGATGCAAATTGATTACGCGGAGCTCTAAATTCCTTTCCGAACGAACGCGGCATGTTCAAACGGGCGGAACGAAAATGCAGTTGGGAAAGTCGAAAAGCCACACATAGTCGAAACTTTGACAGAGCCTGAGACGGATTTCGGACTATGAGCAAAATGCAGAGCAAACGCGAAATGGTAGAAAATGGGCTTGCCTCCTTGGACATTTGAACGCTCGGGATTTCCAAATCCGAGCATTTGAGGCGTAGAATCGGAGTCCTCAAAAGAAATTCATGAAATTCTAAATGAATCAGGCTAGACTCTCGGCCACTTGAAACCGGGTTAAATTAAGCCTTCGGAAATTGTTTTCCGGCTTAAACAAGGAGAAAGACATGAACGTGAAATTCCTTACTCTAGCGGTTGCCGCGTCGCTCGCAGCCCCTCTTCCCAGTTTTGCCGAACGGGCGTCGGACGGCGAAGTGCGAATAATCTACTGGCAAGCTCCCTCGATACTGAATCCATTTCTGTCCGGCGGAACGAAAGATCTGGAATCTGCCTCTCTGGTTCTCGAACCGCTTGGACGCTACGATCAGGACGGCAATATGGTCGCCTGGCTCGCGCAAAGCATTCCGACAGTCGAGAACGGCGGCGTATCGGAAGACCTGACAACCATTACCTGGAAGCTCAAGGACGGCATCCTGTGGTCGGATGGCACGTCGGTTTCCTCGCATGACGTCAAGTTTACAGCCGATTATTGCATGCATCCTGAAGGCGGCTGCTCGCAACTATCGAATTTCGACGACGTAGCGAGCGTAGATGTGATTGACGACCTTACGGTGAAAGTAACATTCGGAGTTCCCAAGCCATTCCCCTACGGACCATTTATGGGTTCGACCTCGCCGATCATTCAAAGAGCCCAGTTTGAAAATTGCATGGGCGCAAAGGCTCCGGAGTGTACCGAAGCCAATTTCAATCCGATCGGCACCGGTCCGTTTCGCGTGACGGAATTCCGCCCGAACGATGTCATCTCGATGGAGGCAAATCCCAATTACCGCGACCCGTCGAAACCGGCGTTCGCATCACTTGTCTTCAAAGGCGGGGGCGATGCGACAGCCGCTGGACGCTCGGTGCTCGAGACAGGAGAATTCGATTACGCCTGGAATTTGCAACTTGCCCCTGACGTGCTCGCAAACATGGAAGCTGCCGGAAAGGGAACGGTCGTTTCGGCTTTCGGAACTCTCGTAGAACGCATCATGGTGAACCTGACCAATCCGGACCCAGCGCTCGGCGACGAACGATCGACAGCCGCTCATCCCCATCCGTTCTTGACGGACATCAATGTCCGAAAAGCCCTTTCGATGGCGATTGATCGGGAACTGCTCGTAGAAATCGGCTACGGCGTCGCGGGTCGGCCTACCTGCAATATTCTACCCGCTCCGCCGATCTACGCGTCGAACGCCAACGACGCATGCCTGATCCACGATATCGAGGGGGCCAACAATTCGCTTGACGAGGCAGGTTGGATGCCGGGGCCCGACGGAATTCGGCAAAGAGACGGAGTCAGGATTTCGATTCTTTACCAGACTTCCACTAACGCCGTTCGCCAAGACTTTCAGGCATTGATAAAGCAGTGGTGGTCGGAAATCGGCGTTGAAACGGAACTGCGCAACATCGACGCTTCGGTTTTCTTCGGCGGCGACCCGGGAAGCCCGGACACCTATCAAAAATTCTATGCGGACCTCGAAATGTATGCGAACAATTTCGACGGCACGGATCCCGAAGTCTATATGGGCAACTGGAAATGCGACGAGAGCCCGAGCCCCGATACGCAGTGGCAAGGCGCAAATATGCCTCGTTACTGCGACCCGGAATACGAAGCGCTTCTCGATGAAATGTCGAAGACCGGCGATTTGAACGAACGCGCGCGCTTGGCAAAGGCGATGAATGATATGCTCATGCAAAATTTCATAATGATTCCGCTCGTAGATCGCGGACGGGTCTCCGCCCATTCGAACTCGCTCGGCGGCGTCGTTTTGAACACCTGGGATTCCGAGCTTTGGAACGCGGCCGACTGGCACCGTATCGATTGACGACTTTGAATTCGGCGGGTCCAGGAATCCGGTCCCGCCGGATTCTTCGTTGCTATTCAAGTCCCCGGCAGCTTCTTAAGATGCCCGCAACTGCGTTCGCGTCGATCCGTATTTGGCGATGAATTCGAGATTTCGGTAGGATGTTTCATTATACTATTCGCCGTCTGCTACTCGCGATTCCGACACTGCTGTTTATCAGCCTAATTCTCTTCCTCCTGCTCGACCTGGCACCCGGCGACCCGACGGCGCAGCTTCCCCTCACCATTCCTCCCGAAGTCAAGGAGAAGATACGCCTTTCGCTCGGCCTGGGAGAACCTATCTACATCCGCTACCTGCTGTGGCTGCAGCAGTTCTTCGTCAACGAACCGCTTCACTTGCTGGCCGAGATCACGAACATCGATTTGTCCGGCGGCGCCCAGCGCGTGATTTCCTGGCAGACGCGCTCGCCGGTAGTCGATATCGTCGTCCAGAGAATGCCCCAGACTCTCTGGGTCGTTGGCCTTTCCTATGTCATCGGCGTGCTGATCGCTTTGCCGATCGGGATCATTTCCGCTTACCGGCAATACAGCTGGTTCGATCAGATCGGAACATTCGTTTCGATGGTCGGGTTTTCGGTTCCTACGTTCTTTACCGGCGTGCTGCTGATCGTAATATTCTCGGTTCAGCTGGGATGGTTCCCTTCGATCTACGACACGACGCACCGGGTCGAAGACTGGCCGAGCTTTCTGTTCCAGGTCAAGCAGCTTGCCATGCCCGTCGCCGTTCTCGCTCTCTTCAATGCGGCACAGATCAGCCGCTTCATGCGCGCCTCGATGCTCGACAATCTCAACCAGGACTATGTTCGAACGGCGCGCGCGAAAGGTCTGGCGGAGCGAGTCGTGTTGCTAGTTCACGTATTGCGGAATTCGATGATTCCGGTCGTTACCGTTATCGCCTTGGGCGTCCCGACCGTATTCGGAGGAGCAATAATCACCGAGCAAGTCTTCAAGGTCAACGGCCTCGGCCAGCTCTTGATTACGGCGATTCAGGCAAACGACATTCCGATGGTGCAAACTCTTACATTCATGTTCGCAGTTCTGATCGTCCTGTTCAATCTGGCGGCCGACATTCTTTACGGCATCCTCGATCCAAGGATACGCTATGACTGACCTCGCGGCATCCGGGGCGGAGCGTCCTCCGCGCTCGCAATGGGGCGACGTGTGGGACCAGTTCAAGACCCATCGAGGGGCTCTGGCCGGCACGATTTTTTTCGCGTTCGTATTGCTGGCGGTTGTTCTGGGCCCCGTTATTTGGCCCATCGACGCGCAATACATCGACATCCGCGCTCGAAACTCGGGGCCTTCTCTCGAGCATCCCCTCGGAACCGACCAATTGGGACGTGATACTCTCGCCCGCGTCTTTGCCGGAGGCCGCGCATCCATAGCCGTTGGGATGACGGCCATGCTGCTTTCGCTGGTCCTGGGAACCCTCATCGGCGTCGTCGCGGGATTTTTCCGCCGCATCGACGGCCCGCTGATGCGTCTGACCGATCTATTCCTCGCGCTGCCGCTGCTGCCGCTCCTGCTGGTCATCATTCTGCTTTTCCGAGACGCGCTGCGCACGGCATTCGGACCGGAGACCGGTATCTTCATACTCGTGGTCTTCGTTATTGGAATCACCAGCTGGATGCAGACGGCGCGCATTGTACGCGGCGATGTCCTCGCGCTAAGGGAAAGGGAATTCGTTCTCGCGGCGAAATCCGTCGGCACGCCTCCCCGCCGGCTAATAAGCCGCCATATTCTTCCCAACGTTCTTTCGCCGATCATGGTCTCCGCGACTTTGGGCATCGCCAACGCAATTATAACCGAATCCGCGCTGTCGTTTCTGGGGCTCGGCTTTCCTTCGGATTTTCCAACGTGGGGGCGGCTGCTCTTCGACGCCACGGACTATCTCCAGCAGTATCCGGAGAGGGTCCTTTGGCCCGGGCTCGCGATTTCGCTGACGGTGCTTTCCGTCAACTACATGGGCGACGGCCTCCGAGATGCGCTTGACCCGCGAATTCGGGGGCGTTGACGAAATTCTGTTTTTTCGGCATACAATCCAGAGATTTGAACCTACTGCAAAACGAGCCAAGAAAAGCGAGCAGCGGCCTTAGCGGCGCTGAGCGACTTACGGCGAGCAGACCGTTGTGACTTGGATCAATAATTGGCGATCAAGGCGGACCCTAAAAAACAGGCGGGGATGAGTGTGAATAATAGCCCTTTCCGTCTTTGGATGTATAATGCAAGTCACTCATTCGCGAGCGGAATAAAGAGCCCGCCGCAATGTTGCGACGGGCCTATTTTTCGTTCAATTGCCAGGAAATAGGCAAATATCGGAAATCTTTCCTTATTTACTTTTCCTACGGCGTTGGTTAGCTCACTCGCTTGTCGGATTGGCTAGGCCGAAATGTCCAAGGAACGCCTTGTCGGAATGCTCAAAGCCATATGTTCCGACTACGTATTCCGGCATGTTTCCGACTGAGACTGTCGTATTTGAGAAAATCCCTCCCCAATTTCCAACATCATTGGTACCCACCATCGTGTTTCCATTAAAAGTTCCCATCAAGCTTACAGGGGCATCACCGAGAGTTATTGTAACATCATCAAGATCTTCCGAGGGATCTCCGAAATTTTGGAATGCCCAAAGTTTAATATTTTCAACAGTTCCGCTAACGGTACCAGCATTTGCTGTTACACCAGAGGGGAACAATTCCGCCACTAGCGTAATCGCACCTGAAAATGCTCCCGCTTTTCCATCGTCGTCGCTGTACCCGCCATCTGTCATTCCTGAATACGTTGCCGTGACTTCGTCATTGGATCCAACTCCTGCGGCAATCGCCCACACCGCGCCTTGTTCCCGGTTGAGGTTTCCGGCATCCGAATACACTCCGGCCGCTTGGACGACTTTATCTCCGTCGGAATCAGTAGACAGTTCGACCCAATATCCGCCAGAGAACATTTCCGCGTCCTCATCGTCCGAACTATAGTCCATAAGGTACTTGCTTTCCGTCGCAAATAACACGATAGCGTTTCCGTTTTCCCTCGTATGGATCACGTTATATCGCGTACCCTTTCGTCCAAATTCGTCCGAGTCTTTATCATCTTCAAACACATCGTGGGCAGACGTTAGCATTGACAATGTGATCGAGTTTTGAATTTTTTCCGAGTACGTTATTTCATCATCGGCAAAGTCATCAGCGGTGGCGGCACCATCGGCATCAGTACTTGTATCCAATGTCAAAAATCGCAAAGAATTGACGTCATTGGCTCCGAAATGAACGTTTACTCTGGCATCGTTGGAACTTTGGCTGGCAGAATAGCTGGGGCTAGCGAAAGCCACGGATTCTACAGTTTCTCCGCCCGCCGTAGTACCGCCAGCTTCCTCAGATTCGTCAAAATAAAACTTTGCGTCAGCTTCAATCGCTCCCAAAATTTTCGACGTGTCCGTTCCATAATCGCTGACCGCAAGCAATTCCTGCGCTATATTTGGTGTCTTTGTCTCAACAGTTGTAGTGGTCCCGGCTACGTACCTTGTTTTCGTTAAGCAACCAGAAAGTGTCACTGCCGCACAACCTAGCAGCAGGGTCGTGACCCACCCAATTTTTGCTGTTCGCATGGGTTTCTCCTCTATGTTTCGGCGGATTCTCACATTACGGGCGCGGCTCAGCACCTGTATAGTAGACTCTGACCTCAATTTGCAGACTTCTTTATTATAAATTTAGGCAACTCGCAAGCGTATATAAATAAATAAAGGGAATAATTTCTTTTTTCGCTACATTCGTTCGAATTCTCATCCTCACGCTTCTTAGCAACTGCTAAAGTTCTAGGTTTTTGATGAATGTCTCTTCGGTATCGTCCTATTTTTGCCTCGTGCATATTCTATAAACGGTACGGCCAAGCCACCAGAACCAAACAACTCTTGATTTGCGCAGGGACAAAACACGCCACAATTTAATTTGTCAAAATTCCGGAGCAAGTTTTTTTCGCTCGGTTCCGAATTTCTATTTGTCGTTTGGCCTGCCAAATTCGCCGGCCGACTCACCCCTTTGCACTTTTCAAATAGGAATGAAAAAATGACAAATTCAAATAAGTCCTACTTCCAAAAATTGCACCGAACCGAGCACCAAGATGTGCCTCCGGCTACCACGACAACGCTAAAAGTGAACTGCCAGTCGCGGCCATTCCTCGACGTTTCGAGCCTCAATTGATGAGAACAGTGGATTAGAACGCACTTTGGCACCCAAAGCTATCCGACAAATCGGCAAACACCTAGTGTAATTGCCTGACCGCTCGGTTCTTCGCGTTGCCAACAGAACTAAAGTCAGCCGGTATCAATAAGTAAATCCCTGTCAACCCGCTATCGTACTAGTCGGTCCTGGCACTTGCGAATTGATTGGAGCGGGCAAAGGTAGTTGCAGTTTTCGAATGAATCCAATGAGTACAAGTCAAATTTTTTCGATCATCCGAAACCGTCGTATTGACCAACATAACCGGAGCACGCGGGCACAATTTCAACGTACCTGCGAGCTAAACTCCGGTTTTAGCGCTCGGGCTTCTCCACCGCAAGGTTCGACAACTCCAGCACTAAGCCATGTACTTCGACAACGGGGATAAGCGGAGTACGTCGGCTTTTCTACAGTTACGCCTTAAACGGAGACTAAGGCTCCTGATTTGGCAGTCGCCCCTCCTTTTCGGTAGCGGAACGGTCGCACACGACTGTTTTCGCGATCAAAAGCTTCGACTGTTTCACCGCCGAAGAAAGTAAACATGTATACGTTCGTCCCGGATCGCTTCAAATCAGCCGCGAGCGATAGCGAATCTGCGACTTTTTCGCAAAAATCGGTGCCGCTACCAAGCCCTCAATCAACATCCTGCGGGCCGAAACATTTTATTCCCGCTACATCATTGACGTTTACTCAATTTGGCATAAAGGTTAAAACCAGTTATGGTTATGCGGCTTAGACAGATTACCAACAACGCGCGGCTTTCTGCGTCGACTTCTGAACCCGCCACCTCATTCAAATCACTTTTGGTTATATCGTGCCGCCGCAATTTAGTGCATCACTTAAATTGCGTAATGGTCGGACCTGATTTTAATGCAATCGCCCCTGAAATTGAACTTTTAGAACTGCTCGATCTACGGAGAGGCGCACAACTTTCATTCAGCAAGTATTTGTGAGTGGCGAGAAAAAACTTTTCTCGCGACCAATTGCATTTCCGCTTAATCGTTCCGTCGCCTTAAGCGAGTAAAACCGGGCATCCTACGTTTGCTAACGCTTCGTTCCTGTACCGGAGATTCCGTCGGCAAAAGCACATGCAGCCATTTGCCAAGGCAACCAGAAATGGGATACGGATTTCCCTCATCTCCTGGTTGGGACGCCAATGAAAGGTAGTTGCATGGAAAGTAAACCGCTGGCCGGTCGCCATGCGCTCGTGACGGGCGGCGGCACAGGAATCGGATTATCGATCGCAAAGGCTTTATCCTGTGCAAATGCATCGGTAACGATTGCCGGCCGCACCGGGGAAACGCTTTCTCGCGCGGCCGAGCAGTTCGGCTTCCACGCCGAAACCATGGACGTTTCGGATCCCGAGAGCGTCAAGCGATCCACCGAATCCGCCGTCGCCGCGAACGGCCCGATTGACATTCACATCGCCAATGCGGGCATTGCCGAATCCATGCCGTTCGAAACCATGACTCTCGATTTCTGGAGGAAGACCATGGCGACCAATCTGGACGGCGCATTTTTGTCCACTCGTGAATCGCTGAAATCCATGAAAGGGAGGGATTGGGGTCGCATAATCGTCGTCGCGTCGGTGGCAGGAATCCGCGGCCTGAAAGGAGCTTCCGCCTATACGGTTTCGAAGCACGGGCTGGTCGGCCTGGCGCGAGTACTCTCCGAGGAGCTCAGAGACACGAGAATTACGGTCAACGCGCTGTGCCCGGGGTACGTCGACACCGCGATCGTCAATCGTAGCGTCGAAGAAATTTCCCGGCGCAAGGGATGCACAAGGGAAGAAGCCGTTCAATCTCTCGTCAGGCTGAACCGGCACAAGCGGCTGATCCGGCCAGAGGAGGTCGCGTCCGCGGCGCTGTGGCTCTGCCTTCCCGGTTCCGAAAGCGTCAACGGCCAGGCGATTTCCATCTCCGGAGGCCAGGTCTGAATTCAACACCTTCCTGACCCCGACGCGACGACTGCCAAATTTTCCGTCTTCGCCGATGAACCCGCGAAGCTTGCCATTTCAATTCGGGGGAAAGTCTTCGAGAATCCACCGACTGGATTTCCGTCTTGGCGAAATTATCGGCGCGAGGCGCAAAAATTGTCGCGATCGCCCGCCGCGCTACGCTTGAGACTCGATAGCTGGCCAATTTTTAACACAAATTTTTTTCTAGTCGGATAGCAACCTCAAGCTTCGAAAACGCAATTCGTGTTTGTAGTGTCAAAAATTTGATCAATGCCCAGAGTTCTATTTTGCGTTCGAGATATGGCATTTAATGGAAGCCTCTCCATTCTCCGAATACTCGCGGTCGGAGCCGTTCCGGGCTAGGTCGTTGGCGAGCGTTTTCCGGACGAGGTCGATACCGATCTCGGTCAGCAACAGGCCGCCGGTCGGGGATACGGGTTTGAAGTGAGTGTAAAGGCCGATCATTGGCGGCCCTCCCCGGTAGGAGCCGCGCCCAGCGCGAGACGGATCAACTCCTTCACGTCCGCCTAGCGCTTGCCCGGCGCTGGCTGTCCTCGAATTCATGAACGCCGCCCCAGATGGCAGGAGCCGCTCGGGTGCAGCCGCAGACTATTGCAATGATAGGCGCACGAACCGCACGGTTTCGACCCGATTTAACGGTAACTTCGCATAGACCAGGCTAGCTGCGGGCTCGGCCTCGGAATCGAACGGGCTGTGGGCAATCCCGGTGTCGCGCTTGGTCAACTTTTAACTGGGATCCCCCGCACCTGGATTCTGCGGAAGTGGTCGGACTTCTCATTGGCAAGCCTAGCGCACGCGTCGCAGCGGCAGACTTCGCGCGCCGGCTCGTACTTCTTGTTCTTTTCGCGCCGCTTGGCCTTGACGGCACAGACTTCGAGGCTCGATTCGCAGACAAACGCCGGCCGTGCGCTGAAGTGCTTAACCCTGCTATTCCTGCCCGCGTAGAGGTCTCCTCGGGCACGGCGGGCACGGATCCCCCGTTCATGATATTAAAGAAGCCTCGAGCCGAGTCGGTCGCCGCCGCCTTCAACGCGCTCATCGATTCGAGCGACACCGACGCGACTATCGAGTTTAACTCTCCCCGGGGCGCATCGTTCTAATGGCGCGGGCGAAGCTCGCGCTCCGCCTCGTCAAACACTTCGCCGCCGACACCGAGTTCCGTTGTGCGACGATGCTGCTCGACGAGCGGAAAACCCGGTCCCGACCCTGGCCGCTCTTATAGACGTGGAATCTCGTCATCACGCCGCCCTGCGCCGATAGAATGAATAGGAGGTCGCCGGCGGCACGTTCCCCCAGATCGTCTCCGAGCGCGTCCAACCCAATGACAGCTCTTCGCGAACGATCTTTTTGACGGGCGGAACCGGGCCATAGGTGAACTGGATGAATGCCCCGCCGGGTCGAAGATGCTCGAAGGCGTCGCCCACGATCCGACGCTGTATTCCTTTATCCATCGAAAGCAGCGGCAAGCCGCTCACGACGGCTTTGATGTCCTCGATCCCGTGCCGGCCGAAGTTCTCCGCTCGATCCCGGTAAACGCGCAGCCTCGGATGCTGCCGTTTCAAGTGATCGCAGAAAACGGAATTTATCTCAAAGCTGTGAATGGCTTCGACGGGAACACCCGCGTCAAGCAGCGCCGCCGTAATTTTCCCGGTGCCTGCACCGAGTTCGACGATGCTGCCCGGGCCTTCGGGGACGGCTTCGGCCATGCGCCGGGCGAGCGCTCTTGAGGAAGGCGCAAGCGCCACCACCTCTTGGGGTCTGCTTGCAACCTGTTTCAGGAAGAGTGATAGTTCAGTCATTCTTTAATCCATTTCAATTGCGCAGGCGATGGCCCTAGTGTCCATCTCCGCGGCTGCCCCAAGCATGGTGGCCGAGCTCATGAAACCAGCCATGGCCTTCCCATGCAGTGCCCCAGTGACCCCATCCTCCGATTGCAAGTTGTGCTCCGCCGGCGAACAGGAGAGCCACCAAGGCGCCGATCAAATAGACCCTCATGCCCCGCCTCCGATGCCGTCACGCTTCCAGCTGCTCTCCTCAGACGATTCGTTCACCGTTTCAGCCGCGCCGTCGATGGTTTCGCCCTCTTGATTGGTCCTGAACCATGTCGTTACGGCTCCGGCCGCGATCAGCGACAGTCCGAAGGCCAGACCGAGCATCATCAGCCCGAACAGGGTGATGAAGGGAGCCAGCAGAAGCGCTCCTATGATTCCGAAGGCGATGGCGAAGAAGTTCCTGACCGATTTCATAACGTTTCCTTTCCAGAGTTCATTGTCTGGAAAGGATATGGGCTGCGGGCCTTTCACGGGCCTGGCGCCGGATTTACAAGTTTGTAAGCTTAGTAATAATTTCCGGGAACATCCGCGCGCGCCGCTGTGAGACTTGGCGCATCCGAACGTTTGTTTTTCGGCAGGACCTCTTTGGCACCGTGAAGCTTGGCGACGGTTTTTAGGAGTGACAGGCTCGAGCCCGTGCTATCCAAGTCGCGGATCTTGTCCCGACGATGCATCGAACAGTTCGATTGGTCGTATTCTTCGGGCTGAATCCCCGGGCCCGTATCCGCAGGGCCAAGATCGAGAGCACCGGCAACCAGCGCGAACGCCGTTCCTGCGGGCATGCGCAGTATGCCATTCTCGATCAGAACGGCAAGCGCCAGATCAGCGGCAGCAGGTCCGCCTTAGCGGCCGGCGGACCATGCGCATCGATGCCCAGGCATCGTCCGCCCAACGGAATTCCGCTAACTTTGGTGCTCCGCCCGAAAACATTTGTCTTTGGGCAATGCGTTGATTTTCAATGGGAAAGAGGTGACCGAATTTTTTCAATAAACGGCTTCGTCAGTTCGCAACTATACGGACAAATTGCAACGCGGATTGAACGACAAAAGCGCGCTTGTTGGTCGACTTATCCTAATCGACATCGCTCATATTCACAAAACCGCCTAACGCAACCGATGAGGCGCCGTGCAGATCACTGGCAATCGAGAACGGAACAACGACAAATGACGAATGCGGCTCGGTAGCCGCATCGCTTAGTACAGCTCGTGCACCAGTCGCAAAGCCACTCGGACTACGGGCGCGGCGCATTTCAGGTCTGAACAAGCCACCACCTTTCGGCTATCTCTTTCGATGCCGCAAGGCGTTTGTGCGCTCCTTAAACACGCCGCCGCCGATGCGCGTTCCGGCGGCGGCGCAGGCGCGATTCCAAAAGTAATTGGCTAATTTCCTTAAGCTAGTGCAATCGTGTTTGGACCACGCGGACAGCCAGGTAGTGCGCGACCGGGGCGAACAGCGTCGCCCCGATCGAAATGCACCCGTCAAATGGCAGTTCGCCATCCGCGAAACGTGTCTAGTCGTCGTCCCACCAGCGGCCGCGGCTATCGTCGTCGTCGTCGTCCCAGCCTTCCCTGATCGAGAGCCTTCCGTCGCCGTTGCGGTCAAGACGCTCGACGATTCCCGCGAGCGGGCGGTCGTATTCCGCGCGGGTGACGGTTCCATCACCGTCGGTATCGAGCATCTGGAAGGCGCGCACGGTCAGCGGGCGCGTGGTCTCCTGCCAAAGCCCGGAGAACTCGTCGAGGTTCAGGCTGCCGTCGGAGTTTGCATCGTGCGCGGCGAGGCGGTCGTTGCGCAGCTTGTCGATCTCGGCCTGCGTAAGCTCGCCGTCTCCGTCCGCGTCGACGGCAGCGAAAATCTCCGTGGCGGTCATCGCGAACCGCCCCCCGTCAAGGAAGTCCAGGCCGCCTCCGCCACGGTGGCCCGCGTAGCTCGCTCCTGCCAGAGCAGTCACGCCAAGGGCGGCGGCGACTGAAATGGCGGTCAGTATTTTTGTTTCCGTTCTCATAGGTAGTCTCCTGCGTTTGTCGATCCATCGGTTGTCGAAGGAAAGGGATTATGGGAAAGGATATGGAAATCGGGCCTGTCACGCGCCTAGCGCCGGATATACAAGTTTGTAAGCTTAGAAATTTTTCTCGGGAAAAACCGCGCGCACGAAGAGGCCCGGCGCGCCCGAACGGCCGTTATTCGACAGAACCAGTTCGGCGCCGTGAAGCTCGGCGATATTCTTAACGAGCGACAGGCCCAGACCCGCGCTTTCCGAGCCGCGGCTCTTGTCCAGGCGATACATCGGCCGCGTCACGTTGCCGAATTCTTCGGGCGGAATCCCCGGACCCGTATCGGCAAGGCCCAGCTCGCGCTCGCCGGCGATCAGCGTGAGAGCCGTGCCCTCGGGCGTGTGCCGTATGCCGTTCTCGATCAGATTGGCAAGCATCTGAATCAGCAGCACCCTGTCCCCCCTTATAGTGGCCGGACCATGCGCGTCGACATCCAAGCTTCGCCCGCCGTCCTCCACCACCGCCGCGTAGATCTCGGCCGCCTCATCGGCCAGCGCCGCCAGATCGACGGGTTCGAAGCCTGCCCGGGAGGCTCCCGATTCCAACCTCGCTATTCGGAGAAAGGCATCGAAGATGGCAATGATTTCGTCAGCCTGCTCCAGCGCCGCGCGAATCTCCTCGGAGCAGTCGCCGTCGCGCTCGTTCGCCGCCAAGGCGCTCTCCAGCCGCAGCCGCAGCCGCGCCAGCGGCGTCTTCAGGTCATGCGCGATATTGGTGGAAAACTCCCGCGTCTGGTGCATGAGGATCTCCAGCTGCGCGGCGGTGTCGTCCACCCTGCGGGCGAGCTGGTCCAGATCGTCGCGATCGCGTTTCGGATGAATGCGGGCCGCCAAGTCTCCGCCGGCGACTCTGGAGAGCGCGTCAAGCACCGCGCTCATGCGACGCTGGTTGCTCAGGCCCAGGATGCCGCCCACGAAAGTAGCGGCCAGAATCGAGACGATGCCGATGACCAGCAAAGTCTGGAACATCGTGTCGTAAATCAGGTCCCGGCGTCCAAGGCTGGTTGAAACGACAAGCCTGCCCCCTTCGATCGGGCCGCCGAGATAGAGCCGGTCCTCGCCTTTAGGTCCATCGTCGGGGTCGTCCCGGCGATCGTCATCGTCATCGCCGTATTTGTCTTCATCGAAAAAGCCCGTGCGCCGGAACAAGCGGATCGAGGACGCCTGCCCGTCCGGTAGGAAGAATACCTGTTCCATGCCGAAATTCGGATGGTCCGCGGAATTGAATCCGCCGGCCGCGATCTCTTCGGCAAGCGTGTCGAACCGATTCTGAAGTTCCAGCCTGGTGCGCCGGTCGAACTCGTCCTGGAACTCTGACACGACGAAAAAGCCCGCCGACACCAGAATCAAGACGAAGATTGCGGTCAGCAGCAGGGCCTGCCGCAAAGCCGACATGCGCAACAGCGGGCTATGCAGGGGATTTCGGCTCAAACACGTACCCCGCGCCGCGGATGGTCCGGATCACCGTGTCGCCAAACGGCTTCTCGATCTTGCCGCGCAGGCGGCTAACATGGGTTTCCACAACGCTGGTGGTCGGATCGAAGTTCAGATCCCAGACCTTTTCCAGCAGCATGTTGCGGGTCAGAACCCTGCCCCTGGAGCGCATGAATGTCTCGAGAAGGCGAAACTCCTTGGCGTTCAGGTCAATGTTCCGATTCTGCCGCCTGCATTTGTGCCCGTAGAGATCTAGCCGGATATCCCCGGCCTGAAGAACTGAGCTATCGGCTGCAGCCGAGGCCGGGACCCGGCGGCCGAGCGCGCCGATGCGAGCCTCCAGTTCGGAAAAGGCAAAGGGCTTGGGCAAGTAGTCGTCTGCGCCCGACCGCAGACCCTCGACGCGATCGTCCACATCGCCCATCGCAGTAAGGATCAGGGCGGGGGCGGCAATCTTCGCCGCCCGCAGCGCCTTTAGCAGCGAAAGCCCGTCGAGTTCGGGAACCATGCGATCCAGAACCAGCACGTCGTACTCGCGCGTAGTGGCGGCAACTAGCGCATCCTTGCCATTCTTCAGCCAATCCACCGTATGCCCGGAACGGACAAGACCGTCGGTCACCCAGCCTCCGATTTCCCCGTCATCTTCCAGAAGCAGGATTTTCATTGGACCCTCTGGCGGAAAGCGGACCGCGCGATGAGTCGCCGCTCACCGCGCAGCTCGATTGTTGACCGGATTGCATCATGTCAAAATTGCGCCTTAAGGCCGTTCTCATTCGGACCGACCCGGCAAAATGGTCGATGTGAGTCAATGAACGGACCGTGCAGCATTTTCATTATTCCCGAACCGCCGATCTCCCGAGGATATTCGGACCGCCACTCGCCACCGGTGCCCCTTGCCAGAGACCACGGCGAGGAAACTTGCGCTCGGCGAGCCCCAAGCAATAATGCCGTAAGTCTTGCGACAATTGCAAGGTTCCTAGGGCCCTTGACTTGTTTCAGGAGGATCCTGATCCTCGCGCCTTGCATCCGGGGGAGTCTAGGACCGGAATCTTACGGCAACCTGACCGGAAGCTTACAAGTTTGCAAGGGACGACAAGTTCTGGTCTCGTCTCGAGAACTTCACCGTGAATTCGAACAGAATTCTATCCTGGATCAACATGCCCTGAATCAGGTAGCCCGGAACACGAAATCCGATGGCGGAATGAGCGCCGTCGTTGGGTTGCGGCCAACTCCTCGCCCTCTGCGCGGGTGAGGGCATCATGACCGTTCGCCCATACGGCACCATTGCTCAATCCGTTAATCCTAGAATAACCGCATGTCGGGCACCGAAAGTCTACGAAGAAGCGCTGTTCGGGCGACAGGCTTCCGCAGATATCGCAAGTAATGCCGTGCCGGAACTCGCTTGTAAGTCTCGCGACTTGGCACCATTCGTTCGCGACATGGGCTATGTGGACGACGACGGGCACGTTCTACCGCCTTTTCTCTGGGATGAAGAGCGCCGCATGATTCTTCGCGCCAAGCACGATGCCCTGAAATTTCATCTCTTAGGCGTTACGGAGAGTGATGATGTCTTCCGCATCCAACGGACGTATCCGATCGTAGAACATAAGGAAACCGCGACCTAGATAATTCTCGCAAGACATTTGCATAGCGTGGATGAATGAGCTCGCAAGCGGACAATTCCGATGCAGACATCGGGCCTCCTTTAAGCGACCGGCGGACGTAAGCAGAACATTCTTTGCGGAACTTCCGTAGATATGCTTCCGGCCAAGCGTATAGAATCTGGCCGCGAGCACCATCGCCGCTTCGCCGCCGTACTCGCGACGCGAACCAATGCAACCATAAAATCGAGCCGATCCGATCTCGCGACCGTCGGCGCGGCAGGGGGCGCGTCGACTATTCGCACTGCAAGCTTTCCAGTCTCTGGCCCCGGCCGTCGACCAGAATGTACTGGGCGTGCTCGCCAAAGAGACGCATGTAGTCTATTTCATAGCGGCGGTCGACGCGGGCATTCCAGAACTACCGCTCCTTCGCGCCGGTGACTGTCTCCAGGCGCACGGGCCCAAGCTCCGAAAGTGGCCCGGATATCTCCGATTGCGGATCCGGGGCCGGAGACCATGCGGGATTCGTCGCGACCTGCCGGAATATGCCTTCCCTCTTCGGCAGCAGCTTCAGGATGCCGTACCGCTCCAGGTGCCCCGGCATCCCCATGCAGACGCCGCCCTTGTACGATCCAATCGCCGAATTCCAGTTTTGGTGGCGGCAGATCGACTTGCAGGCTCGCCGCGCACTGGTGCCGCGGTCGCCGCCGTGGATCTGCTTTTCTCGCCGCCGTTCGTCAATTGGGTCGAGATTTGGCGCACCGATTGCGCATGGCATGGAACGGCGTGCATGTTTGCGACGGCGCAAGGTTCCGGCTCAAGAACGAAATAGGATTTTCTTCGTTGGTCGCTGCGCCGCCCGAACCGCCAAATTTACACCGCCCTCGAATGGAAATCCGGAAAAAGCAGGCCAAATAGGGAACGAGCTTCGCACGAGATTACCCAAAGCCCTGTGAAACGGAAGCGCGAAGGACGAAGCCCTGGCTCCCTCCCCCGCCCTTCAAGCGTTTCCAAACGAACTGAATCAGGAACGTCCCTTCCAGGGAACCAAGAACCGCTCGGCGCGACGCATCAGGATATCGATGCCGTAGCCGATGATACCGATCAGAATGATTCCCATGATAACGATGTCGGTCAGCTGGAATTTGGAAGCCGCGACGATCATCTGCCCCGCGCCCTTCTCCGCCGCGACAAGCTCGGCTGCGACCACGGTTCCCCAGCAGACCCCCATCGCCACCCGTGCACCCGTAAATATTTCGGGCAGAGAGTTCGGAACGATTACATGGCGCATGATCTGCCACTTGGATGCACCGAGAGAATACGCCGCGTGAATCTTGGTGATGTTGACGCCGGACACGCCTGCCCTCGCCGCGATCGTCATGATCCATAAGGCGGCGAGAAACAGCAGCGTAATTTTGCCGGTCTCGTCGATGCCGAACCAGATGATGACCAGCGGAATCAAGGCAAGCGGCGGCACCGGGCGCATGAACTCGACGATCGGATCAAACCAGCCGCGGAACCAGTTGGAAAGGCCCATGGCGTAGCCGAGCGGAATTCCAACCAGCGACCCCAAGGCAAATCCCGCGATGACGCGGATCAACGACCAGCCAAGATGCTCGACCAATGTGAAATTCCGGTATCCGTCCGACGCGATCTCGACCAGCCTGCTCCAGACATCCTCCGGCGCGGGCAGCCAGATCTTTTCCATCTGCCAGCCCTTTTCAGGTTCGAAGCTCAGCGTTCCCTTCGCCGTCATGGAAACCGTTCCGTTGTCCACTTCCACGATCTTGCCGGGCTCGATGGACTGCCCGTTTACCCTGACGACCTCGTAGCCGTCCTCTCTGCCGCCTTCGTCGTTCCTGCGCACGCGAACCAGCCCGCTGCGCCACGCCGCGATCGTCGCGGCATCGTTCTTGGCAAAGCCGGAATCGTCTCCGATTTCCGGCGGTTCGACCTCCTCGCCGACGACATGGACCCGTATCGCGACGCTGGCATCGTCGGTCTGCCCGTCGGGGTTTCGAGCCGTGTAGCTGAAGGAAGTGTCGCCGATGAACGGTCCGGGCACGTGAATTGGCGTCAGGGACGAACCGGTGAACGCGCCCCAGATCAGGAAAATCCCCAGCACCGAAAAAACGGTTGCCGCTCTATCCGGCGACACGGCGCTTTCGTCGCCGAACGTTACGGTCTTCAGGGACGTAAAGTCCCTGCGGGCCGTCATGAACTTCGATACGATGCGAACCGCAATGAAGGCGACTACGAAAATCGCCGCGTATATTAGTGCGATAATCATTGCGCTGCTTCCGCTCGGCCCATGATTTCTTCCTCCATATCCCAGATCATCGTTAGGATTTCCTCGCGAGTCTCGGCGTAGCCTTCCTTTTTCTTGACTTCGCGCAGGTCGGCTCCGACCCCCATGTCCGCGAACGGCAGTCGGTATTCCTTATGTATTCGGCCTGGACGCGGCGCCATGACCAAAAGGCGCTCGCCGAGAAGGAGAGCCTCTTCGACCGAGTGCGTGATGAGAATGATAGTCTTGCCGGTTTCTTTCCAGAGCTTTAGGACGAGCCCCTGCATTTTTTCGCGAGTCAGCGCGTCGAGCGCGCCTAGCGGCTCGTCCATGAGAATGACATCGGGATCGTTGGCGAGGCAGCGAGCTAGGGCGACGCGCTGCTGCATGCCGCCGGAAAGCTCGTAGACGGCCTTGTCCTTGAAGTCCTGAAGGCCGACGGTCTCCAGCAAGTGGTCGACCACTCCCGAGCTTTCCGATTTGCTCATTCCCTTCATGTTCGGCCCGAATGCGACATTGTCGCGCACGTTCATCCATTCGAACAGCGCTCCCTGCTGGAAGACCATGCCACGCTCCGATCCCGGTCCTGATACGGCCGAGCCGTTTAGTTCGACGTTCCCGGCCGTGGGTGCCAGAAACCCCGCTACGATGTTCAGAAACGTCGTCTTTCCGCACCCCGAGGGACCGAGTACGGACATAAGCTCGCCGTTGGCGATATTGAGGGACACGTTCTGAAGAGCCTGGACGTGGCTACCGTTAGGCAGTTCAAATCTCATCGACACATCGTCGATCAAAAGACCTTCCATTATATTCTATCCGTGGCGAATTGGAGGAATTTAGCGCAGCGGCCCGCGCAAGGCCCGCTGCTTTATTTCTTGCGCGTTGCCCGGACTATTGAGCGGCGCTCATTAAACCCGAAGCATTGACGGCGCCCTCGTACGTGTCCCTCGCGGATGGAATTTCGCCGTTCGCGACGAAGAAGTCGGCTACCGCTTTCAGGAAGTCCTGGGTTCCGCCGCCGAGCCATTTCTCCGACAGCTGCTCTTCGACCGACGGAAACACGAAGGTAGCCATCGTGGCAGCGGAGTCATCTTCGGACATGCCGGCGTCTTGCGCAATTGCGGGCAGCATTTCGGCAGTGTTCTCGCCGGAATTCCACATTGCGTTCGCTTCGGCAGTTACCGCGAGAAAGTCCGCCACCAGTTCCGGTTCCGTGGCCACGAACTCGGCCGGAGCCGAAGTAACGTCGAAAACGTGAATGCCTAGTTCTTCCTTGTCGGCCCCTGTAAGCAAGACGTTTCCATGCTCGAGCATCCGGCGAAGCGCGCCTCCCCATCCGCAGGCCATGTCGAGCGAACCCTGGGCGAGCGCCGCCGCGCTATCGGCGGGAGCCATGTCGACGACTTCCAGGGAGGCCACGTCTACGCCGAAGTGCTCCATCTGCTTGAGGAACCCGTAGTGAGCAGCCGTACCGATAGGAACGCCGACTTTCAGGCCGGCGAGTTCGTCGGCAGACTCCGCGTCGATTTCATGCCGTGTCGCAACGACGCAGTTGTCGTTGTCCGAATACGAAACCGCCACGTCCAGAATCTGCAGGTCCTGACCGGCCGATGTCGCGACTACGAACGGAGGAATTCCCTGGCTGACCGCGATATGGACGTCGCCCGACGCCATGGCCGCCGACATCGCTGTTCCAGTGTCGAAGGCGCGCCAGTTTACGGTAATGCCCATGGCTTCATCGTAGGCGCCGTTGACCTTGGCGTATTCGAACGGCATCGGCCACTCGAGGAAATAGGCGACCGTTATTTCGTCCAGCGCACTTGCGGCGGTACCGCCTAGCAATGCCGCAATTCCGCAAGACGTGGCAACAAATGTGCGAATTAATTTCATAGCTTTCTCCAGATTTCATGTCTGTGCGCGATACCGGTCATTATTCCGCCCCGATTGCGGACCGATCCCGAACTTCGCGCGCACCAATTGCCGTTACCACGGAGGCGAAAGGAATGAAACACAAAACTACGCCGCGTCAGCGTGCGCTTGGAATTTCGCCTTAAACAAGCCGTGCAAATAGTACGGTAGCTCTTGCGTTCCGGGGTTCCAATTTTTGAGACTGAAATTTTTCGCGGAGCCAGTTGCTACCGCGAAGTTTCCGCGGACCAAGCCGCATGGCGTCAAACGCCCGTTGGAAATTAGAGATTTGCTATGATTTGGGAGCTGTTTCGGGGGCGCCGCAATACCCGGTTCCGGGTTTCCATTATTGATAGTTGTTGCAAAGCATGCGGGTCGAGCGATTACCCGAATTCTCGAAATCGCGTCATTGTCGATGGGTGGGGGCGATCCTGCGGACTGTGCCTTCAAACGCCCGACTATCGACAGCCGGAACAACTTCACCCCGTCGCGCGAGAGCGGATTAGGACATTTCATTCTTTAGTCAAATGGAGCGCGCACCTATGTCGACGGAAAATTCGGTCCAAAATTGACCTTCGTCCGGGTTGGAGAAAGCAGAGTACGCCAAGCTCTTCCCGATCAACTTTCGAATAGTCCGCTCGTCGTCCTCAAGAGAAGCGCCGCGGACGCGGCGCTTAGACATGCACTCAGTCCATTGGCAAAAGTTATTAGAATTTCGATTAGGGCGATGAATACCGCGTCGCGTCGCTATAGATGATTTTCATGGATTCGTCGCAAGAACGTGCTGAAACAACATCAATTTTCGCCAGTACCGCGTTGACATGGCAGGAATTCGGTTTTCGGACAGTTTGGTATGATAAATCGGAATGGCTGTTAAGCTATCGAGGGTATTTTTTTTCGGCCGCTGATCCTAAAGGTTTGGCGATAGCAGAATATTCGTCATCTCCAATCGTACGGTATTTGGCCGACGGATGCCAATGCGGATCTTTTCGCGGCTCCCTGTGAGGTTCTTGACCGAGATTCAAGTTTTCCGGTTGGTCGGAAAGCTTGGTCCCTGCAATCGAAGCATCGAAACCAAAAACTAACGGTAGATTTCATTGATAGACCAGTCGTTAACGGAATTAGCGAATTCGGACAGCGCAGTGACGGTCGGAAATGCAAAGGCGCGGAGCGCAGCGCGAGCGGAATAGAGCCTGGTAAGCCACCCGAAACTATGAACCGAACTCTACCGCTCGTTCGCCTTATCCGGGACCGAGGAAATTTTAACGCGCTAGTTGCCAAACTTGTGCGCAAGCAGGAATCGAATCCGAATATACTGTCGATTGAAGGCGGCTATTAAAATTCCGCTATCCGGATTCGCGGCAATTTAATTTTTGTTCGCTTGTCGCAGCTTGCTGTCATTCCCACAGTTCGTCTAAACGGAACTTCAGACGAATAAATCGGTCCGGTTTCTCCGCAAGCCTTTGATATGGAGCGCCTTTTCAGCGCAATGGCGAGGCATGTCATGGGATTTGCGTTACATGCATTATAGATATTTTTTTCGCTATGGCACTTGATATGGGCGCAAAGTCGATATATAGGCGTTACATGTCCTACCACGTGGAGGAAATCCCCAACAGGGGAAGGCGGCCCACGATCCTC
>JAPPFL010000058.1 GCA_028823855.1 Albidovulum sp.
CTTGATGGAATACCATGGCTCGAGGCCAATTGCTACTTTAGGAACAAACTCTTAGACGTGCGCCGATATCAGCTCCCGCGTCCAGCAGCACGCCGACCAGGTCGGGCAAGTTCAGCACCGCCGCCCAGTGCAAATCAGTCCAACCGTTCTCATCCGCGGCGAAATGCGACAGCGGGCGTCCGAGTACTTCTCCTAGAGGGCCGGCATCGATTTCCGCCAGCAGAATCGCCGCGATTTTCGTCGCCCATTCTTCCGTTGTTAGGCTGACTCTCTCGCCGTCGAGATAAAGCGTCAGTCTTGCGGACTCCGACGGATACGCCTTGCCGATTTCGAGAAGCTTGCTGCGAGCTTCCTCGAGAAGCCTCTGCCGGTCCTGCGCCGTCTCCGCGTACTCCGCCTCAAATATCAGTCGGGAGGCCTCTACACGCAGTAGCTTGGCGGACTCCGCCGATAAGATGCCGGGCGCCAACGCTGCGAGAGCCAGAATGACGAAACTTTTCATCTCAAAATTCCCTAAATGGGCGGTACGTCCCTCCCTTCGAGTTATGGCAGATCCTTCAGAATACCCGTTGCGGATCGAAGGATTGCCGCCAGCGTGTCAGGAGCCAGTTCTTCCGCCGCGGACGCAAGCGCGCCTTCGAGACCGTTCTGGGGAGCGCGATCCTGCATCAACTCCTTGAGCGAAAGGAGGCCGTTTCCGTCGTAGTCGTAGGAACCTACGACGTTTCCCGCAACAGTAGGGCCAATGGCCGAGCCCGCCAGCCAAGATAGAAGCAATTCCTCGACAGGAACGAATGCCGTTTGGTTCATGTCGGCGCTTAGCGAATAGCCGATGAAGAATGCCGCCGCGCGGATAGTTCGGCTTATCTCGGCCCGGGACAGTTCGCCGTCGCCAGTGATGTCGATTAGGTCAAATCCAACTGCGACGCAAAGCGCGCCGATGCTGCTTCCTTCTAGGCAAGCCTCGGCGATCTCGTCCAGCCTCGGAAACACGGCGATCGCCTCGGCGAATGCGATCGGCAGCAGACCAGGCAAAGACTTGCATCCGCGTAGTTTTTCCAGGGGCGGAAGGATCAACTCTTCGGTCTCGCCCTGAAACGACAGCACATGGGAGCCGGCAATAAACTCTGCTTCGGCTATAGCCACGGCATGCATATCGTTCCGGGTTTCGACCACGATCGCTGCCCGTGAATTTATCATCGCCGCGGGAGAACCGCCTTCGCAGTCTTTGCCGATGCTCCAAATCCCGGTAGCCCGCTTCGGTACCGGTTCGGCTTCGGAAAGAGTCGCGGAAAATGCGAGAGTCGTTATGCAGCTTGCCAGTACAACTGCGATTTTCATCGATCCAGTCCTTCTGCCAATTCATGCAATACATGCGCGCATACAATATTCGTTCGGGTTTTGGCAACAATACTCTCAATTCAAGAAAGACAGCTTGATCCGAGCTCCTTTCGCATAGCGAAGTCCTGGAGTTTTACGAACTTCCTGTCGAATGCGGCAATTCAAGGCAAATCATTGCGGTTTTGGCATCGCGGCATCGCGACGAAGGAAGCTGCGGCGCCGATTTCGCGTGAAACGCGGCAATACGAAAACTTGCGTAAAATTGCCGGAACCGAGGGAAGGTCCAAGCCCGCGCCGCCGCGATCAGGGGGACACAGCAATAGATCTTGCTCATTGCCGACGATAGAATTCGGGCGACGTTGGAAGCCGATATGTTGATTTTCGGCGCATTGCCGGTTGGCAAGTTCTTGGCGCTTGTGACCGAAGGCGGAAAAATCAGTTGGAAGAAAGGCGCTTTCATAGTCATCGACCTCCAATGCTTGCGCAATTTTTTGCCAAACACTAGAGGTTACGGCGGTTCGCTGGCATCTTGTCGGCGAAGCCACGTGTACGGTCGATCACTGTCCGGCTACGGAAAGAGAAATGAAAATCGCTCCTGAATTCAGCGAACAGGTCGCGCGCGCGAAAAACGATCTGCGCATGGGTATGCCGGTCGTTCTACGAGGCGGCGAATCTGTCGTGGCAACGGCTTTGGAAACGGCCTCGCCCGAAAGGCTTCGCGAATTCGTCGAATTCGGCGAACCGCTGGCAATCGCCTTGACCGAAAGACGCGCAAATACGCTGAAAGCGAGAGCCTACGACGGAGACATCGCAAGGATTCGCGTCCCGCGCGGCGCATCCCCCGAATGGTTCTATTCGGTCGCCGACCCCTCTCTGGATTTGCAGAATCCGATGAAGGGGCCTTTCCTTTCGGAACGAGGAGGCGATGCTTCCGTCTACAGAGCGGCGGTAGAGCTCGCTCGTCGATCCAGGCTGCTGCCTGCTGTATTGATCCTCAAGGTTTCCGATCCGACGGGCTTCGCGTCCGCCCACGGGCTGCTTTGCCTTGAATTGCCGAATATGCGCAGCCTGGCGCGCCTGAGTTCGGTTAGGCAAGTCGTAAACGCGCGCCTGCCTCTGGAAGGGGCCGATAGTTCCCGGATACGAATATTCCGGCCAAACGAAGGCTCGGAAGAGCATGGCGTCCTGGAATTCGGCGAACCGCGGCGCTCCGAACCGGTTCTAGCAAGGATTCATTCGGCGTGTTTTACGGGCGACGTGCTGGGATCGCTGAAATGCGACTGCGGTCAGCAGCTGCGGGCGGCGCTTGCGAAAATAAGGGACGAAAAGAAAGGCGTGCTGCTCTATCTCAATCAAGAGGGAAGAGGAATCGGCCTTTCGAACAAGATCAGAGCCTATTCTTTGCAGGATCAGGGATTCGACACGGTCGACGCCAACCATCGGCTGGGCTTTGAAGACGATGAGCGCGACTTTCGCCTCGGATCGGAAATCCTCAGGCAGCTAGGCTTTTCCTCCGTGCGCCTGATGACCAACAACCCGGCGAAAGCCGCGATGATGAAAGAATTCGGAATCAAGGTAGCGGAAATGATTCCGATCAAGGCGCCCGCAAATCCTTTCAATGCTGAATATCTTGCGACAAAAGCCCGAAAAAGCGGGCATGTTTTCTGAATTTGGCCGACCCCAGGATTGTAGTTACGACGCAGGGAGCTCGTTTCCTGGGGCGGAAGTTTCCCTGCTCGATCGGTCGAGGCGGCGTTCGATCCGAAAAGCGGGAAGGCGACGGAGCCACGCCGGCTGGCGAATTCGCTCTTGGGGGGATATTGTACCGTCCCGATAGGATTCCGCGAAACCTGCTGCCTCGCCTCGCCAGGCCAATTGGGCTCAACTGGATCTGGTCCGACGATCCCGGCGATCCGGCGTACAACAGCCTCGTTGCAAACGGATTCGACTATCCTTTCGGCCACGAGTTCATGCGGCGCGCCGACCGCCAGTACGACTTGGTCGTTCCGGTCGGCTACAACGAATGCCGGATTCCGGGCGGGGGTTCCGCTATATTCCTTCACGTTTGGCGAAAGCCAAGGCACCCGACCGCGGGATGCGTCGCGTTCGCGTTGCGCGACCTAATTTGGATTGCGGGAAAAGTCCGCCCTGATACCCGGATCGCGATTTCGACGAAGTGAAAGTTTGTCTCGGAAAATCTCCGCTACGTGCCGCGCGACCCGAATATCGCGGTTCCGATCCTAACGTGAGTAGCGCCGAGCCGAATGGCCGACTCGAAATCTCCGCTCATTCCCATGCTCAAATTCCCGATGCCGTTGCGCTTCGCGATCGACGCTAGCAACCCGAAATGGAGCGCGGGTTCCTCGTCTTGAGGCGGAATGCACATTAGTCCCGCCAAAGGCAAATCGAGAGAGCGAACTTCCGCAATGAATCGATCCGCTTCCAGCGGCGCAACTCCGGATTTTTGTGGCTCCTCGCCGGTATTGACCTGAACGAAGATTTCGGGGCAGTCGCCCCGTTCCTGCGCCAGGCCGGCAAGCCGGCGCGCAATCTTTATCCTGTCGACCGAATGCACGGCCTGGAACAGTTCCATTGCCTGTCGAGCCTTGTTTGTCTGCAAAGGGCCTACCAGATGCAATTCCGCATCCGGATATCTTTCCTTGAATTTCGGCCATTTCCCCGCCGCTTCCTGCACGCGGTTTTCACCAAACAGCCGATGCCCTCCCTTTAGAACGGCTTCGATTCTATCGAGCGGCTGGAGTTTGGATACGGCCACGACATGAGCCGCACCTTGTTTCCTCCCGGATTCGGCTTCCGCTTTTGCTATTCTGGCTTTTATTTCTTCGAGTGCCATGCGCGGGCCGATTCCTCTGAATTCAAGGCGGGGCAAACTACTAAGTCCGGCGCGCGAAGCGCAAGCCGAAGCGTCGCCGCGCAACCTCGAAAAGTCGATTCGCCGACAAGTGTAGTCAATTGCTCTTTTCTTTGTACGCCCGTTTGCTTACATGGGCTAGAAGTATTCCTAAATTGGAGACTTATTCGAGATGTTGCCCAAGAAATTAGCCCGCTATGCACTGCCCGCGCTGATCGCGTTTTCGCTGGCATCGTGCAGCAGCGTTCCCTGGCCGTTCGGCGGAGACGACGAAGGCGGCGGCGAACGGTTGAATCTCGCCGTGCCGGAAGAGGAGCAGAATGAAGAAACTATTTGGGACCTGTTCGGCGACCAGGACAACCCAAATGTTACGCTTGAAGTCAACAAGTACATTTGGAACGCTTCGCTGGAAATCCTCGATTTCCTTCCGGTCGAGACACTCGATCCGTTTTCAGGCGTGATCGTGACGGGGTGGGGTTCGCCTCCAGGAAGTACAAAGAGCTACAAGGCGACCGTCTACGTCCAGGATCCTGCATTGGATGCCCGATCGCTGCGTCTGGCTCTTCTCACGCAAACCGGTCCGGCCGACCCTGATACAGTCCGGCAAATCGAGGATGCGATTCTTACGCGAGCGCGACAGCTGCGAATTAGAGACAAGAATCTGTAGCATTCGCGGCCGGATAGGCCGGGTTTCGGGAGAAGGATAATGGAGCAGTACGATGCTTCGGCTGCGGAGCCAAAGTGGCAGGCCGAATGGAGAAATGCTTCGCTGTTCAGTTCGGGGAGCCGCAGCGACCGGGAAAAATACTACGTCCTTGAAATGTTTCCCTATCCGTCGGGGAAAATCCACATGGGGCACGTGCGGAATTACACGATGGGCGACGTTGTCGCGCGCTATCGAATGGCCAAGGGATTCAACGTGCTGCACCCCATGGGATGGGACGCTTTCGGCATGCCGGCCGAAAACGCCGCGCTTGAAAAAGGCATCCATCCCGGAGACTGGACCAAGCGAAACATCGCGGACATGAAGGCGCAGATGGAACCGCTCGGGCTTTCCATCGATTGGTCGCGCGAACTGGCCACCTGCGATCACGAATATTACGGCCAGCAGCAGGCGATGTTCATCGACATGATGAACGCCGGCCTGGCGTACCGCAAGAGCGCGATGGTGAACTGGGACCCGGTCGACATGACCGTGCTGGCCAATGAGCAAGTCATCGACGGCAAGGGCTGGCGGTCGGGCGCGACGGTGGAAAAAAGAGAGTTGACCCAGTGGTTCTTCCGCATCACCGACTATGCCGAGGAATTGCTCGAAGCGATCGACGGGCTTCACGGCTGGCCGGAAAAGGTCAGAGTCATGCAAAGGAATTGGATCGGTCGCTCAACCGGTCTTGAATTCGATTTCGAAACCGTCGGCGCGCCGGACGGGCACGGCAAGCTCGGCGTGTATACGACTCGACCGGATACCCTTTGGGGAGCGACCTTCGCCGCGGTGGCGCCGGACCACCCTCTGGCGAAGGCCGTCGCAGAAACTAGTCGCGATGCCGCCGAATTTGTCGAGGAATGCAGCCGGTGCCGCTACTCGGAAGCGGACATCGAGACTGCGGAAAAGATAGGCATCGACACGGGCGTAAGAGTCAGGCATCCGCTGGATCCGGATGCGCTGCTTCCGGTCTGGATCGCCAATTTCGTATTGATGGATTACGGCACGGGCGCGGTTTTCGGATGCCCGGCCCACGACCAGCGCGACCTTGATTTCGCGAGGAAATACGATTTGCAGGTGATCGACGTTTTCGGACCGGTCGATTCCCGCGAACCGGTTGGTTCCGTAGCGTTTGTTCCGTCGAAATCCGAAACGGTCAGATACATAAGGCCTGTTGCCGGTCCCGAATTCCAGTCCGGCGACGAAGCCATCGAAGCGGCGGTGGCGCGCTGCGAATCCATAGGCGTCGGAAATGGCGTCGTACGCTACCGGCTTCGCGACTGGGGAATAAGCCGCCAGCGCTATTGGGGTTGCCCTATACCTGTGCTTCATTGCGGCGCTTGCGGCGTCGTACCGGAAGACAAAGCGAACTTGCCGATCGTGCTCCCGGACGACGTGAGTTTCGATAGGCCGGGCAATCCGCTAGACCGCCATGCGACCTGGCGAAACGCGACCTGCCCGAACTGCGGCGGCTCCGCGCTGCGCGAAACCGACACGATGGATACTTTCGTGGACAGCTCCTGGTATTTCGCTCGATTCACTTCGGCGCGAGCTGCAACGCCTACCGAAATGAAGGAAGCCGACTACTGGATGAACGTCGACCAGTACATAGGCGGCATCGAGCACGCGATTCTGCATTTGCTGTATTCGAGGTTTTTCGCCCGTGCCATGCATAGGACCGGGCACCTTCCGCCGAAATCGATCGAGCCGTTCGACGCGTTGTTTACCCAGGGCATGGTGACCCATGAAATCTACGCGACCTACGACGACCGGGGTCGTCCGGTCTATCACTTGCCTAGCGATGTCGAAATAACGGAGTCCAGCGCAAAGCTTCGATCTAGCGGAGAGATCGTCGAGGTTGTCCCGTCGGCGAAAATGTCCAAGTCGAAGAAAAATGTGGTCAATCCCGAGGACATAATTTCCAAGTACGGCGCGGATACGGCGCGATGGTTCATCCTTTCCGATTCGCCGCCCGACCGAGATGTCGAGTGGACAACGTCGGGGGTGGAAGCGGCTTCCAAATATCTCAAGAGGCTCTGGCGAGAGGCGGCGGAAATTGCCGCTATGAACGGCGGAGGCACCGAGAGAGGCGACCAAGAATTGCAGCGGCGAACTCACAGGGCCATTGCCGACGTTACCCGCAGCATAGATAATTTCGCATTCAACAAAGCGATAGCGCAGCTATACGAGTTCGCGAATTCCCTCGTTCGATCCGATGCGGGCGCGGATGCCAAGAGCGAAGCTATGCGAACCATGGCGCGGCTTATGTGTCCGATGGTTCCGCATCTCGCAGAAGAAATTTGGAGCATGCTGGGCGGCGAAGGACTTGTGTCGGCGTCATCGTGGCCGGTAGCGGACTCGTCGTATTTGACTGAAGACAGAGTTACCCTGCCAATCCAGGTCAACGGCAAGCGGCGGTCTGAAATCGTCGTAAGCAAAGGTCTGGACAAGGCTGAAGTTGAAAAACTTGTTTTGGCGGATTCCGCCGTTCAGAGGCACCTAAACGGGAATCCTCCGAAGCGGATCGTCGTCGTTCCCGGGCGAATCGCCAATGTCGTGGTCTAAAGGGAAATCCGCGGCGCTAGGATTGACCCTGCTGCTTTCGGCCGGCTGCGGATTTGAACCGCTTTACCAGGAAGATGGGGCCGCCGGTCGGCTAAAGAATGCGGTCATCGTCGAAGCCACCGGGGATGACCTCGGATACGAGGTCGAAAACGCTCTGGTAAAAAGGCTCGGAAGTCCGTTGGCGCCGAATTATGTCGTTATAGTACGTACGAGCCTAGCTGAGATTGAGGTCGCGGCCGGCGGGCTGGACGGATTTGAAAGATTCAATTTTGAAGGATCCGGAGAATTCGAAATCCGCAGGTTGGGCGGCGATCGGATACTGTACGAAGGGGTTGTTGAAGGTTCGGCAGCCTACAGTTCGACACGAGAAACTTTCCACACGCTGGCCGCCAGGCGCGATGCGCGCCGGCGGCTTGCCACCCAGCTTGCCGAACGAATTGCGCGGCGATTGGAAGCCACTGCCGAACGCTGGCTGGAATGAAACTTTCCGGAAGAGAAGCGAGCCGATACATTCGGAAACCGAGCCTAAATAGCCCGGGGCTTCTGATATACGGAACGGAACCCATGCAAGTTGCGTTTTGCCGCGGACTGGCGGTGGATGCTCTTCTTGGGAATGAAGACGCGAAGGAAATGCGCCTCGACCGCTTTTTAGGACGCGAACTGCAGCGCGATCCGGATAGAATCGAGCTCGCTGTGAAGGCGCAAGGATTTTTTGCGGGAAGACGGGTCGTTCTCGTCGAGGAGGCGAACGAAGGAAACGCGAAAATGCTTGCCGGGGTTCTGGACGATTGGAATGAAGGCGACGCCTTCGTTGTCGCTCAGGCAGGAATGCTTTCGCAATCGTCAAGGCTTCGGCAGCTGTTCGAAAAACACAGGAGAGCCTACGCCGCGCCAATTTTTGCCGATGCGGAAAGCCGCGCGATCGTCGAGAACGTTGTTGCCGAGGCGGGATTGCCCGGACTTTCGCCGGAAGGCCGCCGGGATATCGAGTCTTTGGGGCGTAGCCTTGATCCGCTGGCTTTCAAGCGGTTCGTGGAAAAGCTGGCCACCTATAAATTCGGCGACGACTCGCCCGTTTCGTCATCGGATATCGAGGCATGCGCGCCGGGCTCGCTGGATGTGTCGCTCAACAAGGTGCTCGACCTGATCGCGGACGGTCATGTTCGGAAGGCGGGCGATGCCGTGACGCGACTCGCCGGACTTGGGCACGCGCCCGCGGGAATTTGCACGGCGGCGAAGCGCTACTTCCAGAATCTGCACAGGATCGCGAGCGATCCGGAAGGCCCCCAGGCGGCGCTGGGCAAGCTTCGACCGCCGGTATTCGGCAGGCAGCGGCGAGCTGCAATGGAGCGGCGCGCTCAGAAATGGGGTTTCGCGCGTACGGAGGTCGCTTTGGCGCATCTAGCCGATGCCGATCTCTCACTGCGCTCGGGAGGCTCCATACCCGCGAAAGAATTGATCGAACGAGTATTGATACGGATAGCTTATTTGGGGCGGCAATAGAGTGCTGAAAGTCGTTGGAAATGCGCGAAGCCGGGCGTTCAGAGTAATTTGGATGCTTGAAGAACTTGGCGAGCCATTCGAACACGTTCCGGCTCGGCCCGGATCAAAGGAAGTTACCGATCTGAACCCGTCGGGAAAAATTCCGGTTATGATTGCGGACGGTACCGCGGTATCGGATAGTTCGGCGATTCTCCATTTTCTCGCGGACCGTAGCGGTCGGCTCACATATCCGGCCGGAACGCTGGAACGCGCCCGCCAGGACAGCTGGACATATTTCCTGCTTGACGAGCTGGATGCCTGCCTTTGGGCCGCCGCTCGGCATAGCTTCGTGTTGCCGGAGGACCGGCGGGTTTCCGCCTTGAAGCCAACTCTTCGCTGGGAATTTGCCAATGCCATTCGCTCTTTGTCGATAAGGATTGGATCAGGACCCTTTCTCGCAGGCGCGCGCATGACAGTTCCGGACATAGTTCTGGGTCACTGCGCGAGATGGGCGGGACTTGCGAATTTCGAAATTGCCGAGCCGAAAGTTTCCTCCCTAGTGGAAAGGCTGCATTCGCGCGATGCCTACCGGCGCGCTACGTCATATTGATTGAAAAACGGTCAAATCGTTTCGATGACCTTTATTTGATAGCCAAAGCGCTGCTTTTGCCAGGCGACGATAGTAAAGCGGAAATGTTCGCAACGGCAATTCGGAAGGGCGAGAAAAATTTTTGGAAGAATTCACGCGCCGAGAAGCCACAATGCATTCGTCGAGCCGTAAATCATGTTGCTAGAGTCGGATTTAGCCACTAGAAAATTCGTCGTGTCGATCCCGAGAACGCAGAACACAATTAGGATTGAATTTGAAAAATATTTCAGAAGTAGCGGAATGCTTGCTCCGGGAAGCTAGAAGAGCCGGGGCGGAAGCCGCCGATGCGATCGTAGCCGCTGGAAGCCAGGTATCCGTCGATGTTCGCAAAGGCGAACTCGAGCACGCCGAAAGATCCGAAGGCAAGGAAGCCGGGCTACGCGTTATCGTAGGCAAGAAGCAGGCTTGCGTCGCCAGCTACGACCTGCGTCAGGAGACATTTCGCGAACTAGCGGAACGCGCAGTCGCAATGGCCGAGGTTGCGCCGGAAGATTCTTCGATTGGGCTGGCTGACGGAGAGCAGCTAGCGACAATTCTGGATTTCGAGAAGCTCGAATTGGTCGATCCTTCTCCGGAACCTAGGCCCGAGAAGCTGGAAGAAGATGCGTTGCGCGCCGAGGCATCGGCCGGTTCAGTAAAAGGCGTTTCGATGGTTGAATCGGCTTCGGCCGGCTACGGGCGGAGCGCCGTCCATATCGCGGCGACCAATGGATTTACCGGCGGCTATGAACGCACGACGCGAAGCTGCTTTTGCCAAGCGATAACCGGCGAAGGCCTCGGCATGGAAACCGACGGCTATGGCGAATCTAGGGTTTTTGCGTCGGACATGAGCGCTCCGGAGGAAATCGGACGCATCGCAGGCGAACGTACCGCATCGAGAAACGGAGCCTCGAAGCTCGGCATTACCGGCGCATATCCGGTTCTATTTGACGAGCGCGTAGCGCGAAGCCTGATTCAGCATTTGCTGGCTGCGATCAACGGAAGGGCTATAGCAAGAGGTTCGAGCTGGTTGCTTGACGCAATGGAAGAGAGCGTACTCCCGATAAGCCTTTCTCTGAAGGAAGAGCCTCATAGGCCGAGATCGAATTCTTCCAAGCCGTTCGATGCCGAGGGCCTTCCGACGGCGGCCAAGCCGCTCGTTGACCGAGGTAGGCTCAAGACATGGACGCTCGACCTCGCAACGGCTCGAAAACTAGGACTTGAAAGCACCGGGAACGCGGCAAGAGGACCATCCGCACCGCCCTCGCCATCGGTTTCGAACGTCGTACTCACAGAAGGCGCATCAAGCCGCGAAGAACTTCTCCGTGAAATGGGTGCCGGGCTACTAGTGACATCGATGATCGGATCCTCGATCAATCCTACAACAGGCGACTATTCGCGAGGCGCTTCCGGTTTTTGGGTTGAGAACGGCGAAATCAGCCGGCCGGTCAACGAACTTACGATTGCTGGAAACCTAAAGCGCATTTTGCTGTCGATTGTGCCTGCCAACGATAGCCGCGAGTTCTCGTCCCTTCGCGTTCCGAGTCTGCTCGTAGAAGGACTGACGGTGGCTGGTTCCTAGCCATGTTCGGAGGACCGGAGAAGCGCGACCGCATCCGATAAAAGCGGCAATACCATCCGCGCGGCGGAACAGCTCTTGCCCGATATTGAAATGAAGCAGCCCGATTTCTGGTACGAACCGCCCGGCGCCTTGGCTCGCGCTCTGGGCCCGTTCTCAGGCATTTGGAAGGTTGGCGCTAAATTCCGGATGCGGCGCGGAGCGCTCAATCGAATGGAGATTCCGGTGATTTGCGTCGGAAATCTCAGCGTCGGCGGCACAGGTAAGACACCACTCGCCGTAGCTCTGGCCGAACGACTGACAAAGGCGTCTCGCGAAACTCATATCGTGTCGAGAGGATATGGAGGAAGCGCGGTCGGACCTCTACGAGTCGATCCCGGCAGGCATAGCGCGCGGCAGGTCGGCGACGAGCCTCTCCTGCTTGCGGCATTCGCACCGACCTGGATCTCTCGCGACAGATTTGCGGGAGCGAAATTGGCGGCCGAAGCGGGCGCGAATGCAATTTTGCTCGATGACGGGCATCAGAACTTTTCGATGGCGCCGGACTTGTCTATTGTCGTCGTTGACGCCGTTCGCGGATTCGGAAACGGCAAAGTTGTCCCGGCGGGCCCGTTAAGGGAAGATATCGGACCGGGACTCGAACGCGCGGATGTCGTGGTTGCCGTCGGCTCTCGAGAAGCCAGGAATTCGTTTCGTCGAAAATGGAAAGAGAAGATTTCCGTTCCGCTCGTAAGCGCGGAACTCCAGGTCTTGGAAACCGGGATGGATTGGAGCGAGCTTCCCGTTCTTGCATTCGCTGGAATTGGCCACCCCGAAAAGTTTTTCCGCACCCTTCGCGACGCAGGGGCCAATGTCGCGGCAACCGAAGCCCTGGACGACCACCAGCCGTTGCCGGACGCTTTGCTCCAGCGCCTTGACGCGAAAGCCAAATCTCTCGGAGCGCAGCTGGTTACGACGGAAAAGGATGCAGTGAGGCTTACATCGGCCTGGCGCCGCAGAGTCCTGACGCTTCCGGTAAGAATGAAGCTCTCGGACTGGACCGCTATCGACCGGAACTTGACTCGTCTCGGTCTTTTGCCTTCGCAATGATTGCGGGCGGGCGCAAATCTTCGCCGGGCAACCAAGTTCGCGCCGTAGCTTTAATCCGGAGAGCGTAGCCTGGATCTGCCAAGTATTCGTGCCTTGCCTGGGACCATTCGAATGCGTCCGCCGCTCGCATTGATAGCGGCATCGACGGTTGTCTGGGGACTGCAAAGTAATTTTCGCCTGCTCGCAGGTCGACCGAGGTCCTTTGAGTTGCAGACCTATTCATTCGGTCGGGCCTTTGGTTTCAACTAGTCGCGCATTGGCTTTCGATTGGTCGAATGAAATCATTCCAACGGTCAGCAATACGAGAATGCGACACGTATCCTCGTTTCATTGAGAGACGTATTCGGGAAGCCCTGACGGTTGCCGGGGTCGTGCTGCTTTGCGGCCCCCGGCAACCAGGCAAGACCACGATCGCGCGGTAGATCGAAGGCACGGAAATTCCGTTCGTATCGCTCGACGATGCCGCTGTCCTCGAGTTCGCTCCCGCTGATCCCGTAGGGTTTGTCTGAAATCTTGACCGGGCCATCATCGACGAAATCCAGCGCGTTCCAGTGCTCGTACTAGCAATCAAGACTGTCGTGGATGCCGACTCGCGCCCCGGGCGGTTCCTGCCATCCGGGTTCGCAGGCTTGATGGCGCTCCCGCGCGTTGCGGATTCGCTCGCGGGCCGGATGAGCATTATCCGCTTGCTACCCTTGGCCCAAGGGGAGCTGCGAAACAAGCCCGCGTACTTTCTCGACGATGATTTTGCGGGAAAACTACCAACATCGCGAGCTTCAATCGTTCGCGAAGGCCTCGCGGAGACTGTTCTCGCGGGCGGCTACCCAGAGGCGTTGATTAGTTCAAACTGGCGTTGTCGCCGAGACCGGCATCTCGATAATATCGAGGCGATCAAAAAGCGAGTCGTCCGCGATATATCCGGAATCGAACAATTGAGTTCCATTCCCGGACGGCTGCGCGTTCTTGCCGAACATTCCGGGGCAACTCGTCAGCCTTTCCAAATTCGGCGCATCGCTCACCATGATCCGTGCCACCACTCGGAAATACATAGGCGCTTTCGAATACCTGCGTTTCGTACGCTCCCTGCCTTCTTGGTACACCGATACCCGAAACCGCAAAACCAGGTTGCTCAGGCTACATTCCTCGATGCCCGGATTGCTAGCCGCCTTGAGAGGAATCCGGGGCAATCGTTTTTATTAATTTCCGGTTGTCCTATTTTCGAAAATGATGCGCTTCGCCTGAAAAAACAAGAACGAGGCGGCCGAATTGCAGGAATCGGGTCCATTATTGAAGAAATTGAGGTCCCGCGGCGCTGCAATGCGACGTGCTACGACCTTCGCGAAACTCTGATGATCGGATCGCTGAGCGCCATGCGCGGCGTCCCGAGCCACGACGCCTTTTCCGGCCTGTTCAATTCCCTTGATCCGAATGGACTGCACGGCGCCCTCCTTGGGCTGGCGTCCGGCTGGGGCGAGCGAATGAAGGACGAGGTCTCGGCCATCGACGGCAAAGCTCTCCGCTGCATCTTGTTCACGCCTTCGCCGCGCAGTTCCGGCTGGGCTTGGGTCAGGTCCGCGACGGCACGAAGTCGAACGAGACCACGCTGGATCGCCTGCGCTGCTACCGGACGCCGTGCGGGGCGGCCTTTGAGGCATTCGTTTTCGGAGAGTAGCTCATGCTCGCCAGCTGGTCCGATGACCGATACGCCTTCTCGCAATTACGCGACAAGGAGCGTAACGAGGCGGGCGCCAAAATCGAAGATGGTCTCGGGCGGATCGCAGGAGTCGATGCAGAGGCATCTGCAAACGTGGTACGGAAAGACCTTTCGAGCCTCAACCGCCTCGCCAATGCCGTCCGCAAGAATTTTTTCTTCGAGTCGGCGCTATGCGACCACGAAATAAACGCTCACTTTGGAGAGCGGACGACCGCCGTTCCCGTCTCCCCGCTTTGCACCTGACGGCGACATCTGGTGGAGTGTTTCGCGACGGCGAATCCATTGATTGTCGTCGGCCGACAAAGCCTCGGAAACCGAAATTTCATCGAAGTTTCTATTTGATCCGCTGCAGCCAACCTTATTCCATGGAGACCCGGCGCATTGTCGGCAAGCAACATGCCGAAAACCAATTACATAAAAGTCGGCAGAGTGCTTTTAGAACACGAAGCCGGAGAATCGAATTTCAAGGAGGTCGAATTTTTTCTTTAACCCGTCTCTATTTGGCGGTAGCCGAATTGGAGGCAAGAAAAATTAGCGGAAGTGTTCCGATGGATATGCGCGTGCGCGCAAGGGATGCCATGGACCAGAGAGGGTGGCCGGGCTGGAAGTCGAGGCACCGGGAAACGCGTCGCCGACGTTGCCAATTGTTGGCCGTCACCGCGTACGAAAGGCGGCAGCGATCAAAAGCGCATGCAATCCCGCCGCGAATTTACCGAGCGTGCCGGTCCCCATTGGATCTCTCGTTTGCCAATTCAACAGCTACTCGAGCCTTTCGAGTAATTCCGGCCCAGTCGCTACCATCGATATCGGCGCGCGAAGCTATCCATGAGCCGCCCACGGCGCGAATGCGAGGGGATCGCAGCCAATTCATCATGTTTTCGAGATTGATACCGCCGGTTGGAATGAAACCGATATTCGTATGGAGAAACGGGGCGCAGACGCTTGCTAGCATAGAGGGGCCGCCATTGGCTTCTGCCGGAAAAAACTTTGCCAGTTGGCAGCCAAACTTTAACGCGGCGGCTAATTCGCTCGGAGTCATGAATCCGGGAATAAATTGCGTTTTCAGTTTCTTCGCCAGTTTTAGCATGTCCGGGTCAATGCCGGGCGATACCAGAAATTTTGCCCCGGCTTCCACTGCCCGGGTCGCGTCTCGCTCAAAGAGCACCGTGCCGGCTCCAACCAGCATTTCAGGCCGCATTCGAGCGATCTCCTCAATTGAATCCATCGCGCTCCGAGTGCGAAGGGTTATTTCAACCAAGGGAAGTCCGGCTTCCAAAAGCGCGTCGGTCAAAGCAACGGCTTTGGAGCTGTCGTCGATCAGTACAACGGGAACGACCCCGATCTCTGAAATCCTCTTCGAGATATCGATAGTGTCCGGCAAATCGTTCTCCCGCTGCATTTAGTTGAGTTCATGTAGGCTGCAGACTCGATAGCCGCGATCAGAATTTCGGCGCATGCGACAATAGCATCGCCCTGAATTCGCTTTTGCTCGTCCTGCGGAAAAGCGAGTTTGCATCGAGACTCCCAACGGAATGTCGACAAGTCGCGAATTGGCGCAGTTGTTGATGACTTTAACTTTGCCGAGCCGGGTCTCCGGCCGCTTCAAAACTTGGCGAAATCGGTGCGGCCCGGATCAATTCGCAAGCAAATCGTCCAATGTTCTCGAAAATTCGTCGAAATCCATGTATCCGTACTTTTCGCCTTCGATGACAAATGAAGGCGTTGAAGTTATGCCGTCTTCCTCCGCGAATTTCAGGTATGCATCGTAAAGCATTTCAGCGTTTGCCTGATCCTGAAAGCAGGCTTCGATCTCCGTTCTTTCGATTCCTGCGACAATTCCGATTTTCAAAAGCTCCGCCGCGATATCCATCGCGGTTTCCCTTCTCGACCATTGCGCCTGTCGTTTGAAGAGGAGATCCACGATTCCGAAATACTTGCCCGGTCCGCCGCAACGAGCCAATATCCCGGCCCAAAGCCCCGGGCGGTCGAAGTAGACTTCGCGCAGTTCAAATTTTATTTTCCCGGTGTCGATGTACTCTGCCTTCAGCTTTCCAAAAACTTGATTGTGGAATGTACCGCAGTGGGGGCACGTAAAGGATGCGTATTCAACGACGGCGACCGCTGAATGCTCGTTGCCGAGGAACATCTCTTCGTAGACCGCGGCGCCTTCCTGGGCATTGGCCTTCAACGAGGCAGCCGAATTTATTGGCAAAACCAAAAGTGCGACTGCCAATATTGATTTCAGCATGATGTTGATTCCCGTCCAATTGCTTCTCTATGCCGCGCGAAGATTCTTCGGCCGAGCGATTCCAGCGCTGCGCGCAACTCGTCGTCCTGAATTCCCCGCGCGGCTAAATTCGCCTTGTTAACATCGTCTTCGGTAACCTCCGGCGCCGACCAGCTACCGCCTGTTCCGCGCCTCCGGGGCATTACCGCAGAAGTCTGGACGAATTTTATTTTCTCGATGGCATCGAAGCCGTAGCATGAATTAACTCGTTCTATAATTTGGGGAACCTGCATCTGAAGTATCGGCCCGCGCGCCCCGGGCGTAAGAAGGGTCAACGTAGCTCCCATTTCCTTGTGCGTATGGCTGATTTTCACTGGTTCGGTAAAGGCGGCAATATCGGATCCGACAATCGCCGGCCAGTCGCTCATTAGCCTCGTAATGGCGAATCCGCGTTTCAGCGCGAATGTACGAAGGCTGTCCTGCGCGAAGCTAGAAATCGGTTCGAATCCGCGCGACTTTCGTTTGGCATCCGGTTCATGTTGCTGATACGCCAATTCGGAATCCACAGGTTGTTTAGCAAGTTCCTTTCAGCGTCTAGCACATGCGGGGCGCAATTCGGAAGTGGATAATCCTATCAAAATTTAATTTGAACAGTAAGAGATTTTCGGTGCATTGAAATTCAGCCTTCGGCGAAATCTCGCTGGGGCCGCGAACAATTTGAGCGCGCAGCCTGCCTTTGATTCTAAATGACATTTGATCGCGAACTTGGAACCAGGCTGCTGGCCTGGTACGATATCAACGCTCGGATATTGCCATGGAGAATTGGTCCCGTTGAAAGGCGCAAAGGCGCTGTTTCCGACCCCTATTCCATTTGGGTCTCGGAAATCATGCTTCAGCAGACGACCACGGCAACCGTTAAGAACTATTTTCCAGCGTTTATTGCTCGCTGGCCCACGATTTTTGATCTGGCGGCCGCGGAAGACGCGGATGTTTTGGCGGAATGGGCGGGACTAGGCTACTACGCGAGAGCCAGGCGCCTGATTGAATGCGCGAGGTTGATTGTCGACCGGAAGGGCGGCGTTTTTCCCAAGGAAAGAGAAGAATTGCTTTCCCTGCCCGGCATTGGACCGTATACGGCCGCCGCAATCGCGGCGATCGCTTTCGACCGGCCGGAAACCGTCGTGGATGGAAATGTCGAACGCATTATGGCGCGTCTGCATGTAGTACGGAAGCCGCTTGCGGAAGCAAAAAAGGAATTGAGAGAATATGCCGCAAAGTTAACGCCGTCTCGACGACCGGGCGACTATGCTCAAGCCGTTATGGATCTCGGCGCTACGGTCTGCAGGCCTCTAAATCCCGCGTGCCGAAGGTGCCCGTGGCAAAACGCATGCCTGGCATATTCGGAAGGGCTGCAAAACGAAATTCCTCCGAGGCTTGCAAAATCGCCGAAGCCGGTTCGCCGAGGTACCGCCTATGTCGGAATGAGAAAGGACGGAGCATGGCTACTGGAAAGAAGGCCGGGCAACGGCTTGCTCGGGGGCATGCTGGGATGGCCGGGAAGCAAATGGAATGGGGACGAGGACGGTGGCCCGCCATGCGACGGTGCATGGACGGATACGGGAGAAATAATTCGTCACATATTTACCCACTTTGAACTGCGATTGAGAATTGTCGCCGGAATGCTCCCCGAAGATTCTAAACCGGAGAAAGGAAATTTTATTTCGAAAACTGACTTCAACCCTGCGGAATTGCCTGCCGTCATGCGCAAGGCGTATAATGCGGCTGCTCCCTACGTTTCGAATTGAACGGCCGATTTGCTTGCCGTTTCACATTTGCCCGAAGCGAATTGCGGGCAGGCCGATTCAAAGTCCGGAAGTAAATCAACTCCGCACTGGCTGTCGATCTACTGCTTGAATTGCCAAGATATTTCGCATCCGAAGCCGGAAGTGGTTGCAAGGCACTCCGTGCCGGCTGATTGGCCGCGGCAGCGCAATTGTTTCTTTCCGGCGCCGCGATCCGGCGTAGCGTGATTCTTTTCAGTTTTGGCAACTCGTAGTCGGCCAGGTAACTGAATCGAAGCCGCTTGGCCTAGATCCTGTCGGCAGCTCCCGCCGCCGCTTCTTCTCAGCTATCGCGTATTGCAGGCCTCGTCGGCAAAGCGGCATGTCTGCGCATTCGCTCCGAGCGTTCCCCATGGATAGATCAGGCTGAATTATTCTCGCGCTGCCAAAAAATTGGTTCGCTGAGTTCGAAGGGGAGGCGCTGGCATCGCTAATGCCGGAGCTACTTGCGCGCGCCTTGGACGATTCGGTCGAGGATCATGGCGCAGAAGAGGATCGAGAACCCCGCTAGGATTCCTTGTCCGACATTAGCGTATTGCAGAGCTTCCAGGACATCTTCGCCCAGTCCTTTGGCGCCGATCAGCGATGCGACAACTACCATTGCCAGAGACAGCATGATCGTCTGGTTGATTCCGGCGCGAATCGACGGGCTGGCCAACGGCAGATCCACTCTGGTAAACAGGTACCATTTGCTGGCGCCGAAAGAGATTGCCGCCTCGCGCACGCTTTCGGGAACGCCTCGCAAACCTAGCACGGTAAGCCGCACGACAGGCGTGCCGCCAAAAATCATCGTGGTAACGACCGCCGCGGGCTTTCCCGTTCCGAAGAATGCAATCACCGGGATCATGAATACAAACGCCGGCATGGTTTGCATGAAATCCATAATGGGCTGGATAAATGCATAGAAACGAGGCCTTCGCGCGCAAAACATGCCGAGCGGAATGCCAATCGCTATCGAAAGGCACGCGGCGGTTCCGAGAAGCGCCAGCGTGGTCATAGCCTTCTCCCAGAATCCAAGCAGACCCATGTACGCTAGGAACGCGCCGGACCAAATCGCGGTGCGTATGCCTGCGGTAAGCCAGGTAAGCAGGACAATGAAGCTGGCGATTACAATCCATGGAGTATTTACGAAAACGAGCTCCAGCGCATCGAGAATGAGACGAATGCAGTATGTTATGAAATCGAAGAGGATTTCGCCGTTTGTTACGCAAAAGGTAAAAAAGGCCTCGACACCGGAAATGCTGGTCAAGCGGATGCCGGGATCTGTGGGAAATCGCGTTAGCAGGTCGAAACGCCCCGGAAAGCAGTAGTGAAGCATAGCGGCGGCGACGATCAGAACCATGAAGGTTGCGGTAAACGCCAGCTGTCTCGGCTCCATGCCGGATCGAATCCGCGGGTTGGACAGCCATTCCGAAAACCGCGCCTCTAGCGCCCAATTGGCGATCACTGCTTGAGCGGCTTTCGCCGCAAAAAGTATAATTGCTCCGGCCAGCGCGATCCATATACCTTGATCGGCGATTTCCTGCGCCTCTAGCCTGATGCCGCCATTCGATTCCTCCAAAGACTTTACCGTTCGTTGGTAGACATCAACTTTTTCGGAATTGTCCTCGATAGCGGCGGCAAGTTGCCGACGACGCAAATCCAACGTTCCTTCGATCGACTCGATGCGCGCGCGAGCATCTGCCGCGAGGTCGCCAAACAACCCGCGAGCTATCTGTACGAACCCGAGCGTTTCAAGAAGCAAAAATGGAACTGCCCACATCCACAGTCCCCGAGCGCCTAGCCAAATTGGTCCAAGTATACCGGCAGCGGCATTAAAGGTTGGCGTAAAACTCTCGCCGCCTCCGATCTTGTCGAATTGGGCAATGTAGTAGTCCGGGTTGGTGCGAACGAAGGTACGGATGTTGTCTCTGCGCTTGGCGGCATATTCCTTGCCGGCAACCGTTTCGGTCGCTTCTAGCTTGTTTCGGGCAATTTCGGTCATGACACATCCGCTCCCTCGATCACGGTGCGTAGAATTCCCTCTCTGGTGACAACGCCCACATCCGTGTTCCCGTCTTCGACCAGGATCGGAGAGTCGCTGTCGATGGCAAGGCGAATGAGCGCGCTGAGCGTTTCATTCTCGCTGACTCTCGGAGCGTCCGAAGGCAAAGGGGCGTTGCCGGCCGCGTATCGCGCGATCGGCTCCATAATCGCGTGCGCTCTCACAACTTTCAGCCGGGAAATGCCCGCTACGAAATCCGCCACATAGTCGTCTGCCGGGTTCATCACGATTTCCTCGGCATTGCCGACCTGTACGACCCGCCCGTCCCGCATGATCGCGATTCGGTCGCCGATTCGCACTGCTTCGTCCAAATCGTGGGTGATGAATACTGTCGTCTTTCTCAAAATATTCGACAGCCTGAGAAACTCATCCTGCAACTGACGCCTAATCAGGGGATCTAGCGCGCTGAAAGGCTCATCCATCAATAGCACGTCGGGATTGGCGGCCAGCGCTCGAGCCAGGCCGACGCGCTGCTGCATTCCTCCCGACAACTCATGGGCAAACTTGCTACCCCATGCGCCCAGTTCGACAATTTCAAGAATGGCCGCCGCTTGACGCATTCGGTCATTTTTGTTGACCTTTCGGATTTCCAAAGGCATCGCGACATTGTCGAGAACCGACCTGTGCGGCATGAGCGCGAAATTCTGGAACACCATTCCGATGTTTCTGTTCCTGAATTTCTGTAAATTCGCGGGCGACAGAGCCATTACATCGGTTCCGTCGATCACGATCTGCCCCGCCGTGGGCTCGAGCAGGCGATTCAAATGGCGGACTAGCGTGGATTTGCCGCTTCCGGACAATCCCATGACGCAGAATATCTCGCCTCGTTTGACGCTCAAGCTAACGTCTGCTACACCGACAACCGCGTTGTATTTGGCTAGCGCCTGGGCCTTTGTAAGCCCTTCCCCTTGAATTGCCTTCATGGCTTCAGCAGCGTTTTCGCCAAAGATTTTCCAAACGTTTGAAATCTCAATGACGATGTCTTCGGTCTTATCCGGCGAACTGCCTTTCACCATGTTATCTGCAAGGATTCTTTCGGCCACTCATTTGCGACGGCACCAATTTACGCGATGGTGCCGTCAATTTCATTCCAGGAAAATCGTGCGCCTTAAAGTCCCAGCCACGCGTCGACGCGGTCAGTGTTGTTGGTTACCCATTCTCTAGCGACATCTCCCGCATCGCGCCCCTTGCCCGAGATTTCGAAAGCAAATCCGCTAACGTCATTCGCATCCAGCGAAAACCTCTCGAAAAACTCTACGATGGCAGGGGATCTGTCGGCAAGCGAATTCGACCACGCAATCTGGACGTTCTTAAGAGCGTCCTTGGTGGCGACCATCGACTGTTCGTACCAGTCCGCCGAATCCGACGGTTGCACCATTATGTATTTCTCCGGATCGTAGGTAGGTTCGGTCAGCATCTTGACATCGAACATAAACCATATCGCATGCGGTTCGTAGCAGTAGAATGCATAGCCCTCTCCCTTTGCGATCGAGTCCTTGACCCTCGCGGTTTTTACGCTTTCCTCTGCTCGAATGGGCTCGATGAAATCGAGCAGGCCGTAGTCGCGGACCTTGACTTCATTCACATTGGCGGAAGCCCAGCCGGGCGCGCCGATCCACATCTCGCCGCGTCCGTTCCCGTCGCTGTCCATTAGCGCGGCTACGTCAGGCCTACCCAGATCCGCAACGTCCGTAATGCTGTTCGCTTCACCGAATTCTTTGGATACGCAAAAGCCTTGGTTGCCCTCATAGGGATGGCTAGACAAGGTTACGGTGCCGGCGCCGTCCACGTATTTCTTGGTAAAGCTTTCCTGGTTCGGAAGCCAGACATCCGGATGCACGTCAATGTCGCCTTTTCCCTGGTCCATCGCCTGGAAGATCGTCGCGTTGTTGCCGGGAACCAGTTCCGCCTCGCCGCCAATGCGCATCTCGACGACGGCTGCCAACAGATTTGCTATCGCCTGCGCGCCCGTCCACGATGGAACGCCTATCTTCACCGACTCGCTGGCGAGACCGGGGACCGCGCACATGCTGGCTGCAGCGACCAAGGCCATCGAACTAAAAGTTTTTTTCATTGCTTTCTCCTCTCTTGGATTTAGTACCGGACACGTCCGGCAATTTGCGACTTTAAGAATACGCTTCGACGATTTGCGGAATGTAGGCGAAAAGAGCCGAAGATCCGCCGGTATGCAAAAACAGCACATTGTCTGACGGCTTGAAGAAATCCCGGCGCACGAGTCCAATCAGGCCGGCCATCCCTTTCCCGGAATAGACCGGGTCGAGCAGAATGCCCTCGAGACTTGCCGTTAGCCTAATGGCCTCGAGAGTTGATTCAGCCGGAATGCCGTATCCTTCGCCGACATAGCCGTCGTCGACCTGGACCTTGCTAGCCGGCATTGGTCGCCCCGCCAGTATCTTCAACAAATCACTTGCGAGGCCGTGGACAACCGCAACCTGTTGTCTGCGCGGTTGCCGAACACTGATTCCCAAAACTGGAAGGTCATGGCCAAGGCTTGTCAACCCGGCAATTAGCCCGGCCTGGGTTCCGGCGCTTCCAGTAGCAGTTACAAGCCATTGAAAATCCAGACCCGTTCCCGCGCTTTGGTCGACGATCTCCTCCGCGCACGCCGCGTAGCCCAGCGCGCCGGTCGTGTTCGAACCCCCGCCGGGAATGAAATAAGGCCTATGGCCTTCTTGCCGCAGCCGCCTCGCCGCGTTTTCGGCTTCCGCATTCATATCCAGCCCGGCGGAGCGGAATTCGAATGTGGCGCGGAACAGCATGTCTAGAAAGACGTTGCCGCTTCCTTCGTAGAAATCATCGTTTCTGGGCACTCGCCGTTCCAGAACTGCATGGCACTTTAGGCCGAAACGGCAGGCCGCCGCCGCGGTTTGGCGCACATGATTGGATTGAACGGCACCTTGCGTAACGAGCATGTTCGCGTTTTCGGAAAGCGCCTCTCCCACGAGGAACTCGAGCTTTCGCGTCTTGTTCCCGCCTGTGGCAAGCCCGGTGCAGTCATCGCGCTTAATGAACAGATTTGGACCGCCGAGGTGTTCGCTCAGCCTGTTCATGGGTTCGATGGGAGTAGGTCTATGACAAAGCGCTACCCTTTTGAATCGACTGAAATCAATCGAGGAAATTCGGTGCGCTTCCGCCAGGGACATTTTTTATCCGATCCGATCGTTGCCGCCGCGGGCAACGTCGCGGTTTACTCCGCAATAGTCCAATGATATGTTCAACTAGCATTATGCAAAACCTGCATAACAGGAATTGCTATGGATCTTTCCTGGTTTAAAGATCTCGGACATTTGGCGAAGACGGGAAATTTTACGCAGGCCGCCCAGCTGAGCAATGTCAGTCAACCGACATTGAGTCGCCGCGTGCAGGCTATCGAAGCTTGGATGGGCGTGCCGCTCGTAGACAGGAGCGAGCATCCCGTGAGACTAAACTCGGCGGGGGCTCAAATCTTGGAGGCCGGGCAACAAGCGCTGGGGAGGCTGGAAAGTGAACGCAGTCAAATCCGTGAATCGCAGTCATTGCCGGACAAATATGTCGTGACGTTCGGCGCCCAGCATTCGATCAGTTGGAGATTCTATCCTTCCTGGCTTCAATCATTCGAAAACGCCTTCGGTCCGATCATTTCGCGTCTCCGTGCAGACGACCTGCCCAACTGCATGCAGGACCTGAAGGACGGTCATGTGGATTTTGTTATCGCCTACCACAGCGTTCGAAAAATGTCCGAACGCGGCGGCGATGGCGCCTGGGACGACTACGCCGCCGACAATTCCCTCAAGATCGGGCAAGATCGCCTGATTCCGGTCTGCAAGCCTCGATCCGACGGCAAGCCGTTGTTCAGTTTCGACAGCAATACGCTTGAAGTCCCTTTCCTTCGATTTGGCGACGGAGCGCCGATTAGCCGCCATCTTGAACCGCTTCTTGAAACAAAACAGCTCTATTCGCGGTTGCGGACAGTCTACGAAAACTCGATGGCCGGCGCTTTGCGAATCCGGGCGCGCGACGGCGCGGGAGTGGCTTGGCTCCCGTACAGCCTTGTTGCGCCCGATCTAGAATACGGGCTTTTGATGAAGACCGGCGAACCGGAATGGGAAGTGGAAATGGAGATCCGGCTCCATCGAAACAAGGAACACGCAAATCACCTTACGCGTTCAATCTGGGCATTCCTCGCCGTTCGCGAATCCATCCCGCTAACAGCCGGCGCGTAAACCGTCGCGAATTCGGCTCTCAAATACGTGCGCTTTTGAAATTGGAGCGACTTGAGCGTAGAGTTTTCAATGTCGGAGGAAGCAGGTCAACTTGCGCAAGCCGCAGTCCGAAGCGCGCGGCGGAGGCCTGTCAACAATTCGTACTTGACTCACAGATTAATTCGTGCGAATCGCGCAGCCATGCAAATCGGCCTTCGCCAGATATCCTCGGAGGCGGTCGAGTGGTTCAGGGAAGCCTGCCGGGACGACGGTCCCGAGCGGCTATCGAGATCCGCGATGGCTCGCGAGTTCTGCCGCATCGAGAAATGGCGCGATGCTAGCGGCGAACCCTGTCGCGCCTCGGCGCAGAAACTTCTTCCGAAACTGGCCCTATCGCTGGGAGTTTCGCTTCCGGAGCCCGGGTCTCGGCCCGGCGGCTCGCACCGTCGGCCCGAGACCGATTTTCCGGACAAGGCCCTGGCGTGCGGTCTCGCGGCGCTCGGCGAGGTTTCGGTCGAGCCTGTGCCGGAAGGCGAGCGCCGGAGCTGGGAGTCGATGGTCGAGAGCCACCATCCACTTGGTTGGCGCCGCGCCCCGGGAGGGCAGAAGCGGTACTGGATACACTCGTCCCGCTGCGGGATTCTTGGCGGTATCGGTTTTGCCGCCGCCGGCTGCCAGCTGGCCCCGCGCGACCAGTTCATCGGCTGGAGCACCGACGCTCGGCTGGCCAATATCGGCCTAGTGGTTTGCAACCAGCGGTTTTTGATCCTTCCGGGCGTCCGCGTTCGCGGCTTGGCCTCGCGCTCGCTGCGGCTGGCGGCGGCACGGGTCGCCGGGGACTGGGAGGCGAAGTACGGGTCGCGGCCGGCGCTCGCCTACAGCTTCACCGGCTCAGGGCAGTCCGGCCTCAGCTACCGGGCGGCGGGATGGAAACTCGCTGCCGAGGCGACGTCGGGGCGCCGCTCGGGCGCGCCGCGGGAAGTATGGCTGAAGCCTCTCGACGAAGGCTGGCGCGAGCGGCTATGCCGGGAGCCGCGCCGATCTCTCGGCCATGCGCCGACGCCGCTCGAGGGGGCGTGGGAGGATCGGGAATACGCCCGCAGCTTCCATCCAGACGGCCGCGTCAGACGGCGAATCGCGAAGATGGGCATGGCCTGGCTGGAGCGCCCCGGCGAGGAATTGCCGAAGATCTTCCCGGGCAAAGCGGAGCGGCAGGCCGCCTATCGCCTGCTGTCGAACGATAGGGTGGCGATGGAGCACGTTCTGAATTCCCACTTCGAGGCGACGGCGGAGCGATGCCGGCTGGAGAAGCTGGTGCTGGCGGCGCAGGACGCGGCGAAGCTGAACTACGACGGGCTGGACGCGACCTCCGGCATCGACGGGATTCTGGCCCACTGCTCGGTGGCGATCAACGCCGCCGGGCGGCCGCTCGGTCTGCTGGGATTCGACGCGAGCTTCGGTCGGGCGGAAGAAATGAACAGCGTCCGATGGGTCGCGGGACTGGACCGCGCGAGCGAGCTGTCGGCGGCCTGCCCGGACACGCGGGTGGTCGCCGCCTGCGACCGCGATTTCTGGGCACTGCTGGCGCGGGCGAGGGATGCCGGCGCTGCCCTGCTGGTGCGGGCCGGCAGGTCGGCAAAGCGCCGCGTCAAACTCCCGGACGGAAAGACCGAGGATCTCTGGAAGCGCATGGAAGACGCACCGTCTCTGGGCGCGCGGAATTTAGAGGTTCCGGAGCGCGGTGCACGGCAACAGCGGAAGATGCGGACCGCCCGCCTGACCGTCCGCTGCGAGGCGGTCGAGCTGGTCCCGCCGAAGAAGGTCGGAGGCGAGGCGATCCGCATGGTCGCGGTGTCGGCGAGGGAAGATACTCCGCCCCGGAGTATCCTCCGCACGAACAAGGGCGGGCCGCTGCACTGGCTCCTGCTGACAACCGAGGGCGGGCCGGACGCGGAGACTGCGGCGGCGGCGCTGAGATTGTACGAGCTGCGCCGGCAGTTCGAGTGCTTCTTCTTCGCGCTGAAGGTCGGAACGCGGATCAAGGACCGACGCCTCGACAAGGCCGAAGAACTCCGCAAATGCCTCGCCTTCGATGCGATAACGACGTTCAGAGTCTGGGATCTGTCGCTGCGTGCCCGCGAGAAACCGGACGATCCGGCGCACCGGCGCGTTCCGATCGAATAGATCCGTTCGCTGCGCTTCCGAGGCGGGAAGCGCGGCTTCGAGGTCCCGCGCGAACGGCCGCCACGGATGTCCCGGCCTTTATCGCGCTCGCGGCCGGGCAGGAGCGATTCCATCCGGCGAAACGCCGGCCGCTGCCGGGGATGAAGAACTTTGGAGCGGCTTCAAATCCATCCTGGGTGCCGTCCAATACGATAGCGCCCGCCGGGAATGGAGCGAGGAAATGAAAACCGGAATTGCGACTCGAAAAAGGGAAGTTGATAGGGAACCATCCGGAAGCGCGCTCTTTCCGCGGTTGTCGTCATGGACATTTCCCGGCGAGACCGCCAGCGTTTCAACCGGAGACGCGCCCGCCTCCTTACGCACATGCGCCCTGTAGCCATGCACCGGCCTCGCGGCGGCTGTGGTCGGGCCGGCCTGCGTCGCCGCCGTCGCAACGGTTAGCCGAACCCGCAGCTGCGGCATCGACCGGCGCGCCCGCCGTAACCGCGACTGAACTTTCGCGAGGCTGGCCGGCAGTCTTCTCGAACATCAACCGTTCAAGGCGGCGGCGAAAGATCTCTCAGCGCAATCGGGCAATGGAGGCACGCTCCGGCGTAGGCTCCCTGCGGGAAAGCCCGCAGAACCGCCGAAACGAGGCACGTTCATGCGGTTCCTCCGCCAGCGCGACATTCGAAAGGTCATTCCAGTCCGCCGGCGACATTGCGCGAAACAGCGCCGGAGGCCGCAAGCTCGCCTCGTCGCGTCGTGCCGAACCCGCCACCGGAAAGCGAGTCTCGACCGGCGATTAGTCGACGAATTCGGTAATCCCGTTCAGTGTCGAACGCAGGTCCTGACATGCAATTGGCGCTTAATAGGCATTATTGACAGTTCGCTATCGCAAACCATAGCCGCAACAACTGCTTTCGTGAACAGAATCAGCCACTTGAGACGCCGTCAACTTCAATCCGCGCCCAAATCTCCCTTGAGCTGGATGATTTTATTCGGAAGCATATCCTAGATTTCTGAATTTGCTGGCGCATTCTATCCGTGGGACCTTGTCGAGCAGGACACCGATGCGCTGCCGATTTTCCTCGGCCGTCCGTTCTACGGCGTCGCGCAGGAGGTGCCTGAACTTGCCGTAAGCCTGCTCGGTCGGTGTTGAGATCCGGTAAATAGGGCGGCGGGAAGAAAAGGCGAGCGCCGACATGCCGGCTCATGCTCCCGATGGCTCTGCTCTTGCGTCCCGAGAGACTGTCCATCAGCGCGATCTCACCACGCGACAGGGTCGGGCCGAGGAAATGCCGGGAACTTGCCCCAATTGCTACAATGGCAACACAAGATTTTTTATGTCGTCAGGAGTCTAGGCATGGAGCCGCTCCTTGAACAAGAAAACGCAATAATTCAACGCGTTGAACGCATTTGTTCCGTTTTAGTTCCAATCGAGGTTCAGACTAGAAATCTAGAGCCGGCGCAGGAAGGCGGAAATCCCGATATCCGTTTTCAACCTTGAGTGCGCGCTGCGTGTTCTGCCGCTCCGCCGGAAACCGGCAGTTCTTAGGGACGCCGGTTGGAACGAGGGCGGTATGGCCCGTTCAGAGCCTGAATGAAACGTTTCGGCTGCAGGGTGTCGCCTCGCGCGAATAGTTGGGACTTGTTCCAACGGTTCTCGGTCCATCCCTCGGAGAGCGTCGGCGAGCCCCGGCGAGGCGATGGAAGGATGCCGTTCGAAAATGTATGCCGGCTCGAGTCGGCGGCAGGGCGAATCACCCGCAGACAAGCGACGCCGATCTGGATCGCGATTATCGAAACATGCTGCCGCCAATCACTCGCAATTCGACCACAGCATGCAGCCAACACATGTCCAAAAAGTTCATATGACTATGCGATACAGTGAGTTAGATGGTGAGCCCGGCAGGATTCGAACCTGCGGCCAACTGATTAAAAGTCAGTTGCTCTACCAACTGAGCTACGGGCTCCACTAGCGGCTATTTAGCGTCTCTCCACTGCCTCGGCAAGGAAATTCCCCTTGCGAAAATGTGAATCTTGCACGGTACGCATTTGCGTCGTGCCAAACGGCAACACAAGAGAGAGTTAACTGTACCGCGGCAATTTCAGAAACAGTATTCTTCGCGCGCCTTCATTGCAAATCGCAACTATTCGAAGCAAAAGGCAGTCGAGACTAAGTCGAATTCGGAAGTTTCGGCGAATCGTGCTAGTTGAAAGCCGCTCCGGATGCCGTTTTGAAACCTGGGTTGCCGTCATCGCATCTAATATTTCGCGCGAGAATTATTTCCGATCTTTAAGAATAACTGAAGGATCGGCTTTTCTTCCGCGCGATGCCGCCAAGTTTTTCGATGGAACCGCTTGCGTTTGCCGGGCCGAGTTTGCCGTCAATTCTTCGAATATTCACGAGATTTCTCATTGAAATTCGAATTCCCGAAAACTCGCGACTTGGTTCTCGTAGGCGGAGGGCATACGCATGCGCTCGTTCTTCTCCATTGGTCCATGAAGCCGGTGGAAGGCGTGCGTCTGACCTTAGTCAATCCCGACCCGGTGGCTCACTACTCTGGAATGCTTCCGGGATTCATCGCCGGGCACTATGCTTCCGAAGATCTGGAAATCGATCTCGTAAAGCTGGCGACGAAGGCGGGCGCCCGCTTGGTTATCGACGCGGCGACGGGAATCGATCGAAGCAAAAGGCTGATCACGTTCTCCGACCGCGCTGAAATCGCCTACGATACGCTGTCGCTGGATACCGGTGTCGCATCAATGCTTCCCGATCTTCCTGGATACGGCGAGTGGGCGCAGCCTGCTAAACCGCTAGGCAAACTGGCGGTCGCTTGGGAGGCTTTTATTGACGAAGAAGCGTCGCGGCGAAAGAACTCTGCGGTTGCGGTGATCGGGGGAGGAGTCGCGGGCGTGGAAATTGCGTTGGCAGCCGCTTGGCGACTCCGAACGGTCGACGCGATTTCGCCGGCCGTTTCTTTGGTGGAGGAAGGAACGAGCATTCTTCGGGAGACTTCCCGTCGAACCCGTTCCGCGCTCTTGCGGCGAGCCCGAGATCTCGGAGTCCTCGTAAGGACCGGCGTTAAACCCCGCGAAATCAGCAGTGAAGGCCTATTTCTTGATAGCGGCGAATTCGTCCCGGCTACCTTCACGATTGGCGCAGCGGGCGGTCGGCCTGCTCCCTGGCTCGACGACATTGGGCTCAAAACGCACGGCGGCTTCTTAGTCGTCGACAGATTTCTTCGCTGTCCTCAAGACTCATCAATCTACGCTGTGGGCGACTGCGCCCATATGCTCCATTCGCCGCGCCCGAAGGCGGGAGTATTCGCGGTGCGACAGGCTCCCGTGCTCTTGAATAACCTAAGGGCGGCGGTTGCGGGAGGTCGCCAAAGGGAATTCGCGCCGCAAAATGACTACCTGAAACTGGTTTCGGCCGGATCGAAATTCGCAGTTGCGGAAAAGTTCGGTCTCACCGTTTCCGGGCGTCGAATTTGGAAGCTCAAGGATAGGATCGACCGGCGATTCATGAACAAATTCGCTTCTCGTCCTATGCTGGCGCCGAAACGGAAGCCGCCGCCTTCGTCCGCGCGAGGGCTTGCTGAATTTCTCGAAAGCGAGAAGGCGCTTTGCGGCGGCTGCGGAGCCAAGCTGGGCGGCTATGCGCTTCGCCGGGCGTTGGCGGACCTTCCGCCGGTCGCGCGTTCCGACGTACTGTCTTCAATCGGCGACGATGCCGCCGTGTTGCGGCAATCGGACGGAGTACAAGTAATATCGGTAGACCATTTGAGGGCCTTTGTCGATGATCCATGGCTGCACGCACGGATCGCAGCGGTGCACGCCCTAGGCGACATTTGGGCGATGGGCGCGCGTCCGCAGTCGGCCCTCGCCTCAATAATACTTCCCCGAATGGCGGAAAAATTGCAGACTCGGACGCTGCGAGAGATATTGCATGCCGCTGCGTCCGTATTCGGCGCAGAGGGCGCCGACATCGTTGGGGGGCACACGAGCCAGGGGCCCGAACTTTCAATCGGATTCGCTGTAACGGGATTGTCCGGAAGGGCTGTCGTCGGCAAGGGCGGAGCGAGACCTGGCGACAAAATCTTTCTTACGAAACCGATCGGGACGGGAACGATAATGGCTGCGGCAATGACGGCATCCGCTCCAGCACGCGAATTCGCGGCGGCGTTGGACACAATGCAGCGGCCTTCAGGTAAAGCTTCCGGCATTCTCGCGCCGGTCGCGACCGCCATGACCGATACAACAGGATTCGGGCTAGCCGGTCATTTGATGGAAATCCTGGACGCTTCTTCCGTCGCCGCTCGAATCGAAATTGACGCCGTGCCGCTTTGCGACGGCGCGGCGAGCCTAGCGAATTCCGGCATCCGCTCCATATTGTGGGACGGCAATTACGCGGTCGCGAGCCGCATGAAATTGCCGGGGCGGCAAGAAGATCCCTTGCTATTTGATCCTCAGACCGCCGGCGGCCTGCTGGCGACCGTGCCGCAGAGTATTTCCGATCAAGCGATGGCGCGCTTGCTGAGAATCGGGGAAAGCGCGTCGATAATCGGCGAAATCTTCGCCGGTACGCCATCGATTTCAGTCGAGTAGGGGCAAGGATTGCGCGCTTGTCTCGGAAGCTAAAACAGTTTGCCGGCCGAGGAAGCAAGGCTCCGGAAAAAGATGCCATTTTGTCAAAATCGGATGCGATTTCGCCAAGTCGTTTCATCGCGCGCAATCCGAGAATTTTCGTTTAAATTCAGCTATCCGGCCGTCTATCGAATCTACGGCGTCGCTTGACGCAAAGGAGTTGCGCTTTCCTTTCGAGGCGCGCGGGTTGCCGACGGAACCGCTCGAATAGTTCGGGCCAGGTCGGGCGCCGCCGCCTCCAGCCCGTCTGCGGAAGTCGAGCTCAGCGTGAATTTCTCGACGGGGCCAATTTCGTCGCGAGACCGCTGCCTCGCGTAGCGAGGGTCGTAATGATTGGTGATCAATTCCTTGGCGAACGCCTCGTAGCGGCCGTTGTCGTATAGGTTGAACCAGTGGTCTACGGTTTTTCCCGAGTGCAGCTTGCGCATTTTGCCCAGTATTTCCTTAAGCCGTGCAGAGTCTTCGACGATGTCCGGAAAACTGCGCACTAGGCAGCGGGCTCGCTCTTTCAGCGGGGCTTCAATTTCGATGCGTGCGGCACTTTGCATTGCGGTCCACAGGGAAGGCGGAATAGATAGTCCCCCAATGCGACTTGATTCCGCTTCTACGACGACCGGGGCGGTCGGGTCCAGCAAAAGCAGCTGCGACGCCAGCATGCTCTCGAAAGACTTTTGCGACGGCTGTCCTCCGGCTCTGGCGCCGAACAGAGAGCCGCGGTGGTTCGCCAAGCGCTCGAGATCCAGAGTCTGCACGTCGTGTTCCGAAAGCAAACGCAGCAGTTCGGTTTTTGAAGTGCCCGTGTTCCCATCCAGCAGAATGAATTCGGATTCGAGAGGGCGCCCGTAAAGGAAGTCGACAACTAGCCGGCGATAGGTTCGGTAGCCGCCACACAGTACCGTTGAATTCCAGCCGACTTGCGCCAGAACAGTAGCCAGTGCGCCCGAGCGCTGTCCCCCGCGCCAGCAGTAGACTAGAGGCTTGTAGCTTCCGTCCGCATGAGCAAGATGGTTTTCGAGGTGCCCTGCGATATTGCGCGCAACGAGCGCGGCGCCCATTTTCTGCGCCTTAAATCTGCTAACGTTTTTGTATGTCCATCCTACAAGCGACCTTTCGTTGTCGTCGAGCACCGGCAAGTTAATCGAACCGGGAATGCTGTCTTCCGAGAACTCGGAAGGAGAACGAACGTCGAGAATTTCATCGAAATCGTGGCGCAAGAATTCGCCAAGCGATTTTGGAGCAAATTTCATGAGCGGACAATAATACCATCGCCTGGGCGGCGACAAGAATTGAGTGGGTTGGGCGATGCTTGGCTTTTTTCCTCGGCTCCGGGTTGTAAAATTGCATTCGTTTGGATTTAATGTCCGGCGCGGCCCCGTAGCTCAGCAGGATAGAGCGACCGCCTCCTAAGCGGTAGGTCACAGGTTCGAATCCTGTCGGGGCCGCCAGTTCGCAATGCCATTCGCCAATTGGTAGCGTGCCGAAATGCGGGATCTATGTTCGCAAAGCGCGACATCCCTCGAAATATCTTTTCCCGAGTATCGAAATTCTTTCTTTTTTGACGGGCGGCAATTCGCAAATACGCTTGAATGCGCAGGTTGAATTGACCGGCTTGCTAGCTGGCGGTAATTGGCAACGACTAGGAATTCTCTTGCGGGGACGAAATATGAAAACTGAGTCCGCCAATGAACCAGGCGTTGTATTCGGAACGGACGAAAAAATGGCCGCCAGTCGCGAAGTTCGACTCGGCGGTCTTGCTTTTACGATTGACAGCGTGGCGCTGAGAACTCTGACCTGGTTCGGCGAAGAAGTAGTTCGCGCCATATCGTGGCCGGTCAGGGATGAAAATTGGATTACATTGACGCAGGAAGTCCGATCGGAATCATTCGACGAAAAAAACGGTGCCGCCGTATACAATCTCGAATTCACGGTATTCGACGGCCTGCTTTCATGCAGTCTTCAGATCGAGGCGAACGCGGCCGGCTCGATTTGCGCCGACCTGGAGATGACGGCGGTCGAAGAGTTTCGTACCAATAGGGCAGGATTTACCGTTCTACACCCTATCAATGGCGTGGCGGGCGAGCCGCTTTCGATTCTGCATCCCGACGGCAGCGTCGAAGACTCGACATTCCCATATTTTATTTCGCCAGGTCAGCCGGCGTTCGACATTGCGGGGCTGCGCCATACGGTCGGATCTGCGCGAGTGGAAATCGATTTTCAGGGCGAAATATTTGAAATGGAAGATCAGAGGAACTGGTCGGATGCTTCTTACAAGACATACTGCCCGCCATTGGTGCTCCCGTTCACATATACGATCAAGGAAGGCGAGACCCGGCGCCAAAGAATCAGCATAGCTCTCACTGGAGGGAAGCAAGAGAGCGCGAGAAAAACTTCCGAAACCCGAATCGAGTTTAAAGAAACAGGCGAACTGTTTCCTGCCGTCGGCCTTGCGGTCGAAAGGGGATGGATCGGATCTGAATCGGATTCGGATGCGCTGCGGGCTTGCCGGGCATCGCATCTCCTGGTTCGAGTCGGTCCCGAAATCGATCCGGAGTTTCTTGCTGAAGCGGCGGAGCTTTCCTCAAATACGGGTGCCGACATCGATCTAGAATTCGTCATTCCGGGCGATGTTTCGGCCGCGGATTATCTTGAGGTAGCGGCGGAATCGGTTTTGCGCGCCGACTTGGTACCGGCGAGAGTCGTCGCGATGCCGGAACCGTATATGCATAGTTACCAGCCTTCGGGGCCGTGGCCGACCGGACCGACGCCGCAGCAAATCGTTGGTGAGGCCCGCAGGGCATTCCCGGGCGCGAAAATCGGCGGAGGGGTGCTTACGAACTTCACGGAGCTGAACCGATGCCGCCCGGATGCCGATGCGTGCGACTTCATTTCGCATGGCATTACGGCAATCGTGCATGTTTCCGATGATCGTTCCGTGGTTGAAGCTCTCGAATCCCTTCCGTCGATTTTTAAGAGCGCGACGGCGTTGGGTCGAAATCTGCCATATAGGCTCGGGCTCGTTTCGATCGGCATGCGTTCAAACCCGTACGGCGCATCTGTCGCGCCGAACCCCGAAGGCATTCGCCAAGCCATGGCGATGCACGATCCCCGGCATTCCAGCTTGTTCGGCGCCGCTTGGGCCGTCGGCGCGCTTGCGGCGACAGAGAGCAATTCGGTTGATTCTATTACTCTCGCCTCGCCGGCGGGACCGTTCGCTATCGTAAACGCGAAGCAGCCTGTTCCCAGGCTGGTACTGGACGACAATCCGGACGCGGTAGTGATTCCCCTATTCCATGTCTTTCGCTTCGCCTCCGGCCTGAATTCGCGCCCGCGATTCTCTGTCATAGGACTGCCCGCCGGACTGCATTCGTTTGCCGTGGCCGCGGAAAGCGGTAGAGTCGATTGCGTGATAGCGAATCTTGGGACGCGCTCGGCGGATGCGAATTTTTCCGGGTTCGATTTAAGGTCGTGCATTATGGGTCGCCGTTCCTTCGGAGATGCGTTGAAGAGCTACAATTGGGTCGATGCGTCGCTGGCAAAGTCGAACGGGCGAATTGCGCTGGAGCCATTCGAAGTCGCGTTCGCCGAAATTGAGATTTGATTGGTAAAGCGCCTTGAGGGAGGATGAAGTCCTGAACGGGAACAGACCACGCCAACGAAAAAATATTGCAGAAGCGCAATTGCGAACGCCTGCGAGAATCGCGCTTTCAGTTGCGGCGGTACGTCCTCGCGCGTCGACTGGTCCGGATTTGGAATTCCGGTGCAAATTCCAGCCGTTTCGCTCGGACTTGGCAAACGGCCGGTCTGAGACCGGGTAACGCGAACTAAGCGAAACAAATTCGAGGGGAATATGATTGCACCGAAGCCGCGAGCGCAGAAGAATGAGTGACCGCGAAAGCTCTATTTCGCGCACTAGCCGCATTGAGGCAGACTACCTTTTGGAAACGCCGGTGGACCCGCGCGCCGCTTTGGAAGCCATGGCCGGCGAGCAGTCTTCCGGCACATTCGTTTCTCTGCCTGCTGAAACGCCGGAATTGAAGGCCAGAGCCGCCGCGCGCGTGGAGAGCTTTGAGATTCTCGAGCAGGTCGGCGATCCTTCTCTGCCCGGATCGATCCATGCTGAAAACGGCTATCGGAGGGTCCTGGCTACTCTTTCATGGCCTCTTGCGAACTTGGGACCGTCGTTGCCCAATCTCGTTGCCACGGTGGCAGGCGGTTTATTCGAGCTAAAGCAGCTTTCCGGGCTGCGGATACTGGATTTGCGAGTTCCCGACGAATTCGCGGCCACCTATTCCGGGCCGGCGTTCGGCGTAGCCGGAACTCGTCGGTTGTCCGGGGTCGAGGGTCGCCCCCTGATCGGCACTATCATCAAACCCAACGTCGGATTGGACGCTTCCGAGACGGCGGAACTGGCGCAGTCCATGTTCGAGGCGGGAATCGACTTCATCAAGGACGACGAGCTGCAAGCGGACGGGGCTGCATGCCCGTTCAGCGAGCGCGCCGGATCGGTCATGAAGAAGCTTAACGAATATTCGGATCGATTCGGGCGAAAGCCGATGTACGCCATAAATATAACGGGCGATTTGGATCAAATGCGCCGCCGCCACGATCAGGTCGTGAATCTTGGCGGAACATGCGTCATGGTGAGCCTGAATTCAGTAGGCTTGGTTGGAATGATCGAGCTTCGAAAGCATTGCCAATTGCCGATTCATGCTCATCGCAACGGGTGGGGTTATCTTTCGCGCCATCCATTGCTTGGCTGGTCGTTTGCCGCTTGGCAAAAGCTGTGGCGCATCGTGGGAGTCGACCACTTGCACGTCAACGGTCTTGGCAACAAATTTTGCGAATCGGACGAAAGCGTCATCGAGTCTGCGAGAACTTGCCTCAGCCCGTTGTTCGACTCCAAGCCGTGTACGGTCATGCCCGTTTTTTCTTCCGCGCAAACCGCCAGGCAGGTTCCGGCAACATTCGACGCGCTTGGATCGGCCGATTTGATTTTTGCGGCGGGCGGCGGCATCCACGGACATCCGGACGGCCCTGCAGCCGGAGTTTTGAAAATTAGGCGCGCCTGGGAGAAGGCAATGAAAGCGGCAAACTAGAAAAATTATCTTTAGTGGCGGGCGGCCGCCGATTCTCCGGCAAGGGCAGCGGCCAAAAATCCGTCGCGGATCGGGATTCCGTTAATTCGAGAAAAACGGGACTATTGACGAGGCCGCCCGCAAATCGCCGCGATGCCCAAGGCAAAGCTGGATAGCCACGTCCCCGTCTACGGGAAGAAGCATTTTCCGCGCCTACCCATCCGGAGACCATGGATACGGCGAGTTCTTGGCCGTGTCGCCGCGCGGTTCGCTCTTAGCGGTCATTTGAGCCAGCGGTCGGTTCAGGGTCAATCGCTAGGACGCCGATCCGGCAGGCAGCGCGCGCTGCACGAAATAGCCGGGATTCTTTAGTTGACGGCGAAGGGCGGGCAATATTTCGCGATACGCATCCCATAGGCCGCGGTAAGCCGGCGGGCAGTCCGCCTTTATTTCTTCGTGCAGCTTTGAAAGGGCATAGTACGGAACCAATGGAAACATGTGGTGTTCGACGTGGTAGTTCATATTCGCGTAGACGAAGCTGAACGCCGGGTTCAGGTAAACCGTTCTCGAATTCAGGCGATGATCCGGAATGTCTTCCGCAAGTCCCGCGTGCTGCATTGCCGCCAGAACGCTATGGAGCCATGAACCGTAGAAAGTCGGCAGCCCGAAGAACAGGAGCGGCATGAAGCTGTTGGCCGCGACCGACCATGCCACGACGGCCGCGAGCAGCCCTGTTTGAAGCCTCGCGTAAAATACGACTTTCGATCGCTCCTTGGCCGGAATGAATTCCCGTTCTTCCTCGTTGATGAACCCGGCGCTATGGCGAAGCGTTTTCGACAGCTCATTCGTTCCCGCTCGCAGATGCAGCATGTTTAGCAGCATCCCCCAGATGTCCGGCGGCCTGGGAAAAGCTATCTCCGGGTCTCTTCCGACGACAATGGTGTCGGTATGGTGCCTGGCATGGCTCCATCGCCAGAAATAAGGGTTCTTGAGAGCGAAGAAACCGAGAATCCATAGAAACGTCTCGTTGATCCAGCGTGTCTTGAAGGGAGTTCCGTGGAGGCACTCGTGGAAACGGGACTCGGCGGCGGACGCGTAGAGAACGCCGTAAACGAGAAACGCGGGCAGCGCGACCCAGGTGCCCCAGCTCGCGAGCGCCAGAATTCCGGCTGCCAGCAATAGAAACAGCCATAGCCCGAAATCTCGAAGTGCGGCGCCGTCACTTCTTTTCATAAGCTCTTTCATTCGCTTTCTTGGAACAGGGCATGCGTACCAGTCGGAATGCTCGAACATCTTCGCGTCGGCATTTCCTGACAATCTGTAATTCCTGAATGCCAGAGACTCTGCCATCGGTCCGTCCTCCTGCGGATTTTTTCGATCTCATAACAATGATTCGGCCAATAATGCAATATGTGTCGAGGAATTATTGCAAAACTATCCAAAATTTTTTCGAAAATGATAGTCTGCATCACGAAATTGATGCAGGTGAAAGCGTTTCAACCATTGACGAACCGCGCGGGGTCCCGGTGACAGGGAAGCTATTTGCGTAACTCGAGCAGGGCAGGAATCGCGCTAGACGTTTTCGGAAATATAGATTTCAAACGGCAGTACGGGAGCCACTTGGCTAGATGAATAACCGTTGTCCCGAGCGGCGAGAAGGCGAGCGGCCGCGGATGCAATGCGTTGGACGGGAGTCGCCAATACCATGATTGCCGAGCCTTCAATCAGTCCTTTGCGCGTTTCATCGTTTAGTTCATGGCAAACCAGGGCTACCTTCCCGGCGACAGCTTTCGCTTTAAGCGCGCGAATAGCGCCTTCGCTGCCGCCGCCGATGACGTGCAGCCCGGCAAGATCCGGAACTCGATCCAAGAGATTCAGAGTTCCATCGTACGCTCCTTCTTCGTTGTCGAGATAGGAAATCGCCTCCAGCACTCTGAAGCGTTGCTGCTTTTCTCGGAAATACGCTCGCATGCCCGCGTCTCGATCCTCATGCCCCAAATACCTGTGGCTTCCGATAAGAGTTCCGATCGTTCCGCCGGACCGGCAATTCTTGTCGAACGCCCATGCGGCTGTTCGTCCCGCCTTGCGACCGTCAATTCCTATGAATCCGGCTCTATCCGGCGAGGTCAAATCGCTAAGCAGTGCCCATACTGGCAATCCTTGGCGCCTGAGCCTGCTTATCTCGTCCGATACGAGCGGATGGTCGACTGCGACAACGGCCAAGGAATCGGCACGCTCCGCGAGATCTCGCATTGTTTCCGCTATTGGTTCGGGCGCGAGCTGCTCTACGAAGAGAATCTCCGCTCGGCCGCGCACGTCCGGCAGCGCAGCCACAGCTCGGCGTATCGTGTCCGCGAATCGAATGTAAAACGGTTTCGAAGATTTTTGCAGCACGAAGCCAAGGCGCTTTTCCGGAAGCAGATCGTTCATTCTTTCCGCCAGCAGGGGCGTCCTATGGAAATTCAGCTGTCTGGAAGCGTTAAGAACCGCTTCGGCGGTGGCCTGTTTCACGGGCCTCCTTTTGTTGATGACACGGTCGACGGTAGCGGTGCTGACACCCGCAGTGCGCGCAACGTCGGCAATTGTAGGTCGTCTCGACACGAGATTCCGCTCCCTTGAATTATTGAATCCCGTTCAAAATAACCGATCTTCGACAAGGCGGAAATACTTCGGGCTGCAAGACGCCCTGCGCCGTCCCGCCGCGTCCGCGCGAAATCTGGCCGAGAGATTCCCGGAGGTCGAAATCCCTGGCGATAGTTCGGGGTTTTCCCGCACCTTGCCGTCGTGCTATCCTCAAGCGCCTGGCCGCGACAAGGCGGATAGAATGAACGAATAATTTTTCGGACTTCTTTGAAAGGCATCATGCGCCATGCCGCGCAATTGTGCTTGCCTTTTGCCGAAATTTCTGGAAATTCGGAAATACTATCGACACGAATTGCCGGGAAAACTGATTGCGAGAAAAATGCTGCTACGCTATTGCGGGGATTTGAAAGTCTTGCTATCCAATCCGGGCAATAATATTTCATTTGCTAAGGAGGACAATATGTCAAAACCATCCAAAATCCTTTTTGGATTGATCGCCGCCGCATTTGCCGCTTCGACGGCATCGGCGGCCGATTTCACTTTCAAATACGGAAATTCTCAGCCGGAACAGGCAGCGCGTTCGCAGTCGATGATCTATTTCGAGGAGCAGCTTGAAGAACGCTCCGGCGGTCGCATCGAGGTAGAGAATTTCTTCGGCGCCGTGTTGGGCAACGAAAAGGAAATGTACGATCAGGTAACGACCGGGCTCCTTCAAGGAACCCGAGGAGGGTTTTTCGGAAACGCGAATACGCGCTTCTTCGTGTTCACCCTCCCGTTCCTGGTTGCCAACTGGGACGAAATGCAGTGCCTGGTCGCGAGCGATTTCACCAAGGGCGTCCAGGCCGAAGCCGCCGAGAACGGCATACATGTTCCGGCGACCGGCATCAGCCAGGGCTTCCGCATGTATACGAACAACAAGCGCCCGATCACAATGGTTGAGGACTTGCAAGGCTTGCTGATTCGCGAACCGCAGGTGCCGCTATTCATCGCGACCGGCGAAGCTCTCGGCTCGGAAGCGATTCCCATGGCATTCTCGGACGTATACCAGGCGTTCCAGCAGGGCGTAATCGACGGACAGCACAATCCGCCGGCGAACATCTGGAACTACAAAATCCACGAGGTTCAGAAATATCTGTCCGTTACCAACCACATGACGGGACCGGACCCGCTTCTGGTGAACAAGGAATGGTTCGACAGCATGCCTGAAGACCTCCAGCAGCTGTTCGACGAAGTCGCGGTGGAGACCCTTGCGCTCAGCGACAAGCTGGCTCGCCAGGCGGAAACCGAATTGCTCGAAAAGCTTAGCCAGGAAATGGAAGTCAACTACCTTACCGACGAAGCCATGGACGGATTCCGGGCGGCTGTTCAGCCTGTTTACCAGCAATTCATCGAAGCCGGCGATTTTAGCCAGGCGGATGTCGATGCCGCGAAGGCGGCAGCAAAATCCTGCAGCTGAACTAACGCAACCGCGTCGGCCCCGTTCCGAGTCGGGGCCGCGCAAATTCTTCGCGCGAACAGAGCCGAGCAATGGACCTAATTGCCAAGTACGACAAGATACTGGCCCGCTGGCTGGAATGGCTTCTCGTCGCGCTGTTCGTATTTTTTCTGGTTCTCGTTTGCTTGCTGGTGGTTCTAAGGTACGTTTTCGCAACGTCGATATACGGCGGCAACGAAATGGTCACCATCGCGTTTCTATTCACGAGCGCGATTGGCGGCGCCGTCGGCATCTCCAAACACGAGCACATCGCCATTACGGTTTTCATCGACAGGCTGCCGACCGCCTTGAAGATGTGGGTCTACGTGTTCGGCCTTGCGCTCATCGCCTTGGTAAACGGCTACATGATTTACTATTCGCTTCACTGGATTCAAAAGGCGGGAAGTTTTCCGTGGCAGCCGTTCGACTTGCCGCAAGGCCTGGTTCACGCCGCGATACCGCTGGGGTGCGGTCTCGCAATTCTGTTCTGCGCATTCAAGATCGCCCTAGCGGTTAGCGGGCGCGAACAGGTTGACGTGATATGGCTACCGGAGGAGTAGCATGATTATTCTTCTGGGCAGTTTGGTCATCCTTCTCGTTCTCGGAATCCCGATCGCTTACTCTCTTGGCCTGTCTGCCTTGGCGTACTTTCTGATTGAACAACCCGCCTTGCTGGGAATTCTGCCCCAGCGGCTCTTTGCGGGCATTAACAATTACGCCCTGATTTCATTGCCTCTCTTCATTCTAATGGGCCTCGTTATGAACAGCGGCGGGATCACAGCCCGCCTGCTCGATTTGTCCATGTTTTTTGTCGGCCGGATGAAGGGCGGTCTTGGCCTCGTCAATGTCGTGGGATCGATGATCTTCGGAGGGATTTCGGGATCTTCGGCTTCCGACACGGCATCGATCGGGTCGGTGCTCATTCCGGAAATGAAGAGGCGCGGGTATCCTGTCAATGTCGCGGCGGGGATAACGGTGGCATCGTCCACGATGGGGATGATTATTCCGCCAAGCGTTCCGATGGTGATTTACGCAATCGTCGCGCAGGAATCCGTCGGGCAAATGTTCCTGGGCGGCGTAATTCCGGGAATTATGATCGGATTTTTCCAGCTGTTTATCGTTTGGTGGATAGCAAAGCAGAGAAATTATCCGACGGAAAGCGTTCCGTTCACAGTCGCGGAAACCGTCAGGCAGGTGCGAAGATCGGCAATCGTAGCCATAATGCCTGCCTTGATTGTCGGTTCGGTCGTATTCGGCGTTGCCACGCCCACCGAGACCGCCGGGATGGCCGTGGCCTACGGCATTATCATCGGATTTTTTATAGTTGGCTTCGGCACGATTAAGGAAGAGTTGCCGGGCGCGATGCGGAGCGCGATCATCACGAGCGCCAAAATCATGATGATTATCGCTTTCTCGCAGCTGTACATTTGGGTGCTGGCATTGGAGCGCATTCCCGATCAGCTCGCCGCCTATGTAGTCGGCATGGATCTGGGGCCGACATCATTGATGCTGGTGATCGCCGTCGTCATACTCCTCGCCGGCACGTTTATCGACGTCAGCCCTGCGATATTGCTGCTAACGCCGGTGCTGCTTCCCGCGGCCGCGTCCGTCGGCGTTTCCGGCGTGCAATTCGGCGTCGTATTGGTTTCCGGGCTTGCGGTCGGGGCGTGCACGCCTCCGGTGGGCAATTGCCTTAATGTCTGCGCCGCAATCGCGCGCATTGGCATAGGGCAGATATTCCTTGGCGCGGCGCCTTTCCTATTGGCCAATGTCCTCGTTCTGTTTCTCATCTGCATTTTCCCGCAGCTTGTGCTGTGGGTCCCGAGCCTCATCTTCTGATCAAAATAGCGCAATCGTAAAATGGCGGCGCAAATTTCTGAAAATTGCCTCCTGCATCGCCCTGGCGGCGGCGCCGAAGAGACGCACTTTCATATGCCGGCTGAAATTCGGCAATATCGATACTGGCGGAAATCGCCGGAGGGGAGGATCGGACCGGCAGCAACGGAGAATCGTCGCAAATTCATTGTCCGCGGCATGGAAAGCGATAAGGATGTTGAATGCCCATCCGAACGGAGCGATTCGAAAAAATCGGGATTCAGAGACCTTAAGCGACCCGGTGCCGAGAATTCTAAGCGCAAATACTTAAGATCCATACGAATTTTCCCATCGGAATTTCAGGAATGCAAGAAACAACAAAAATGTTACGGAATCATTGCAAATATCCTTGACAGCCGAGAATTGGGCGCTATCCGATTCATTTGCGGAATTTTTTTCGCACTTTTCTTGAGCGCTTTACGCCTCGCCAACGCGCCGGCCCGCCAGAATTAAGATGTCCAAGACTCGATCATTGGATTTTAATGCGGGTTCGCCCCGGCATTCGGGAGTGATTGGCGGTCGCCGTGACGGCGGCGAACGCAATCGACCCCCTCGCGAAACGCATTCGACGGCTTTCCTAATGAGTGTCGGCAAAGAACGGCATGCATTCCTGCCGGAGCCGAAATATTGCAATGCGCCTTTTTCATTTGTGAAGTCGCCCATCCGGAATATCTCTCCGGGCGATGAGCTCCAATGGTCAACCGAAGGAGAATTACGCATGGCAAGCGCGATCGGACCGATTGGAGCATTGAAAGATAAACGGCTGTCGAGCGCCCGGCCTGATTCAAAGCATTGTTCCCGCGCGGGAGAAAAGACGCAAGTTCGCGGGCGCGCCGCCGCATTCAGCTACCCGCGGAATGCCGGCGCCGATCGCTCGGAAGTTTGGCTTGCGTGCAGGAGCGAACCGTTCCACTTTGACCGCACGCATGTTTCAGTTTTCCGAAGAAGAAAGCGCTTCAAGCCGATCCGGCATCGGTTCGCTATCGGAAGAAGAGCGCTGCGGACATGGCGAATTTGCCTAACCGACGGAACTCGCAGAGAAACATTCGGCGCAAAGGAGGCGCGGCCGGGATCTCGAGAGAATTTCCGAACGCTTGCCGCGCTAGAGTCGCCTGTCGAAGCCCCGGAGCGTTCGGCGCCGGGCATGAAATCAACCCGACAGTGAGTATTAGGCGAAAAGGCGCAGGCCAATGAAACTTGGTGTCATATGCGACGGGATAAGCAGAGATCTCGACCATGCGTTGTGCGTAATGGATGAATTCGAACTAGAATTCGCGGAATTGCAGTTTGTTTGGGACAAGGAAATCGGGGATCACACTCCGATTGAGACGAAACGAATAAAAAAACTGCTGGACGATCACCAGAAAAAGGTGTGCTGTCTTTCCCGGCACATTTTCGCCGGGACCACGACTTCGACCAAGCCCCATGACGCCCTTCATTCAAAGCACATGGATTACCTGAAACGCGTAATCGATTTGGCGCATATGCTCAAGTCGCCGCTGGTGCGCATCATGAATCCAAAAAAGGAAACAATCATCTGGGGTGAAAACGGCGCCGAGGTGTGGAACGTGGCGAACGGAGCGTGGGACGTTACGCTCGAATTGATTTTGCCTGCCGTCGAGCTTGCGCGAACGGAGAATATCACGCTCGCGGTCGAAACAGGAAACGGCACAATGGTTAATTCCAACTATATGGCGAAACGCCTTATCGACGAGCTCAACGCGAAGGACGTGCTGAAGGTTCTATGGGATCCGGCCAATTGCCTTTGGTGCCATGAAATTGCTTATCCCGATGCCTACTACGAAGTTCAAGAGGGCTATCTGGGCCATATTCATATCAAGGATGTCGAAGTGAACACGCCGCGCTCGACCTTGAAAGTGAAGGAATTCGGGAAGGGCCAGCTGGCCAAGTTGTTCGAGCCGATCTCAAATGCTCTTCGCAAAGACAGGTACGAAGGAATCGTGTCGTTCGAAAGCGTATATCATCCCGGCGACGGGGATTTTGAAGCCGGATTCCGAACGTGCATCGACAGATTCAAACGCGTGTTCGGAGACGCCAACGCTTTGGCGGCGGCATGAAGCGGGTGTACACTTGGGCTGCGAGGCCCTCGGAAAGAACCGTTACGGTCGCGAGCCTGCGGCAAGGCAAGGGCAGTCGAAAATGGACGCAGGTAACGGCCAATAGCGAAGAAGAAGCCGTGGCGGCCGACGAGGCCGGCATCGACATGATCATTTGCAACTCGCTGAACGCCGAGCGCGTTCGTTCGGCGAATACGAAGCAGTTCATGACGGCCGCTCTCGGCATCACCCATTTTCCCACCGAATCCGACATAATTCGCGAAGCGTTTCGCGTTCTGGATCTCGGAGCGGATGCCGTGATGACCGCCCGGAGCACGGATATCGTCCGAGCTCTTGCAAAAGAGGATATCCCGGTCATGGGACACCTCGGCCTCGTTCCGCGAAAGTCGACCTGGACCGACGGGCTGCGCGCGATCGGAAAAACCGGCCGCGAAGCATTCGAGCTTTATCGCAAGTTCAAGCGGCTCGAGGAGGCAGGCGGAGTCCTGGTTGAAGCCGAAGTCATTCCAGGGCCGGTAATGGCGGAGATTTCGAAGCGCAGCGGCCTGATCACGGTCTCGCTGGGATCCGGTAGCGGCGGCGATGTCGACTACCTGTTCATGGAAGACATTTGCGGCGACTCGGAAAATCCGCCGCGCCATGCCCGAGCCTTCGGGAACTTGGCGGCTCTGCGCGAAAAGATGCATTTGGAGCGCGTGAACGCGCTAAGGTCCTTCCGGGCGGCGGCTGAAGGCGGGAAGTTTCCGGGCAAGGCCGAAACTCCCGACTTGGAACCGGAAGAACTGGACAGATTTATGGAACTGCTGGAAAGGAAAGACGGGTGATCTTCCCGCGGCGGTCGCAAGAAACATCGTCATTATAGTTTTTGCGAAGATTCCAAGCTGTCTTCGTTCCATCGTCCTTGCTCTTGGGCAAGCACGCAATCGATTTCGCGGCCTGGGAGCGCCGGCACAACCTAGCTGTATTCTCCGGCGGTCCCAGCGACGCGGCTGCGCGGACGCGTAACCGCGAGAAGTCGCGCCAGGGCGGAGCCGGGAACGAAACGCTGCCGTTTTCCGTCGCCGCGCCTCCCATTCTCTCGCCTGGAATCGCACGCGGCTCCCGCGCGAACGAGCCGCGTCAAGCGCGATTTGGCCGCCCGTCAACACGATCTCGAGGAGCGCGGGGAATGAGCATGGTCCGAGTTTCGAAAAGGCGCAAGGCAAATCGCCTCTTCCAATATTCCGCCGATCGTAGTATTTGATTTCCGAGTCAGCCACGAATTCGAAGCGTTCAATTATGGACCTGAAATACGCACGAGCTTTGATTACAGGCGGAACTTCCGCTCTTGGAGAGGCGACGGCGCGGGAATTCGTCGCCGCAGGTTCCAAGGTGACCATCTCGGACTATAGCGACGAGCGAGGTACTGAGCTCGCAAGCGAAATCGGCGCGGAATTCGTCAAATTCGACATGACGGACGAAGAATCGACCATTGACGCGCTCGAGAACATCGCAATTTCAATGCACGGCATATCCGTTTGCGTGAACTGCATCTCGAGAGCAACGGGAGCGCTTGTGTTCGGCAACGACGGACCCCACGACTTCGATGTTTTCAAGAAGACCGTCGAATTCAACCTATTTGGAACCTTTAACGTTATCCGCCTCGTTGCGTCGGTCATGGCCAAGAACGAACCCAATGAAGACGGGGAGCGAGGCGTTATAATCAACACGGCCTCGGTGGCGGGCTTCGAGGGCCAGAGGGGGCAGTCGGCCTACGCCGCGTCTAAAGCGGGAATCTCGGGAATGAATTTGCCATTGGCGCGCGATCTCGGTCCTTTGGGCATTCGCGTCAATTCGATCGCGCCGGGCGTATTCGATACGCCGGTTCTAAAGGAGATCGATGAAGAACGCCGGAAGCTCCTTTCGGCGGATGTCATATTCCCCAAGCGCTTGGGAGATCCCGCCGAATTCGCAAACTTGGCTCGCCTGATTGCAGAGTGCAGCTACATTAACGGAGAAACCATACGCATCGATGCGGGGGTAAGGCTGCGGTCTACTTCGCCATTTTGAATTCTACGGTATCGATCCCGGCCGCGCGTCAAGGCGGCTGCCGCGAGGCCTAAACCCAAGCGCGCCGCGCCTTCTAGACGAATTTCATGCTTGCGTCGCAGCAGGCAAGCGACAACGGTTCTCTAAAAATTGCGCGAGTCTTCGATGGATGATCACAACGCCGATGCCGGCAGGCGGCTACCCGAAGGGACGCTCGTGTCCTGGTACGGCGACGATTTTACCGGGGCCGCCGCCGTCATGGAAGTCTTGTCATTCGCCGGCCTGCCCTCGGTGCTCTTCGCCGGCGAGCCTTCGCCTGAGCAGCTCGAAAATTATCGGACTTTCCGCGGTATTGGAATCGCCGGAACCGCGCGTTCCCGGTCGCCTGCATGGATGGAACAACACCTGCCGGGCGCCTTCAAGATACTCGCCTCGATAAATGCGCCGATCGCGCACTACAAAACCTGCTCGACATTCGATTCATCGGTCGAAATAGGATCAATCGGCAAAGCGGCGGAAATCGCCGCTCCGATCCTTGGCGGAGACTGGCACCCCATGATCGTCGCCGCTCCGGAAATCCGTCGCTACCAGGCGTTTGGCAATCTTTTCGCCGCTTTCGGTGAATCGACCTACAGGCTCGACAGGCACCCGGTCATGAGCCGGCATCCCGTAACGCCAATGCGGGAGGCGGACATCCTCAGGCACATGGCCTTGCAGACATCCATGCGCCTGGGACTAATCGACATCGCCGATATGGCCGAACATGGAATCGCTAGGGCCTTCGAACGCGAATTGGGAAACGGAGCCGAAGTCGTTGCCATCGACATAATTGACGAACGTACTTTGGCGGATGCGGGAGCGCTCGTTTGGCGGAGGCGCGGGAAAAGAACCCTGGCTCTAGGCTCTCAAGGCGTCGAATACGCGCTGATCGCTCATTGGAGACGAGAAGGCCTGCTGGCACGGGAGCAGGCCGCTTTCCAGAATCCGAGAACGGGCCGGACTGCTGCGGTATCCGGGTCCTGTTCGCCCGTTACCGCCCGTCAAATCGAATGGGCGGGTCGAAATGGCTTTTCGCCAATTCGCGTCAATCCTTCGTTGGCGGTAGAACCTGCGGCTTGGAAGTCGGAGCAGGAACGCGCCCGCGTCGAAGCACTTGATGCGCTTGGCAGCGGATCGAATCCTCTGATTTATTCCGCTCTCGGTCCGGACGATCGCGCTATCGCCGAGTTTCGCGAAGCAGTCGCCGTTTCCGAAAAGAGCTTGGAGGACATGAATGCGGCCGTGGGCCATGGTCTCGGCGCGATTTTGCATTCGATCGTTAAGCGGACCGGGATCAGGCGCGGAGCGATTGCCGGCGGCGACACTTCCTCCCACGGCTCAACAGCGCTCGGAATATTTGCATTTACCGCACTCGCGCCGATCGCGCCAGGGGGCGGGCTTTGCCGCGCTTGTTCGGACGATCCCGATATCGAAGGGTTTGAAATCGCGCTCAAGGGCGGGCAAATAGGTCAAGAAGACTTTTTCGGTCGCGTCAGAAACGGCGGATCATCGCCGCAGTAAGGAGAATGACATGCGGAAAATCGCGTTGCTTGGAGCCGGAGGCAAAATGGGCGTTCGGCTGGCATCCAATCTCGCCGACTCGGCTTACGAAGTCTACCATACTGAAATCACTCCCGAAGGAAGAGAAAGGCTCAAGAACGCCGTCGGCTCGGAATGCGTCGAACAGGACGAAGCGATTGCCGAAGCGGATGCTGTCATTTTAGCCGTGCCGGATAGGCTGATCGGGCGAGTCTCCAGGGAAATCGTCGACTCTCTGAATCCTGGAACCGCATTGGTAGTACTGGACGCGGCGGCTCCGCATGCCGGCGAAATGCCCGACCGTGATGACATCACGATTTTCGTGACCCATCCTTGCCATCCTGCGCTCTATGCCCCGACAAGCGGGAATACGGACCGACCCGATCTGTTCGGAGGAGAAGAAGCCGTCCAGCACATTGTTTGCGCGCTTATGCGCGGACCCGAAGAGCACTACGCGGCCTGCGAGCGAATAGCGCGAACGATCTATGCGCCGGTCGATCGCTCGCACCGGTGCACCGTTGAGCATATAGCGATTCTCGAGCCCGCGATGTCGGAAACGGTGGCCGCGACGTTTTGCTACGCCTTGCGCGAAGCCGTAGACGCGGCGGTGCGGCGCGGCGTCCCCGAGCAGGCGGCGCGCGACTTTATGCTGGGCCATCTGGGCCTTGAACTCGCGATCGTTTTCAAAATTTATCCCGGAGGACAGTTTTCCGACGGCGCGATGCGCGCCATAGAGCTCGCGAAGCCTGAAATTTTCAGGGACGGCTGGATCGATCGCGTCTTTGAGCCGGAGGCCGTGCTTGCTTCGGTAAAAGACATTTGCGCATCTCAATGAATCGCTGCATATTCGGCATTCGGACAAAATGGAGGAAGTCATGAATCGACATCGGACACTCGGTGCGGCCGCATCCGCGGCCATTGCATTGGCTCTTGCAGGACAGGCCGCGGCGCAAAGCTCGGCGGAGCGCGCCGCGGAAGCCGCAAAGCAATATGCCGGCACAACGCTCAACGTGTTTTACGAAGCGGGCCTTCAACCGCTCGATCCCAAGAATTTCACTGGCCCCATGTGGGAGGAGCTGACCGGCATCAAGATAAACGTCATCGAGGCGCCGCTGGACGAGATGTTTACCAAGATCATGCAAGCGCACCGAGCTGGCTCGGGAGCCTACGACGTTCTCAACGTAGTCCCGAACCAAATGCCCGATTTGGCTTTCGCGGGCGTGCTTGAGCCGCTCGACGAATGGGTCGATCAGTACGGATACCGCGACGAACTTTCAACTATCGCCCCGGTATACCGCGACAATCAGATGATGGTGGAAGGCACGACGTACGGATTCCCGGACGACGGCGACGTTCTCGTGCTCTACTACCGACGGGATCTTTTCGAAGATCCGGAAAACATGGCGGAATTCAAGGCGAAGCACGGATACGATCTGGGTCCGCCGAAGACCTGGCAGCAGTTCAACGAGATCGGCCAATTCATTACCGACAAGTACGCTCCCGACATCTACGGAGCGGGAATGCTGCGTCAGCCGGGCAACGCCCAGTATCTCTTCCAGGAGCGATTCCGGGTTGAAGGCGGAAAGTTTTTCGACAGCGAAACCATGGAGGCGACGATAAATTCGGAGGCGGGCGTCAAAGTTTTCACGGAAATGGTCGAGGCCAACAAGTTTATGCCGCCCGGCGTTGAGCAATGGGGCTTTATCGAGGCATTCAATGCGTTTCTCGCGGGAGATATCGCAATGACGATTTCTTGGCCGCCGGTTGGCCGCTGGGCGGCCGGGTACGGCAAGGGCACCGAGGCGCTCGCATGGATCCCGGAAACGCAGGTCGCGGACAAGATCGGCTACGCCCTGCCGCCGGGAGGAACGCCGGAACTCGCGGTGGGGTTCTCCCTGGCCGTCGCTTCCGGAAGCGAGAACAAGGAAGCCGCCTATCTTTTCATCCAATGGATGAACAGCGAGGAAATCAGCCTGCAGCGAGTTCAGCTTCCATTCGCATTGCGCGACCCGTTCCGCGACAGCCATTTCACGAGCGAAGAATACCGTTCGCGCTGGCCGAACGCCGGGGATTATCTCGATACGCTGAAAGCGGGCTCCGAAACCGGCCTGCTCGATCTTTCGCTGATACAGACGGACCGCTACGAAGAAGGAATTCGGCAGGCGATCAGCAGTTTGTGGGCCGGCGACGATCCGCAGGAAATCCTTGACGAACTCGCCGAGTCTTGGGACGCTCTTACGGAGCGCATCGGCGTTGAAAGGCAGAAAAGGGCCTATCTGGACTGGGCCAGCAAGCCCAACGCCTATCCGAACTGAGAACCGGCATCGGCCCGGGCGCGCGCGGCGCGCCCGGGCAAATTGATTCCGGAGCGGCCGCCCAGTGAGTCAGTCTACGTCGATCGGGCGCGCGCTCGACGACGAGCGCGCATTCAAATACCTGCTGATCGCTCCGGCGGTATTCGTGATCCTGCTGATCGGCCTTTACCCGTTCATCAAACTGATTCTGACGAGTTTCCAGAACATCACGATGTTCGACGACGATCGGTCGTTCAACGGATTCATACACTATGCGAGATTGTTCGGGGACGACCGCCTGTGGGAATCCCTTCTCCATACGGCCGCATTCACCGCCGCCGCGCTGCCGATCGAGATCTTGCTGGGCTATTTGCTGGCTCTCCTGTTTCTGGATCCTATGCCGCTGAAGCGGCTGTTCGTGGCCGTAATTCTATTGCCAACGGTCATCTCGCCTATCGTTGCGGGTTCAACATGGCGGCTCATGTTCGACCACAGGTTCGGCCCGATCAACCAGATCATCGCCTTCCTGGCGGGCGAAGAAGTCAAACTGCTCTGGACAGTGGATCCGTTCCTCGTCTGGCCCGCGATCCTGGTTGCGGAAGTCTGGCAATGGACGCCTTTCATGTTCCTTATCCTTCTCGCCGCCCTGAGCAACGTAGACCGGGAACAGCTTGAATCCGCCCAGATCGATGGAGCCTCCTGGCTGATGACTTTCCGAAAAATCGTTCTACCGGCGATAACGCCGGTGCTGTTCGTCGCCGTTCTAATTCGCGCGCTCGATCTGGTCCGCCTTTTCGACGTCATCTGGACCATGACCGGCGGCGGACCCGGCACGCGCACGGAGACGATTTCCATCTACGCCTACCAGATGGCTTTTCGCGAATTCGAAATAAGCTATTCTTCGGCAATCGCGTTTCTCGTGATTTTCGCGCTTACGGCTCTTGTTATTTTCGCGCTGCGCCGCGTGGAGATTGCGCGATGAACCGCGGCGCGAAGGGTTGGAGGCTTGCAGCGAGACTTGCCTGCGCCGTGGCGGTCGCCGCGATGTTCCTGTTCCCGATCTACTGGCTCGCAGCGATCTCGATCAAGACTCCCGAGGAAATCTTTGCCTATCCGCCCGTCTGGATCCCTTCCGGATTCAGGCTGGACGGATACGCAACGCTATTCAGAGACGGCGACGCCTGGGCGGTCTGGAATAGCTTGGTAACGGCAGGAGTCAGCACCGTGCTGGCCATGGTCATCGGCTTCATCGCCGCCTATTCGATCGTCCGGTTTCGAACTGGCGGCGACCATCTGGCTATCTGGATAATTTCGCAGCGCATGATTCCACCGATATGCGTCGCGTTTCCGATTTTTCTTCTGTTCGTTTCGCTCAGGATCGTGGATACCTATACCGGCCTGATTATGCTGTATACGGCTTTCAATCTGCCGTACGTAATCTGGATGATGCGCGGCTTCATCCAGGAAATTCCTCTTGAGCTGGAGCAGAGCGCCCTCGTCGACGGGCTTTCCCGGTGGGCGGTTCTCTGGAAGGTTGTGCTGCCGATGTCGCGCGCGGGTTTTTTCGCGACCGCCGTGTTCACCTTTATTTTCGCATGGAACGATTTCCTGTTCGCTTTGATCCTCACCCGGTCGGACGTGATTACGTATCCCGTCCAGGTGACAGGGTATTTCGGGTCGCAGTCGACGTTCTGGTCGAAGATCGGCGCGATGAGCATGCTTGGCGTGCTGCCGATGATATTCGTTGTCGGCACCATGCAGCGATTCATTGTCCGAGGATTCTCTATGGGAGCGGTCAAGGGATAGCCCGATGCCGAATCTGCAACTAAGAAACGTCGACAAATTCTACGGCGGCGTCCATGCCGTCAAAGACGTGTCGCTGGAGGTTCCGGAAGGAGAATTCATCGTTCTTGTCGGTCCTTCCGGCTGCGGCAAGAGCACGCTGCTTCGAAGCATCGCAGGCCTCGAAGAAATTTCCAGCGGCGACATCGCTCTCGGCGGCCGGTCGATCGTGGATCTCCCGCCGCGCGACCGGAATATCGCCATGGTTTTCCAGTCGTATGCTCTGTATCCCTATCTGACAGTTTACGAAAACATCGCTTTCGGGCTAAGGGCGCGGAAATTCAGCGACGGCGACATCGAGCGCCAGGTAAAGTGGGCATCGGAGATGCTCGCAATCGGCGACTACCTGCAGCGGTATCCGCGCGAGCTCTCGGGCGGGCAGCGCCAGCGCGTCGCTATCGGCCGCGCTATCGTTCGCGAGGCGGATCTGTTCCTGCTCGACGAACCGCTCTCCAACCTCGACGCGAAACTTCGCGACGGCATGCGGGAGGAAATCAAGCGGCTCCACAAACAGCTGAAGAAAACTTTCATCTACGTGACGCACGACCAGATTGAAGCCATGACCCTTGCCGAAAGGATTGTGCTGCTGCGCGATGGAATCGTCGAGCAGCAGGGCGCGCCGCTCGAGCTTTTCGAGCGTCCCAAGAACCTATTTGTCGCGGGCTTTCTCGGATCGCCTTCGATGAATTTCATCGAAGTTGAACTGGAAGAGGGAGGCGCCGCTCTTCGCCTCCCGGATGGCCAAAGCCTCGCTTGGACCGGATCGTTAACATTGGCTCCCGAGAACGGCGAGTTCATCTGGGGCGTGCGGCCCGAGCATTTTTCCGTCGCTTCCGGCGAATCTTCGGATTTGGAAGCCCTGATCGAAGTCGTGCAGCCGACCGGCTCCCGCACCTTCGGGAGCTTTTCGCTTGCAGGCACGCATGTCGTTGCCGAACTCGACGCGCGCACGGAGGTCGCGGCGGATCGAAAGATCGCGCTGAATGTCGACATGGAAAGAACAGCGTGTTTCGACAAGCTGACGGGAGAAGCATTCTAGCGCCCAAGCTTAAAGACCGAGAACCTAATGGAGGTAGCATGGCCGATTTTCGAGAACTCTTAAGAACAAAGAGGCTCAAGGCAGGTACGTACATCGGAGAATTCGATGCGCCGGGCATGGCCGCGATCCTTGGGTCGGCCGGATGCGAGTTCGCGTTTGTCGATATGGAGCACAGCGGATTTTCGTTCCAGACCGCCAAGGCATTGCTCCGAAGCCTGAGAAGCTCCGGAATCGCGACCATGCTTCGGCCGCCGTCGAAATCCAGGCGCGATCTTGCGCTCGCTTGCGATATTGGGGCCGAGGGCATCATTCCCCCGCTGCTCGAAACTGAATCCGAAGCTCGCGCCTGTGTCGATGCCATAAAATATCATCCGGACGGCTCGCGAGGATGCGCGTTCGGCATTGCGCACGACGATTACCGGCCCGCGCCGGTTGCGGAGGCCATGGAGGCGGCAAACAGAAAAACGTCGTTCATCGCACTCATCGAAAGTGCGACAGGCGTCGAGAATTGCGATGGCATTGCCGCGACGGAAGGCGTCGATTGCCTGTGGATCGGCCATTTCGACTTGAGCGCTTCGCTTGGCATTCCGGGCGACTTCGAAAATCCTCGCTTCAAGAATGCGGTTGCGGCGATTATGGCGGCGGCGGCGAAGCACGGAAAGAGCGCGGGAAGGCTGGTCGCTTCGGCGGACGAGGGAGTCGCGCTGTTCCGGGAAGGGAACGACTTCATCTGCTATCTCGGGGATGTCTGGCTGCTTCAGCGCGCTCTGAGCGGCGGGCTGTCCGCTATCAGATCGGCAATTCCGGACGGCGCAATTGCGGGAAAGGAATGAGCCATGAGGAAATTCAGGGTTGCCATCAGCGACGATTTTATGACGCCTGCCGAGCGGCTGGCGTTTCCGTCGGTGGATCTTTCGCCGCTGGACCGCGATCCCCGAATAGACTGGTCGTTTGTTCCTGTCGAAAACGGCAAGGTGCCGGCGGAGTCCGTCGAGGGAGCGGACGCTTTGATCCTGCTTGCCGCTACGTTCGATGCGTCGAGCTTTCCGCGCGATGGCAGGCTTGCATTGATCGCCCGGTTCGGGGTCGGGTACGACAATGTCGATGTCGAAGCATGCGATGCGAACAACGTCGCGCTCGCAATCACTCCGAGCGGAGTCCGGCGGCCCGTGGCGGTCGCCATCATGACTTTCGTGCTCGCCCTGTCCGGCAATCTCCTAATCAAGGACCGTCTCGCCAGAGGCGGCCCGGATGGATGGAAAAGGCGCTCCGACCATATGGGGCGCGGGTTGGTTGGACTTACTCTCGGGTCGATCGGAGTCGGAAACATAGGGGCGGAGCTATTCCGCCTAGCGGGTCCATTCGGCATGAATTTCATTGCTCACGATCCATTTGCGAGCGAGGAGGCGGCCCGCGGCCTGGGCGTCGGACTCGTCGAACTCGACGATCTGTTCCGGCGAGCCGATTTCCTGTGCGTCAATTGCCCGTTGACGGAAGAGACCGAAGGCCTCGTCGATGCGGCGAAGCTATCGCTCATGAAGCCGACGGCCTATTTGATCAATACGGCCCGGGGACCGATCGTCGATCAGCGGGCTCTGACGGAATGCCTTGCCGAGAAGCGAATCGCCGGAGCGGGTCTCGATGTCTTTAAAGACGAGCCGTCGAACGCCGACGACCCATTGTTTTCCTTCGAAAACGTAATTGCAACGCCGCATTCCCTTTGCTGGACGGATCAGTGCTTCGCCGAGATCGGCGCAGCCGACATCAGAGCCGTCAAGTGCGTAATGGAGGGGCGGGTGCCGGAAGGCGTTGTCAATGAGTCCATTGTCGACAATTCCGCGTGGATTGCCAAACTAAACGCATTCCGCAGCAGCTTCGGCAGCGAAAAGTAGAGCGCGAACGCGGAACCCGGTAGGTTCTTCATGCGAGCTCGATTGGCTTGATACGGTGATTTGAGGCTGCGAGGCAGAAGCAGCCGGACTGCAGCCGGCCATGGCTATGTTCCAAGAATTAGCGCGACAAATAGAGGAAGACCGGCCAGCCGTTAACCCGCGCATCGCAGCGGATGCATTCTCGCCGGCCGGGCATTGAATGCGACGGTAGCCACGCCGAACAAGCGGTTTTCCGGAAAAAATCCGAATTTGACAGGCGTTGGCCAACGGTTTCCGCGACTTCCGGCAAAAAAGTCAATTGCTCCTGGAACTGCCGCTACAGATACGCGCCGCCCGACGTTCGCGGCCCGATTCAAAAACAGCGGTGAATTCATGAATGTTTGGCCTGGCTCGCCTCGCCGGAGGAGAATTCGCCGCTCGCTTCGCGCTTCGGCAGAGTGGCGATGCGCGGGTCGTCGATTTCGGTAGCGAACTCTTCTTCGTCATACCCTCCCGGCGCGCCCCATCCAGTAGCGTCCTCGCCAAAGAAATCGCGGTTTATCGCAAGATATTCGGACCAGGTTTCCGGCAGTTTGGTCTCGCAGAAAATTGCGTCGACCGGGCATATGGATACGCAGATGCCGCAATTGACGCACTCGTCGGGCTGGATATACATCATCCGGCCGCCGACATATATGCAGTCCACCGGGCAAACCAGCAGGCAATCGCCATCCTTGACATCGACGCACGGTTCCGCGATCACATAGGTCATAAAATGCCGTCTTTCCTGCCCCGCCGGGCTAGCGCCCTTTCCAGTTCGGCTTGCGTTTTTCGACGAAGGCCGCCACGCCTTCGATCCCGTCTTCGCTGTTCAGCGCCGCGATGAGAGGATCGGTACGCAGCCGAACCGCGTCTTTGGCCCTCAGGCCGGCCGAGTTCCGCACGCAGTGCTTTATTGCGCGAAGCGAAAGCGGCGCGCAAGAGAGAACTCCCTCAATCCACCGGTCCACGGCTCCGTCGAGTTCGCTCCTCGGCGCTACTTCGTTGACAACGCCCCACTTCGCCATCGCCTCGGCGCTTGCGCGAGATCCTGTAAGCATCATTCCAAGCGCGATATTTCGCGGAACTAGGCGCGGGAGCATCACCATTCCGCCATCCAGCGGAAGGCGTCCGACCCGAGCCTCGGGCAAGCCGAAGCTCGCTTCGTCGCAGGCGACGACGATGTCGGCGCCCAGAACCATTTCGAAACCGCCGCCAAGCGCAAAACCGTTCACTCGGGCGATCAAGGGAATGTCGAGGCTTTCGCGCAGCGCGATGCCGCCAAATCCGTTGGGCCTGCTTTCGGCCCAATAGGACAAGCCGTCGGAAGAATCGGAATCCTTCATGTCCGCACCCGCGCAGAATGCGCGTTCTCCGGCCCCGGTCATCAAGATGCAGCGGACATCGGTTCGGCGCTCTAGCTCGGACCAGATCTCGTTGAGGCTGCGCTCCGCTTCCGGATCAATGGCATTCATGCGCTCGGGGCGATCAATCGTAACGCGCGCCACATGGTCTTCGATACTGCAGTCGATTGTCATTCGGCCGCCTCGAAGAGCCCGAGTTCCCGGCCGATTTCTTGGGTATGCTCGCCGAGCCTGGGAGGCGCGAGCCTCGCGTCGACGGGAGCCGCCGACATATCGATCGGCGAACCGACAAGCTTGACGGGGCCGCCCTCGGTCGGCGCAAGCTCCATTATCATCTTGTTGTGCTTCGTCTGCGGGTTGTCGAGAGCCTGTTCGAGATCAAGCACCGGCGCGCAAAGGATGTCCACGCCTTCAAGGCGCGAGATCCAATGCTCCGTCGTGCCTTCCGCGAATTTTTCCCTGAACAGCGATTGCAGTTCTTCCCGGCGCTCGCGCTGGGCGTCAAGATCGGCATATTCCCGTTTGGCCGACAGGTCTTCAACGCCGAGAGCCTTGCAGATCTCTCGCAACGGGTTTTCCTTGAACGCTCCGACCATGACGATTGCGCCGTCCTTCGTCGCGAATACTCCCGTCAGCGGCATGGCCGCCCAGTTCAGATCCTTGTCGCGCATCAAGCGCATCGCCGCTTCCTGCATCTGCATCGCGAGCATCGAATTGAAGAGCGATACCGAAACCAGCTGTCCTTCGCCGGTTTTTTCCCGATGCAGCAGCGCCAGAAGAATGCCCTGGACCAAGTGCATGCCGGCGGAATAGTCCGCAAGGGCCGTCGGGTAGATGTTGAGCGGTATGGATTGGTCGGCGCGCCTGTCCATGACGCCCGTCAGCGCTTGCGCCAATATGTCCTGGCCGCCCTTGTGGGCATAGGGGCCTCCCAGCCCGAATCCCGTACCGACGGCGTATATGACTCTGCGGTTGAGCCTTTTGGCATCCTCGTAGCCGAATCCCAGCCGCTCCATGACTCCGGGGCGGAAATTGTTCACCACGACATCGGCGGACCGGACCAGCGCGGCTATCGCCTTTCGGCCCGAATCGGATTTGAGGTTGAACGTTGCGGATCGCTTGTTTCTGTTGAGGCTGCAAAATACCGGGTTGTTGAGTCCGTCCGGATCCTCGCCGATGCTCCATCTGGAGATGTCGCCTTGGCCCTGGCGCTCGATCTTAATAACGTCCGCGCCGTAGTCACCGAGCATCTGCGTGCAGCAGGGTCCGAGCATAACTTGCGTGAAATCTATTACGCGCACGCCCGAAAGCGGCAGGCTCGCGCTGTTTCCGCTGTCGGTATTCATTCAGACAGCCTCGCTGAATTGAGCGTTTTCGGCCGGCTCGTCGCCGGGGTCGGCGCCTTGCGCGCGCATCTGCTTCTGTATTGCCGCAACGTCCGCTCTGCGAACGGTAACGCCGGCGGCCAGCGATTGCGCGGCGGCAATGCCGACCGCCTCGCCCATCGCCATGCATGGCGGGATTTCCCGGCTCGTCTTCTGCGCCTGGGGCGTCGCCGAGTAGTGGCGTCCCGCGACGAGAAGCTGTTCGACTTTCCGCGGCACCAGGGCGCGATAGGGCGTATAGTAGTCGCGCCCGCGACAAACGCTGTCGGGGAAGTGAACCCTCTTCATGACGTCGGACTTCTTGACTACGTATTCGCCTTTGAGAAGGCGTGTCTGCCGCACTCCGGTTTGCGGCGCGAAATCGACGATATACGAATTCCTGAAGCCCGGCACGTTTTCCCTCGCGAACTCGAGCAAATTCTGGATGCGGCGCCGACCCTCGATTTCGGCTTTGACCAAATCGCCAACCGCCAGGCCGTCCAAGCCCGTCATATGGGGACAGTTCAACCAAACGACTCCGGGAAGCGGCGTTTTGAGCCACCAGAAATTCCAGCACCCGCCAATGATCGCCTTGGCCTCTGCTTCGAGCCGTTCGAATTGATCGGGCTCTCCGTACTGGAATCTTTCGGCCTCGTCGGTGTCAACTCCGCCGAACCTTGACACGGTCGTCAGAATGAACGCTCCCTTGACGTAGTCGACTCCGGCGGAAGCGGCGACATCCAAATCGCCCGTGGCGTCGATCACGACATCGCCGAGGAGAGCCTGCCGGCCTTCCTTGGTCTCTACCACGACGCCCTTCGCCGCGCCGTCCTCCACTATCGTTTCGGAAAACCAGGAATGCAGGCGCAAGTCGATGCCGGCTTCCACGACCATGTCGAGAGAAGCTTGCTTGAACCCGTCGGGATCGAACGACACCGCGAAGATTATCGGATGCGGAAGCGAGTGGGTATGGAAGTCGAACACCCCCCAACGAGCCCATTTTCGCCACATTTGCTCCGTCTGTCGAATTTCCGGGTCGCGGTCCGCTTCCGGCGGATACACCGCGAGGTTTTTTCGCTCCATGCGCTCGACGACTTCCATGGCGAGACCTCGGACCGAGATCTCGGTGTCGTTGTGCATGTCGTCGAGCACCAGAACCATGCCGCCCGACGCGAGGCCGCCTAGATAGGGGTAGCGCTCCGCGAGCGTAACGCTCGCGCCGTTGCGCGCCGCCGAGACGGCCGCCGAAATGCCGGCAGGACCGCCGCCGACGACGAGAACATCGCTCTTTCCCTTGACGGGAACGGCTCCGCGCCTGGTTGCGACCAATTCTTGAACGGACATAAGCGCCTCCCTCGATGGCTGGACTACTGCGCCGCTGTCGGCCAGCGCAAGACAAGGCGTTCGACCAGCGACGTTATCGTGAAAAATGACACCGCCATCCCCGCGCCCAGGAATACAGTCGCATAAAGCAGCGGCGAGCGAAAGTTGTAGGTTGCTTCAATGATCAGCGAGCCAAGGCCGTAGTTCGATCCGATCCATTCGCCTACGATTGCGCCGATTACGCAAGTGGTGGACGCAATTTTTAGCGCCGCGAACAGATAGGGCAATGATGCCTGAAGCCGTACTTTGAACAGTATTTCCCTGTCGCTGGCCGAAAGAACGCGCATGAGTTCGCCCAGTTGCGGCGAAATCGCGTTGAGCCCGCGCACCATGTTGACGAGCGTGGGAAAGAAGCAAATCAGCGCGGCGATCACGATCTTAGGCGCGTAGCCGTTTCCGAGCAGGAGCACGAGAATCGGCGCGATCGCGAGTATGGGAATAGTATTGATGAAAACGGCGATCGGATAGAACGCGCGTTCGGCGATGCGAGAATGCACGAAAATCACCGCAAGCGCGATTGCGACGGAATTGCCAAGCGCGAAACCCGCGACGGCCTCGAAAAATGTCGGCCAGAAATTATTCCACAATATCGATCCGCGTTCGGCGAAAGTCGCCGCCACGTCGAGAGGCCCGGGCGCGATGAACTCGGGGATTTCGAGAAGCACGACCAGCAGATGCCATGCCAAAAGCAGCCCAGCGGCGGCGACAAATGCCGGAAGCCTTTCCTTCCACCTTCGGGACAGGCTGGCCGATTTGCGAGAGTTCATGCAGCCTTCTCCAGCAATTGGCGAAGTCGTCCCGTAATCTCAACGAATTCCACGCTGTCGCGGATCCCGAGCTTGCGGTCTTCGGGCAGGTCGATAGCGAAATAGTCCAGGACCCGGCCGGGGTGAGCGGACAAAACGAGCGTGCGCCGACCCAGAAATGCCGCTTCAGGGATCGAATGGGTCACGAATAGGATTGTCGTGCCCGTTTCGCGCCAGATCCGGAGCAGCTCCTGGTTGAGGTTGTCGCGCGTGATTTCGTCAAGCGCGCCGAACGGCTCGTCCATCAGGAGGATTTTCGGCCTGCAGACTAGCGCGCGGGCGATCGAGACTCTTTGACGCATTCCCCCGGACAGCTCGTGCGGAAGCGCGTTCTCCCGCCCCTCGAGACGGACAAGTCGCAGCAGATCCTTAGGCGCGGCCTCCTGTTCGAGCGCGCGCCCTTTGCCGACTTCGAGAGGCAGTCGAACATTCTCAAGCGCGGAACGCCAGGGAAGAAGCGTCGCGTCCTGGAATACGAACGCGAATTCCCGCGCAAGCCTGGCTTCTTCGGGCGGTTTTCCGAAAACCCGAACCGACCCCGTACTAGGCGCTACGAGATCGGCGACGAGTCGAAGGAGCGTAGATTTGCCGCACCCGGACGGGCCGATAATCGTAACGAAATCGCCGGACAGGAAATCGATGCTGACGTCGGACAGAGCGACTACGGCATCGTCGCCCTCGCCGAATTCGACGGTGGCGTCGCTAACCGCTATCGCGACATCGCCGGAGTCAGCGCGGGACGCTGTTTCGCGTCCCGCTTCATTGCCGTTCCGCATCAAGCGGGCATCAACCAACCTTCATGCGGATATCCGCGATTGCGTCGAGTATGTCGAGCGTCATGACATCGTCGATTGTCGGCACATCGCCTTGGAACTGGTCGAGGTCCGCGTAGGTCTGAATTTGCGCTGCCCAGTTCTCCTTGTTCATCGCTCCCCATCCGTGCTCGGCGGTGGTATCGTTGAAACTGAATCCTAGCACCGGTCCGATGGCCTCGAGTTCGCTGTCCAGATCGAGATTCGGATACTCGGCCACGAGAAGGCCGGCGGCGTCTTCCGGATTTTCCTTGGCGTAGCCCCATCCCATTGCCGAACCGGTCAGGAAGCGAGCCAGTACGTCGGAATTGCTTTCGAGAACCTCGTCCGTCGTGTAAAAGACGTTCGCATACAGCTGGATTCCGGCATCCCACAGCATCATATCGACGCGATCTTCGCCAAGGATTCTCAATGCATTGGTGTTGGTTAGCCAGCCCGTGACGGCATGCGCTTGACCCGTCATGAGCTGGTTCATGTCGCTGCCCATGTTCACGACTTCTACCTGGTCTTCAGCAATGCCATTCTTGGCCAGCAGAGCCCGCAAAAGAATTACGGCGGTGGGCTGGGTCGCGATCGTCTTGCCAACCATGTCGGAAGGCTGGGAAATCGCGTTGGCCGCTAGCGAGAAATAGGTGAAGGGATGCTTTTGATAGCCTGCCGCGAAAGCCTTCACGGGAATGCCCGCCGAGCGCGCTAGCATGAGCGACGGACTAGACGAAAGCTGGCCCGCCTGCGCTCGCCCGGCCGCCACCGATGCGACTCCGTCGACGCCGGGTCCTCCCGGAGTGACTTCAAGTTCAATGCCGAGCTCGTCGTAATAGCCCAGGCGCTTGGCACAGACTTCGCCGCAAATGCCGTTGGACGCGAGCCAGCCGAGCTGCATGTTGATCTTTGCCGCGCCGTCGGCGGCGTTCGCAACCGTCAAGAAGCTCGACCCCGGCACGGCCGAAAGAATTGCCGATCCGGCTGCAGCGCCCAGTCCCTTAAGCGCCGTGCGGCGCGACACGCCCGCAGGCAAATTCGATGACACCATTGTATCCTCCTAGTTGTTTCGTTCGCCCCCGTTATCGAGCGGTTTAACTCGACAGGATCGAATCCGGTACCTTTCCGCAATTCTCGAAGCGGGGCCGCGCTAGATTCTTAGCGAATCGAATCAAACATGCAAGTTCAAAACCGGCAAGGCGGAAAGCTAAAGAATCGCCGGTCGGAGTTGGCCGGAGCGATTTTATTTGGCGGCGACCGAGCGCTTTAACCGCCCGCCCGCGCGTCGCGAACGGCGTTTCCGACAAACCCGATTTGCTAGTATCAGAAAATATTCTCGGCGAAAATTCCTTTAGGAACACGCGGTTCCGAGCGACACGCCGTTAAAATCAAGATCGGCCGACCGATCTCCAAGCGAATGCATGTCGATGCATTCGCAGATACTCGCGTTTTTCGAATCCGCATCGGCTTTACCGTTGCCTTTACGACGGCAAAATGATAAAGTCCGCGGAAATTTTTATGGAGTTGCCGAAGTTTTATGCTGACCCAGCCAAAGTGCCGACGCCGCGGGTTGCGCTGGAAAAAAATGCGCTGCCGACAGCGGCAGCCGGCATAAACGGGCAGTTCTTGTTACGCCGAAATGCCGTAGCAGCGTTAGTAAGGAGATTACCGGTATGAATAATACATTGGGAATCCACCATCATACTTCTCTAGACACCATGTCGGCTCTACCCCGCACGGCGATGGAGAATTGCCCAGGCAATGCGAAGGACGAAGAGGAGGATCTCTTGAGAATCTCGTTCGAAAAGACCGGCGTTTTCTTTTCCGGTCCGGAGCGTATTTTGCAAACCGGCGACGGGAATGCCCTCCCGCGGACAAATCTTAAAGCGATCGCCTGCCAGGCTGGCTTTACGGCAAGTGCCGCCGCAATGGCTCTTGCCGGAATACTTCTCGCGACGCCGGCCGCCGCCTTCGAGTTCGGAAACGATTTATTCTACGGAAGCCTGGATACCACGATTTCGCATGGGGTGACATTCCGAGTCCAGAAGGCGGACCCGGATCTTGCCGACAATTTCAACAGCAACGACGGCAACCTCAACTATGATCGCGGACTCGTAAGCAACACTTCAAAGTTTACAACCGACCTCGACCTCAGTTTCGGCAATTACGGCGCGTTCGTGCGCGCTTCCGGATATATCGACTTCGAAAACCGGCTTGGTTTCCGCCAGCGAAATTCGCCGGTCCCCGGGGTGACGACCGGCGTCGGCAGCGATGTCGAAATCTTGGACGCCTACGTAACGGGCTCATTCGAGTCGGACGGCCAGTACATGGACTTCAGGCTTGGCCGGCACGTTCTCAACTGGGGCGAAAGCACGTTCATCACGAACGGGATCAACGACATCAATCGCTTCGACGTGGGAAAGCTGAGGCTGCCCGGCTCCGAACTTCGAGAAGCTCTGCTCCCGGTCTCGATGATTTCGGCGTCATTTTCCCCGAACGAATTGCTGTCGTTCGAGGGATTCTATCAGCTCGAATGGAAGAAAACCGAAATCGATCCGGTCGGAAGCTATTTCTCAACTACCGATTACGTGGGCGAAGGGGCGAGAAAGGCCGTTGTAACCCAGATCCCCGGCGTTACGGATATGGGATTCGGATTCGGGCCTCTGACTCCGGCCATCAACGCGGATCTCGACAATTACAAGATACAGCATCCGCAGTTGGGTACCGTTCGGGCGCCGCAGCCGCGCCAGTTTGAATTCGATTCCGAATTCGCGACGGTTATTCGCGCACCGGACCGCACCGCTCGCAAATCGGGGCAGTGGGGGATCGCGGCGCGCTTTTTGGCCGAGGATTTCAACGAAACGGAATTCGGATTCTACTTCATGAACTACCATAGCCGCCTCCCGGTCGTGAGCGGTATAACCGGCAGCCTCGAAGGGATTCAGGCTGGACTGGCCGCGGCCCAGGCGGTGTCTGCGCCGAATTCCGAAACGATCCGGGCGGTGACGGCGGCGGTTACCGCAGAGGTGACTACGGCAGTGACAAATGAGGTGAAAGCGGCGGCAACCGCGCAAGTGACCGAGGCTGCGAAGGCGGCCATTGCCGCAAGCGGCCAGCCGATTCCTCCTGAGCAAGTACAAGGGATGATTGCTCGCGCAGTCGCCGAGCAAGTGCCCGCAATCGTAGCCGCGCGAGTTCCCCCGATTGTAGCCGCCGAGGTACCGCCTCGGGTACGCCAGGGAGCGGAAGGGATCGCGCAAGCCATGGCAGTCGATCGATTCGCGAAGACGAGCCGCTACTTTCTCGAGTACCCGGAAGACATAAAGCTCTTCGGATTGAGCTTCAACACCGTGCTAGGCGCCTCTGGCTGGGCGCTTCAGGGCGAATACTCGCAGCGCCACGACGCGCCATTGCAGAGAGCGGAACGGGTCGTCATCGGTGAGGGCCTGGCCCCGATCGGCACCGCTCTTCATCTTGCGGCCAACGACCCGGCGCAGCTTCAAGGCTACCTCGCTTCATACAGGCCAAGGACAGTGCAAGGCTACGTCAAGCGCAATGTAAGCCAGATTCAAGCCACTGCGACCAAGGTCTTCGGACCGATGTTCGGCGCCGACGGCCTTGTCTTCCTTACGGAAGCCGCGGTTATGCATGTGCACGACATGCCCGACGAGCCGTTGGAGAGCCAGGCGGGCGGTACTCTTCCGGATGAAGCGGCGGATGCCGACATGAATTCCTGGGGATACCGCGTCGCGGCTCGCCTCGACTACCTGAACGCGATTGGCGCGGTTAATCTCTACCCCTATACGCAGTTCGCGCACGATGTCGGCGGCAACAGCCCCGCGCCTAGCGGGCCTTTCATAGAAGGCCGCACCGCGCTCACCATAGGCATTCGCGCGGACTATCTCAGCCGCTGGCAGGCGGATTTGGGCTACACGCGCTACGATGGCGACGGCAATGCCCTGAGCGACCGCGACTTCGTCTACGCCTCCGTGAATTACTCGTTCTGAGGGTCCAAAGTTATGAACATTCTGGAAAACGCGAAAACCTTTGCAATTCGAATTGGCGCAGCGCTTGCTCTTGGCGGCGCAGTCGCTACAGCGGCATCGGCGGAGCTGTCCGCCGACCAGATCGCGCGGCTGGGAAATGACCTGACTCCGCTCGGCGGGGTGCGGGCCGGAAATTCCTCGGGCACGATTCCCGATTGGACCGGGGGCATTACGCGTCCGCCGCGAGGCTATAGAATCGGCGAGCACCACCGGGATCCCTACGCCGGCGACAAGCCGCTCTTTGTAATCTCGCCCGCCAACGTCGACAGGTATCGCAACCGTCTCTCGGTCGGTCATCAGCGCATGCTGGAAACCTACCCGAGCTTCAGAATGCCGGTGTATCCGACCCGGCGAAGCGCTTCCGCGCCGAACAGGATCTACGATGCAACCCGGCGCATCGCCGCAAACGCGCGGCTGGTTGACGGCGGCAATGGCGTGGGCAACGCAGTGATCGGAATTCCGTTCCCGATTCCGAAAAACGGCCTTGAAGTGATTTGGAACCACCTGCTGCGCTACCGCGGCGAGTCGGTTGCGTGCACCTTGGGTCAGGCCGCGGTTACGCGCGGCGGAAACTACAACCTGGTGAAGCAGAGCCTGGAGATCGAACTGCGCTATTCGCTGCCGAATATGACGACCGAGCGGCTCGGCAATACGATGATCCTGTACAAGCAAAAGACTCTCTCGCCCGCGCGCCTCGCCGGAGACATCGTCCTGGTGCACGAGACAATTAATCAGGTGCGCCAGCCGCGAAACGCATGGACCTACAATCCAGGTCAGCGACGCGTAAGGCGCGCGCCGAACCTCGCCTACGACAATCCCGGAACGTCATCGGACGGTTTGCGCACGTCCGATCAGGTCGACATGTTCAATGGAGCGGTGGATCGCTACGACTGGAAACTCGTTGGCAAGCGCGAAATGTACGTTCCCTACAATTCGTACCGGCTCCACAGCGACAGGCTGTCGTTTAGCGACATTCTCAAGCCGCTGCATGTGAATCCGAACCACTTGCGCTACGAACTGCACCGGGTCTGGGTCGTGGAGGCGACGCTGAAGAAGGGCTCGCAGCATATCTACAAGCGACGGACATTCTACGTGGACGAGGATTCGTGGCAAATCCTGGTCGCCGACATCTACGATAATCGGGATCAGCTTTGGCGCGTGTCGGAAGGCCATGTCGTCAACTACTACGAGAAGCCGCTGATTTGGCCGACTCTGGAAGTGCATACCGACTTGCAGGCCGGGCGGTATTTCGCATTCGGCCTCGACAACGAGTTCCCCATGTGCACATGGGATACGAAACTGAAGTCCCGCGACTTTACGCCGGCCGCCCTTCGTCGAGAAGGACGAAGATGAGGAGGGAGCCGGCCTGAATCTAGGAAGGCGCAGCGAAGGCTCGTGGAGGCCGTTTCGCCGGTAGGCGGTCCTACGCTCGACGACGATACAAGCGGCCGCCGGGCGGCGCCGGGACGGCATCGCCCGAAATACGAGCGCGTCGCCCGCGGTTTTCAAATTGTTCGACGGAGGCTCGCGCGACTGCCGCGGACCGCACTATCCGCCGCAACTCCGGCTAGAGTTCTTCCTGAAATTGCCGCTCGGGCCGCGACGGCGATTTGGCTGGCGATCGCCGTCGGGGGCGAAGCGGCCGCCGACGGCGCCGTCGCGGCGCCGCTTGCCTCGAAGTCGCTTCTGCTCGACGGGGCTGTCGCCGGGTCGCGGCTGGTCGTAGTTGGAGACCGCGGCCATATCCTGGTTTCATCCGACAACGGCTCGAATTGGAAGCAGGCGAGCGTGCCGACGCGCGTTCTCCTTACCGCGGTACATATGCACGACGAGCGAACCGGCTGGGCCGTCGGGCACGACGCGGTGATACTGCGCACGGTCGACGGCGGCGAGACCTGGAAAGTCTTGCACCAGGCGCCCGAAGAAGAGCTGCCGCTACTGGATGTCTGGTTTCGAGACGAACGTTCCGGCTACGCGGTCGGCGCATACGGCTATTTTCTTGCAACGGACGACGGCGGCGAAAACTGGGAAGAGCGCGCGATAAGCGAGGACGACTTCCACTTAAACGCGCTTTTGCCGGCCGCGGCGCCGAATCGCGATTCTCAGCGACTGTTCATTGCGGCGGAAGCGGGGGTCGCCTATCGCTCCGACGACGGCGGCGAAACCTGGCGGGAACTGCCTTCCCCCTACGGCGGCTCGTGGTTCGGCGGTCTCGCTTTCGACGACAACCGGGTGCTGCTTGCGGGCCTCAGGGGAAATGCGTTTCTTTCCGCCGACGGCGGCGAAACCTGGACAAGAACCGCCACGAATACGCGCGCGACGTTGACGAGCGCGATTCAATTGCGGCCCGGCCTCGTTTTGCTGACCGGACTGGAAGGCATCGTGCTGACCAGCCGGGACGGTGGCCGCAGCGTCTCGACACATCGGCTACAGACGCGAAAGGGGATCTCTTCAGCGCTGCAAATTGACGAACGCAACGTGCTGCTGATCGGCGAATTCGGCATCGAACGATTTTTTCTGGAAGAATGATAACCCTATGGACGCTTTTCCACCTTCCGATCGAAGCGCGACAGCCGCCGCGATTCAGTCGCCGCGCCGCCAATCGCTGACGAACTTCGGTTTTAGCCGGCTTGCGTCAGGGTTTTTCCGTTGACCGAGTTTGTAGAAAAAATCCTGTTCACTCGACGCCGATTGGTGCTCGTGGCCTTTGCGCTGGCGACCCTCGCAATGGGCTGGTTCGCATCGGGGCTGCGCATCGATGCGGGATTCACCAAGCTGGTTCCCGTCGAGCACGAATACATGCGCACGTTTCTGCAGTATCGGGACGAGTTCGGGGGCGCAGACCGCGTCGTAATCGCGGTCATGGCGAGAGACGGCGACATCTTTACGCCAGAGTTCTTCGCGGCGATGAAGGTGGTAACGGACGAGACGTTCTTTTTGCCCGGCGTGGATAGGGCGCAGGTATTTTCCTTCCTCACTCCCAACGTGCGCTTTATTGAAGTCGTCGAGGACGGAATTGCCGCCGGAAACGTGATGCCGCCGGACTTTGAGCCGACAGAGGCCGGTTTTGCGCGCGTGCGGGAGAACATCGTCAAGGCGGGCCTCGTAGGCCGCCTGGTTGCAAACGACTTTTCGGGCGCGATCGTTACCGCCAGGCTGCAGGAGTTCAATCCGAATACCGGCGAGAGGCTGGACTATTTCGAGGTGGCTCGCGACCTGGAGCAGATTCGCGCCGATATCGGCGCCAGCCCTGATATCGGAAAGCACGTCGACCTCCACATTATCGGCTTCGCCAAGATTATAGGAGACATCGCGGACGGCGCAATCAAAGTTGTCGCGTTCTTCGGAATCACATTCTTGATCACCGCCCTCTTCGTGTATTCCTATACCAAGTCGATTCGACTGACGCTGGCGCCGCTGGCCTGCTCGATGATCGCAGTCGTGTGGCAGCTTGGCGGAGTTACCGGACTCGGATTCGGCATCGATCCCATGTCCATCCTCCTGCCGTTCCTCGTGTTCGCGATAGGCGTCAGCCACGGGGTTCAGATGGTGAGCTCGGTCCGCGCGGAAGCCGCCGCCGGAGCGAGCGGACTAGATGCCGCGCGCGCGAGCGTTCGCCGCCTCCTTTTTCCAGGTGCGGTGGCTCTCGTTTCCGACTCCGTCGGCTTCATTTCAATCTCGCTTATCGAGGTGCAGGTCATCAAAGAGATCGCGATCACGGCTAGCCTCGGCATCGCCGCGATCATTCTAACCAATTTGGGCTTGCTGCCGGTCCTTCTCTCCTACTTCGACGCAGACGAGAAAGAACGCCTCGCGGCGCGGGAGCGCGACAGCAGCCTGCGGGTCGTGTGGTCGCTCGTAGCGCGGGTCGCTCGCCGCGGCCCGGCCGCCGTCGTGATCGGCTGCGCGGCGCTCCTGTTGGCCGGAGGAGCGTATTTGGCGCCGCAGGTCCGGATAGGCGACGAGCATCGGGGCGTGCCCGAACTTCGCGCCGAATCCGTTTACAATGTCGATTCAGCCGTGATTACGGATAATTTCGGAATTGGCGTCGACGTGCTGACAGTGATTTCGGAGACAGTGGAGGAAGGCTGCATCGAATTCGACGTGATGCGCGCGCTCGACGAATTCGAATGGCACATGCTCAACGTAGAGGGCGTTCAATCCGTAAGCGGACTTGCGGGCGTCGCCCGAAATATCAACGCCAACTGGAATGAAGGCAGTCTGAAATGGAAAACTCTTCCGCGCAACACCTATATGCTGGTGCAGTCCGTTTCTCCGGTTCCGACCAGCAGCGGTCTGCTTAACCACGATTGCAGCGTCATGCCGGTTTCGATCTTTACGGCGGACCACAAGGCCGAAACTATTCAGCGCGTCGTCCAGGCCGTCAAGGAATTCAATATTGCGAATGCCGGCGAACGCATTTCGTTCCGCCTTGCATCGGGCAACATCGGCGTCATGGCGGCTACCAACGAGGAAGTCGAGGCATCGCAGTTTCCGATTCTCGCGTACGTCTACGCTGCCGTGATCGCGCTATGCCTGATCTCGTTCCGCTCCCTGGCGGCGACGGCCTGCATCATAATCCCGCTGGCGGGAGTCTCGATTCTTGCCTACGCGCTAATGGTGCTCCTTGAGATCGGCCTCAAGGTCTCCACTCTTCCTGTCGCGGCTCTTGGCGTCGGCATCGGCGTCGACTACGGGATTTACATTTACGGGCGGCTGCGCACGCACCTTGAACAGGGGCTCGACTTCGCGGAGGCCTATGAGCGAACGCTTGCGACAACCGGAGCGGGAGTGGTGCTCACCGGCTTGACGCTGGCGGCGGGCGTCGCGACTTGGATCGTGGCCCCCCTCAAGTTTCAGGCCGATATGGGCACGGTGCTGACCTTCATGTTTCTCGTCAACATGATCGGCGCCGTCGTCCTTCTGCCGGCTCTCGGCGCGTGGCTGGTCAGGCCTGGGAAGAAAAAGGGCGCATAGCCCGCTATCGCAATAGTCGAAACGCGAAATTCACCAGGCATTTCTGCCGAATAGAATCCTGCGCGTATTCAATCGCGCCGTAGTTCCGAGAATGTCGACCGTTCAGGTCCCGTTGCGAAGGAATTCGAAATCTGAAAACTCGGTTGACCGGTCCCGATATCGCGCTCGATCGCGGTCGAAGGCCTAAATCGAACGAGCGGAACAATGGGGCTGCCGACCCCTGGCGCGTCGCGTTGCCAAGACGTCCGCCGAAGTCCCAATTCGGCGCTGAAACGAATTGGTTGCGCACGAGCGTAAAGATCTCGAAAAAACGCGGAAAATTTGGGCGGCGGCAAATTGCCGCGCGCTAAAACGGATGCAAAAGGAAAAAGTGACGGGCATGTCGAGTAATTCCTTTGCATAGCGGCGGATTGCCTAAGGTGGGCGAGGCGACGATCGAATGCCGTTAAGGGTCCGGCGGAAATAGTAGCGCGTATCGCGCGGTCGGACCGCCAATGCGCCATTCATTAAGCCGGCCCTCCTAATTGGCGCGTGCCGAACGCGCCTGGATGCGAATTTGGATTTGATCGCCGAAACCGAGTATAGCGAGAGAACGAGAAATTAATTCAAGGGCGCTCGCTCCCCATGCGGCTTCGGCATGCCGGTATCCCGATCCTATCGCCCTACTCCTTCCGCGATTCGGGAAACGCTGCATGCCCGGCTTCCTTTTCGTTAAATTTACTCGGGCGCGGCATGCCGCGAAATCAACTCGCTCGCGCGACGGCGCAACGGCTGCCGGCTTGCACCGAATCCGGCAGCCGGAGCCGGAGCATTGACGAGATCGTTGACGATTCGGATGATTTCTCCTAGACGGACAGTCGCTCGCCAGCGTAACCGCGCGGGCGGTTGGCCGGGGGCTCGGACGCCAACGGGCCCTGGCGGCGCGCACGGATGCGACGGGTGCCCGCGTCGGTCGCAACGTGCCGAAATGCAAAGGATTTTTCATGTTCGAAAGTCTATCGGACCGTCTATCGGGAGTATTGGACAAGCTAACTCGCCAAGGCGTTCTGACGGAGGCCGAAGTCTCCGCCGCACTTCGCGAAGTAAGGCTGGCTCTGCTGGAGGCGGACGTTTCTCTGCCCGTGGTCAAAAACTTCATCAGATCGACTCAGCGCAAGGCGACCGGGCAGGCGGTCATGCGTTCCGTGGCGCCGGGCAATCAGGTCATCAAGATCGTCCATGACGAATTGATTGCGGTTCTCGCCGGAAGCGAAGAAGAGAATAGCGAGCTAAGAATCGCAAACCCGCCGGCGCCCGTTCTCATGGTTGGCCTGCAAGGATCCGGCAAAACCACGACGACCGCGAAAATCGCCAAGCGCATCGCGGAGCAAGACGGAAAGCGCATTCTCATGGCATCGCTCGATACGCGGCGCCCCGCGGCGATGGAGCAATTGGAAGTGCTCGGCCGGCAGGCCGGTATCGAAACTTTGCCGATCATGCAGGGGCAAAGCGCCGTCCAGATCGCCAACCGCGCGATGCAGCACGCTTCGCTAAACGGATTTGATGTCTATATTCTCGATACGGCCGGCCGTTTGCATATAGACGATGTGCTGATGGACGAAGTCCAGGCCGTGAGGGACGCCGTCGTTCCCCGCGAAACCCTTTTGGTCGTAGACGGCTTGACAGGGCAGGACGCCGTCAATGTCGCTAGAGAATTCGACGGCAAGATCGGAATATCCGGCGTCGTGCTAACGAGAATGGACGGCGACGGCCGAGGCGGCGCGGCGCTAAGCATGCGAGCGATCACCGGAAAGCCGATCAAATTCATCGGCACGGGCGAGAAGCTGGACGCCCTCGGCACATTCGAACCGGAGCGCATCGCCGCTCGAATTCTGGGCATGGGCGACATCGTCGCGCTTGTCGAAAAAGCCGCCGCGACCTTGGAGAAGGAACAGAACGAGCGGATGATGCGGCGCATGCAGAAGGGCCAGTTCAACATGAACGACTTTCGCTCGCAGCTCGAAAACATGGAAAAAATGGGCGGCTTCGGCGGAATGATGTCGATGATGCCCGGCATGGGAAAATTCGCGAAGCAAGCCGCGAACGCGGGTCTGGACGACAGGTTCATCAAGCGTCAAATTGCGCTGATCAACTCGATGACCCGGAAGGAGAGGGCCAATCCGAAAATCCTTCAGGCAAGCAGGAAAAAAAGAATTGCTGCAGGCGCGGGACTGGAAGTCTCCGATCTAAATCAGCTTTTGAAGGTGCACCGCCAGATGTCGGATGCAAGCAAGAAACTGGCGCGAGGCGGAATGAAAGGCGCGCTTTCGGCCTTGATCGGCAAGCAGCCCGGCGTCGCCGATATGCAGGGTATGCAGCTGCCGACCGGCGGTGGCGGCGCGCTGCCGCCCGAACTGCAGAACATGATTGCGGGCGGGAGCCCCGGAGCGGGAATCCCGAAATTTCCGTTCAGCGGCCGCAGGTAGCGCCGCCGGCAGGGTTTTCTTGGATGGATGGCGAGCAGCGGGCAGCGCTACGGCGACCCGCCGCGTGAAATCGCGCGTCCGGTCCCCGATAACCCGATTGAACCGATCGGGCGCCAGTCTTCGACGGGGACGGCGCCGGACGCTCGAACTACCATCGCTCTTTCAAAACGAAGCGTTTTAGGCAGCGCGCGGCTAGCCAGTTCCAGCATTTGCTTATTCTTGCCGGCGGCGAAATGTCCGTAGGCCGCGCTAAAATGCGGGTTGAATCGGCTTGAATTCGAATTCGGTGCCAAGAGCTCTTCCGCGCGCAAGCGCAGATTCGCGAGCCTGTCGGAGGGCTTCGGAAGCAAGTAAACCGACTTGAAAAAAGCGTTTTCCGTTCCGGTTGAAACCATTTCAAGTTCGAACTGCGGGAGTCGCTCGAACGCCGCGGCGAGCAGTTCGAGGACGATGCCCGCTTCAAGCCGGATTCCGCTCAGGACGGTAAGATGAGGCTCGAAGCTCGGCCCTCCGCCGATCGCCGATAGTCTTTCGACAAGCTCGCGCAACTCGCTAAGTTCGGGTTCTTCCGGAACTATCCAAGTGCAATGCATGGCGGAGAATTCCTCCCGCGCTTCCAATGCGCGCCCATCGACCGCCCGGCTATAATTCGCCGCGCAGCAATCGCTTCATCGGGAATCCGATGGCGCGGCAGCGGGTTGCCCTACCGCGCGCCGAGGATTCCATGGCTCATTTAACGGAACGACGGATGCCCTGAGCTTTCGCCCGCCGATCGCGTCCCGCGCGAAGCATCGGCGCTAGCTCGAATCCGGAATGAAACCCGCGACAAAGCGCCGCCGATGTCGCGCGGCCGCGCGTGAATGTCCTCGGACGACGCGCCGTCGACGCCTTCCGCTGCGAGGGCTTTATGCAAGATGCTCGCGTTCCCGGTCATTCTAGGCTCGATTTACTAGCGCCTGGCGGGGATTGTAACTCTTCGATGCCGCCGTTTTCGGTTCGAAGCGATGCTCATCATGCGCCAGCAGCCTGGAATCCCTTCTCGACGAGATGACCGCATCGACGAGCCGGCCCGGCTCCTGGTCCGTGCCGAACTCGATCTCGGCGAAGTTTTCCGCGCGACCGATGCGCGAAGTTTCCATGAGCGCCCGGCGTTGCATTCCAACTTGCCCGTCTAACAGAAGTTCAACGCGTTTCGAGCCCGCCGATCTCAATCGCGCGGCCCTTTCGCGTATCGCTTCCCCGGCTACTTGCGGCATTCTGGCTGCGGGCGTTCCTTCGCGCCTGCTGAAGGGGAACACATGAAGCCAGGTTAGCCCGCAATTCTCGATCAATTCCAGCGTATTCCGGAACATGGATTCGGTTTCTGTCGGAAATCCAGCGATGAAGTCGGCTCCGAAGGCTATTTCCGGGCGCAGCCGCCTCGCTTCGTCGCAGAACGCTATTGCATCCTCGCGGCTATGTCGCCGCTTCATTCGCTTGAGGATCAAATTGTCTCCAGACTGCAGCGACAAATGCAGGTGCGGCATCATTCTCTTTTCGCTTGCAAGAACCGCCAGAAGCTCTGGATCCGCTTCAACCGGGTCGATGGACGAAAGCCGCAATCTCGGAAGATCCGGCGCCGAAGCGAGCACCGCCGCCACGAGATCGCCAAGCCGGCCGCCATCGTCCAGGTCTTCGCCCCAGCCGGTCAGATCCACGCCGGTCAAAACCACTTCATTAAATCCTCCGCCAACGAGAGACTTGACCTGCTCAACCACTTCGGCGGCGGGAACGGACCTCGAATTGCCTCTCCCGAACGGAATAATGCAGAAAGTACATCTATGGTCGCAGCCATTTTGCACCTGGACATATGCCCTCGCTCTTCCGCCGAACCCCGAGATCGAATGGACGGGGGAATCGGATGCCGACATGATGTCGTCCACTTGCCTTATGCCCGGATTCTCCCCGTCGCTCCTCGAAGCGGCAATTTCGCTCCAGGTCTTTCGCGCGAGTTTGCGGCTATTGCCGACTACGGCATCGACTTCCGCCATGGAAGAATAGGCATCGGGATCTATTTGAACCGCGCATCCGGTCGCAATCATTGTCGCGCGAGGGTTGGCGCGCGCGAGCCTTCTGATTGCCTGCCTGGACTTGCGAACGGCCTCCGCCGTCACGGCGCAAGTATTGACGATTACGGCATCTTCCAAGCCGGCTTCCGCCGACAGTTCTCTCATCGCTTCGGTTTCGTAAGCATTGAGTCGGCATCCGAGCGAAAAAAACCTGCTGTTCGCCTCGTTCATGACTGCGCCTCGAGAAACTCCGGCGAGAGCTCGGCGTCGAAGACATGCAAGGTCGGCCCGGTCATCCAAACCCCGTCGTCTCGCCAATCGACTTCAAGCATTCCGCCGTCGACCCGTATCGAGACTTTTCGCTCGGCGAGTCCGCGCCTCGCCGCCGCCACGGCCGTTGCGCAGGAACCGGAGCCGGAAGCAAGGGTCACGCCGGCGCCGCGCTCCCAAATGCGCATCCTGATCAGCGTGCTCGACGCGACGGTAGCGAATTCAACGTTGGCGCCCTTCGGAAAGAGGCGATGATTCTCGAATTTCGGGCCTTCGGACTCGATATCGACATTTTCGCAATCATCGACGAAGAATACGCAGTGCGGATTGCCGAATCCAACGGCGCTCGGCATTCCAGGCAGCGGCAGCGACAGCGAGCGGATGTCCTCCGCTAGAGGTATATCCAGCCAATCGAACAATGGCTGGCCCATGTTGACGCTCGTTAAACCGTTGCCGGCATCGTTGCAGGCAAGGACGCCGCGCTCGGTTTCGATAACGAGACTCGATCTGCCGAATTCTTCCATCAGTTTGCGGGCGACGCAGCGCGTGGCGTTGCCGCATGCCGCGGAAGCGGAGCCGTCGGCGTTCAGGAATTCGAGCCGCGCGTCCGCCGCTTCGGAATCCGTGATTTCGGCCAGTTGGTCGAATCCGACGCCTTGCCGCCGGTCGGCGAGCGCCCGCGCAAGTCTAGGCGTGGCTTTCCGGTTGCCGCCTCGCGAATCCAGAACGACGAAGTCGTTGCCGAGGCCGTGCATTTTTTGAAATGCGATGCTCGCCATTGTCAGCCTCCGGCAGCCTGCTCGACCGCGCCGCAGGCGCGGTCCATTAAGAAAAGCGTCGAATCCATTGCCGCTGGAGCCGTTCGGCCGAATTCGGCGCGCGAGTTTTCTTCTACTCCTACATGGCAAAAAAGCAGAATCATTTTTCATGCGTTAAATTCGCGGCGTGCCTGGTTGGCAACAGGCCGCTCGCCGACCTCTTCTCGCCAGCGGAGTGATTCCCTGGACCGTTCGGCGAGATCCGGTGCGGGGACGCCGCTGCGGCTGCATTCCCAACGAGGTCGGATGCCGGCGATTGCCTTGAAGGGAAGAGACTGCCTCAATGATTCGAATTGAATGAGCGGGGATGGCTGCGGTCGGGCATTGAATCGCAGCTTTCCCGAGCGGTTCCTGCGGCGACCGGCTGCCATTCGCGATTGTTTTTTTCGCGTTCCGCGCCGATACTCGAAGAATCGGATGGACCGAGTCGCGTTCTCGAAAGCAAACGGAGGCATGCATGAAGAGATCCGAAGTCAACAGAATCCTTCGCGAGGGAGATGAATTCATTAGATCTTTCGGGTTTCGTCTGCCGCCCTTCGCTTTCTGCAGCCCGAATCAACTTCGCGAGAAAGCCGAGTCGCGGATCTTCAGCGCGAAGCTTGGATGGGACATTACGGATTACGGACGCGGAAACTTCTTGGAAATGGGCCTTTTCCTGTTCACGGTGCGAAACGGCGAACTTGGCGACCTAAGGAAGGGCAGCGGCTTGCTCTACGCCGAAAAAATAATGATCACGCGCCGCGACCAGATCAGTCCCATGCACAGGCACAATCTAAAGACGGAAGACATCATAAATCGCGGCGGCGGCGCGATCGTGCTCGAGCTTTTCGCCGCATCGGCCGACGGAAGCATAGATAGGGAATCCGGCATCGTCGTTCCGGTCGATGGCGAAATTCGGAAATTGCCGGCCGGCGGTCCGCTGAAGCTTGAAGTAGGGGAGAGCGTTACGCTCTATCCCGGAGTTTGGCACGGATTTACCGCCGAAGGCGCAGACTGCCTGATCGGTGAAATCAGCACCGTCAACGATGATTTGACGGACAACGTATTCGAACAGCCCATCGGCCGGTTCTCCGAAATCGAAGAAGACGAACCGCCGCTATACCTGCTGGTTTCCGATTACTAATCGCGAAAACGCGGGGTACAAGAGTTTTAGAACGGCCGAATAGAAAACCCGGTTCGCCCGGCGGGCGCCGCCGAAACGCTACGAGCGGCTTCCTTGCCGAAGCCGCGCCGCGGCGGCTCGCGATACGACGGGATCTATTCCGAACTCTTCGAGCATTTTAGCTGCTTCCCGCATTTCCTCGGCGCGGCGACGTCCATGCTTGCCGATGCGCTCTGCGATATATTCCGCTCTTTCGAGCCAGTCTATTCCAGGGAATGATGGAGCCAGCGAATTTAGAACGTCTTCCTTCATGTCGGCGATGCAGCAGGCCAGCATGCATTCGGCAACCGATGCTTCGATACCCTTGATGACTATGCTTCGCAGGAGCTTCAGTGTCGCGGCGTCGCCGATCGTTTCGGAAAAGACTTCGGCATTCAGATCCAGAGAACCGATCGCGCCGCCGAGAGAAGCGGCCATGGGTCCGGCGAGGGCAAGCCTTGTCCGATGGAGACAGGGGAATACAGGCGCCAAGACTCCAACGTCTAGATAGTCCGCGCCGCTGGTCGCGATCGCGGCCGCCGCGGCTCGCTTCGTCGACGGAGCCACCGAATTCAGGTCCCAAAAAACATGAGGCTTCGAGAGGAACCGCGCTGCAGACCTGGCCGCCTCAAGTGCCCGGTCCGCAGTGACGAGCGAGAAAACGTGATCGACCGCCGAAAATGCCCGCGGTCCGTGCGATACCGGACGAACGCCTATTTTCGAAGCGATTGACAAAAGTTCCGGTTCGCCGCCCGGGGCGTCGAATTTGACATCGTAGGTCGAAAGTTCGATTCCCGCGCCGGTTTGCCGCCAGCCCTTCGCGAAGGCCTGCCCCGCCTCCCCGAAGCCCAGCAGCAGCACGCGGAGCATTTGGCTTTCAGCCGCCAAGGCCTCGCGCCTTCGAATCCGGTACCGGCGGCGTTCCGTGCGTGTGGAATGATTCAATTGTCTTCAAGCCCCAGGCCTGGCCTTTGGCGCGATCGGCCTCGGTCCAGGTCACGGTCTTCCAGTCCGGAGCCAGAATTAGCCGAGCGCCGGCGTTCGCGATTTCCACCCTGTTGCCCGCCGGTTCGTATGCGTATAGGAAAAAGGTGCCCTGAATTGCGTGCTTGTGCGGGCCGGTTTCTATGAAAACGTTGTTTTCCAAAAAGATATCGGCTGCGCGAAGGACATCCTCGCGCTGATCAACGGCGTAAGTTACATGGTGGAATCGCCCTCGCGCACCCGTGTGATCTTCCGTGCAAGCAAGGTCGTAGGTCTTATTGTTGACTGTGAACCAGCATCCCGCCAGCTTGCCGCTGTCCATGACGATTTGCTCCGTAATCCGGCTTCCCAATGCCTCCACCATGAAGTCTCGGAATGCCGGCATATCCGATGCAAGCAGATTCAGATGGTCGATTCGGCGAACGGCGGCGCCTCGACCGTGATACCGCTGCGCTAGATTTTTGAGAGCCGGGCGCTCTTCGCTCGGCGCTTCGTAAAGGCGCGTGTCGAAATATATTTCAAATTCGTGCTTATCCGGGCTGCGAAAACGGTAGGCGGGAGGATGCCCTTCGTCTCCGCTTGTCCAGCCGCCGCCGAATCCCAGCTTCTCTATAGCGGCGATGCGTCGTTCGAGTGCCGAGGGCGATGATGCGCGGTACGCGATATGCCCGATGCCGGTAGTGTCGGAACGGGTAAGCTTGAGGGAATGGAATTCGTAGTCGTCCCAACCCCGAAGATACGACGATGCTTCGTCGCGTCCGCTTTCCGTCATCCCGTAAACATTAGTGAAAAATTCCAGGCTTTCCTCGAATTTGTCGGTCAACAGCTCGATATGGCCGAGATGCGATAAATCGAAGCAAGGCTCCTTCACGATAATTCCCTTTCGTCGGCTTCAATTCGGCGCGCATGGCTCGGTGGGATGCATCGCAGAACGTTTTATTCCGGATCGATTTTACCTATTCGCATTCGAGATTTGATCTCGAACGCCCGATTTTCGCACGATGGCATCGGCTGCGCAATTGACTTGGCGGGGTGAAGTCTCGAAGGATGCCCGAACTTGGCTCCGATAGTCGGCAGCGAGGTTCGATCGTCGCATGCGATTGAATCTAGTTATGTCCCGAGATTACTGCAATTCACCAAGGGCCACGGAGCACAGGCAAAATCTTCCGGCGCGCCGCTACTGGCTGCTCCGCGTGCCAGTCGTGTCAGTCGGCCGATTGGCTGTTCAGGATGCGGCATCCGATCGCCGGGAGCAAATTGGCGCATGCCGTTCTTCGAGGCGGACATATCTTCCGGAAACGATGAACTGGCGCCGCAGGTCGCGCGCGCCGTTTTCTCGCGCAGCCTCGGAGTTCCCGACGACATCGGCGTTGTAGGATTCGATCACTTCCAGGAGATCACCGACGTGTTTCGACCGAAGCTGACAACCATCCAGCTTCCTTATGTTGATATGGGGCGGCAGGCGGTTCGGTCGCTCATGGCGCTGCTTCAGGAACCCGACGCCGAACACGAAAGCAAGTGCATTTCTTGCAAGCTTGCGGTGCGCGACTCGGTCCGCCGGAATCGAGGTTGAAATTCCTTTGGCGCGACTGTCAAGTTGACAGCATCACGAACTGTATTAACTGAAGAGCCCTATCTCTCTAGTTCCGCAGATACCGGCAATGGGCCGTTGGCTAATGCCTCCGCACCGCAGCGACCGTTTCGTTCCCGCATGTCCGGGCGATAGAATCACGACAAGCCGATCTCCCGGATCGAGTTCGCGAGCCGATTTCCCAGCAAGCGAAGCAGCCTGCGCCATTTCCTTTGGTCCCGCCGACCGCACGTCGGATCCCGCGCCGATCGCGTCTTGCGTAAATTAGCGACATCTCGACCGTTCGCTTGCGCGGCTTCGCCGCCTCGATTTCGTCCCGGGATATGCGGTCCGCAACTGATCGATACATTCCCGAAATTTTCGATTGTCTTGTGTTGCCTGATCGCGAGAACTTTGGTTGTGCGATTGCATCTTCGATCATTGGGCGGCGCTTGGGGAACGCCTAGGGCGGCGCAAGATGTTTCATGCTACCCGCCGTTGCTCAACGTAAATTGGTAAAGAAATTTTGGAATCGAAAGCTTTACAATTATCCGACCTGTTTTAAAGAGCGGGATTAGAGGAATCTTGGATTTGAATATGCTGCTTTCCACCATGAGAACCGTTGCCTTCGCCGCCGCTGCGTTCCTTGCGGATTTCGATTTGGCTTCGGCCGAGACTTGGCGCGGCCTCACTGTTGCGCCCGAGCATAGGTGCTCTCCCTACAACAGAAGTCGGGACTATCGGTATTCGCAATCGGTGGAAGACGAGATCGTAAAGCTTATCGGCTCAGTGTACGGTCCCTACACTGGACGCTGCTTCGCATCGACCTCCGAGACGGACATCGAACATATAGTCGCGACGAGCGAAGCCCACGACTCGGGGCTCTGCACAAGAGATCGAGCGACGCGAAAGCGATTTGCCAGTGATCTGCGCAACCTTACTTTAGCTTCGCCGACCGTGAATCGGAGCGAAAAGGGAGCTTATGATGCCGCGCAATGGTTGCCTGAGCGCAACCGTTGCTGGTTCGCTGCGCGAGTCGTGGAAGTTCGCCAAGCCTACGGTCTTACAATCGACAAGAGCGAAGCAGCCGCATTGGAACAGGTTCTCTCTGAATGCGTTAGCACGGCGATGGAAAGGCTGGAATGCCATGTCGAAACCGGGCGCGATCGGCAAACCCGTGCCGTGATCGGTCCGGAAGGCGTCGCGGACGCTCTCGCACGTTTCGACGACAACGGAAACGGCCAAATCACGTGCAAGGAGGCTCGTCGGCACGGAATTGCGCCGGTTGACAAGTCGCACCCGGCCTACCGGTTCATGCACGACGCCGATGGAGACGGCGTAGTTTGCGAGTAGGCCTCGGTAATTGCCTGTTTGATCATTCAACGTGGCTCGAATTCGCTCAATTTTGCGCAAGCTCCGAGAGATATTTCGTCCTGAAAGACATTAATGCCCTCAATGATTAAGGCTCGCGAACGCCAACCTTGATTCCCGGCCAAAAAAGCGGACGTTACGGTTTCGATAGGCATCCTGAACGTGGAAAGAAGCGACTTCGCCTCACATTCTGCGGGTCTGGCTTTAAATCGAGATAGCGGCGGCGGCGGCAGTCTTGCGAAGCATTAAACAAGGACTTCGGGTTTTACGTCCCGAATTGTAAATTCGGCCCTATCGGATGATCCCCGAAGGTTGATAGGCATCGTCGCTAAGCATCTTTTTTGATTCATTGGATTTCTTGCTGTTCAAGCCGCTTGCAAGAATAACTTGAAAGTCGCGCCTTTAGTTCGAATTTGCAGGAGGATCGGGAAACTGTTGCAAGCATTGATGTCCTTGCGCGCGCGTCCTAAGTCCCGTCGGATTCCGAATTTTCTTCATCCTGGCGAACCTTGGTAAGAGCCGCCGCCAAAAGTCCGGACGGCACCGCAACGATTCCAAGACCGCACATTAGAATAACGAATGTAAAGAGCTTTCCTCCAGCGGTGATGGGATAAACGTCGCCGTATCCTACGGTCGTGAGCGTAGCGGTGGCCCACCAAAGGCTGTGAACGATGGAAGGAAACGCTTCGGGCTGCGCCGCGTGCTCAAAGTAATATATGCCGACGGCCGACAGATACAGAATAATCACGGTAAGGCATCCGAAGAGCACGATTTCTTCCTTTGCCAGCGAGACCGCCTTTCCGAAACGCAGCATAGCGCTGTTGTATCTAGCGAGTTTCAAAATCCGCAGTATCCGGATCACCCGAACAATTCGCAGGGTGCTCAAGTCGACAAACCCCAAGGACAAGTAGAATGGAATGATCGCAAGCAAATCGACGATTCCGAAAAAGCTAAATATGTAACGTCGCTTGCTCGGAGCGGTTGCAACGCGAAGACAGTATTCAAGTGTAAACAGCACGACAATGAAGATTTCTACGAATTCGATTATCGCCCTGTAATCGGGGGGCAATTCGGGTAGCGTATCGATCGAAAACGAAATGATCGAAATCACGATAAACCCAATTACGATCCAGTCGAAAACGCGCCCCGGCACCGTGTCGCTGCGATGTACAATATCGGCAAGTTTCATGCGATCCTCCTTTTCGTGTCAAAATCCTTCATTCAATCGAAAATTCCGCGGATGCGCCTTGGAGCCGTTGGACGGACTGCGCGACGACGCGTTTGCCTTTGGCGCATCATTGCGATTTTCCGGCCGGCATCTATCAGCTTGTTGAGATTTGTTCCAATTTGGCGGAGGAATCCTCAAATGTTTTTTGTGAGCAAAGCGGCGGCAAAATTGAGATTTCGATGCCATGTCGTGCTGAATCGGAACCGAGTTGGGCGCGAACCGCGAGGACCCTGCCTTAAGCGATCTGTAAAGCAGAATTTTGCCTGCAATTTGCGCGGGCACAGGCGATCCAGATCCGCGAAGGAGAGCTCGAGGCGAACCGCTACCAAAGCATGATCTATCCGAATGAACGCAGGAGGGCAGAGATGCGAATGTCGGGTAAAGCCGCGCGCCGCGGCCGCATGCCAAGGCAAAAATCGCGGAAAACTCAGCACTTGCGCAAATTCGGACTACACTTAAGTCCGCCCGTTGGCAGTAAGACTTGCTCCGATCCGATGTTCAGGAATGGCGATCATGAGCAAGGCCGATCACTTGGGGCCTTTCATCGGAAGCGCAGTCCTGCCAAGTGGCCAGGTTCGCTACCGTCACTGATAGGGGCTATCTGCCCTAGCGTGTACCGGCAGCGCTTCCGGTCTTGGATGCATCCGACGTAGACGCGGCAACCTTTTGGATCAACCGGCTGGTTCGTCATCTCCCGAACCAATTGAACGAACTCCGAACGCCAATCGTTGCCCATACCGCGCGTTCTACTACGACGCTCGATCGTATGCCGGAAAAGCGCATACACCAATCCGCTTTCGCATTTTCGATTTCGCGCGCGCCGCAGGCGCTGTTCCGTGCGAAGCTATTCAGTGCCTTGCGACGCCAGCTCGGCCTTGCAATGCGACCAAGCGAAGAAAAGAGACTAGAGCTGTTTTCGACTCGGTGCGGAGCTTCGCCGGGTTGTGAACGGTGATGCGGGGCGGCAAAGTGTCCGGCACTCATGTTTCGCTGGAGATCGATCCCGCCGAGACCTTCCAAGTTCACCGATGCATCCGCCTTTCGCAGCGCGTTGTCCGGTTCTGCAAGCTCCGCCTCCAACGTGATGAACTTATTCTTCGCCCATGCTCCCGCCAGCTATGGTCAAGCCAACCCAAGGAGGATCTCGATTGTCCGACTTAAGCGAAAGGAAGCCTGCCATTTAGCAGCGGATTTTCAAAGCGTTGTCGAAGCAAAGTTTACGGGAACACGGAAGCGACCTTACCGCTATGTCTCCCTTGTCGTGCTGCGCGAGTCGGCCTAGCGCGGCCTGAACGCGGTTGTACCGCTCGGACAAAACGTGCGCCGCGCCGCTTCTTCCGTCGTTGTCCCGAAGCAGGGCGAATCCATGAAACCGCTATTTGCCCCGCTCGTGCCATGGTGTGCCTGTCGCGTTCGGACCGGCGGCGTTAATAACTTTTTCCCGATTAGATGAAGGCCTCCAATTCGCTTCCCTGCCAAATCGGCGCCGGGCCAAAAGTATATTCTCATTTCCGTTTGCAACGACGAACAGGACCAAATACACAAAGGATAAACAATCGGAAGAAATTATCGTGTCTATTGACATTGAATGGGAGCGAAGCGGAGAACTGCTGATTGCCGCGATCATCGGGCGCCTCGACAGCAACACATCCCAACTATGCGGCAATGCTATTGAGTCTGGAATCGGCGAAGATGATCACGGGTTGATCATGGATTTAGAGAAATTATCCTATATTAGCAGCGCAGGTCTTCGGATAATTCTAAGGTTTGAAAGGCAATTTTCCGGTCCGGGCAAGAAATTCGCGATTTGCTCGCTTTCCGATTCCGTTCGGGAAATCATCTCAATCAGCCGGTTCGATGAACTCGTCACCGTCAGCGATTCCCGGTCCGATGCGATCAACGATCTCAGCGAAAGCTGACTTGACGCTTAGCTGGCAATTGCGAACGCTTTTGAGATTAACGGGCATGGCGGCATGCATGACTAACGTCGATACGGTTTGAGATTGAACCGCGACTGAGTTCCGAGAAAAATGATTCCGAATACAGCCCGCGCGAGTGAATTCTTGGCTGCGCCGGCCCCAAATCCGATTCGACACGGGCGAAGTAGTACAAAGAATCAACGCGAAGTAGGCAATAGGTAGGCTACGCCGGCACTACGGCTTCGATAATCCCGACTGCGTCCGCGGAAATATTGCCGCCTCAGCCAAAGGACGCGCGGTTATTCACCGGGCGCGTTCGGAAGACTTCCAATGCATCCAAATTGCTGTTCGGGCGCTTTATGCTGCCGCGTACGGCCTTTTTCCTGGGAATCCTACTAGAACGCAGGGCAAGAATGACATCTCTGCGAAGCTATACTTGCGCCTGCCCGCCGTTTCCCGCCACGCAGCCAGACGCATTTGGCGAAAGGTACTGCAAATGATGATGGAGCGCCGGAACGCAAGCTCGCTCGAGCGCGGACCTAGTCGAACTTGTCTATCTTGGCGGCATCCGGAAGGTCGAGCGAGCGTTTGGAACAGAAAATCGACGCTGCGTGGAAGGCAAGGCGCCTTGACCACTCGGTTCATCAAATTTCTTTTGCAGAGCATTCCATTCCGAAACTCTGGATGCTGAGTGTGGCGGCGTCGCCGCGGCAGCCCGCCTGCAACTCGATGCGCTTACCGTCAATGCTTGCGGAGGTCAGGGATATAGGAGCCCCGGTTTCAACCCGGCGAACATGCCAGATGGCGGTGCGTCCACATTGAAGCCAACTGAGTTAGCCACGTCCGAAGAGTCGTCTCGCTATGTAAAAATTGCCGGACCTCGCGAGCATCGCCGAAGCAATCAAGCCGTCTGTCGCGGCAACGCGCTTATGCGCCCGACAAGCAAGTCCCGGCGTATGTCTTCGGCAATCTCCTCGACTTCCCTGGCCACCCTCGGTTCCAACCCGAGTTCCCTCTCCAGGGCCGTCCTCAGCGGAAGCAGGAGATCACCGGCCGGCGACGACTTGATGAGAGAGCACATCCTTTCCGGACCAACCCCTGCCGCGAGATCAGCCAAGGTCACCAGCACGTCTCTTGGCAATATGTCAAGGTCAGGGAGGATCGACAGCGCCGTCTCGATATCCCTAGCGCTTGCTTCGGTATCGCCTTCCGCCAAGTACGCCCGAGCCCGGATCAAATGACCCTGCAATCTGCTGTCCGGAATTCCCGCTCGCTCCTGCAAGAGCGCTCGGTCGAGAAGCGCGACGGCGGTCCTTGGTCGGCCTCTAGTCAGTTCGTGCTCCGCCCGCCCGTAATGCGCCGATTCCGCAGCGTCCCGAAGCGCCGGCACATTGCTCTCCTCGAAGCGCCGGACGACCTCGTCCCACGCCGCCAACGCCTCTTCGGTTCGGTCCAAACTGGCTAGGAGGGCGCCCTTGTTGACGAGAGTTCGTGCGACCGCCGCAACCCCGTAGAACTCGTCGCTGCTACCGAATCGCTCGAGCACTTCTTCGCAGGCCTCAAGAGCCTCATCCGGCCTGTTCAAATGACCCAGCACCAGAGCCTTGTTGGAGACCGCAGTCGCAATTTCCTCGCGAAACAGTGGCGAGTCGCTCTCTCCGAACCGGCGCACGACGTCGTTCCATACCTCGATCGCGGCCTCTGGCTGGTTTAACCGGGCGAGCGTCCCGCCCTTGCCGACAAGGGCCGATGCAACCCGTTTCGAAATATCCGGTTTGTGGCTGTTTCCGAAACGCCGTTCGATCTCGTCCCAGACCGCCAATGCCTCCTCGTACCTGTGCGCAGAGACGAGCGCGATGCCCTTGTTGAGAAGTATTCCTGCAACTGCGTCGACAACCGACGGCGCGACGCTTTCCCCGAATCGATCGACCGCCCGGTCGCAGGTTGCGAGAGCCTCATCCGTCCGGTTCAGTTCGAACAGATCGGCGCTCCTGTGCTGAAGACAGCCTGCGACCAACGCGTCCCGCTCCGGCATGTCGCTGGTCCCGAAACGGTCTTCGACCTGCTGCCAGACCGCGAGCGCCTCTTCGTATCGGCCCCACTTTTCGAGCAAAGCGCCCCTGTTCGTCTGGGCCTTCGCGACCACGGTGAGGACTTCGGGCCGATCGTCGGCCTCGAAGCGTTCCGCCACATCCGCCCACAGTTGCAGCGCTTCCTCAGACCTTCCCGCGTTGTGCAACGCCGCAGCTCTGTTCATCAGCGCATTGCAGAACGGTTCTGCCAAATCCGGCAAACCGCCCGCTTCGAAGTGCCTGATTGCTTCTTCCCACGACGAAAGCGCTTCCGCTTCCCGCTTCAGTGCAGTCAGCACGTTGCCTCTGTTGACGAAACTACACGCCACCGTCTCCCGAAGGATCGGCGTATCGCTTGCCTGATAGCTTCGCGCGACCCCGTCGAACGCGGCGAGCGCCTCCTCCAATCGGCCCAACCGAAAAAGGCCCGTGCCTATGTTCGCATGCGCCGAGGCCACCTGTTCGAGGATTCTGAGAGAGTCGCTCCTCCCGAATCGCTCCACTACGGCGCTCCAGGCATTGATCGCGTCATCGACGCGGTTCAGGGCGATCAGCGCGTGCCCCCGTCCGACCATGGCCGCCGCCACTTCACCGTGAAGCTTGGGCGAACCGCTCTTGCCGAAGCGTTCCAGCATTATTTCGCAGGCCTCCAAGGCTTCCCGGGACCGGTTCAACGCATTGAGCGCGACGGCCTTGCCGAGCAGCGCGTTGGCCACCAGCGTCTGAAGCTCCGGAGCCGGGCTCTTGCCGAAGCGTCGCGCGACCTCCTCCCAGGCCGCCAGCGCTTCCGTGTGGTGGTTCAGGCTGCTCAGCATTCCGCCCTTGCTCGCGAGCGCCGTCGCCACCGCCAGAGGATGCCCCTCCCCGTTGTCCGACCCGAAACGCCGAATTACGTCATCCCACGCTGTCGATGCCTCTTCCGCTCTCCCCAGCCGGCCCAACGCCTTTCCTTTGTTGACAAGCGCCAGCGACACCTGTTCGAGGTTCGCCGGAGCATCGCTCTCCCCGAACCTCCGGGCGACCTCGTCCCAAGTCGCCACGGCCTCCTGCAGCCGGCCTTTTTCCGCCAGCGCCAGCGCCTTCTCCAAGAGATCCCTTCCGGCTGACGGTGCTGGGGATGGCTCAGAAAACTCACTCGGCGCATACTCAAAGGCAGGCGATGCAAGCGAAAGCAGTTCTTTGCGATGCGTTTCGAGGGACGGCAGCCCGACAAGACGATCGAATGCCATCCGGTAGAACGCCAGTGCGCTGCCGTCGAATCCCAGCGCTTCGCGCGCCATGCGGACGCCGAATTCCCTCAGTTCGTCGGTGGAGTAGTAAGCCTCCATGAAGCGGATCAGCGCATCGATCAGCGGCGCCGGCCCACGCGCCCGGCGCATCAGGTAGTAGATGTTGTAGAGCCGCTCGGCTAGGTAGTAGAGCTTGCGCCGTGGGCTGCCGCCGCTAACCTCGACCGCGCCCTTGTCGACCAGACGGGCAAGCTGGGCGCTGCACTTGCTGGTCCCGAGCCTTGCCCGGTCCGCGATCTCGCGCGCGTTTGCCGGTTTCCAGAGATCGGCAAGGGCGAGATATACCTTTCGCTCCTGCGCCGGGAGCGCATCTAGATGGCTCTTGAAATACTCCGTATGGTCGTCGACCAAGTCGAGCAGATCGGCCATCAGCTCGCGGAACGACAGATTCGCGCCGAACCGGGCCACGATCGTCAGCAGCCTGGGACTGCCGCCTGTGAGAATCCGCATTGCCTGGATTGTCTGCGGCGCCCGCGCCTGGCCCGACACGGTCTGCCACAGGGTCGCGCAGCCTTCCGTGTCAAGCGGATGCAAATTGATCACACGGAAGAGCTCGTAGAGCGCTTCCTTTGGATCGTTTATCTGGTCGAATCGGCTGGTCGCGCTCGCCAGCAGAACGATTCGCGGTTCGGTCTGCAGCGCCTTACGCAGCCGCCAGCCTGCATCGTCGTCGCCCATGTCCCTGAACATCATGTTCAGGTTCTCGACGACCAGCACGAGCCGTTTCGCTTCCCGGTCGGCAAAGTCCTGAAGCGCCCCAAGGCACCGATCCTCCAGCGTCCGGTCGTCATGGATGGCGTGCAACTCCTCGAAAGTGCGGTGCAGATCCACTCCCTTGTCCCGCCTTGGCGCTTGGTCGGCCAGCCGGGAAACGCATTCGAGCCAGAATTCGCCGGCTGTCGAGACCTCGTAGCTTTCCTCCGCGAACACGATCGGGAAGAAGCGCGCCGAGAGATCGGCATCGCGCAACACCTCCGCAGCGACCCGCAGCAGCAGGCTCGTCTTTCCGCTGCCGCGCGGCCCGATCACGATCTGATGGGTGTTTGCGCTCCCCGAGCATTCGCGCAGCGCTTCGATCATGGATTTGTACTCGCCCGTTCGGACGCAGAAGATCGCGACCAGCTCGTCGAAGGAGAGAAAGCCCGGATTGTATTTTCTGGCGGTCACGACCATCGGCTCGACTCCCTTCCTCACCGCGGCCGGTCGAACACGGGCGCGAACCTCTGCCCGTAGCGGCCGCGCCACCAGTCCTCGAGCAGACCGGACACGAACCGGTAGCCGCCGTCCCCGGGTTCCAGATAGCCGTCGTGCTGCAGCACGTGCAGCACATGGTCGACCGAAGGAGCGCCATCTCCGTCGTGGGCGTCCCGCGCCGAGAGCCAGCTGCGGTACCGATCGACCGTTTCAGCGCCAATTTCGCCGTTGACTGCCGTTGCCGTCAGAATCTCCAGCGCGATCGCGTACTCCGCTCTCCCGAGCACCGTCGCCAGCCGGCCCTCGTAATGCTGCAGATCGATCTGCCCCCGGACGCCCTGCATCTCGCGCATATAGACCCACTCGACATCGTCCAGCGACGCGTCTTTCCGCCCGGTGCGCCGCAGATGATCGTGCAGCCTGTCGAAGAACATTTGGACATGGTGCGGGATGCAGCAACGCAGCCTGCGGCACATCTCCCGGCTGGCCTCCGGCCAAAGACCGACCCCATAGGAACCGGCAAGCGCCTCTAGGCAGGAAACAGCCGTCTCCTCGCTCCACGGTTTCAGGTCGTAGGGGGAAAAGATGTTGGCCTGTGCGCTGAGCCCGGCTTCCTCAAGCAGCGGTTCGAGGCTCACGCTGCCCGACAGGATCATCGTGACTCGGCCTCGATGCAATTGCCCCATCTTGCGCAGTCAGCTCAGGAATGCGTCCGCTTCCCGCTTCCCCTCCGGCGCCATGCGTCCGGTCTCGTCCTTCAGCAGCCGGATTAGGAGTATCGGCAACTCGTCGATCGCAAGCACGACGGACCGGCCGCTTTCCGCCAGCGCGGCAAAGATTGCGCCCCCTCTTTGCGGCCAATTGCCCGCATCGATTCCGGCGCGTAGCTTGACCTTCAGATCCGCAAGCGACAGTTCCTCGATCCGGCCGCCGGCTCGCTTCACCATATTCGCGATGACGGTCATGATTCCATCCCACGCCGCGCGCACGGGCGTCGTCTGAACGCCGATTTCGGCGATCGCATCGGCCGGATCGGCGGCCGCTTCCAGATCGACGAAGACGACCTGGAAGTCTCCCGTTTCGGCCAGCCGGCGCTGCAGCTCCCGCACGAGGCTCGTCTTGCCCATTCGCCGCTGCGCGGTCAGCAGAGTGTGAGACCCTTCCCGTGCGCGCTCTTCCAGCGCTTCCAGCTCCTTTTCTCGGTCGAAGAAATTCTCTCCGTCGACCCAGTTGCTCCCACCTTTTCGCATCAGCCCCAGCCTCCAACGAATCTGTTGGCAACAATATAGTTGGCAACAGATTCGTTGTCAAGTACTGGTGGTGGCATGAATTTTTTCGACCATTTCGACCCGTATCGCCGGTAGCCTTTCAACCGCGGTAGCATCGACGGAAGCCGGCATTTCATATTCACGATTCACCAAAAACATTAACTGCGCTTTTGCCTCGCCGCCGTCCGACCCGCTCTGGAAGTCATTCAATGCCTCCTGAGTCTCTTAATGGTGGCCCCAATATGAGACATCTTAAGGCAATGCATGCATCTTGTAGCGCCAGCACGAAAAAGACGTGCGCGAACTGCACGTGATTCACGTGTCGCATAACGGTATTTTTGACTTCCTCGGGCACATCGTTGAATACTTGCGACGGCACAATGCAATACACATTCGATAGACCGAACGGGTGCCAAATGGACGCGCCAAAAGAAAACCGGCCGCGTCGCTTGCTCAGTTCGAGAAGCTCCGCAAAGGGGGAAGGAATGTATTCCGCTGTGCCGAGTTGCCGCGTGTTCACCGGGAACGGTTCGTCAGGAACGGCTTCCCGCGCGAGGCCATGATGGGCTGGATGATATCCTGCAACCCGAACGCCGACTCCAGAGATACCGCGCAGTGGATCGCCGCTTTCCGGGAATTCTGCGCTTCCTACTGCACATCGGGAGGACCGTCCTTCGGCATCCGTCTTCGCCTCGCGATCAATGGCGCCTGAGTAGGCCAAGCGGCAAATTTCCTTAGCGGACTTATCGCGCCGAAAACGCATCTCCAGCCCCTTTCTGAATGTTCGCGCTTTGTCTGAGTGAGGCTCCGCAACGCCAGGCGCAAATTTACGAGATTCGCTCGTTTACCCCTACGCCTTCCAAATTTTCCTGGCCAATTCCCTTCCGTTCCAAATCGCTACGAGGATGCCGTGCGCTTCGATAACTTTGCCGACACGCTCGGCGATTAGCTTGCTGTCGATTTTAGCTTTTCCGTCCGGGCGAATAATTTCGATTTCGTGATCGATTTGGAACCGGGCTCCTTGCGGGCCATCGGCCGAAATACCGTATTCCGCCGCAGTTCCGACAGTGACGGAGGTATTCAGGTCGTCGAACCTTGTCGTCGTCGGAGCGAGAGACCATGACGAGCAAACCTTTCCGTCGCGAACGCTCTGACGCGTCCGTTCAAGGTTCGGTTCGGAGAGCATTCGCCAGGATTTCCTTTCCGGTAGCTCCTTCGCCTCCGGGAAGGGAAGGGTCGCCGGGTCACCGCGCTCCGGAAATGCCGGCAATTCCAATCTGGAGCCGCTAAGCACGCGAATCCCCGGATCGCTTGCCGTCGGCCAGGCGAGGGGCCAGTAGGACGCTGCTAGCGCAAGCCGGATCCGGTGGCCCTCGGCGAAGCGATAGGCCGTAGAGGGGAGACGAATCGTGTAAGCGAGCCTTTCGCCTGAAGCGAACGGCCGCGAAACATCCATCAGCTCGTCAAGCTCTAGATTGAGAATGCCGCGAGCGACAAGATTAGACCGACCGTTCGGGTCGACGTCGCACAACCTGCATACGAATTGAGCCTGCGGGGCCGTTCTTTCGATCAGAGCGTATAGGGCCGCGCCGCCGACCAGATCGACAACTTTTCCCAGCGGTTCGGTCTCGAAGCAGAGCGATCGGCCGTCGTCTGCCGCCTGGTCAAGCGGCAAGCCGCCCATGCGACCGAAGTATCCGGTATCGCCCGCGCACTCGCCGTGCCTCATGTCGAACGGAACTGAAAGCGATTCTTCGGCGGCCGCGGGGCCGCATCGAAGGCGGCCGGCATCGAGGTGAAGCGAATTCCAAGAGACTGATCCAATATCGTGAACCGCGATCCAATTTCCTTGACGCACCTTCAGCCGATTCCTCGGAGGATCGAATCCGCGCTTCCAAAGCCGAATCTTCGGCCAGTTCAAGTCGCCCGGGATCTCCGGCTTCAGCCAGTGATCCCACCATTCCAGTGCCAGGTCCTGAAACCCTATGGCCGGGCCCGGTTCGCCTTGGTCGGGATAGTGGTGCCCCCAGGGACCTACGATGCCCCAGCAAATATCGGGGCGCGCCTTTACCAGCGGCAATACCGAGTTGGAGTACCGGTCCGACCACCCTCCGATCGACAGAATCGGACAGGAAAGCCTTTCGACTCGGAAGCGCACCGACCCGCGTCGCCAGTACCGCCCGCGCACGTCGTTCCGCATCCAATGCCTTAAGGGAAAGGAGAGCTTTTCCAGGCGCCGGTTCCACGCGTCGAGCCACGCGGCGCCGACCGTCGCGGAGTCAGGGGGCGCGGCCAGAATTGCGGGCAGGGTAGCGCCCCACTCCAGGCTGTCGGTCAGCAGGCAGCCTCCCATCCAGTGAATGTCATCTTCGAAGCGGTCCCAGGTAGCGCAATTCGCCAGAACGGCCTTAAGCGGAATCGGAGCGTTGACAGCCGCCTGCAGGCTTGCCGTGCCTCCCCAGGATGTGCCGAACATTCCGATACGGCCATTGCACCAGGGCTGGGACGCGATCCATTGAATCAAGTGCCGCGCATCATCCAGCTCGTCCTTGCCGTACATGTCGGGCATAGCGCCTTCGCTGTCGCCGGATCCGCGGATGTCGACGCGTAGGCATGCGTAGCCGTGAGCGGCGAAATAAGGATGATTGCGCTCGTCCCTAGCTCGAACGAGATCGCGTTTCCGGTACGGGATGTACTCCAGAATCGCGGGGTAGGAACCGCCTTCCCCCTCCGGCATCCAGATTCGCGCAGCGAGTCGAATTCCATCGGGCATCGGAATCCAGCAATGCTCGACCTCTCGGATACGGAACTTCGTCATGTCGGATTCCTGCAAATCGGATCGGGCGAAAACATGCACTATTGCGATTTGGACGCGCCGTCGCAAGCGAGTTGAATTCTCGAAAGGCGAGGCGGCATGGCACGTCGAATAGCCGTCCGGCGCGGCTATGCATTGCATTTGATATTCGTCGCAATGAGCGGTGTTGCCTTTTCGCGCCGAATGAGCAATGGAGGCGGCCAAGAACAGCATGGAGAATATTATGCGCCCAAACAATCATTCTGGACTTTCAAGGCGATCGTTTCTTGCGGCGACGGGAGCATTCGGCATCGCCGCGTCCGCTGCGCCGCGCATGGCGCTAAGCGCCGACGGTTCGGTTCTGACTCTAAGAGTTTGAATCATAAGTCATTGTTAATAAATCCTTTTTTATCAAGGACT
>JAPPFL010000043.1 GCA_028823855.1 Albidovulum sp.
AGTCCTTGATAAAAAAGGATTTATTAACAATGACTTATGATTCAAACTCTTAGATAAGTATTGCGGCGCGTCGAGGCGACCCAAGTCGCAATAATAGGGCTTCCGCGCTTCCAACCGGCCATGTTCGGACGACTTCCCACCAATTTCAATCGATTTTCAAGTCGAGTTCCGCAAAGTGAAAAATTGTCGGCAATGCCGGTACGAAATTCAACTCGGACAATCGATTGAATCTGACGCCCAATAGCTAGTTTCGAAAGCAGCGAGAATTGTTCGAGGGAAGCGATGGACTATTTTGGAATAATGTTTGGACATGGCAGTTGGCAGCGAAGATTATTCATCCGATCGCGCAGGCTCGAAATGGGGCGTCATTCTAGTGTCGCCATATGATTCCGGTCAACTAGATCCCAATCGATTTCATATCCTAATCCGGGTCTTTCGGGAGCATTCACAAAGCCATCTCTGTCTACTTCTATATCTTCGACCAAGCCAAATTTGTTAGCGCCCGTACATGGAAAAACCTCGAAATACTCGCAATTTGGCACTGCCATGGTGACATGAAGATTGGCGACATTGTTCAAGCTATTGCCGCCATGATGGATTTCACACTTGAGATTGAAGCCATCTGCCAAATGGCACAGCCTAATAAGCGGAGTTATGCCTCCGAATACGGCGACGTCGCCGCGCACAATATCCGTAGCGTACTGGGTAATCCACTGAGCCATGCCGTAGAACCGCCCCGGCGCAAACTCGGTCGAAATGACGGGAATTTCAAGTTTTCTGAGGAGTTTGACGTAATTGTACACATCTTCCTCGGCCAGAGGGTCTTCGTACCAGTAGAAATCCAGTTCTTCGATTTCTCGACCCACCCTTAAAGCAGTTTCAAACTGGTACGCCCAACATGCATCAAGCATCAGCGTCATTTCTTTGCCTACGGCTTCGCGAACTCTCCTGCAAATCTCGATATCCGCTGTAGGGTCCCCGTGCGGATGGATTTTGTGGGCTTTCCAGCCAAGCTCCGTGAAATGAACGGCTTCTTCTACGTATGCTTCTTTTGTTTCGTGGTACGTTGAACTTGAGTAAGCCGGAACTCGGCTTTTGCATGTGCCAATCAAGCGGTGAATGGGTTGGCCCGCAAGCTTTCCGTTAATGTCCCAGAGACAAATGTCGACGGCGCCGATTACGTGCGTGAACACGTCGCGGTTTATTTTCCATAAATTTTTCCAAATCGCACCAATATCTTGAGGGTTCCGACCTAGAATTATAGGCTTAACGAATTCTATCAATCCTTTGGCGAAATAGTCCCCTGAAAATCGCGCCGAGCCAAGAAAAGCATGACCGGAAATGCCCTCGTCAGTTTCAATTTCAACTATTCCTAACGGTTTAGTTCCTCCCAAAATCGCGGTTGGACCCAATTTCCAGGATTCACATGGCCAACTGAATAGAATTAGTTTTACATTTGAAATCTTCACTGGTTATTGGTCTTCGCTATGCCATTGATTTTTCAAAATATTTTCCACTCCCGATTAATTGCCTGAGTATTCGGTTCCGAATGCAGGCCTTTGATCGTTTTTAACACTCCTTTTGTACTCTTCCGCTTTCCGGCGCAACCAAGAATGCGCCGCGCTAATTTCCGGAGTGCTTAATGCGCCCGGACGCGAAACGAGAAAATAGGATCTGTCGGGCCTTGACTCGTAGTCGGAAGGCATGACCGGTCTACCGGAGTCGATTTCTTCCTGCGCGAACGGAAAATGGCTAGAACGACTCCTAGGCCATCCAAGGCTGCCTGCAGGACCAAGTTAGAATCGACTATCGTTGTCTCGTTCGTGATTTCAGCTTCCCGGATTCCGACGGCTTGGAACCAGGTGTTCCATTTAACTTGGTCTGTCTGGCGATACATTGGTACGCGCAATTGGTCTTCGCGAGATTCCGGGCGTCCGTATTCAGATACCAAGCTAGGTCTCGAGACTTGCGATTGGGTTATGCCGAAACGATATTGGGAATCGAGCCCAGCCCATTTTCCTCGACCCCAGTCAACAGCGAGAGGCGTAACCAAATCGAGAGCTGAATTCTAGGATTGTCGCGCCTGGGGTCGCACTGGCGCTTTGCTAGCCAGCGGAAACCGAAGATCGGACCAACCGACAATGCTACTCGGCTTGATATCGAGACGATTTGGTTTTCGATCTCCGTTCGGATGTCGTCAAATGCTCTGGGTACAACGCGAGAAAGCGAGCGCCCGGTATCAGTCGAAATAACTTGCCGCGTATTTCGCGTAAATAGCTTGCGGTTCCAGGCCCTCTCCAGCTTGCGAATCTGGTTGCGAGCCGTTGTCGTCGAAACGCAAAGCTCATCTGCGGCATTCCTGAAGCTTTGGAAACGGGCAGCCGCTTCGAAGGTTCTGGGCGCGTTTAGCGGAATTCGTCGAAGCCGCGGGCGCAACTTAGCTATTTGCCAACCAATTGATTGAAAATAGTTCATCCATATTGCCGAAAATTATCGCTTGTCTAATAGTATAGCGAACGGCAGAGGCTAGACAGGCGGATTGCGGGCCGAGTAAAGCGCGGAACAATGTCGCTGGCAGTTTTCGACCGGCGCGGCGCACAGTACGGCACCGTGGCCGTAAGTCGCGCCTGCAAGCCTTCGCGTCCGACAATGGGGCAACTTCCAAATTCGCGCTTGGCGGCTTGAAATGCGGCATCTTCGCCCCATTGGATCAGGCGGGCATTCGGAAAATCGACAATGCCGCTCGCTCGATACACGCCGAAATCCGATTTTATTCTGATTTCGTGGAAGTGCATTCGCTTTTGCGAGCGAAAGGCGCGATTTCCACGGATGCCGACCGGTCGCTGTTTCCGCAGGCGGCGGTCGATGCCGCTCTTGACGGAGCCGAATGGGACACAGTTCTACATGGTCAAGTTCCGGGAAGCGAACTCGTACTGTCGGGTAAAAGAGTGCACATAGGATCCGGCGGCGCGGCTCCATTCGTGCCTGACCTTGACAGAGTGCGATACCGGGAATCGCGGCTTTAAGATCTTTATGACTCTGCGCGCCTGGTTGATTCGCTACAGCATATTCAATTTTTTCAGCCGCTAGGTGGTTGCTAGGGACACGCTCAACCTTGAAGAATTCGACGTGAATACGGCGTTGGCAAGCTTGGCGGGAACGTCAATGCAAGTTTGCACCGGGATTTCGAGGAAGGAAAACTTATCGAAAGTCGCCGAGATTTGCTTTTCCATAGCGAGTTCGCCCGAAGAGATTTTCTTCGACCGTTCCTGTCGGTGAATGTCAATCATGTCGCGCCACCTCCCCGTCGAGCCGCCGACGCGCGGGGCGTTTTACTGGAAGCGGCAAAAATGAGCTTGCCGGTCAATGTAAATTCGCTTGCGCAGCTTGGAGCTTCTAGCCCGGCTACCATGGTGGGCGGAGGAGGAGAACAGGCGTTTTAGATGGCAGCAGAGGCGCAGACGGGGAATCACTTCGGTTTGCCCAACACGTCAATTGCCACAGTGAAATCCCTGATGCGCAAAGCGGACACTAATGGCCTGTCGGTGCTGCTTGCGGCGCAGGCGGGCTCAAACCTAATTGCTAATTCCTGCGGCACGCAGGCGCGCTTTCTGGGTTGCTCTTTTGAAAGCTGCATAATCGACAGCGACATGCTGGGAGCGATCCTCAGCGCGGCTCGCCCAATTGAAGTGAGCGAAGGAACACTTAGTAAAGAATCGATAGAAAGAATTGCCTGCGGAGAATGTCGCTCTACGGGACGCGAAGAGACTTTCGTGCGCATGAATTCCGGTTTCAATTATTCGAAACTCGCCGATAGGCGGTAGCGCGTGGAAAGGGAAATTGACGGATCGCGCGACATGCGCGACCGGGCAATTGCGAGAGCAAAGGAAATCCTGGAGTCTTACGGAACGTCGCATTTTTGCGCGAGATGCGGAACGAACCCTAAGGCGCAGTTTCAGCATTCGCCTGTCTTGATCGCGGCGCCGTCCGCAGCCGGTTTTTACCTCGAATTCGCGTTGCAAAAATCGCCTCGGCTCTAAGAGCCGGCATATCCGGTTCGCTCGAAACGATTGATTCAGGCTAACTCGTTGCAAAGATTGATCGTCGATGAATTATTCCAGAAATTTAGGTTAGCGAGATGCATTCGAGCAATTAGCTATTCCGGCGCAGCAGCCACATTGAAAAATCAGTGGCGGATACGACGAATCCAATCTAGTCTGCGAGGAAAAGCCGAGAGGAGAAGAAAATGAAAAAGTTGCTAGGTTATTTGGGAGTAGCGAGTCTCGCCTTTGTGTCAGCGGGCGCATTGGCTGACTACCCGGATCGTACATTGTCGCTTATGGTTCCTTTCGGCGCGGGAGGCGGCACGGACGTACCGGCTCGGTTCTTTGCAGCCGAACTGGAAAAAATCCTTGGTCAGAACATCATTGTTAGCAATGTCGAAGGCGCGGGCGGCACGGTCGGAGCAACGCAGCTTTCAAAAGCGGACCCTGATGGGTACAGCTTGGGATTCATGCCGGTGGGCACCACAACCACGCAGCCGCATCTGAAAAAAACGAGCTACAATGCCGATAGCTGGACTCCAATCTGCATGGTTAGCCAAGGCCCGTTTTATCTCGTAGTTGGAAGCGACAGTCCGATTCAATCCATTGACGACTACATTGCGGCTGCACAGGGCGACCTAATTAGATTTGCAGGGGCAGGACCAGGCTCAATGGCTCACGTTGCACAATTGACGCTGGACGAGAAGCTGGGCGTAACAACTCAGTACATTCCAACTAAGGGCGGAGGCGACATTGCGACCGAGATCAATGGAGGTCGTGCCGAAGCAACGGCTTGGTTCTCCGATTTTGCGAGCAGATTCGGCTGGCGGGCGATCGCAATCATGTCCGACCAGCGGTCTGAGCAGCATCCGGACGTGCCGACGATGGCAGAACTTGGCTACGACACGCAAGTTTCGGTGTGGTTTGGATTTTTTGCTCCTGCCGGTACTCCCGATTCCATAGTGGAAAAACTTTCGTCGTCTTGCGAACAAGCCGCCGCGGCCGAAAGTTTCAAGGAAAACATGGCCATGGCGAACCGCCTTATTCGCTACATGGGCACGGAACAGTTCACATCATTCTTTAAAGAAGCATTTGATCTGAACGGGCAGCTCCTGCGAGAAGCAGGTCTCTTGAAGTAGGATGCCGAAAATCGAAATTAGGCTGTATGAATAATATAGAGGCCGCGTTCCTTCGATGAGAACGAGAACGCGGCCAGACTAAATGTCCGCTAAATTGCGCCGCAAACTTGACATCGCAGTTTCCGGATTGTTGCTGTTGGTCGCATTGTCGCTTTTTGCGGTAACGTTTACCGACCAATTCGATGTACCAACCTTCGGCGGCGATGTGGGTCCCGCATTCGCTCCGCGTGGTTTTCTAATTGTTTGGATGGTCCTAGCGGCGACGGCGACTATCCAGGCGCTACGCGGCGAAGCCGAAGAATTTAGCGGAATGAATTTCGGAAAATTCGCCTCAGTGGCGATTATTGCGTGTGCGATGAGTTACGGCATGACCATAATTGGCTTTGTTTTTTCGGCTATTCCGGGATTTTTTCTGTTTTGCTGGGTCTTCGGATACCGGAAACCATTGATTCTGGCGGTACTGAGCGTTGGAGGACCGCTGGGAATTTGGGCGCTTTTTACCTACGTATTCGAACTTCTTCTGCCCAGATCGCCTTGGTTTCACATGATTTGAAACGCCATGACTCACCTTTTGGCCGCAATTGAACAATTCGCAAGCATTGAAGTGCTGCTCGCGGTTATTGTGGGATGCCTGTGGGGAACTGTTGCGGGGGCGCTTCCAGGTATAGGAACCGTGTCTGCATTGATCGTGGCGTTGCCTTTCGCATTTGGAATGACGACGGAAACTTCCATGGCGCTGTTCCTTGGGATTTACGTCACCTCGGTTTACGGAGGTTCAATTTCGGCGATTCTGATCAATACGCCGGGAACGCCGCAGTCCGCGGCAACAGTATTCGACGGCTACCCGATGGCCAAAGCGGGAAAGGCCGATCTTGCGATCGGTTGGGCGACGTTGTCCTCGCTGATCGGGGGATTGTTCTCGCTTGCCGTTCTGATTGTCGCCGCTCCGAGCTTGGCAAGGGTTTCGGTCGCATTTGGCCCGGCGGCAATTTTCGCGCTGATCCTTTTTGCGCTCACTTGCATCGCGTGGGTTTCGCAGGGAAGTACGGTCAAGGGACTTTTGGCCGGCATGATAGGACTCTGGTTGACTACAATCGGCCCGGACGATCTAACCGGATATACACGTTTCGATTTCGGTATACCGGCGCTGGCGGGAGGATTATCGCTTATTCCAGTGCTCATCGGCTTGTTCGCTCTCTCGGAAGTATTCCATCGCGCCGCATATTATTTCGCATCCAAGCCGCCGGATGTCGAGAATGTCGGATTTCGCCTGCCGCAATTTTCCGAAGTCAGGATGCGAATTGCGCAGTTCCTGAAGAGCAGCGCAATCGGAACATTTGTCGGAATCCTGCCGGGGACCGGCGCGACGGCTGCGACATTCATAAGCTATTCGGAGCTTCGAAGGAGTTCTCCCAGGAGGGAGAATTTCGGCAAAGGAGAGCCCGACGGGATTATCGCCTCGGAAGCTTCAAACAACGCGGTGACGGGCGGCGCGTTGATACCGACCCTCGCACTAGGGATTCCAGGCGACGGCGGCACGGTAGTGCTATTGGGCGTGATGACGATCCAAGGCGTTGTTCCGGGGTTCGACCTAATCAACAACAACCCGCAAATCCTGACCGGCGCCTTCCTCGTTGTTCTCGTTGCGAATGCAGTCATGTTCGTTCTTGGCGCTGCCGGCGCTCGCGTATTCGCGCGCATCATGTCAATTCCCGAACCGCTGCTTATGGGGTCTATTTTGGTCCTGTCACTAGTCGGTGCATTTGTCGTGCGCGGGAATCCGATCGATTTGATCGTCGCCGTCTTGGCAGGCCTTGCCGGTTTCGGACTGCGTTTTGTCGGGTACCCGGTCGCCCCAATTGTCATAGGAATGGCGTTGGGAACGACATTTGAAGGCAAGCTGCGCCAAGGAATGATTAGCGCGCGCGGCGATTTCTGGGAGTTCATTTTAGATCCGATTGCGCTGGCGATCCTCGCGCTGGCCGCATTGACGATCGCAGCGCCTGGAATTAGCAGGCGCTTGTTTCAAAAAGCATAGACGAGTCTAATATGGATAAGCCCAACGTTCTCCTAGTCGTAGCGGATCACTGGCCCGGTGCCTTGCTGGGAACCGCAGGACACAAATGCGTTCATACGCCGACTTTGAACAATCTGTGCAAGAACGGCGTTCGGTTTACGAATTGTTATTCGGAACATCCGGTTTGCATTCCTGCGAGGCGAACGCTGATGACCGGAACTTCCGCGAGAACGCACGGCGACCGCTGTTTCAAGGATCGTCTTGAAATGCCGGATTTACCGACAATTGCGCAAACATTCCGCGATCAGGGATACCAAGCCTACGCAGTCGGCAAAACGCACACTTTTCCGCAGCGCGACCGCATTGGCTTTGATGACGTTCAACTCGACGATGAAGGCCGTACGCTTCACGGTGTAACGGACGATTACGAGATTTTTCTCGGAGACAAGGGCTTCGTCGGTCGCCAGTTCGGGCACGGTATGAGCAACAACGCCTATCAATCGACGCCTTGGCACCTTCCGGAGGAAGTTCATGCTACCAACTGGGCGACGGAGACGATGGCTAGATATGTGAGGCGGCGCGATCCCAAGCGTCCTAGTTTCTGGTACTTGGGGTACCGACATCCGCATCCGCCGCTGGTTCCCCCGCAACGCATACTCAACCATTACGACAGCGTCGAAATGGACCGGAAATTTATCGGAGAATGGGCGCGGGATATTTCGCGGCTTCCGTACCACCTCCAGGGAGTCGCTGCTCGCGGCGGGTATTCGCCCCGCGAGGAGGATTCTGCTCGACGAGCGTTTTATGCGCTTTGTACGCATATCGATCAGCAACTGGGTTCGTTGATCGGTACGATTAGGGAAGAGGGAATTCTAGACGACACAATTGTCATGTTTACTTCCGACCATGGCGACATGCTTGGAAATCACAACCTTTGGGCCAAACAAACCTTTTATGAATGGTCATCATGCATTCCTATGATTCTTATGGGTTCCAAAGGATGCAGAAGCGTGGGTTTTAATCGTATCGACGATCGATTGGCTTGCCTGAAGGACGTTATGCCGACATTGCTGCAGCTCTGCGGAATCGATGTACCGGAATCTGTGGAGGGAAAGTCGATTGTCGAGGGCGAAAGACGTGAATCTCTCTATGGAGAGTTCGGTGAAATCGACCATTGCTCGCGCATGATGCGGGACCGGACCCATAAACTGATCTACTATCCGGTCGGCAACGAATTTCATCTGTTCGATATTGCGAATGATTCCGATGAAATGTTCAATTTGGCGAATGAGCCGGGGCAGGCCGATCGCGTGGAATACATGAAGCGACTCATGCTTGAAGAACTTTACGGCACTGACCTGGATTGGATCGCCGACGGGGAATTCAAGGGCGAGCCCAATAGAAACTATGTGCCGGCGCCCAACCGGGAGATGTCGTTGACTCGCGGGCATCAATGGCCGGTTCCGCCGATCAATCCAAAGGGCGGCATGAATTTCTTCCCCGAATCAAGGGACGGCTGGGACGGAAGCGTCTAGTAATCCGAATTTCTGCGAAGCTTGGCAAATTGAAACGATGACCAGGCATTCCTCGCTTTCCGGAATTGCTCCCCGCGAAGCCAAATTCCATAACTTGCGCGAATTAGTTCTTACGTTCGTTTTTCGATTGAATCGGTAGCCGATCGCATTTCCGGTTCACTAAAGTCCGACCGGAACAGTTCCGCCGAAAGCGTTTTTTGCGACCGGATTTCAAGGAATGGCTATAGCGCGCGGAAGCAGGTCACGCCGCAAATGCTGCCGGGCGGCTTCGTGCGAAAGGAAATTTTCCGGGGGGAAGTCTAGATGAAGGTGCCAGTCGTCGCCCGTTGCCTCCATATGAGAATTGATCCTCTCGTCAAATAAATCCATTAACTCTGCATACGACGGGTCATTTACAAGATTGTTCAGCTCAGCGGGGTCGGCCTCTTGATCGAAAAGGCTCTTCCGCCTCTCGGGCTGCCGCACGTACAGCCATTCTTTTGTCCGGATGCCGCGTTCCGGAACCGGGGTGAACTCGCCTCGCGCGCCATCGTTCATTTGGAATCTCTGGTACATGATTGCCTCGCGCACTTTTTCTGCCCTTCCGTCGAGAATTGGCAGAAAGCTAACTCCGTCGGCCTCGCGCAGAGGCTTTGCGCCGACGAGTTCAAGAAGCGTTACCGGCGTGTCGATGCCGACATCGACAAGCGCCTCGGAGCGAGTTCCGGCCGCGAACCGCTTGGGATACCGAACGATCAAGGGCACCTGCATCGCCGAGCGATGGCCTTGCGATTTGCTTCCGCAGAAATAGCCGTGCTCTCCAAGCATGTCGCCATGGTCCGAAAGGAAAATTACCAACGTATCGTCGATGATGCCGCGCGAATCCAGATGCGCGAGTATGCGTCCGACGTTGTAGTCGATGCAGCTGATCATCCCGTAATACTCCGAGATGAATTTCCGCAGTTCGTCTTCCGTTTCGGGTTCCAGCTGAGGCTTCGACTCTGTTCCGCAGCGGCTCTTTGGAGCTGCCTTCATATTTCCCTGGCAGTCGAATTCCAGCAGATCTAACAGAATCCTCTGCTGCTCTTCCCAGGAAAGCACGCCCGGCGGAAGGATTACTTCGGCTGGGCCGTACATATTTCGCCAGTATTCTGGCATGTCGTTGGGATGGTGCGGGGGCCCGTAGGAAACAATTCCGAAAAATGGTTCTTCGTTTTCGCATTCCAAAATTTCATCGACAAATTCAATTAAATGGTCTGTTTGAAAGTAAGGTTGAAAGCGATTGCAGCGATAGGGCCGGTCGCAATCGCGCCAGAAAACGCCTTCAAAGTATTGGTGGCCTCGATTGAAACCGGCGAAACGGTCAAAACCAAATCGCCTTTCGCGAGGAACGAATCCGGGATTCGGTCCACCCTCGAGGTGCCACTTTCCAACATAGAACGTTTGGTAACCGAATTCCCCTAGGCGTTCGGCTAGAAATTCCTGGTTTGCGCGGAGCGGGAAGTGGTTTTGGTAAATCCCGTGTCCGTGAGCGTATTTTCCGGTCATCAAGGATGCGCGAAACGGGCAGCAAAGCGGATAGGATGCGAATGCGCCGTCGAATGTCACTCCCTCGTCGGCAAGCCGCTGAAGGTGCGGCGTTTTTACGATTCTGTTTCCCGAAGGCGACATGCAGTCGTACCGCATCTGGTCGGGAAAGATTATCAAGATATTTGGCTCTTTAACGACGGGACTTACTCCATTCGAACTTGTTCCTTCCCGCTTCATGACGGATCTCCTTGCGCGCGTATGCGGTACCGTTGAACCAGTTGGCCGCTCAAAACCAAGATGGCTAGGGCGAAGAAGGCAACTGCGACCGGTCTTTGAAAAAAAATAAGCCAGCCGTCGTTTGTTAGGATTAGAGATTGCCGAAAGGCCCTTTCCGCACCTTGCGCAAGTACGAACGCAATTATGAACGCCGCCATCGAATATCCCTGCTTGCGCATGAGATATCCAAATAGCCCCGCGACGCACATGACGAATACATCGAATACATTGGTTCGAGCCGCATAGGCGGAAATAAAGCATGTCAAAAAAATATAAGGGTAGATCAGGCGCGAGGGCGCGCGGGCGATAATCCTGCCAATCGCCGCGCCGCCGAAAAATCCTATGACGAAGTAGACTCCGATCCCGACTAGGCCGGCGGCAAAAAGTCCGAAAACCAAGTCGCGGGATGTATCGAATATTCGAGGTCCGACGGTAATGCCATGAATCAGGAACACGCCGAGAAGGATGGCGGCAATTGTACTTCCCGGTACGCCGAGAGCGAGAAGCGGTATCATCGAGGGTCCGGATACGGCATTGTTGGCGGATTCCGGCGCGGCGATGCCCGCGATTACGCCTGTCCCCCATTCATCCTTGTTCTTCGCTCGCCTTCTTTCCTCGCCGTACGCGGCGAACGCAGCAACGGACGACCCCAGCCCCGGCAGGATTCCGATGGCGGAGCCTAGAATCGAAGATCTTAGAATAACCGGCATGATCTGTCGGAATTCAGGCCATGCCAACCTGTCGCCGCCCGGAACGAGATCCGAAATTACTTTAGCCGTCCCGCGCTCGCGGATCGTTCTTTCGATCTGAAACAAAATTTCCGAGAACACGAAGACGCCGATCAGGAGGGGCACGAGCGCCAAGCCGGACTGGAAATCCAGAATACCAAAATCAAGTCTGGGCATTCCCTCCATCGGGTCAATGCCGATCATTGCCGCGACGATCCCGGCCGCTGTGCTGATCAAGCCTTTGACAATCGATGCGCCGACCACCGAGCTGATTACTAGAAAGGCGGCAAAGTAAACGGCGAAGTATTCCGGCGGCCCGAAGTTGCGTGTAAGCATCGCTATCCACACGGCGCCGAAAATAAGCAGCATGTCGCCGATCAGATCACCGCAGGCGGAAGCAACGGCCGCTGTTTTAAGCGCTTTCCCGGGCATTCCCTTTCGGCTCATTGCGTTGCCGTCGACGGTTGTTGCGGCGGCGGCCGCCGTTCCCGGCGTATTGAACAGAATTGCGGAAATAGATCCGCCGAATCGGCCTGCCTTCCCGATCACGTAAAGTCCTGCGAGCGCGTGAAGCGGTTCCATGTAAAACGTTACAGGCACAAGCATTGCAATGGCGGCGGCCGAAGTCAGCCCCGGAGTCGCTCCTACGATTACTCCGGCGAAAGACGCCAGAATCACGAACAATACGGCCAACGGATCGCTGAACAGGGTCGAAAAGCCGTAAAGGATATCCATTCGGTCGGAGCCCTAAAAGATTCTCAACAGTTCCAGAATGCTTCCGGGCGGGTCGTAGACGCTGAGCAACTTGAAAAACAGTATGTAGATCGTTCCGACTCCGACCGCCGAGTGAATCAGCGATACGATCCAGTTATTGCCGAAAGCGCGAAATACCGCTACGCCGCAGACTAGGCTCGCCAACACGTAACCGAACCAAACCTGCATTACTCCGTAAAGTCCCATAAGCAGTACGAGAGGCCCTGAAAGGTATAGAAAATCCCTAAGGACGATGGTCTCGCAACCGGGTTCGGATTCCGCTAAGCCTTTTGAGGCAATCATTCGATGCAGCTGCCAGCCAGCCAGGATCAACAGCGCAATACTCATGGAGAGAGGTACTGTTCTGTGGCCGTATCCGCCGTCGAATGATTCGACGATCCGGAGCGAAGCTATCAGATAGACTGCGCCAAACAGGACAAAGGCCAACGCGGGAAGCCAATTGATTTCCTTGAGCATAATCGGTTCCTGAACGCCGAAATCTAGTTTATTTCCCAACTGCTCGACTCGAAGCCGGCAATTTCCGCGCCGGCCCCGAGCCAGTCAAGATTTAGGGCGTCAATTGCGGCAATAGCCTGTCGACATTCGCTCTTACTTCGCGCACGTAAGTATCGCTATCCTGAGCGTTCATATACGTTACGGGAATGAAGATATTCGACATTCCTTCGACGAATCCGACCCTCTGCGTTGCTTCTTCAATCGCTTCGGCCAGGCGATTAACGACTTCTTCGGAAACGCCGCCGGGTACGAGAACGCCGATCGGCGACGGCACCTCGATAAAATTGATTTCTAGTTCGGCCAACGTAGGTAGCGCATCGTCGATTACAAGATCCCTGGTTCCGGCGATTACGCCCAATATCCTGAATTGTTCGTCTCCAAGTCTAAGCCTGTCGCCGGCATTCAAAACGCCGAAATCCGTTTGACTCGCGGCCAAAGCCTGCCGCAGATTCGCTGCGCCCTGAAATGGAACGCCGACAACATCCAGTTCATTCGCCGTTACAAATCCTTGTCCCATGGCCATGAAAGCGGCTCCGACGCCATTGTGCGACCAACGAAGTGTGCCGGGAGATGCCTTTGCCGCATCGATTATGTCGTGGACTGATTGAAACGGGCTTCCTACCGGTACGCCGAGCGCGGCTACGAGATGCCCGGTAAGGCCGGCCATTTTCAGGCCTTCGCCAAATGCGACCGGCGACCTGCCAAGCGCTTCCCTTGTAACGAGTGTTCCAGCCGACCCAAACCAGACCGTATAGCCGTCGGGCCTGGACTTTGCTACGCTGTCGGCGGCAATCATTGATGCCGCGCCGGGCCGGTTCACGACGACAACCGGTTGTCCAAGAATTTCCTGTAGTTCCTTCGCTAGAACGCGCCCCGCCAGATCAGTGCCGCCGCCCGCGGGAAATCCGATGATCATATTGATCGGTTTTTCGGGATACTCGGCACGAGCACCATGTATTGAAAAAAAGAGCAATGAGGCAAATGCCGCTACTAATAGTGATTTAACCGTCTGCATTAGATCCTCCCGTCGAGATATCGAACTCATTTCCAAGCTTCAATGATTAGGCTTGGAACGGATAGTAGCGTAGCCGAATTAATTGACAAAATGAATTGTTTAACCATTAATATGAAAAAAATGACTAAAGTCGCTCCATGAAAATTCGCTTGCGGCAGCTTCGCGCATTCAAGGCAATAGTTGAAACCGGAAGCGTTTCGGATGCGGCAATTTTGCTATGCCTCACGCAATCCACGGTAAGCAAAGCTCTGGCTGGATTCGAAGATGAGCTTGGATTTCGATTGTTTGAGCGCGTCGGTCGCAGGCTGCGCCTGTCGGAGCAGGGGCGCATTTTCTACCGGAAAACGAGCAACGCGCTAGAACTTCTTGAGGGTATTCAGACGACAGCCGCGGGCATACGCGACAATCAGGGTGAGCGACTTAGCGTTTGCGCGATCGGGCCTATTGCATTGAGCGGGCTCATCCCGGAAACATTTTCGAGGTTCTCGTCCATATCGCCGGAATTCACTTATTCGTTCGAAATGAAGCCCAGAATCGAAATCGAGGACTGGGTGTCAAATCGAAACTCGGACATAGGATTCACGCTGTTGCCGGTCGATAGCGGCCGCTTAAATTCTCGGACTCTTGTTAGGGTTCGAGCCGTGGTCGCTATGCCCGAGTGCCACGAGCTGTCGAATTACGATGTGCTGTCGCCGGAATTGCTGCAAAACTCCGATGTAATTATGCCTAAAGCTTCGGTTCGACTTCGCGGGTTGGTTGAGGCGGGATTTATTCAGGCCGGAGTCGAGCTTCGACCGAAATTCGAAACATCCAACGCAATTGTTACAGTCAGCCTCGTCGCCCGGAATCTCGGAGTCGCCATTGTCGATCCCTTTACTTTAACAGGCATTCACTATTCCAGCCTTAAGGTTCTCGAATGGGAACCCGAAACTATCCTCAACTACGGGTTAATCTGGCCGAAAGACAGAAGCCTTACTCATCACGAAGAATTCTTTTTCGAGAATTCTGTCCGGGTTTTGGGTCAACTTCAGCGAAAGCATCCCTTCCTTCATTCGGCGACCGTGCAGGAAAACGATTGAATTGGACCGGAGTCGGCTATGCGGCATCGACCTGCTGGTTCGCGCCAGGCACGACAGGAGCCTGGGCGGCGGCAGGAAGCTCTTCGAGAGGATGCGCGGCCTCCGCGCCGGGGGGCGGATCTCCATAGCGGTCGAGCGGGCGTCGGCGCGGAAGTCGGCGCGGGGATCGACGGCGAGGAGCGCCTGGAGTGGCTGCTGCCGGCCACGCTTCCCGTCGAGGACGAGAGCGGGGCCCGCGAGGCGCCGGGGCTCTACGCCCTGCGCTGGCGCATCGAGGACTGGCACAGGATTTTGAAGTCGGGCTGCAAGGTCGAGGAGATCGCGCACGCGACCGCCGAGCGCATCCA
>JAPPFL010000083.1 GCA_028823855.1 Albidovulum sp.
CCCCCCCCGCCCCGCCCCCCCCCCCCCCCCCCCCCCCCCCCCCCCCCCCCCCCGGTCGCGGGCGGGGGGGGCCCCCCCGCGCCCGGAAATGTCGGCCGCGGAGCCGGAACCGTGTCCGTTTTCCTTGTTCTGAAAACCGTGTTCTTCTACAGTCCGCAAGAAGGGATTCAAGAACAGGACGTCATGCTGGTCGGATATGCCCGCGTCTCCACCATGGACCAGAACCCCGCACTCCAGACGGATGCGCTGCGGGCGGCGGGATGCGGGAGGATCTTCACCGAAAAGGCCTCCGGAGCGCACCGCGACCGGCCCGAACTCCAGGCCGCACTCGACTTCCTGCGCGAAGGCGACACGCTCGTCGTCTGGAAGCTTTCCCGCCTGGCGCGTTCAATCGCACAAATCATCAGGACCGCCACCGAGCTCGAGCAGCGCAGCATCGCACTCAGGGTCCTGTCGAGGAACATCGACACGAGCACGCCCGAGGGACGCCTCTTCTTCCACATGACCGCGGCCTTCGACGAGTTCCAGCGGGAACTGATCGTCGAGAACACACGCGCCGGCCTGAAGGCCGCCAACAGGCGGGGACGGCGGGGCGGCAGGCCGAAGGCCATGGACGAAAGAACCCTCAAGCACGCCGAGGCCATGCTGAAGGACGCCGAGAACTACCCCTTCGTCGGCGACGTCATCGACCAGCTCAGGATCGGCCGCACCGCCTTCTACCGGTATTTCCCGCCGGACCGCATCAAGCAGCTCAGGAACGAGCACACTGGCGGCATCCGTCCGTAGCCGAATCCTGTGGGACTTTTGGGACCTTTGTTGGGATAGACCCAATTACCGTGTCACGAGAAAATAACAACGTGACCAGATACAGCATTTTTTGTCTGGACGGAGGCAGTTGCAGACCAGACCAGCCTGTCCCAAATCTTCTGACGACGAGAAAACCGGCGAACGTGCCACCGCGACTGGGACAAGTACTTTGGACGAGTATGTGGGCAATTCTTAAGGCATAAATACCTTCAATGCCATGCTAATCAGCGACTGGGTTCTCTGCGTTACTTTTTTCGCTGTCCAGTCGACCTCAACTCCGATGTTGCGGTTTAGCTTCAAGTCCGATTCCTGCAAGATCGGACGCTTGCCCGCGAAGGATTTGTTGGCCGCAGCATCATTGTCGTCGGGGCCAAATACTGTGAGATTACCCAGACTATGCTTAATTTCCTCGAGATCTGAATCCTTATCGGTTTCTTTCGCAGACCGCGGATAAATGTGCTCCAATGTCGTATTTGAGAAGTCGAACACGCGTGCCTTATTTTTACACTTCGGAACACCTTGCGCGCTTTTCTCGTACCACTGAAGGTAGTCCTCTAGCGTGATAAGCATGTAGCGGATATGGCCGTTGCCCCCACGCGGCAAGTATTTTACCTCTGCAAGATTAGCTTTGAAAACACTGTCCGGTACCGTATTGTCAATTAGGACTCGGAGGTCGTTTCTAAGCTCCTTGAGCGCGTAGCTCGAATTCTCACGAATCTTCTTTGCGTGTTGAAGATAAACCTTTGTCATTGGACTGATATGCGCGTTGGCGATTGTCTTAAATCGGAACACGAAGCGCTCCAAGATTGCTACTGCTTCGGCAAATTTGTCCGGTTCCAGTTTCTGTAGAGATAGCAGGAGAGGCATTGCATTGGTGTGCTTCAGATGTACGACGAGCATTCGCAACCTTTCGCGATCCCAGCTTACAACCTTGCTATGGTCTTGGTAAGGCCAATCGCCTTCGCCGAGAGTACGGAGCTTGGCAAAGTCTTCATCCATTCGCACAGACTCTTCAAGAACCTCTTGTGCTTCGGCTTTTGTGGCTTTCTCCTTGCCCAAACAATTGAATCTGTTGTCTAGGAATTGATCAGCGAGATTCGCGGACTTTGGTCTATTCCCCTCATGCGACGAGTAGTACCAACGGAGATAACTGTCGACTTCTGCGGGCGGGTAAGCCAAGACACTGTCCCACGTTTCCGATAGTTTATCCTGAATTAGAAGTAGAGGCTTGCTATCCAGAAGCTCCATCGTGCTCGCCCGTAGCAAATCCCCATCGGTTAGGTGGACGCCACGGTCGTTGAGCACCTGGAAGATTTGAAAAGCCTCGGCTCGGGTGTCCGAACACATGAAAATTACAGTGCAATCCTTTGCAAAGACGCTATTTACCAATAGCTTCAGACGGTTCGCGTTATCCCAAAGCGTGTCATCCCTTAACATTACATCATCGACAAATCGGGTAAGGCGAGTCCAAGCATCCAAGATGCGCTCGTGCGAAGCCCTATCCGGTTTCGGGGCTTTCTCGTCGATGACATGCTGGAAAAATTCATTATCCGCGACAGAAAGCTTGAGCTTAGGGACTTCTACGTACGCAAGCTCGATTTCATCCCGGTACGTCAGATAGATACGAAGGAGAGACTCTATGGTGTCTTCAAGGAACTTCTTTGCCTTCGTTTCTTTCGCCGAGAGCCTGTCCTTCTCAACTAAGTTGTCGACGACACCTTTGGCACCGCGGACGACAGCAGCAATGAACATGACGAAAGAGGCGAGACGCTGCTGGCCGTCAATGACTTCATAGTTCGACCTGTTGGAGTTTGGAACCGGCATACGGGTCGTCACAATACCTCCGAAGAAGTGACTTTTTTCGCCACCCGCTTCGCGGGTTTTCAAGCATCGTGAGATGTCTTCGATAAAGTCATCAATAGCTTCTGCATCCCAAGCATACCCGCGCTGGTACTTCGGAACAGCAAATGTATGATTCTGTTCAAACAGAAATTTGACGCCAAGCTGAGTAGGTTTGATAGGCATTGCGTTCAGGCTGCCAATCCCGGGTCAGCATTTTCGATCTTGCGTCGGAAAGTCCGTAGGAAAGTTTCCAAGGAATAAGGTACACCGTTGAACCAATCCAAATGGAGAACGTCATATCCTCCATGTGCGTACTTGTTGAACTCCCGAACCCCAACATCGCTAAGGAAATTCTGAGCGTCAGGATCAACCAGCTTTGAGATTGCAGTATTCACGGCTCTTTTCTCGCTCATGACAACACCGAGATATTCCAGCTCGCGACTCAGGAATAGACCAACTAGAAGCCGACCTCGAATCTTGTACGGACCCGGAAAATTATCGACTAGTACTCTGGTATCGCTCCCTCCGACTTCTTTCTTCCTCATAGTTTTGATACCGGCCATAAAGCAAAAATAGAATGCGTCAAAGTCACGCGCGGGAACCGTACCTGACGGAGATGAAAAGTCCGGTCGTATATGTTTAAACCAATTGCTCGCGTCCCTTCGAATCGCAAAATCCATTAGTTCTCCTCCGTATCAAGTTGGAACTCTTTAAAGAACTTCTCATCGACTACCCGAAAGCCATCCTCGCTTGCAACGCAGCCGTCGTTGGCAATAGCCTTGGTTTCCAGGTGGCTGGCACCTTTTCGGAAGACCGTTATAAACTGGATATCCTTGCCACCAGACTTTTTTAGGCTGGGGAGGAACCCTTCTCGCTCTGAAGAAATTACAAATGCAATGAACTGGCCTGTTAGCTTGGGAACCAGCGCTCCAATGTTGGGTCTGATATCCAAGTCTATCGGATTGGCAGGGCTGTCTACAACAAATGGGAGTTGATGCTGCTCCGCGCGGTCGAATAGCGTTGAGAGGAAAGCATATCCTACGGACAGGGTCTCTCCAACACTTCCGCCAGACTGTCCACTAAGCACAAGGCATCTGTCAATCCTCTCAATGCGGATATTGTTATTTGGCATTAAGGTCGAAATTCTCTCGTTTGCCTCGTCTCTGATCTCGCTTGCGATAGTCTCCTTTGCCTTGCGATGCGCCCTATCAATTATCCTCTTGAGAAGATCTCGCTTCCGCCTCAGTTCCCGCGTGTTTCTGGCTTCGTCAACCAAATCCTCGAGAATTTTGATGCCGTCTTCAATGGTTCTAATTTGGACTATACGCTTGGGGTCCACCTTGTTAATCTTGTCGAAGCGAACAGAGTCGTCCTTTCCGTCGAATCGGCTCAAACTTTCTTCGATCTTTTCGCAACGCTTGGAGAGCCGAGCAATTTCCTCTTTCGCCTTCATTACGTCCGGGTCAGATTCTTCTGCCACGCGCTTGATCTCATCTAATTCATTTTGTGCGTATTGGAGGTCCTTGGCCAACGAGGCCATGTCGTTGACCTTTTGAGTCAGTTCGTCGGCGGCTTCGCAGCGGGACCCACCAACGGCATCTGATATTGCGGACTTCATAGCATTTAGGAAAATGACATCGTCAGAGCCAAGATACTCCTTCGACTTGGTCTTGATGACTTGGCAAATTTCTTCGTCAATTTCCCTTCCGCACACGCACTCATCTTCGTCCGCCAGTTCTTCAAAGAACTCACGCGCAGCACTCTCTGGGAGCTTTACGCGGTCAAGCCCCGCCTTTAGTTCAAATATAGAAAAGGCAAATCCCGTGAAGAGCGCATGCGGGTTACGCATCGTATCAAGCAAGTCTTTGGCCTTGTCGTCCACTCTCGTTTGCAAGCCGCTCAGCGCAGTTTCCGCGATCCTAATCGCCGTCGCGCGCTCCTCTTCTTTCTTGATCTCTTTGTTATACCTTTCTTGCTGCCTTTTCAGAGTCTCTTCCGATATCTTCAGGTCCGCTCGAAGGGAATTTCGCTCTTTGTCCAGGGCATCATGGCGGGCTCGCCACTCGGCCAGCAGGTTGTTACGCCTTGTGTATCCCGCTTCGTCTTTAGCGGTCACATTGCGGGTCTGGTCGTCCCAGTAGCTGGAAACCCTGTCAGACATGCGCTTGAGTAAGTGAACCTGGAACAAGCTCTCTACAGCGGTCTCTGCGTTCGTATGATGACTGTTCAGGAGCTTGTCTGCGAGCTCGCCGTCGAAGACGTAGAAGTTCACGAAGTCGTCATTCATAAACCTTCGAAATTCAAAAGGAGGGTTAAAACCTTCCTCTTGTCCTGAACTCCAGGTAGTCTTGTAGCGAATTCGCGCGGTGCTGAAGTCAAACTCCATGATAATGGTCATGGGTTTACCATTGACAGATAGCCTTAGCTCGAAGCGGCCATCTGCCAGTCCACCATCCTTTTTCTGCATTTCCTTGATTTGCGAGCGGCCCCACGCGCCGCCGTCGACTGCGCCAGACAACGCTGCTCGCAACAGTGACAAGGTAGTAGTCTTGCCCGTGCCGTTGGGCATCTGAACCAAGGTGACCTTTGCTGTTTCGGTTGAATTTATGCGGCAATCAATCTCGTGGTCGGGGCACCTGAACCCCTGAGTTTTCCAGCCCAAAATACGGAGAGTGACGGTCATCACTCTTCCTTCGCATCATCTGAAATTGCTCCGTCTGCTTCGCTGGCAGCGTGAACTGTACCAACCAGTGTCGCTTCGGCGTAGAGAAGTTCAAGATGTCTGTATGCATCCTGCTTGCTCGCAACGTCTTCATTGCCTGACGAGACCGCGTCAAACCAGCGAGACATCTTGCGCGCCAGTCCAACGGGCTGCCCTGCTTCACTCACGGCTTCTTCAATTGCCTCAACAATCTTTGAGTCCATTTGTTCTTCCTCATTCTGTCGGTCGGACTTCGGAGAGCTCTAGTAACCAGTCCCTCCGAATCTCGTCAGCGTTAGCCTCGCCGTCGTCCTCGCTTTCGCGAACGAAGTCGACGACATCAGCGATTTTACCCGGGTCGTCGGGATTGGACCTCAAGCAACGGCCAATTCTTTGAATGGTTTCAAGTTGGGCTCGTTCTGACGAAAACAAAACTACAGAATTTAGCGACTTAATATCAATTCCTTCAGACAGGCGGTGGCAAGTAATTAGGCATTCCAACTCTCCCGACGCGAATCGCCGCAAAGTACGTTCGTGCTCCCCGCTGTAATATGTATGAAAATCGGGCCGGTGACCGTGAACGATATCGCGCACCTTATCTCCATACGCCATGGTCTCCGCAAAAATGATACAGCGGCGCAGCAAGTCCGTATTGTCTTTGATGTAGCGTTCAAAAATCGGGAGCTTAGCTTCCGAGGTCTTGTACACGCGGGATAGATCGATCCAGAGCTCAGTGTCTGACATAGGACTTCCGGCTACTTCACGCGCCTTCTTCTTTCTGTATACAGCGGCCAGCCTTCCACGGTCTTCGTCGTTAAGGGTGTATGAGAGCGGGTAGTAGTTGAACGGCGCGAGAATACCGCGTTCGATTCCCTCCTTCAGTCCGAATGATTTAATGACAGGGCCAATGTGGTCTTCAATGAATTCGTTCCCTTCCTGATCGTATACCCGTTCAGGTGTCGCACTCAGCCCGAGCCTGAATCGTACGTTGTCGGACACGCCAGAAAGTCTTTTTCGATTTCCAGGGCTGCCAAGACCGTGAACCTCATCGTGTATCAGTAGACTGCGGTGCGCTTCGTACAAACTTAATTCGCGCAGAGCTCCGGCAACCGGCTCGCGGGCCGCAAGCAAGAACGCGTTCGCCGGGTCAAGAGAAAAGCTCTGTCGCTCTTTCTTGTCCTTGTATTCGCAGAATACGCGGATCGTTCGATCGACGGATTTTCTGGCCTTAAGAAGCTCACTGTACCACTGATCCAGAAGGTCGTTGCCGTCAGTCGATACGATTACGGTATCAATTTCGCTTCGTTCGAACAGTTCACTTACGATCTTGAGTGCGGTGCGCGTCTTGCCGGTACCAGTTGCCATATTGAGAACGCCGCGCTCAGCATCCAGAAACTCTTCAAGGGCTTCTTCCTGATGACGCCACTTGTCCTGTTCTTCACGGACATCTTTCTTGCGCTTCCAACGTCCGGCTTCCCATTCGCCACATACTTTGATGAGTTTCTGCCGCACGGCGTCCGGGAAGCTATAGACTTCGACCCCTTGGTCGGTACATTCCCAAAGTTCTTCAAAGTGCGTCTTCTTTCGGAAAGCGCGTGCGGCGCTATTCCATGAAGGGTACACGTCAACGCATTCGCGATTGTTCTCGAATGCACTGCGGCTTTCGTTCGAAGACCCGGTGAAGGCGACAAAATCGTCGTCGTCGAAGAACAGTCCGATCTTTTCGTGGTAGATGCCTGTCCCCGTCTTGGGAACGGCGATTTGAATCTCCAACCGTCCCAATTCGAGCAAGCGAAGCAGTCGACCCGTTCCATCACCGATGCCGTCGGCAAAGTCAGTATCTATGATCTGCTCAAGGCGCTGGGCGCAAATATCCTGCCTGAGTGCACCGTTCTGGATGGCTTCAAGGTCAGATTGGGAAAGCTCAACGGATGTCACCAGCCTGATATGGCCGCCGTTCTTGATGAAATCGCCGAGCGGTGCGCCGAAAGATTCGAGAGCACTGCTGGAAAAGTAACCAACGGCGCGCCAATAGGCATTGGAACGCGCGAGCGAAGGGCGAAACAAATCTTCAACGATGTTGTCGTACCCCGACCGATAGTCTTCCTTGTAGACAATTTCGCGCAAACTCATAGGATGTGGTCGCCCTTCACCAATATGACGTGCTCCGCTGTTGTTCTGATTTTAGGTGGTACGTTGGAATCTTTTGAATTGCTCGCAAGATTGATTGCGTAACAGAAGATTGGCAGTCAACCTTGAATTTCGTTAACGGTCTCCAATGACGGGCGGTGATTCTGCGCACGCCATTAGTTCAATGCCGCGATGCGTGAAGCGAGCGCCTGCCAGTCCACGTCTGGCGTCAAGTGCGACCAGGACACCCGGATGGCTCCGGATACAGCATCATGCGGCAATCCCATTGCTTCAAGGACATGGCTTGTCTTGTAGATTTGAGAGGTGCATGCTGATCCGTTTGAGACGGCGGCGATATCCTTAAGAGCCACCATGACGGCCTCTGAATCCAAGCCGGGTACAGAGAAATTCATGACATGTAATAGCGTACAGTCCGGGGCTCCATGCATGCGTATGTTGAGCGGCTCCAAAGCAGCTAGGGCGACACTCCTGATCTTGCAACATCGTATCAGTCGGGCTTCGTTGTCCTTAAGAGCCGTCTTGGCGGCGATGCCCAGCCCGACGATCAGAGGCACAGGAAGCGTACCGGGGCGAAGTCCACGCTCCTGACCGCCACCGAACATGATCGGTTTCAGGGGCGGGCGCCTGAAGCCGCGTCGCCGCATCACCAGCGCACCAACACCAAGCGGACCGTAGATTTTGTGTCCGCTGACACTGATAAGGTCGATCCGTTTGTTGCGTAGCGACGCTAGCTCCTTGCCGTAGCCCTGAGCTGCGTCAACGTGAAAATAGGCGCCGTGTCCATCCAGCGCGTCAGCGATCGCGCCAAGAGGCTGGATTGCGCCTGTTTCGTTGTTGGCGTGCATCACGGACACCATCAGTGTGTCCGGGCGCAGCGCGCACCTGACGGCATCGCTGGAAACCGCACCGGAGTCATCAGGTCGCAGTAATGAAACTGCAAAGCCTTCGGCTTCGAGTGCCTCAATTGGTTCGAGCACGGCTTTGTGTTCAATCGCCGTTGAGACAATGTGGCGGTGCCCAGTCTCTTCACCGTAGGCTGCTAACCCAAGGAGCGCAAGATTATTGCTCTCGGTTGCGCCGCTTGTGAAAATGACCTCATTGGCCTCCGCCTCGACCACCTCCGCGACCTGTTGTCGCGCTTCCTGCACCGCCCGTTTTGCTCGAAGTCCGTACTTGTGCGTCCGGCTTCCCGCGTTGCCCAGTTCGTCTGTCATCCAACGGGTCACGGCATCCTTAACCGCAGGCTCGATCGGTGCCGTGGCGTTACAATCTAAGTAAACAGGGCCACCTTTATGTTTACATGATGATGCAAACGTATGTTTCATGTTTGACAAACTTTGGTTGGGGCGTTATGATGTGTTTGTATCGTATAACCCACAAGATTGATAAAGACAAATGAGCGACGGCTTCGAGTATCAGTTCCCGGCTATCAGGGGCATCCAGGCGCAGCGCGAGTACTACGTTTCCATGTGCCCCATGCGGCTATTACCCAAGCTGTTCCAATTTGACGAAGACGAACTCGCGCCCGAGCTCAGGGCGCAGCGACAACTCAATAAGGCACGAATCCCGGAGCTTGCCAACTACATCACAGGAAATGTGGATAATTATGTTTTTTCTGCGATCACCGTCTCAATTGACGCCGATATTGCCTTCAAGCCTTTCGCCGGGGAGGGCGAGGAACACCGAATCGGAATACTTAAAATCCCGATGTCGGCCCGGTTCATTATCAATGATGGCCAGCACCGCCGCGCCGCTATTGATGTCGCCCTTCGCAACAACGCAGAACTGGGAGACGAAACCATTGCTGTCGTGTTCTTTATCGACAAAGGGCTGGAACGCTGCCAGCAGATGTTCGCCGATTTGAACCGCTATGCCATTCGACCGTCGCCATCGCTAAGCATCCTCTACGACTTCCGCGACGAGACCGCGGCACTCGTAAAGTCGCTCATAAGCAGTTCCGACATCTTCCGAGACGTCGTAGAGCTTGAAAAGACGAGCCTTGCTCCGCGTTCGCGACGGCTCTTCACCCTTAGCGCCATCTACCATGCAACCACCGAACTGCTTATGGGCGCAACCGAGCGGTCGCCGGAAGATTCGGCGCGGCTCGCGCTCGAATTCTGGGAGGCGGTCGCCGAGCAGATGGACGACTGGAACAGAGTGCGCCGCGGCGACCTGACGGCAGGTGAATTACGTAAGGACTTTATCCACACGCACGGTGTTGTCCTGCAGGCTCTCGCAAGAAGTGGACGCGCACTGATTTCTCGCTATCCCAAAACGTGGAAGACGGAGATCGCTGGGCTCAAGACTATGGACTGGCGACGCGCCAATAAAAAGATGTGGGAAGGGCGTGCCTTGGTTGGCGGTCAGCTTTCCAAGGCGCACCAAAACATCACGCTCACAGCCAACGCGATCAAGGCCCATCTTGGTCTTGAATTAACGGAAGAAGAGCAGCGCGTAGAAGACGCAGTTAATCGGGGGCCAAATGGCATCCAAAGAACCAACGCATAACTCGGCTTTTACAGAGGTCGGATTCAGGAAAACGATTGACGCACTCAAGAGCGAAATCGCAAGAATTTACGTATCCGATGAAATCCCGTGGGTTGTCGGCTATAGCGGCGGCAAGGATTCGACGGCTGTATTGCAGCTCGTCTGGATTGCCCTTGCTGATCTGCCCAATGCCGAACGCAGGAAGCCCGTCTACGTTATCAGCACTGACACGCTAGTTGAAAACCCCGTTGTGGCACTATGGGTGTCGAACTCCCTTGACCGCATGAATCGGCAGGCCAGCGAGCAAGATCTACCGCTGACCGCCCACCGCCTAACTCCCGCGCCGGAAAACACGTTCTGGGTAAACCTGATCGGGCGTGGTTATCCCGCGCCGCGTCCAAAATTCCGTTGGTGCACCGAACGGCTCAAGATCAACCCGTCCACGCAGTTCATTAGTTCAGTTGTGCAGCAACACGGGGAATCAATTCTCGTTCTTGGCACAAGGAAAGCCGAAAGTGCCGCGCGCGCGAAGGTTATGGAGCGCTTTGAGGAAAAACGGGCACATGGTCGTCTTAGCCCTAATGGCAGCCTGCCCAACTCCTATGTCTATTCGCCGATCGAGGATTGGTCGAACGACGATGTCTGGATGTTCCTCATGCAGGTCGGCAACCCGTGGGGTTACAACAACAAAGAACTGCTGACGATGTATCAGGGCGCGTCTGCCGATGGCGAATGTCCGCTTGTAGTGGATACTGCCACGCCGAGTTGCGGCGACAGCCGTTTCGGATGCTGGGTTTGCACGCTTGTCGAGAAAGATAAGTCGATGCACGCGATGATTCAGAACGACGAAGAAAAAGAGTGGATGCTGCCGCTGTTGGAACTGCGTAATCAACTCGATCCGCCTAAAACGCCGGACGCCGACAGGCCGCTACGCGATTTTCGGCGCATGAACGGTGCCGTTCACCTATTTAACGATCGCCCCATTCCCGGACCTTACAAACAGGAAGCGCGGGAAGAGTGGTTGCGCAAGGTCCTTAAAGCCCAACAGCACATTCGTGATAACGGTCCGGACGAAGTGCGCAATATCGAGCTTATTACGTTTGACGAGCTTGAGGAAATCCGCCGTATCTGGGTCGTCGAGAAGCACGAGATCGAGGACAACCTGCCGCGTACCTATGAAGATGCGACCGGAAGTACTTATCCCGGTGGCAGATTAGATGACATTCTTGTCATGGGCGCAACGGAAATGGACCTTTTGCGTGATCTGTGCGGCAAGGACGACCTGCACTTCCAGCTTGTGCGGGAGTTGCTTTCCATTGAAAAGCGGCATAAATTCATGCTGCGCCGTGCTGGACTGTTCGACGCATTGGAAGGCTCTTTCCTTCGCAATTTCTATGAAGACGAGAACGATGCCGTTGACCGAGCGCGCCAGCGGCGGGACGCGCTGCGGGAAGCGCGGGAACGCACAGCGAGCGAACTTTCTGCATACGCCACGGAAGGTGAGAACGCAACCCTGCCTGATAGGCCCCTCCTATGATTTTGGACGAGATCACATTTCACAATTTCGGTCTCTATGAAGGGACGCAGAGCGTCGAACTGACCCCCATTGCGCCGGACAAGCCAATTGTCTTGATCGGCGGACTGAACGGCGGCGGCAAGACGACGTTCCTTGACGCGTTACAACTGGGCCTGTTCGGACCGTACGCCAGGAGTTCCAACCGCGGGTCTCTCGGCTACCAGGAATATCTGTCGCGCTGCATTCACCGCGGCGCGAACGCCTCCGAGGCTGGAATAAAAATCAGATTCCGACACACGATCGATGGTCGGGAAGATAGCTACAAGCTGTGCCGCTTCTGGAAGAACTCGGACAACGGCTGTAAGGAGCGGTTTGAGGTCCTTAAGAACGGTGAGTCCGAACCGTCGCTTGCGGACAACTGGGCAAGCCAGGTCGAGGAGTTCTTCCCGGCTAATATCGCACACCTGTTCCTGTTCGACGGCGAGCAAGTGGAGGCCTACGCCTCACAAAACGACTCCTCGGCCCTTTTAGGCACGGCTATTCAGAACCTTCTTGGCCTGGACATGGTCGACCAACTTGAACGAGACTTGCAAGTTTACGAACGCCGCAAGCGAACGGAAAGCAAGGACAATTCCCGACATTCGGAAATTACCGCAGCCCAAGACGCCGTCCGCGATCTGCGCCGCCGCCTTGATGCCTTAAAACAAGAGCGCGCTTCCCTGCAGACGCACCGGATCGACAAGCAGCGAAGCGCGCTACGTAAGATCGAGGAAAAATATCGTAAGGTCGGAGGAACGCTCTACGACCAGCGCAAAGCCATTGAAAAAAAATGGTCTGACGCTGTGCAATGCGTGAAGGACGGCGAGAACGCCCTGCGCGAGTTCGCTGCCGGTGCCGCGTCATTGTTGCTCACGCGTACCTTGCTTGATTCGGCCGCGAGCCGCGACCAACACGAAAAGGAGTGCCGCAGCGCACGAGAATTGTCCGCAGCACTTAAAGACCGCGACAAGGCCGCTCTCAAACACCTGTGCAGTCATTCGGCCGACAAGGTTGTCGTTGACGCGCTACAGGCGTTTTTCGACGCTGACCGGGCAGACCGCGAGAATCTCGGCAAGAAAGAGACGGTGCTCGACATCACGCCTGAGGCCCGCGGCGATCTTCACGCCCTGCTGCGCGGCGGTCTTGACAAAATGGCTCGTAAGGCGGCCGATCTTCTCCGCCTCCAGGACATACGGCGTAGCGATGAAGAGCAGGCGCGTATCGAACATGCGAACATTCCGAACGCCGACATCGTCGAAAAGCTAACGCACGAGCGCGACGAATTACGCTCCGACATAGCCGAGCTTCAAATCATTCACGCCGCAATGGGACAGGAAATAGACCGGCAGCAACGAGAACTAGAGCGCCGCGGGCAGTCCCTCGAGCGAATGCTGGAGGCTGATATCAAAGAAAAGGAGCGGCGGGACGACTGCTCGCGCATTCTGCGCCATTCCTACAAGGTCAGACATACGCTTGGCGCATTTCGGTGCGCCGTCATAGAGAGTCACGTGCAGCGCGTCGAGCGACTGGTGCTGGAGAGCTACCAGCAACTGCTGCGCAAGTCCGGCCTTGTCACGCGCCTGTCGATCGATCCGAAAAAGTACTCCATCACACTCTACGGGCGAGATGCCGAACCGCTTAGTGCCGAGCGGCTTTCGGCTGGTGAACGCCAGCTTTTCGCCATCGCATTACTTTGGGCGCTAGCCAAGGCCTCGGGACGGCCGTTGCCTACCGCCATCGATACGGCACTCGGGCGTCTCGATTCTGGACATCGTATGCATCTTGTCGAACGTTATCTGCCGTTCGCCAGTCACCAGTTACTTTTGTTGTCGACGGACGAAGAAATTGCCGGACCGTATCTTGAAAGACTCTTCCCGTGGATCGGCCGCACCTACCGACTAGTCTACGATGACACCACCGGTACAACGCGCGTCGCCTCGGGCTACCTGCCATAAAGAGAGGCCGCGTAATGGCAATTGAACACATCACGCTGTCGCAACAGGCGAAAGACCAACTCATCAAACTCAAGCGGGTTACGGGTATCCATCACTGGAACGTACTGTGCAGATGGGCACTGTGTCTGTCGCTTGCCGAACAGACTGTGCCACAATCCTTAAAAATTCCGGCGGACAGCAATGTCGAGATGAGTTGGAAGGTGTTCGGCGGTCGTCACGCCGAACTCTACATGGCACTTCTCAGGGAGCGGTGCCTGCGAGACGGATTCGGTACAGACCCCGAAATCTTAGCGCTGCAGTTCCGGTTGCACCTTCATCGCGGGATTTCCTACCTCGCAGGTAATCGCGACCTGCGCCGCATCGACGATCTCGTTGCGCTCGTGGCCTAGCCACAATGCTGCGGCTCGTGAATATTACACCAATTTCAGCAAGTTTTGATTCGTGAACCCATTGCAAAATTAACGAGATTAAACTGAACTTCAATTAGAACCAAAGCGGAACAAATGCGCTCAACCCGTTGAGTTCATTCGATTTTTCATCCGAAGGGCGGCTCCGTTCCCGGACTCCCGTTGCCATAAAAAAATTTTGCGTTGCTATTGTACAGCGTTTTTAAACGGGCTATAGTCGATTCGAAATTGTTGCCATGCAGGAGTTTGCCGTGGCCCCCGGCGTCGACGTCATCCCGAACAGAAGCTCGCGTCCCGCGATCCTCCTCCGCGAGGCCTGGCGCGAAGGAACCCGGATCAGGAGGCGAACGGTCGCCAACCTCTCCAGAATGCCGCCCGAGCTCGTCGACGCCGTGCGCGCCGCGCTCAAGGGCGGGATCGTGCTCCCCTCGCTCGACGACGCGGCCGCCATCCGCAGGTCGCTTCCGCACGGCCACGTCGCCGCGGTCCTGGGAACGCCCGGGTCGCTGGGCATGGTCCGGATCCTCGGCCGCGAGCCCTCGCGCACGCGCAGACTCGCCGCGGCGGCCGTGGTGGCGAGGCTGATCGACCCCGGGTCCAAGCTCGCCTGCGCCAGCCCTGGATCGAGCGGAGCCTGGCCGGCCGCCACCTGAAGGGCGAGAGCGCGCTGATTCTCTACGACGTTTCAAGCAGCTACCTCGAGGGGCGGCGCTGCCCGCTCGCGGCCTTCGGCCACAACCGCGACGGCAAGAAGGGCAAGAAGCAGACCGCGTACGGGCTTCTGTGCGCCGCGAACGGCTGCCCCGTGGCGGTGGAGGCGAACCCCGGCAACGCGGGCGACCCCTCCACGCTGGCCTCGCAGATCGCCAAGGCGCGCTCGCGCTTCGGCATCTCCCGCGTCGCCCTGGTCGGCGACCGCGGCATGACCGCTTCGGCGAGGATCCGCGAGGACCTCCGGCCCGCCGATCTCGACTGGATCTCGGCCCTGAAGACCGCCGACATCCGCAAGCTGCTG
>JAPPFL010000005.1:0-80425 GCA_028823855.1 Albidovulum sp.
CGCCGGGGCGGCTAGAATGTCATGCAATTTGCTTTAGTTGGGAATCGAGGCTAGCGAATTCGTTCAATTTCTTTCGCGAGTCGAAAAATCAGGCGGCCAATTCCGAATCACCGCTCTAAAAGTCGATTCAGCTGCCGAAAGCCGGCAAAAAACTCGAGTTTCCCAGAGGCTGCTATCGTACCGCACTCGAAATTGTGCTTGATGGAATCCGCGATACCACTCGCGGGTTAAATCTGAAAATGCGCGAACTCTGCGCAGCGGCGCCGGATTGCAGGACTGTCCGCAACGCGCGCGCGCCGATGGACTGAGTTTGGGGTAGGCGTTGCCGCCTTCGCCTTTTTTCTCCGCTCTTCCCGTCCTTCCCGACCGCGAAGAAGCAACTTGAAACCCGGCGGGGCAAGTCGAATGCCCGCGCGCTGCCGGGAATCGAGCGGGACGCCCGCGACAGCCGCATGCGAGACGTGCTCGATGGAACTCGGCGAGCGTGTAAACTAATTTTGATAAGCAATCGCGCCGATTTGGCTGCGGCGGCTGAAGAGAGTCGGACCGGCGTTGGAAGGGCTTTGGCCGGTCTGCGGGAAATGTCGTGCGCGGCATTTTTCGTAGATCGCCCCGGCTGCCGCCGGCCTAGGCGACAACCATGCCGATATCGGCATCTCGGCGATTGCTTGCCGGGTTTCGCGCCGCTTGGAAAACGCGCCTTTCCTCGCATGTTTCAACACCTGATGATCGGCGCCGGGCAACCGCCCCGGCTTCCGCCGAGCGCGGAGGGGAAGCCGGTCGGAAAAGCGCGTTCAGGAATTCGGTTCAAGCAATGGCGGCAGGGACGAGTCGAACGAATTCGGCGCGGTTGCGCTATTCCATCGCGAGTGAGAAAATCGACCCTGCGCACTCTACGCGCGATTCATACGGCTGCCGCGAGATTGCCGCCGGCAGCCGGACCAATGGAGTGGAATTATGAATCTCGGAAACTTCTCCGTTAGCCTGGCGGTCAAGGATATTGCCGCTTCCCGGGAGTTCTACGAAAAGCTCGGGTTGTCCGTCTTCGGCGGCCAGGAGGATCAAGGCTGGCTCATCATGAAGAATTCTAGCTGCATCATCGGCCTTTTTCAGGGCATGTTCGAAAAAAACACCTTGACCTTCAACCCCGGATGGAATCCCGAAGCGCAAAGGCTGGACGATTTCACGGATATTCGCGAAATTCAGAGCGCGCTCAAGGCGGGCGGAATCGAATTAGCCCACGAGGCGGACGAATCTACGTCGGGACCCGCCAGCTGCATGCTGTTCGACCCCGACGGCAACCCGATACTGATCGACCAGCATGTCTGACCCGGCGAAATCCGGAATCCGGCGAGCCGATGTCACGCCATCCCTATGGGATCTCGCACGGGCAGCATGTCGTCCGGACGGCTCAAAATCAGCTTTTCTAGATCTCGCCTAACTTCGGCGGCGTCGCCGCCGTCGAAGATATTTCGGCTTTCCAGGGGATCGCCGACAAGGTCGTAAAGTTCGCCGGCGCCCGACTGCAAATCCAGCGTCAGCTTGTGGGTAGCCGTCCTTACCGTGCGCAAACTGAGCGCGACGCCGGCGCGCCCCGGATGAAGTTCCCATTCGTTAAGAGCGTAGCCGCGAACCGCCTTCTCTTCGATCAAGGGCCGAAGGCTCGATCCGTGTTGACCGGAGAGCGGTGTCGCCTCCGCATAGTCGTACAACGTCGCTGCAAGATCGAGAGTCGAGACCGGCGAGCCGAGGGTCCTTCCCGCGGGAACGCCGGGACCGCGCATCAGCAGCGGCACCCGAAGAAGCCCTTCGTAGTGCATGGGTCCCTTGAGGACCAGGCCGTGGTCTCCAAGCCAGTCGCCGTGATCGGAAAAGTAGACGACGACCGTATTCTCGGCAAGCCCCGCCTCGTCCAGCGCAATTAGCAACCGTCCGAAATTGTGGTCGATAAGCGCGACTTGGCCGTAGGTATTGGCAATGATCTCGCGCAACTGCTCGTCGGACTGCGGAGCGATGCGGCTGTAGGATTTTCGCGTCTTTACGGATTCGCTCGGTCCTTGAGGCTCGGCCGTAAGCACGTGTTCGTGCCACCATGGCCGGCCCTCGAAACTTCGTCTCCGCAGGGCCGGCAGATCGACATGCGCCGGATCATGGAGACGAGACCACGGCTCCGGGCAGTCGAACGGATGATGCGGATCCGGAAAGCTGACCCAGGCGCAGAATGGCTCGGCGCGCCTTTTACGCAGCCATTCGATCGCCCGGTCGGCCGTCCAGGTCGTGTTGTGCCACGCCACCGGAAGCATGGAATGCCACGTCTGCGCCGCGCCGGCCGTATCGCCGGCATTTCGCCGGTATGCCTCGATTTTCTCTTCGCCGCGCCCGTCCGCGTAGAACCAGCGCTCGTAATGCTGGCCGCGGGGCGGTCGCTCCGGCGTAAACCAGTTGTGGCCGACAAGCATGATCTCAAGATGCCTGAATCCCATGTACGGTCCATTCCAATCGGGACCGTATCGGGACGAAGATTTAACGCATTCCGGCGTGCCCGTCGCTTCGAAAGTATGGTAGGTGGAGAAATGAGCTTTGCCGAAAAACGCGGTATCATAGCCGTTCGCGGCCAAGGTTCCGGCAAAGCCCTTCTCTCCAGTCTTTGGATCTAGGTCGATGCCGTTGTCGTGAACGCCGTGAGTTCGCGGCAGGAGCCCGGTCAGAATTGAAGCTCGCGCTGGCTGGCAGACGACGCACGGCGTAATCGCGGCCGAGAATCGCGTTCCGCCGGAGGCGAATTGGTCCAGGTGGGGCGTTTTTACGCGGCGCCCTTCCACGCCGAGGCAATCGCCTCTTTGCTGGTCGGCGGACACGAGCAGAAAGTTCAGCGGTCTCAATGTTGGCTCTCCATTCGGCGCCGCCCGAAAAGGATGACGAGGGCGACGGCCACGATCATGAGAATTGCCGCGAGCGGGCTTGAAAACAAAAAGAACGGATCGCCGCCGGTCGCCGAGAATGCTTGGCGAGCGGTTCTCTCGAGCGTGCCGGCGAGTATAAATGCGATGACGAACGGAAGCACCGAGATGTGGAGCTTCCGAAAGAAGTATCCCAGCACGCCGAAGCCCAGGGCGAAGACAAGTGCGGAAAAGCTGGTCTCCTGCGCATAGATCGCGACCATCGTGACAAGCAGGACCGACGGCAGGAGGATTTGCTTCGGAATTCGTATCATGATTCCCATCCAGCGCATGAACGCGCCGCCGATGGTCCAATTCAGGAGATTGGCGATCACCATGGCCGTGAAGATTCCGAATGCGATGACCATTTCTTCATTCATCCCTTCCGAGGGAATCCGGAATACGCTTGGACCAGGGTTGAAACCTCCGATGGTTTCCATAGCGAGTATCAGGAAAACGGCGGCCGTATTTCCGGGAATCCCCAGCGAGAGCACGGGGATCAAGTTGGCGCCGGATACCGCTGAATTCGCGGCTTCAGTCGACGCAACTCCTTCGGGAGCGCCGGTTCCGAATTCCGCGCCGCCGCGGCGGGCTTGCTTGCGACGGCCCGAGGCGTAGCCCAAAGTCGCGGCGAGAGTCGAGCCTACGCCCGGCAGGATCCCGACAATCGCGCCGATCGCGGCGGAATTGCCTATAAAGGGAAGGAGGCGGAGTTTTTCCCTTAGCGCCAGTCGATTGTCGCCGGTTTCCGCGACCTGGCTAATCCGGCCGGTAGCGGATCGCTCCCTCATGAGATCTTCGAGACCCTTGATGACTTCGCCGAGAATGAGCATTCCGAGAATGGCGGATACGACGGGAATTCCCTGCGCCAGTTCGGGCAGGCCCGCGGAAAGACGGGGATAGAACTCCTCTCCAGTACCGACGAACGCAACGAGCATGCCAAAACCCGCTGCCAAAAGCCCCTTCATCACAGATTTGCCGACCACTGCCGCAATGAAAGCCATGGACAGCAAAATCAGCGCGGTCTTTTCCGGCAGGTCCAGGAAGGATTCGACAAGGACGGCAAGAAAGGGAGCGCAGAGGAAAAGCAGGATGTCGGACAACGTGTCTCCGGAAACGGAAGAGAAGTGCGCGATGCGCAGGGCCTTTCCCGATTGCCCGTTTCGAGTCATCGGATAACCGTCGTAGGTCGTGAGCAGCGCGTCGGGCGTACCCGGCGTGTTGAAGAGTATCGCCGGAACGGCGCCTCCGACCGTGGCTCCTTTCATGACTCCGATTAGGAATCCCAGCACCGGAAGCAGCGAGGCCTGTTCGTAGCCGAACACCGAGATCAGAATCGGAAGGGAAACGGCCATTGCCATGGGACCGGCAAGGCCCGGAGTCGCGCCGACCGCAATTCCGGCGAGAAAACCGGCGAGAATCATAACGATCGTAACGGATACGGGAATGGCGCCGACATGAAACATTGCCGGTCCCTGTATTACGGCTAGGACTCCGGCGGCGACATGACTCCAAACATCCATTAGACGTCCGCGTTGGGCGGCAGCAGCAGGTCCTCGAACGGCAAATCGTAAGCTAGCGCCAAAATTAGCGCGATGGCGATTGAAAGCGCGACGCGTCGCGCGTCAAATCGCCGCTCCACCAGGTAGACGAGGCTGAAGACCAGAAAACTGCCGCCCGATACAAATCCAATATACTTCCAGGGAATCTCGTCGCGAAGCGGCCGGTAGTCGTTCGCGGTCAGTTCGGCTACCCCGGGTCCGCTGTACCTCATGATCGAAAGTCCGATTGCGAGAAGCGCGACGAATGCGGCTACAAAGCCGAAATTCGCGAGGCCCAGCGATGGCGGCGCGGGACGGAGCCATGCTCCCGCGACCAATCCCGCGCCGGAAACCGCAAGAAGAGCGCCGGCGACCGACGGCGCCAGGGCATCGCCGATCGCCCAGCGGCCCCTTACTTTCTCGGCAATGCCGGTGTCGCTGTCGATTGGCGCCCAGACGAAGACGACGAAGAGTCCGATTGCTAGAACGACGATGCCGAGCACCAGGTCCTGCGAAATTCGGGCTTTCATGGGCGAGCGAATCTAGGCCTCGGCCGCGCGTGATGAGCCGCCCGGGAAGGAGCGACCTTTTCCTAAACCACCGCCCCTAGTCCGGTAGCGAGAGGCTATCTCGACGCTTTCTCGAGCAGGGCCGCCGCCGCGGCTTCCTCGGCGGCAAGAAGCGCGTCCAGCTCCTCGCCCGCGATAACCACGGATCCGCCGAACGCTTTCTCGATGAATCCGCCGGCTTCGGTGTCGCCGTCGGATACGATGGAGGCGATCGCGGACGACAATGCTTCGCGCGCTTCCGCGGTTATCCCGTCGGGAGATACGAATATGAAATATCCGTCCGCCGAGAAAGGCAAGCCGAGCTCGTTTATGGTCGGCGCATCCGGAGAAACCATCAATCTGGTCGAAAGGCCGGAGGCGAGATTAATCATGTCCCCCGCGAGAACCGCGTTGTTCTGTATTCCAGCGCCCCAGCCGATGTCGAGATCGCCGGCGTTGAGGCCGTCCATCACGCCCTTGCCTCCCTGAGTCATCACGATGTTGAATTCTATGCCGTGCGCCTTGCCGAGAAGGTAGGCCAGATCGGCGAGCTTGGGGCTCATGGCCCCGAAACGGATTTGTTCGCCCGCGCGAGCGGCTTCGACCAATTCGTCGAAGGTGTTCCAGCCCTTGGAGGTCAACGCGACGATGCCCATTTGGAATCCTGCCGTAGTCGTTAGCGCGGTGAAATCCGACTGTTGGTAGCCGGCGTTCTTGGCGGCGACCATATTGTACCCGAGGCTCTCCGTAACTATGATGCCTATCGCGGTGCCGTCGGCGGGCTCTTCCTTTAGCGCCGCCGCGAGAACCGCGCCGCCCTTGCCAGTCATCTGTTCGGGAATGATCTTCCAGCCGTGCCTTTCCTCGAGCTCCTCTGCGATCAAGCGCGCCTGGGTGTCGGCTCCGCCGCCGGCCCGAAATCCGATCAGCATCTTGATCGGTCCGCCGGGCATCCATTCCGCCTGCGCGGTCGCCGCCGCCGAGGCTAGGGCAGCCAATGCGACAAGGCTGGCCAGAATCCGCTTAATCATGAATTGTGTCCTCCAATCGCTGCAGGAAAAGTGAATCATTTTAAGTTGACAATTTACTTGTAATTTCAATAATTGATAATGTCAATTGTTTGCACTGGAGCATTCAGCTCGCCTGTTTGCTCATTGATAGGGCCAAAGCGCGGCCAAGAAAATGAACAACTTTCTAAAGAGAATCGACACGGACCAGCATCTGGTCTCGCTATCGCAATTCCTGACCTTTAGAATCGCGCGCTTGCATCTCGCTCTCAACGCTCAGGCCGCGGCAATCCTCAGTCGGGAAACGGACATCACGCTGGGCCAGTGGCGAATGATTATCATGATCGGCACGGAAGGCGTTTCGACATCGCGCGAACTAATCGCGAAATCCGGAATGGACCCGGCAATCATTAGCCGAACCCTGCGCTCCCTTGAAAGAGCCGGTTTCGTAACCCTCGCGAGGTCCGAACCCGACCGGAGAGTCCTCCGGCTCGCTCTTACGCCGTCCGGCAGCAAGCTCCACGAACAGATACTTCCCAAAATGAAAGCCCGGCAACGAATGCTGCTCAACGCTCTCTCCCCGGACGAAGCGATAACCGTCTTCCGCATAATCGAAAAGCTAGAAAGAGCGGCGGGGGCCAAAGAATCCGAAAACTGACATCGAACCTGCTCGTCGTCATGTCCGACGAGCATCAGGCGCGCGCGCTGGGATGCGCCGGCCACGCCTTAGTAAAAACGCCGAATCTGGACGCGCTCGCGGCGACGGGCGTTCGCTTCAGGAACGCTGTCACTCCATCGCCAATCTGCGTGCCTGCGCGCGCCTGTTTCGCCACGGGCAAATACGTTCACCAGATTCGCCATTGGGACAACGCGATGCCCTACGACGGACGAACCCCGGGTTGGGGGCACGCGCTTCAGTCCTTGGGAGTGCCTGTCGAAGCGATCGGAAAGCTTCACTATCGCGCCGAGGGCGACCGGGCGGGTTTCGACGCCGAGCATATTCCCATGATGGTCGCCGACGGGGTGGGCATGGTATGGGGGTCGGTTCGGAGCGCAGAGGAACGCCTGGTTCCCGGATCCAGGATGCTCGGCGACTATATCGGTCCCGGCTATAGCAAATACAACAGATACGACGATTCCGTGGTTGCCAGGACCGAGCGATGGCTGGCCGAAAACGGGAACGGCGCGCAGCCCTGGTGCCTGTTCGTCGGTCTAGTAGCGCCTCACTTTCCTCTTGTGGTGCCGCAAAAGTGGTTCGATCTCTATCCCGCCGACCGGATGCCGCCGGCCAAGCTTCATCCCGAAGACGGCCACCCCCGGCATCCCTGGGTCGAGCTTCAGAACGCCGTGATGGACACGGACCGGCAGTTTCGCGGCGATTGGGAACGGAAAGCCGCGAAATCCAGCTACTACGGCCTCTGCAGCTTCCTCGACCAAAATGTGGGCCGCATTCTCGATGCCCTGGACGCTGAAGGCCTGCGCGGCAATACGACCGTAGTCTATACGAGCGATCACGGCGACAATGTCGGAGCGAGGGGGTTGTGGGGCAAATCAAACATGTACGACGAATCGGTTGCGGTCCCGTTGATTGTATCGGGACCCGGAATCCAGCCGGGCCACTGCGATACGCCGGTAAGCCTGATCGATCTCTCGGCGACAATTGCCAGTCACTTCGGAACGTCCATCCAGGGAGATCTACCGGGACGTTCGCTTTACGAAATCGCGTCAGGCCAAGCGGACATGAATCGCGCGGTCGTAAGCGAATATCATGCAGTCGGCGCCGTCAGCGGCGCCTTTATGCTCCGTACCGGGCGCTGGAAATACATTCGCTATGTCGGATTCGAACCCGAGCTGTTCGACCTCGAGGGCGATCCGGAGGAATCCAGGAATCTCGCCGGCGATCCGGCCTACCTGGCCGTCCTCGAGTCCTTCGATCGACGGCTGAGTGAAATCTGCGACGCCGACGCGGTCGATCGGCAGGCGCATGCCGACCAGGCGGAACTGATTGATTCTTTTGGCGGTCCCAATGCCGCCTTTACGCTAGGCGCAAGAGGCGCGACTCCGGCGCCTGCGCCCGAATCCTGAAGAGCGGCGCCACATGAGCCAAGTCTTGAAGCCTTCGACCTTTCCTAATTCGCGGACGGAGCATTCGATGTGAAACTTGTACTGCTTGGAACCGGAACGCCGGATCCCGAACCGGCGCGCGCGTCCTCGGGATTTCTCGTCGATTTCGGAACGAATCGCCTTCAGTTCGACTGCGGCGGCGGGTCATTCGACCGGCTGCTGCAGGCGGGCTACAGCCCTTGCGACATTGACGCGATGCTGCTGAGCCACCTTCATTCGGACCACATGATGGACTATGCGAGAATTGTTCACGCCCGCTGGGATCAGGGCGCCGGCAGAGTCCCGGATCTCGACGTCTACGCTCCGGCGCCCATGGCTGCGATTTCCGACAAGCTGTTCGGCTCGGAAGGCGCGTTTTCCCATGACTTGCGGGCTCGCTGCGAATTTCCGGCGAGCCGGGAAGTATTCGAGATGCGCGGCGGCAGGCTTCCGAGAAATTGGCCCGAACCGCGAATACGGGAGATTTCCGACGGCTTCAGGCTTGAAGGCGACTGCTGGAACATCGAGGCGGTCGGGGTGCCGCATGCCCAGCCGTTTTTGGAGTGCCTAGGGTTCAGACTCGATTCAAACGGCCGGTCCCTTGTTTATTCGGGAGACTCCGGACCGTCGAAGGCTCTGACCGAGCTCGCGAACAAGGCCGATATATTGATCCACATGTGCTACCAGTTTTCGGAGGAAGCGCTTCGGCCGGAATGGAAGCGCGGATCTTCCGGGCATCTAGAGGTCGCCGAGACGGCCGCGCAGGCCGATGTCGGAACCGTTATTCTCACGCACATGCGCAGGCATATGCACAAGCCTGAAGCAAAGGGGCGAATCATCAACGAGATGTCCGGAATCTATGGCGGACGCATTTTGATCGGAGAGGATCTCCAGGTTCACGAAGTATAGCTGCCCGGGAATTCAGCGCGCTTGAAAATTTCAAGCATGCCTCCGTCCTGCATACCCCTTCCGGACGACCGCATGTTCAATTCAATCCTCAGAAAGCGTTGGGACGCGCCTAAGGGACGCCGGTTTTCTACACGCGCCGGAGCCGTCGACGCAGGTTCGAATCGGCCCTCGCCCAAACCGAAATCATCAAGAGGCATTCAAGCTCGGAGATTCGACCTCATGGCATTGAGGCAACGCTCGCGTAAAATCGAGGCGATTTTTTCGCCCGCGCATTTTCTTTTCCGGATACATAGCCCAGAAGCCGGGCTAAAGTTTTCGAGGAAGCTGCTTGTTGCCAATACGAGTCGGAATACTTCATCCTGCCTTCGCGAATCCGAAACAGTCCCGTTCAGACGCTGAGTCCCTGGAGGAGGCCGTGTCATTGGCTTTGGCCCTGGGCTTCGAAATCGCATTCGAGGACATCGTCCGAATGCGCGCCATCGTCGGATCAACATTTTTCGGTTCGGGAAGATGCGAGAGCCTGAAGCGCGATATTCAGAGAGCCGACGCGGAAACGGTCGTGATCGACGGTTCGATCACTCCGGTTCAGCAGCGGAATCTCGAGCGCATCTGGGATGTCAAGATACTCGACAGGACCGGTTTGATACTGGAAATTTTCGCGAGCCGGGCTCGAACGCGCGAAGGCGTGCTGCAGGTCGAGCTGGCAAGACTCAACTATCAGAAATCGCGTCTCGTGCGGCAATGGACTCATTTGGAAAGGCAGCGCGGCGCGCTTGGATTCGTGGGCGGCGCGGGCGAAACCCAGATAGAAGCGGACCGGCGAGCGATCGACGAGCAAATTCTTCGGATCAAGAAAAAGCTCGAAACGGTAGTGCGAACCCGAGGGCTTCATCGCAATGCGAGAAAATCCGTGCCGTATCCGGTGGTCGCGCTGGTCGGCTATACAAATGCCGGAAAATCGACATTGTTCAACCGCTTGACCGGCGCCGGCGTTCAGGCGACCGACCTGCTGTTCGCTACGCTCGACCCGACAATGCGAGCCGTTCGGCTGCCTTCGGGCCTGCAGACGGTTTTTTCGGATACTGTCGGATTCATTTCCGAATTGCCGCCGCAGCTGATCGCCGCTTTTCGCGCGACGCTTGAAGAGGTCGTCGATGCCGACCTCGTACTGCATATAAGGGATATATCGCACCGGAACGCATCTCATCACGCCGGGAGCGTCGCCAAAATCCTGGAAGAACTCGAAGTTGGCGCGTCCCACTCTCAGCCAGTCGTCGAAGTCTGGAACAAGGTCGACTTGGTGCGGGCAAGCGAGAAGGAGGAAATAGCGGCAACTCCCGGAGCAAACAAGGAGTTCTTTCCAGTTTCCGCTAGGACGGGCGAAGGAATCAAGGGGTTGCTGCGGCATATCGACGAGCTGCTACGGAAGAACGACCGAACGGAAACGGTTAAGCTTTCGTTTTCCGACGGTCGGCAAAGGGCCTGGCTATTCAAGGAAAACGTCGTTCAAAGCGAATCGCATTGCGAATCCGGTTTCGAGGTCAACGTACGGTGGTCGCGCTCTCAGTCTCAGCGCTTCAGGCATCTGTTTTCCGAAATCAAGCCGAAGGAACTCGAAGCCGATGCTCCCCGCGCCTAGCCGGAGCGGGTTTCATGAGCATGCCTCTTTCCGGGAAGCGCAAGCCCGGATTCGGTCCCGGCAGCGCTGAAGCCGGCTAGGCCGAACGCCCGATGAGAGTTCTTAATCGACGAATTCCGGCGATTCCGGCAAGCGCTATTCCAGGATCTTGAATTCGTCCCTAATCTTTCGGTCGGCCATGCTTCCCAGGTAGTCCGGAAAGTGGCTGGACAGGATTTCCCGCGCCTTTTCCCGGGCGACGCTGCGGATGTCGGGGGCTCCCTTGTCGGCCCATGCATCCGGCGAGTCCCTGTCGGCAAGCCTTGGGTATACGAAGTCGCGCTGCATTGAGCGCATTGTCTGGTCGCTGCCGAGAAAATGCCCTTGGCCGAGAACCGAGCCGCAAATCTCGTCGAATCCAAGCGAGTCGCCGTCCACTTCAATTCCGCGAATGATTCGATAGACGCTGGCAAGCATTTCGTTGTCGAGGACGAAGGCTTCGAATGAAACGCCAAGAAGGGCGGAAGACATGCCGCAGCTCTCGTATATGACGTTGCCGCCGGCGAGGCCGGCCGCAAGTGCCGTGATACCCTTTTCCATTCCCATCTGGCAGTCGACGGCTTTGGCATCCGACATGGAACAAGCGACTCCGGACGGAAGGCCGAGCCAATTCGACAATTGAGCGCTGGCGGCATTCATGACGGCGGTCTCGGCGCCCCCGCCGCAAAATGCTCCGCTGCGCAGATCAACGACGAAGGGCCAGTTGGAAAAGATCATGGGATAGCCCGGCCTGACGCAGTTGACCATCAATAGTGAGGCGAGCGTCTCCGCGAGCGATGCCGCCAGAAAGCTTGCCGGAGCGGCGGGACCGGTCGCTCCCGACTGCGCCCCCGTAATGCAGTTGACCGGGATATTGTGCCGGATGCATTCAAAGACAACGTCGACCGCGTCTTCGCCGTAGCGAAATGGCGAAATTATCGGGCTGATATGCGCGACGCACCAGGGACGGCGGCTGAACCTGCCCTCGCCTCCGTCGGCAATGTCGAAAAGGCGCACGACGGGCGCGACGTGATCGGCGATGAAAAATGCCGTCGCGACCGGTTTCGTCGTCCCGCGGGCAAGCGCGTAGGCGGTGTTGACATCCAGGTCGTAGTTGTCCGGAATATCGGTCGCTATGCAGCATCTGGTAAACCAAGCGATATTCTCAAGTCGATCCTGGAGCCGAGTAAAGTCGTGGAGATCCCTCATCGTGGACGGCCGGTATAGCCCGGTATCGATATCCAGCGTGCGAACCGCCGCTCCGCCCGTGCCGAAATACACCCTGTCTCCTCCGATTTCGAAACTCCTGCCGGGGTCCCGGCCGTGAAGCGCGACGGTCTTCGGGGCATCGGCAATAATGTCTTCCACCAGCGCTCCGGGAAAGCAGAGTCGGCCGCGCTCGTTCAGGAACGCGCCTCGAGAAAGACAGGCTCCGATCAACTTTTCCGGACTCTCGCCCATTCCCAGCTCTTCAAGCAATCGAAGCGCAGTCCGGTAAATCTCGCGAATTCCCGACTGGGAAAGCGGCTTGTACTGGCCGCCTCGCTGACCGGGCGGCGCGGGGTTTATTTCAGGCGTTTCCGACTTGCGTTTCGCTAGGCGCGCCGCCCGTCCGCCGCTTCTTTGGGAAGTCCGAATATTCAATTTTGCTCATTCCGGCCATTGCGTTCCTGTCCTGTCTCACCGCCTATAGACTCTCTCAACCGTTTGCCCAATTGAATCTTTCCGCGAGTCTTCCGCCGTCTTCTTTGCAAATTCGAATCAATTGACGGCGGCCAGGCGATTGAGCGATTGAGCGAAGGATAGCGCATTTTTTCGAATTCCGGGAGCGGCGCATTGGACGAGCACGCAAGAGTCGTTGTTGTCGGCGGCGGAATCGCCGGCTGTTCGACTCTCTATCATTTGACGACGGAAGGCTGGAACGACGCCGTCCTTCTGGAAAGGGACGAACTGACATCCGGCACGACTTGGCATTCCGCGGCGCAGGTAACGAACTTCGGCACCAACCAGACCATGATCGGCCTCAAGTCCTACTCGATACGACTCTACAAGGAACTCTCCCAAGACGCGGAATACCCTGTCGGATACAATTTCGGCGACGGGGGGATTCGGCTCGCGGGAAACCGGAACCACATGGATGGCTACGCGCACTTCGCCTCGGTGGCGAAAGCCGTCGGCGTCGAGTTCGAAGTCATAGATGCTGCGGAGTGCCGGAGGCGACATCCGCTGCTCAACGTCGACGGACTCGCCGGCGGGCTTTGGGACCCTCAGGACGGGCACATCGATCCCGCGCAGCTGTGCCAGGCCCTAGCGCGGAGGTCTCGTCGCGCCGGGGCAAGAATTATTCGGAAATGCCCCGTCGTCGCGCTCGACCAAAAACCCGACGGCGGATGGGTCGTTCATACGCCCGATGGAAAAGTCGCCTGCGAATTCATCGTGCTGGCCTGCGGCTACAGGGTCAATGAAGTTGCAAGCATGATGCAGGCGGAATTGCCCGTAGTATCTATGGAGCATCAGTATTTCGTTACGGATAGTATCGAACGAATTGCCGCCTCCGACCGCCGAATGCCCCTGATCCGCTGCCCGGTCTCGGATTTCTATTGCCGCCAGGAAAAAGACGGTTTGCTCGTTGGTTTCTACGAGCAGGGATGCAAGACCTGGGGAATGGAAGGCATCGATCCGAATTTCAGCAACGCGCTCTGCGCCGACGATCTCGAACGCGTGGCGGATGTAATGGACGGAGCGCTCGAGCGGTTGCCTGACCTTCTTGAAGCGGGCATCCGGACGGTGGTCAACGGCCCGATCACCTATACCGCCGACGGGCTGCCGCTTGTCGGCAAGATACCGGGCACGCGAAACGCCTACTGCATCGCCGGACTTAGGGCCGGCGTCGGCGAAGGCGGAGGGCACGGATGGCTCCTGGCCCAGCTGATCGTCCACGGCGAAGCATGCTACGACACGTGGTGCCTCGACCCGCGGCGCTTCGGAAAATACGCGAGCTTGAACTATTGCGCCGCCAAGGCACGGGAAGACTACCAAAACGAATTCCGGTTCCACATGCCGCATGAGCATCGCCCGGCGGGAAGGCCCGCTCGCTTAACGGAGCTAACGAGGCAATTGGATGCCGAAGGCGCGGAATTCGCGGCGATCAACGGATGGGAGCGCGCGGCGTATTTCAAGCCGCGCCGCGATTTCAAGGAAGTCCACTCCTTCAGTTTTTCCAATGCTCATGCGATTGTCCGAGACGAGGTTCTGAACGTCCGCGACAACGCCGGAATCATGGAAGTCAGCGGATTCAATCTTTACGAATTTTCCGGACGAGGCGTCCACGATTGGCTGGACCGCATAGCCTGCTCCCGAATTCCTCGCGAGGAAGGCAGAGTATCTCTCTGCTATTTCTTGAACCGGCAGGGTAACGTCGTTTGCGAGGCGACTGTCGCCTCCATCGGCGAAAAGGTCCGGTACTGCTCGGCCGCCGCGGCGGAACTCCACGATTTCGAATGGCTTTCGAGCCAGCTGCCGTCGGACGGATCGATTGCGCTGCGGTCGCTCACGTCCGACATTCAAGTCATCGTGGTCGCCGGTCCGAATTCGAAAGAAATCCTTGACCGGGCCGCCGACGGCGAGGCGCCGAGCGCCGCATTTCCCTGGCTTCGAGCGAAAACGGTGCGTTTTCGAGACGTCTCCGCCATTGTTTATTCGCTGAGCTACTCCGGCGAAGTCGCCTACGAAATCCATTCGCCATCGACGAGCCATAGGGAGATTTGGCGAATTCTGAAAGAAGCCGGCGAATTCCGCCGGCTTCGGCCCTTTGGCCTCTACGCGACGGAGAGCATGCGGATCGAGAAGAGCTACCGGCATTGGAAGTCGGACCTGATTACAGAATTCAATCCCGTAGAATCGAGGCTCGAGCGCTTCATAGATTTCAATAAGGATTTCGTCGGCCGAAGGGCATTGGAAAGAATGGTCGAAGACGGACCGCGACGCCTGTTCGCGATGCTCGAGATCGACTGCGCCAACGCGCCCGCGCAGCCCGGTAGCAGCATCGATCGCGACGGCAGGGCGATCGGTGCCGTGACTTCGGCCGACTTCGGATTCCGAACCGGCAAAAATCTTGCCATGGGCTTCGTCAACCCGGAATGCGCCGCAGTCGGCATGATGCTGGAGACTCCGATTCTCGGAATTCCGCGAACGGCGCGAGTCGTCCCGTTTTGCCCCTACGACCCCGACAACTCGCGATTGCTCTATTGAGCCCGATTGGTCTTCGGCCGAACTTGTGGCTTGCTCGTCAGCCGACGACGGAAAGCCGGCAATAGCAGGAAGCGTTGACCGGCAGGTCGGTGCGGCCGAGCGCAATGTTGAGGCGCTGCTTGATAATCGCCGCTTCGCTTTTATCGCCGAGCCGTTCGAGGCATTCGTGGTAGCCGCTTAGGCTCCAGACATTGTCGGGGTGCTGGCACGCGCGACTCAACGTCGGGTCGTACCCCAAATCGGCCCTGTACACGGCGGCCGCTTCCTCTACCCTGCCCTGTTCGAGAAGCAGCGCTCCCAAGGCGTGCCTCGCAGGCTGCATCCAGCCCCACGGCTCGTCGTAGGGCATGTTGTCGTCAAGATTCACCGCTTCGCGAAGATGGGCGAACGCCGCATCGAAGTGGCCCTTTCGGTATTCGATTTCGCCGCGCATCATCTCCCTGGCAACTGCGAGTATGTCCAGGCAGCTGTTGTTGAACAGATAGCGGCTGTCCGGGACGCGCTTTAGCGCTTCATCGAATTCCGCCGCTTCTTTTTCGGCGGCTGCGACATCCTCCTTCGACGCGAGGGCGACCGCCCTCGCGTAGCGCATCGTCGCGATTGTCGAGCAGTAGAGTTCCGAGTTTTCGGGGAATTCCTGAGAAAGGATTTCGTCCCATTTTCCGAACCGGACAAAAACGTGCTGCTTGACCGGGATGAACGCTTCGAGCCAATCGGCCATCGGCGGAGACTCCACCCTCAGCAGGTTTTCGGGAAGCGTCGAAATCATCTCTTCAGCCGTCTCAATCGCCGGCTTGTACTGCCCGAGGAACATGGCGCCGTAAATTTTGAAGTGGTAGTTGTGCGACCTGTAAAGGGAGTAGAAATTGAGCGGTCCCTCTTTCGCGAGATACTTGCGGTCGGACACCATCGCCGCATTGTTGGAAGCGACGACTTCGGCGTAGTCTCCGCACATGACGTCGATATGGGTCGCCATGTGGTTCAAGTGCCCTGAATCGGGAACCAGCCCTCTGAGCTGGTCGCAGGCGGTAAGCGCCTTTTCGGGGAACGGCGACATTTCCATAAGGTGGATGTACATATGCAGCAGGCCGGCATGTGGAGGAAGGCCCTCGTCGGCCAGTCGTTTCATTGAGGACTCAATCACTTCCCTTGCCTCTGCAGTGCTTGCGCCTTCGGCGACTTTTCCGGTCTTGAGATCCCACAGCTCCCACGGCGTGCGATTCATCAGCGCCTCGGCGAAAAGCGAAGCGATATCGGCATCCGAATCGTGCGCCGAATAGACGGCGCGCATGGCCGCCGCGTAGTCGTCATGCCAGGATTCCATATTTTCGACGGGAATCTCGGACTGGTAGCGAGAGGGCAATGCGCCGATCAGCGAAATCTCGGCGGCGCTGCATTCGCCGGAGAGCTCGCATGCCCTATTCGCCGCTTCGCATGCGGCCTTGAGCGACGCGGCCAGATCCTCCTCGTCGAACGCTTCCCACGGCTTGTTGTAGTTGGGTCCGATCGCATAGGAGACACCCCACCACGCCATGGCGCAATCGGGATCGGCTGCTATCGCCCTCTTGAAGCAGGCAACCGCCTCTTCATGGTTGAATCCGTAGGTCCAGGCCAGCCCTCGGTCGAACCATTTCTGAGCGGCCTCGGACGAGGTCGTAACCGTTCTGCAGTGGCTTCCCAGATCGAATTCATAATCCATCGCGATTTTCCTTTCCCCTATCGCAATCATGCCGCGCAGGACGTCAGTTTCCGAAATACGCTTCTCTCAGTTGCGGATCGTCCCGCAATTCGCCGGCGGAGCCGCTAAGCCTGATTTCGCCGGTTTCGAGGACATGTATGTCGTTGGCGAGATGCATGGCGAAATTCACGTTTTGCTCGGTAAGAAGAATCGTCATGCCCAGTTCCTGGTTCATTCTCCGGAGGGCGGATGCGATGTCGCCGCAAATTTTCGGAGCCAGCCCGATCGTGGGCTCGTCCACGATCAGCAAGCGAGGGCGCGACATGAGCGCCCTGCCCAGCGATACCATCTGCCTTTCGCCTCCGCTCTGAGTGCCCGTTTCCTGCCTCTCGCGCGATTTCAGAGCCGGAAAAAGTCCGTACACGGTTGCCAGATTCTTCTCGGCATCTTTCGGTACGGTGTGCGCTCCGACGAGAAGATTGTCGCGCACTCCCATGAAGGGAAACAGATGCCCGCGCTCCGGCGCGTATCCGATGCCCATTCTGACGATCTTCGTGGAGGGTAGCCCGACGATGCTCGTCCCGTCGAAGCGAATGTCGCCCTTGGCTTTTGTCAGGCCGAGTATCGAGTCTAGAAGCGTCGACTTTCCGGCTCCGTTGGGACCGATAATCCCCACGATCGAGCCCGCCTCGACTTCGAGTCCGATCCCATGCAGCGAGCGAGCCCGTCCGTAAAACGCTTCCAGGTTTTCGATTTCAAGCAATGCCATGGATTGTCGCTTCATTCATCGAATCTGGCTTGGCCGAGATAGGCTTCGCGCACCCCCTCGTCGGCCATTACATCGTCGAATTCTCCCTCCGCGATAAGCGAGCCGAATGACATCACGATGACGCGGTCCACCAGCGGCTTGAGCGACCGCAGATCGTGGCTTACGATCATGTACGTCATGCCCAGCTTCTTCCGTTCCAGCAGAAGATCGGTCAGCTGGGCTATTTCACCGACGGTAAGGCCTGCGAACACCTCGTCAAGCAGCAGGACTTCGGGGCCGGCAGCAAGCGTTCTGGCAAGCTCCAGCTTTCTCAGTTCTCCCATCGACAATTGACCGGGCAGCATCCCGGCCTCGCGCTCGCCGAATCCGACGCTCTTAATGATCTCCCATTCGTCCCGCTCCGGTTCCTTCTCCGCGATAAGGCGCCAAACGCTGTCGGGCATCGAGCCGACCCGGACGTTTTCGAAAACGTCCATTTCTCCGAAAGGGCGCGGAATCTGGTGGGTGCGAGCTATTCCCATTTGGACGCGCCGATGGGTCGGGACTTTCGTAATCGTCTGGCCGCGAAACTCCACCGACCCGGAATCCGGCCTGTGCTCGCCCATCAGTATGCTGAAAGTGGTCGTCTTGCCGGCTCCGTTCGGGCCGATCAATCCTAGAGACTCGCCCTTCTCGACGCCGAACGATACATTGTTCACCGCCACGAGCCCGCCGAACTTCTTCGACGCGCCGCTAAGCTTCAGGAGCGCGGTCATCTCGCGAATCCCCTGGCGAGAGCCGGCGCGATCCTCGCGTATGCTCTTTCCAGGATGCTATGAAGTCCTCGGGGTTCCAAAACATAGACGATCAGCGTTATCGCGCCGTAGATCAGGTATCTCTCGGCTCCCGAAAGAAACGGCCGCAGATACTCCAGAAGGAAGGTCAAAAAGTACGCGCCCAGTATCGGACCCGCAATCGTACCCGATCCTCCCAGAAGCGCCGCTACCAGGATAGTAAAGAGAAAATTGATGTCGAAAAGAGCCCTCGGAGCGATCGAACCGATATAGTGCACGTACAGGGCCCCGCCGATTCCGGCAACGGCGGCGCTGGTCCCGAATGCGAAAAGCTTGAGCTTGAACGTGCTCAGGCCAAGCGCCGTAACGGCTTCCTCGTCCATGCGAATGGCCGCCAGAGCCGATCCGATGCGGGTGCGAACTATCAGCCAAAGGCAAAACGCGATGGCGAACATGACGAAAAACGACAGGTAGTAGTTCGGCACGGCTCCGAGAATTATGGTTTTCAGGCCCGATAGACCGCGCGTTCCGCCGGTAATTTTCGGCGCGATAACTTGCGTTAGCTGGTACATCAGCTCCATGAACGCCAGCGTAACAAGAGCGAAATAGGTGCCCCGAATTCGAAGCGCCGGCACGAAAAACAGCGCGCCTCCCACCAGGGTTGCGAGTATCGCGAGCGGAATGCTGACATAGAGCGGAGCGTCCAGATGCCGCGTCAGAATCGCGGTCGTGTATCCCGCTATCCCGATAAGGAACGGATGCCCGAAGCTGATGTAGCCGGTGCGTCCGGAAATGATATCCCAGCTCATCGCGAATATCGCGAGAAAATTCGCGAATATGAGAACGCGTACCATGCCGGTCGACGCGAACAGAGGTACCAGGCACATAAATGCGCCAAAAGCTAGCCAGCAAAGCAAATACCTATGGAATTGGCTTTTAGGCACTTCAGAGCTCGCTGCGGCCGAAAAGGCCTTTCGGCGCGACCACCAGCACAACGATAATCAGGATCATCGTGAATACTCCGCGCAGTTCGGCCGCGATCAAGGCGGTCGTAAACGTCTCCATGAAGCCGATGATGTGCGCCACAATCAGGCTTCCGATAATGCTGCCTATCCCCCCGACGACGACAACGGCGACGGCCACGATAAGCGGACCGACCCACATGCTCGGATTCAGCTGCGTATAGGTAGCGAAGAACACGCCCGCCAGCGCGCCCAGCGCGCCGGATATGGCCCATGTGGCCAAGTTCATCTGGCGCGGGTCGATACCCGAGATGACGGCGCCCTTTCTATCCATGGAAACCGCCTGAATGGCGCGCCCGTAGCGCGTATAGCGAACGAAAAGCAGCAGGCCGGCCAGCGCGACCCAGCTTACGACCATGGCGACTAGCAAGTTGTAGGTAACGAAAACGCCTTCATAGCGGAAAACGCCCTGGACGACGGGCCACATGCTCTTGGAAACGGGCCGGTAGATGAGGATGATCAGCGACTGCATGACGACGGCGAGGATCAATGTCGCGATCTCGACCGCGACCGGGTTGTCCTCCAGTCTACGAACTAAAATTGTGTAGGTCAGGACCCCGAACGCAATTCCGGACGCGATCGCGAATGCGAATCCGCCGATTTTGGGCAGTCCAAGCACCTGGACGGCCGTGTAATACATGTAGCCGCCAAGCATTATATATACGCCGTAGGCCAGATTAAGCACCCGGCCAACGCTGAAGATCATCGTGAATCCTACGGCCAGAAGCGCATAGAGTCCGCTCAGGGCCAGGCCCTGGATCAATACGTTGATCAAACCGCCTCCTCCTCCGAGTTACGGCGCTATGCGGGATACGGCACGCCCCGAGAGCGAAATGCCGCCCCCGGGAGCGCGTTAAGCTGGATTACTGCTCTATCCAGGGCGGAAGCTCGAATTCGCCGTTGGCGTATTTCGGAGGATAGATGATTCTCTGTTGCCCGTCCTGGTACCATTGCACGATCGCCATCGGAGGAACTCCGTCGTCGTACGGCTCCGTAATGTCGAATTTCAGGTTGTGCGTGTACTCGCGTCCGGTTCTCGGCTCGATTTCGCCCTTCTTCCAGTAGGCGAAGCGGTGCCAAAGCTGCCCGTCCTTTTCGAGAACCAGATCGGTATTCTCCATTTCTTCGACCCACGCATCGAGCGGCGCGAACCCTCCGGCTCTTTCCGCGGCGGCGACCGCGTTCTTGATGCCGAAATAGGCGTTGAAGCCGTTAAAGTGCGGGTAGATCGGCCGCGTATCGTAGCGTTCCTGGTAGGTGTCCACGAACTGCTGCGAAGCAGGATCATGGTCCATCCCGGAAGCGGGAAGCGGGCTGAAGGTCGACGCGCCGCCGCCCGTGCCGCCGGTGTCGTCCCAGAAATCGCGTCCGATAGCCGCGACGTTGATGCCTGTCATGGGCACTGGAACCTGTAGCTTGACGTATTGCGAGGACGGAACCTGGCTGTTGACCGACGATATCAGATAGAGAAAATCCGGATCAAGCGAGACGGCCTTGTTGAAGATCGGCGCGAAATCGACGGCATTGATGTCGTAAACGATCTGGTCGAGGATTTCGACGCCCGCCTGCGAACTGAGCTCCGCCGCGAGGAATTCGCCCGTGCCATTTCCGAAGGCCGTGTCCTCCTGCAGGATCACGGTGGACTTCCAGCCCATTTCGCCTGCCAGCATATCCTTGCCGAAGTCGATCAGGCTGGTCGCCAGCGCGTAGTCGTTGCCGATGTTCATGAAATACATTTTGTATTTGTCATAGTCGGCGACGACCATGTCGATGATGCCGATATAGGACGTCCACGTATCCAGCGTCGGCGTACGGTATTCCGCCATGCGCTCGAACCAGCCGAGCGACACGTCGTCGATGGAACCGGAAACGATGAAATCCACGTTTTCAACGTCGTTGAGGTACTCGTACGCTTTAATGCCTTCGGTTACGTCTTCGAAGGTATCGGCCGTCACAAGCGTTATCTGGCGCCCGCCGAGCACGCCTCCGGCAGCGTTAAGCTCGTCGATGGCGATTTCGGCTCCGCGCAGGGTGCTCAGCCCGACGTCGGAAGACATCGATCCAATGAACCCGATGACGACCGGATCTTCCTGCGCATTCGCCGCCGCCGCGGTCGCGCAAAGCAGCGCGCACGCGCCTATCGAATGGCGAAGTCCCTTGGTTGCATCCATTTTTTTCTCCCTAGAGTTGCGTTTTCAAATTTAACTGGCGATTCCAGTCGCCGCGCCTTTGTCCGGCCAATTAAATGCAATAGCGCGAAACTGGCAAGCTATTTTCCTACTGCCGGATGTCCGGGCCTTGCGAATGAATTCGGGCTGCTAGGCAAATGTTATTTTGATGTCCGATCGGAATCCGACTGCTGGAAGAGGAGTCGATGTCCTTCCGTCGCAATTCATTTCAGTATCGAGCAAAGAACTCGCGCACGATGCGCTTGAAAGCGAAATCGGAAAACGAGGTTTCGGGCTACGCGAATTGGATCCGGCCCGGCCTGGCCCGGCTCTTGCAGATGCTTCAAGTCCCAAGGCTCGGCTGCCGGCACGCCGCCAGGCAAGAACGAACCCTATATTTTGAAATCCAGGACCGCGCTCGGATTCCCCGTCGCCGCCGTAGAAATTCTGTCGATTCATTCGCTTCGAAAAGCGAACATAGCCAATACATTGGAAGATTGTGATCTGCGTGCTGGCGACAACGCTTCAATTGCCTTGGAATTCGGAATCTTGTTCAAATCGAAGGCGACAAAATCGGAGCGGCTTCAGCATTCGCGTCAACCGGCAGCTCTTGCCCTTCGTCCAACGGCAGTCTGAAGCCTAACGAGGATCTCAAGTCCGAAGGCTATGCGGCTGCCGCGGAACATCTGAAGTCGAAGACTCGCGATTTCCCGGAGCGTCTCAAATGAGCGGCCTGGTACCCTTCGGCTGTCTTTCGGGAATTCTTGCCAAGGGGAATCTTAATCGTTGACGAACCCGTATTTCCGACGTAAATTATACCTATACTAAAATTCCTGGACGCAGCATTATGGATCCCAAACAGCCAGCTCGCTCCTCTTTTAAGACAAATCTGGAACCTCTTGGTTCAAGATTGAGGGCGCGCAGGCGCGCTCTAGGCCTCACGCTGCAGGAAGTAGCGGCCGCGACGAATCTTTCCGTCGGCTTCATCTCGCAGGTTGAACGCGATCTTACTTCGCCGTCGCTCGCTTCGCTCGCGGCGATCTCCCTGGTTCTTCAAACCCACGTCTCCGAATTCCTGGTCATGCCGGGAGCGAGATCGCCAGTAACGCGTCCCGACGAGCGGAACCAGCAGGCGCTTATCGAAGGCGGCCAGGTATACGAGCGCATTTCCTCAGCGTTTCCAGGCCATTTGCTTAACGCCGTCATTATTCATGAGGCTCCCGGATACCGCAGCGAGCTTAGTCGGCACGAGGGCGAGGAACTCTACTACATACTCGAAGGATCGACCACGATCGAGCTGGAAGGCGAACGCATAATTCTCCGCGCCGGCGATTCAATGCACTTCGAGTCGGGAAGAAGCCACTCATCCTGGAACCACACGCGCGAGACCACTCGCATCCTCGTCGTATGCACGATGGATGTCTTCGGAGAGAGCGAGAGTATTCCGGACGGCCGAACCCGCACCGGTGGGCGAGACAAGGCCTAGAAAAACCAAGAAATCCAAGCAAAGAGAAAGGAAACTCCAAATGACTCGCATTCTTAAGGCAACAATGACCGGAATGGCGTTCGCCGCGCTCGCGGTCGCGGCGGAAGCCGGCGGCACCCTGCGTCTCGACGAAGTCGCCGTAGGCGAACTCGACCCGGCGCTGGCGACCGACTACGCGGATTCGATGCTAATGTTCAATGTCTACGATACGCTCGTTCTGCCTCGTCAAGGCGGTCCGGGGCATGTTCCGCATCTCGCGGAAAGCTGGGAGGGATCCGGCACCAGTTTCACCTTCAGTCTTCGTTCCGATGTCAGCTTCCAAAGCGGCAACCCGCTTACGGCCGACGATGTCGTGTTTTCCTACGAGAGGATGGTCGGTCTGGGTCGGGGCTTGTCCTACTTGTTCGGCCTCGTCGAAAGCGTTGAAGCGGTCGATGGAGATACTGTAAGATTCAACCTGTCGCAGCCCTACGCGCCGTTCGTCGCCTCGCTGGTCCGCCTGCCCATCGTCGACAAGAAGCTTGTCATGGAAAATCTCGGCGAAGGCGAAGGAGACATGAAGGACTGGGGAAAAGCGTTCCTCTCCGCCAACGGAGCCGGCACCGGCGCCTACGCCGTAAAGTCGCACAACCCGCAGGAAGAGACGGTCATGGTGCGAAACGACAACTATTTTCTCGGCATTTCCGAAAAGGCGCCGGATACGGTTCGCCTTCGCTACGGGCTTGAAGCCGCTACCGTGCGCACTCTTCTCGCCCAGGGCGAGCACGACATCTCGTCGCAGTGGATCCCCCCGGAGGTCAAGAAGGCGCTAGCCGACGACGGAATGCAGCTCCTCACCGAAAGCGGAACCGGAGCGTTTTATTTCAAATTGAACACGACGCGACCTCCTCTCGACGACGTTAACTGCAGAAAGGCCCTGGCGAAATCCTTCGACTACGCCTCGGTGCTCAAGCTGATCGCGATCACCGACAACGTTTCCGGCGGTTCCGCCTCCACCGGCGCCATCCCGGTCGGCATGTTCGGAGCAAACCCGGCGGGCCAAAATCTTGCGCGAGACATCGAGGCGGCGCGCTCGCATCTCGCCCAGTGCAAGTACGATCCGGCCGAATTCACGGTTGAAATTTCCTGGATTGCGGAAGTTCCGCTCGAAGAGCGCCTCGCGCTGCTGATGCAGGCAAACCTTGCCGAGGTCGGCATAAAGTCTTCGATCAAGAAGGTACCGTGGGCGCTCTTCACGGAAATGGTCTCAAAGCCCGAGAACACGCCCAATGTCTCGCAGATCTTCGTAACGGCGGTGACGGGCGACCCGGATACCCTGCTCTACGGAATGTACCATTCCAGCGCGGCGGGAACCTGGCAGTCGCCCGAATACCTAAGCGATACCGAGGTCGACGCGCATCTCGAAGCTGGACGAACCGGCGCGAGCGAAGCCGATCGCCAAGAAGCCTATGCGGCGCTGAACACGCGCCTCATGGAAGTCACGGCTTCGATCTACGGATTCGACCGCCAGTCGGTATTCGCTGCGAACCCGCGCATCAAAGTTCCGGCGCTCTCGGACCCGGCGAAAGCGTTCGGACTCGACGGCATGGGGTTCTCTTTCCGCCTTATCGAAATGGAATAGGCCCGCCATAGAGCCGGCGCCTCCCTTGGGGGGCGCCGGATGCGGCTCGAAAGGAATATGCGCTCCGTTTGCAAGCTGCTGGCGCAAAGGCTGGCGATCTCGCTTCTAGTTCTTGCCGGGGTTTCGGTCCTCGTCTTCGCTATCGCCCGTATAATTCCCGGCGATCCGGCGCGCATAGCCCTCGGGCCGAACGCGACCGCCGAGCAAGTTCAAAAGCTGCGCGAGCAGCTGCATCTGGATCGGCCGATCTGGACCCAGTACGGCTATTTCGTCCGCGACCTTGCCGAGGGCGATCTCGGCATATCCCTCTACACGAATAGGCCTGTTACAACCGATATCGCGCAGTTCCTGCCAGCGACGCTCGAACTTATCCTGGTCGCGGGAATTTTCATGATCGGATTCGGGCTTCCGCTCGGCATAGTTTCGGCCCGCTACCGAGGGCGCGCGGTCGACCACATCATACGCATCGTGTCGCTACTCGGCGTTTCGGCGCCTAGCTTCGTCTGGGCAGTCATCCTGATGCTCCTCTTCGCTTTCTTCCTTCCCCTGTTTCCGATCGCCGGGCGCATCTCTACGGATTTCGAAATCGACCGGGCTACCGGATTCCTGCTCATCGACACTCTTCTCGTCGCCAACTACGCGGCATTCGGCAACGCTCTATGGCACATCGTACTTCCCGCCTTCGCGCTCGCTCTTTCGGGAATCGGGCAGGCGGCGCGGCTTACGCGCGCGAACATGATCGAGACCTACGGCAGACCCTATATCGAGATGGCGCGGTCCTACGGATTCCCGGAGTGGAAGATCGCCAGCCGCTACGCATTTCGACCGTCGATTATCCCTTCACTCACGATCCTGGGGCTCGACTTCGCTGCCATGCTCGGCAACGCGTTCCTCGTGGAGGCGATATTCGCGTGGCCCGGACTCTCCCGGTACGGCGTTACGGTCATCCTGCGAAAGGATCTCAACGCGATCGTTGGAACGGTGCTGATCATTTCGGCCGCATTCCTGATCGCGAATCTGATTGTCGATCTCCTGATCGCCTTCCTCAATCCGCGCATTCGCTACGGCCAGGGATCGAAATGAAACGAGCCGCCGCCATAGTTCTTTCCAACCCGATGTCGCTCGCCGGCGTAATCCTGATCGCCCTGGTCGTATCTTCGGCGGTCTTCGCGGATCTGGTCGCGCCCTTTCCGTCGCATCGCGGCGCGGTTGTGGACTTCGCGAACTTCAACCAGCCGCCGAGCTGGCCGAATATCATGGGGACGGACCTCGTCGGCCGCGACCTTTTCAGCCGAATCCTGTACGCCTACAGGATTTCGCTGATTCTTGGCATCGTTGTTCTCCTGCTGGCCGTGCCCGCCGGGGTCGTCGTCGGGCTAGCCGCCGGCTATATCGGCGGACGCACTCGATTCATCCTCATGCGAACGACCGACGTCTTTCTGTCGATTCCGCCTCTCGTGCTCGCCATGTCGATCATGGGCGTTCTCGAGCCTACGCTCGCCAATGGAATGATGGCGGTTACGGCCATGTGGTGGCCGTGGTATTCGCGCCTGGTCTTCAACATCACCCTCGCGGAAAAAGAGGAAGGCTACGTTCTCGCGGCGGAGCTCATCGGCGCATCGCGAATCCACGTCATGTTCAGGGAAATACTTCCGAACTGCTTCCCGGCGATCATTACAAAGATGACGCTTGATCTTGGCTTCGTCATTCTCATCGCATCTTCGCTATCCTTCCTCGGCCTAGGAGTGCAGCCTCCAACGCCCGACCTCGGATCCATGGTCGCGCAGGGCGCCAGCTACCTTCCGGATTCATGGTGGCTAACCGTGTTTCCGGGTCTTGCCATCCTGGTCGCCGTATTCGGATTCAATCTTCTGGGCGACGCGCTGCGCGACGTACTCGGTGGCGATCAGTGATCGCTCCCACCCTCGATATCCGCGACTTGCGGCTAACATTCTCCGGATTGGGAGGAAGCGTCGACGTTCTTCACGGGATTTCGCTTTCGATAAACCGGGAGGAGCGGGTCGCCCTGGTTGGCGAATCGGGATCCGGTAAATCGGTAACGGCCCGGTCGGTGCTGGGATTGCTGCAGTCTCTGCGGGGAACCCGGATTTCCGGAGATATTCTGTTTGAGGGAACCAATCTCGAATCCATGGACGAGTCCCGACGAAGGCAGCTTCGCGGCACTCGAATGTCAATGATATTTCAGGATCCGGTTTCATCGCTAAATCCCGTCTATCGAATAGGAGTTCAGTTTCGAGAAGTGCTTGCGCGCTCGAATCCTGGCATCGACGCGGCCGAGGCTCGCGACCGAGCCGCCGAAATTCTCTCCGAAGTCTCGATCGGGGAACCGGGCAGGGTTCTTGAGTCTTTTCCATTCCAGTTGTCGGGAGGCATGAATCAGCGCGTCATGATCGCAATGGCTCTTGTTAACGAACCGGCGCTGCTGGTCGCGGACGAACCCGGCACCGCTCTCGACGTAACTGTGCAGGATCAGACTCTCCGGCTGATGCACCGGCTGGTGCAAGAGCATCGCACCTCGGTTCTCTTTATTTCTCACAACCTCGGCATCGTGCGCGAGTTCACCGATCGCCTCTATGTCATCTACCGGGGACGCATCGTCGAGGAAGGCCCGACCGGATCGGTATTCCGGGCGCCCGGTCACCCCTATACCCGAGCGCTTCTCGCCGCCGTGCCTCGCATTACTCGAGACGAAATCCCGGAATTCGAAGCAGACCCCGGTAAATTTGGCGCGCCGAAGGTTGTCCACGGTCCCGCCGGAAACTCGGCATGAAGGATATCCACATCGCGCTGCGGAATGTCTCGAAGACATTTCGCGTCGGCGCGCGAACCGTTCGGGCGGTCGAATGCATTTCCGTTGAGGTTGCCAATGGAGAATGCCTGGCGATCGTCGGCGAGTCGGGATCCGGCAAGAGCACCCTCGCAAACCTCGTCCTGGGAGTTTATCCGCCCGATGCCGGCAACATCCTGATGGACGGCGCGGCTCTACCGCCGAAAAGGAGCCTCATGCACCGCCGAATGGTCCAGCTTGTCCAGCAGAATCCGCTCTCTTCGCTCAACCCGAAAAGAACCGTCGGAGCCTCCATCCGCCTGGCTCTCGATGTCCACGGCATCGGCGCCCCCGGCGACCGGAAAAAACGAATCGGAGAACTGCTCGACGAAGTCGGGCTTCCGGCAGAATACTCCGATCGTTCGCCGGCCGCGCTTTCAGGCGGACAGCGCCAAAGAGTCGCAATTGCCCGCGCGCTCGCATGCGAATCTCGGCTCGTCGTGCTTGACGAGCCGACCTCCTCGCTCGACGTGATCGTGCAAGCCCGGATTCTCCGGCTGCTCAACGACCTTAGGAAGGCTCGGGGCCTCACCTACGTGTTCATCACCCACGATCTGGCAGTCGTCCGCAATATAGCCGACCGAGTCATGGTTCTAAAAGACGGCGCACGCGTCGAAATCGGAAAGACCGCCAGAATTTTCTCGCGGCCCGAACATTCCTACACTCGCGGCCTCATCGCCGCGTCACCGGTAATCGCGCAGGAAGAGCAGGAATTGCGAGACCGGCTCAGAAAAGAGATTGGTTGAAAAATGACGGAAAGTTTCCAAGACTTCGTTAGCGCCATCGAAGAAGCCGAAGGGCAGCCAGGCGCCGCGTGCGCGGCCCTCGAAAGGCTTGCGAAGAATGCGGTCGGAGCAAAGCTCTTCACGCTGATGACGGTCGAATCGGCAACTCTGAGCGGCCGCCGAATCTACTCGAACATGCCGGAAGCCTATCCCGTTTCAGGCCGCAAGCGGTTGCCTGCCGGGTGCTGGACGAGCGAGGTCGTGGGGAAGCGCAGAATATTCGTGGCCAACAACATCGCCGCAATCGCCGACGTATTCCCGGATCATGAACTAATCCGTTCGCTCGGCTGCGAATCGATCATGAACATTCCGGTTGCCGTTGCGGGGAATGTCATTGGAACGATCAATTGCCTGGACGTGGCCGGATCCTACACAGGCGAGCAAGTCGATGCCGCTTGTTCGCTCGCGCTTCCCGGCATCGCCTGTTTCCTTATGGCTTCCGCATTATTCGAGAACGCGCCATGACTGCCGGCGCGGTCGCGCGCGTTGCTACCGATGTCGGAGGAACTTTCACGGACCTGGCCTGCTTTCGCTCCGACCCGGACCGCCGAAAAATCGAAATATTCACGGCGAATTCCGACACGACGCCGCCAGAATTCGAAAGAGGAATGCTGGATCTTCTCGACAGGGCGAATATCGACCTCGCTCGCGTCGATTTTCTGGCTCACGGGACAGCCGTCGCCATCAACGCGATAACCGAACGAAACGGGGCGAAAGTCGGGCTGGTCGCGACGGAAGGCTTCAGGGGCACGCTCGAAATCGGCCGCGGCAGCCGGCCGGACTCTTTCTACCTGTACTACAGAAAGCCGCGGCCTTTTGTGCCTCGGAGCCTTAGGCGCGAGCTTCCGGGCCGGATGAGCAACCGGGGCGTAGAAACAAGGCCTCCGGATATCGCGCCGCTTGCCGGGATCGTAGAGGGCTTCCGTCGCGATGTGGTGGAAGCGATCGCGCTCTGCTTTCTTCATTCATATGCGAATCCGGATCACGAGCTCATGGCCGCGGCCGAAGTCAGAAGGCTGTGGCGGGATGAACCGGTGATCTGTTCCTGCGACATCTCCCGCGAATGGCGGGAATACGAGCGCACGAATACAACGGTTCTTTCGGGCTACGTGCAGCCCGGCGCGGCAAGCAATTTGAAGCGACTCGAGTCCGGTCTTGCCGAGCGAGGATTTTCCGGCAGCCCGTACGTCACGCAGTCCAACCGCGGCATCGATTCCCTGGATGCGGCCTCGCGGCGGCCGGTCGCCCTGATTGAGTCCGGTCCCGCCTCGGGCATCTGGGGCGCCGCCGAACTCGGAAAGCTCATAGGAGACAGGAACGTCCTTGCGCTTGATATCGGCGGAACGACGGCGAAATGCTCCCTCGTCGAAAGCGGCAGCGTCAAGATCATCACCGACCACTGGGGCGAGAAGGATCGCAAATCCGCCGGCTATCCTGTCACGGTTCCGGTCGTCGATCTCGTCGAGACTGGCAACGGAGGCGGCTCCATCGCCCGGGTGGACGGTTTTCAGAAGCTTCACGTGGGACCGCGTTCCGCCGGCGCAGTTCCGGGACCCGCCGCCTACGGCAGGGGCGGCCCGAACGCGACGACCATCGACGCCAATCTCTGGCTCGGGCGGATTAATCGCGAACGCTTCCAGCGCGCGCGAAAGGGAATACACATATCGACTCCAGGCGATGGTTGAAATGGTCGGCATCCATATAGTGGCTTCGGCAGCGGTCGGAAAAATTGAATTTCGCCGGCATGCGCCGACCTGCTCCGGAGCCTCTGCGGGAAGAAAGGGGATGCGCCCGGTCGACTTCGCGATGGAAGGAGTGCATGACACGGACATCTACAATGCGGAGTTGCTTGAAGCCGGCATGGAATTCGCAGGGCCCGCAATCATCGAGGATTCGAGTTCCGCAGTCGTGATGCGCCCCGGAGACAAAGCGGCTATCGACTGCTACGGCAATATCGAAATTTGCGCCTTTCACTAGGAAATTTCCAATGCATCATGAAGAATTCTTCCGTTCGCGCCGGTCGAAGGCTTTGAATACCGCCGCGAGAAGGCTGGCGAATCGTTCGACCCCGCGGATACAAGACGGCGATTCCCGACCGCAAGGACATTGTTTTGCGCTCCGATGGAATAGCCGGAATCGAGGAATCAATTCGCGACTCCGGTCGCCGACGGACCGGCAATGCCCAGAGCAGATCAACTCGGCGCAAGCATCCGCCGACCGAACAACGATTGCATCCGCGGCAGTGCCCGCACCTTAGAAAGGGAGGAATCCATTATGGCAAATACACCGCTCAAGATCATGTATCTGAACCCGATCGGCTGCAGTACTTACGATCAGGTTTTCGCCGACATGGCGCAGGAGCAAAAGCTTCCCGGCACCGAAGTCCACGTCACTTCCCTCAAGGCCGAGGACGGCGCGTTTACCCATATCGAATTCAGATCGTTTGAAGCCTTGGTAACCGCCGGAATCGTCCGCGCCGCCAGAGCGGCAGCGCGCGAAAACTTTGATGCGCTCGCGATCGGGTGCTTCTACGACACGGCTCTCCTCGACGCCCGCGAGGTTTCGGGGGAAATGATCGTAACCGCTCCTTGCTTCGCCTCGCTTGAAATCGCCGCGAGTCTCGCGAACCGTTTCGGCATCATCGTCGGACGCCGCAAATGGGTCCACCAAATGAACGCGACCGTCCGGGAGAACGGCATGGAAGATAGGCTTTGCGGCTTCTACCATGTCGGGCTCGGCGTCGATGACTTTCAGGTCGACCACGCCCGGACGAACGGTCTTTTAGCGGCGGCCGGACGGAAAGCCGTGGAGGAAGACTACGCCGAGGCGTTGATTCTCGGCTGCACGCTAGAAATCGGTTTCTTCAGAGAGCTTTCGGAAATGCTAGGCGTTCCGGTCATTGACCCGTCCGTCGCAGCGCTCAGGCGCGCGGAATACTCCGCCTTGCTCAAGAGAAGCTGCGGCTGGATTCCGAGCCGGAAGTGGTCCTGCGAGTCCCCGTCCGAAAACGAGATCGAGAAATTCGGAATCTTCCGCGACGACGACGTCTTCGGCAACAGGATCGTCGTTGACGCCGAATGAGGGCGAATTCCCGATTCGCTACCGCAGGCAACATTCATGCGCGTCGCGCCGTCATCGCAGCGCGTTCGAAATGAAGAGCGTGACATGACGAATGCCCGCGGAAGATCCAATTACGCTCGCCGTCAACCAATCCGGACTTGCCGCCGCTGCCGACGAGATGTTCTCGATGCCGCGCAAAACGGCGATGAGCCCCATAATCCACGAAGTGCCGGACGTCGGCACCGGCATTTCGGACGAAGCGGGGAATATCGCGGGGTCGGGAGCCGGAATTCCGTCATTCGTCGGCGCGCTCGACAATGCTGTAAAACGCATAATCGAAATCCACGGACCGGACAACAACCGGGACGGAGACCTGTTCGCGACCAGTGACCCCAGCCATGGAGGCGTTACTCGCCCGAGCGACGTGGTTGTCGCGCAGCCGGTATTATTTGAAGGCACCTGCATTGCCTGGACCGCGTCCATCGTCCACTGGAGCAACATTGGCGGAATGACGCCCGGCTCCTCGATTTCGCGCTGAGCGACCTTTGGTCGCAGATCGCCGCTAGCCCCTGCGGCGCGAGCAGGATTCGCCGACTCGCCTCAGCCTACGGCATCGATGCCTAAGATGCCGCGCTCGACAACCTTTTCCATGAGGGCGAACGGCGAGCCCGCGCCGGACTGGCCGATTTGCCGCGAGGCGAATTCCGGATTGAAGAAGAAAGATACAGCGGAATTGCCTGGCGCGCGACGATCAGGATCTCGGATACTGAATTCCTTGTCGACCTAAGGGATAACCCGGACCAGCAAGATGGCCCCTGGAATACGAGCAGGGACGGTTCGGTCACCTCCGCGCAAATGATGTTCAAGGCGATGACTGACCCGGACTTCCCCGCCGACGAAGGGTCTTTCCGACCACTTAAGGTGCTGACGAGGCTCGGATCGATATTCGCCGCGGCCGACCGCGCTCCTCGCGGCTACTACTTCGAGACGCGCATAGGCCTCTACGACTTGCTTTGGCGATGCCTCGCCTCGGTCATGCCCGATCGCATTCCCGCAGGTCACTACGCGTCGATCTGCGGAACCGTTATAGCCGGTTCGCATCCGGATACGGGAAGGCGCTTCGCGATGGTGGAGCCGCAAATGGGCGAAAGGGGGAGCGACCGCGGAGCGGGACGGCGAAGACTGCGTGTATTCGACTAGCCACGGAGAGACGTTCGATTGCCCGTCGAGATGTGCGAGGCCCGCTACGGCCTCGAGGTCGGCTGGAAGCGCATGCGCGACGATCCGTCGGGCGATGGATTCCACAGCGGAGGCAAAGGAGCGTCGCTGTGCTACAGGCCGCGAACTTCGGTAGTAGTCGCTGCGGGATTCAGCCGGAATCGGAAAAACGTCTGGGGTTTGAACGGCGGCGCGCCGGGCGGAACCAACCGGTTAAGGCATATTCGCGCGGACGGTGCCAGCGAAAGCAATGCCTTTGTAAGCGAACTTGAAGTCGAACCCGGCGACGAGTTGATTATCGAAACCGCCAACGGAGGAGGATGGGGAGCGCGGGTTGAGGAATGAATCGCAAGAATCCTTGGAAATGGTCGCTCGACGATGGCGAAGGACTAAACGCTACTAGGATTGAGTTGACTAAATTTTGGTGGCTTTGCCGAAAGGACGGAATTGGGAGATTGGCAGCGTATTTGTTCCCACTCGACAAATTAGGAAAAACCGCGAAAGGGGCGCTGCTTGCGAATGCCGAGATACGGCGCAGTAGTTGAGGCCAATCCCGAATCGGAACGGCTATGCCAATGCAATTTGGGGGCCGCTCCGCAGCTGAAACTCTTGGCGCCGTTATCTATCGGAACTGGATTTGCCAACAAGCATTAGGCGGTTCTTCGGTTGAATTGAGGCGTTTGCCTTAAGAGTCGCCGAGGAAACAGCGGAACAGGGAAACCCGAAATTACGGCGAGATTCTCAATTGAAAGCAGGTCTCTCGAATATTGATAAGCGATCGCCAAATCGGCTCAAGACTCGTCGCGAAATACCATTGCAACCCATTGGGGACGTTTCTTCGCGTGGCCGGGTCAACCGTCGCGCAATAACTCCCTGTTCCGGTGCCACTCGAGAAATTCCTCCTGGATGCTCCGGCAGCGATCCCGGGCCTGGAATTCGCCTTCATTCGAATAGTTTCGGTCGGTTTGGATCCAAAGAAGTCCATGTTTATCGAACATCATTCCATCCGGCGAATTGAACATATTGCCTGCATTTATGTTTTCGGACCCGGCATTGGCATCGGAGTGAATTGCCGGATTTCCGGCCAGAGCGTAAAGATCCCAGGTAAAAGTGTCCGCTGCATGGTCTTCGCCGTTCGGCAGCCAGCGAAGGATTTGACCGTAGACATTGGCCTCGCGGGAGTTCGGCCCGCCGACAGGAGTGGGGTCGCCGCCGGCATTCGGCTTGAGGCCTCGGTTTTTGTTGTTAGTCAGCGCGACGTAGCTCTCAACGGCATTTGGATTGGAAGCGACCCGCTCTGGCCGGTCCATCGGTGTGGCGCCAACAAGCGATCCGGCCATCCGGGTATTGACGGCGATATCGTCTGCACTCATTCCGGTGGACTCCGGCGTTAGCGGCAACCATTTTCCAGTCTGGTCATCCGAAAATTTAGCTACATAAAGCGTTCCGGCATCGAGCAGAGCCGAACTATTGCCTCCTTCCGAAAAACGACTTCTGGATATGAATTTATAAAGAAACTCTCCGCGTTCGTCGTCGCCCATATAGACTTCGACGCGCCCGTCTGCGGCAAGAACAACATCTGCGTTTTCGCGCTTGAACCTTCCAAGGGCCGTGCGCTTCGTCGGCGTAGAAGATGGATCAAGGGTGTCGATCTCGATCACGAAGCCGGCGCGATTGGATTCGTTAGGGTTCTTCGATATGTCGAATCTCTCATCAACTTCGGCCCAGCCGTAATCCCGATCCTCCACATTTATTCCGTAGCGCTTCATCGACGGCGTGCGCTCATATCCCGAATCTGAAGAATAATAATATCCGTTGAAGTTCTCTTCGCATGCAAGGCATGTGCCCCAGGGAGTCACGCGATTGCCGCAGTTGTTCCAAGTTCCCCTCGAGAGCGTACCGGTCGGATCGGCAGCGGACTTCAGAAGTTCCGAACCGGCGGCCGGTCCAGTAATTTCCATTTCGGAGTCGGCCGTGATTCGTCTGTTGAAGGGACTTTCCTTTACGACGGTCCAGGCATCGCCAATGCGAGCAATTTCAAAAACCGACACGCCGCGGGCCATCAAGCCTTTGCGAATATCGTCGTCGTTCGCTGCTTTCCCGTCGGCGCGGTTTCCCCAAATGATGCTCCTGTTCGTGTATTCATTGTTTACCGCCATCACCGTTCGGTCGCCGGACTGAAATACCGCCATACCGTCATTGTTATCCCCGAATGCGCGAGCCTGGATGGCGGCGCTGCCGCGAGTGGAATGGTCGAATTCCGGCGCGTCCGACCAAAGGGGCTCGCCCCGGTTCACCAGAGTTTTCCAATCAAAGCCCTCGGGAAGCGTGACGGTGTCGGCGGTTCCGGACGGTGTCCGGGAAAAGTTGAAACGATCTTCTCCGGCCTTGGCAAGCCGGGTTAGGGATGACGTTCCTATCACGAAACTGCCGAGTCCGAATGTCATCGCGCCAAGAAATCCCCGGCGATTGATCGCGGCTTCTATCACTCTATCGAGATCGGTAATTTCCGATCGTCGGGAGTGGATTTCGTCATATTCGTCGAAATTTTCTTCTGCGTCAGCCGTTGACATGCTCCTTGTCTATTTCTGATCTCGCCGCACGGAACAGGCGGCATGCGCTTCGCCGCGGATATGAGGATGCAATGTCTCGATAATATGTAGCTCATCCGTATGTTTCGCGAATTTCTCGAAAACGCCGCCTGACTGGCAGGCATACCCAAATCTGCCCCTTGGCGCCGATAGAATCGAGATTGTAGATTCGACTAAGCAAAAGAATTTCGAATTGGACTTTGATAATTCCGTATAAAATTTGGGAACTCCATGCATACTTGCGCGACTTCTTCCTGGCCTCCCGACGTATCAAATTCCTTGCAGCCGGACCGGCCTATTCGTCGATTTCCCGCCAATCGATTTTCTGATCTTTCCCGAGTTCGTTCTATTCCCGTTTCACGGAGCTGTCTCCGCGATTTCGCCATCGAAATCATTAAGTCCCTTCAAAAACAGGCCCTTGCCAGCGTCGTCTTGTTCTGGTATTGTTCTCATGGCGGGAGGATCGAGCTTCCCGCCACCAGTCGCGCCACGGTCCCAGATCCCTTGCGAAAAAATTGATCAGCTGTGCGATGTTGCATTCCGCGTTTCGATTAACCGTACGAATGAAACTCCATTGGCGGCTTTGACGCTGGCGAGCGCCCTAGGGCGGAGGCCTGTCCGATCCCGTTCTTTCGATCGCGCGCGGATGCGAAGCTCCGGCACAGACAGAGATTCAAGCGATTCCGCTGAGAATTCGCACTTCCGGTTTTCTCCGGTGCAGCTTCTATTGCCAAGCGCCCCGAGCGAATTACAAAACGTGATGCGCTTTTCGAAACGCGGACGAGGAATATTCGTCGGCCATGCCTTTGGACGAACTCTGCTGCCCGGTGTCGCGTCCGGCAAGGTCGTTGGAACATTTCGCTTGCGAGAATTTGCCAACGGGCTAAGCTGCCGGTTGTTTCACATTTCAGTAGGAAATATCCCCGTTCACCTCGTGGATAATCGCATCGACTTCGATTTCAATCATCATGCCGGGAGTTGTCAGCCCGGCCTCCACGGCGGACGTAACGGGGCGAATACTGCCGAATATCTCTCCATGGGCTCTGGCGAATTCTCCCGCCGCGCGCATATCGGTCAAAAAAGCCCGCGTTCTCACGACATGCCGCATTTCCGCGCCGACATCCTTGAGAGCAAGTTCGATCCTTCCGAATGCGTATACGGTCTGCGCGTAGGTGTCGCCGGGCGCGTGCAGGCGACCGGACGGCTCAATGGCGGTGGTTCCCGCGACGGCAACAAACGGCCCTACTCTCTTGGCGCGGGAGTAGGAGCCGACCTCCTCGAATCTTCCTCCGCCGAAAGCAAGTCGAACGACCATCCGTTCTCAGACCCCGTTCAAGATCCGATTCTGGCGCGAACGGCTTCGGAGGCGCTCTTCAGCTTCGCTCGTTCCGACGCGTCGATCGTCAGTTCCGCAACTTCGGCAAGACCCTTGGGGCCGAGAAGGCACGGCACGCCGAGAGGCACCCCCTCGATGCCGAACTCTCCCCTGAGATGCACGGTCGCAGGAACCGGCCCGACGCGCGCTCCGCGCATGTGGTCGAGCAATTCCAATGCGGCGTGCGCCGGAGCGATGGAAGCCGAAGCCGTTCTTCTAAGCTCGACAACTTTCGCGCCTGCCGAAATCGTTCTCTCGACGCAGCCGGAGATTTGCTCGCCGTCCAGAAATCGATCGAGCGGCATTCCCCGGATTCTGGCAAGGGAAACCAGAGGAGTCATTTCGCCGCCGTGGCTGCCTATGACCATCGCCTCCACTTCGTCGATTCCGACGCGAGCGGCATGCGCCAGTTCGGCGCGAAATCTTGCGGAATCCAGCGTTCCGGCCATTCCCATAACGCGCTCGCGAGGAAATTCCGTCGCCCAGAGCATCTCCGCTGTCATTTCGTCCAAGGGATTGGACACGACGATGACGACCGCTCCCGGCGATGCCGCGCGAATTTTTTCGCCGAGGGCGCGTATCGTCCTGCGATTGACGGCCAGCAGGTCGGCGCGGCTCATCCCCGGCGAACGCGCTCTTCCCGCCGTAACGACAACGACGTCCGCATCCGCCGATGCGGACGGATCCGCGCTTCCCGAAACCGCGCACTTCGAACGGGTCGCGCCGGAGGAATGATTCAGGTCCAGCGCGATTGACTCCGCAAGTCCCGGAACAACGTCGACGATCACAATTTCGCCGGCCGCGTCCCTCGCCGCGGCAAGATGGGCGATATTGCCGCCGACCCCGCCGGCGCCAATTATCGCGATTCGACGGAAGCGCAGGGGATTGCGGCCTGCCGGAGGCTTCGGCGCCATCCACTTGGAACTGCGCCTATAGAGAACCCTGTAGAGCGCCGCAGCCCCGTCCGTCTCGGGAGTCTGCGGCCTGTCGAGCGGGCCGTCGCGCAGAGCGACATCCAATCTTTCGGCGGTTTCCCGTGCTTGAACCGTTACGATGCCGCCGGGCGGGACTTCGATATAGCGCCTTCCTCCCCGGCTTGCCTTCTCGACCTGTTCGGATCCGATGACGCGCCGCGAAACACTCATGCGCCCCGCCTGCCCTCGGTCGCTTCGAGCACCGAAACGCTCGCCGAAATCGCGGTTTCAACCGAAGCTTCGCTTCCCGCGAAGAACAGCCGCCCGTAACGCCCTACGGCCCGGACCTCCACGATATCGATTTCGGCGGATTTTTCGGCTTCGTTGGCGGCGAGGGCGATATATGCCGCGGGCGCGCATTCCACTATTCCCAAGCTGCGTCCCGGAACGACTAGCGACCCTTTCGACCACTTGTTGAGAAGCTGCGCCTGGTACGGCTCCACCGAAGTGATGATCTGCGTCGATTCGACGGTTGGCTTGATTCGATCAAGCAAATCCTTGCCCAGCAAGCCGAGAATCGCGTCCCGTGCCGCCGATACCTCCGCATTGCTCGGCGAGCGCAGTATAAAGAACCCGAATTCGCGCTCGACGATCTGGCTCGTCGCTTCGGCGCGGCTGGCTTTGAGTGCGGCATCGACTATGCCGAACACTGCGTTTCCGGGAGAAAACTCGCCGATCAGCACTGTATCCCCCGCCAGCGGAATCGAGCCCTGCACAGTCGCGCCGTTGTAGGCGGCGAACTTCGGCTGCAGCCTGTCGATCTGCATCAGAGCGCGAATACTCGCCGGAGCGGCCATCAGTCGGGCTCTCCGTAGAGTTCGTAGAGATCGCGCCACGGCCTCGACTCGTAGGCGACGCGCTTGATATTGATCAGGTGAAGCGCGGTGACATTGTCGCTGACTATGGAACCCGACGATGTCCCGGTCCCGAGCATGAAGCTCGGCTCCACTGCCGTCGAAAATCCCATGCCGCCAGACAGCGCCGGCGTATTCACCAAAACCCGGCCGCTCGGCAAGCGGCTATAAGCGGCTACCGTCTCGGGGTCGTCAGCATGCAGGACGCATGTATGGCCCCAGCCGCCGTAGCGAAGAACGGCTTCCGATGCCGCGATTCCCGCAGCCCGGTCCCGCGTCTCGTAAAATCCGAGAACCGGATTTAGCTTTTCGGCCGACATTTGAACGCCGCGGCCGACGGCTTCCAGCTCGGCGACGAGAACCCTGGTGCGCGAAGGAACGTCGAATCCGGCGAGGCTTGCCAGCCGAGAGGGAGCCTGCCCGACATTCGGAATAACGAAACCGCCGTTCCGCTCGAATATCACGCGCTCGAGCCGCTCCGATTCCTGCCTCGTACAGAAATAGGCTCCTCGCAGCTTCAGTTCGTGGCGCAATTCGCGCGCGACCGGGCGGTCCGCGACGACGATCTGTTCGGCGACGCAGGCGGTGCCGTAGTCGAAGCTCTTGGAAACTATAATTTGCTCGGCGACTTCACCGATCCTGTCCGCCGCCGACCTGTGCACGTAGACAGGAACGTTGCCCGGCCCGACGGCAAGCGCCGGCTTTCCCGCTGAATACGCCGAACGAACCATGCCGCTTCCCCCGGTCGCAAGAAGCACGGAAATTCGCCGATGGCGCATCAGTTCAAGAGTTCCCTGCAATGTGACTTCGTCAAGGCAGGATATCAGGCCAGATGGCGCGCCCGCCTGCTCCGCCGCTCGTGCGAGAACTTCCGTTGTCGCAAGGCCGCATTTTACGCCGCGCGGATGCGGAGCGCAGACGATGGCGTTTCCCGACTTTACGGCGGAAAGTACCTTGAATATCACGGTAGAGGTAGGATTGGTGACTGGTATTAGAGCGGCGACTACGCCCATCGGCTCGCCGATTGCGGCGATTTTCTGCGCTTCATCGCGCCAGAGGACGCCAAGCGCGCGGATATTTCGAAGCCACTCCATGATTCCGAGCGAATTGAACAGATTCTTGATCCGCTTGTCCGAAACGTTGCCGTGGCCGGTTTCCTCTACCGCGAGCTGCGCAAGACGCTTGGCTTCCGGCTCGATGGCGCGTCCCATGGCTTCGACGATCGAGTCGATTTCCGAAGGCGCGGCGGAACGGAACGCAAGATGCGCCTCCCAGGCTCTTTCGGCGGCGCGGCGCGCCGAGGCGATTGAACGGAGGTCGGCATCCATCAGTTCAGCCCCTTGGATAGCGCATCCATAACCCGCCTGGCATCGTCGATGTCGCGATCATCCATTCCGAGCGATTGCAAGCGGCGCCCGGCGGCCGCCAATCCTCCGCCCAGCGACGCTTCCGCGAGCGTCGCGGCGGACATGGTCGCCGGAGTCTTCACTCCGGCAATGCGCGCGGCGGACAAAAGCGGCATCAGGGAGCCTACGACCGCGCATCGAACAAGTATGTCCGCATCTTCCGGGCCCGGCACCGGCCGCGATAGGTCGCCAGCCGGATCTCCTGCGTAAGCATCGAGCCAGGATTCGCAATCAGGCAGTTCTCTAACGCCCCATCGCGCGGCGACGCGGCGGCGTTCTTCCGCTAGCGCCGATGCAAGCGCGTTGTGCCGGCTTCCCAGCAAGGCGCGGAAAGTGTTCCTTTCGGGCAACGGCTCGGCTCCCGCTGGAAGATTGAGCGCGCCGGAGGGCGCCGCGGGCCCGCCGATCAGCAAAGCCGGGACTTCCGCAATAGCGCTGCCGTCCGCGAAACTGCTCTGGGCGACATTTTGGCAAGGAACAAGATCCGGAAGGAATCGCATGAGGCCTCTCAGGGCATCCGTTCGGCTTGCGGGAAGCACAGCCGCCGCGACCGGTCGCCTTCCCTTCAAGTTCAATATATTTCCGCTCTCGGCTATCCAGTACGGAAGGCCCTGGGTTTCGACGAGCGCAATATCGGATCTGCATCCGCCGGACCGGATCATCCACGCGATTTCGAGCGCGCCAAAGGTCCTGCCGGGGACAATCGCGAGAACCTGGCCATCCTCGAGCAGTTGGGTAAGCGCGAACGCGGCCGCGCGCTGCCTCAAAACCGGCCCGGCGATGACAATCAGGTCGGCGCCTTCGACAGAGGCATCGATTTCGCTTGAAAGTCTGACGCAAGGACCTGCGTCGCGATCGATCTGGAAAGTGCCGACGGGCCCGGCGCCGCGAAGAGTGATGCCCCCGGCTTTTCGAATGGCGGCGAGTTCCGAGGAATAGGGCGAATACAGGACGACTTCGGCCCCTTCCGCAAGGAAAAGGCAGGCCAGCAACCGACTCTCGGGGCCGGCTCCCAGCACCGATACTCGTTCAAATTCCGTCGGCGCGGGCTCAGGAGCGCTTGCCGTGGATTCAAGGGCGTCGACGAACGCCCTAAAATCGTCCGTATCCATTCAATTCACCATTTCCGTCGAATTCACGGCGCCGTGTGCCGCGATCAAGCCAGGTTTTGGAGCAGATCGCCTAGGTCGTCGTGCGGCCTCGGAATTACATGCACTGCGAGGACCTCGCCCACCTTGTCCGCAGCGACTCCTCCGGCGTCCGTTGCCGCCTTGACCGCGCCGACTTCGCCCGTGACGATTGTCGCTACCAGGCCACCGCCCGACCTGCTTTGGGCGAGGATGCGCACGTTGGCGGCCTTCACCATGGAATCGGCGGCTTCGATCGCCGCAACCAGGCCTCTAGTTTCGATCATGCCAATAGCCGACTGGCCAATCGCCGCCTTCTCGTTCATTTTCCGCTTCCTTCCTTTTGCCTTGCCAACTGTTTCAGATCTATATCCTTTGCGCCGACCGATAGGTGGTCGATGAAAGCCACCGCGGACGCGTCCGTGGGAATTCCCGCCGACGCCGACGGGATCCGCGCCGCCGAACCTGTCGCGACGAGCACTAGGTCGCCCGGCCCCGCGCCGCACGCGTCGACCACGACGACCGAACGCTCAAGCGTCTTTCCAGCCGTGTCGATGATGTCGGCAACCAGCATTCTCTTGCCGGCAAGCCCTTCCGACTTGAAGGACGACGACACGCGACCGGAAACGCGTGCAATGCGCATCAGAAGTTCCTTAGATAGCGGTCGATTTCGACTTGCGTGACCTGATCCAGGACGAAGTCGCGCTCCCGCTCCGCCTGCCCGATCAGTATCTCGAGCCTGTCGGAGCCCAGCAATCGTTTCATAAATCCCGATCCCCTAGCGCAGTTTATCGCTTCTTCGATATTGGCGGGCAAAGGCGCAGCTCCTTCCAGGTCGTAGCCGTTGAATTCAGCAAAGTGCTCCGGTTCGAGTCCCTGCTCGATTCCGTCCAGCCCCGCCGCGATTTCGCATGCGAGCAGGTAGTACGGGTTGCAGTCGGCCGAGCCGTCTCGCTTTTCGACCCGGGTCGAAGAGCTCGATCCCTCCAGAACCCTTAGAGCGACCGTGCGATTGTCGTATCCCCAGCAGTTGTTGGTCGGGCAGAACGTGTATGGACGCCGACGCCGGTAGGCGTTGGGAGTTGTCGATGCTGACAACGCCGTCTCCGGCATGCGAAGCTGAACTCCCGCAAGATAGTTGCGACCGATACCCGACAGGCGGCCCTTGCTCGCGAATATGTTGGTTCCGTCCTTCCAGAGCGAATGGTGGGTATGGAAGCCGCTTCCAGATTCCAGCGCGAAGGGCTTCGCCATAAAAGTCGCCAGAAATCCGTGCTTCGCCGCGATTTCCTTAACCAGCGAACGAAAAGCGACAACGTTGTCCGCCGCCTGAAGCGCGTCGCAATAATGCATATTCACTTCGACCTGGCCCGGGGCGTATTCCGGGTTCGATTGCTCAATCGGAATGCCAATGGCGCTCAAGTGGCTGCGAATGGGCCCGAGGACGGGCTCCAGTTCGGAGGCGCGCAGTAAGCCGTAGAACTGGTTTCCGACATCCCTAGGCTTGCAGGTTTCGGGATCAAGCAGATAAAATTCCAGCTCGGCGCCGATACTCACTTGGTAGCCCATGCCATTCGCCCGCTCGACCTGCGCGACAAGCGTTCCGCGCGGATCAATCGGCACAGGCTCGTGATCCATGCCCAACGCCTTGCCGAAACAGAAGGCGCATCCCTCCTCCCACGGAGCGGTACGCACCGGCGAATTCGGAAAAAGATGCATGTCCGGATATCCGTTGTCCATGTTGACGTAAGGCGTATCCCAAATGTCGCTCGTCATATCGGTGGCAAACATGGCGATCGAAAGGGCGACACCGGATTCGCATACATTTGGCCATTGTTCCGCAGTGATACGCTTGCCGCGCATGATGCCGTTCAGATCCCCGATGCCCAGCGCGATGGTCCGCGTGCCTTCGGGCAACGCGAATTCGGAATTTGCCATTACTTTCCTCTGCGATTTCTTTGCTCCGGCGCAGCGCGAATTCGCTAAATCTTGCGCCGGGGCTTAACTGTATGCAAGAAAGCCGATGTTGCAAGCACGATTTTGCTAGCTTCTCCTAGATGGAGGCAATTCAAATGGGCGACCGACCAGAAGTCGTCGTAGCCGGCGCGGGGATCGCGGGAGTCATGACGGCGCTCCATCTCCTTCGAAAGGGCTGCAAGGTCACGCTTATCGACCGCTGGGAAGTCGGGCACAGCCGAGCGAGTTCATCGGACTACACGCGCATTTTGCGGATGATACATGGTCGCGACGAGCTTTATACTGAGTGGGTTCGAGAATCGCGGCTTCGCTGGCTCGAATTGCAGGCGGAAATGAACTGCACGCTGTTCGTGCAGTGCGGGGCCCTGGTTCTGGCGGGCGAAGGCCATACGGAATGGGAGGACGAGACTCTAAAGACCTTCGAGAGAATGGGCGTGCCGCATTTTCGCCTAGAACCGGACGAGATCCGAATGCGGTTTCCGCAATTCAGATGCACGAATGTTTCCTACGGTATCTACGAGCCGGAATCCGGTCTGCTCATGGCTCGCCGCGCCATCGTGCAAACGGCGAGCCTATTTAAGCGAAAGGGCGGAATTCTTCGCAGGGGCCGCGTAACCGCGGACGAAGACGAGCGCCCTTGCCTCGACGGCAGGCCGATCGAAGCCGATCTAATTGTCATGGCGGCCGGTCCGTGGCTCGGCGAGATTTTTCGCAAGACGGTTAGGCCGATTCTAAAAGTCATCCGCCAGGACATCGTTTACACATCGACGCCGGACTGCGACATCGATTTCGACTCGGATAGAATGCCGAGCTGGGTGGATCACGGCTACGGCGCCTATGGCACGCCTTCGATCGAGGGGTGCGGGGTCAAGGCGGCGATCGCATGGACATCGACTGTGATCGATCTCGACGGCGACGAACGGGTCGTCGACGATGCGGCATTCCATCGAACGCGGCAATATTTGCGGCATCGTTTGCCCGGCTTGGCCGATCAGCGCGCCGTCGACCAGAAAGCTTGCCAGATATCGAACACGCCGGACACGCACTTCATGCTGGATTTTCATCCCGAGCACGACAACGTGCTTATCGCGGGCGGCTGCTCGGGTCATCTATTCAAGCACGGCCCCCTTTTCGGCGAATTCGCCGCCGGGGTGGGTCTTCGCGAATGGGGAACTCCCGAAAGATTTAAAATCTCAAGCCGGACGTCGCTCTCCGCCTCAGAATCGCCGTCCGGACGCTGAGCGACTCGCGCCACGGAAATTGAACCAATTTTTCTGGTTCAGGGTACCGAAGCTATCGATCTCTGCGGCTAGCCGAGTAATGACCTCGGTGCCGCCGAATTTCACCCGGATCCAAGGACTCGACTGCACCCGTTCCGATCGGCGGCTGCTACATGGCGGCGACGCGAAGCTCGACTTTGTCGCGACGCTCGCGTCGCAGCGGGAGAAGACTCTGAATCTCGTTAACGCGAGAATCGCTCCTTCCAGAAGATAGTTCGCGCCCACACCCAATTAGCGACCGCTCGCGACCGGAAATTCGCCCGGCATCGCAAAGAGCAGCGTCGTTGTCCTTTCGAAACTTCGAGGTCAAGTTGATTTACTCAAGAACTGAGCGGGCTCTCGCGAGAGAATCCACCTCGCGGCGGCCAGCGGCCGAAACTGAAACCGGTTTGATCCGGAATAGCGTTGTACGCCTCCGGTTGATGCGGGACTCAAGGCCGCCTACGATTGCCCGGCAGCGGGCGCTAGGCGAGGGATGCGCCACCATGAGCGGAAAATTGGCGCATTACCGCTGCATCGGCCCGGTGGGGTCGGAATTCTGGCGAGTCGCGGTGCCGTCCGAAGTCGTTGTCGAGGTCGAGATGACGCATTTCGACGGGGACAATCCGGGCCGCTACGCGGCACCGGGCGTCCGGGAGATGCGGCGCGTGTCCCGGAAATGTCGCGGACGCGCGGTCTGCCCATTGGTCTTAATTTCAATCGGGACGCAACAGCTTGCGCATCGCGCTTTCCGGTCCCAGCCTCCTGGCGCGCTCCGCGGCCCGGGACGCGTCGGCGAGCCGGGCGCAACCGAGCCAGACGACCTCGCTGCCCGGCGGCCGGTCGTGCTTGCGGTGCAGGTGGCCGCCCATGGCCGCGACGAGGTTCATCGCCTGGCCGAGGTTCTCCGGCCCCTTGACGCGCCGCTCCGCGGCGAAGTCCGAAAGCACCGCGATCTCGACGTCGGAGAAGAAGGATGCCGCGTCCAGCTCCGGCGTCTCGCGCCCGCACAGCGTCAGCGCGGCCAGCCTCCATGCGATCACGGCGTTGATCGCGGCGGCGCGCTGGATGCGCTCGGCGGTCGCGTGCGCGATCTCCTCGACCTTGCAGCCCGACTTCAGAATCCTGTGCCAGTCCTCGATGCGCCAGCGCAGGGCGTAGAGCCTCAACGCCTCGCGGGCCCCGCTCTCGTCGGCGATCGGCAGCGTCGCCGGCAGAAGCTATTCGAGGCGCTCCGAGCCGTCGGCGGGATCCGACTCTTCGGAGACGTGCACCGCCGCGAGCTTGAAGGGCCTGGCTCCGAACCGCCCGCGCTTCTTCTCCGGCACCGGGATCTCCAGCGGCTTCCAGCGGAGCTCGCACGCCGCCTGCCGCGCCTCCCGGGCGTTCCTCGCCGTCGATCCCCGCGCCGACTTCCGCGCCGGCGACCGCGCCTAGATCGTCGCGCTCTCGGCCAGCCTCTTCGCCAGCCGGGCGCGCCAGTCCTCGGCGAGCCGCCGCATGCAGGCGGCCAGCGCCATCGACACGAGGTTGCGGCAGCGGACCTGCGGGCGGATCAGGAACCGCGCCAGGCCGACGACGAGGTGCAGCCGCTCCTCCCGAGCCGCCGCGCCCCATCCGATCCAGGCGTCGCGCGCCGCCAGCGCCAGGGCCGGCGAGGCGAAGTGGGCACCGCCCAGCCAGCCGTGCGCGAAGCCGAACAGGTAGCGGAGCTGGCGCCCGAACTGGGTGCGCGCGCCCAGCGGATGCTCGCGCTCCATCGCCGCCAGCGCCGAAAGGCAGCCCGTCAGCTGCGGCCGCCCCCGCGCGTCGAGAAAGCCGAAGGCCTCGCAGACGCGGCGCCCGGCCGCCGATCGGCTTTCGAACTTCCCGTCCTCCAGGATTCCGGCGAGCCGCGCGAAGCCGCCGGGCGATGCGAGGGTGCGGCGAACCGGGCTTTGCTTCTCCATCCCGCGCTGATACGGGAAAAAAGTGAACTAGTGCAGAGCTAAATTAAGACCAACGGGCAGGCCGCGGGAGAGGCGTGTCGACCAAGCTGCCTATCGGCATGTGAGCCACGCGACGAATGTTCCGAACCGCTTCGTATTCCCTCATCGCGCAGGAATGGGGAATGCCCGAAACAGGGAATATATGGAGAATTTCAGCAACCGAATCCGGTGCCGTAGCGCCGACTTTTCCACAGACAATAAACCCGGCATCGACGGAAAACTGTGAATACTTCTTTCTTCTCTATCCTACAAAAATCGGAGATTTGGCCGGCCCCGAGACTTTCGATCGAGCCGTTGGCGGCAATCGTCGCGCCACGGTTTATTCCGCCATTGACAGGAATTTTCCTCGACGCAGACGCTGAAACGCGAATCGCTTCTTCGAACGCGCCGCCAACAGGGCGGCCGCGCTTCGCAAGTACACTTAGCGAACGATCAAATCTTCGACTTCAAACGAATGGCTACACGTCGGCAAACGCGCCGACAATTTCCGTAGCGATTCCCGGAATATTCGGCGATTGCGCGGAGAAAGCTGCTGTTTGCGCGCGAAAGGCTGAAGGATCCCCGCCTGGTCGAGCCGGTCGACTCGCTACAAGGCCGATCGTGCTTTCGCCTCAATTGCGCCGCAAGGAACGGACACAAGCCGCGCTGTCCAAGGAACTGCAACGCGCATCATTGACAGCGCTTGTCTTTTCAAGCCGAGCCGCTCAGACGAGCGGCTCGGCGAACGATTGCGACCCTGTCGGGTCCTCGCTAAAATGGCAACGCTTCCTGGATTTATGCAAACCACCAGCGTTCGCATGCTTTGGCGCCGTCCATTTCCCAGTTGGCTGCGACCTCCTCGGCATGAGCAACCTCTGTGCTCAAGCCCATGACGTAGTTCGCAAACATCGGGATCAGCGCGCCGCCGTCGTCGTGGATCAGCCACTGCGCTTCTTCGTAAAGAGCACGGCGCTTTTCTTGGTCAATTTCAGCGCGCGCCAATATGACGACCTCATTAAAACGTTTTGCGGCCGGCGAATCGCGCCACGCGGTATCGTTCCATTCGGTCCCTTCAACGTACGCCGACGAAAACATCCAGTCCTCCGTCGGGCGACCGCCCCAGTAGCATGTAACCCACGGTTTTTTGTTCCAAACATTCGACCAGTAGCCATCGGTAGGCTCGCGCACGACTTCGATGTCGATGCCGACTTCCGCCGCCGAGGCGGCTATCAATTGCGCCGCATCCACCGCGCCAGGGAATGCAGCGTCGGAAGTCGAAAGCTGAATTGTTCCGCTATGGCCGGATTTCTTGTAGTGCGCCGCCGCCATTTCCGGGTCGAATTCGCGTTGGGCAATGTTGCCTGCGTGGAATTGATTCGCCGTGGAGATCGGGTGGTCGTTGCCAAGAGCTCCGTGACCCAACAGGATTTTGTCGACCAGCTCTTGCCGTTTGACCGATAGCTTCAATGCCATTCTCAGATCGTAATTGTCAAACGGAGGCGTATCGACCCGCATCGGCATCGTATAGTGAAGCGTTCCGGTAGTTTCCAGTATGACGATGGAAGGCGCTCTCGCCAGCAAGGCTACGGTCTTGGGGTCGGCGCGGTCGATTGCGTTGACGCTTCCATTCAACAACGCGTTTTGCCGCGCCGATACATCCACGATCGCCAGTATTTCGACTTCATCGAAATAGGCCCTGTCCGATTTATAGTAGTTCGGATTGCGATGACCCCTGACCCTGACTCCGGGTTCAAAACTGTCGATTACGTACGGACCCGTGCCAATTCCGGAAAGCGGATCGATTTCGCCGTTCTCCGAAGCGATGATTTGGAAATGGTAGTCGCTTACGAGATACGGAAAATCCGCATTGGCATCTTCCAGTTCAAAGATGATTGAGTTTCCGTCGGCTACGATATCGGTGACCTTTTCCAGATTTCCTTTTGCGGCCGACATCGAGTCTTCGCCCCTATGGTGGTTCAATGACGCGATTACATCTTCCGGTGCAACCGTTTTGCCATTGTGAAATTCCATTCCATCGCGCAGTGTGAACACCCAAGTCTTGGCATCCGACGTTTCGTAGCTCTCCGCTAAATCGCCCACCAGCTTGCCGTTAGGCGCCACTTCCGTCAGCGTGTTTCCATAAAGATAGCCGGTGTTGGTCATAAAGCCGTTTTCATAGGTCGCGGGGTCAAGGGAATCCGTTGTTTGACCATGTCCCATGGCCATGCGGAAGTATCCGCCCCGTTTCGGAGTGGACGCAAACGCGCCTTCCGCAATTCCGACTGCTGCCGGCAACGATACGCCCGCTGCAACGGCGGACGAAATAAAGTCGCGGCGAGATAGGCTGCCATTCGCCAATTTCCTTTTCTGCCGCATTATGAATTCATTCGTTTTTGTCATTCCTCTTCCTTCCGTTTCGATTGACTATCCTGTTTCTTTAAGTTCAATATTAACACAAGAATTCAGAATTGCGAGCATACAATATTTGCAAGGCGTGCGGCTGTTTCGACAATCGAGTGTCCTTTCGCAACCGTTTCCGGATTAGCAAGCCATTGAGCGGCTGCGGGACGGTTGAGATCAAATTAATCCCCGCGGATTCGCCCGCGCATAGGAGCATAGCCGCATAGCGTTAAGGCGGCGCCAAATTTCGAATAGCTAAAAAAGCGTCGGCGTGCATCAACCTACAATATCGATAAATTCGGGAAACGACGTTTCTCGTTTCCTAAATCGAATTGTTCGCATTCTTTGACTGATCGCAGCAGGAAGGGTAGTAGGCAGGCCTTGCAGGACATGCTGCAATGACAAGAACGGTTCACCAACAGATCCGAAATTCAACTATTTCGCAACCGCCTGTTATTCTTGCGAGACGCGTTGCCAAATTGCATCGGCGAAAGGTTTCGGCAACTGCGAACGCTTGAAATTTCACTTGTCCGATTGGAATCGCGCCGTTTCGTCTAGGCAACAGAATGTCGGTCCCGGCATTTGTTTCGAATCAAGCTTCGGCGCTCGCCATTTGTTGATATTCAAGAAGCATCGGCGAGTTCTTGCTCGAAAGAGAAAATTTATTCGCATGTTCGTCGCGCCTTGCAGTTGGCTTGGTTCGGTTCGCATTGTAATAAGCGCGTAAGAAACTTGTGGATCTAGGCTGCGGCAACCATTGCTGCGTATGGTTGACATCGATCCAAGGTGCGGTCGGAATCCGCACCTTGGCGAGACCGCCGGAAATGGCTGCTCGGCGCAGACAAAAACGCTATGCCTTCGCTGTGTTGAAGCTAAACGCGCAGATGCGGACAAGCCGCGATGTCCGGTACTGGCTTGAGACGGCCGCCTGGTTCGGATCCAATTGTTGGTCGTGCTGGCTTTCGACGTCAGGAAGCGAGGAATAAATGCACCCAGTTGTTTCCACGGTTTTGAAGCGTCTCGCTTTAGGATTGGTTACCCTCGTATTTGTTTCCATCATTATATTCTGCTCGATCCAGTTGCTTCCCGGCGACTTTGGCGAGGCGATTTTGGGCCAAGCGGCAACGGAAGAAACCGTCGCCGCGTTTCGGAGAGAATTGGGTCTCGATAAGCCAGCCGTTTATCGCTATTTCGACTGGATAGGCTCGGTTATGACCGGAGATTTCGGTACATCGTTCTCAGGAAGATCCGCCTCCGGCGTCAACCGGGCAAGACCGGTCGTTGATTTGGTGGGTCCAAGACTCGGCAACACGCTTTTTCTCGCTTCGATTGCGGCGTTGATTTCGGTTCCTCTCGCATTGTTCCTCGGAATCACCGCCGCCTTGTGGCGCAATTCCGTCTACGACAAGCTAGCCAGCGCGACCACGCTGACGACGATTTCCTTTCCCGAATTTTTCGTTGCCTATGTATTGATTCTCCTTATCGGCACGTTGTGGCCGATTTTTCCGAGCCTGGCCGATGTCGAGGCCGGGATGCCGTTTTGGGAACGGGTCTACAAGACGATGTTGCCGTCGATTACGCTGACCCTTGTGATCGTAGCCCACTTGATGCGAATGACGCGGGCCGCGATAATCAACCTGCTGGCCAGCCCCTATATAGAAATGGCAAGGTTGAAGGGCGAACCTGCGATTCGCGTGATATTGAAACACGCGCTGCCCAACGCATGGGCGCCCATCGCGGCGGTGATCGCCTTCAATCTTGCTTATCTTATTGTTGGCGTCGTCGTCGTCGAAGTCGTTTTTGTTTATCCTGGGATTGGACAGTTGATGGTCGATGCCGTGTCGTCGCGCGACATTCCGGTCGTCCAGGCTTGCGCGCTGATTTTCGCGGCGACCTATATTCTTTTGAACCTTACTGCCGACATCATCGGCATCGTCTCCAACCCGAGACTTTTGCATCCTAAATGACCGACGCAAGAAAATCCTATTCGGCCGCCGCCGAGGTTGGGTTCGTAAGAACTCGCAGAACACGCCTGGCGAGGATGTGGATCGAGTTGAAGAAAGCGCCTCCTACAGCAATTTTCGGCTTGGCAGTGATTATGTTCTACATAATTTTAGGTGTATTCGCCCCTTGGATCGCGCCGTACGGCGAAGCGGAGATATTTCCGCAGCCGTTCGCTTCCTGGAGTTCCGAGCACTGGTTCGGGACGGATCAAATAGGGCGAGATATCTTGTCGCGCCTGATTTACGGAAGCAGAAACACTATCGGGATAGCGCTGGTGACAACTTTGATCGCCTTCCTGATTGGCGGCGTGTTCGGTCTCGTCGCGGCCATCACCAGGAATTGGATCGACCAGTTGATCAGCCGGGGCGTGGATGTCCTCATGGCCATTCCAAGCCTGATTTTTGCCTTGATGCTTCTGTCGATTTTCGGGTCGTCGGCATGGAGCTTGATACTGATCATAGCCGTCCTGGATTCTACGCGCGTCTTTCGACTAACGCGCGCAACGGCGATCAATGTTGCGGTCATGGAGTATGTCGAAGCGGCCACGCTGCGAGGCGAAAAGCTTGGATGGGTAATGCGCCGGGAAATCTTGCCTAATATCCTTCCTCCGCTGGTGGCGGAATTCGGGCTCAGGTTCTGCTTCGTGTTTCTCACTATCGCCGCGCTGTCCTTTCTCGGAGTAGGAATCCAGCCCCCGACGGCGGACTGGGGAACGATGGTTCGTGAAACCGCAAATCTTATCCAGTTCGCCAGATTCGATCTGAAAGCAGGATTGACGCCGCTGCTTCCAGCAAGCGCAATCGCCTTGATAACGGTCGCCGTGAATTTCGTTGTTGACTGGTTCCTTCATAAATCTAGCGGTCTGCGCGATGAGCACTGAGAAACGATCCACGCCTCTCCTGAAGATGGACAACCTGCACATCGAGGGATTCGCGGACGAAAAGTGGAATCCAATCATTAAGGGAGTTGGGCTGACACTTCACCGCGGCGAAATATTGGGGCTGATAGGGGAATCCGGAGCCGGAAAATCAACTCTAGGACTGGCGGCAATGGGCTTCACGCGGGCAGGCTGCAGGATCACGGAGGGATCTATCTTCTTCGACGGCGTCGATCTGGCGCAGAAGCCGGAACGATTCAAGCAAAAATACTGGGGTACTCGGATAACATACGTCGCGCAATCCGCGGCGGCATCCTTCAACCCCGCGCACAGGCTTATCGACCAAACGGTGGCGGCAACGGTTCGAGTTGGCCTTCGCACCGAGGCCGATGCGAAGAGGGACGCCCGAGAATTGTTTTCAGCGCTTTCGCTTCCGGATCCCGATCGCATCGGCGACCGCTACCCTCACCAGGTCTCGGGAGGCCAACTGCAGCGCGTTATGACGACAATGGCGATGTCGCCTAGGCCCGACCTTATCATATTCGACGAACCAACCACGGCTCTGGATGTCACCACCCAGGTGGAAGTCCTGATGTCGATGAGAAAAATCGTCGAAGAATTCGATACGGCGGCCATCTACATCACGCACGATTTGGCGGTCGTGGCTCAAATGGCGGACAATATCAAGGTCCTGCGCTACGGCCGTGAAATCGAAGAGGCCGAAACGCGCGCGATGCTGCGAGAGCCGAAGGAAGAGTACACCAGGTCGCTTTGGTCCGTTAGGTCGCTGCGCAAGAAAGCCGTTAAGTCGGACGACATCGTTCTTTCTGTCGACGGCGTTGATGCGGCCTATGGCAACAGAATCAAGGTCCTTCACGACGTTTCGATCAAATTGCCGCGAGGAAAGACCGTCGCGATCGTGGGAGAATCGGGGTCCGGAAAGTCGACCACCGCCAAAGCGATAACCGGTCTATTGCCGCCGTCGAAAGGGCAAATCCTGTTCAACGGAACGGCCCTTCCCGCCGAATTGAAGGATCGCAGCAAAGAGCAGTTGCGTCAAATCCAGATGATTTACCAAATGGCGGACACCGCGATGAATCCCAGGCAGATTGTCGGAGAAATCATAGGCCGTCCGCTTGAATTCTACCATGGCCTCAAAGGCAAGGCACAGGAGCAGCGCGTCATTCAACTATTGGAGCAGATCGAACTCGATGAAGGATTTTACGATCGGCTGCCGTCCGAGTTGTCTGGAGGCCAGAAACAACGAGTGTGCATTGCCCGATCCCTTGCCGCCGAACCGGAAATTATCATCTGCGATGAAGTAACTTCGTCACTCGACCAGATTGTTCAAGAAGGCATTCTTAAACTGCTGATGCGACTGCAACGCGAAAGAAACATTTCATATTTGTTCATTACGCATGACATCGCAACGGTCGAGGCCATTTCCGACGAAATCGTTGTGATGTACGAGGGCGCGGTCGTCGAGCAGGGGATCAAGGACGACATTCTGTCTCCGCCGCATCCGGACTATACGCAACTCCTGCTGTCCTCGGTTCCAGAAATGGACCCGGACTGGCTCACAAACCTATTAAAGGGAAAGGAAGCCGCTGCAGCGGTATAAATCCCGCGGAGGATATTTCCGACACGCCCAATATATTTCGCCGAATACTGTATCGTTTTCGGCGAGACACCTATGTTGAGCAATTTGCGAAAATCTAGCCTATTTTGAGATCTGTTCCTGAAACCCGGCCAATTCGGCTTAGAGCATGGGCACCATCTGTGGTATATTTTTTCGTGGCACAATACAAAATCAGCACTCCGGACCCTTAAACAAAACTATTTTCGACTTGCGGCGCACGTTTCAAGAGGAACATTTCCTGATCTGACGAACGAGGTCGGGCCCCTCGGCAAAAGGCAAGGACGGTCTTCCACCGTGATCGACGCGACAACTGTCGAGCAAATCCTCGGCGCCTTGTGCGGCGCATGGCGCAGCTAGCCTCGCCGCTCGTAGGTTCCGTGCGAGCCGATGTTTTGGCGAGTTCGATTTGGATTTCGACACTGATTCGCCGCGCCGGATGCAGCAACAGGGGGCGTTGATCAAGGAAGCCTTCAGTGACGAAATCGACGGCCACGTCTAGCGGTATTCGACCGCACTCGTAGCACTAATTAAAAAATACTGCTCGGGTTGAAAAGATCATTCGGATTTGCGCCCGATACATCAATTTCCGCTGGTCCGTAAGAGGCAAATTTACGATGTCCCGGTTTTAGGTTGAACCGAGTCCGCCCCAGCCGTTACCTTCGAGCCCCAGTATTTTCGACTAGGAGGGATTGTCATGAACGTTCCGGCGCGGATCGCCGAAGGGCCCGCTGTCAGAAGCGCGGAGGAATGGCGCGAGATCGTCGAGGATTTCGAGCGGGAGGGCGTGACCGCCGCCGCAAGCGCTACGCGCGTCCGTGCGTCGCCGGGCCCAAAAAAATCTCCGTAATTCGCTGATTTTCTTTTGAATTGGCGCTACTGGCGTTTGACGGGAGGCTCGGCTCCAGATATAGTGTATTCGAGGCTAGTCAAGGGATCAACAGGCGATGGACGCCGCGGCTGAACTGGCGCAACCCGGCAAGAGAATGACAGGCTCCGAACCGACAATGTCGACCTCGGGCGACGGCTGAAGGCGGCGGAAATTCGGGCGGGCCGCTACAGCCCGGCGAACTGGATGCCGGGGGCGGCATCCTTGCTCGCCCCGATCCGGGCCGGGCGGATAGGCCCGGGAAAGATGCGGACCGCCTGGGTTCCGGCCGGTTCAACGTGGCCTCGTCCACCCGGTCGCCGGCGTTCGCGACGGCTTCGAAGAAAGTGGGCAAGCGCCGGCTCGCGGCTCCCGCCGCAACGAGCATCGTGCCGGAGTCGATGCTCACCACTTCGGCGTCGTTTAGGACCTCGATGCCATTGCGCGTACGCTCGGGCTCGAACTCGCCGGTCAGCCGGAGAAGATCCCGCTCTCCTAGCAGGCCGCGCAGCTCTTCAAGCGTGCCCGCGGCAAGGATCTGACCGTAGTCCATGATCGCGAGCCGATCGCAAAGTTCTTGCGCTTCTTCGATGTAGTGTGCGGTAGAGAGCACGCAGGTTTCCGCTCTCGCTTGGTCGCGCATCATGTGGAGGAGCTTCGCCCGGCTCTGCCGATCCACTCCGACCGTCGGTTCCTCGAGGAGCAGTACGCGCGGACGGTGCACGAATCCACAGCCGAAGTTGAGGCGTCGCTTCATGCCGCCACTCAACTTCTTGACCGGTTCTTTCGCGCGATCCGAGAGGCCGGTGATCTCCAGCATTTCGCCGACCCGGCGCTCGAGCTCCCTTCCCCGCAAACCGAGGGCCGCCCCCTAGTAATTCGCGTAGTCGGTCGCGTTCAAGTCATCGTGGAGTGCCAGGGGGGCTGTTATTTCTATGTTTGTCTTGACAGGCAGAACGTGACCATTCTCAATTTAATCCTAACGCCGATCCCGCCGATTTCTTTCCCGAGCAGACATTCCAAATCAGCCTAACCGGGTGATGCGAGTGCATTCTCTCAGAGCATCGAGTGCTTCCAAGTAATTTTGGTCGGACGTGAAACAGTTGAAGCAATCCGGGGAAACTGGATAGGCGTAACGAGAATAACAACACCAGCTCCTGGGGGACTACCCCGATGCAGGCCCGCGCCGCTCGCGCATCGCGGACCATGTCGTGTCGGCATAAACGGATGCGACCCGACGATGGCGCGAGCAGACCGGAGATGCAGCCGATGGTCGTGGACTTGCCCGCGCCGTTCGGTGAGAAGCCCGAACACCGTGCCTTCGCCCGCGACAAAGCTGACTCCGTCCACCGCGGCCAGGTCCTTGTAGCCCTTTCAGATTTCTTCAACCTTTATCACGTTTGATCCTCTCGTTCTCGTGTCGGGACCGCATCTGGCGGGGTGCGAAGACCGGTTACAGGTGCGGCCGACACCGCCTTCCGCATGCCGGATTCTCGGCTGTCATCCGATCCGCCAGCGATATAAATTCGTGAAAAGCCGGCCTTTTTCGCAGGCGACGGACGAAGTGCCGTTCGCGAATCGCGATTCGTTGAGCGGGGGGCTGAGGGCTGGGGACCCACGTCCGGAGCGATGCAGAACCCCGCGGGCCGCCGGAAACAACCGAATGCGCAGGACGCGTGTCAGGCCCAAGAACCACATTTGGGTCGCGAAGACGCAGGAACCGATCTGACGCCTTATTGAAGTTTGTATCAAGCGCGATCACCTAAGACATGCACACGAAACTCCTGCCATGGCTGCGCCCCCAATCCAGGTTCTTGCCCCGCTGTTGACGCGGGCGCTGGCGATGAATGGCACCAAGAGACCGGACGCGGGTATCCGTCAGGCGACCGCCCCGAGACCGTTCTTAGCCACCAGCGTCAGGAGCTTCAAGGAGGCGCCACGCGGGTGCTTCTCGCCCCGCTCCCACTGGCTCACCAGACCCGTCGTCACGTTGAGGTAGCGCGCGAACACCGCCTGGCTCGCGTTCTCTCGCAGCCGGATCTCGCGAATCCGCTCTGGCGACATGTCCTCGACCGGCGTCAGGCACATCTCGTCGAACGCCCTCATCGTCCGTTTCGACATGACGCCCGACTCCATCATTCCGAGCGCGGTCTCATGCACCGACGCCAGTACCTCACTCTCGTATCGCTTTCGCATCGCAGATCACCTCGCTAATCGTGCCGTTCGCTAGCATTGCTTTCAGGCCCGGCTCGTCCAGTCCGAGCAACTGGTCCGCCAGAGCCTTCAGCGCCCCGAGTTCGCGGCGCCGGAGGTTGTCCCGATCGCTCTTCGCGAACCCGTGGACGAAGAACGCGCATTCTTGCCGGCGAAACACCGCGATCACGCGGAACCCGCCGGACCGGCCCTTTCCGCGCCGGGCAACGCGCTGCTTGATGACGCCGCCTCCCAGGTCGGCGTCGACCAATCCCCTCCCGGCGCGCTCCAACGCGTCGCAAAGCGCTCCGTCGGTAATCCCCTCGCGGTTGGCAAAGCGTGCGAAGGGCCTAGTCTTGAACTTGCGCAACCCGTACCCCTCGCGCGCATTCCTTCATGCCCTTTGATATAGCACCCGGTGCTACATCAATCAAGCCGCTGCCCGCCACGGTCGCGGCGAGCGGACGGAATGGGACATTGCCTTCGACAGGTGCTGCATGTGCGGAACCTCGGCGGATTCCGCAAAGTGCCGCAATCACCAGGTGGCTCCGGAGAATTGGCGGACGAGGCCCGCGCGAGCGGCGCCGGCTGCAGGGCGACTAAACGCAATGCTAGGGGGACACGGCTTGTCGTTGATCCAGGTGTCTGAGTTCATGCGCTTCGACCAGGCCCATTCGAGGAAATCTGCGCGTACACGATGCGTTGCCCCAACCGGAAGTACGGGGGTCCGGTGCCGTTCTCTCGAAAGCGATCGAGCGTTCGGGGCAAAAGCGTGAGCAGGGCCGCGGCCTTGCGCGTAGAGAGGAACGTCCTTTCATCGCCCCCGGGAGAGGGTCTGCTACCGCGAGGACGTCCTTCGCCGAGTGGTTCCGAGCCTGAGGCGGGTTGAGTGTCTCGCATCCAGCTCCGCAGCCGCTCGACGGTGCGGAGCCGTTGCGATGCCCTGCTCATGAGCTTCGGGACAAACGAGGGGTCTCCCGAGGCCTTCTCGCCGAGCTTTTTGGGCTTCAAGTCCGTGCGGGACAGGAATGCCTCGACCTCGTCGCGGAACGCGATGCCGATGAACGCTTCGTCGATGAACTGGAGCACCCGGTCGCCGGTATCGAGTCTCAGCGACCGTCCCGACATGAGACCCGGGACGAAGCCGGGGTCGCCGAGCGCAAGCAGGCGAAATTTCCTGGCGCCATGTTCGTGCGCGCGACATACGCCTTGATGGCTCCCCGGATGGAGTTGCCGAGCGTCGTCATGAAGGCATGCTCCGGTTGAGATTCAGCTTGTCGGGCGGCCCACACCGCATCAGCCGCGCAGTATCGAATCGCGAGCGCGAGGATCGGAGAAAGAACAAGGAGAAGCACGGGGCTCCCCTATATTTTCGCACCGGAGCCATAATCGTCAATCGAAGGCAAGCCACATGGCTCCGTCGGGCCGGTTTTCCCCGAAGTAGCAGGAATAGCCCACCATCGCAGACATTAGCGGCCGCCGATTCTGCCGCGGGAAGGAAGTCAAAAAGATGGCCGACGAGTGCTGATCGGGAGCCTCTTCAAAACCGAAACGGATATTTCCGGAGTTGCATGTTCTCGCCACGAATAAACTGAAACATGGCCGAGGTGCCTAGCGGTTGTCCTAGGCGACCTAGCCGAAACGCCTGCAAATGGTGCGTCTCGAGAGTTTCAATCGATTCCTTATCGACGCCATAGCTAGGAGCGGTGCCTGCCAGCCGCTCCGCCGCCGAAGCAAGAAGCCGAATCGGACGTGAAGCGAAAGAAAGCGAGCCGCCCTGGCTAGAAAAAATTTCGCCGAACCAATCTCGGCACTGCAGGACGGAAAGGAATATTCCGTCGCCTCGACCCCGATTGCCGATCCGGTCTACGCCTCCGCAATGACAGGTTCGGGAAGGCGCACTCTGGAAAGAATCAAGGATTCTCTCTTTTTTTCAATTTCCTTTCGTATCGCATCGACGCGGAACGCGGTTGCGATTCTCTATCGCCGCGCGCAGACAAATTTCATAAAAATCTGTTCAGGCGGGTTAGCGAGTTTCTACGCCAACTCGGCTTCAGCATCGACCTCCTCGCCTTAACGCGTTCACCTTGACCGACCCGGGGAAGGCAAGCCCGTCCGTCATTCCTTACCAAGTGAACGGCCGATCGATTCCAGCCAATGAAACTCCGGTAAACGCAGACGCTTCGAGCGACATCGCTCTTAAATCTTCCACTTCCAAATTGTGAACGGACGACTTTCCGCATGCCTTGGCAAGGAGAGTAATCTCCATTGTCATCGCTGTCAGAAAGCGGGCTACCCTCTCGGCTGCGCCGGCAACATCAAGCCGTTCTTCTAGGCGCGGCTCCTGCGTCGTGATGCCAACCGGACAAAGCCCCGTGTGGCAGTGGTGGCAGCGTCCGGGCGAAGTCCCCAGAGCCTCGTATTCCTTGAAATATCGAGGCGAATTGCAACCAAGAGCCATCAAAGCGGCGGTTCCGATCATTATCGCATCGGCGCCCAGCGCCAAAGCCTTCGCTGCATCGACTCCCGAACGGATGCCTCCGGCGATCACGAGCGAAACTTCGCCCGACTTCCCGCATTCGTCCAAGGCTTCGCGAGCTGCGCGAACAGACGACATTGTCGGAATGCCGGTGTGGTCCAGCAGCATTTCAGGAGAAGCGCCGGTACCGCCCTCCGTTCCGTCCACGACGACCACGTCGGCGCCCGCTTTCGCGGCGATGGCTACGTCATAGCGGGGCCGCGTGGCTCCGATTTTCGCGAAAATTGGAATTTTGTATCCGGTCGCTTCGCGCAGCTCTTCGATTTTCACCTGCAAATCGTCGGCGCCGAGGAAATCGGGATGCCTCACGGTCGAACGCTGGTCCACGCCCAGCGGCAGCGAGCGCATGCGAGCCACCCGCTCCGATACCTTCATGCCGAGAAGCACGCCTCCGGTTCCTGGCTTCGCCCCTTGACCCATGACCAGTTCGATTCCGTCGGCCATGCGCAGGTGCTCGAGGTCGAGCATGTAGCGGGAAGGGGTGATCTGATAGACGAGCAAGTTCGAGGCTTCGCGTTCGTCTTCGAGCATGCCGCCTTCGCCGGTGCATGTCATCGTGCCGGCCTTCGACGCGCCGTAGCCAAGCGCGGCCTTGGCGCTAGCCGAAAGCGCTCCGAATGACATGGAAGCAACATAGATGGGAATCGCGAGCCTAATAGGGTTCGACACCAGTCCCGGCCTGTCGCCCAGCACCGTCTCCGTCTCGCAGCTTTCGCGGTAGCCTTCCAGCGGAAGCCGAGTCATCGAGGCGGGAACGAATACCAGATCATCGAAAGTCGGCATCCTCGTGCTGAAAGTATTGAAACCTCTTAGCTGGTACCTTCCCAGCTGCGCCATAGCGTGCACGTCCGCGATAGCTTTGGGCGTCCAGCGAGGCGACTTTCCTTCGTCGTAGGATTCCGGAACGCCAGCAGGGCGGTTCTCGTTCGCTCCGTCTCGCATCGCAATTGAGTCCTCCGCGGCGGGAGGAAACGGAAACTCGTAGTGAGTCAAATCATCAGCCATGCTTTGGCATCCCTGCTCTGAAAGTGCCACAAACGCTGCGCCGACACGATCTTGCGCCAGTCCACTTCCGGCTTTCCGAGGCCGCGGCTAGCGAGAAGAGATTCTATTTCGAAAACCTCGTCCGGATCGGGTTCCACTTCGCAGGTATCGACGCCCAGCGACTTCGGCGATGCCCCGAGCCAAACCTCGCCGCCCCATAAAGAGTCGGCGCATGCGTCGCCCGCGCCGCCAAGTGCCACGATACGTCCCGCGTGTGCCATAAAACCGGACAAGTAACCAATTTTTCCTTCGACGACTATATCGCCGCCCTTCATCGCAACGCCGCATCTGGGACCTGCGTCGCCGCGGATATGCAGCAACCCGCCCAGCATCGAAGTTCCAGCAGACATCCCCGCGTAGCCGTTCACAACTATTTCGCCGTCCGACATGGCTTCGCCGACCGCCCATCCCGCGTTTCGCCCAATCTCAACCCGGGCTCCGCAGTTCAACCCACCGCAGTAGTAACCGACGCTGCCTTCGAACCGAACGCGAGCGCCTTCACCCAAGCCGATCGCCAAATTGTGCCGAGACCGCGTATCCTTCACGACAACGCTCCGGCCAGCGGCGGCAGCCGATCGAATTTCCTCGTTAATTTCGCGGATCGGTCGTGCGCCCACCTCGATTTCGATCTCGGTCATGCCGCTTCCATCATTACCGGCCATGTATGCGTCATCGCGGGCCCGTCGAAATTTTCAACATCGCCTTCTTCCAGATATATTCGCCGCACCGCTTGCTCTTCAGTTGCGACGGCGATTTCCTGCTCCTCGCCCATTACCACAAGCGGCTTGATGGCCCACTTGTCCTTCGCGAATCCGATCGAATTACGATCCGCTATCAGATACGTAAATACGCCGTCTATCTCCTTGATCGAATCTCGCAGCGCTTCGGGCTTTTCCATGCCCTGGCGCATCCGATCGGATATCCAGACTGCGATTAATTCGCTGTCGTTAGCAGTCATAAATCTATAGCCTTGACGCTCCAGCTTGTCCCTCAACAGGTAATAGTTGGTAATCTGTCCGTTGTGGACGATTGCGACATCCGGGAAAGGCCGCGCCCAAAACGGATGGCTTGCCGTCGGGATGACCGAGGATTCCGTTGCCAGGCGAGCGTGGCCAAGGCCGTGCGTTCCGCCGTATTCCCGGACCCCGTGCTTGTCGGCAACATCGGCGGCAGTGCCAATATCTTTGATGATTTCCAGCGACTTGCCGACGGACTGGACTTCGAAGCGACTGGATATTTCATCGACGGCCTTGGTCCATCGCGGCAAATTCGGGATTTCGCTGACGACCATGCGAACCGAAACATGCCGGCTCTCGGCCTCATCGGCGACGGGGTCTTCCGCGAATTCGCAGCCTTGATCGTTGATAATTGATTTGAAGTCTTCCAAGTCGCTGTCGAGACGGCTTCGCTCGAATCCGACAGCGCGAACGATGTAGCCGCTTTCCAGCGGTTGCCCGTAAAGCGCAAATCCAGTCGAGTCCGCTCCGCGATGGACCTGCGCGTCCATAAGTTCAACCAAATCCCGACCGATCGGGCCCGGATCTTTCAGTATTCGCCCGGCGATTCCGCACATGTCTGTATTCCTTGCAATTCTCGACGGACGCTATTCAAATTGCATAGGATTGACAACCGGGAGTTGGAAGCGAGAAGTCGCTCGATACTGCGGTATCCTTAGCATTTCAGCCGCGAGCCTTGTGAGTTCGCAAAGTATACGTATCGTATCCGGGCTTGCGCTTGCCGCGTTTTCGCACCGGCCCTTCACACCCCAACGGTAGCTGCGCATTCTCGACGAAAATAAATTCGGCGTCTACATGGCCTGAAACGCCATGCTGTCCTAGGCTCAGCCGGCGAGGGCTCAGTATGCTACTCCTCCGGTCAATGAAAAGGCTTCCGTCTCGATAGAGATGGTTTTCCAGCTGCCAAAGGCCTTCGGATCTGCTTCCGAAACTTGGCTCGGTAAGCGACTAGCCTTCGACCTTTCGGCCTCCCGCGAATTCAAAGGCGCGATCAGGATTGAACGGATCGTTGCCGCAAAGACTCCGTTCCCCGATCCCTTTCTACAATGTAGATATTGAATTACGGCACTTGCGCTTGAATTCACCGAAACCGTCGGCACCTCTGTATTTGGACTTTAATGGGCGTCGGACAAGAGCGACAATGCGCAGCTCGGCTAAAGATTCCGGCGCATTTGAACGAAATTCCCGAAATAATTGGGCATCATTCCGATCGCGCTCGAACGCGCGGCAGTGCGCTTTGAACACCTTCCCGGCCTTGTGGTTTGGACCGGTCGGTTCCTGGCTCAACATTCCAATTCCAGACGGCGCCGATGATCGCAGTTCAATGGCATTCATTCGGAATTCGCGCTCGCGCGCGGAGCGTCAACGAGTCGCAACTCATGCGAAACTCGATTTTCAACCGCCAGGGCCGAAGGACCTGATAATCTCTCTTGCGGCAACCTCCACAGGTTTTTCCGTTTCGGAAAGAAGCTGGATCCTGTCAAACCTCTCCCTGTCGAGGTTGACGGCCGCGCGCAGGGAATTTCCGAACGCCATCCGAAGCTCGGTTCCGATGTTGAATTTGGACACGGCTGTCGTTCGCGCCAACTTGCGTCGCGTTGACGCATCTATTCCCGATCCACCGTGGATGACCAGCGGAACGGATGTCGCCGATTCGATTGCGCGGACGGCATCGAAATCAATCTTGGCGGCCTTTCGCTGCTGGAGATGGACATTGCCAACCGAAACGGCCAGCGCGTCAACCTTCGTTTCCCGAGCGAATCGAGCGGCCTCCTCCGGATCTGTGCGAGCCGAATCTTCGCCGCCGTCGTAGCCTACGAAACCGATCTCCCCTTCGCACGAAACATCGTAGGCATGGGCCATTTCAGCGACAACCGCAGTTTGGTCGATGTTCTCCGATATGACGTTTCGGGAACCGTCGAACATCACGGACGTGAATCCGCACTCAATTGCTTCTCTGCATTCCTCTAACGAATTGCCATGGTCCAAATGGGCAACGACGGGAATACCGGCATTTTTTCCAAGAATCTTGAACATTTCGCCCAGCACGCTCAGGGGCGTGTGCTTTCGGCAAGCGGGCCCCGCCTGCAGAATAACCGGAAGTCCTTCCGCCTCCCCGGCCCTGACGAAAGCCCGCGCGTCCTCCCAGCCAAGCACTACCAGCCCGCCGACCGCGTAGCCGCCCTTCCGCGCCGGGTTCAAAACCTCCGAAAGCGAGGCGAGCGTCATTTGAACTTGGCGACCATGTCCAGGATTCCGGGAATCGTGTGTATCTGCTCTGCGTGCGTCGGCTGAAAGTACTGAATGAGACTGCGCTGGCTCAGCCCTCCTAGTATCGTAAAGTAGTACATTTCGTATCCGGGCAGCGCGACGCAGGGATGGTAGCCCTTGGCGATGCAGACCGTTGAGCCGTCGACGATGTGGAACGCTTCGCCGGGCAAATTCTCCTTCTGGAGCATCTGCATGCCGGATCCGTAGCTCGGCCGGAACCTGAAGTTGTAGGTTTCGTCGTGGCGCGTTTCCGCGGGCGGGCGGTCCGTGTCGTGCTTGTGCGAGGGAAAACCCGACCAGCCGCCCTGTCCGACCGTGAACAGTTCCGAAACCAGAAGCCTTCCTACCATACCGTGCTGCTTCTGGCCCAGGATGTGCTTGATCTTGCGGTGAGTCTTCGTTTCGTCGGATCCGTACTGAACGAGGTCGATTTCTTCGGGACGCACGGCGAACGGCTCCAGCGTCTTGTCGTAGCGAGCCCCGGCCACGAAAACCTCGGCTTTATCGGACATGCACCGGAACGCCGCCGGAACGCCGCTCGGAACGTACACGCCTTCCGGTTCGCCGTCCCATACGTCCATGCCGCGATTGCCGACCGAATTAAAGGATTCACCGCAAGTCCGAACGTCCACGGTACCGGTTGCGGGGACGATGCATGTTTCGTAGCCGGTGATCGAGTATTCGAATTGCTCTCCTTTGCCCAGCTTGACGATGTTGAAATAGTTTAGAGGCACGACCGGGTCATCGGAATCGACCAGTGGAATGTTTCGATTGTCGTAGGGCGCAATGTGCATCGTTCGCTAGTCCTCGTCCAATTGCGTCGTCGGGCCGGGATGCTTGGCCAGAAACTCGTCTAGTTCCCTCGCCGTCGGCATGGCTTGCGAGCAACCCACTCGGTTCACCACGATGGCCGCGCTGGCTGAACCCCTCAGAACGCATTCCTTCAGCGGCCGGCCGTCGGCGAGCGCCGAGATGAAGCCGCCCATGAAACCGTCTCCCGCGCCAATCGGATTGATGACGTTCACCTCGTAGACGCCCGTTCGCATTTCCTTCTCCTGCGAAAAGGTAATGGCTCCTCGATGCCCCATCTTGTAGACCGAGATTCGGTTCGGCGCTTTGGCGAGTTCTCGAGCCTTTTCGAGACCCTTGCCGTTTTCCCCGGCCATGAAATCGAACTCCACGTCATTGCCGATGATGACGTCGCACATTTCGCCCGCCCTCGAGAGCGTTTCGGCGGCGACTTCCGGCGAGGTCCACGAGTACGGGCGATAGTCGATATCGAAGACCAGGGCGAGCCCGGATTGCCTCGCGATATCGAGAGAGAGGAACGCGGCGCCGCGCGACGGCTCTGCGGCAAACACCGTCCCGGTCGTGATCAAAGCTCCGAACGACGCGTAGTCGACTTCCGCGACATCGTCCCTATTCATTCGAAAATCCGCTGCGCCGTTGCGGTACAAAACGCACTGGTGGCCTTCCGGCTTGCTGTCGGCAACGGCCAGCGAGTTGCTGGCGCCGCCAGAAACGGATCTGACGTGCGTGCAGTCCACCCCGTATCGGGCCAATTCGTTCAAACAGAACCTGCCGATCGCGTCATCGCTTACGGAGGTGATCAGCGAACACGCCCCGCCGTGCTTTACTATGGCGACCGCAATGTTCGCCGATGAACCGCCCAGGCATGCGGTGAATCTGGAAGCCGACTCTAGACTCACTCCTGGCGGGTCGGCATAGAAATCCATTCCGGCGCGCCCCAATACGGCAAACCTGTTTCGCTTGATGCTTTCCAGCGCGTTGAACATCGGGCTCGCTCACCATTTCGTACGCATCGTTCAAGGCGGAAGGATGTATTGAATGTCTTCGCCGCTGTCAAACCGGTGCGTCGGCCGGCATAGGGTCAGGCGGTAGATCTCCGATTGTCAGCAAGGGCGCAATAGCGGCCGGCGATTCATTGCGCTGGGCCCAGGCGACAGCCAATCGACCCGCGCGCGTTGAAACTTGCCGATCGTTCGCTATTCGCTTTGATTTTCAGAAAAACATCTCCTTGAATGGCAGCATGGCGGCTCCTACGGAGGAAGCGTCTTCCTTTAGTTCCGATACCAGCAGTCTGGGAGATTTCATCAATCTTCCATGGCGCGGGAATCGGACGAATTCGGTCCGCGAAACCAGCCGCTTCGCCAGCTCCTTCGGAATTTGCCCGCCATATACGATAGCTTGCGGGTCGATGACCGCGTAGACCGCGTTGACGACTCGGTTCAGGGCGGGAGTGACCTGCTCGATCCACTCGTCAATTCCGGGCCAGGACGGATCGTAGGTTCTTCGAATATCGTCGACCGACATCACTTCAATGCCGTTTTCGCGGAGATTTTTCATGAGAAATTCGAGAGCCGGGCGCTTGTCCGACTCGCTTTCGGCGAACATCGCGCTCAGTTCGCCTGCATTTCCGTGGCCGCCGCGCAAGAGCTCCCCGTCGGCGATAATGGCGCCGCCGAATCCGAAATCGAAGGACAAATAGACGAAATCGGGGATATATTTGCCCAAGCCCAGCATCGATTCGCAAACGGCGGCGGCGTTGGCGAAATTTCCGGTCCAGGTAGGTCGCCCGACAAGTTCCGACACCAGCGGTCCCAGCTCGATCAACGACCATTCGTGCAGCGGAAGAGGCGTGTTGTAGATTGTCCCCTCCTGCAGAAACCCCGTAATCGAAAAGCCCGCGCCGAACATTGTTTCCGGCTCCAGATTCCGGGACTTTATTCCGCCCTCGATCACGGTCTTGGCGTGCTCGAGCACCTGCCGCATCGGTCGATTGACAATTCTCGTCAGCTCGGTCAGCAGAACGTTTCCCGCAAAATCAAGGAGGCATACGCCGGCCATGTCGGTGTTCACCGAGATCCCGGCGGAGAACGAGTAGCGGGCATTCAGCATAATTGTCGGACTCGGCTGGCCCCGCCCGGTGCCCGGCCTGGGAGCGCCCAGTTTCAGCATTCCCCGCGTCGCAAGCGACTCGGTCAAGCGATAGACGGACTGCTGGGTCAGATCCACTCGCTCCGTGAGCTCTGCGCGTGAAATACCCGGATTAAGGCGAACGATCCTTAGCAGCTCGCGCTCGTTTCGCGAAACGATGTCCGTCGATTTGGCGCCGCGTCTAAATCGCGTTGGTACCGACTGTCTTGGATCGTAGGACACTTCGCCCCCTAATTACATTCAAAGTGTTTTAAATACGCTCCTTCTCTACAAAGCAGCGCGCAGCCTCCAAATTGCGAGAGCTTCGGCTCTGGCTCGCAAGGCGCGGTACGCCAGCCCGGAGGCGGCGGCGATTTCGTCGCCGGTATCCGGCATTCGCCGCGTCTTCGGGCCGCCGCCAACCGGCGAAGGGACTAACGATGCCATATCCGCGATATGAAGAAAAGCGCAATGTCGAACTGGCGCGCCGCAAAGCGGTTCCTCCGCCAATTCTCCCTATCTATTCGAAATTTCGTACGAATTTTCTTCCCGGGAAGCAAAAGCCGCAAGCGGGATGCCCATGCGCGCCCGGCCGCCGGTCTAACGCTCTCCGGCCCAGTGCAACGGATGCCGCGATATCCAGGACTCGCAGATTCCGAAGGCCTGCCGGCGCGTTTTGAAACGAATGCGAATGCAAATTGGGAGAGCTTCGATTCTTTAAGTTTCGAGCTATTCGGCGACGCCGGAATTCCTTGAGCGGAATTGTTGACATCCGAGCGATTTTATTACACTATTGGTGTATTAAAGCGCGGGAGGCCGAATCGGGCCCCGTGCTAGCTTCAATCAAGGGGGAAATCATGACATCTACTAGACTTGCACCTGCGGCCGCTATCGCGCTCGCCGCGACGGCAATCCCCGCTCCCGCCGCCGATATCGAATTTTGGTACGGAAACACCGGCAGGATCGAGACCGCGATTCAAGCCGCTTGCACGGCATTCAACGAGTCGCAAAGCGAGCACCAGGTTGCCTGCGTGGGTCAGGGCGGGTACGAGGCGGGTATGCAGAAGGCGATTGCGGCGTTCCGGTCGCGGCAGCATCCCGTCCTGATTCAGTTTTTCGATGCGGGGACTCTGGATCTGATGCTTTCCGACGCCGTCGTTCCCGTGCAGGAGGCCATGCCCGACGTGGACTGGGGAGACTACATCAACGGAGCCCGGTCCTACTACGAAACTTCAACCGGGGATCTCTTTTCGCAGCCGTACAACGGCTCGACGCTGGTATTCTACGTGCGAACCGACGAGCTGGCGAAAATTGGCGCAACTGAAATTCCGCAGACTTGGGAGGCGATGATCGAAACGGCGCGGCTTCTCAAGGATGCGGGCCACGATTGTCCATTTGTATCGGATGCCCATCCCTGGCGCGTGCTGGAGCAGTTCTCCGCGCGCCACGGCGTCGCGATTGCCAGCAACAGCAACGGCTACGGCGGCCTTGACGCCGAATACACGTTCAACGGAGGACTTGTCGCAGAGCACCTCAACAATCTCGCGGCATGGCGCGAAGAGGGCCTGGTTCTGCTTGATCAGGACACTGCGGCAGGCAAGTACAACCGGGCTTTCAACGCCGGCGAATGCGCAATGATGGAGGCCTCGACCGGATCCTATGCTGCCGCTTACACGGCCCACGGCGAAAACGTGGCAATTGCCATGGCCCCGATGTACGAGGGCGTCGAGCGGCGCAACACGTTGATCGGAGGCGGATCGATCTGGATCATGAAGGGTCACGACGACGAAGATGTCGATGCGGCTCGCGCCTTCCTGAACTTTCTCCGTAGGGAAGACACGCAGATCGAGTTCACTCGAGCCACGGGCTACATGCCCGTTACGAAGTCCGCGCTTACCCAGCTTGAGAATTCAGGAGAGATGGGCGATCTGGTTTTCGCAACGGTCGAGTTGGGCGTAAGCTCGCTCAACCAGCCTGGCAATGCGGATAGCAAGGGCATCCGACTGGGCTTCTACGTGCAGTTCCGCGATATATTCAAGGAAGAGACCCAGAAAGCCTTCAACGGGGATCAAACCATGCAGGCGGCGCTGGACAATGCCAAGAGGAGAGGCGACGAACTGCTGCGCCGCTTCGAGCAAACATATCAGGGCGCGACCCTGCCCTGACGCGCCTTAACGGAGCCGGCGGGGTTTGACCCAGCCGGCTCCCTGCCGGGAGAACCGCCATCGGTACTGGCTTTTTCAAGAACAGGTGGGTCTTTGCGGGATTGGTTCTGCCCATGCTCGCGCTCATTCTCATGTTCTTCTACATTCCGGTGTTTCTGGCATTCTTCTGGTCGTTCTTTCTCGAGCGCCCGTTCGGAGGCGGCTCGGAATTTGTCGGATTGCAGAACTTCCGGCGCGTTCTATCCGACCAGGAATTCTGGAGAGCTATGTGGCGGACGCTTCTGTTCATGGTTCTCGCTCCCGGCACGGCTATCGGCGTCTCTCTGGTTCTGGCGCTGGCGGCGGACCGCGGGATTCGGCTGTCCCACCCGGCGCGGAATATCATAATCTGGCCGAAGGCCATTGCCGGAGCCTCGATCGGACTGGTTTTCGTTTTCATATTCAACCCGCACTTGGGCCTCTTTGCGCCTTTGAACGACCTATTTCCCGGATTGTGGAACCCGAGAATCGACGGCACGGACGCATATCTGATGCTGCTAGTCGCCCAGGTCTGGAACGGCATTCCGTTCAACTTCATCATTTTGCTGTCCGGCCTTCAGTCCATACCGGACTCGCTTGCGAAGGCCGCGGCGATGGACGGCGCCGGTCCGTGGCGGAGGATAATCGACATCCAGATTCCCCTTCTGACGCCGCAACTGTTTCTTACGTTCGTACTGGAGTTCGTCGGCAGCGTGGTCGAGGCTTTCGGACTTATAGACACCATGACCGAAGGCGGGCCGGGAGGGGCCACGACCTTGCTCGTGTACAAGATCTACGTCGACGGCTTCAAAGCTTACGACCTGTCGGGCGCGGCAACGCAAACCGCGCTCCTAATGACGGCCGTCGCCATCATGGTGGCTCTCCAGTTCCGCCTGGAAAAGCGCGTCAAGTATGAAAGATAGCGGAATGATCGAGAATGCTCGGTCCGTCGACCGCGCGGCGACCATCGTACTCGTCGCCGGGATGTCGTTCATTCTGATTCCTCTGGCGATCGCAGCCGTCACAGCGACGCAACCTTACGAGACATTTATCGAGGCGGGCGGACTAAGTTTTGCGCTCGGCGGCCATTTCCTGGACAACATGGAGAAAATCCTCTCCGAAACCAAGCTCCTGCGCCAGCTGGGGAATTCGCTGGCGGTAGCGACCATCGTCGCCGTCATGAAGGTCGGCTTCTGTTTCCTTGCAGCGTATGCGCTGGTCTTTTTCGAAGGCAAATTTCGCAGAGCGCTGTTTGCGGTAATGATCGCCACGGTCATGCTACCGCTAGATCTGCGCGTGATCACGACGTACCAAATCGTAGCCAACGTAGCGATGCCGCTGAACTGGATTCTTGACGCGACGGGCGCGAACTGGGCGATCGAAAAAGTCGCCGGATTCCGGCCTTATTTCAGGTTGAGCCTTCTGGATACGTACTTTGGCACAGCGGCTCCCATAGCGGCGAACTGCACAGCGGTATTCATCTTCCGGCAGTTCTTCCTGACTCTGCCCAAGGACTTGCCTAGGGCCGCGATCATGGACGGTGCGGGGCCGATACGGTTCATGATCGACATTGTTCTTCCGCTGTCGAAGACCCCTATCGTCGCGACTCTCCTGTTCTTCTTCGTCGGCGCCTGGACCAACTATCTCTGGCCCCTTGTCGCAGCCTCGACCCCGGATCAGCAGACGGCGGTCGTCGGTTTGGCGCGGATTGCCGACAGCGACATCGATGAAATTCCGCAAGTTCCGCTTCTGATGGCCGGCGCGCTGTTTGTTTCGTTTATCCCGGTTGCTCTGATCGCCGTCATGCAGCGCCAAATCGTTCGTGGCCTGAACCTGTCGTCAAGGTGAACGATGGCCGAGCGAACAAAAATCATCATTGAAAACCTATCCAAGAAATTCGGAAGCGTTGAAGCCATTTCCAGCCTGTCCGCTACATTTGACGCATGCGCCTTTACGGTCATTCTTGGCCCGTCCGGGTGCGGAAAATCCACGCTTCTGCATGTCATCGCGGGCCTGGAAACAGCCAGCGCAGGGAAAATATTTTTCGAAGACCGAGAGGTCCAGAACCTGCCGGCCAGGGAGAGAGGCTGCGCCATGGTATTCCAAGACTATGCGCTTTATCCGCACATGAACGTCGAGGACAATATCGGCTACGCTTTGAAGCTAGCCAAAGTTCCTAAGACTGAGCGCAGGGAACGAATTGGCCGAGTCGCTGAAGTGACGGGACTTCAATCGGTCCTTGAACGCCGTCCCAGCCAGTTGTCGGGCGGTCAGCGGCAGCGGGTCGCCATTGCGCGAGCAATCGTGCGCGAGCCTAGGGTTTTGCTGTTTGACGAGCCATTTTCGAACCTCGATGCGCAGCTGCGCCACGATATGCGCCGCGAACTCGCCGAACTGCATCAGCGAATCGGTGCCACAAGCGTGTTCGTAACCCACGATCAGATCGAGGCGATGACGATGGCCGACAAGATTCTCGTGATCAGCAACGGGAGAATCGAACAGTTCGGAACGCCGGACGAGGTCTATCACGCCCCGGAATCGACATTTGTCGCCGGGTTTATCGGATCTCCGCCAATGAACCTGATCAACGGGACGGGAGACGGCGGCGCCTTCAAGCTGCGAGACGGCACCGTTCTGTCGGAATGCGGATGGAATGGTCACGTAGTACTTGGGATCCGGCCTGAATCGGTTCGCGTGGACCGGCAGGGCGCCGTTGCGCTGAAAGTCCGATATTGCGAGAAACTCGGGTCCCACTCGATCATCTCTGCCGAGCTTGCCGACGGGCAGCCGATGCGTTTGACGACCCCGCTTGGCAGTTCCGCGGAGCCGAGTAGCGAAATTCGGGTCAACTTTCCCGCCAAGCAGCTGCATTGGTTCGACAGCGAGTCCGGCAAAGTCATCCCTAGACGATCGAACGGAATAGAATCTTGACAAGCTATGGCGACTTTATTCGCAGTTCCGGGCGGCGAACCGCGATAGCGGCCCACCGAGGCGCGTGGCGCAATGCGCCGGAAAACAGCATAGGGGCGCTGGAGGCTGCGATTTCCATGGGATGCGAAATCATGGAGACCGATGTTCGGCGCAGCAGAGACGGAATACTCTTCCACCTGCACGATCCGACGCTCGATCGCATGACGGGCGCAAGCGGGACGGCGAAGGATCTGCCCATGTCCGAGTTAAGGGAATTGCGTCTTCGAACGCGGATGGGAGGCTCCGACGCGCCCGAAACGTGCCAGACCATTCCTACTCTCGACGATTTGCTGGAAGTGGCGAAGGGCAGGATCTTTCTCGATCTTGACGTAAAGCATCCCTGGCTTTTCGACGATGTAGGAGCATGCGTGCGCCGGCACCGGATGCAAGACCAGATCAATCTCAAATCCAAATTGAGAACCCCCGAAGATCTCACAGCCTTGCAAGCCTTGCAAGCAAGCTACTGCACACTTGTCATGCCCCAAATCCACTTTTGCCGCGAAGATGCCGACATGCTTTTCGAACTGATGACGCAGTTGGGTCCACCCATGGTGGAAGCAAAGTTCGATTTTCTGGAGACGTTGGCTTCGCGCGCTTCCAAGTTCCGCAGCAAGGGCGTTTCCGTATGGGCCAATACCTTAGATGAGGTTGCATGCTGCGGTCTGGACGACTCGAAAGCATTGCAGGATCCGGAATCCGTGTGGGGCGCGCTAAATAATGCGGGTATAAGCATTATCCAAACCGACGAGCCCGAAGCCTTGAATCGATATCTGAATGGCGCTGCAATTGTGGCCGAATGACGATTTCGACTGCAATCGGGACGGCGCCGGCCCGGACACCGAGAGAGCCGGCAAGAAAGGAGATTCTGTCGCGTCTGCGGTGTTTTGCGAAATTCGCCGCAAAAAGCAGGTCTCGATCGACGGATCTGTTCACGATTTCGGACCGGCGATCCGAGGTTCGCATCTATGAATGCATTTTGGACGCCATTTCCGACGACGCGGTCATTGATGTCGAAGCCGCGGCAGACGAACCATCGCAATTGAATCGAATAGCGGACGGGGAAGCCGCAGTCTTTGGCGACCCGCTAGACGGAACTTGGAACTTTGTGGAGGGATTGCCGCTTTTCGGCAGCAAGCCGTCAGTCGCGGAGCTTGGGCAATCAATGTTTGGAGTTCCGTGCGAACTACCTATGGACGACTCGATTTCGGCGCATTTGAGCCGCTGCTCGGAATTCCTGGCGGCTGACGGAAGGATGACACTTGCGCAAACCGGATAGCAAGTCGCAATTTATTGCATGGCCGGGCTTTTTCCGCCTTTCCTGTTCACCGATGCGGAACGCCGTAAATTGGCTTGGAAGTTCCGAGTATTCGATCGTGCGCTTTCCCATGGGCATTCCATTCGCGAATTTCGGCTGCCTGCGGAAAGCGACGTCGATTTCTTCCCTACTGGCAGGTTGACGCCATGGGACAACGCGGCGGGAGAATTCGTTTATCGGGAGGCTGGAGGGCACTCGGCGATACTCGCGGAGGGATCGGAAAACCGGCCAGCTTTTAGCTAAAGCGTTCTGCTTCTAGTGCCTCACCCAGCAGCTGGAGTTTACTTGGCGAACAATTCGAGGATATTTTTGCGCGACCAAATCGGTATGCGACAATGATAGCGCGGATGGGCGTTGCAGCGCGATACCGTAACGCACGATGGCATTTTTGCCGTAATTGGCATATTGTGGAAAAAAGGTGAATAAGGCGGAATTCCTGAATTACGGCTATCGAGGCGACTTGGTCGCCGCGCCAAGTTTCAAGTCGCGCAGATTGAGTGACGCCAGTCCGGAACAACCGCTAGCTGAAGGGCGAATGCAATGGATATCCTAACGCTGCTACTTAATGCGACAGGCGCTACGATGCTTCTTTTGTTCGGGGTCAAAACTGTTCAGATGGGCGTCGAGCGCAGTTTCGGATCCTCGTTCCGGAGCGTTTTCTCCGGAAAGAAGAGCAAACTCCAAGCCGCCGTCGCGGGTCTGGTCATGGCCGTGGTTCTCCAAAGCTCCGCGGCAGTCGCCCTTTTGTCCGTGAGCTTCGTCGGAGCCGCAATTCTTGACTTTTCGGCCGCTTTCGCTGCGGTCTTAGGAGCGGACCTGGGATCCGCGCTAGTCGTTCAATTGCTATCGTTTCGACTAGAATGGCTCGTTCCATTGCTACTTGCGGCAGGCGGATGGCTTTTCGTGTATTCGACGCGAAACCAGCCGCGCCAGGCCGGTCGGCTTCTACTTGGCGTTGCGCTGATTCTCATTTCTCTCGGCTTCTTGAGGGATGCGTTCGAACCGGTCAGGAACAGCGGCTTCCTTCCCTTGGTCGCTGCCTATCTCGAGCGAGACTTCGTGGCTGCCTTCCTAGTGGGAGCCGGTTTGACATTTTTAATGCATTCCAGCGTTGCAGCAATTCTGATGTTCATTACCTTGGTCAATCTTGGCACTATTCCGTTCGATGCCGGCCTGTCATTAGTCTTAGGCGCCAATCTTGGAAGTTCGCTTTTGCCTATCTGGCTTTCCCGCAAATTCGAACCCTTGGCGCGAAGGGTTACCTATGCCAATTTGGCTGTCCGGGGATCGTTTGCCGTTATTGCGCTCGTCGCGATCCAAAACTTGGGTCTCGTTCCATCGTTCTTCTACGAGAATCCAGCCCAGGGCCTGATATTCGCGCATCTTCTGTTCAACGCGATTCTTATGATGTTTATTCCATTTCTGGGATTTCTTGAACGCCCTGTCGCCTTGCTACTGCCCGAGCGACGCCTGAACGCTCGCCAAATCCGGCGTTTAGAGGAAATCAACTGCCTAGATTCGAATGTCATTGATTCTCCAAATCTAGCTCTGGCTAGCGTTCGTCGCGAAATTCTACGAATGTCGCAGATCGTGACAGCGATGGCCAACCCGATTCTTGATCTTTATCGCGATGGCGACATTGATGGCTTGAAGCAGGTGCGCGCGATGGACGCTCAGTTGAACCGAGCGCTCGCTGATATTCGCAGGTATGTGGCCGCGCTGCCGTTCGAGAAAATGACAAAGTCGGAGAAAAGGCTTGCACGGGACTTGACGGAGGTCGCCGTCGATTTAGAAGCCGCCGGCGATATCGTGTCGAAACAGCTGGTTCGATTTGCGGAGCTTGTGGACAAGAAAAAAATACGGTTTTCCGACGAAGGCTGGGCCGAGCTTGCAGAATTGTACTCCAAGGTAACGGACAATATGGCTCTTGCTTTTGGCACGCTGGCAACCGATGACGTTGAGATCGCGCGCTATGTCGTTGAAGAGAAGGCGGAGGTCCGGAAAATGGAGCGGATCAGCCGAAAGCGGCATTTCAAGAGATTGCGGCAAGGGCTGGATGAGAGCTTCGAGAGCAGCGACATGCATCTGGAAACGCTTCGCGCCCTCAAGGATCTCAATTCGAAGGTGGCCGCGGTTTCTTATCCAGTTCTGTTGCGTGAGGGTCAGTTGAGGGACACTCGCCTCGTATAGCTAGCGAGTCGACGGTTTTTTGATCAGAGGCGATCGCCATGGGCTGATGCACGGCCGACGATCGAATTGGGCGCGCATCGCGAGATCATCGGGTAATTGCTGCAAGATACCCGCGAGTTTCTCCGGCTTGAAACCTATCGCGATCAGGAAAACCGCGCCGTGGGTCAATGGCCGGTCCCGATGGCTTTCGCCGTGCGACTCAACTCTTCGCGAGGCGCAGTTAGATAGGTTTGCGAAAGAACATCAAGATAAGTCCCTTTAAGAACGAGATCGCCCTCGATCTGCGAAAGCTCTAGCCGGATGCTCTCGAATATGCTCGGTAGAAGGGACGCTTTCACGTATTTCGCAATCGCGGCTCGGAAGGGCGATCCGAAAGCGGCATATTCGTCGCCGATAACCACCATGTCGGGATTAACGAAATTGATGCAGTTGGTAATTCCTTGCGCGAGATAGCGCGCGACGCGGTCCACCTCGGCCACCGCAAGCGAGTCGCCGTCGTGAAAGGCGGCGGTAACGTCGTCGAAGCGCGCTTCCGAAGTCAGCGATGTTTCCGTGTTTCCGTCCGCGTATTCGCGCACATCGCGGAGAAGCGCGATGCGAGAGGTGAACAGCTCAAGACAGCCGTGATTGCCGCACTTGCATCGCGGTCCGTTAACGTCGATTGAGGTATGCCCGAGTTCTCCGGCTAGCCCGAGGCTTCCGCGATAGACTTCGCCATTCGTCACCAGCGCCGAGCCGATGCCCTGCCCGGCCGAGATGTAGAGCAACACCTTGGCGCCGGACGGCTTCGCCTGCGTACGCCAGACGGTAAGCGCGGCCGCCTTGGCATCGTGGATTGAGTAGACCGGTATCGCGCTGTATCGCTCGCGGAGCGAACGTACGAGATCGAAGGCCTGCCAGTCCGGGCTCTCGGTCATCAGGATCACGCGCTCGTCGCGTTCGAGGAATGGGCCCGGTACCGCGACGCCCATGCCGTCGATTTGCGGGTTCCGGGCAATAATCCGGTCCACGCAGGCCGCAATCTGGTCAAAGGTCTGGGCGGGAGGCTGGTTCTTTAAGATCTGACTCCCGGTTTCCTCCATCGTCTCGCCGGCCAAGCTGTATAGCCCGACCGAAAAATTGCGCCGCTGAAGGCGGACGCAGATAATGGAACGACCGCTGCATGCGAAACTCAGGCTGATCGAACGGCGGCCGCGGCCGCCCTTCCTGAAGCCTATTTCTTCTACTATGCCGTCCTCGACCAGGACGCTGATCGCGCGGGTGACGGTTGCCTGGTCGAGTCCGGTGGCCACGCTAATGTCCTTGCGAGAACAGGGTCCGAATTCTTGCATCGCCGAAAGGATGACTCGACGGTTGAACTCCTGCACGTTGCCGATGGACAAGCCCTTCTGTCCCGGTTTCATCTACCGCTCCCGATCGCAAACGCTGCGAACAGAATAGAGATATTATTGCGAACTGCAAATTTATTGCGCTTGCAGCGAATTGCATGCCGCATCGCCGGCCGCGGACTCTGGCGAATTCACTGATAGGGTCTAGTTGCACCTTTAGCGTTGCAGAGCCCAAGGAGTTGTTGGCGCGGGATTTCCTTTGGCGCGCCAAGTTGCAGCAGACCGACGCTGCACGCGGCGCAACGGCGACCGTACGGCATTTGCTTCGTCTTCCGCTATGTTCCAACGAGATGAGATTTCGGTAGTATTCATTTGCGCGCTAAGCCTCGAGGCACCAAAGCGCGTATTTGAGACAAAGTACCCTTGAGTTGCGCACCGCGGCTCTTCGAGACCAAGGGATTCCAAATTATTTGCCAGCGGAAATCGTTGAGCGATGGTCAATTCGTGCGAAGCCTAAAGTCCCGCAGCGAAATTTACATTTGAAAGTTCGCTGTCCTCGTCCGGACATTGGCGAGCGCTTCCTCCGGCGAGGCAAGAGCTCCAGGGCGGCTTCAGCTATTCATATGCCCGCGCGTGCCAAGCGCGTTGCAGGAGTGCGCGGCGCACCGGTTGGCGCGCTCGAGCGCGGCGACGAAGTCCGAGGTCTCGCAGAAGGCGTGGCAAAATGCGCCGTGAAAAATGTCGCCTGCGCCAAGCGTGTCGACGACATGTACTTCCAGAGCCTGAATCTCGCCCCGTCGGGCGCCGTCTTGCCAAATCACCCCGCGCGACCCGCGGGTCATCGCCCAGCGCTCAATGCCGAGCGCGGCGCACTCGGCAGCGAAGGCATCCGGACCGCCAGCGTAGAAATGTTCCGAAACGATGGGGATGTCGGCGAGACGCAAATATTCCCGCGACCATTCTTTCCAGCTGCCGCCGTCGAGGATCACCGGGCCTTTGAAATCTCGGATTGCATCGCGATGCCGTCGCACGAACGCGCGTTCGTATTGGTCGAGCTGAATCAGATCGTACCCGGCGTCCAGGAGACCGGGTAGATCCCGCAGATGAATGCATTCTTCGCCTGAATCGTTGATGATCATCCGATCGCCGCTGCTGCGCGTCGAGATTACGGTAGAAATCGGGATGCGGTATTTGGAATCGGCGCAGATATTTATGGGCGTTACGTCATACCGGCGAAGGTCGTCGTAGAGAAGAGAATGGAAGGGCCCGTCATTGCCTAGGGACGAGGCTAAATGCGCTTCGCCTCCTAGATGAGCGAAGGTAACCGCCGCGTTCAGGGCCGAACCACCTGGAATAACGTCGTTTGCAAGTGCCTTGACCTTGGAGTCCGACGCGGGGAAGTCTTCGACTAGGCTTGTTAAGTCGATTACGGATCGACCTACGAAGAGCGCCCGGCTCACGCCGCTGCGATGCGTGAGTCGAGCACGCCCTCCGAGCAGCGTTGCGCCGTCGCGGCGAATACGAATATGCGTCGATAGCGGACCTTTTGATTCCTAAGGACATTTTTGCGTTTCGCGCTCAATTTCGGCGCGCAGCGATCGATGCCGCTGCCGAAGGCGTTTCTTGTCCATTTTTTGGATCCGGAACTATGCGAGCCGCCCGCCGCCGACGAATTGATCCCGACTCGAATCGCCGAGAAGGAAGAATGCTCGTTGCTTCGCCCGTATCGTTTCAGGCGGGCGACCGACGTATCTGACAACTGTTCAGCTGGCAGTTCGGCATTGCTTGCGGTCCTACTTTCGATTGCCAAATTAAAACGGACGCTTGGGCCTGCCGGTACTTTTGCAGCCCTGCTGCCGTCTCCGGCCTCCTCCGGTTTCGAATAGTCCAAGACGGGCATGCAACATTCAGATTCGGCAGCGCGACCAAGAAGCTGCCTAAATGAGGTCAGTCGCATGGGGATTCTTCTTTTCGGGTCAACGGCGGAACGCGAGGTCGCGGAATCGGGCCGAGCCTTCTTGTACGAAGAGTCCCCAGGCGGTGCTCGAGGTTTCATAGACGCGAAAGCTCGCTACGACTTGCTCGGCGACGAAGCATTCCACGGACGAGCCCTTGCGCAAAAGCTGAACCCGATAGCGCCCGCCGTCGGGAGTGAAAGCCAGTGGGCGCTCCACCAGCGGAGCTTCGATCTCGGGAGTGACCTCGATCCCGTGGCGCTCATTGAGGACGAGGCTGTCCCAGAGAGGGTCCATCGCCGCCGGCCAGCGGTCGAACAGCACCCTGCCCTTCATCGGCTCGATCGCCAGCATGTAGCCGCAGTCGAGATTTTCGCCGCCCTGGGGCTCGATCAGCACGCCGGCCGCCTCGGTTCGCGCGCCGGGCTCGATCACCGCGTCGAGAAGCACGTCGTCGCGCCCCGGCCCGCTAAGAAAGGCGAAGCCGTAGGTGCCCGTCGCGTCGCAGGAGATCGGGCCGTCGTCCCGCCAGTCGCCGACTCCCGCTCTGAGCTCAAAGTTGACAGGGTCGGCATAGCTTGCCGTCACTTCGGACAGGAGCCGGCAGGTAAGCGTGCCGTCCGGCTGCGAGACCAATTCTCGAGGCGACCCAAGCTCGCCTCCCCAGACCCAGTGCTGTTTCGGGTCGTGATGCTTTCGAAACGGTATCCAAGCGAAGGTTACTCTTCGCTCGCCGTCGCTCGCCGATTTCGCCGCGTAGAAGCGGCGCCCGTCGAGGCTGTCGAGCCTGCGACTCTCCCAAGGTCCCTGAGGACCTTTTGCGACGCGGTAGACGGTCTGCATCCTTTCGGAGTAGCGGCTCTCAACCAGATACCACCAATCGCCGAGTCGGAAAATCTCAGGGCACTCCGGGCAGTGCGTCAGCATCGAAGACGCGAGCGGCGGCCCGACCTCCCAGCGCTGCAAATCTTTCGATGTGGCGGTTGCCACGCAGCCCCTTCGAAACTGCGGCCCGTCCTTTAGCCGCGCCGAGATCAGCATTTTGAACGCGCCGGTTTCGGCGTCCTTGTAAACGAAGGGATCGCGCCAGTCGACAGTTTCGTACCAGCGAGAATCGGGAGTGATCAGAGGGTTCGCCGCGGATTTTTCCCACGTAAGGAGATCGGTCGACGTGGCTTTGCAAATCGTTTGGGGCGACGCCGACTGGCGGTTGTAGCCCGTGTAGAAAAAATGGAAAACGCCGTCGCATTCGATTACCGAACCGGTCCAGATGCCGTCGCCGTCGCATTCTCCGGGTTCGCCCGGACCGAACGCATCCGGCATCACCTCCCAGTGCACGAGATCGTCCGAGCGCAGGTAGGCGGTTGAGACCCGCGCCCGTTCGACATATTCCCATGCGCCGACCGGCGGCTGGGAGAAGAACAGGTGCCACTTTCCGTCATGATGGAAGGGCATCGTGTCCCCCGCGGCCGCGCCGCGCTCCGGGGAGTATCCGAACAGCCTCATCGAGTACTTTCGCCTCCTTGAACTGCCACCGAAGATCCGCCCGCCCGAGCCTTAGCCGAGGACGGGCGGGATCAAACGCTTACTCTTACTGGACGAACTCTTCCCAGTTCTTCGAAAAGTTGTCGATGAAGCCCGGAAGGTCCGCGTCGGGATTATGCACGCGGCTGAGGTTGCGAATATCCTCGTCCGACAGGATGCAGCCCTGCAATAGGCCGCTGGCGTAGGTGTCTACGTTCGCAGCCGTCACCGGGATCAGGCTAAACAGCGGCTGAGTATTTTCCACGGGGTGGCCATGCAGGTAGTCGTAAAGCTGGACCAGCCCGAAGCCGCCAACCATCCAGTGTCCGCCGATCGAGAAGTCGAGCTTGCCGTCCTTGATAAACTGCGCGACCTGCTCGTCGATGTCCGTGGTGACGATCGCGATATCGTCGCGACCGGCCTGGTCAACGGCGAACTGGCTGCCGAGTCCGGCAACAGCGCCGAGAACGATGATCGCATCGATCTCGCCCGGAGCGAAGCGAGCGATGAACTGCTCGGCGTATTTCTGTCCGTTTTCGCGATTTAGCCGATCCCAAGCCTCGGCGATCAGCTCCACGTCGTCGTGCTGGTCGAGCACGCTCCTGACGCCGTCCCATATTTCCTCGGCCGAGGTCACGCCCTTCTGGTTCCAAATCATCGCAACTTTTTTGAAGCCCAGGTCGACGGTGGTTTCGCCAATCGCTTCGCCCCAGGTCGTGTTGTTCTGCGTAACCTGCGCGATGAAATCCTCGCCCTCGTAGTCGGTGTCGTAGTTCGACACGACGAGGCGGCCTACTGCAACGCCGGGTATGTCGTTGTCTTCGAGAAGCCGGGCTACCTGGATGCCGGCAGGCGAAGTTAGCGGATTGAAGATCAGTCCGTCCGGTTGGCTGGCGATGATCGATTCCGCCTGCGCGACATGCTGTTCTTCGGAGTTCTGATCGTCGAATTCCCTGAGCTCGACATTGAGCGCATCCGCGACGCAACGCTCGAACCTATGGCGGTTGATTACCCACGGGTTGGTCTCGGGCTGGCCGAGATCGGCTATGACAAGATCGGTGCGCACATGGCCATCGGCGTTGGCCGCACCGGCGAGCGGCAGCATGGCAGCCGTCGCAAGAAGGGCCTTAAAGATCGTCTTGGTCACTTTCTCCTCCTCAAATGAGTCGAGCGCGCGAAGCGCGCGATTTGATTAATAGGGCGAATATACGCCCAATTTACAGCAATCCACAAAAAAATTGGAGTTTGAATTTTTTTTTTAG
>JAPPFL010000005.1:80435-89838 GCA_028823855.1 Albidovulum sp.
CCCCCCGCCCAATCAGGCCCTTAAAATCGCGTGTTGGACACTTCCCCCCCAAAAACTGGGGCCCCCCCCCCCCCCCCGCGATTGGATGAATCGGGCGAATCTCCGCCCATTTACCTGCATGCCACAAAAAATTGCGAGTTGCAATTATTTTTTTCGCGCGGGCGCGGCGCGCGATTCCGATATACTTGGCATTTCGAGCGTAAAGCCCGGCAAAGCCCAAGAACATGGTGAAAGGAGTGCGGCCGATAGGCGCGGAACCGGTTTCGCGCCTAGTGATTTACGCTCGATAAAGATTTGGCGCCTCAATGGAACATTTGCTGCCGCAGACGGTCCGCTGCCGCGGAACTCCGCATGGAGCGAATGCGGATCGACGATAGGATTCAAATCCAAATTTTGCGGATCATGCGACCGGGTTCTCGAAGCTGCATCCGCGCCATATTCCATGCCCGTTCGATCGACCATCCTTTTTCAAGCAAGTCTCGCAAATGGTTCGGGGAGGCCGTATACAACGAAGCCGCGGGCGGAGCGCTGAGATCGCGAGACCTTGCTCTCGCAGGTACGGTGCAAGTCCCGGAACATTAATCTGATTGCCGGGTACGGCGGCCAATGCGACGCCGGTCGAAATCAGTCGCTCTAGGACGCGGGATGCCGGCCATTCGGTCAAAAACGCGGTAATTCCGTGGAAATGCGTCTTCGCAGGATCGATGCGGCTAGCGATTCCCGCCGTCGCTTCGAATCATGCAAGCTTCAAGCAATAGAGGAAAAGGCGAAATGATTCTTTCGTCCGCTGTGGCGGGAAACCGAAATACCGAGAAAGCGAATCGCCGCCGCGCCGGCAATCCCGCGCAATAGGGAATTGCAAAACAGCCCCTTAGCTCCGAATTTTTGTCTTAAGGCGAAATTTCAATTGAACCGCGAAATCGCGCGTGCAATATCGATTTCCGGCTCCAACATTTTTGCGGCGGCGCAATGAGTGAACCCAGTCTTCAAGAAGGCGCGCGCAACCTCCTATGCAACTGCGCGGGCGGCAAGGCGGGCGACACTGTTCTGATCGTCGGCGAGTCGGGTCCGGATCCCTACTACGAACCGAGACTCGTCGACGAAGTGCGCAAAGCGGCTTCGGGACTGAACATGAAGCCGATCTGCATTCTGGCGGAACCGCCAGAATCGGCGACGGATTTTCCGGCAAGCGTCGCGGAAGCGATGCAGGATGCCGACATTACCGTGTTCTTCTCTCGCATTGGAGATCGCGTCCGGTTCGTCTCCTCGCCGGGCGGAGGCACCAAGGTGATGAGCTACGCCTTGACGAAAGAATACTTGGCCTCCGCCTTCGGAACGACCAACTACTGCGTAACCGAAGTCTTGCATGAGAGACTGCTAGAGACGATTTCCAGCGCATCCGGATACAGGATCCGGTCGGAGGGCGGCACTGATTTGACCGCCGAGCTTCATATCGGCGAATCGCGATCCGACCTGATTCCATTTGCGCTTAAGCTCTTCCCGACCATGATATTCCCGCCAATCGGGTTTAGGAATTTGAACGGCACGCTGACGATCGACTATTTCACGCTGTCCAGTTCCACGAGATCCTATGAGGACAGCGTCCTCATGGTATCCTCGCCCATCCGAGCCAGGATCGAGAACAACGTGATGACGGCTTTCGACGGCGACAATGCCATGGTGGAGGCCTTCGCCGCCCAATGCGAACGGGCGGCCCGCATAACCGGCGGCGATCCGTTTCGGCTGAACTCATGGCACACGGGAATAAATCCAAATACGTTTTACGACAGGGACCCGTACGCGGATCTCGAAAGGTGGGGAACGGTCGCGTACGGTTCGCCTAGATATACCCATATTCACGCGGCGGGGAAAGATCCGGGCGACCTCGCCATACAGCTTTTCGACGCAAGCATCTGCTTCGACGACGAGCGGATTTGGAATGACGGAAGCTTCGTGTTTCTCGACAGGCCGGACAACCGGGCGCTACTGAAGAAATCGGGCCAGTCGCAACTTGTATCCGACATCAATCTTGATATCGGAATCCATTCGATGCGAAATCGCGCGAAGGCGCAGCCCGCGCAGTGACGCGGGCGGAATCGCGAAGGAACGGCTGCAAAGGGGGAATCCTCATGGAGGCTTTGAACAAGGAAGTAAGCGATCTCGCAATTCGCTACGCCGAAGACGGAGTGGTAAAGGTGCCCGGAGCATTGAACTCTTACTGGCTGGAACGGCTTCGCGAGGCGGTCGACGAGGAGTTGAAGCGCGGAGACCGCTATTTCGCGTACCGCAACATGAGGATGAGGCCCGGGATCTTTCAGGAATTCTGCCATGAATCCGGAATAGGACGGCTAGTGGCCGATATCGGAGCGTCGACGCGGACCTCTTTGGTTTTCGACCAGATGTTCGTGAAAGAGCCTGGCACCCGTACTCGGACGGGATGGCACACCGACCAGCCCTATTGGCCGATCAGCGGGCCGATCATGACAACATGGATCGCGCTGGACCCGGTCGATGCCGACAACGGCGCGCTGGAATTCATCTCCGGTTCGCATTCCTGGGGAAAGAAATACCGCCCTTTCATTACCGACCAGAAAGGCGCGTTTGTCGAGTATCTTTGCCGAGACGATCCTCAATATTGCGACATGCCGGATTTCGAAGCCGAACGCGAGAAGTACGAAATCGTTTACTGGGATCTTGAACCCGGAGATCTTCTAGCATTCGACGGATTCATGGTGCATTCGGCCATGGGCAACCGAACTTCCACTCGGCGGAGGCGCGGCTACGCGATTCGGTTCGCTCTGGATCAAGCCTGCTACGACCCGGGACAGGGAGTTGCCGAATGGCTCGTGGACGATTCGATCGCCAAGGGTTCGCCCTTAAAGAGCGACTTCTATCGAGTCATATTTAGCCGTTGATCAATCGACTTCGCGTAAAAGCGCGGCCCGGCCTGAGTGAACGCTAGGCGCGGTCGCAATGACGCGGTGCGCGCACTGCCGCTAGTGGATCGTACAGCGAGCAATTTTCCAAGCAAAGCGGCCCGCGACGCCAAGCCATTCTACACGACGCTGTACCCGGCACGGCAGCCAAAGCCGCGGGCATTCCGCGTCTTGCAGTTTCTTCGCGGATTCCAGGCAATTGCATGAAGCGCGCCGTCAGCGGCGCGGCCGGTATCTGCAAACGAGCGGAGCGCTCCTCGGTTCCTATTTCACGATTTCGACTTTGCTGCGATTCAGCGAGATTGCAATCGCCGCGATCAGCAATGCGCCGAGCGCGATCTGGCTCCAAGACGGCGGAACGCCCGCGATTGTCAGCCCGTTTCGTACGATCGTAAGGGTCAGCGCGCCGATAATGGTCTTGACGACGCTGCCGTACCCGCCGGTCAAAGGAGTGCCTCCGAGGGCGACGGCGGCGATCGCATCGAGTTCGATCATCAGGCCCGCCTGCGGCGTCGCGGCGCCGGCGCGGGCGAGGTTAACGCATGCCGCTATTCCGACCATCACGCCGGCCGCCGCGAATACCTTTATCTTGAAGGCCGTGACGTTGATTCCCAGCAAACGCAGAACCTTTTCGTTGCCGCCGACGGCCTTCAGCTGCTGGCCGAAAAGCGTTTTTTCATAGAAAATCCACATGAGCACTGCGACCACGGCCGCGACAATGAAAATTGCCGGAAACTTGCCCATGGACAAAAGCCAGGGCGCGGCGACGGATGAAATGTTGGTGCCGCCCGAGACGCTGCCGTCGGTCATGTAAATCGACGATCCGTCGGATATGATGATGACCAGCGCGCGAACAATGATCAGCATCGCCAGCGTCGTTACAAAGGACGGGATCTTCAGAAGCGAAATCACGAGTCCGTTGACCATTCCGACGAATGCGCCAGCCACGATGCCCAAGACGAGTCCGCCATCGCCGAACCACAGCATCCCGAGAGCGCCCATGTAAGCGCTGAATGCGAGGCTGGATCCGATCGAGATGTCGATGGAACCGGTCGTCACGACAATCAGCTGAGCGAAGGCCAGGAGCATCAGAACGGGCGTTTGCTGCGCTATGAATGTCCAGTTTCGAATCGACATGAACCTGTCGCCGCTAATCGCCCAAAACAGCAGGATCACCAGCGCGATGGCGACAAAAGGGACATAGTCGCGAATCCACTCCACCTGGCGCGGGGTCAGGAAGCCGCCGATCGAGGATTTGGTCGCATTGTCGGTCATGCTCAAGCTCCTCATTCGCCTACGGTTATAGCCTTGACGAGGCGGTCGGCGGTCACCTTGCCGCGCGTGAATTCCTGAGACGTGACGCCATGGTGGATCACAATGATCCGGTCGGCCAGCCGCTGAACCTGATCGAGGTTGTGGCTGATCATTATGAAAGAAGTGCCGTGCCTGTCCCGCACCTCTTCGACCATTCGCTCCACTTCGGCGGTCTCGTTGGGGCCGAGCGCGGCGGTGGGCTCGTCGAGAATCACGATCTCCTTTCCCCAGGCTATGGCGCGACCGATGGCGATAGACTGCTGCTGGCCGCCGGAGAGATCCGAGATCGGCCGCGACAGATCCTGTACTGTTCTTACGTTTAGCTGGTCAAGAACCTCTCGGGTCTTGTCGCGCATAAGCTTCTTATCGGAGAAGATGCCCCATTTCCGGGGCGTGCGTCCAAGGAAAAGATTGTACGGCGCCGACATGTTGGGTACCAGCGCTAGGTCCTGGTAGACGACTTCGATGCCGCGCTCGCGCATTCGGCTTACGCTGTGGTCATGCAGATCGATCGGCCGGCCCTTGATCCGAATCTCCCCCGAATCCGGAGGGTAGACACCGACGACGACTTTAATCAGTGTCGATTTCCCGGCTCCGTTGGCGCCGACTACGGCGATCACTTCGCCCCTTTCCAGCTTGAACGAGCCTGAACGCAGTGCCTGCACGCCGCCGAACGATTTCGAAACATTCTCGACTTCCAGAAGCGAAGATTCGGTATCGGACACGTTCAGTCTCCCGTTTACCTAGTCCATATCCCTAAGCAGGTCGCGCGCCTCTTGATCTGCCTCTTCGCGGCGGGCGGCGAATAAGCCTGCGCGAACGCATCTAGAAACGAACGCGCGGCTAGGTTTCGCGGTACGCCCGAACCCGCCTCGTCGGGCATCGCCGCTTGTCGCTAGAAACGAGCCGATTCTATATCCGGTCATTGTATGTTGAAAATTATCGGATTTGCGCGTTCCCGCAAAAGCGCGCGGAACACGAGAAAAAATCGTTCCGGAATTTGCGATCAAGCAAGACCGTCCCGCATCGCCCCGTTCGTTTATTTGGCCTTCCGATTCAACGGCTGGCCGAATCTGTCCCTCGATCATTGGAATTGCGCAATCGAGCGGTACGCCCGTACCGGCTCCTCTTTATCAGCCGATTTTCGGGCGGCGAGTTGTTCGCCAAAAAACGCAAACCGAGCCCTGCCAATAATTTTAAGCAATGCCTGCCCTTCCTGACACTTCCATGCGACTCGACCGGCTACCGGCGCGGCTAGAGTCTCGTTCAAGGCAAAACCGCGCGCGGCGAAACGGCGATCTTCGAGACAAGAATTCTCGGGATCGCCATTTCACTTCCTCCTCCCCATTGGAACGGCGGCACTCGCAAATTTTTAGATCTTGAGCGCTTTTCCGCCGTCCGTATCTGCATGACTCAAAAAAGTGCAATGTGCAATTAATTTTTTCTGCACATTAAGAGTCTTTGCAACAAATCAGAAATTTCAAATACTTTAGGATTCATGAATACACTGAAAACCTGAATTCGCCGCAGGCCACAGCCATACGGCGCCCATTCGCCCCGGTGTTGAAGCCTCGGCCGCCCGATGCTCTCGGGATTTCCAGAATCCTGTCCCTCGGCGGCCCGTTCGATCGGTCGCGGATCCGAATATTTGATACGATGATTCTTGCGAATCAATTTTTCGCAGAAACGAATTTGCGACTTTGGCCCAATGCGTCTTCCCGCCGAGATTCACGATGCAAGCCATTATTCGTTGCTACGACGGAACGGAGCCGACGTAGTCCGCGGCGAACGGTTCCGGTTCAAATGCAAAGCCACCAGTGGAATCGGTTCCGCTATTCTCGGCGGTCAAGCCGCGCATACGCCTCGTCGATGTCTTGGCTTCCTCCGGAGCGCCCATAACTTTGCAGATTGTGCAAGGCTTACGCGGGCATCTCCACGATTCCCCGCGCTTCCGCCAATTTCCCGATTAAGGCATCCTGGTTTCGGGAAAAGGGGCCTACCGAAATAATTCGGCTCTTTGATAAAATAATTGGTGGCTGTCCTCAAATTCGTCCGCGGCGGCGCCGACCCTGCAGCGAGCGATTAGAATGTCGCCGCCTAATGTCCGGATATCAAACTGCGAGTCCGCCTCACCCATGTTTCAAAGTTAGCGAAACGAAATCCATTGAATTTAGACGCCTCAAGAGTTGTTCCACGGATTCGCGAAATGCGAATTTTCGCGTAATCCTTGCTCTACTTCGAACGGACCCGGATCGCATTTCGACGATTCGCGATGCCGGGTAGCCGGATTGCCCGACGGAACTCCAGGCGGCGATCAAATCTCGTGCGCTAGCTGGACCGCAAGCCTCCGCCGCCGGAACGCTCCGCTAACCAATTTCGGGAGATGTCGGCGGCGCTCCACTTCAATTCGCGAACGCGCGGCAAGTCTCCGGCCCAGGAAGATTCCTGGTCTTGCCCGACGCATAACTGCTATTCGCCGGCCCGACGTTCTGAATCACGATTCGGCCGTCGGCGCTGACATTTTGCCATCCGTCGGCGACGCAAAATCTGAACGCGGACGCAATGGACGATCATGATTGCGGGCCTTTGGCGCCGAACACGCAAATTTGGGTCGAATAATTCGGGGGTCTTTGACGAAGTGCTGCAGCGCGCCTATATGAATTTCGCACGGCTTGCGCCGTTCTGCCGGGCATCCGAGTTTTTTGCTTGACATGCTCCGAAACGGCGCGCCGAAATCAGCAGGCCAAATGAAGGCTATCCGCCATGGCGAAAAATATGCCGCTAAGCGACGCTCTGGCCGAATACCTCGCCGACGGCATGACAGTGGCGTTCGAAGGATTTTCTCATTTGGTCCCGTTCGCCGCGGCCCACGAGGCTATTCGGCAAGAGCGACGATGCCTAGACCTCGTACGCATGACCCCGGACTTGATCTACGATCAAATGATCGGCATGGGATGCGCGAGGCGCGTTACGTTTTCCTACGCCGGCAATCCCGGCGTCGGGCTGCTAAGGCGCATGCGCGACGCCGTCGAAAACGGATGGCCCGCCAAGTTAGAAATATCCGAGCATTCCCACGCCGCGCTTGCCAACGCCTACGTGTCCGGCGCATCGGGCATTCCCTTCGCGGTACTCAAGGCCTATCGAGGCGTTGATCTTCCGGCGATGAACCCGCGCGAAATCCGTTCCGTGCGCTGCCCATTCAGCGGAGAACAATTAGCGGCCGTGCGTTCTGTCGAGCTCGACCTGGCCGTCATCCACGCTCAGAAAGCGGACCGCGCAGGAAACGTTTTGGTCGAAGGCATCGTGGGCGTGCAGAAAGAGGCTGTTCTCGCCGCGAAATCCGCGATCGCCACAGTCGAAGAATTAGTCGACGATTTGCGCGTCCACCCCAATGCGTGCATCCTGCCGAGCTGGACGATCGATGCGGTCTGCGTCGTACCCGGCGGCTCCCATCCGTCCTACGTCGACGGCTACTATGAACGCGACAACGCCGCCTATCAGGATTGGGACAGGATATCGGCGGACCGGGAGCGATTCATGTCTTGGATGCGGGACAATGTCCTTGAACAGTCGCCCGAAGTGTTTGCTCAGCGCGTCCGAAAGATTCGGAAATGGGAATAATGGACTTTACGCCGGCGGAAATGATGACGATTGCGGCTGCGCGCGCGCTTTCGGACGGCGATGTTTGCTTCGCGGGAGTCGGGCCGCCTTCCGAAGCCTGCAATCTCGCGCGTCTTACCCACGCCCCGAACATTTCGCTAATCTACGAGTCTGGCGCGATACGCTCGCGGCCGAGCGTTCTGCCGCTTTCCGTCGGCGACGGCGAATTAAGTCAAACTGCGATCAGCACGATCCCGGTAGCGGAAATGTTCCGATACTGGCTACAGGGCGGCAAGATACCGATCGGAGTTCTCTCGGCCGCGCAAATCGACCGATTCGGCAATATCAACACTACGGCTGTCGGAAACTACCGGCATCCGAAGGTGCGGTTGCCCGGCGGAGGCGGAGCACCCGAAATCGCGAGTTCCTGCTCTCAAGTGCTGTTGACCGTCCGCCAGTCCAGGAGAAGCTTTGTTCAAAGGCTCGACTTCCGCACGACCTACGGGCACGGGGAAGGCGCGGACTCTAGGCAAGAAGCGGGCTTCGAAACGGCCGGTCCGACTGCTCTATTTACCGATCTGGCTATCTGGAGGCCGAACCCGGAAACGAAGGAATTCGAAGTGGTGTCATTGCACTCCGGCACGACGCGCGAGCGGATGGCGGAAACCGTGGGCTGGAAAATCAAATTCGCCGATCGCGTCGAAGAAACTCCGCCTCCGTCCCGCGCGGAACTGGAAGCGCTTCGCGAACTACATGCTCGTACCGATGCCGCGCATTCGGCGCAAAGGGTTTGAGCAAGAGCAAATTTTTCGAATATTCCAATTTGAATTTATCTTCCGCCGACGCATCCCCGGGATATCCGATTCGCGAAGCCGTCTCTACGAAATTGTTTCTAAACTTGATCGAAATTGGGCAATGAAATTTGTTGGAAATCCCAGATATTTGGCTTTTTCGTCATGTTAGAATTATGTGGCCGGGCCTCCGCCTGTACGAATTCGCCAAAATGAACTCCGAATGCCTGACCGATTTGACCCGATTCGATGAGACCATGCCTTCCCAGCGCATTCGGTTTTCGGCGGCAGAGTCAACTGATATGGCAGCTCCGGACGCACCGTCTGTAATGTGGATTCTAGCGCTCCGACGAGGTCGAAAGCGCGTGCTGACCGAAGAACGCCTGATTAAACAGTACTTTTGCTGCATGCGATATCTGGAGCCGGGCAGACCTCGAAATCCTGGACGTCAAACTCCATCGCACTTCCTAAAGGATTAGGCCTCGTAGATTCGTCATCTTGGCCGCCAATGACTCTGCTGGATTGATTCGCGGGCTAAGCCCGCCCATCGGACGAATTGAACAGTTTCGTAGATAAGGCCGCAGAAACCGCGTCGTAAAGCGATTTTGAGACCGAGCCCGATATTGGGCCTCGTCGAGGCGGCAAGGCGGTCGCGCCTATTTTGAACGCCTGCATCGGGTCGCGAATGCGGACCGGAATCTTCAAATCGCTAAGAGGCTGAATCATAAGTCATTGTTTTGATTCTGTTTTTCATGTCAGGCA
>JAPPFL010000053.1 GCA_028823855.1 Albidovulum sp.
GGCGCCGGGCGAATCGCCGCGCAATATCGCCCGGGAACTTTTTTGACCCACACCCTTCGCGGAATCTTCAGCACTTAAGTGCATGTCTCCCGATTTTTACAACTGTCAATTCCTCGCGAGATCAATCCAATCGCCCGTTCCACATCCGTGGTTTCGAACAATTCGCGCTTTTGGTTCGGGGTTAACCCATTCATCGCGTTCCAGTAACTCATGCCTTGCCGCCCTGGATCTATTCCGAACGATTGGGTCGCTCCTCCGAATCCCCCCATCAAATAGAGGGGCTTTTCGTACAATAGAGCTAGCCTTGCCTCTTCTATCACGCCGGGCTCTTTACCTTGAAACCCGTCAACCTTGCCACCGAAACAAACCCGACACCCAGGGTTCAGCAGCGAAGTCAAGTAATGCCTGAGCCTTGTCAATTCTACATTGCGAAGCTCTTTTTTTTCTTCACTGGAGACTCTGAATTCCACTTGCTTGCGTTCAGATTCAGAGACATGAAACTGTGCCTCTGCAGCAGGAATCACTCTCAGAACCCCTCCGCTCTCGCGCTCCGCCTCAAGTGCTGCCCGATTCAGAAATTGCCTTTCAGTAGGCACCAAGTTGAGCATTCGTTCTTTCGCGACCTTAGCCGTCTCATCCGAACGTTGTCGGCGCTCGCGTTCCTCCCCCGTCTCGACTCGCGCAGCGACCACGCAAGCAAAATCGGCGACCGCGCGCATCACGCCATCATCACGCCAGTCGTGACCAAAGATCACTCGCATTTCCTGATCGAGAAAGTACTGCGCCATCCGGACCACGATCCGATTTACCTGCCGGTCGTCGTAGCCGAGCCTTGTCGCTTCCAGGGAGGGGGAAACTGAAATGCCCACTGACCACATATCGGTTACTCCAATTCGTCGAAAGTCACGAGTTTCGTAGGTGATCCCCCTGCGCTCAATATGGGATCCACTGCTTTCTCATACACACCCGGGACCTTCGGCCCGGGATGAGCCACCCGATCGAACCCTACGGACCCTGTACCCGCGGCTGCCATCGAGTACACCGAAGGGCGATGCGGGAGAACCTTCACTTTCAGACCCGGTTTCACTGCGCTCTGCACACGCAGGGCTCGCAGGCGGACCGCCATGGCGCGCAGTACTACTCGAATGAGGTTGCCGTCGTGCACGCGAACGCACGGCATTACCTCGAAAGGAAGCAGCGCGCTGTCATTGAATTGTCCATTTCGGAGATCTACCGCCAAAATCGGCATACCGTTCGATTCCGCGAGAAGAAACTCGCGACGGCACCAATACCCGCTCTCGTAGGCTCCGGTTCGCAACGCAATCAGCACCGCCTCGCTCGCATTTGCCTCCAAGACCTCTCGCCACACGCTACCGGGCTCGATGTGTTCCGCATCGTAGAAGTATTCAAACCCGGGTGCGCCACAATTCGCATCCTGCAATTGACGAAGTATCCCGATCAGCGATCTCGCCATCGCCAAACCGTCCGTTTTCGCGTGACTGATGAACAGCTTGAGCGAACCGCCTCCCTTTCCGGCAAGCACGCGTCGCGCGCACTCCATTGCCCTGAGCGCCGCTACCACCGGCGCGAACGCCGGCTCTTCGCCCGGTCCCTTATCTCCCAGGACCGACCCGTCACCGACTGGCTGCGGACCGTCTACGGGGACTATGTTGTCGGGACCGACCTCGTTCCCAAGCGCCTTGCTCTGCGCCGAGGGCGCTCCGACGACCGCAACGACTGTCTCCCTCGCTCCGCGAACTGGTGCGCGAATTTCAGAATCCGTAAGGTCTTCCGCAGGCTCCAATACACGTATGCCCAAGCCCACAGCGTCCGCCAAGTACGCATTGGGCGATCCGGGCACTTTCGCGCTACCCTCGAACGCAACTCCGAGCATTTCCACATGCTCGTCCGTACGCCAGTCGCTCGTATCGCGACAGACCACGATCTGGACTGGCGTAGCAAAGGGCATCTAGCCGCCCGCATGGAGACCAGGATTCACCTGCATTCCTAGCGAACCCTGTTCCTTTAGTCCGACCAACCATCCCGGCAGGGAACTGACCGATTTCGTCCGAACGGTTTTCTCGCATTGTTTGGCAAAATCGAATTTCGCCGCAGAAACGCCGCGTGAATCCAGTTTCGCACTGCGTTCGTATCCCACGGGTCCGGCCAGCGATAGGTTTTCGCAAACGAACCATTCGACCCGGCATTGTCATGCAACCGAGGCGGAATCAACCTCGCTCGATACTTTGGCTTTCCGAAGTCAAAATGCGCGGGAAGCAGAATCCCGATTAGGCCGCACCTCGAGTTCTTCTTCGTAGCCCTCAAACCGGATCCGATTTCCCAGCCAACGTACTTGCGCCGCCATGTACGCTTTCCCGCTAAGACCGCAAACACGCTCGCATCCGAGATGAATTCGTCGCGGATCCTCGCCCGCGTCGTTTCGACTCTCAGCCTCGGGTCCATGTCTCCGTCTCCGACCGACTTGTCGACTAAACCCGTCCCCATGCGCTTTTCGAAATACTCCCTATACTTTCGATCCCGCTCGTGAAAGCTCGCAAACACCTTGCGCCTTTTAGTTGTCACCAATCTCCATTGTTCCTACTTTTCTCTACCAGGAAATATTGTCGCCCGGTCGCGGGCGGATCCATCCCGTACTAGCTTGGCCAGACCGACGGGCATGATCCCCATCCCGCTCTTTCGTCTCTCGCACGCATTCTTTCCTAACAGGCCGTCTCACCATCCGCAGGTCAACTAGCGCCCGGTCGCGGCACCGCGTAGGAGAGCTAGGCCCGATTCAACTCACTAGACTTTCCGCTTGCCGTAAAACCAACAACCATCCAACGTCCTATCGTAGCTACGATAGGCTCAGGCAATGCAATTTACGGCGCGGGCCAGTTCCGCGTCGGCGACCTCCGCGCCTTTCGCTGGATAAAGGCTGCTTGCAACATTTCCGGGTTCGCGCGCAACGCCCAGCGCGCAGGCCGCCCTGCGACACGGAATACAGCCATTCGCGGGTCAGGTCCGCCGAAGCAGGATCCGGAAATTCCACGGGGAGTTCCCGGAGTCCAGAGAGAACCCCTGCGACAGGCTCAAGCCGCAGCTGCGCATGCGCTTCGACGATTTCTCCGAAGCCTGAACCGGATTCGCCGGCCTCGACGGCCTCCAGTTCCGGCTGGCCGCGAGCAGGGACGAATTCCCCGGGAGCCCGGACCATCGGGAGGATCAGTTCCGCGCCAAACGATCCGAGCGCGAAATCCGGGTTCGCGCCGCCCCGGACGGATATCCGGGAACGACAAAAGCCTGCGCCAAGCTTGGCGTTCACTTTCGAAAGCATTTCTTCAGCCGCTTCGGCGTCGCCGAAACACCGGATGCGCCGCGGCCCGACGCCTCCGCGCGGATGCCGCTAATTGCCCTAATTACGGCTTTATACCAGGCGAACACTGGAAAGAAATCGCCGGGCGATGAACGGAGCCAAGAAACGGAATGCGCCGCTATGAACTCAGATGATTGCCAAAAATTCATTCACCGCGGCAAGGGCGGTGCGGGCGAATTCCGCCGCGCCGACGTAAATTTCGGGGCAATTCGGATCGCCGGCACGCAGCGCGGAGACGGCGGAGCCTAGTTCGGCTGGACGGAGGATTCCGAATCGTCCGCGCGTCCGTCCGTCCCTTTCTCGCCCGCGCCAGTCTTCACGGCGTCCCGGCGTCCGCTCGAGGGCACTGGAGAATGCGTCGGCCAGGCCGACGCGTTCCAATCCGGTCGCGGCCCGAACTTTAGCGAGATTGCGCGGCGAATTGCCGGGGGAAGGGAATAAGCGACGCGAACCGGGCGACCGCGCTAGCGCGGGCTCCTGAGCAGCGCCGACTTGATCCTCCCCGCCGCTGGAGCTTGATTTTCGCCTTCGGATGCGTCGATGCAGGTCTCCTTTCCAAGGCGCCCCGCTTTTGTTCGCATGCACCGGCCGGCGGCGACGGAGACTGGAGTTTTCGGCCTGTTCGCGAAGCAATGAAACGGCAGGGCTCGAAACGTTTTGCTCGCGGTTTCGAGTTAGCGACGCCAAACGACCGACACACGCATTGGCGAGGAGAAGCTAGCGACCTGGAACGAAAACAGGTCGAGCGGTACTGCGGATGAAAGGTTCAGTTCTGCGGCGATTTCCCTCGCGCCGCGGCGCGCACGACTTTTTTGTCAACAACTTCAATCGCGATGCGGGCCGCCAGGATCACGAGCGCATGCCGGAAAGCGATTGGCCGCTCCGCATGCAATTGCCTCAATGCGACCGAATGCAGCAAAATCGCAATCCAGACATCCAATCAGTCGCGCAGTCTCAGCTCCAACCGCTTCGAAGACGAACATCTCCGAAATCCGGTCAAAACCGCCTCCTGCAATGTCGGGACAAAGGGACCGAGCGCAGGATCCCGGCTCGACTCCCATGCGCCCGGCGCAATCATGGTCGATTCTCGGCAATTGCTAGCCCAAGAAGCCAAAACAGGCGCTCGCAAAAGGAACATCGCTTTCGGACAACTCGCGGGTCGATTATTTTGAGCAAGCTGCTAGCATGACGAGTCTTCCGGCATTCGCCTTTTTTGGTTTTTGCAGTCGCATTAAACAGAGCTTTGCGAATGCCGGTTTCGGCAACCGCCTCTAGATCATCCGATTTTGGCAGCGCGTTTGGAACAAAGCCTTGCCGGTAGCAATTCGGCAACGCATCCGCGTCCGCGGCTATCCATGTTTCCATAGTCTGGGTCATCAAGTGAACGCCGTTCTCCACTTCATTGCCTAGATTCCACCCGTCTCTCTCATTCAAATGCAGATGCGGCTGCCCGGTTACCGGTCCTTCCGAGTCTACCAATAGAACAATTAGGGAGTAGTCATTTGAGCTTAGCGCATTGCAATACGCACGGAACGCCTGTTGTCGGCCTCCGCAGCAAACAAGTTTCCATTTCCACGATTTCGACCGCGCCGCTTCCTTTAGCTCTGCCAAAAACGCATCCATTCCCAGTCGGAGTGCGCTTTTGGCAACTCGACCTGTCCCTCCGCCCTCCATATAGATTGCTACTCCGCTCACGGATTCGCGCCTAGTTCGCCCATGCGCCACAAGTCTCCCAATCCATAGTCGTTCAGCCAGTGAGACAGTTTACCGGCGTCCAAACGACGTAGCGTCGTACCCATGCCCGGACGCTCGCACGCAATTACAGCCTCCGGGTCATTTGATAGCACGGACACAAGCGCGTCCGAATGAGTTGTAACGATGACCTGCATACGCCGGGACGCCTCAACCAATAGCTCGCCGATTTGAGCCACGGCGTCGGGGTGCATTCCGAGTTCCGGCTCCTCGATGCAAACAAGCGGCGGCGGCTTCGGAGCCAACAGAGTCGCAAGGATGGCGATAAATCGAATAGTCCCGTCGGAAAGTCTTGTCGGCGGTATTGCGGATCTAAAGTCCTGCTCGTGCAGATAGAATTGTACCGTCCCTCCTGAAATCCTCGTCGACATTCTTTCGAACCGAGGAGAATTTCTTAAGCAAGCCGTTGAAATGCGTTGGATCTCGATGCTCAACCTGGTTGAGAAGCATCGCAAGATTGCGACTATCCGGCAGCAGGCGATTCTCGGGAAGGTCTGCAGGTTGCGGTCGTCGCAAGGAAGCGTAGCGGCCAAAGGACCATTCTCGAAATGTCTGAATTCGTTCGAATAGTCTTCCGATCCAAGTTGCCTCAGGGTAGAGTTCCGGGTCCTTTCGCTGCGCCAGCACGGATTGGTCGGGCAAAAGATTGTCTCGCCGGAGATGTCTTTGCGCTCTTCCGCTATCGCAGCTATTCCGGCCATTGTCGCCCTGTTTCAAATTAATGACTGGACGACCTTGCTGGAAACGATAGTAGAAACAAGGATCGGCATGTCCGCGGACAGGTTCTATTTCTTCGATTGCCTCGTCGAGAACCTCGACCCGATTGTTCGCCGACGCGAATTCGAGGCGATAGCGCATCGGGCGACTTGTCGGCGTCTGCAGGCCCGAGTTCGCATCTCCCGTTTGCAGGTCTATCTTTGCCGACTCTTTCCGGGCGACGCCTTTCCACAGCCATTCCGCCGCCCCGCCGCCATCGCGTATCGCCGCGGCAAAATCCGCGGGCGCGGCGCGCAGCAACTCAAGAGCCTCGATGAAATTCGATTTGCCTGATCCATTGGGGCCGATCAGAACATTTAGCGGCCGCAGATCAAGCGGTTCCATATCGCGAGGAAAAGACAGAAGACCATTCAGCGCAAGTCGCCTTATGAATATCATTCGCCGCCTCCTCTATCCATCGCTTGAGTTGCATGATCGGGCATGTTGCGAAAGTCGCGATCCAATCTATTCAAACCAACTTTAGGCTTGGCCCAATCGGTTCGCATCAATAATTCGGCGCCTATTGCAATCCGCGTCGCCAAGACAGTCGACTCGATGATTCCGCCCTTAGCCGACGCGATCCTTTTCCTCTAATTTGCAAGGCGGGGCGCGCTCGCCTGAGTCCGGCAAGTACGCCCAGTCGACTTCCCAGGAACCCCGGCTCCATGCGGCGCGCCTCGGGATGGCGGCTTCGCTGCATTGAATGCGAAAGGATTCAACATCCTCGTTGCCGGCGGCTTTGCCTATCCGAGATCAATTCGTATCGGGTCCCATTGAGTCCGCGACCTTCCCGAGGCATTCGAGAGCCCGGCTCGGGTCGGCCGCTCCGGGCCATGCCCAGCCGCCGCATTCCTCGACTTTTTCCCGATCTTCGCGCTCGGCGCCCCCGGCATCCTCTTTTCGCATCGCAATCGGTTGAATTCGACCCCGCGAAAATCTCCGGCGTCGTATTCGGAGGCCTCTCTTACAGGGAAATTTTACTGAATCGGCTGCAAGGTTGATGTTCAACGTCTTTTTGGAAGCGCGGGCCGGCATCGCGCCGCGCCCCGCGACGAGTCGACCGAAGTTGACGACGACAACTCGGATGTCCGGGGCCTTTTCAGCAGGCGGCGCGCGAATACTCCTGCGCGCCTTCCCGACCGGTAGCATGCAGTCGGTGCCTATATCGAAGAAAATGGAGGGCCCTCGGCGGCAGGCGTGTCGGGATGCTCGTGCGCGACAGCGCGGAAGTCGCCTGCGCGGGTCGTCGGAGCGGCCGGGCCTTCGGCCGTTGATGCGATTTCCGGGATTCAGCGTCTTGAACCGGTATTCAATGACCCGGCGCCTCTTGCACTATTCTCGAACAATCTATGAGCGCTCGGACGACGGGCGTCATTCTGCGGGCGGCAGCAGCCAGTATTCAAATGCTCATCCTCAAGTTCATCGCCGCCGCGCCGTCGCCAGCCTCTTGGCCGGGATGATGGTCGACAAGTTCTGTAGGCGCTCTTCCGCTGCACCGGCAGCGCCAATGGCTGGCTGGAGGCCGCCGGTTGCAGATGCCGGCCTCTCTTGCGAAACTGAACACGGAACGGCGGGTCCGCGTCACGAGCCGAGGCGCGACACCAGCCTCTGCAATATCTTGTTCCGGTCCGTTCTCATCGGGCCCGAGGCGCCGTAGCCTCAGGCCCCGGGCCTCGTTGGCGTCGAATGCGCGCAGTTTCGTCCGGAGCCGGAACGCCCCGGCCGGTGCTTTCGAGCCGAGTCACTTTCGGCAAGGAAGGAATGCCATGAATGTTCCGGCAAAGGTTTTGGAGATGGCTGCTGTCCGGAGCGCCGAGGAGTTGCGCGAGATCGTCGCCAATTTCGAACGCTCGGGCGCAATTGCTCCGACCGATATGCGCAAGCCGTTCGACGGTCCGGCCGAGTTCGTGCGCAGCCGGCTCGGCTCGGACCCCCGTCTCGGGCGGCTGGTTCGTCTTCGCCGACCCCCGCCGCGCGATGATGAAAATACCCGGCTGCGGGCTGGGCGGTTGCTGGATCTCGAGCCTGAGGGTCGAGCAGGGGCCGTTCGCGGTTCCCGTCGGCCCGCGCGCGGGGCGAGTCCGCCTCGCTTCTCGCCCCGATACGGGACGCGCAGTTCCGGCCGATCCTTGAGAGCAGGTCGGACGCGATGGACGAGATGCCGAACCGTTCCTGGCGGAAAACGCCCATTCGGACGCGCCCGACCTCATCGCCCGCGGAAAATCCCGGAAAATATTCCTAAACTTACAAACTTGTAAATCCGGCGCCAGGCGAGTGAAAGTCCCGGAGCCCATATCCTTTCCCGACAATTGAATCCGGAAAGGACGCGTTTTGAAAGCGATCAAAAACTTCTTTGCCATCACCGGCGCCATCATGGGAGCGCTTCTGCTGGCTCCCTTCATCACCTTGTTCGGGCTGATGATGCTCGGCCTGGCCTTCGGACTTTCGCTGATCGCCGCAGGAGCGGCGGCCGCATGGTTCAGGACCGATCAGGCGGGCGAAACCGTCGACGGCGAGGCTGAACCTGTTCGCGAGGCGGACACGGGCGAACGGCGGACCGCGTAACGGCAGCGGGGCCCCGGCAAGCGAGTCCGGTCGATCGGCGCCATGGCGCGCCTTTGTTCGACGGCGCGGCAATGCTTGCGATCGGCGGATGCGGCTGCCGGGGCATACCGCTGGATGGCCGCGGCAGGTTTATGAACTTGGGCAACATGCCGAGGCAGCCGCGAAGAAGGACGACGGGGCCATCGCCGGCGCTCTGCAAACGAGGCGGATAATGACTGAACTCTCTCTTCCTGAAACAGGCTGCAAGCAAGCCCCGCGAGGCGGCGGCGCTTGCGCCTTCCCCGCGAGCCCTCCCCCGGCACATGGCCGCAGCCGTCCCCGAAGGCCCGGCCGGCATCGTCGAGCTCGGCGCAGGCGCCGGGAAAGCGCCGGCGGCCCCGCTGCTCGGGAGTCTCCGTTGAAGCCAAACGCACTATTGAGATAAATCCCGTTTTCCGCGAGCACTTGAAACGGGAGCATCCGACGCTGCGCGTCGACCGGGATCGAGCGGCGAAGTTCAGCGAGCGCGGGATCGAGGACATCAAAGCCGTCGCGAGCGGCTTGCCGCCGCTTTCGACGGATCAAGAAATACGGCGCAGGATCGCCGGCGACGCCGTCGAGAATCTTCGGCCCGGCGGGCCGTTCATCCAGTTCGCCTAAGGCCCGGTTCCGCCCGTCAAAAAGATCGTTCGCGACGAGCCGGCATCGCGCCGGACGCGCTCGGAGACGATCCGGGGCAACGCGCCGCCGGCTACTTCCTATTCATTCTATCGGCGCGGGGCGGCGCGTTGACGAGAGTCCCCCGCCGCCAGGGCGGCCGGCGGAGTGACGCCGGGATCGAACGATCAAGGGAAGCCTCAGCGGGCGGCGGATTAAATTCGCCAGCCCATTGCGCCGAACGTTCAAAGGCCGTCGGCAAGCGTCGATCTACGCTCGCTCCGCTCGCATTCGGGCAGCCTCGCTCTCTTGCGCCCGGGCATTCGCGCGGGCCGCTCCCGACCGGTCCGCCGCCGGCCGATCCGCATGAGCGGGAATAGGGGCGGAGAAATTTCGTTGACTCCTCGCATAGGGCGCGCCGCCGGAGTGTTGCTTTCTCGTCTTTCTCTCGGCGAGCGAATACGCGTAGGCCGCCGACTGCGAGCCATTTGGTGCTGCGCCGGCGCACGGAATATTCGCGGGGCCGCCGCTTGGCCATTTCCTCCTTGCCGCATATTTCCGCCAGGAGAACCCTTCCTCCGCGAGGAGACGGATTCCCGCTCCCCGCAGCAGGCGGGGATCGATACTCGCCAATGCCTGCCGAGGCCCGTCTCCGAACGCGCCGACGACGCGCTCGCGTTCAAATGCCCCCGCGGCCTCGGCGCGATCGAGGCCGAAGAACTTTCCCTGGATGAGATTGCCGCGAGCGCCCTTTCGGAACCCGTCGCGGCTCGGCGGGATGCCGTTGAAGCGGAAGCTCGCGCGGCTCTCCGCGGCCGGCGCGTCCGAGTCCGGCCGGATCGTCGCCGAAACCCTTGCGGCGGAAGAATCCGCCTTCGAATCATGACGGGGGCTGCCTGGATCGCATTGGTCCGGCCAGCGGGCGACGGATCGGGGACTTCGGCCGCTTCAGCCCGGACCCGGGCGGTTTCGGCTTTCTTCGCGTTCATTGGCTTTCCTCGCACCGACGATCCGAGCCGCATCTCCGCTCCTTGCCCGAGCCCGTACGGCCATCCGATCATTCGGAAACCCTAAAGCCGGCAAACGCGGCGCGTTCCGGCAAGCGCCTCCCCGCCCGCGCCATGTCGAGACCGCGCTTCCGGCAGGGCGGCAACGCGCAGGGCTATTCGTCGCCCGCGACAACGGGGATCGATAGGCTTCGATCTTCCGCCCCGGCCGCCAGCCGGGGAGTCCCTGCCGGGTTCGACCCCGGAAGGCCCTGGACCGGGCCCGCCGCTCGCAAGGATCGTCGCCGAGCTTCGCGGCGCCGGACCGGCCCCGGCGGAAATCGCCCGATCCGACGCGCCCGGCCTTGCCGCGCGCGGGATTTCCCCGAAATAATTTCCGGGCTTGCAAACTCTTGAATCCGGCGCCGGGCGCCTGAAGGGCCCGGTCGCCATATCCCTTCCCGCAACCCCTTTCCGTCGACAGCCGATGGATCGACAGGCAAAGGAGATCGCCCTTGAGAACGAAAGCAAGGACGCTGACCGCCATTGCCGCCGCCGCGGAGGCGGCCCGGACCTGCTTGACGGGGGGCGGTACGCGAAGACCGCCGCGGAGATTGCCGCCGCCGTCGACGCGGGCGGCGGCGACGATCGCCGCGGCCGGCGGCGGGATGACAGCTAGGCCCGTTCCGCGGATGGCGAAGCGCCGTTCGACCCGCGCATTTCGATCGGGGCGACGCGGTTCGCCCCGGTCTCGCCATGCATGGCCGTCCGCGCGGTCCCGGCCGCGGGGGAGCATTCCGGCATTCGGGGACAAGCGACGCCGACATCCGGGCGGATTACCGTCCGCCGACCCCGCCGGGAATTCCGGACCGCCGCTACGGGCCGCGGGAGGATTCGCGCGCCGCGCCGGGCCGAAAGGCCAATCCGAACGGACGCGATCGGCGACAGGCGCCTGCGGGAAGCGATCAACCGGTCGCGCGAGCTTGCCTATGGAAGCGCGATGCCTGAACGCCGCCGGAGAGCTTTAAGCGGGCTCGTTGAAAAATCGAACGCGCAATTCACTTTCCGGCCATTCGGATTCAGCCTGGCCGCATGCTGGTTCGCTCGCCGGAACTTTCGATCCGCGCGGTTTTCGCGCCGGTCTTCATCCGGATAGGCGCAGCGCGCGGCGAGGTGTTCGCATGCTTGTGCCGACCGACCGGAATAGCGCGCGCGGCGAAGTGCGGTGCCCTCGTCGAACGCTCTTCGCGGCGAAGCGAAACGCCTATTCATTTCCGCATTCCAGGTTTGCGTGCGGTCTCCTGCCGAATGGACGGCATTCATTTCGCAATCCAGTTCGGCGGTCCGTTCGACATGCCGGATCCCCGCAACCCGCCGCGATCCCCGCAGCATTTGCGAAAGCCGCAATGGAGCCTGCAGCCGGCGCGTATGCTTCGAAGCCTTCAAGTATCGGGAAAGCCGGATTGCGATTATCCTGAACGGCCGGCGCCGCATTGCGGGGGACGCATTGCCGCGGCAGCCGCGCTACTTCCGGGCGATGCTGCAACCGCGGCTGAACCCGCAAAGGACATGGTAGCTTCGCGGAGCGGAGTTTGATAAAGGCCGCTAGATCGCCGAGCGCACCGCCTTAAGGCGCGCAGCAGCTCAAGGAACCGCCGGAATGCCGATTTACGAAAAGCCCACAAGGGAACTGATGCACGAGTTCGCGGCCCGGGAGCTAAAGCCCGGCCAGGCGTTTTCTCTCAAAGATGCGATTCGCTGGTTCGCCGACCGCTATCCGGACATCAAGGGCAACACGGTCGGGCTGCATGTAGACGGCATGTCGGTGAATTCTTCCCAGCGCCGGCATCACCCCGGCATAAAGCCGGGCGGGGGCTGGGACCTGTTCCTCAAGCTGAGCCCTAGCGAATTTCGCTTATGGGATGCCGAGAAAGACCCGGCGCCCCGCTACAAGGCCGACCTTGAGGCAGGCGCTGCAGACGGCATCGCGGAGAAGGACGATTTCGCCGGGGAGGCGAACGGGGAAGACGACCCGGGATCGCGCAAGTTCGCGTTCGAGCGAGACCTTCAGAACTATCTCGTCCGAAACCTCGGGCTTCTCGAGCCCGGCCTGAAGCTCTACGAGGACGAGGACGGCGAATTCACCGGCGTCGAGTTTCCCGCAGGCCAGCGCTACATCGATATTCTCGCGGTCGGCGCCGATGGCGCCTACGCAGTGATCGAGACCAAAGTTTCCCGCGCCTACGACCGGGTCACGGGTCAGATTCTTCGATACGTGGGCTGGATCAAGGAAAACCTCGCAGGGGAGGCCTCGGTCAGGGGCATCATCGTCGCCAGCGAGATTTCCCGCGACCTCATCCTGGCAACGTCCTCCGTCGAGAACATTCGGCTCGTCGAATACGAGCTTTCTTTCTCGCTCTAGCCCGTTTCCGGGCGCTGACCGGGCGTATCGGCCCGCGGAGAAGACGATCTCATCCGGTTCGACGGCGCATGGGCGCACGCCGGAATCCGCCTCCGAAGCGCGAACGGCAACAGGCGCGTCAATTGATTGAATTAACGTGCGTTCGTCGGTACTCGCATTGCGGCTGACGCATTGGCGGGCTACCATTCGAGGCGCCAGCCGGGGCGAACGGCCTGCGAATGCCCGGGGCAGCAAGAAACCTGGCAGCGCTTGCCGGGTTATGATAGCCGAGACAACGCCCATATTCGTTTCGAGCAGACTCGCGCGAAAGCCGAACGCCCGACGCGCGGCGGAGATCAATGGGGCGGCGCGATTGGCTCGCAAGGGCTTCAGGAATTCCAATGCGCCGGACTACTCTTTTCTACCGCTTCCGACGTTCAACGGCATGGCGTGCCTTTGCCGCGCACTATTGCTCATGAAGAAACCGAAAGGCGGCGAGGAAGGATTGACTGCGGGCCATGGATTGGAGGCCTTAGGCTGGCGGAAAGCCGGGCCCGACCGCTTGCCGGTTCAAGAATCCGGAGCTTCGGAACCGCGCGGCGACTCGGCCGAATGCGGCCGCCCCTAGCGCCGGCGGGTCGGTAGACGGGCGGAATATTCGCAGTCGCTGTCAGGCGGCCGAGGGAGCGAAAGAATTCGCAGAAGACGCGCCGGGGAAGCGCCTCGGCGAGTTCCGGCGACAAGAGAATCGACCGGCGAGAGCGACTCGCTAAGCGTCGTCCGCCGCGTCGAGGATCGTCGACCGGGAACTCTCGGGAATTTCGGCAGGACAAGGCGAGTAATCGCGATTTAGCTCTGACTCGCGCACCGCGGCCAAGAGCAGTAGGTCGGAGCGGCTACGCGAATGAAATCCCGCGCGACAACTGCGATCGCGGGAGGCGCGCCGAACGCTGGCTCCTAGCGGGGACATTTTTTGATGGGTTAGGCGGCAATAAGGAAAGACTTACAAAGCAGCGGAAACCAATGTTTCCGATCGATTGGGTTAATGGCTTTTCGGGCATTCGGGACAACCAAATAATTGAGCGTATTTCGAGGACAGAACCAAAGCTTCCGCGCTTTGCCGTAGGTGGTGTTTAGGATTCGTCCGGTAACAAAATTGGCGGAGCGGTTTTTGAACTCGGGATAAATCGGTACGCAACTGGAGATTGGAGCTAACTCTGAGTACCGTCCAAGAGTGCTTCCGCAAGAAGGAAGTCCTTTCTAGCGAGTTTGCATATTGGCTAAACGGGTTGGAGAATGCAGGAGGATTGCGCCACGCCTGCCTCTTGCGGATTTTCAAATTTACGTACTCCTGGAGGCGGAAAACGGCTGGTCGGATTGAATTCGCAAGTGGACAACATAGCAGAAACCGTTCCGCTCCTAGCCTGAATTACCAACTGCCTGGAATAATGTGAAGAATTAGAAGAAGACGCACCTGAGATTTCGGTTGCCGAGCCACGGGATCGCGGTTGCCATATCTTCGTAGCTGGCCTGGCGCAGCAGCGGGTTGCGCGCTCGCCGGCCGAGCTTGACGACGATCTCGTCGCGGGTGATCGCCACCGTCGCGGCGGCTTTTACGAAGTCGCGGCGGCTTTTACGAAGTCCCGGAACAGCTTTCGGGCCTTGGCCTGCTCGTATCCGCGGCCGACCC
>JAPPFL010000050.1 GCA_028823855.1 Albidovulum sp.
CTGCGACCGCCATGCGCGCTCGCATCCGCATCCGGACCATCCGGAGATGACGGTCTGGGAGTAAGCGGCTAAACTGCGACGTCTCGATTCTGGGTTGATCCGGCTCCGCCCCGGCCGGTACCTTCGAGCCGGAATAATTTCGGCAAGGAGGGATAGCCATGAACGTTCCGGCGCGGATCGCCGAAGGGCCCGTTGCCGGAAGCGCGGAGGAATGGCGCGAGATCGTCGAGGATTTCGAGCGGGAGGGCGCCGCCGCCGCCGCCTACTGCGAGGGGCGCGGCCCGGGGCCGCGGACGCTGCTGCGCTGGCGGCGGCGGCTCGCCCGCGAGGACGAGCGCGCTCCCGCGTTCGTTTCGCTCGGCCCGGCTCCGGCGAATTCGGCCGCGTGGGACGCCGAGCTCGATCTCGGCGGCGGCATGGTTCTCCGGCTTCGGAGGCGGGAATGCCGGCCAATGTTCCCGAGGGCGGCATCTGGCTGTCGACGCGTCCGGCCGACATGCGCAAGTCCTTCGACGGCCTTGCCGCGCTTGTGCGCAACGAACTCGGCGGCGACGTCGTCTCGGGCGGCTGGTTCGTCTTCGCCGATCGCCGCCGCACGATGATGAAGATAATCGGCTTCGGGCCGGGCGGCTGCTGGATCTGGAGCCAGCGGCTCGAGCAGGGTCTGTTCGCGGTTCCCTTCGGCCCTCGCGGGGCGGCGGCGCCGCTCTCGCGGACCGATCTCCAGGCCCTGCTGGACGGGGTCGACTTCGCCGCCGTCCGCCGCCGCAAGCGCTACGCGCGTCCGCGCGTCGCCGGGCCCGGAAAAATCTCCGGAATTCGCTGATTTTCTTTCGAATTGGCGCTTCTGGCGCTTGACGGGATACCCGGCGCCCGATATAGTGGCGCCAAGGCATTCGAAGAGACGATCCGGCGATGGACGCAGCGGCTGAACTGGCGCAACCCGGGCGGGAGAACGAAAAGCTCCGGACGGACAATGTCGACCCCGGGCTGCAGCTTGAGCGGCTCGGCTTCGACTGCACCGACCTCAAGCGGCAGCTCGACTGGTTCCGCCGGCAGCTCTTCGGCAGCAAGTCGGAGAAGCGGGTCGAGATTCCGCCCGAGCAGATGACGTTCCGGGACCAGCCGTGGCCGGAGACGCCCGAGGAGCCAGAATTCCAGTTCGCCGAGTGTAGGAAGAAACGCGGGAAGAAGAAATTCGAAGGCGCAACCGACGAATCGGGGATCCGGGCGGGCCGCTACAGCCTCACGAACTGGATGCCGAGGTCCGCCACGCTTCTCGCCCCGATCCGTGATGCCCAGTTCCGGTCGATCCTGGAGAACGGGGTCATCGCGATGGACGAGACGCCGATCCGGGCCGGGAAAGATGCGGACCGCCTGGTTCTGGCTCGTGTTCGGCGACCGCGACGAAATCGACTTCCTCTTCCCCTTCCGGCTGGACCGCGGGAACGGAGCCGTCCCCGACCTGCTCGGCGACTTCGAGGGCGCGCTGCTCTCGGACGGCAACCGGGCCTGCGCCGCCTACGCGGAATCCCGAAACGGCGCGGCCGGGCACGCAAGCTGCCGGGCCCGCGCCAGGCGCGAGTTCGAGAAGGCGAAGGATTCCGAGCCGAGGCTCGCCGCCGAGGCGCTGGAGCTGATCGGAGCGCTGCAACTCTGCGAAAGGGAGATCCGGGAAAGGAAGCTGGAGGGCCGCGAGAAGCTCGAGTTCCGGCGAACCCGCTCGCGTCCGGTCGCGAACGCCTTCTGGAAGTGGTGCGATCGCCGCTACGAGGATCCGCGCCACCTGCCGAAGAGCCCGATCGCGGAGGCGCCGGACTACGCCCGGAACCGGCGGAGCGAGCTGGAGGCGTGGCTGTCCGACCCCGAGGTCCCGATCGACGCGAACCATCTGGAGCGCACGCTGCGGGTTCTGCCGCTCGGCCGGAAGAACTGCCTCTTCTGCTGGACGGAGGTCAGAGCGGCGGCCGCCGGGATTGTCCGGAGCCTGATCGCGACCTGCCAGCTGAGGGGCGTCGACCCTCGCGCCTATCTCGAGGACAAGCTCCAGCGGATCTCGGTCCACCCGTCGTCGCGCGTCGAAGAGCCCACGACGAGGCGGTGGAAGGACCTGTTCGCCGACGATCCGATGAAGTCGGATCTCGGAACCGGCGTCGAAAGCCGCGCGTCCGATCCACCGAACGGAACCTGAAGCCGGAGAAATCCGGACAAAACGCTAAGTCGCAGTTTAGTCGCTTACGGCACCACCCGGATCGAGTTCGACGCACCCGAAGACCATGCGGACGAAGTACCGGAGGAGGAGAGGAAGACGCGGCGATGGGTGCGCGGCCTGCGCGACAGCGCTACGCTCGCGGCGCCGCTCGAGGACGACCGGACCGTGGCGGTGATGGACCGCGAGGGCGCATCGAGGACTGGCACAAGTTCTGAAATCGGGCTGCAAGGTCGAGGAGATCGCGCATGCGACTGCCGAGCGCATCCGGCGTGCCGCCGCGATCAAGGCCGTAATCGCATGTAGGTTGGACGCCCTGACTTTGACCGGGCGTGAAACGCCGGAGCTGGACGCGGCATCCTTCGTCTCCGACGTCGAGATCGCCATAATCGACCGCCTCGTCCATAGCGTGATCCGGTTCGACCTGCGCGGCGCGTCGAGGCGAGCAAATGAGCATCGAAGGGGCCGCGCTTCGCGCGGCGTCGCGGTCCTTCGCTCCGGGTGGTTACTATGCTGAAATCAGGTGGCTACTTTGAATGAAATTTGGTTTGTACATTGGAAAAATTTGGCACAGCAAAGCGAGACTGCCCGAGGGCGAATCCGGTTCCGGGGATATTGCTTCGCCTGTATCAATGCGCTACTCACGTTCCCGCTGAGCCGGACTTGAGAGACCGGGAAGATATGGAAGAAAAGGGCAAAAATTGGCGAACGTCTCGCAGTGAGACGGGAATGACCAAGGCAGCTGTAAAGGACGCAGTCGATGGCGTGTTCAGCGCGCGGCATGGTGCCTTGCGATCGTGGTCCTGGAAGGCGGGTCGAGATAGCGGCAAGTGGCAATTAATTTACTCCGATATGTAGCAAAGGCGATACCATGCCAATTTCAGAAGCCGAGGCCGACCGGCTGATCAGCCATTTTGAATTTAATGTGCGCGAGGTCGCGAACGACCCGCGAATGCAGGGGATCACCGGACTAGTTGACCAGTGGAAGGCCGACGTAGAAGCAGGCCGACCCATCGAACGCAAGTTAACGGCCCGGCGAAGTCCCGGTCTCGATGGCTTGATCGAGGCTCCGAGTTCGCCATCTACAACGAGCGGTGATTTTGTTGGCACAGAGGAATACACAAAATTAGAGCAACTCGACATGCTGGTCGTCGCGCTGTACCTAGCATTCTTGGCGCCGTCCGTTATGTCGGAGCGCCTTCTAGACACGATCGCGAGATTTAGCGGGAATCAAAACCAGCAGGAGACAACTGATCCAGTTATTGACCTCTTGGGCATTGTGCCCACCGATGCATCCCGAATGTCTTCTCGTATTTCGCGGGAAACGATAGCGCAATCCAAAGAGTCGACGGCAAAATTGGCGACTCTGCTAAATGAGATAATTGAAGAGGCAGAGCTCACTCCAAGGCGTTTCGTGGACGGCGAGGATATAGCCTGATGCCTATTCGCAGTGGCATGTGGAACGACATCTCGGTTGCACTCGGTACAGCAACGCGTGCAAATTTATCAGCGGCGTCGGCCGGCAACGACCTTTACGAGGCCAATGTCTGGACGCTAGTTTTGGAGGCCGCTCGGAGACAAGGAGCCGCGATTCGGCTCGTGACTCGATCGGGCGGGCTAGCAACCAGCTTCTATTTTCGCACTTCTCCAAGCTCAATTTTTTCGTGCTTGCATGACTACTGCCACGCAGTGCTACGCTTCCCGCGCGCACCGGCGCTCGAAGCACACGTTGGCATCTATGTATCGGGAAAGTCGAAAGTGAACCACGAGTGCGACGTTGCTGTCCTCTATCAGGATGAAGCGAACACATGCAGGGACGAAAGTGTGCATCCGCGCTCGAGCAAAGTGCTGCTGGCGATTGAGTGCAAATTCTACTTGAGTAGCAGTCTAGGTGTTGATTTGGGGCGCTCCTTCCTCGGTCTGATAGGCGACATCTACTCAGACGGGCGGTTCTTTGTGTCGACCCAAAATTCGGGATCAGTGGACAAGCTTTTTTCACGACACAAGAAGGAATTCGAAATTGGACTGTCGCCTCTTACTCCTGATGAGGAAGTTCGGCTGCGCGGTTCGTTCGAGAAAATCTTCCGAAACTATCAGGCGCGGTATTAGGGCCCGTTGACGAATGGGCTTGATTCGACGCATCGAGACCGGCAAATTTTGGGAATTACGTCGCAAAGAAACATTTCCCCTTGAAACCCTCGAAGCAAATTGTTACTATATGGCCTCGGATTCACTAAATTGGGCGCCGCCGCGCTCATTAAACGCCAAAAGCGCCAGTCCGCAAGAAAATCAGGAATAATCGGGACGATTTTCTGTCCCCGGAATGCGGGGCCGCACGTAGTGCTTGCGGCGACGGACGGCGGCGAAGTCGACCCCGTCCAGCAGAACATAGAGATCGGTCCGCGACAGCGGAACGGACTCGCCTCGCGGGCCAGCCGGAACCGCGAACAGCCCCTGCTCGAGCCGCCGGCCCGGATCCAGCAAACGCCCGGCCCGAAGCCGATTATCTTCATCATCGTGCGGCGGCGATCGTCAAAGACGAACCCGCCGCCCGAGACGACGTCCCCGCCTAGTGGTTAGTCCAAATCAAAGGATTCCATTCTTTGAAGAAGCGCGATACCGCCCTCCCCGCCGCCGCGCGGCCAGTGTATAGCGGAGACGGACCAGCGGGCGGGATGTCGACGCGACGGGAAATCGAGCATTCGGGCGAGGACCGGGAGCGGCTCGAACGGGTCGCCGGCAACCCGGGGAGCCTGCAGAAGCATGTCTGGCGGGCCCGCATCATCCTCGATCCCGGATCGAGCCGCGGGCTGGCGGAGACCATGCGGCGGACCGGGAAGTCGAAGCCGACGGTCCGGCGCTGGCGGGACCGCTTCCTCGCCGAGGGCGTCGACAGGCTTCTCCGGGACGCCGCCCGCCAACCTGGAAAGAGGCCGATCCCCGAGGAGAAGGCGGAGGCCGCGGTCGATTTGGCGATGCCGCCGCCGCCGGAGCGCGCCCGGCACTGGACGGTGCGGGCGCTTGCGGAGAGGCTGGCGATGGTCTCCTCCAGCGCGCGCAACATTTTGAGGAGCAACGGCCCCGGGCCGCACCGGGCCGAGACTTTCAAGGTCTCCCGCGACCCTAGGTTCGAGATCAAGGCGCGCGACGTCGCCACCGGAAAGGTCGCCGGCCGGATGGCCGGGCGACACCGCTCGGCCGAGTTCCTCGCCTTTCCGGACCGCGTCGCGGAGGGGATCGAGCCCGAAACCCCGGTCCACGTCATTCTCGACAGCGTCTCCTCCCGCAAGTCGGCCGAGGTCGGCGAATGGCTGAAGGGCCGCCCCGGCTGGACCTTCCACTTCGCGCCGACCTCGGCCTCCCGGATGAACGCCGTCGAGGGGTTCTTCTCCAAGCTGTCTAGGCGGAGGCCGAAGAACTCGATCTTCAACTCGCTCGACGAGTGCGTCGGCGCAATCGAAGGCTGCATCGAGCGCCGCAACGCCAATGACGCCCGCCCGTTCCGCTGGAACCGGAAGCCCGAGGATCTCGCGGAGGCGTGGAAGAGAGGGCGCCGGAAGCTGCAGGAAGAAATGGCATCAATTGAATGAATCAAACCACTAGCACGTTGCGCATCAGCGCGGCTAGGTAGTCGAAGGACTTGCGCATGGCGGCCGGACGCGTCGACAGCCAGATGCCGCTCTCGGGACCATTCGCTGGCACTTCCGCCGCCGAAGCCGGAGAACCATGCCGGTTCGCGATTGCAACCGCGCTCACGCGTCGCTGGACCTGCCGATTTTCGCGAGGGCCGAGCGGAATCTGTAGAACCGGCCACGTGCGACCTCGCCGGCGGTGGGTTTTACCGCGAGACTGGCGGCCAGACTCGCCAGCGCCGTGCGAACGGCCCATGGGTGAACACCCGTGTCTTTCATCAGGCGCAACAGCGACTTCGCCCGACTCGGCTGACCCTTGGCAACAGTCTCGAACTCCAGCTCCGCTATTCCCTCGGCGATCGCGACGGCGTTGTCCTGCATCCTCAGCCGAATCCAGGGAACGAGCTCCCCATCGGCCGTGCCGAGGCGCACGACCTTTTCACGGAGTATGTCGAGTTTCCTGTGCAGCGCGACTTTCAGTGCCACACGGAAGTCCTCGGTGGGCTCGTCGAGCCCCTGGACCCAATCAGCGACCAGCACCCTGTCGAGGCGCTCTCTTGCCAGCTCAGATCCGAATAAGGCGCCGGTACCTCCCAAGGCGCCGAACACGACGGCACCGGCCGGGCCGAAGAGCAGCAATCCGATCGACTGGCCGGCAAAACCTCCGGCCGCGGTCAGCCCGCCCTTTATCGCACCGTCGATGGCCACCTCAAACGGTAGGTCCTGCAGCGACTGAGATCCTTGCCACCACGCGTGGACGTTTCTTGCCGCGGAGACCGCAACGGCGAAAACAGGCACGTTGAGGTCGTCGAGCGCTGCGGCTGCATCAATGCTCTGCCGCATGATAGTCTCAGCCGTCTCCCGGTCGTACCCCTCAACGAACGAGACCCTGTCCGCCCACGCGTAATCCGACTCGCGGATTCGGTCGGCGAGTTCCGCATTCACGTATACCGGGATGTCGGGGTATTCACTGAAGTGCTCGACCAAGCCGTTGACATCCTGGAAGCATTTGACCTGACAATCAATGCCGTCGACTGTGAGGTCGTAACCCTCGTTATTCGGCGTATCCGGCCACTCGACCTGGTGCCCCTGCTCCTGGAGTCGCGTGGCCACGAGCTGTTCGGCGATGTAACCGCGGAGATGGTTCTCCGCCCCCGTCAGCGCAGCACCTTCAAGTTCCTGAAACCGATCCGCGAAAACGCCTAAGTCGAATATCCCGGACAAGTCCTCGGTGCGTGAGAAGTCGGCTGCCAGCACGACCTGCGGATCGATGGCAGCCGCATGGTAGACGATGTCGCCGACGGTCAGCCCGCCGACCGCCATGGCCTCGGCCGCGACCCCCTTGCGATCCGGGAACAGGATTTGCTCCAGGGCGTCGAGGGCTTCGCCCGTGGGCGGCCTGTCCAGGGCCTCGGGCGGCCGTCCCGGCATTGCGGGTAGCGGATTGCCCGCCAGGTCGCTGATCAGGTCGATCTTTCGGTTGTGCAACTGGGCGCTGCTGATGCCGGCCGTCTGGACGTCCCTGCCGGTCAGCGACCGGAAGTCGTCCAAGCACCGCGCTAGGCCAGCTCGCCCCGACGACAGTCCGGTGAGCGCCATTTGCACTACTAGGCTGGACGCCAGCTTGACGTGCGCGCTCTTCTGGAACTGACGGTTGGCCAGCGCCCCGCCGCCAAGGACCATCGGCACGATGAAAAGCGGGTTTGCGAGCACGGCTAGCCCGGAGACGGCCGCCTTGCCCCCGATGAACGGGAGGATGGCCGATGCCTTCGCGGCTAGGATGTACGCCCCGAAACCGGCCAGTTCGACGGCGACGCCCAGACCGACGAGAGACGACCCCGTCGCCAGCACGGTCAGCGCCGTGGCATCGCCGGCCTTCAAGGCGTGCTCTACGGATTGGTCTCTAAGCTCGGGCGGTGCGTTCTCCAACTGTTCACGGACGCGTTCAATCAGCACATCCCTGGTCGCATCGTCGAGCAGACCCTTCTGAGCCGCTTCCGCCAGCATGCGGGATGCCTGAACGCCGACTACCTCGCTGAAGTCTACGGCCGCCTGAGATGAGAAGAGCTCCTCCAAGCGCGACCGAATGCGATCGAGAGCGCCTCGCCTGCCCCCCTCTGCTTCGCCCTCGTCCTCCCCTTGCAGGATCGAGTTACGCAATTCGTCGGCGGCGCACCGGGCGACCTCCGCGGTGCGCAGGTTCGCCGTTCTCGTGGCCAGCGGAGTTGCGGCTTGGAGACCGAATGCCTCACGTGTCCTATACCACAGTTGCAGGCGCAGCACGGCATCCGAACGCTCGGACTTGAAAACAAGGTTCGACGCCTCCTTTACGTGCTGCTCGAACGCCGCATCCGCCTCGGTGCGTTCCGACTCCCCGCGGCGGGCGGCCAGGTCCCTGATCCGACCCGCGACCACGTTGAACAGGGTCGTGTCTTCGAACACGGCAACTAGGTCGGCGAGCTCCCGGCGCGAGAGCGCACCAAAGCCGGCCAAAATCGTCCAAGGCGGTATGTGCATCGAATCCTCTCGTTGACTGCGGCGCGTGTCGGACGACGCGCACCGCATTGGAGCGGGATACAGCCTAGGAGTTGGTATCCATGCGAACAGCCGCATCGCAGTGCCGCGTCCGCGCAAGTCGCCCCAGTCAGATTACGCTAGACGCGCAGCCCGCCGAAATCAACCTCTTCACCGCCTGCCACCGCGCCGAACCACTTCGGCACGGATGAGCGCTGGCTAGTACGCACGAGTCACGATCGCTGGCGCCTGGCGCGCTCCGCTTTGTTCGCACCGGGACGCACCCGGTACACCTAAAGGTGCCACAAGTGGTAAGCGGCTAAACTACGACGTAGCGTTTTGTTTGGATTTCTCCGGTATCAGGATCCGTTCGGCAGATCGGAGGCGCGGCATTCGACTCCGGTTCCGAGATCCGAAGCCATCGGATCGCCGGTGAATAGGTCGTTCCACCGCCTCGGCCTGAGCTCGCCGACGCGGCTCGACGGTTGGACCGAGACCCGCTGGAGTACGCCCTCCACGTTGGCACGAGGGTCGACGCCCTTCAGGCGGCAGGTCGTGACCGGGCTCAGGACGATCCCGACCGCCTCCGCGCCGACCTCCGTCCAGCAAAAGAGCCAGTTCTTCCGGCCGAGCGGCAGAACCCGCAGCCCGCGCTCCAGATGGTTCTTGTCGGTCGGGACCTCGGGGTCGGACAGCCACGCCTCCAGCTCGCTTCGCCGGAACTCGAGTTTCTCGCGGCCCTCCAGCTTCCTCTTCCGGATTTTCCTCTAGCACAGATACGGTGCTCCGATCAGCTCGAGAGCCTCGGCTAGGAATCCTTCGCTTTCTCGAACTCGCGGCAGGCATGGGCCCAGCAGGAAGCGTGCGCGACCGCGCCGTTCCCGCGGGCCAGCCTGAAGGGGAAGCATCCATGTACCGCGTCAAGGGGTTTTTTGAATAAATTTTTTTGCTCCGAGACGATCTACTAACGATTTTCCACAGTTTTCTCCACAGCGGAGCCGGCCTCGTCGCGATGCCGGGATTACGGAATTCGACGCAACCGTTCGATCCCGAGCGGTTCGCGGCGATCCGGAGGGGTCGCCGGGCTAGTTCGCTTCCCGCCCGGAGCCGTCCTCAGGCTCAAGCCGGCCGGCACTCTTCCCACCTGCAGCCATCCCGCAGCAATGCGTTCGCCAATGCCACCAGCTTCCTCATCACCGCCACGGTCGCGACCCTGTGCTTCTTCTCCTTTCCGACGAACCGGCCGTAGAACGCCGCCATCTCGGCATTGCGCTGCACCGCCGCCATGGCCGCCATGTAGAGAACGTCCCGGGGCCTGCGGCGGTCGCCGCTGTCGAACGGACTTGTCAAGCTTTCGGATCATCCTTGATAATCTAATGGAAATCGGAAGTTTAACCAAGGAAGGATCTGACCAAGCAAAGTCGCCGGGAAGGCGTATTCGGCGAACTGCACCTCGTTCAAGTGCTATCGAAAATTAGTTCAAATGCATCGGAATCTGCACTATTGTCGAGAATTTCGCGTTTCGCCCCGTAATTTCAAAACCGAGGCGAATACATTGCAGGAGCAATGTATATTTGTTGAAGGGGTTGGGGGACACGGTACGGCTCCGTCGCTCGCCCGCAACCTTCGCGAGACGCTCGTGATCGGGCCGTAATGCGTCATTCGCGGCACGCGTCCGCGCGGGTATGATGATCTTCTACAAGTCAATGGCACATTCGAAGAAATAAACTTCGCATGAAGTGAAGCTCTAGGATTTCCTTTCGGCCGCCTAAGCAATTCCGAAATTTGAACTCGGCGATCAAGCGGATGTGGCACGAATATCGCGGCGAGGCGGCCGCAGGAACTAATCTGGGCCTAGGACTATTCGTCGGCAGGGACGTCAAAAAAAATCTTCAAGATTTACAGCCTGTGGAACACGCCGAGCGATGAAAATTCCTACAATGGGGATTTCACCAAAGCGTTCGAACAGCAGGCGTTGCGCCGCTTTGAAGTGAGCACCGGTTGTTAGCACGTCATCGGTGACAATGATCTTTTCTGGTTCGGGGTCGCAGCGCGTTTCATTGATCTTGTACAGACGATAAATTTCATTGGGTCCCGGTCTATCATTTAAATCGTGAGCGGCTTCGGTGTTTTCTATTTGAATAACGAGTTCACGCCAGTCGACGGGATTGTCAGGCCTTATTTGGCGCAAAACTTGCAGTATCCGGTCGTCGTACATCGGATCCGTCTTCACCCTGGACGGCGGGATGGGAACAAACGTCGCCGAATCGAGCCAGCCATTTGCAATCGAATTCCGCAGGGCGCGGCCAGCCGAGCGGATGGCATCAACCTTGTATCTCCACTCGGGACTGCCGCGGCGGTCCACGGTCTTTTTGAGGTTCAGAATCAATCGATTTGTGTCGCTAAAGCCGTAACCGCGTCGCGCCGTGTATTCACCTAGAAATGCGCAACGATCATTGTCCTTCAGATGGAAGTGGTCCGGTCGGCTGATTTGGTCAATTGCTGTGAGGTTGCTCGGAAAGGGCATTTTGGATGTCCTCATAATCCCTGACCCTGATTGCACCTTTTGTCGCAAGCTTTTCGGGCCACGTCAGATTCTTGTCCTGGAAGCAACTGTCTAGAACAAATAGCTTACGCTGTTGCTCAAGCGCGGCCCGAGCCTGAACTAGCGTTCCAGAAGTTTTTCCAGCCTCAACGATGACTGTTGCTTCAGTAAGCGCCGACATGGTCTTGTTGCGCTCGGGAAAGAACTGACGGTTGTAGCGATAGTCTTGGCTTTCGTATCGAAGAACAGGCACTTGGCTGATGATCAAAAACCGTCGACCGATCTCGTCTTGAAGCTCCCGGTTGTCCTTCGGATAAGAGTGCGACAGCGGTGTGCCTATGACCGCAATTGTGCGTCCGCCTTCCTCAAGCGCCGTGGTGTGAGCAATCGTATCGACTCCTTTGGCGAGCCCCGAAACAATTGTAAAATTGTCGGCAACGAGAGCTTTCACGAGCCTGCGAGTTCGCGCCCGTCCCGCGGGCGACGGTTCCCGTGTCCCGACAACAGCAATACAACGCGAGTCGATGAGGTCCCACCACCCCTGGAAATAGAGAAGCTTTACTGGGTGTCTGGCATCGAGAAGCTTATTCGGGTACTCAGCGGCACCATGAACGCGTATGCCAAAGGATACTACCTTAGCGGCTCGCAGCTTCTGGCAAACATCCTCTGCTTTGCTGTCTGCGACTTCGGGGAATACGAAATCCGAAGGCAGAGAACCCGGATGCGCCGCAAATTTTTTAGCTATTGTTTTGAAACTAGCTTTGCCATCCGCCCATAGCTCTTCGTACGCGCCAAGTTCACGATATGGGGAAATGGTTGGGCAACTGTGTTCCTTCGTTCCCGGATCGATTTGCATTTTTTTCCTGCTTCAAAAGATATTCTTGTAAATTTTCGTAACTCGATGGGTTAGCGCCTGAACACTGACTCCATAGCGTTCGGCGAGTTCTTTAATTTCTTCCGCGTCTTCAACATCGATCATCTCATCAACGGTGTCGCGAATGATTAACTCATATGGCATGAGAAGCTCCGCAGCGAAGCGATTGGCTTCTATTTCATCAGGATCTGTTGCCTGGGAAGAAACACTATCGCGTCTGTTAACGCGAAATGCGCGATCGATGTAAACGTCTTTCCCCCTATGTAGAATGAGGTGTCCGCACTCGTGCGCGATCGTGAACCTTTGACGGTTTGGGTGATGCAGAGAGTTAACGCCGATAACTGTGTCTTCACCATCGCGTCGCACGAGGATGCCGGCAAGCTCTCCTTCAAATGGCGAATAGCGAATTGACGCGCCTAAGTGTTCAGCGACGCGTTCAATCGGTACAGGCGCTGTACAGATGCCGCACTCATTCAACAATCGCTCTGCAGGGCCACGCAACGTCTCTGAGGTTCTAGGTCTTCTCATGGCATTTTTCACTTCCCGTCTTTGACAACAAGCGAAGCAGCCCAACTCAAAACTTCAGGATCGGTTCCGGGCGGCATCTTCTCGGCAAGCCAAGATGCCTCATTGACGTTTGCCGGTGCTGGCAGAAGCGAGTGCGGGCTGATTTTCAATGCGCGGGCAAGCCCAAACAATTGGTGCAACGACACGTGCTGGCGTCCTTTTTCAATGTTTGTAATGGACGTTCGCGACAAGCCGACGGCATCGCCGAGCTTCGCTTGCGTCAGTCCTTGTATGCGCTTCCGGTGCAGCGCAACAAGTCTGCCAAACGCTTCGTACAGAAAATCGTCCCTTTCAGCCATGGACAAACTTACCTGTCAAATTCATCAATGTCAAAGCAACATGGAATGTTTTTTATATTGACATTGCACTGTTTTTATTTTTGACATATGATTGAGAATCATTAATGATCAGAAAAATTGAGGCGATTCGCGCATCGACGTCATCCGCCTAAAGCAAAGCAACCAACAAACGCTCAATTCGGCACCCGTTTGTTTCAAATAAGGAAGCCCATCATGGCTCAACGAAAAGCGGCTTTTGATCTCAAGCATTCTTCAGACGATCAGTTTTATTTCCTGCTCGTCGCCCCGAATGGCGAACCAATAGCTTATTCCGAGCGATACACAACGACGCGGGCAGCTGAAAATGGCATCGATGCTGTCCGGAAATACGCGCCTGTTGCGGCAACCGATGACCAGACGTGACAATGGAGGTTTACATGTGGGCTTCGCCTTTGCTTTGGGTCCAAATTGGGCTGCTGGCAATTATTCTCATCATTGCGCCAATCTATGCAATCTACGCCCCTCGTTTCCGAACATCAACTGAACAGCCCAAAGCCCTGAATCTCCCGAAAGGGTCCGTGCGCGCAATGCTGGCCTTACTTATCGTCGGTTCGTACGCATATGTACTCGTGCTGGGACAATTTATGGAAGACGGCCTTTTCGATAAAGTTCTGGCTGCCTTTGGCACTCTCGCGGGCGCCGTTACCGGATTCTACTTCGCTGGGCGGGGAACCGATCAAAACATCGTTCAGAACGGCGAAAAATAAAAACGGACCATCGCCAAATAGCGGACACGCAAGCTAACCGGTAACATGATCGGCCCGGTATTCTGGAACAAATACCGTAAAATCCTCGTAGATTAGGAGGCGGCAAGGTTTTTTCAATAGCAACTCAACCGTCACCTGAATCTGCGTGTGCAGCAAATGTATGGATGATCCTATTCCGTCAGTTGGTATCCATAGCCGCGAACCTCTCCATACTATCGCCTCCGCCTTCATGTTGGGATACCGTGTGACGACCCTAAAATGAGCAATTGCATATTTCGACCAAACGCAGGGTACGGTTTATCGCTTAACCCAAGTTGGCACTTTTCGAATGGGGCCGCCTTGGCGGCAAAAAAATTTTCGAATCGAGGATACTACATGTAGTTTATTCTCCCGTTGCAATCGATATGTTCCGTCTTTGTTCGATAAAATCCCGTTTGTAGGGACAGGAAATGCAAAACAGGGATTGATTTTTTATTTTTTCCCGCCAGAATCGGCGGCCATGTATATCAAGGCCGCGAAAACCCACATGAAGGGCGGCGAGCCCGCCTGCAGCTACCGCCTCGCCGAGTCCGAGCGCGTCGGCGGCAAGGTCCGCCAGATCGCCCTGCCCGACCTCGGCACCG
>JAPPFL010000076.1 GCA_028823855.1 Albidovulum sp.
GGAACACGTGCGCCCGGACGCGCTCCTCGCCGTAGACGAAGACCGGGCGGACCTCCAGGTGGGACGTCTTCATTGTCCGGAACGCTCGCTCCACGCTGGAGAGGGCCTTGCAGGCCTCCACCGCCCGATCCGCCCCGATGTCGCCCGCTCCGAGGCTCGCGCGGACGACGTAGATCCCGTCGAGGCGGGCCTCGGCGGCGATTCGGCCCCGATTGCGCGACCTGGTTACGCCGTCGTCCCGGACCTCGATGCGGAAGTGCTTCTCCACCTTCCCGCGGTTGGCCCCGCGCCCCAGCGCCTTGAGGGCGCGGTCGCGGTTGCGCGGCCCGGGCTTTCCGTGCGCGGCGGCGGCCGAGATCTCCCGGAGGATCTCCTCCGTCTTCGACAGCAGCTCCTCGCGCCTGCGCGCCCGCTCCTCGCGAAGGCGCGGGTCGGGGCAGATCATCAGCCGCTCGCCCGGGAATTCGGGGCTCGCGATCTCGGCCACCGCGTCGGGAAACAGATACCATGATTCCGGGTTGAGGCGAGCGTCGATCTGCGGTTGAACCGGAAGCGGACGCGGAGCGGCGAGGAGCCCTGTCGGATGGACCGGGGCTCCCTGCCTGAAGAATGAAAGGAGCAAGGAATGGTTGAAACAGTCACTCCCCTCTCGGAGGAGACTACTGCGATTTATGCGGCGTTGGAAGCCGGCAACAAGAGCTGGATCCTGGCGGTTGGGGATGCGGCGGGCGCGTCGAGGGCCGGTCTGCACAAGCTGCCGCCGCGGGATGCGGACGGTCTTCCGGCGAAGATCGAACAGGCGCGCTGCCGGGCTTCGGCGTCGGGGACGGGCGCGCGTGCGCTGCCGGCCTGCGAGGCCGGCTACGAAGGGTTCTGGCTGGCGCGGCGTCTTGAGGGCGAGGATCTCGAAGTGGTTGTCTGCGATCCTGCGAGCCTCGAGGTGGCGCGGCGGAAGAAGAAGGCGAAGACCGACCGGATCGACGCGCGGAAGATGGTCCGGGCGCTCCGGGCGCGGGACGGCGGCGACCGCGATGCGATGGCGCCTGTGCGGGTTCCGAGCCTCGAGGAAGAGGACGCGAAGCGGCTGCTGCGCCGTCGGGAACGTCCGGTGAAGGAGCGAACTCGGATCGCGAATACGATTGGCGGACTGCTTCGGCTGCACGGCATTTCGGGCCAGGCGCCGCGGAAGCCGGGGTTCAGGGAGCGCGTCGACGCATTGAAGACGGGGCGCGGCACGCCGCTGCCGCCCGAGATTCGCGCCGAGATCCCGGGCCTCGTTGATCGCCTGGACGTCGTGGCCGGCGAACTGAAGGCGGTCCGGGAGCGGAAGAGGGCCGCGGTGGCGGCGTCGGGAGCCGCCCTTGATGCCCTGAGGGCCGGGAAGGCGCAGGATCCGGGCGGAATCGCCTCGGACGACCCGGCGGCCGCGGTCCCGAAGCATGCTCATTGCGCGGCGGCGCTGGTCGCGCTGCGCGGCATAGGCGACAACGACGCGCTGCTTCCGGGTGGCGAGCTCTTCTACCGGGATTTCCGCAATCGCAGGGAACTGGCGAGCATGGCGGGCCTTGTTCCGGCGCCCTGGGCGAGCGGCGGCATCGATCGCGACCAGGGGACCGGCAAGGCCGGCAATTCGATGCTGCGCAAGCATCTGATCCAGATGGCCTGGCGCTGGCTGTTTCACCAGCCGGGCAGCGCACTCTCCCGGCGGTACGGGAACTGCGTGAGCGCCCGCGACGGTCGCTCGCGGAAACGGGCGATTGTCGCCCTGGCTCGCAAGCTTCTGGTGGCGCCGTGGCGCTGCGCCACCACCGGACTGGTGCCCGAGGGCGCCGTTTTCTCAAAAGCCTGAGCCGGGGAGGACGGGAGACATAGGGACACCCGGGCGGCCAGACGGGGTTCGCCGGGGGAACCGGGCAAGGCGCGCGGCCGGCGAGCGGCCGGGTTCGCCACCGATGGGGGCACCGTTCATTCAGATGGGTCCCGCCTCCCGGAACGTCGCATCGACCTGAATGAGGCAATGGGGTCGCGAGGCCGGCCCATGGGCGGGTCAACCGAACCGGATAAGAGTTGAGTTCGCGCGTTGATCGTGCGCTGAAGAACCCGCGACGTTCTGCTCGCAGCATCCCCGGCGCGGCACCGAAGCCGCCCCTGCCGAAAGGAGGCGCGATCAATGCCCCGGACATGAAATAATTCCTCACGGAAAGGAGAAATGCTCGGACTGTATTCGCCTGCAAGGCGGACAGGCGGCGCTAGCGGCCACGAAAACCGGGCTTGACAGCGAGAGGGATCATAAGAGCCGCTCGGGGGCGAGCGGAGAGTCGCCTCCGCCGGGCGCCGGCTTCAGCAGCTTGCGGATGTCGGCGGTCTTCAGGGCCGAGATCCAGTCGAGATCGGCGAGCCGGAGGTCCTCGCGGATGCGCACAGAGGTGATCATGCCGCGGTCGCCGACCAGGGCGACGCGGGAGATGCCGAAGCGCGAGCGCGCCTTGGCGATCTGCGAGGCCAGCGTGGAGGGGTCGCCCGCGTTGCCGGGGAACACCTCCACCGCCACGGGGCAGCCGTTCGCGGCGCACAGAAGCCCGTACGTGATCTGCTTCTTGCCCTTCTTGCCGTCGCGGTTGTGGCCGAAGGCCGCGAGCGGGCAGCGCCGCCCCTCGAGGTAGCTGCTTGAAACGTCGTAGAGAATCAGCGCGCTCTCGCCCTTCAGGTGGCGGCCGGCCAGGCTCCGCTCGATCCAGGGCTGGCGCCGGCGCAGCCAGTCCAGCATCTCCAGCATCTCGTTTCCCGACACCGGGCCGAGGCCGAGCAACCGGCCGAGGCTGGAGGACGCGGTCTCCGGCGACAGCGACCGGGCGCAGGCGAGCTTGGACCCGGGGTCGATCAGCCGCGCGGCGACGGCCGCCGCGGCGAGGCTGCGCATGCGCGAGGGCTCGCGGCCGAGGATCCGGACCATGCCCAGCGACCCGGGCGTTCCCAGGACCGCGGCGACGTGGCCGTGCGGAAGCGACCTGCGGATGGCGGCCGCGTCGTCGAGCGAGGGGAGCACGATCCCGCCCTTGAGCGCGGCGCGCACGGCGTCGACGAGCTCGGGCGGCATTCTGGAGAGGTTGGCGACCGTTCGCCTCCTGATCCGGGTTCCTTCGCGCCAGGCTTCGCGGAGGAGGATCGCGGGACGCGAGCTTCTGTTGGGGATGACGTCGACGCTAAGGGCCACGAAAGTCTCCTACATGGCAACAAATTCGAATCAACTATATCCCGTTTAAAAACGCTGTACAATAGCAACTCAAAATATTTTTATGGCAACGGGAGTCCAGGAATGGAACCGCTCTTCGGAGAAAAAATAGAATGAATTCAACGGGTTGAACGCATTTGTTCCGCTTTGGTTCCAATTGAAGTTCAGATTAGAAGAAGACGCACCTGAGATTTCGGTTGCCGAGCCACGGGATCGCGGTTGCCATATCTTCGTAGCTGGCCTGGCGCAGCAGCGGGTTGCGCGCTCGCCGGCCGAGCTTGACGACGATCTCGACGCGGGTGATCGCCACCGTCGCGGCGGCCTTTAAGAAGTCCCGGAACAGCTTTCGGGCCCTGGCCTGCTCGTATCCGCGGCCGACCCGCTTGCCGAGGATGCGGTAGAAGGCGCTGGCCATCAGCGTGAGCTGGACGTCGACGTTGACGTTCATCGGCACTGCCGCGGATAGCGCGTCCATGTGGAAGGAGTCGACGGCGTCGGCGATAAAGAATGACTCCGGACTAACCGGAAAGCCGCGCGTCCCCGGCTCCGGCGCTCGCCGGGGTGGCTAAAATGTCATGCAATTGGCTTTAATTGGGAATCGAGGCTAGGAAGTTTCCTGCCTTTAAGTTCCTTTGGAAATTCGTCGCGAAAAATTTTGGGTAAATCGTCCATTGCTTTTTTCGTACGAAAATCTTCGTCCACGGCTGAAATATCTTTGATCGACAAATCGGCGCTGTTTAGAAAATCAATAATGTCGCGCTTGCCGATCTCTTCTTTTACCGAAAATCTTCGGCAAAGCGAAGTTGTAAAAGCAGCGGAACGAATACTCGGAACTGCGATGCGGAGCGAGTTCAAAAACCAATCGACAATTGGTTTTAGCTGGGCGTTGTTCAGCGCAACGGCAGTAGACAGAAAAAGCGAATTCGGTCGGGTGGCTGCCTTCCATTCGTTCTTGGGACCGGCGAGGCGAGGACCGAAGTTTTATGCATCGCCCGATCGTTCGAACCAGGTTTGAGCCCGGCCACGAGACCATGCGAAAAGCCACTCTTCCGATATGCGGGTTCTTGTTGCGGAAAATACATATTGCTAGCGAATGCAGCCGATAATGGTCGAGTCAAAGACGCTCGTTCCGTTCGTGGCACAGAGAATCGAATTGACAGGAAACGACCGGCAACCGGTCGCGTGATCGAGAGGAAGATTTATCTATTTCTTGCATCGCGGACTATGCAAGCGGCAAATTTGTTTTGCCCGCGCCGTTTGGTCCTTGGATCGCGGTAGTTCGAACTAGGCGGATAGGGCTTGAGAGTTCCCGCAGCCTAGGCGTTACGATGTTGGTATCGTCTCGTTCAGCGGAGGGACGGGCGACAAGACTCAAGCGGACTTCATCCTTGACGGAAATTAAATTGGATGCGTTAAAATCGACAAGCATAGGGGGCACTTCGTTTGTCAGAGGAAATTGACAATTAAAGTATAAATTTTGCGTTGAAAACAGAATGCATGCCGATTTCGCCGGAATTGAGGACGGTAGGAAGCCGGCAACGGAAGAGCCGACATTTGGGCTCGATGAGCAGCCGATCTTGCCTGAACGAGCGGCATGCGATAACATATCGAGAAGGATGCCGCGAGGGAGCTCGAAGCCGTGCGCGGAAAGCGGGAGAATCCGCATGAACGAAACATTGGCGCGGCACCACTGCGTCGGTCCGATGGGGTCGAATTTCTGGAGGATCGAGGTTCCTCCGGAAATCGCGCCGGCGCTCGCCGAGAAGAACGACTGGAACCGCATGGGCAGGCGGGTGATGATCGACGCCGCCAAGGGAATCATCTCCTGGATGAGCCCTTCGAGCGCACACGCGACATTCGCCGACGCTGCCGACGAAACGGTAAAGGCAACCGCTCGCCATCTTGGCGTTCAGGTCAAGGCAATGCGCGACACGCGATGGAAGCGGCCTCAGGATCCGGAGAATACCGGGCTGGAGGCCGATGCGAGCTTCTACGTTGGACCGAACGCCGATCGCTGGTACGCGGAGCGGCTCCGGGGCGGGACAGCGGCGACGGAGGCCTTTGAGGCAGCGACGCCGCCGGACCTCGTGGTCGAGGTCGAGGTGACCCGCTTCGACGACGACAAGCCGGCTCGCTACGAGGCGCTGGGCGTTCGGGAGATGTGGCGGGTCGCGTCCCGCGACGCCGGCAACCAGGTCAAGGTCGATATTCTCGACATGCGGGCGCAGGGCGGACCGCGTCAGGCAGCGGAGTCCACCGCGCTTCCCGGCTTGAAGGCCGCGCTGCTTCCCGAGGCGTTCGAGTTGGCCGTGTCCGGCCGCTTCGACAAGCTAGAAGTGCGGCTCGCGACGGCGCTGGCGCCGGCCCCTGCGCCCCGTAGGGACACGAACGACTCGCCCTCTCCCTTCTGAACGTCTCGACGCCGTTGGAACAGCCGAAGGTTCCGGGCGCAAAAAAGGTGTACTTTACTCGGCAGAGCGTCCGCTGAAGTCGCGGCAGTTCGCCGCGTCCGCAATTCTGGCCAGCCATCGTAAAAGAGCGGGGATTCCGCCGCGCACTACGCCTATCAAGATGAAGACCTGCGCCAAAGCCGTGAAGACCAGGAGTATCGGCGAACGGATCAGCAAATGCTCAAGCTGAATCCGGATCGGTTGCGCGTGAATCGATTTCAGTTCCGCTCGAAGCTCCCGATCCTCAATTGGCGCGAAAACATCATCAAATGTTCGCATTCAGGGAACGTTGCCACGATGCGCGATCAGAAACGCAATCAAGACGCCGATGATATTTCCGTCCGCTCGTCGATTGCGACCGTCCAGCCAATCTCGCGTTGCGCGATAGACCGGATCGTCGAATTCGATCCTTCCGTCAAGGGCAAGGCTGAACAAGCGGTCCCGCAGTTCGAACAGCCGCTGGCGGGTGCTGGCCACGCAAAAGGACTGCCATGGCCCGGCAAAGAACCGGATCGTCAACGCCAAGACTTTCGGAACTTCGAAGGCGTGGAAAAAGCTCGGATCGATATGCTCATCCAATTGACGCACGCTCAGGATCATCCGGTTCGCGATGCAGTCGTCGCAATTGGCGTCCGACGCGATTTGGACATTGCGAGTTTTCATTTATTCTCCCCGCAACTGTCGCGGATCTCATTCTGCTTCTACTGCGACGCCACCTAGTCCCCGACTGGGACGGGCGCTCCTGCGCACGGCATTGGCCTAGTTGTCATCGATCATAAAGTAACGTGCGCCGTTATCTCGGAGCCCGAATATTGTGCGAAATTACTTCCTTTCTTCCTCCAAGGCTAAGCATTAGCCCGTCCTCGAAGGAGAGCCACGTTCGTTCAGGAGAAAACACGTCAGTGGGAATAAAACAGAGGACAGGTAGTTTTATTGTTTCCCTGATTAAGTTGTCTGGCAGCGCGGTAGATTTCCCGGTTTGGGCCGACGTCGATTAGATTGGAAATCGGATTTGTCCGGGAAGCCCGGGGCGTCCTTCTTTTCCAAGCAGCAACTTTCCGGCAGTTGATTCCATGCGGCTGGATCGCCGCCTTCCCGCGCTTCGCCGGAAGCCGGCCGCGGGAGCTTTCGATTGCGGTCCTGGCACCCCCCGTCTATTCCGTCGGATTCTGGCTAGCGAGGTGAGAGTGGCCCGCACGGATTGCCGTCCGCCGGGCCGTGGACGGCCGGGTGCAGTTCCTCTACAAGACAGACCATTCCGCCGAGGACTATGTTAACACTCGGGCGTGGCGGGACGCAAAGCTTGATTGCTGTCCGAGGCATCCGAGTGGGGGCTGCCGGTTTGCCCGCCACGGCACCTACGGGCAAAAGACCCCTGCCGGGCTCCGGATCGCCCGCTACTACTGCCGGGATTCCCGGACGACGTTCAGTCTTTTGCCGCACTTCATGGCGGCGGGGATGGCGGGCACGCTGCAGTCGATCGAGGACGGCGCGGCGGCGGTGGAAGCAGAAGGCAGTCTTGCGTCCGCGGCCTCAGGCCGCGCCTCTCGCAGTAGGCTGCGGCGGTCACGCCCTCCCGCTCGAAATCCTCGACGATCTCGCGCCACTCCTCGGCGCTTCTGACCGCGAGCCCTTCGGCGACCCGAGCCGGAACGTTCATGGCTATCCCTCCTTGCCGAAAAAACTGCGGCTCGAAGGTACCGGCCGGGGCGGACTCGGATCAACCCTGAATCGGGACGTCGCAGTTTAGCCGCTTACCGGCGGCCAGCATAGTCCCTGGCGGCCGGTTCTGTCTTGAATCGTAGCTGCGCTGGTCGCCCGCGGCCCGGCGAACGGCAATTCGCGCGGGCCACCCTCTTCCGTCTCGGGCTATCGGCGAGGCGCCGCCGGCCGAATCGGCAGGAAAACCGGCCCGCGCCGGAAAGCTTCCCGACAAGTATCCGCTTGGACAGCGAAGCTACTTGAAAAAAACTGCTTGGGAAAGAATGCGCATACCGGATTGCGCCGGATTCACCGAAAAAACAGCTAGCCCGGAACGTAGGACAATCGGGTTAATTCAAGCTGGAATAGTATGAGAGCCAACACAGGTCGTCGATTTCGGCAGGGCTGGGCGTCAGTGTTCTCGACGTCGCCGTCAATCCGTGTGCGGCGAGGCGAGGGCCTTGCGCCCGTGTTCCGATCTGATTCCGGCATGGCGCAATCATAGCGGCGGGGCGCCGCGCCGTCACGCCGTCACGTGAAAAAGGAAAAAGCCCGGCGGATGTCCGATGCTCAAGCGCGGCCGCTGCGTTTCAGGCACTCGACTAAGCAGGCCAGGTTCCTTGCGAGACTTTAATGGCTAAATGAAACGCGGTAAGTGGCACGATTGCGAGCTACGATCGAGTATCCAGTAACCAATCTTGTCGGAAAGAAGACGGGAGACCGCTCCATTCTTCATTCATCATCGATGTGTTGCTAACGATGTCAATTAGTATCAATCATTATACCGGTCACGTATCCTTTTCGAATACATAAGCAATGAAATGTATTTGCGGTGCGAGCTTTGCCCCGAATGGCAGCGGGAGTTTTCGGTAGCGTTGGAGTCGGCTGGCGAGGCGAAGGTCGTAGCGATGCGAAGGGAGGAACTGTGAACGGCAATCATCAATCGGGGGATCGGCGCAGGACCTGCATGACGTGCGCACTCTGCGGAACGTCGCTGAAAGACGAAAACACAAGCAAAGAGCACGTCATTCCCAATGCGCTCAGCGGTCGAAAGACGGTGAGGAACTTCATCTGTGTGGAGTGAAACAGCAAAACCGGGACGCAATGGGACAATCAGCTTGTCAATCAGTTAAGGCCGTTGTGCACGATGCTGAATATCAGCCGCGCGCGCGGTCGAAATCAGCAATTCGAGGTCGAGACGCTTAGTGGCAGAAATCTCGTCATGAATGCAGATGGCTCGATGACCAACGCGAAGCCTTTTTTCAAGAAACGAAAACGTGGTGAAAGGACTGAAGTGAAGATCCGGGCCAGAACGAAGCGCGAATTGAGGAGAATAGTATCGGGGTTGAAAGATGAATTTCCTCAGATAGATGTCGAGGAAGTCGTGAAAAGGGCGGAGCGGACACGGGAGTATTTTAGCGAGCCCTATGCCGTTACGCTCAATGTCGGAGGGCTTTTAGCAGGTCGATCGATCGTCAAGTCGTGCCTCGCGATGTTATACGATACGGGGTTGAGTATCGATGATTGCGAAGAGGCGAAGCTCTATCTTATTGAGGATAAAGGTCCCTGTTTCGGGTACGGCAACAAACGCGATTTTGTGAAGAATCGGCCGGCAAACACGTTCTTACACTGCATTCATGTTTGCGGAGATTCTGAAATGGGTCGGGTGCTCGGCTACGCGGAGTATTTCGGGTGGCTAAGATTTGTCGCATGCCTTTCCAGGAACTACGACGGAAAAGCCTTCTCGCACTGCTACGCAGTGGATCCGGTCTTAGGAAGGGAACTGGATCTCGACGTAAATCTTCTGTTGAACGCCGCGGATTTTGCTGAAATTTTCGAGCAGAAAGAGGTGGACTTCCGCGATGCCGGGCGCGATTTGGAAGCGCTTGTGCGGGCTTGGCGAAAGGTGGATCTGGAGCGGGCGCGGATTCATGCCATTGAAGATGCTCTGAAGTCGGCGTGTGAGGAAAGCGGAATCGAGGAGGGTGACATCCTGTCCGACGAGGAGGCCGCGGTATTCGCCCAGGCGGTTTCCGAGCGATTGGTGCCTTTCCTAGTGCACACGATTAATGGTCTTAGGTTTACCGAGGAAGAGTTGAGCGAGGTCGAGCGCAAATTGAAGGCCGGCAATATATGAACGGAGTGCCCTGTAGCCCAAAAGAAATGTGAGATTGTCCGGCTATCGCGAGTACGTCCGATTCTCCTGTTGATCTATTGGCGGAACTAGTGGATTCGAGGGCTGAGGGTCGGCATTGTTGTCGTGGACGCAGTTGGGGCATCATCAGAATTTGGAGCAACTCGGATCGCCAATTCTGGTAATGTGAACCAACGGTGACGGGTCTAGAGTAGTCGAGGCGGATATCGTCGGGTCATAAGGCCGATGACGCGATGAAGGAGAACCAGACAGTTGGCGGTAGCATTACGGTGATTGAGAAACATGGGCAAATGGATTGAGGCAATCCGACGGTAGTCGCCTACTTGATATGGCAGAATATTGGGATTTAAGCATACCGGTTCAACATTGAATGCTGATCCGCGATGTTTGACTAGGAATTGAGGTTAACCTTTCCGGCGTGGATGCTCTAGTTGCACAGTGAGAGCGGACAATCGAAGTCTTCAAAGATGAAATTGAGACCGATGAAACGGCGGTCAACAAAGACAATGACGGAATTTGAGTTGTGCCGCCGTGAGGGACCCCTCGAATACATGCGACAGGAAATATGTCGCGTAGCACGAGTAAACTGTTTCTGAGGAGTGGAAAATTGAATGCACGCAAAGTTAGGCACTACAGGATGCCCACACTGCCGGGCATGTCTACCAAGACGAAGCTAACACTGGACTTGCTTGATCTCGCACATGCCAGCATATCCGAACTCGGTTTAACGGGAGATCGGATGTTAACGTGGCGTGGAGGAGGACCGGGCCTGGGCCGCGAGCTTCGGCGAGCCTATTCGAATATACACGGCCGAATTTTTGCGCGGTCATATTTAGAGGCAAATGAGGACGTAAATGGGCTTTTGCCAATCGAAGGCAACAACTTTTCATTCGTGCCGGGCGCTTTGGTTCGTTTACGGAACGGTAAAAGGGGGGATATGCCTGACTGGATTGGCTGGACCGCAACAGAGCTTATAGTTGCAGAGGCAAAAGGTACTTCTATTGGAGGAGATTGGGAAAAAAGCTTTTGGCATGGTTGCGCTACTCCACAATGTTTGCGAACAGCACAAGAACAAGTTGCTCGCGTTCAAATCGACCTTAACCGATATATACTTGATGTTGGGTTTAAAGGGTGGTCTGTAGCATCGCGCTGGGCAACGGAGGAAAACGGTTTAGATCCGTGGTTGGCCGCGGTCGATCCAAATCTGGGAGGAGAACCGCCAAGTCCCGAAGAGTTTAGAATTTCTGCTGCGGAGATGCAGCGCAAAGCGCTACAACGGATGATCGCGGCATTTGGGTTCTCCAATTGGACTCCAATGGTATCGCACAAGGATCCTGCAAGATTCACCGAAATTGACTTTCGGTCTTACCGTGAATACTGGCGCCGGTTGGTGCTTTCGGATGAAAGAGAAGTGCGCGGGTTGAGTGCTGCGTACATCGGTGAAAGATTTGTGCCAATCATTGATGCCGAGGACGTAGTCGCGCTTACGCAACTTTTTGCGGAGGACGAATTCCTGTGGTTGGCAACCATTTTGGAGACACCTTTGGCACGAGCGGAGCAAGGCTTGTTTTTCTCGGAGTACGAGGGAGAGCGATCTGGTGGATATTTGAGTAGAAATGGGCTCGCAGTTGCCGATCTCCGGCAAGTGCGAACCGTTTACCCCATCTGAAAGTCCATGTAAAAAGCGAGGACCTGCGGTCCAGCAGGCGTTGGCGAGCGTTCAACATCTGAAACGCGACCAGATTGAACGTTGTCGGCAGGCCTACCGGAAGCACATAGTCGTTCCCGAACACCGATTTTACCGTCATGAATCCGCGCTTTTGAATGACCGCCGAAAAATACGGGAATATTCAGCTGTTTGCGGTCAAATGTTCCGATTCGGATGCGCGGACACAGCGTGGGCTGCTAATCCGCCGAATAAAAGGGATCGAAAAATGGACAACTCCACTCCGTCCAGCCATCTCTAATTTGGAGGTGCGAGATGGTGCCGGGCGACGACGACGATCACCGATATCAGGAAGGCAACCGTAGGAAAGCGGCGAGAGGATGCGCAACTCCCCGGTTTTTGCTATCGGACGCCAAGATGCCGCCCTCCCGCTTTTGTCCGGTTCGACCCTTGCGAAGATTGCTGTGAACCTGATCGGTGCCACGACCGACCGGGATGAATCGATGCATCGGTCCAGCTTTTGCCCAAGTGCCCGGTCATCGCATTCTGACAATCTGACTTAATTCGCCGCGTCGATCAAGGCGTCCGCTGTGCCTCCGGCCTTCGGGTCGCGATCATCCAGTCGGCCTGATTACCGCTCCGTATTCGGAGCACTGCGATTCCTACCACGATGATCTCGAGTACTCTTCTAAATGTTCCGGGCCAAATGGCAGGGGTATCGCGATCTAGTCCCCGTGTTTCATGCCATTGACAATTTGAATTGCGGTGTTTCCTTTACTAATATGGCGCAAGATAATGACCGCAAGGCCAGATCGGAGTCAAAAATGCCAAACTTAAAAATTGTAAAATTTGAATGCGATTATCGTAGGGCAATTGTGACATTTGCCATTGACGAACAAGTGCATTCACAGGCTGTCTGCGTTGTGGAGGGCAGGCATTTGGCGGACCGAAAATATTGGACTAAAAATCGCTCTAGTATTGAAAAGAAAGCAGTACTGATTTGGCTGAACAAAAACTGGGACAATCTCTCGAAAGAAACTATTGACGAAATTGAAAAATTTGCCAAGTGAAACAGCCGTCCATAAGCCAAATAAAGATCTATTCTGTTGCTTGAATACCCTCCGAGTTAAATTCCGATTCGTGGCGGTCCTTGGTCGCGGCAGGAGATCAGACGGTGGTTCGGCTGTGCAACGGCGCGGAAATGGCCGGTCACCGGCCGCGGGCTTGACGCCGTCGGGCTAGCGATCCCGCCTGCGTAGGGGCTGGATGCGAGCCGCCTGGCGAGGAGGCGAAGGGCCGGATCTCGATGGCGGCTGGAGAAAGGATCCGAAGGCCTCGGAAAGAATTTGCGGAACGAGAGGATTCCGCTGCGACGCCGGCGTCTGGTGACTGCCGGGCATGCTGCGCCGGCTGCTCGGGTCGAGCGGCGTCTCCGATCCTATCGTCGTCGACTACGCCTGGCCGTGCGGTGCCAACGCCGCGCTCGCGCGGGGCGGCCTCGCGCCCGCGATGGAGCTGGCGATCGTGCATTGCCATTTCGCGGCCATGGCAGCCGGGCTGCATGTCACCGAGAGCAGCATGGTCGTCGTCGATCCCTTGGCCGCGACGTGGCTCTACCGCCGCCGATGCGTTGCTGGCGGCGGCGGTCTCTTCCGAAAAATATGGCGGCGAACTGGTCTGGGAATCCGCCGGATTGAGCATTGCATTCGCGAACGGCATGAATTCGTTCTATCAATCGATCTCTTGGGAAACCGCCATGAATCGAACAGACCCTGAAATCGAACCCGCGCCGAGCATGCAGATGACTGCCGATCGACAGCGCGATCCTTCTCCCGGTCGCGACGCCAGCAACCTTGGCAACGGCGAGTTGAGCCTGGCATCGATTGAAGCCAAGCTGGATTCCCTAACCCAAGTCGGCACTTTTCGAATTGGCGTCGCTTTGGCAGCAAACAAATTCTCGAATTGAAGATACTACATGTAGTTTTTTCAATTTCAATCAACATGTTGCGTCCATGTTCGGCAAAATCCCGTTTGCAGGGACAGGAAATGCAAAACAGGGATTGATTTTTCATTTTTCCCGCCAGAATCGGCGGCCATGCGCATCAAGGCCGCGAAAACCCACATGAAGGGCGGCGAGCCCGCCTACAGCTACCGCCTAGCCGAGTTCCGAGCGCGTCGGCGGAAAGGTCCGCCAGGTCGCCCTTCTCAACCTCGGCACCGGATTCTCCGTGCCCAGGGAGAAGTGGCGCGAGCTCCGCCGCCCTAGTGGAAAGGAGCCGCCGAGGGCGGCGGAGGTCGAACTCGACAGCCTCGAGCACGAGGATCCGCGCAGGGTCGGCGGCGAGCGGATCCGCCTGAAGGCCCTTGAGGACCTCCGCTTCAGGGAAGCCCTCGGCGAAGCCGGCTTCGGCGACCGCGACGCCCGCATCGCCTGCGCCGCGGTAGCGGCGCGTATGCTGCACCCGGCGAGCG
>JAPPFL010000014.1 GCA_028823855.1 Albidovulum sp.
AGTGCCTGACATGAAAAACAGAATCAAAACAATGACTTATGATTCAGCCTCTAACGAAGAATTGAAAGTTCAACGAGCGAGTTTTGTTTACGGCAATGCGCCGGAAGATTCCGGAATAACGAAGGAGTCCGCAAAAGCGTCCGTGACCAGGTTGAGGTTGAAGTCGAACGCAGTGTAAGTTTGTTTTGGAATGTTTGTGTTAGAGGCTGAAGACCAGCAACTCTTTGACCTGGTACAAGAGCAAAACCTAACCGGCAATACGAGCTACGGGCGAATTGCATTGAGATCGGCATTCAAAAGGGGCCGGTCTCGTTTGGCAAGTATTTGTTGTGGGCGCTCATCCATGTAGCGGTGGTGAACATCTCGCAGTTTGGAGGGAGGTTTCGAAAGGAACCCATCTGCGTGGGTCAGCATATTCCGCCTCATTTCAAGGATGTAGACGACTGGATGGATCGATTCATTTCAAATGTTCAGGAGAATTGGTTTATATGGACGCCCACGGAGCTAGCCGCGTATGGCCTGTGGAGAATGAACTGGATTCACCCGTTCATGGAAGGCAACGGTCGAACGGCCAGAGCAATCTGTTACTTCCTCCTCTGTGTCCGGGTCGGGACGCTGCTTCCTGGAAAAAAGTTACTTCCCGAAAGGATTAGAGAGAGTCGAGAAGGATTTGTGAAGGCTCTGGTTGCTGCCGACCGCGAATGGGATAGTGGTCACCTTAACTCTACCGAGGTGGAGAGCTATCTCGCCGGGTTGGTGGAAGCGCAGCTAAGCGAGGCGCCGTAATCGGCAGAGGAACACGGTCAAGATAGAACGACAATGAAATCTTCGCGGCGACCTTGCGCAACCGCTTGCCCGAAACGGCTTTCCTGGAAATAGAGAGCAGCGCCCTGGGAGCCAAAATGAGGTCGAAAGTGTAAATTGGTTGTCAATATTATTTAGTTTCACCTGTAGGAATTTGGATGAACATCGCGAAGTGTCCGCATATATCGGAGGATTTCGTCAAATATCTGACAAGAGCCGGATCGAGTCAATTCTAGCCGTGGATACCTCTGTCGTAGACAAATGTGAATTGTCTTGGCCAAGCAGGTAGTCCAATTGTCAATCGGGATGGGAAGTAGGCGAAACAGACTACTGTAGACTTGAAAGGTGCTCGGCGACCAAAGCAAGTAATAGCGAATTTAAGCAATGAACGGCCAATCGCCCGCAAACCGGCACTGCGTGGTAAGGATTTACTGTTGAGGTGATGCTGCTCTGTTGGTTTGGTGTTGGCACACATGATCCAAAGAGCCTTTGATAGGCGGTTGTCGAACAGCGAGTATTACGAATTGCCTCGGCAGTCCTCAAGGGTCTCGTCGTAAACCTTGCCGAGGCGTTGGATTTCCTCGTGTCTGAGGAACTTCTCACGCTTTACTTGTTTGAACCGTTAGATGTGCATGCAGGCGTTTGAGCCATCGGGACGCCGTCCCCACCTTTCAAGTGGCGACGGCGGCGCATTCCGACCGGCTCAAGCTAGCTAAGTTGTAGTATTAGGCGCCGGTGTCGGCGAGTTCGCGGTCGCCCGCCTCGAGAGTGGACTGGAAATCGGTTCCTTCCACATTCTCGATTGAAAGTGCTCTGTCATCGCCGCCGAACCGGACTAACGGCTGCGAGGAAATTGACGCCGTTCGAGTGGCCACTGCACGTCGCCGCCATGCCCAGTTGCCTGTCGAATCCTGTCCGAATAGGTAGCGCCGCCTCACTCGTCGGCGAAGCAAACCGGACTGTCCAGATGGCTGTTGGCAACTGTCTGTACTTGATTCGGGCCAACGATGCCCTGCGTGCTGCAGAATTGTATTTCGGTAGATTTCTGAATGATAGCCCTTTCTTCATGCAATTCTTTGCGGATGATCCGAAAGACCTGCCCAATCAAGGGCTTATACACGGTCGTATGGGCAAGGCGCGCATGCACTCGCGTTGTCCACCACATGCTTGCCGACCAGTCGAAATGGTACATGATCGGTAAACTCGCGCGAATTCTCTTCAAGAACGGCAACTGGGAAAACGTTCGGGCGAAGGAAGTGTCGCCGTTCGAACCTGCCGAAATCTCCGATGTCGCGAAGCCTAATCCCGGACCATCAGATGTCATAGCGCAGCCCGCGGGCGGCGACGGAATCCTTGAGTTAGGCTCTAGCTGGCTGCAGCAAGACGTTTTCGACACCCGTCCCGTCACCGATTGCAACGACGACATTAGCTGCCGCTACCACGTCCCAAATCGGTACCTTCCTGAGGCCGAACGAATCAAAAAGGACTGGATTGTTTACCGAGAACTTCGCCGCGGCGGCAGTCGCAAAGCGTATGTGGCTGTTGCTCAAGTCGCTCGCATTGAACCCGACCCATTCAACGCCGGTTCCCCTTACGCTTATATCTCTCGCTACTTGGAATTCGACCAAGTGGTACCTCTTCATGGTGGAACTCAGTATTGCGAAGCTGGACTCAACTCGATCAGAAATCCATCGCGCATTGGAATTGCTCTACAAGGAAAATCCGTCAGAACAATATCCGAGGACGAGTTTGGTGCGATCGCGCTCGAAGGCTTCGCCTAAACCCTGCACAAGGAAAATCCCCATCGACTAGAGTAAGGAATCTCGGAAGTTGACCGGCAACCCCAAGCATTCATGGAAGCGACTCCGGAAAAGCGGAAACGCCAGATCGCGCAGATGCTGGTAAATCGTCCACCGGGGGATTGGGCATTTCGGCGTTTCGAAGTGACTGCCTACAAAGAAACCTGCGCCGTTACCGGGCTTCGAATGGTCAACGGCGGAGGAAAAGCGGAAGTCCAAGCTGCGCACATTCGCGCTGTCAAGAACGGTGGACCTGACGTCGTTCAAAACGGTATTGCGCTGTCGGCAACCTGCCATTGGCTTTTCGGTCGCCATCTCATTAGCTAACCTGACTATCACCCTGCATAAGTGGATTTTTTACGTTCCGGCTTGGAGATTCGCCACCAAAATTGTCCGGGTCTTGCGCCGACGGCAATCTGCGGGAAGAAATCTGCCTCGCGAGCGAACCCGGCCGGATCCAGCCGCTCCGGATGGCGGAATCGTGGTATTTGAAGGAGAAACTGCAGGAATCGGAGCTCGCGTGATGCACCGCCCCGGCCAAGCTACGGATTTAGACCGGTTGCGCCGGGCGTTTTCGCCCTTCATAGAATGGTGGTGGCTCCGAAGCGCGGTTTGATGTTGCCGATGACGGTATCGGGCCAGACGAATTCCTTGACGCGCACGGACTATCGACCTCTGCGGGCAATGATGGGAATGTGCGCGCATCCGGCCGTCGAGGCCGCCCCGAAGCACGGGAGACCGTCGCTCCAGGCCGCGCTTCCCGGCGCGTTGTTCCGGCGGTGACCGAAGTCTGCCGGCCGCACGCGCCACATTGCCGCAAGCCCCTGTGATCTAGGCGGCTATGCTTCGCGCTCCCGCAAGAGAGGCATGCGAATCCGTTCGGCCGGCGCTTCGGCGCACTGCTTCCCGGTTCCGTAGTCGTCGAGGAACTTCGTTGGACCCAGCCCCCTTTGGAACTGCACTTGATTTCTTTTCGCCATAGGCGCCGCCGGCATGTTGATTTTCGTTAATTTTTATACCCCAAATGTTCCGGAGACGCAGTGAATGTTCTCGAAAAAATCCGCCTATGCAGGGCTGTAATCAGGTCACGAAATGGCGCAACAAGGTCCTGGCCTCGCGGGATCACTTCTTTTCAGGTTCTAAGGCGGGGATTGCATCGTCGGCGTAGCAATGTCAGCGTCGAATATTGCCGAAAGTACTCCGAAGTCGGAGACTTCCAAACAATTTCCACTGGTCGATCGCCGTGTTAAGCTGCGGCATCGCTTGGATGATCATAAAATGTTCCGATAAAGATTGGTCTTGAACAAATTCCTTGACTCGGGTTTACTGTGCGCGTGATTTTCGCTATGAGTTTGTTAGCAGCATGTTTGCACCTAACAGGGTAGGCGGCTGGAAGAACGAAATGACTACCGGTGTTGTTGGTCGTCGCAATTGCGGCAGTTAGGGAATTTCCGGGAGGAGGGACGATCCGACCGCAAATTTTCGTATGATTGTTGACGATTTCTCAATGCGCCCTAAATCGGCGCCACGAGTGGCGCGTGTGATCCGACAATCATCAACCTGTCGATCCTTTCACCGGTCGAGATGCGAATTCCTGCGCACCGCCCTGGAAGGAACTTCGCGAAACAGAAAACGAGAGGACGCGACGTGAACGACGGCCCGTTCGTGCTCGAAGCACGAGACATGGAACGCATGTTCGGGCCGGTGGTCGCACTTGCGGGAGCCTCGCTCCAGCTCCGTCGCCACGAGGTACTCGGTCTCGTCGGGGACAACGGCGCGGGAAAGTCGACACTGCTCAAAATCCTCTCGGGCGTGCTGAATGCGCATGCGGGCGAAATCTTCATCGACGGGCGGGCGGTTCAAATCAGACGCGCTCAGGACGCGATGGATGCAGGAATAGAGACCGTCTACCAAGACTTGGCGCTAGTCGACACAATGACCGCCTACCAGAATGTGTATTTGGGACGAGAGGAACTGGCCAAGCATTGGTTCCCGCGCATGTTCGACATGCTGGACGACAGGTTGATGCGCAAGCGGGCGCGAGAGGTGATTGATTCATTGGCGGTCAAGATTCCTTCAGTGAACGTAAGTGCGAAGGGCATGTCCGGCGGTCAGCGGCAATGCCTGGCGATTGGGCGGGCGCTGTTATGGGGACGCAGGATCGTGATCCTCGACGAACCGACCGCAGCGCTCGGCGTGCGCGAATCCGAACAGGTTCTGCGGGTCATACGCGAACTGCGCAGCCATGATATCAGCGTCATAGTCGTTAGCCACAACATGCAACAGCTCATGGAAATCGCCGACCGGATCACGGTTATGAGATTGGGACGTACGATTGCGACCCGGGCCGTCAACGAGGCGTCGGTTTCCACGATCGTCGGTCTCATCACCGGGGCCATACCCGGAGACAATGAGAAGGACTATGAAAACAGCGGTTCGATCACCGTGCCGGAGTGAGGGGAGGCGAGATCTTGGCCGCGCAAACACTTACTGAATCGGGCCGTTGTGGCCCAGCAAAGGAAGAATAAAATGAACCATTTATCGTTACGTGCACTGGCACTCTCCGCGCCATTGGCGCTGGGTATCGCCATTGCTTCAACCGGATCCGGCATGGCCCAAGACACCTTTAAGGTCGGCATGGCTGTTGGCGGCATGGAGTGTTGCGAATGGATGAAGTCGCAGGGCGATGTGGCCCGGGCGTTGGCCGCGCAGCGTGGCTGGGATTATTACGAACTCAGCAACAAGGGCGATGCGCCGACAGCTCTCAAGAACGCCGGCCTATTCATTCAGGAAGATGTCGATGTTGTCATCCAATTCAATGGGCAGCCCTCGGTCAATCCGGCACTCGCCCAGCGGTTCGGCAGTGCAGGGGTCCCGGTTATCACCTATGATATCGCCGAAGAAGGCATGTATTTCGTAGGCATCGACAATCTCGCTGCGGGACTAGCCGGCGGCGAAGCCCTTGGTCAAATCGTCAAGGAAAAATGGAATTGCGAGCCCGACCTCGTGATCTCGGCAGAGGGCGCGGGGGCCGGCATCGTCAACACATGGCGGACCGGCGGCATGCGCGACGGCCTCAAGAGGGTGTGTCCGGACATTCCCGAGGAAAAATGGGTCTCGTTCGAGAGTGTGGGGCAGGCCACAGTTGGCCTTCCCGCCGCACGTGACCTGCTCGCCGCCCATCCCAATGCCAAGCGCATGGCGGTCGTCGGCCTCAACGACGGAGGCGTTCTCGCTGCGATCAATGCCGCCGAGCAACTCGGCCGCGCCGACGAGATCATCGGTTGGGGGCAGGACGGTGCTTTCATCACGGGTCCGAACGTGAACCCGCACCTCGCTGGAAGCGTGTTCTATTTTCTAGAGGGTTACGCGGTTTACGCCTTCCGCGATGTCATCGACCACATCGCGTCCGGCAACCCGCCGCCTGTCAAGCATGACGCCGGCGATCCTGCCTCGCGGGTTCAGCCTTGCCCCGTCTCAGCGGAACAGGCACAGAATGTACCCGGCTTGCAGGAACGGGTTGCGATGCTGCTCGAGGCACCCGCCGGTACGACTGCGTACGATCTGTTCTGTCCCAACAAGTAGATTAAATTGGCTGACATCGACACGTCATCAACTTCGTCCCCCGGCCGCCTGAGTCTTTCGAATTTTGGCGTCTGGGGGACAATTTTGCCATTGGCGTCGGCATGGCTTGTACTTATCGCTGTTACCGGCGCCGTAAGATCTGATTTTCTCGCGCACCAGACCGTGCTTGCCGTGGCGTTCACCATGGCCGTCGTGGGCACGCTCGCTGTCGGCCAAGCCTTGGTTGCGATTAGCGGCAGCATGGTCGACCTCAGCCAACCGACATCACTCATCTTGAGCGCATTGGTTGCGGTTCGATTGCTGGAGCTCGAATTCGCTGTAACTCTCGCCGTGGCGATTGCAGTCCTGTCCGGTGCCGCGTGGGGCTTCTTGAACGCGCTCATTATCGTTTACGGCAAGATCAATCCAGTAATCGTGACTCTCGCGACGAACTTCATTGGTCTCGCGGCGCTCTTCCTCGTGTTCCAGATTGCCGAGTCGCCAATCAATTCGAGCTTCCGGGCATTCGGCCTCGGTTCGACCTTGGGCATTCCCAACATCTGGTGGCCGATGGTCGCACTAATCGCCGTGGTCGGTTTTTTTCTGCCGCGAACTCGTTATGGCCGACGCGCGATCGCCGTGGGCGGAAGCCGGTTCGCTGCCCAAGCGAGAGGCATTTCCCTTCCCAAAACACGATTCGCGATCTTTACCGCCGCAGGCGCTGCCGCAGGACTTGCCGGTGTCCTTTTCGCCTGTTCGAGCGGGCCGTTCACCCCATCGGGCGGCGTGGTCTACCTCCTGCCGGTCATCGCCGCCGTCATCCTCGCCGGAGTCACGCTGAGCGGCGGGCGAGGAAACCTTTGGATACTCCTGCTAAGCGTCGGCTTTCTGTCGACAGTACCGACCTCGCTGGTTTTTCTCGGGCTGTCCTCTGACTGGCAGGCCATCATCCAAGGATTGATACTCGTCGTAGCGGTCGCCATCGACGGCTACGAGGCAAGGCGCGGCACCCGTTGAACCAGCCTCGTGTCCTCACCGGCAATACCCGGACGGAGTATATTGTGGCGCACCGCCCGGCGCGCGATCTGCTAACGGGACCTGTCGCAAGCATCACTCTCGCGCTCGTCGTCGTGATAACAGTGGGCCTTTTCTCAGTCGGCCCGCGTTTCCTGTCGGCCAGCAACATCTCTATCATCGGCCAGTTTCTTGCTATCCCGATTCTCGTGGGAACTTGCGCTGGCTTCGCTTTGCTGGCAGGCGTCGTCGATCTCAGCATTGGATCGATGGTCGGAGTCAGCGCGGCAATATTTGGAACCCTCCTGATAAACGGGTGGGATGTTTTGCCGGCAGCGGCTGCAACGCTCGTCGTCTGCCTCGCGTTCGGCGGGCTCAATGCAATCGCCATTGTCGGCTTTGGCGCCGACGCGATCGCTGCCACGCTCGGCATGCTAACCGCCCTGCGCGGAATAACCTATGTCGTTGTGGAGCACTGGGGAGTATCGGGCTCGCTTATGGCATTTCATCCAGGACTTTTCACTTTTATGAACCTATCCTTGTGGTCGCTTCCGCTCATCTTCATCCTAGTTCTACTGGTTGCCGCGGTCGCTACCCTAGTGGTGATCAAGACTCGGATCGGACGTCATCTCAAGGCAGCGGGCGGCGATGAACGCGCCGCGTCGCGCGCTGGCATTTCCGTCCCGCGCGTTCGTACCACGGCTTTGCTTATAAGCGCCTTCGGCGCCGGACTTGCCGGAATAATCTTCGTCGGGCAGATCGGCGCTGTCTCGCGGCTAACGGGGTTTGGCCTCGAATTCCAAGTCTACGCAGCATTGATGATCGGCGGCTACAGTATTTTGAGGGGCGGCGTTGGCAATCCGGCCGGAGGCGCGCTCGGTTTTCTGGTCATCGCGGGTGCCACCAATATTCTTGATTTGAACGCGATCAATCCGTACTACGTGAACATCGTGATCGGCTTGCTACTGCTCGCGGCGGTGTGGCTGGACAGGTTGCGCGGTGGCGACTCCTACGAATAGGATCGAGAGCTTCGCAGGACAAAAATCCCGCTTCAACGATTTTTCTAAAGGGAGGCCATCGTGAAAATTACAGACATCAGGGTCACGCCGTTTCGTACCTATGCCGACCGCTGGGACGTTGGCCGCGCACAGCCGTTGCCGGCGACCGAAATGGTGCAGACGGTAACCTGCATCGATACAGACGAGGGAATACAGGGCTACTTCTTCGGCGGCGGATCGCACGGCGATCAGGATGGTCTCGGCGTCGACGACCGGCGGCTCATTCTCGGCCGGATTAAGGACCTCCTCGTGGGACAAGACCCTTATGACCGGGAGATGATTTGGAAGTGGCTTTGGGTAGCCAACATCCAGGAAAATGTTGCAAGCGTGATCGATCTCGCACTGTGGGACCTTGCGGGCCGGGGCATCGGCCTGCCGGTCTACAAGGTCATGGGCGGCGCCCGCGACAGGGTTAAGGCCTACGCGTCGACCTATCCCAACATCGGCAAGCCGTATGTCTATGCCGAGCACGCGCTGGCCTGCAAGGAGGAGGGCTTTCTCGCCTACAAGATCCATCCGCACTACTTCTGGGATCCCTCGACTGGCACGCCGACCCCTGGAAGGCCTTCCAACATCAAGGCGGATATCGAGACATGTTATCTCGTGCGGGAAGCGGTCGGCTCCGACATGGTGCTCATGTATGATCCCTGGGGTACTTATATGACAGTCGAGGAAGCGATTCAGGTCGGACGCGAGCTCGAGAAACTCGACTTTTATTGGTACGAGCATCCGATGCCTGAGTATCGCGTTGAAAGCTATGTCCGGCTGGCCCGCGAACTCACGATCCCTATCCTGTCGCCTGAAATCGCCGCGGGCGGCGTCTTCACGCGAGCCGAGTGGATACTGCGCGGCGCTTCCGACATGAGCCGTATCGATGTTATGCGAGGCGGGATCACCGGTGCGAGGAAGACGGCGATCGTCTGCGAGGCATATGGCGTTCGATGCGAGATTCACATGTCCGGCTTTGGCAATCTGCAGGTTTGCGGCGCGACGTCCGAGGATACGAGCGAATACTACGAAAAGGGCCTTCTGGCACCGGGCGTCGACTATGACGCGCCGCACCCCTACCTTAAGAATATATGCGACCAGCTCGCCCCGGACGGCTATGTCGCGCTACCTGCGGCACCGGGTCTCGGCTACGAGATCGATTGGGAATACATCGACGACAACATTATCAAATCTTGAGGAGCAGTATCGCCGTCGAGGAAGGGATTGCCACCATGCGAACCAAGGGTGCCAAAACACTCCAGGGGATTATCCCCATCTTGGTGACGCCGTTTGATGCCGAGTACCGCATTGACGAAGAAAGCCTTGCCAACCTCGTGGAGTTTAACATTGATGCAGGCGTTCACGGTCTCGGCGTAGCACTTGGCAGTGAGATATTTAAGCTCTCGGAGTCCGAGCGAAGGCAACTGGTGCGCGCCGTCATCGACGCCGTCGGCGGCCGCGTGCCCGTCGTCGTCAATTCAAGTGCCGCCGGTACCGCGCTCGCCGTTCTATATGCCGCGGATGCGGAGGAAGAGGGTGCCGACGCGCTGATGGTCCATCCGCCCCATTTCATGCCGGTGGGTGCCGCTGAAATTCTCGAATTCTACCGAACGGTCGACGCAGCGGTGAGTATCCCAATCGTGCTCCAGGACATCCCCCAGGCGCCTATTCCTCCGAGTTTGGCCATTCGGATCGCCGAGATTTGCCCGAACGCGCGCTACATCAAGGTCGAGAACCCGCCTGTCGCGACGCGGGTCTGGGAAATGGTCGCGGCGGTGGGCAGCCGTCTCGGGGTCTTCGGCGGTGCGGGCGGAACCTACTTTATTGAGGAGTTGCGCCGTGGCGCGGTGGGCACGATGCCTTTCTGCAGCCAACCCGCCGCCTTCGTCGACGTGTTGGAACTGTTCGGTAGCGGCGACGAGACCGGCGCCAGGAAGCTCTTCCAAAAAGCGATAATGCCGGTTAACCATCTCGCCATGCAGGGAGGCGATGTTTTCTATCACATTCACAAGAGCATGCTAGTGCGCCAGGGTATCCTTCGCGGCGCTGCTGTGCTCGGTCCGACAACCCCCATTGACTCGATCACTAAAACCGAGATCGAGACACTGCTTGCCGACCTCTTCCCGACGGCGCAAGCCTTCGGCACTTGGAATGCGGACCCGAATAAGCCGCGTGCACTAGCGTGAATTTCCAACTCCGGGCAATGAGATAACAGATTGACAGCTGGATATCTATTAACTCGCTGTCAATTAGAAATTTCCTGATTACCGCCCTGCATTAGCGGACTTTTTTTCGAGAACATTCACTGCGTCTGTAGAACATTTGGGGTATAAAATTGACGAAAATCAACATGCCGGCGGCACCTATGGCGAAAGGAAATCAAGTGCAGTTCCAAAAGGGGCCGGGTCCAACGAAATTCCTCGACGACAACGGGACCGGGAGGCAGTGCGCCGAAGCGCCGGCCGAACGGATTCGCGTGCCCTCTCGCGGGAGCGCGAAGCATAGCCGCCTCGATCACAGGTGCTTGCGGCGATGCGGCGCGTGCGGCCGGCAGACTTCGGCCACCGCCGGAACGCTGTTCGAGCGCACCAAGCTGCCGCTCACGGCTTGGTTCCAGAGGATCTATCTCGTAACTCAGAACAAGAAGGGGATCTCGGCCATGGATCTCGGGCGCAAGCTCGGCATCTCCTGCAACGCCGCCCGGCGCGTGAAGCACAAGGTCATGCAGGCAATGATGGAGCGAGGAGACAGCAGCCCGCTTTCGGGCCCGGTCCATGTGGACGACGTTTATCTCGGCGCGGCAGGGAAAACGCCGTTCGCGGCCGCCGCACAAGATCAAGCTCCGGGCCGCGGCCGGCTTCCGATTGAAGGCGATCGCCCGTTGGCGCCGCCGGAACATCCCGCCGGGAAGCACGGCCTGCAGCGACGGTCTCCCGTGCTTCGGGGCGGCCTCGACGGCCGGATGCGCGCACATTCCCGTCATTGCCCGCGGAGGTCGATAGTCCGTGCGCGTCAAGGAATTTGTCTGGCCCGATACCGTCATCGGCAACATCGAAACCGCGCTTCGGAGCCCCCACCATTCTATGAAGGGCAAATACGCCCGGCGCTACCTGAGCGAACTCGAATACCGGTTCAACCGCCGCTACGATTTGCCGAGCATGGTTCCGCGTCTCGCCTGGGCGGCCGCCCGCGCGCCGCCGACTACCGAAAGGACGCTTGGGAAGGGAACCGCCTGGCGGCCGGAAGGCTAGCCAAGCGCATTCGGGGCGTCCTCGGACGCCCGGCGAAACCGGTCTAAATCCGTAGCTTGGCCGGGGAAGCGCATCACGCGAGCTCCGATTCCTGCAGTTTCTCCTTCAAATACCACGATTCCGCCATCCGGAGCGGCTGGATCCGGCCGGGTTCGCTCGCGAGGCAGATTTCTTCCCGCAGATTGCCATCGGCGCAAGACCCGGACAATTTGGGCGGCGAATCTCCTAGCCGGAACGAAAAAAATCCACTTATGCAGGGTGGTAGTCAGGTTAGCTTAAGCAACGATCGCAGTCTTCTCGTCGCATACGACAGAGTGCCATTTGAGTTCCAGGATCTCTCTTCCAAGCAACTCAAGCAAATTCATCTACCTGATGACGAGCAGTTATGGCCGCGACAAGACTACATGGACTGGCATCGAGAACGATTCCTCGGTGGATAAAACCGGACCAATTCTCAAATGCTCGCGATTCTTATCAGTCGTAACGGAGCCCATTGAACCGAATTCCAAATCCTGGCTACTTAGAATTCCTGTCTTGGTAAGGAGCTTTCGGATTGAAGTGTCCGGCCACCGTTCCTTGCCTCAAGCTTGAACCCGTCCGATATAGTCTCAATTCCGTGATGGCTCCTTCGGGCGATACCGTCTTGCGATTGTCGTTGTCGCTCGCGCCGGACTAATAGGTTTCATGCCACGACACGCGAAGGTCAGTCGACATTGGGGTTTTCTAGCGCACTTGTCGGTCGGCGTACGCCTTTAAGCCCTTCTCCCGGGAAGGTTTGAAGAGGATAAAGGAATGGTTCGAGTCGTGAGCCGCCGACTAAGGCTCAATGGGAAGAAGCAAGCAGAATGTTGCCCGGAACTCCAACTCGGCGATTGTGGCTGAGAATTGGACCTGGATCTATGCTGATTCTGGAAAATTCTCGTTGACGAGATAGCGATGCCGGCAGAATTTACCGGTCGCCGCGTCATCGTGGACAGAGATTCATCGAGGAGTGCCGGAAATGAAAACCGGATTTATCGGATTGGGGAACGCAGGCGGAAATCTTGCGGGGAGCCTGCTTCGCAACGGATTCGATCTGACCGTACTGGATCTCGATCGAACGCGAGTCGACGGCTTTGTCGAGCGCGGCGCTTCGGGTGCTGAAACGCCTGAGGAAATCGCGCGCGAATGCGAACTGGTCATTACTTGCCTTCCTTCGCCGGAGGCTAGCGCTTTAGTGTTGGAAGGGCGGAACGGGGTCCTCGCCGCGTTGTCTAAAGGCCAGATCTGGGCGGAGATGAGCACCACCAGCGAATCCGAAGTGCTCAGGCTCGGTAAGCTGGTGGAAGCGCTTGGCGCCCATCCCGTGGACTGCCCGGTCTCGGGCGGTTGCCACCGCGCCGCAACAGGCAACATTTCGATTTTCGCGGGCTGCGAACGAACAGTTTTCGAACGCATGATGCCAGTGCTTTCCGCCATGGGGCGACGGATACTCCATACAGGCCGCCTCGGATCAGCGTCGATACTCAAGGTAGTAACGAATTATTTGGCCACGGCGAACCTCGTGAGCCTCTGCGAAGCGCTAGCCACATCGAAGCGGGCCGGCATGGATTTGAACACGGCCTACGAGGCTATCCGGATTTCGTCGGGAAATTCATTCGTCCACGAAACCGAAAGCCAGGTGATTTTGAATGGAAGCCGAAACATAAATTTTACAATGGATCTCGTCGTTAAAGACCTTAGCCTATTCCAGGAGGCGGCGGACCGAGCGGGCGTTCCGCTGGAACTGTCGCCGCTTCTACTCAAAATTTTCCGCGAAGGAGAAAGGAAATACGGATCGCGCGAATGGTCGCCGAACATCGTGCGCCGCCTCGAAGAGGCAATTGGAACGAGCATTATTGCCGACGGCTTTCCGTCGGAAATCGTCGACCGCGAGCCGGAAGCGGAAGGCCGCGAAATCGTCGTGCGCCGTAAGAGGAATAATCCGGATTTTGATTTTGCTCTTGAATAGCGTGTCGAGTCGCAGTCCATTTTGAAACAGAATGAATTGTCCTGGAGGGGCGGAAAGGGGCGGACTGACGGCAAAATACCTTCAATCTAGCCTGAATTACCAACTGCCTGGAATAATGTGAAGAATTAGAAGAAGACGCAC